>NZ_JBWKWL010000004.1:0-518596 GCF_059422205.1 Bacillus sp. GW821-FHT01G09
CGTCCTCCCACAGCTGAGAAAGCTTCATCTCAGTCACGTTTCTCGGCGCTGTGTAGGTCTCCGCATCTGCCGCTCCGCCAGGAGCTGGCAGGGCGTTTCGGTCAAGCTTTCCGCTTGGCGTAACAGGCCACTGTTCCATCTCTATCATATAGGCTGGGATCATGTAGCCCGGCAACAGTCTCTCAAGCTGTGCCCGCACTTCGTTTCTTTGGAGCCCTTCTATATAAGCGCATAATTCCGGCTCGCCGCTGTCTGTCCGTATGGTAACGGCCGCCTCCCTTACGCCTTCTATATTTCTTAGTGCCGCTTCAATCTCTCCCGGCTCAATCCGGTAGCCGCGAATTTTTACCTGATCATCCAACCGTCCCAGGAATTCAATATTCCCGTCAGGGAGCCAGCGCGCCACGTCTCCTGTTTTGTACATGCGTTCCCCCGGGTAAAACGGGTCTTCAAGAAAACGCTCCTCCATTAATGCCGGCCGATTCAAATAACCTCTGGCAACACCCGCTCCGGCAATGTACAGTTCGCCGGCGACACCGGAAGGCTGTACGGCTAAATGCGGATCTAAAACATACAAACGCGCACCGGGTACGGGCTTCCCAATCGGAATCCGCAAGCGGTCCCTGTCCCGTTCTGGATCCAATACGTAAAATGCCGCGTCTACCGTTGCTTCTGTCGGCCCGTAGCCATGGATTAATGAGACCTGCGGCAATACAGAAGCAAAATGGGCTGCCGTACGCGGCGCAAGCGGTTCACCTCCGGCGAATACACGCTTCAGGCTTGTCTCGTCACCGAGCGCTAACATTTCCGCTTGATCGAGAAAGCTGTTCAGCATAGCCGGAATAAAATGAGCCGTTGTCACGTTTTCCTGATGAATGGCTTGTACGATCAACGCGGGGTCTTTTTCCCAGCCGGGCGGAAGCAGATACGCCGAAGCACCGGAAAGAGTCCACCAAAACAGCTGCCACACAGACGCATCAAAGGAAAAAGAGGTTTTCACCATGACAATGTCATCTTCCGAAAGCGGAAACTGGTGCTGCATGCCGGTCAGAAAAGGAACAGCCTGGCGGTGCTCAACAGCTACCCCTTTTGGCTGCCCGGTGGATCCCGACGTATAAATGACATAGGCGAGAGATCCGTCGCTAACAGAAGCAGACACATAACGTTTTACTTCTTCACGCTCAAGAGATGTCATGTCCACTTCAAGCATTTCGCCAGAAAAGTTCGGTGCGGAGCATCCCGGCTGTGTCAGCAAGAGCGATGCCCCGCTGTCTTTCAGCATGTAGCTCAGCCGCTCCTTTGGATACGCAGGATCAAGCGGCAAATACGCCCCGCCGGCCTTCAAGACAGCAAGGACAGCGATCAGCATGTCAGGTGAGCGTTCAGACAGGACACCGACGATACTTTCGTTTGTGACGCCGCGTGCCGTAAGGTGCGCAGCCAGCCGGCTGGCGTACATATCAAGCTCAGCGTATGTCAGCGAACCGCCTGAAAAGCGAATGGCCAGCCGCTCCGGTGTGAAAGCTGCCTGTCGCTCAAACAGCTCATGCAGGGTGAAAGCTTTAGGCGAAACAGCTTCCGTCTTGTTAAACTCATACAACAATTTTTGCTTTTCTCTTGTATTCGTCATATCTAATTCTCTTATAAAGCTGTGCGGATGTTGAAGGGCGTTTTCCAGTATGGTAAGCAAATGAGATTGTATTCGTTTAATATCCTCAAGAGAAAACAAGGTATTTTGATAGTCGAAATTTAATTGAATGGTTCCATTGTCTATCCGTTCTTGTATTTGAACTGAAAGCTCGTTCGCGGTGTATCCGCTGAAATAAAGCGCTGTTTCATAGTCAAAATCATCTGCATTATGCCACTGAAGTGGCTGATACTGCATAGATATACCGATAAGGTTGTGTAAATCCTTCTGTTCATTTCTTAATTCATTTACAAGCAAATTATAAGGAAATCGTTGATGACGCATAACAGAAAGCTGTTCCCTGCCTATTGTGCGGACAAAGGAAAGAAAATCTGTGTCAGGATCAACCGTTATTCTGATTGGAAGAGAACTAACGAACATGCCGAGCATTTCTTTTTCAGCCTTTGACCCTCTGTTGCCATAGTAGGTGCCAATGGCAAGATCTTTTTTAGAAGTGATTCGGCTGATGCATATGTAAAATGAAGCCATAAATAAGGAAATGATATTGATCTTGTGTTCTTCGCAGAAGATTCGAATCGTTTGCTCTAGATCAGGTGAAAGAATGATGGTGTCTCTGGATGCAGATGTGCTCTGTTTTTGTAAGGACGTCTGGTCGGCTAACGAGTGGTATTCCAACGGGTGCTCAAAGGTTTGCGTCCAAAATAAACGGTCCTTTGCAAACCGCGGAGATTGTAGATATTGACTCTCTTTTTCGATGTAGCTCAAGTAAGAAGGTTCCGGCTGATCAGGTAAAGGATCTTTCTTTTTTATTTTTTGATAAAGATCTATAATTTGATTTCCCATCACGTTTAAAGAGATTCCATCCATTATGATATGATGGAATTTCGCAAATAGCCAAACTTCATGAGAGTCAATTCTAAGGAGGTAAAATTGATAAAGAGGCGAGTTGAACAGTTTAAATGGAATGCTCGCTTGATCCTGAATCCATTGCTCTATTTCTATCATTTCAACATTTGAAAAATCAATTATTCTAAGTGGATAATATTTATATTCAGTAAGGTGCAATCGCGGCTCAAGCTCTTCTCCTTCTAACAGCTGAAATCTAATGGCGTCGTTGCGGGAGATGGAATGATTCAGCGCTCCTTCCAGAGTATCAAGCTCAATATTGCCTTTGAATTTCACACAGGCTGTGAGATTGCAAATGCTGGTATCTGGCTCCAGCAGTTCGGTAAACCACACTCTCCTTTGGGCATGGGTTAAAGAATAAGTATGTTCGCTCAACGGATTCCCTCCAGTTCTCATAATAAGAGGATAAGAAAAAGTAGAAAAAAGCAGAAAAATGACAATAAAAGAAATTATATGACTATATAATCCATATATGCACTATATTAACGGATATTTTTTAAAGTACAATAAAAAACATTAAATTTTTATAACATTTTTTTGAATATAGTATTATTTCTTTATTTTTCGTTTCTTTTTTTATCAAATTTCCGGATATAAAGTGATAAAAGTATTGTTTTACATAAGGTCTTATACACTACTTTTTAATCGAACTAATTTGCTTTTGTGCATCATTCTTCTAATTATTGGAAGGTTCGACAAAGACAGACATAAAAAAACCTGTTTTCTCATGGAAAACAGGTCTGCCGCTATTATTGATTTGCCAAAATGACAGCGATTTGATCCTCAATATCTTTTCCATCCTCTTCATCAATCAATCCATTTAGAAGAATAGAGAAAACAAGTTTTTTTCCGCTCTTTGTTTCTGCGTACCCCGATAGAGAGCTTACCGTACTGAGCGATCCGGTTTTTGCTCTTACTTTTCCTTGTGCAGGAGTGTCTTTCATGCGGTTTCTCAGCGTTCCGCCCACCATTCTGTCAGGATTCCCCGCAACAGGTAAAGAATTTAGATAAGCCGAGAACCAACTCTGATCCTGAATGTCATATAACAGCTGTGAAAGTTGATCTGAGGATACAGCATCAATATGTGAGATTCCTGATCCGTCCCTTAAGACGAGTGATTTAGAATCAACACCAAATTCCGGAAGCGTACTGTTTAACACTTCGAGCCCCTTTTCCCAGCTCCCTTCTCCTTTTTTCACTTTCCCCATCTCTTTTACGAGCACTTCGGCATGTCCGTTATTACTTAATTTCATGAACGGCACAAAAAGTTTCGATAAAGGCATTGAGCGATGAGAGAGCAGCACATCTGAAGAACTAGGTGCTTCACCCGTCTTGATGTCCCCTTTCACAGTAATTCCTTGTTTTTTTAGTGACTGCTTAAATAAATCTAAGGCATATCCGGCAGGCTCCCAGACAGAAATCCATTCCTTTGTCTTGTTTGCGTCAACCGGTACGCTCCCTTCAATTGTAATCGTGTTTGTTCCATGCTCTCTTTCGATTGTGAGGTCTTTCTCTGAACCGGCAGCAGTCGTTTCAGCATCGTTCTTTATCGTTATATAATCGGTTTTCGGAGAGACAGACACGGCAGGCTCTTCCCCTTCTTTTTGATTTGGGGTGACTTCAACAATCACAGTGCCTGCATCATAGTCTTCGTTTGGAGACGCTGTTAGAGCGGAGATTGGCGCGCCATAATATGTGTATTCATCGCTCCAAGGCATATCAGGTGATAATCGCATGTCATCATGCCACGTATCATCACCGATCAGATTGCCTTTAATTACTTTTACGCCGGAATGTTTCAATTTCTCAGCCATTTTGTCAAAATCAGATGGTAAAAGTGTCGGATCGCCTTTCCCTTTCAAATAAAGGTTACCATTCAGCTTTTTCCCTTTCAGTGTTCCATCCGTCCGGACCTCGGTTGTAAAAGAATAGTTCTCGCCAAGGACAGAAAGTGCCGCGGCCGCTGTCAAAAGCTTTAGAGAAGAGGCAGGCCTCATTCGGGTGTCTCCTGAATGTTCATATAGAACAGCACCTGTTTCCGCAGAGCGAACGGTGATGCCGGCCATTGCGCCTTCGAGGGCAGGATGATCAGCTAAAATCTTATCGATCTGCCCGGAAAGTGCATCTTGTTTTTCAGCGGCAAGCGCAGCCTGATGCATATAAGGCACCGAAGCAACGACGAAAAGCAGTAAAACAGCAACATAAAGCTTTATGCTTTTTTTCATTAATTTCCCCGCCTCTCTGCGCTTCATCATTGGCTATTGATGATTCAGTTCAATGGTGATACTGCTTTTAGCTGTTGTTTCTTCTCCCGGCTCCAGCACTTGTAAACCAGTGAGTGACGAAGGTAAATCAAGATTCACTGCGTTTGTCACCCATGTGTAAGGTTCAGGGCATAAATACCCTTGTTTTCCGTCAGCATTGTATACAACCCAATGTTTAAACTGTTCATCTGCCTTATAAATAATGCTGATATGTGCATGCTGATGATAAATGACTGCCTGGTTTTCTCCGCCCCTCTTCTGATAAGAAGATAAAAAGACATCATCCAGCTGCTTGTGGCGCAAATCCATTCCTTCATGCAAAGCTTCTTTATTCGGTACATCCATCAGTTTCCCGGTCGGCAGCAGGCGTTCATCCAACTCCCATTGCTGATCTGCTGTCAGGGAGAATAACGAGCTTTCTGCCGGAAACACAAATGTAGTATGATAACCAATTCCCCAAGGAAACGCTTCCTTTCCTTTGTTCATGACCGTCGCATGTTTAAATAGAGTATTCCCTTTTACCGTGTATGTCATCCGAACGACGGCATGGTGAGGAAATTGCTTATACACATGGGGGAGCTCAGAAAGATCAATTTCTGTTTCAACAATCACTTCTTCATCAGTTTTCTTCGCGGTCACTACGTTCCACTTTTCATGGTAAAGAAACCCATGAAGATGGTTGTGTTTATCCTTCTCGTTGATATCAAAATGATACGTTCTGCCCCGGAAACTGAATGTACCGTCACTTATGCGGTTAGGCGGGAACAGGATTGGAATGCCATACAATGTTGGTGTGTCGTGAAAACTTTCTGCTGTTTCCGGTTCACGCAAAAGCTGGACTTTTGTTGTTTTGTCCACGAGAGAAATGACGTTGCTCCCCCACTCAGGGACAACAATCATTTCTAGATATTCGTTGCCCGCTTTGATGGCCGGCGTTCCCAAATACGTGATTTTCTCAATAAAGTTTGCCATGTTTACTCAACCTCTCCTTGATTCATTGCTAGTATAAGAATTCAATGTACTGTACCATATTTCCTCCATTTTATATTTTCCCCTATCAAATAAAAAAACACCGTTCAAACTTATGAACGGTGTGATTCGAAGGCTATTGGATGAGACGTGTGATTTGTTTCTTTTTCCAGACGAATTGATAATACCCATAAATCAACAGCAAGCTGACGGCAAACGCAGCTGGATAACCGACCCAGACGCCGAGTATTTCAAGCTTTGTATAGTGAGAAAGGACGAAAGCGACAGGCACCTCTACTCCCCAGATTGCAAAAATACTGATGACGGTCGGCCATAAAACCGTTCCGCTTGCCCGCATCGTTGCAGAAATAATTTGGGCATTTCCAAACAGCAAATAGCTCCACAATGTAATCATCAAAAGACGGTGCGCAATGTAAAGCGTCTCTTGCTCGGTTAAAAATAACGATAAAATCTGATGTGAAAAAACATAGATCAGAATGATCAGTACGCCGCCAATGATATAATTCAGCCAAATCCCCACGCGAATGACCTGCTTTAAGCGGTCAAACTCGTTCGCTCCGATGGATTGCGCAGCGAAAATAGAAACCGCAATACCAAGGCTGACGGCCGGCATCTGTACATAGCTGGCCACCTGGTTGACCACTCCGTATGCAGCTGTTGCATTAGAGCCGTAATGATTGACGAATGAAATAACCGCTATCTCTGATAATGAGACAAGAATCATATTGATGCTTGCTGGGACCCCAAGACGCAGCAGGAGAACCAGCAGTTCCTTATCCATTTTCAAATAACGACGCACTGTTTTATCAAATTGCAGCGGGTGTTTTCGCTTTCGTAAATACACCATTAACACGAGAAAAGTCGCAATCGTGGAAATGACAGTTGCATATGCCGAGCCGTATATGCCCAGTTTCGGAAAACCAAACATGCCAAGGATTAAGACAGGCAAAAGCGCAATGTTGATAACCGTGCTCACAATCAGCGTATAAAACGGTGTCTTGGAATCTCCTGTTCCGCGCAAAAAGGTAGTATAAGCAAAATATAAAAACATAAATGGCATAGCATAAAATAAAATACGTGCATAGTTAGCGCTGACATGAATGACATTTTCAGGTGTTCCCATTAAACGAAGAATATCGAGGGTGAAAATACTGCCGATGACGGCTAACACAACGCCTAATAAAAATGTAAACGTGAGCGTCGTCCCGACAACAGCCTTTAGCCGTTCCTCATTTTTCGCTCCGTAAGCTTGTCCGATCAGAATCGAACTTCCTGAACCGATCCCAATCGTAAATGAGATTAAAAGAAAAAATAACGGGAAAAAGGATGATACAGCTGCCACTGCATCAACACCGAGCCATCTGCCTACAGCCATCATCCCGACTAGCTGGCCGACTGATTGCAGCACATTGCTCAGCAGAAGCGGCACTAAAAAGAGTGACATCGACCGCCAAACTGATGGTTTGCTTTTCTTTTGAGTTACAAGAGGTTCTTGTGATGTTTCCATATTAAAGGACTCCTTTATTTGAAATCGTTTTTAAACATGCCCTCATTTTTTGACAAAAACAGGATATGTAACATGTTATTATTCATCACTGCACATATGAAACCCTTCCCGATTCTTCTAATTTTACACATCTTTTTAGCTTATGAAGAATAAACTAGCAAGTAATGGCGTATTTTTTGTGAGTAAAAGAATAAAAAATAATTTATGAAAAAGTATTGTAATCTATCCGTAATTATTGTAACATTTGTAACATAAGAGAAAGAGATTTTGAAGGAGAGAGCGATAATGAAAAAATGTCTTCTATTTCTAACAACCATTGCACTTATTCTGTCATTAAGCACAAATGCATTTGCGAAAAATACATCAGGCGATTTATCACAAAAACAAGCATTACAGTTGGCATTATCCGCTAGAGAACATTTTTGGAACACCATGAGCGGCCACAATCCAAAGGTGAAAAAAGCAGTTTGCCCATCAGGCACATTCGAGTATCAAAATCTTCAATATGTATACATGTGCAGTGATCTAGGCACTAAAGCAAAAGCGGTGAATTACTTAACTCCTATTTTTACAAAAACAGCAATCGAAAAAGGCTTTAAAGATTATCATTTCACTGTTTCAAAAGGAAAGCTTGCTGTTCCAATCGGTGACGGAGACAATCTTTTGAATTGGAAAAAATCAACTGCTAAACTGGTCTCTAAAAAAGGCGGCACAATCACATACGAATTTACCGTCCCTACATTAGACGGATCCCCTTCTGCAAAACGGAAAGTGACATTCGTGAAAGAAAATAAAAAATGGAAAGTCAATCAATTTGACGCAGTTATATAAGAAAAACGCCCGGTATAAGCGGGCGTTTTTTATTTGGTTTGCATAAAGAAAGACAACAGGCGAAAAGTGCCTGTTGTCTTTTTGTGAATATAACGCTCTAGGAGAGATTCGAACTCCCGACCTGCAGTTTAGGAAACTGCTGCACTATCCGCTGTGCTACTAGAGCTTTTGGTATTTATATAGTAGCTCTGATGATCAATATTTTCAAGCGATTTGTATTAAAGCCCTCCAAAAACCTTATACGCGGCTCTTGTCGTATCTTCATCAATACCGATATAGCGCATTGTAATTGATGGTGATGAATGATTCAGTATTCTCTGCAGCTCGGCGATGTCTTTCGTTCGCTGATAAAAATGATAGCCAAACGTTTTCCGGAGTGTATGCGTCCCTATCTCCTCAAGTCCGCACGCCGCAGCGGCCTCTCTTAAAATTCTGTAGGCTTGAATGCGGGAAATCGGCTTCCTGGTCCGCACTGATTTAAAAAGATATTCGTTTTCCTTCATGTCTTTCGTATACTCGTATATTTCCTGTTTCAGCGATTCTAAAATAAGAATCTTTCTTTTCTTTTTCGTTTTGCTTTCAGTCGCCCATAAATGATCTTTATTTTGAACGTCCTTCACTTGCAGCGGCAGAATATCAGAAATGCGGAGCGCGCTGTTGATGCCGAAAATAAACAGAAAATAATCCCGCTTGTTTTTGTTAAGCAAATACTGTTTGACTTCTTGGATTTTCTCTAGACTGCGAATCGGCTGTACAATATGCATCAAAAAACTCCTTAAAAACCGTTATGTAACGTTTTGAGATCTATGTTACTATTATAGCTGAAAAACGTTGAATGTCAAAGTGCGGCGGCATTTATGTAACATAATATACATAGTGTTACATAATCTTTTAAAGTAGCTTCTTCAAACCTTCACCCTATAAAATAAGCTTTAAAGCCTCTTATAAAGCTTTTAACCTCTTGGATACTTATCCCCCTACTGATCACCAAAAAACCTCTTAAAACGAAATCTGAAGCTCCCAATTTTCTGGAGCTTCCGCAAAAAAACATACAAAAAAAGACACAATTTCAAATTGTGTCCTAATCCTCATCCTTTACATCAATATCTTCCGGGATTGGTTCATTTAATATTTCCTGCACAAGTGCTTTGTAATTCTCCAGCTGTTCGAGATGCGTTTTGAACTGCTCCTTATAAATCAAAAATTGCTCCCCGTCATGAACGGCTCTGATTTTCCCTTCGAGCACCAAGCTTTTAATATAATCCTCTGAAAGATTTGTATATTCTGCTGTTTCTTCAATCGTTAAATACATATAGCAGTCCCTTCTTAATCCGTATGCTGATTCTAATATAGCACATGGCTCATATCAATATAATCAATTTTGCACAGAAAAACGGCTTTATGCACTATATAATATACCATTTGTCACTTGTGAAAACGCTGTAATTTTTTTACGCTAAGATTGTAACAATACAGCTTCATATAGGAGGGAGAACATGAAAAGAACGTGGAACGTCTGTTTAACAGCTCTGCTTAGTGTTCTGTTAGTCGCTGGAAGTGTCCCTTTTCACGCGGAAGCTAAAAAACCGCCCAAAAGCTACGATGAGTACAAACAAGTAGATGTTGGAAAAGACGGCATGGTTGCGACCGCACATCCTCTTGCTTCTGAAATCGGTGCTGATGTGCTGAAAAAAGGAGGAAATGCTATTGACGCAGCGGTTGCCATTCAATTTGCACTCAATGTAACAGAGCCGATGATGTCAGGTATTGGCGGCGGCGGTTTTATGATGGTGTATGACGGAAAAACGAAGGATACAACGATAATCGACAGCCGTGAGCGTGCTCCAGCAGGCGCAACTCCTGATATGTTTCTGGACGAAAACGGAAAAGCAATACCTTTCTCTGAACGTGTAACAAAAGGTACTGCCGTTGGTGTTCCAGGCACTCTGAAAGGGCTGGAAGAAGCCTTGGATAAATGGGGAACCCGTTCGATGAAGCAATTAATTACCCCTTCTATTAAACTCGCTGAAAAAGGCTTTCCGATTGATTCTGTGTTGGCAGATGCCATTTCTGATTATCAGGAAAAACTTTCACGGACTGCCGCAAAAGATGTATTTTTACCAAATGGCGAACCGCTTAAAGAAGGAGATACCCTTATTCAAAAGGATTTGGCTAAAACATTTAAGCTTATTCGCTCCAAAGGCACTAACGCTTTTTATAAAGGAAAATTCGCCAAGACGCTTTCTGACACTGTCCAGGATTTCGGCGGATCAATGACAGAAAAAGATTTAGAAAATTACGACATTACAATTGATGAACCGATTTGGGGAGACTATCAAGGCTATCAAATCGCTACTACTCCTCCTCCAAGCTCCGGCGGTATTTTCTTATTGCAAATGCTGAAAATCCTTGATGATTTTAACCTTTCACAATATGATGTCCGCTCATGGGAAAAATATCAGCTGCTTGCTGAAACGATGCATTTGTCTTATGCCGACCGTGCGTCTTACGCAGGTGATCCCGAATTTGTAAATGTTCCTCTCAAAGGCTTGCTTCACCCCGATTATATTAAAGAACGCCAGCAATTAATCAACCTAGATCAAGTGAATAAAAAACCGAAAGCCGGTGACCCTTGGAAATACCAAGAAGGATCAGCAAACTATAAACAAGTTGAACAGCCGAAAGACAAAGTAGAAGGCCAAACAACCCACTTTACAGTTGCTGACCGTTGGGGAAATGTCGTTTCCTATACAACAACAATCGAACAGCTGTTCGGAACGGGTATTATGGTCCCTGATTACGGTGTCATCCTAAACAATGAATTAACGGATTTTGATGCGATACCAGGCGGAGCTAACGAAGTACAGCCAAACAAAAGGCCTTTAAGCAGCATGACCCCGACGATTTTATTTAAGGATGACAAGCCTGTCCTCACTGTTGGATCTCCTGGCGGGGCGACAATTATTTCATCCGTTTTGCAAACCATTCTCTACCACATTGAATATGGTATGGAATTAAAAGCAGCTGTTGAAGAGCCGAGAATTTATACAAACAGCATGAGCTCTTACCGTTACGAAGACGGAGTTCCTAAAGATGTCCTCAGCAAGCTAAACGGGATGGGCCACAAATTCGGCACAAGTCCGGTGGATATCGGAAACGTGCAAAGCATATCGATCGACCATGAAAACGGCACCTTTAAAGGTGTAGCTGATTCAAGCAGAAACGGAGCGGCGATCGGCATTAATTTAAAACGTAAATAAATAAAAAAACTGTACTCGCTTCAAATGAGTACAGTTTTTTTATGCAGATCTTTAATAACAACGGGCATTGCTGATGCTCTGTATCCCTGATTGCAATCCAAAATGACAGAATGATGACTGCTTCTTTGACAAACGTCTTTATTCTGCTAATGCACGTCTATCTTCATCTTTTCATTTCGTTTATCTCATCAAGAAATGTCTGAAACGCACTCGTAATAAAAAAGTCTTTCCTGTATATAAAGACGATCTCTAAGTCTTGATATGCTGGCGGCAGTTTATGAATCCATACATTTGTACGATGCTCGGAGCCGTCAACAGCGGACTTTGGGAGCAGCGCCGTACCCATCCCGGCGGAAACACCTTTTATAATAGCCTCCAATGTGCCAAACTCTATGATTTTTTGATTGTGTATGCCTGCTTCCTCTAGTAATCTTTTGACCCTGTCACGATGAGAACAGCCAGCCCCAAAAAAGAGCATCGGCTGCTGAAGCATGTCTTCTGCCGTCCCTTCTCGTGATGAAATCAAAACTAATTCATCATGGGAAACATGGAGTTGTCTAACTGCAGCGTGTTCAACCGGCCCATATACAAAAGCGCCATCAACTTTATGATCAAGAACCTGTTGAATCAAATGATGCGTATCCGCTGTGTTCACTGATAAATCCACTTCAGGAAAACGCCTGAGGAAGGATGCTGCATGCTCAGGCAGATGCGTTACCGCCGTCGTTTCCAGTGATCCGATCCGCAAAGGCCCTTTTGGTTGCCTGCTCATTCGGGTCGATTTTTCAGCTTTGTCTAACAGCGATAATACTTGATCTGCATATTGTAAAAGATTTTCTCCTGCAGTAGTCAGCTTCATCCCCCGATTCGTTCGATGAAAAAGCCTGATATTCAAATCTTCCTCAAGGTTATGCACTCTGGCTGTCACATTCGACTGAACATAATTCAGCATTTGGGCTGCTTTCGTTATGCTTCCTTCGCGGGCGACAGCCTGAAAAATCTTTAAATCTCCGCTTTCCACGCGCTCTCACCTGCTTGCTATGATGAAAAGTGATATTGGCTATCATATTTGTTCATTTTACTCGAAGAAAACCGCTATGTAAAATATGTAAAGATATGAAAATACAATTCAATGAGGAGGCAGACAGCATGAAAGCTGTAATTCACAACGGAAAAGCCGGCCTTCAGGGGTTATCAGTCGAGGACGTTCCATCAACAAAGCCTGGATACGGAGAGGTAAAGGTTAAATTAAAATCCGCGGGCCTGAATCATCGTGACTTGTTTCTTATGAAAAACAAATCGGAACAAGATCCTCACATGATACTGGGTTCTGACGGCGCGGGTATCATCGAAGAGATTGGTGAAGGCGTGAAAAATGTTACTGTTCAGACAGAAGTAGTCATTTTCCCGACATTGAACTGGGATTTAACAGAGAATGTACCACCTGTACCTGAGATTCTGGGAGGTCCTTCGGACGGAACACTTGCTGAATATGTGATCATTCCTTCACAAAATGCAATCAAAAAACCTGCTTATTTATCTTGGGAAGAAGCGGGCGTTTTACCTTTATCCGCTTTAACTGCATATCGGGCTTTGTTTACAAAGGGGCAATTAAAAAAAGGCGAGCATCTATTGATACCCGGCATCGGCAGCGGTGTGGCAACCTATGCTTTATTTATGGCTAAGGCGATTGAGGCAACAGTAAGCGTGACCTCCCGCAGTGAGGAGAAAAGAAAAAAGGCGCTGCAATTAGGTGCTGATTACGCATTTGACAGCTACAGCAATTGGGATGAGCAGTTGCAGGGAAAAAAGGCGGATGTTGTTCTTGACAGCATAGGACCTGCTCTCTTTTCGGAATACTTCCGCCATGTAAAACCAAATGGCCGTATTGTCAGCTTTGGGGCAAGCTCAGGGGATAATCTCAGTTTTCCGGTGCGTTCTCTATTCTTTCCTCAGGTCAATGTTTTGGGAACCTCGATGGGAAGCGGTGAGGAATTTCAAGCTATGCTCGCTTTCATTGACAAACATAAGCTGCGGCCTGTAATTGACCGGATATATCCTTTAGAAAAAGCATGTGAAGCATATAAAAGAATGCAGGAAGGCAGACAGTTTGGAAACATCGGGATCGTAATGGAATAAAAAAAGAAACCGGCTGGCAACCAGACCGGTTTCTCTTATATGATAATCCCCTTTATTTACGGAAGAACTGAACTCCCCATCAAATATCGATCCACTTCACGCGCCACTTCACGGCCTTCATTAATCGCCCATACGATTAAGCTTTGGCCTCTTCTTGCATCCCCTGCGGCGAATACACCATCGATATTTGTTTGATAATCCCCATATGCTGCACTGATTTTGTTATTTACTGAATCAACACCGAACTGTTTCAACAGCGGCTGTTCTGTGCCTTCAAAGCCGATAGCGATAAAGACAAGCTGAGCAGGCCATACTTTTTCCGTTCCAGGCAGCTCGCGGAACTCGTATTTTCCATGCTCATTTTTCACTTTTTCCATTTGGATGGTATGAAGCTCTTTCAGCTTTCCGTTTTTATCCGCAACCATTTTTGTCGTTTGAATGGAGTATTCTCTCGGATCTCTTCCGAATTTTGCTTCTGCTTCCTCGTATGCATATTCAAGTGTAAAGACGTGTGGCTGTTCAGGCCACATATTGTCATTCGTGCGGGTTGGCGGAAGTTTCGGGTGTTTGCCGAATTGGTGCACGCTTTTGGCTTTTTGACGCAGAGCAGTAGCCACACAGTCAGCTCCTGTATCTCCGCCTCCGATTACGATGACATCCTTCCCTTTGGCATCAATGAATTGCTTGTCTTTAAAATTAGAATCTAAATAGCTTTTTGTTGCAAGTGTCAGGTAGTCCATCGCGTAATGGACTCCTTTTGAGTCGCGTCCTTCAATTAAGAGGTCCCGCTGTTTTTGAGCGCCTGTGCATAGGATCACAGCATCAAATTGCTCCTTTAGCTCATCAGCTGTAATGTCAACACCGATTTCTGTGTTCGTGACAAAATCAATTCCTTCTTGCGTCAGCAATTTAATTCGGCGTTCTACAATGCCCTTCTCAAGCTTCATGTTTGGAATGCCGTATGTTAAAAGGCCGCCCGCTCTGTCTGAGCGCTCAAAAACAGTGACGGAATGTCCCGCTTGATTCAGCTGGTCAGCACTCGCCAGTCCGGCTGGGCCCGACCCGACGATAGCCACTTTTTTGCCTGTTCGTTTTTTTGGAATTCTAGGTTGAATCCAACCGTTCTCAAATCCTTTATCGATAATGGTCCGCTCGATGTTTTTAATTGATACGGCCGGATCTGAAATCGCTAAAGTGCATGATCCTTCACAAGGAGCGGGGCATACCCGCCCTGTGAATTCAGGAAAGTTGTTTGTTTTCAACAGACGTTCCAATGCTTCCTTCCATCTGCCCCGGTAGACAAGATCATTCCATTCAGGAATTAAGTTGTAAATCGGACAGCCGGATGTAAATCCGTTAATGTCCGCACCGATCTGGCAAAACGGTGTACCGCAATCCATGCACCGCGCCCCTTGCCGTTTCGATGCTTCTTCTGAAAAAGGAGCAGAATATTCTTTCCAATCCTTTAAGCGAGTGAGAGGGTCCCGCTCCGCAGGTTTTTCTCGTTTGATCTCCATAAATCCAGTTGGTTTCCCCATGTTCCTCTCCCCTTCCTTACTGTACTACCGCTTGTTTTTGTCCCGATGCTGCTGTATTCTGCTTTGGCTTCGTGTTGGCCTCAAAAGCGAACATGATGGCTTCTTCATCTGATAAACCTGCAGCTTTTTGCTCTTGGATGCTTGCGAGCATTTGTTTATAGTTTTTCGGAATGACTTTGACGAATTTTTTCACACTGTCTTCCCATTGATCAAGCAGATCTTCTGCTTTTTGGCTGTTTGTATACGCAGTATGTCTTTCAAGCATTGCTTTGATTTGCTGGATTTCTTTCTCATCCTCTAATGATTCAAATAAAATCATCTCAAGGTTGCATTTGCGTTTAAACGCTTTGACATCTTCGGCCAGTACATAAGCGATTCCGCCGGACATACCTGCCGCAAAGTTTTTGCCTACTTCACCGAGAACGACAACGCTGCCGCCAGTCATGTATTCACAGCCGTGGTCGCCAATGCCTTCTACAACTACGTTCACACCGCTGTTTCGAACGGCAAAGCGTTCACCAGCACGTCCGTTAATATATGCTTCTCCGCTTGTCGCACCGTAAAAAGCCACGTTGCCGATAATGACATTGTCATCCGAAGCAGAGTTGAATCCTTCTGGTGACTTGACAATGATTTTTCCGCCAGAAAGCCCTTTTCCGACGTAATCATTTGAGTCTCCGTCCAAATAAAGCGTCATCCCTTTAGGAACGAAAGCTCCAAAGCTTTGGCCGGCTGATCCGGTAAATTGCAGCTTGATTGTATCTTCAGGAAGCCCTTCATCTCCGTAGCGCTTTGAGATTTCACTGCCGGTTATCGTTCCGGCTACACGATTTGTATTATTGATTTCAATCGAAATATCAGCTTCTTTTCCAGATTCGATGGCTTCTTGTACAGCCGGGAGAATTGTTGTGATATCAAGCGATTGATCAATTTTATGATTTTGCGGAGATTGGAATGTCCGCACTCCTTCAGGCTGATAAAGAAGTGTAGACAAATCAAGCTGGCCTGCTTTCCAGTGCCCCTTCGCCCGTTCACTTACATGAAGTACATCAGTGCGGCCGATCATTTCATCAAATGTCTTGAAGCCTAACGCAGCCATGTACTCACGAACTTCTTCGGCAATGAACAGCATATAATTCACAATATGATCAGGATCTCCCATGAACTTTTTGCGAAGCTCTGGATTTTGTGTCGCTACACCGACAGGGCATGTATCCAAATGGCAGGCACGCATCATGACACAGCCGAGTACAACTAACGGAGCTGTTGCAAAACCAAATTCTTCGGCGCCGAGCAAGGCAGCCATCACAACGTCGCGGCCCGTCATAAGCTTTCCATCTGTTTCTAATACAACACGGTCACGAAGTCCGTTCAGCATTAATGTTTGATGTGCTTCTGCAAGGCCAAGCTCCCATGGAAGCCCTGTATGTTTAATACTGGTTTTCGGAGAGGCACCTGTACCCCCGTCGTACCCGCTGATCACAATGACATCTGCAGTCGCTTTGGCAACACCTGCAGCGATTGTTCCTACACCTGCTTTTGACACCAGCTTTACGCTGATTCTTGCGTCACGGTTGGCATTTTTCAAATCGTGGATCAGCTGGGCTAAATCCTCAATCGAATAAATGTCATGGTGTGGTGGAGGTGAGATTAATCCGACACCTGGCGTTGACCCGCGGACATCGGCAACCCATGGATATACTTTGTTGCCAGGCAGCTGCCCGCCTTCACCCGGCTTAGCACCTTGAGCCATTTTAATCTGCAGCTCATCAGCATTGACGAGGTAATGGCTTTTGACACCAAACCGTCCGGATGCAATTTGTTTGATCGCACTTCTTCTATCATCGCCGTTCTCATCTGGAACAAAGCGTTTGGGATCTTCTCCGCCTTCACCGCTGTTGCTTTTTCCTCCAAGACGGTTCATTGCGATTGCCAAAGCTTCGTGCGCTTCCTTACTCAAGGACCCGAATGACATCGCACCCGTTTTAAAGCGTTTGACAATCGATTCAGCGGATTCAACCTCCTCCAACTTCAAAGGCTTGTGGTTTCCGTCAAATGCGAACAAGTTCCGCAAAAATCCGATGCGTTCTTCATCAGCCGCTTTTGTATACTGTTTAAACAGATTGTAATCATTTCTGCGGCACGCCCATTGCAAAGTATGAATCGTTTTCGGATTAAACGCATGATGCTCTCCGCCATTTCTCCATTGGAAGTCACTTCCCGGTTCAAGCGTTTTGCTGTAATCATCCTGATACGCTTCCCGGTGGCGGCGCTGTGCCTCTTCTGCAATTGTTTGTAAATCGATGCCGCCTAGCTGTGATGCAGTACCTGTGAAATAGCGGTCGATTACATCGCGGCTGATTCCTACTGCCTCAAAGATTTGGGCGCCTCTGTAGCTTTGCACAGTTGAAATTCCCATCTTAGACATCACTTTTACGACGCCCTCTGTAATGCTTTTTCCATATTTACTGACCGCTTCTTCATAGCTGATATCCAAACGGCCTTCATCAATTTCTTGCTTGTAGGTCGCATAAGCGAGATAAGGGTTAATCGCATCCGCGCCATAACCGATTAATGCTGCAAAGTGATGCACTTCACGCGCTTCTCCCGATTCCACAATAATACTGACCTTCGTACGCAGCCCTTTGCGGATTAAATGCTGGTGCAGCGCGCTTACTGCCAGAAGCGGCGGAATTGGTGTCAGTCGTTCGTTCATCTTTTTGTCTGATAAAATTAACAAACTTACGCCTTGGCTGATGGCTTTCTCTGCTTGTGTGAACATGTCCTTTAATCCGCGTTCAAGATCCTCTGAAAACAGCACATCAATTTTTTGGCTTTTTAAATCAGGATGAACAATCGTTTTCAATGCGTAAAACTGTTCATTGGATAAAACAGGTGTATACAGTTTAATCCGGCGAACATTTCGTTCACTCGGATGAAGAAGATCGCCTTCCGCACCGAGCCAAGTCATCGTTGAAGTGACAAGCTGCTCACGAATCGCGTCGATTGGCGGGTTCGTTACTTGTGCAAACAGCTGTTTAAAGTAGTTAAACAGTGATTGCGCTCGGTCAGAAAGTACAGCAAGCGGAGCGTCATTCCCCATTGAACCAAGGGGATCTTTGCCTTCTTTAATAACAGGAATTAGATACTTTTGGATATCTTCATATGTGTATCCGAATGCCTTCTGGCGAGTAAGAAGATCACTAAATTGTTCTTCTTCTCTTGACTCCGGATCAGGATTCACTTGTACGAGCTCTTCTTCAAGCCATTTTTGGTACGGATACTCAGTTGCAATTTGTGTTTTGACTTCTTCATCGGAGATAATACGGCCTTCTTCCAAGTCGATTAAAAGCATTTTCCCAGGCTCAAGGCGGTTTTTATATAAAACGTTCTCCTGTTCAACTTCAATAACGCCTACTTCAGATGAGAAAATAATATAATCATCTTTTGTGACATAATAACGGGCCGGACGGAGACCATTCCGGTCAAGGATCGCCCCGATTTGTTTACCGTCAGTAAATGAAATAGCTGTCGGTCCGTCCCAAGGCTCCATCAGGGAGCTATGGTACTCGTAGAACGCCCTTTTTTCCTTGGACATATGCGTATTTTCCGTCCAAGGCTCTGGAATGAGCATCATTGCCGTATGTGCCGGTTTGCGTCCAGCCATCACAAAAAACTCAAATGCGTTATCCAAAATGGAAGAGTCACTGCCATCAGCATTGAGAATCGGCAAAATCTTGTTTAAGTCCTCACCGAAGCTTTCAGAAACAAATTGCTGCTCACGTGCTCTCATCCAGTTGATATTTCCGCGAAGGGTGTTAATTTCACCATTGTGAACCAAATAGCGGTTAGGATGCGCTCTTTCCCATGTAGGGAATGTGTTGGTACTGAAGCGTGAATGAACGAGCGCAAAAGCAGAAACGAATGCTTCGTCTTGCAGATCAGAATAAAATGCATCAACCTGTTCAGGTGTTAAAAGGCCTTTGTAAACAATGGTCTGGCTTGAAAAACTGGCAAAATAAAAATCAAGACCTTCCGTTACTCCCCAATTTTCAGCCTGTTTACGAATGACATACAATTTTCGTTCAAAAGATAAATTGTCCTTTAGATCAGAACTTGCGCCGATAAATACCTGACGGACAAACGGACAGCTTTTTTGCGCCACTGTTCCGATTTTTCCGACATTTACAGGTACAGTTCTCCATCCAAGAACGACTTGGCCTTCTTGTTCAATCAGTGCATTGATTTGCTTTTCAATTTTTTTTCTTTCATCTTCTTTCTGTGAGAAAAAGACCATTCCTACCCCGTAACGTTCTTTTTCTGGCAGATTGATGTCTTTGCACTCTTTTCTAAAGAAAGCATCAGGGATTTGAACCAGTAAGCCGGCTCCGTCTCCTGTATCCGGATCACTGCCTTGCCCTCCTCTATGGTCTAGCTGGCAAAGCATCTTAAGTCCTTGTTTGACAATGTCGTGAGTCTGCTTGCCCTTTAAGTGTGCATATAGGCCGATTCCGCATGCATCATGTTCAAATTCAGGACGGTAGAGACCTTGAGCTTTTGGCATTTGATTGTACGTCATAATTCCTCTCCCCCGATCAATTTCCGATAATACCGGTCATAAAATCTAACAACTCTATAATCATTGTAGGTTTTCAAAACGATATAAACAATATATAATTTAGATCAAAAGAATCTCAAAATGAGATAGATGGATGTGAGACAAACATGGAGCTGCGCCAACTGCGTTATTTTATGGAGGTGGCTGAAAGAGAACACGTTTCAGAAGCCGCTGATCATTTGCATGTGGCCCAATCAGCAATCAGCAGACAAATTGCCAATCTTGAAGAAGAATTAAATGTGACCTTATTTGAGCGTGAAGGGAGAAATATCAAACTCACGCCAATCGGAAAAGAATTTTTGATTCATGTGAAAACGGCGATGAAAGCCATTGATTATGCGAAAGAACAAATTGATGAGTATCTTGACCCGCATCGCGGAACGGTAAAGATCGGCTTTCCTACAAGCCTCGCCAGCCAGCTTTTGCCGACTGTCATTTCAGCGTTTAAAGAAGAATATCCGCACGTCGAATTTTTGTTGCGCCAAGGCTCCTATAAGTTTCTGATTGAAGCTGTCAGAAACCGCGATATTGATCTGGCCTTATTAGGGCCGGTGCCGACGAATTTCTCTGACATAACGGGAAAAATATTATTTACTGAAAAAATTTACGCGCTTGTTCCATTAAATCATCCGCTTGCTAAACAAAAAACGGTTCATTTAATCGATTTGCGCAACGACCAATTTGTATTGTTCCCGGAAGGATTTGTACTTAGAGAGATGGCAATTGATACTTGCAAACAAGCAGGCTTTGCTCCTCTCGTTTCCACGGAGGGTGAGGATTTGGATGCTATCAAAGGGTTAGTGTCCGCAGGAATGGGCGTTACCCTTCTGCCTGAAAGTACTTTTGCTGAAACAACACCTCGTTTTACTGTGAAAATTCCAATTGAGTTCCCTCAAGTAAAACGGACTGTCGGAATCATTAAACCGAAAAATAGAGAGCTTGCGCCTTCTGCGAATGATTTTTATGAGTTTGTCATTCAATTTTTCTCTAAGCTGGAGCAGTATCAATAAAAAAATGAACCCGAGCTTCTATATAGAAGCTTCGGGTTTTTTTCTGCAAATTAATTTACAGGTAAAGAAAAATCCACATGGCAAACAAATGCTTCTTGATCAATTAGAGCTCTGTTTGTCAGTTCCTTTTTCTTTTCCGGTTCTTGAAGCTGTACAGAAGAGTAATTGACGATTCCAAGGCCGATTTCCGTCCCTTTTGAATTCATCAGCCGAACAACTGAACCGCTTTTGAATTTCCCTTTAATCTTCTGTACACCGTCCAGGTATAAACTCGATTGGCCGTTTGTTATTTTTCGTGAACAATCATCTGATAAAATCATTTCACCTTCCGGGCCGGAATTAAAAGCGATCCATTGCTCCTTTTGATTCAACGGAAGCGTTCCTTCTGCTTCAAAATAGGTGCCTTCCGCCTGTTCATGAACGGCGTGGTATAAAATATCGCCGGCATCTGCCTGACCTAGGAAACCTTTAATGCCAGACGCCATTACGATTTTAAACGCATCAAGCTTAGAACGCATGCCGCCGGTGCCAACGATGCTTCCAGTGTCACCTGCGCATGCTTCGATGTCAGGTGTTATTTCACTTACCCGCTGTATCCTTTTCGCTTCTGGATTTGTGCGCGGATTGCCGTCATATAATCCGTCTATATCTGATAAAATCACAAGCATATCTGCATCAATCAAACCTGCGACTTTTGCCGCGAGCGTATCATTGTCGCCAAACTTGAGCCGATTGACAGTAACTGTGTCATTCTCGTTTATGATCGGGATAATGCCGCGCTCGAGCAGTACATTCATTGTATTCCTGACATTGTTGTATCGATATTCATCAGAAAAATCGCTTCTCGTAATTAAAATTTGGGATGCGACATAGCCGTGTGCCAAGAACAGCTTTGAATAAGCCTCCATCAGCAATCCCTGGCCGATTGAAGCTGATGCTTGTTTTTCTGGAAGCTTCTCGGGCCTTTGGATAAATCCGAGCTTCCGATATCCTGCCGCCACTGCGCCTGAGGAAACCAAAATCACTTCATAACCGGCGTCTTTGAGTTTGACGACCTGGTCGACCAACGCTTCTAATTTTCGAATGCTGATTTCTCCATGAAGGCTTGTTAATGAACTGCTTCCAATCTTCACAACGACTCTTTTCATGCTTGTATCAGGCGTCACTTTATCACTCCTGATAGCGGCGTTGCAGTTTTTTCGATATCTTCGCTGATTTCCTTTGAACGCTTAGCCGCATGCTTTATTGCTTGAGAAATCGCTTCTCCGCCGCCGCTTTTTTTCAAGGCTTGCAGCCCCGCTGCTGTCGTTCCGTTCGGTGACGTGATATTATCTCTTAAGATCTCAGGATGTTCTCCTGTTTCCATGAGCATTTTTGCGGCACCTAAAAGTGTCTGTGCGCCGATGCTTCGAGATAACTGTTTATCGAGGCCCGCTTCCTCGCCTGTCTTTTCAATGAATTCCATTAAATAATAAAAATACGCGGGGCCGCTGCCTGCAATTCCGGTGAATATATCCATTTGATTTTCTTGGATTGTATAGACTTCGCCCATGCATCCGAGCAATGCTTCGGCCAGCTTCTTCAGGTCTTCCGACACATATTTGCCAAGGGCAATAGCTGTTGCAGAAGCGCCAATC
This sequence comes from Bacillus sp. GW821-FHT01G09, assembly GCF_059422205.1. Classification (NCBI taxonomy): domain Bacteria; kingdom Bacillati; phylum Bacillota; class Bacilli; order Caryophanales; family Bacillaceae; genus Bacillus; species Bacillus sp. GW821-FHT01G09. The sequence goes on from NZ_JBWKWL010000004.1 coordinate 22,349, forward strand.
ATACTGGAAGTGTTGGGCATCACTCTGACAACCGGCTGTTCATTAAGCAATGATTGTTCAATAAAAGAGGTGGTTATGCCGGCAAGGACCGACAATATTAATTGATGGGGTTGAATACGTGATTTTAGTGATGACAGAGCGTTTTCGGCGTCTTTTGGCTTCATTGCCAAAATGAGCACATCCATGTCTTCAATACATAGTTGGTTCGGCAAGGCGCCTTTGATTCCATATTGAAGTTCAAGTTCAGTTAATCGCTCTGTATTGCTGCGGTTTGTTACGCAGATGTTTTGTTTCGGGATTTTGTTGGCACGAACGATACCTGATATCATTCCTTCCGCCATAGATCCTGCTCCTATAAAGGCTACTTTCTTTTGATCAAAGATCGGTAACATCTCCTTTGTTCGCTTTTTTGTTCGCATTTTCACACGTTTAAAATGTTACCACGTGAGGAAATGATGTCAAGTTTGAAGGTCATCATTGATTTGTATTGTTTCTTTTCGACAAATATGTATAATGAAAAGCAGAAAACACCCGGTTCATACTGCTGCGCCGGGTGTTTGTTTCTATTAAAAATTATCTGAGAGAGCTTTTTCAATCAGTTTTTTACAGCGATCCAGCTCTACCTTCAGCTGTTTTTTATATAGCTTGGCAGCTTCGTAATCTTTAAATTGATAGAGGACGACTTCCTGGAGCTTAGCCCCTTCTTTTTTTACTTTAATTTGTTTTAATATCCCGTCATCAAGAAGCTCATGCAAAGACCGGTATACTTCTGTATGATTTGGTTTAAAACCAATCTCTTTAAATTCAGACCGAAGTACTTCAAGCAGCTTTAACCCATAGAGTCTCTCTTGCTCTGTCATCGTTATCATATAAAGCTTCAAAAATGCGCGCTGTTTCACTAAAAAGCCTGTTGAACTCCTTTTTTCTTCTTTCATCATATGCACTCCTTCTTCTGTCACTGACAACACTATGTACTAAATATTCAATTTTCTTTTATTGTTTTCCTTCTTTATATTAAAGACTGATAGTCCAGTCATTTCATGTTTACTGATTATAGGTGTAGTGGAAAAAATAAATTCCAACTGAACATTTGGTACATAGTTTTCTTAGTTCTATTATAGTCTGCACTCACTGCTATCTTCAATTTAAACGATTGTCAGGTTTACATATCGCATTTTACCGGTACGGATTTCATTCAAATAAAAAACCTGTCTTTCGACAGGTTTTCATTTTTAAGGATTTGTTGACCATAATCCCGCTGTTTTGATGAAAATGCGTGGATCTAATTTCAATTGTGCCACCATGTACTCAGCAAGATCCTCAGGCTGCATAACTTTTTCAGGGTTACCGTCTGTTAAGTTCAATTCGATAGACATATCACTAGCGACAGTGCTCGGCGTTAACGCACTGACTCTGATATTATGTTTTCTCACTTCTTGCATAAGAGACTCTGTTAACCCGAGAACGGCAAATTTAGAAGCGCTGTAAGCACTTGTTACAGCTGCTCCTCTTTGGCCCGCTGTAGATGAAATATTAATGATGTCTCCGGCTTTGCGTTCGATCATTTCCGGAAGCACCGCGCGCGTGACATGGTACACACCCATTAGGTTGACTTGAATAATATTTTCCCACTCATCGGCTGACAGATCTAAGAAACCGCCAAATTTGCTGATGCCGGCGTTATTAATGAGGATATCGATATCACCAAGCTGTTCCTTCACTTGAGCTACAGCTTGATTAACCTGATCGGCATCTTTTACATCTGCAGCAGCAAATGCAGCTTTTACACCAAGCGCTTTGACTTCTTCAGCCACTTTTTCTACATTAGCGGAAGTCCGGCCAATTAACCCGATATTCACGCCTTCTTTGGCAAGCGCCAGAGCAGTAGCGCGGCCAATTCCTCTGCCTCCGCCTGTGATTAGTGCAGTTTTATGTTGTAAACTTTGCAATTGAAGCACCCTTTCTTTGTTTACATATGTACGATATCACATTATAAGTACAATACATCCAATACGCAAATCAAACGAACTGTGTAAATATCATTTCTTCTGATTAAAAAAACGGATACAGGGTAATGACATAAGAAAAGGAGTGAACATATGATTATTGTTTATATCAGTCTTGCAGTATTAGCAGTTTCTATTATCTTCTTAGGAGTTACCGTGATTCAAAACAAGAAAAAAATGGACCCTGCACTAAAGGAGCTTTCCTCTGTTACGCAGGCTATGCAAAAACAAATCGAAGGATTAAAAACAGAAACAGAGCTGCTGACGCAAAAACAAAAGAAGATTCAGCAGGATGTCCAAATGAAAAAATCCGCGTTTCAGCAGACCGCAGCTGAAGTGAAAGAAGTTCCTAAAGCCGTTAAAGAGGTGTGGCAGGCTGGCCATTTAAATAGCAGGTCATGATGAATGATATCCCGTTGTTTCGATCAGAATGGACAATGGGATATCATTTTTTGAGGAGGCTTTCGCATGATTGTAAACCGCAGCTGCTTAAAGGAGTTCGCAGAAAAACTACATTCTCTTCCCTCTTCACTTACAAAGTCGGATTTACTTATTTCTCCATTTCATCTCCATCAAGAAAATGAACTTGACATCTACTATTCACCTCATAATGAATATATCAATCGGACTGCTACGATTGTGATTGCCGGGATCACGCCGGGTTTTTCCCAGATGAAAACAGCGTACGAAACAGCAGTCGAAAGTCTGCGGCAAGGCCGCACTCTTGAGCAAATGGCGGTAGATACAAAAATAGCAGCGGGTTTCTCCGGGTCGATGAGACATAACCTTATCACCATGCTGGATTTATGCGGGCTGCCGCAAGCTTTCGGCATTCAAAGCGCCGCAAAGCTTTTTGGAGAATTACGGCATATGCTCCATACAACTTCCGTTATTAAATATCCTGTCTTTATCCAGCAAAAAAACTATACCGGATACAAACCGGCTATCACTCATTCTCCTATCCTAAGCACTTATGCTTTTGGACACTTCCCTGCGGAGCTTAACCATGTGACGGGACCAGCTCTTCTCATTCCGTTAGGAAAAGCGGCCGAAACAGTGTGTGAAACATTGATCAGACAGCAGAGCCTCCAGAATTTGATTTGCCTTAACGGCTTTCCCCATCCATCAGGCGCGAACGGCCATCGTTTGAAACAATTCAGCAGAAACAAAGAGCAACTAGAAACACAAATTCGTTCCTTTGCTGCATTGGTTGATTTCGCTATAGAAAAGAGGAAATAAAAGGGATATGATAAACAAAAACACAAACGTGGGGAGTGGTTGAATGTTTCCTATATTAGAAACGGATCGGCTTATACTTAGGCAAATCACAGATCAGGATGCAGAAGCCATTTTTGCTTGTTTCTCAAACGATGAGGTGACACGCTATTATGGGCTTGAAAACATGGAATCTATAGAACAGGCCATTTCAATGATTCAAACGTTTGCTGCCCTCTATCAAGAAAAACGCGGTATACGGTGGGGAATTGAAAGACGGGACACTAAAGAACTGATCGGAACAATTGGCTTTCACGCTCTGGCCCAAAAGCATAGGCGCGCGGAAATCGGTTATGAAATCATCCCGGAGCATTGGCGAAACGGATTTGCATCAGAAGTCATTTCAAAGGTCGTATCTTACGGATTTTCTGCCCTTGGACTGACGCGTATTGGCGCAGTTGTATTTACCGCTAATGAAGCATCAAATCGTCTGCTTCTAAAAATGGGTTTTCAAAAAGAAGGCGTTTTAAGACAGTACATGTATCAAAATGGTACTCCATACGATACAAATGTGTATTCTATTGTAAAACCAAGAGAATGACATCATTCTCTTGGTCTGTGCGCACATCCCTTTTCCTTTAAAATGTCCGATTCATGACCTGCACCAGCTGTGACGTTTTGATTCTTGATCAATCCCTACAAGATTTTCATCTCTTAAAACAAAGCTAATAACTTTTTTCCCCTACTCATAAATCCCTTTATTGGTTCTTCTTCTTGTGATAAAATCCCCAAGAAAACAAAACGCAGCCGACCACATCAAAATATAAATAACCTGAGTTTTGTATTCCCACATTGAATCCCCCATTTCTACCCCGTGAATGAAAGTCATATACGCTTTTTGCGGCAGTATCGCACAAAGAGCATTCAATATTGGATGATGTGGAGCAAAAGAAATAAAACAGCCTGACAATACACACGTGATCACACTGATACCACTCGTCATCAAACTGATGTTTCGATCCATCACAGAAGCCATAAAGATAGCGAATGCTGTTGCAAGCACTGTAAGAACACCCAGTAACCCAGCAAGAATATTTAAACGGAAACCAATTTCAGCATGAAAGAGTACATTTGTAATCAGGATGGCGAAGTAAGTGGGTATGTATAAACATAAAAAAGTAAAGATAAACTGAACCAACAAATATTTCCCCACATGCACGGGAGACACTAAAATCCTTTTGAAGGTTTTGAGCATCCGGTCTTCTGGATATAACGCAGCTAATGCCACACCTTGCATCAATACAAGCATCATGATAAAGCCTAATATATTCGTTCCCGTTCCCCGTTCCGTCCTTAATTCATCCTCTCCCTGGTAGCTACCTGGCATTTCTCCAGTCTCAAAAAATTGCTGAATCATTTTTTGATCCGCTTTACTTTTCAACGTGGTTACTTTGTAATCAAGTTGATTTTTTTCTACAATGGCTGCGTATTTCCCTAACATCAGATCAGAAAACTTCGGCTTCTGATGTACCGTTACCACTCTAAATGCAGAATCACTCGGCAAATGATGAACTTCGTCCAGTTCTGTAACAAAAGCGATTGTTTCTTTGAAAACCGGCTTCCCGGAAAACATAATCGCAACGCCAATCATCAGAGGGATAATGATTAATGCAATGATAATAATGGCTTTTTTGGTCAGGATTCGCTCCCACCTGTTTTGGAATAAACTCAGCATATATATCCCTCCGGCTTAAATACAACATGAGAAACGGCAATACAAATGATTGAAGCCAATATTAGTCCTGACATAACAGGCAGCAGCATACTGAAATCATGATCATAAATGAGACGAAATGAACATTCTGTTACCCATTTAATCGGAGAAAGAATCGATATCTGATTGACGGTATCTCCAAATCTATGAATTCCGAAAAATACGCCGCCAAAGAAAACAAAAAAAGCTATCGGAATTTGCATAATCCCATTCGCCTGTTCTTCATTCTTGAACAAACTGCAGAACATTGTGCCAAAACAGCAACCGAAAAATAAAAATACATACAATAAAAGCATGAAATACGTAAGATATTGTCCTCCAAAGTTCAAATGAAAAATCGTTTGGGCTATCAACACATTCATGCTGTACATAATGACACTGAATATAAAGGTTGATAGTAATTTAGAAAGATAAATACTAGTTGTCGAAACCGGCGCATACACAATACGAAGGTTCGCCTTCTTCACCTTTTCCTCCATAAACGTATTAGAGGTCGTCATAGCAATCAGAGCTGCAGTGAAAATCATCATATTCACTCCGTAATAATCATAAGAACTGACCCCGCCTGCTCCAAAGCTGCTTTTCGTAACAAAGCCCATGACCAGAATCAGAACAAAAGGAAAGACCGTATTGGCTATTACAAGAACCGGATTCCTTAAAATATTCATAAAATCAAATGTTATTAATTTTAACAAACTCATTTTGCTCTCCTAATCTCTTAAATTTCTTCCCGTCAGCTCTAAAAATACCGTTTCTAACGATGCCTCTTTTTTGTTCATGTTTAGGATGCTGCAGCCTTGGGCACTCAATTCTAATATGATTTCACTCAGGTGATCTTGGTTCTTTTGAACGGTAACATTCAGTTGATGGTCAGAGAAATCAACTCCTGTCACTCCTATGATTTCTCTAATCGAGTTTTTATTTAATCGCTGAACATGCGCCAGTTGAAAAGCGTATGTTATTTCTTTATTGACTTCTCTGTACAGCTCTTCTTTTGTTCCATTGGCAATAATTCTTCCTTCATTCATGATCATAATACGATCTGAAATTGCCTCGACTTCTTCCATATAGTGTGTAGAGTAAATGATGCTTGCGCCTTTTGTTTTCAGCTCTTTTATCGATTCCAAAATGTGATGCCGGGATTGCGGATCGATTCCTACCGTGGGCTCATCCATGATAATCAGTTTCGGCTGATGGGCAATGGCGCACGCAATGTTTAATCTTCTTTTCATCCCGCCTGAAAACGTCTTTGGTTTGTCATCTTTCCGGTCGTATAGCTGTACGAGCTCCAAAGCCTCTTTGACTCGGGCTTTCAGTTCTTCTCCTTTAAGAGAATAAAGGCTGGCAAAAAAACGAACATTTTTCTCAGCTGAAATCTCCTCATAAATCGCGATATCTTGAGGCACAATCCCAATGCCTTTCTTCATTTCCTTTGACCCTTTTTTCACACTATGGCCTAATATCGAAACGTTACCGGAACTGGCCGACAATACTCCTGATAAAATATGAATGGTTGTGCTTTTTCCTGCACCATTTGGACCTAGTAAGCCAAGCACTTCCCCCTCTCTCACTTCGAACGAAATCCCATCTACTGCCGTTTTGTTTTCATACTGCATTTTCAAGTTTTCTACTGTTGCTACGTTGTTCATAGTTGGTTCTCCTTTTTACTTTCTCCGTTTTGCGAATTCCTGCAATAAATTTGTTTTCAAATTGTCTCGGTTTTGTTCAATGTCAAAATCAGCAGCGTCTTCTTCAAAACCATCCTGTTCTTCTCCGTCAAAACTGTACAGTTTCTTCAATAAAATCCACAATGTTTCCAGCTCTTCCGTCGAAAAGCCTTTAAATAGATCGGCCATAAAATACACCGCTTTTTCACCGCATTCCTCCATGACACGCTTTCCTGAATCAGTAATCTTCACATTAACTGCACGCTTGTCGCGTTTACTTGGTACAGTGATGACATAACCTCTTTTTTCAATACCGCTGACAAGTCTGTTGATGTTTTGTTTTGAAGTGCCTAATTTTTTTGCAATGTTGTTGAATGTCGTTTCCTCTTCCGGTAAATGCAGTATGGCAACCATCGTCATAAATTGCCTCGACGTTAAGCTTTCATAATAATCGTCTCCGCGTGATTGGATTTTGTTTAAAGTGGAAAAAAATGTAGCGTAAGACTGTTGCATTAAAAATAAATCTTTCAGTTCCTTAGAATAATCCACAATGTTCCCTCCTTGAATGGACAACTTATTGTCTATATATCTTAACATTTCTCATTACTTTGTCAATATGTTGTCTATTTTTCTTTAGACTCCCTCGATAATTTATAGAATAGTTATATACTGATCAATTCAGAAAGAGGTAATGTTGATGGCTCGTCATCGAGAATTCAATGAAGAATAAAGCATTGGAGACCGTTATGAATTTGTTTTGAGAGAACATTCGGGCGAGCTAAGACGTGAAATTAACGTGGAACAAACGGCTCAGACTTATATTCTGTTTCTTATCGGCTGACTGTTATGGTGAAATCCCGTCCAGATCAATCATTTTTGCGTCATTCCGTATCGGAAATCCTTACATTGCTGAACAAATGATAGAAAGCGCCCCGGAAAATGGGCGCTTTCTAATTAAGATGCATATTGAGGAGATGATTCCTCCTTAACTGCTTTTTCCTCAGGTATATGAATACATTTCGTCAAGACCGCACTTGCAAGGTAAAGGACCGCAAAGATCCAGACGACGCCTTGCGCGCCGACGAGACCGATGAACAGCCAAGCGAGTGCAGGGCCGACAAACGCTGATAAACCTGCAGCCAAATTCAATACAGACATGGCTGCCCCTTTATCTTTTCCTGCCACCGTCGGCACAATTGCACCAATCGGCACATAGCCTGCCAGCAAACCGCCCCAAATAAAGCCGATCACGCTGACAACCGCTAAGCTTCCGCCGGAGAAAACAGGTGCGTAGTATAATAAGAGGGTGAAAATGCCGCAGCCGACTCCGCCGAACCAAATAACAGTATTTTTCCAGCCGAATTTATCGCCGACAATACCAAAGATAAGGTTAAACACAATGTTCCCCAGAAAAATCGTTCCCCAAATTTGCAGCCACACATTGGTTGAAATTCCATGCTGGGCCATGTGCATCGGCAAAAAGACTGGAAAACCATATGTACCAATGCTGTTGATGATTCTGATGATTCCGCCTGTAAGCACGCGCGGATTTGTAAATAAAATCGTAACCCCTTTTAAAAGCTCCTCGGCTGTTTCTGATCTTTTTCTTTTCTTCTTTTCAAAACGGTCTTTATTGATAAACAATGCAAAGAATGCACCGAGACATACCCAGAAAATAGAGCTCCAAAGCGTATTCAAATAACCGAACGCTTTGATCGCGTAGCTTGAGTACCAAGCGCCGAACACAAACATGCCGAGGCAATATGCTATCCAAAACCAGCCGACAGCAGTGCTCAGTTTGCTTTGCGGTGTTCTGTAAATGACCCATGTCAAGAAAGAATAAGCGAAAAGCGGGTAACCTAACCCTTTTACGAAGTAAGTCACATACATCACAGGCAGGTTCAGCTGTTCAAATCCAAATACGATAAAAGCAGCTGTACCGATCACATAAAACAACAGCCCCATAAACATCGTTCGTTTTGCGCCAAATGCTTCGAGACATACACCCGAAAACCAGGAAGCTATGGCAAGCGCAATTCCGTATATACTAAAAATAGAAGCGGACTGCTGAACGGTGAGCCCGTTTTCGATCAAAAAAGGACTGAGCCAGCCTTGTTCAAGGCCATCTCCCATCATAAACAAAACAACCCCTAAAAATCCCCAGGCAAGCCGCTTCGGTATTCCTATTTTATCCAACATATCTGTCTCCTCCTTAGATGCTTATATCCATTACCGTATTACCTTATTAAAGTTGAAAATTAAATGATTCCTCAAAACAGCAAAAATGCTGCCGCCTTAAATCAATACTTTGCTTTCTGAACCTGAAAAAAAGCGCTGTGTTTGCTTCCATTTCTCATATAAAGCCAATTCTGTCTGACAGTCCTTCGGTTCAATCACCCGGACATTTGCTGACATCTCCTCCGTTAATTGAAAGGTTTCATTGCAAATGACTGCAGCACCAACGACAGATGCCTGATGATATCCCTCTTGGACATAGACCTTTTTTTGAAGAAGATCCGCGATATATTGAGTGAGCGCTTTGCTTTGGAATCCCCCTCCGCACACCCAAACATAGTCACGTTCAAACGGAGTAACCTCTGTTAAAATGTCAAAGTTCCATTTGATTGAAAATGCGATTTCTTCTAGCGCTGCACGTACAAAATGTGCCCTCTTTAAATGTGCTGACAGCGGGGCATCAAAAAGAAAACCGCCTCTCGTTAATGCATTCTTTTCAGCCGATAAATAAGAGCCGAGAGCCGCTACACATGCATGGTCTTCTTTTGCAAGTGCAGAAATCTCCTCCTCCATTACTTCGTACGTTTCATTCGGATAAAAAATCTGTTTTAATTTTTGATAATTCAAGCCGGTAATTCCCGGATTCGTTTCCACAAGCCAATGCCCTTGATCTGTATGACAGTTCAGCCAGGCTTTATGTTTTGTGTCGCCATGATCCGCAGTAATTTTGGTTATTGGCGTTGTTGTCCCTGATACAATGACAATGTCCTCAAGTCCAGCTCCGGTGCTTTTGACAGCCAGCTGTGTATCCCCGCCCCCTGCTATAACCTTAGCATTTATTGAAAGGCCTAATTCGGATGCATATTCATTTGCTATCGTTCCAATTGCTGTTCCCGCTCTTACAAGAGGCGGAAGGATAGATGGAGAAAAGCCGAAAATGTCGCACATCTCTTCTGACCAAGTGTTTTGCTTCACATCAAATAGCAGAGTTTCTGTTGCCTGTGATGGTTCATATGTTAATATTCCGCTCAGTTGGTACGTCACCCAATCACTGATGCTTGTAAAGCTTGCAGTCTTTTCCCATAAAGAGGGCTGGCGCTGTTTTAATCCATAAAGCTTGAGCGCAGAAAAAAGTGCAGTTGGCAGGCGGCCTGTGCGGCTGTATATCTCTTCCCGATCGGGAATGCCCGCCTCCCACTCTCGGCCGCGATTATCGATGTTCGGCAGCCCGAGAAAAGGATTGCCGTTTTGATCAATCAAAACAATCCCCTGTCTTTGGCTCGTCGATGTCAAACCAATGATGTCAATATCACACGAACGGGATAGCGCACGTTTTGCCAAATTCATCACCTGCTTCCACAGCACCTGAGGAGAAAAATAACGGCTGTCCGGGTAAAGCGTCTCTGTGGAATACTCGATGTCCTCCCGTTCAACTGTTAGAACACTGCCAGTTACACTCACGACCGCTACCCTCGCATTGCCTGTGCCAATATCAAAAACGAGATAGCCTTTTTGTTTTTTCATTCTCTTAGCCTCCTTTCTTATACCCCTGTTTTCAGTTCGTCCTTGTTATATATTGTCGGAATATTAAGAGTTTTTTCACCCTTCCACTTTTTGAGGGCTTTATTCAGTATCGTCACGTGATGATCCTCCACTTCAAATGTTGCTCCAGCGAGATGCGGTGTTGCCAGAACATTAGGCAATGAAATCAATTCATAATCTGATTCCTCTGGAGGTTCATGATAAAAAACGTCTAATATCGCACCTCTGATTTTATGTTCTTTTAATACAGATAAAAGATCTTCACGGTTTACAACAACTGCTCTTGAAGTATTGACGAAAATCGCACTCTGTTTCATCAGATCAAAATACTTCCGATCAATAAGTCCAAGTGTTTCCTCAGTACGAGGCAGATGGACAGAAACGATATCACTGTCTGAAAACACCGTTTTAAGAGATACTTTTTCATACAGCGGATGATCGTCTTGAATGTATGGATCGTAATACTTTATTTTACAGTCAAACGCAGTCAGCAGTTTTGCAATCCTTTGGCCAACCGCCCCGAACCCAATCATGCCAACCGTTTTTCCTGATAATTCATTTCCTTTAAATTTGACATAAGCCTGTAGGTAATCCCTGTCCCACTTTCCATCCTTCAGCCATTGATTCGAGACGCTGGTATGGCGGAGAAAGGTAATCACATTTCCAATAAACATTTCAGCAACGGCTTGTGCATTCCGCCCTGGTGTATAAAAAACAGGTATGCCTCTTTTTGAAGCAGCTGCCACATCCACATTGGAGGGCATTCCCCTGCAAACACCGACAAATGAAAGTTCGGGAACAGAAGCAAATACGCTGTCTGTTACCTGATCAAGCTCAGTAATCAAGCCTGTCGCATTTGTTGCTTTTAGCAGCTGAATGAGTTCATCTTCCCGATATGCCCGGCCTTGTTCCTTCCAAGATTGATAAGCAACTGAGCCAAACAAGTTTTCAAGCTCTTTTCGTCCTTCTTCGTTGTACGGTGCTGTAACCAAAACCGTCATGGTGCAAAACATCCTTTTCATCGTATTTTTTCATAAAAAAAATCTCTTTCCGCAGATGGAAAGAGATTCATATATAGGCGCGCTCTGTTACAGGCAGACGCCGGTATAAACCTTGCTTTCCTATCTTTCAAGCTGACGCTTGCTGGAATTGGCACAATAATGTTGCCGAGGTTTCATAGGGCCAGTCCCTCCACCTCTCTGGATAGAAAATGTTGAGTATGTAATTTTCAGAATAAAGAATACGTTTATCATAAAGAAGTCTCAGATTGATGTCAATCTCTTTTTTCAGAATTGACGTTATGATCCGAAATGTTATAATTCTTACAAAATATCTAACTAGAGAGAGGAACTGGGCCATGAAATCTTTTGCCACACAACAAAACGGCATTTTCAAATCCGTTTGCTCGCTGGACTGCCCGGATCAGTGCGGATTGTTAATACATAAAAAAGACGGGAAAATCGTAAAAGTGCAAGGAGACCCTGATCATCCTGTCACAGCCGGAAACATATGCAACAAAGTCCGGAATATGACGGAGCGCATATATGATGAAAAGCGGCTGACTACACCGCTCAAACGAACAGGTGCTAAAGGCCAAGCGATATTTGAACCGATTTCTTGGGAAGAGGCAATCGATACGATCACCTCCCGCTGGAAACAGCTGATTGATGAAGAGGGAGCTGAAAGCATACTTCCTTACAGCTTTTACGGAAATATGGGGAAATTGACAGCTGAAGGAATGGACCGCCGCTTTTTTTACCGCATGGGGTCAAGCCAGCTTGAACGGACGATTTGCAGCAAAGCGGGATCTGAAGGCTATAAATATACAATGGGCATAAGCGCGGGAATCGATCCTGAGGAAACCGTTCATACAAAACTATTTATTTTTTGGGGAATCAACGCGGTCAGCACAAATATGCACCAAATTACGATCGCCCAAAAAGCGCGAAAACAAGGTGCCAAAATTGTCGTGATCGATGTGCATAAAAATCAAACAGGACGTCTCGCAGATTGGTTTATTCCGATAAAGCCGGGAACCGACAGTGCACTTGCTCTTGGCATCATGCACATTTTATTTAAAGAAAATATGCATGATGAAGCATTTCTGTCCGAGTACACGGTTGGCTATGAAGACCTCCGTGAACACGTGAAACAATATGATCCTAAAAAGGTATCGACGATCACCGGTGTCAGTACCGAAGATATTTACCGACTGGCAAAAATGTACGGGGAAACCTCCCCTTCTTTTATCAGAATCGGAAACGGACCCCAGCATCACGATAACGGCGGGATGATTGTAAGGACGATTGCCTGTCTTCCGGCGATCACCGGCCAATGGCTGCACACAGGGGGCGGCGCAATTAAGCATAACAGCGGAATTTTAGAATATAACACAAATGCCTTGCAGCGGCCCGACTTATTGAAAGGGCGCACCCCGAGGTCGTTTAATATGAATCAGCTTGGCAAGGTGCTTTTGGAAACAGACCCGCCGATTCGCTCTCTATTTATTTACGGAACGAACCCTGCCGTCGTCGCACCCGAAGCAAACAAAGTCAGACAGGGCTTGCTGCGGGAAGACTTGTTTACTGTGGTTCATGATTTGTTTTTAACGGAAACGGCTGCATATGCGGACATTGTACTGCCTGCAACATCCGCTTTTGAAAATACTGATTTTTACACCTCCTACTGGCACCATTACATTCAGCTTCAGCAGCCGGTGATTGAGAGATATGGGGAAAGCAAGTCTAACACTGAGGTTTTCCGATTACTGGCTGAAACCATGGGATTCACAGATCAGGAGCTTAAAGATTCAGATGAAGAATTAATCCGCCAGGCGCTTGACCATCCAGATAATCCGCATTTGGCAGAGATTGATTACGATGCACTTGCTAAGCATTCATTTATGAAAGCGAAACGCGAAAAGCCGCTGTTTCCGGGCGAACTTCCAACGCCAAGCGGAAAAATAGAATTATATTCAGAAAAAATGAAACAAGACGGCTTCCCTGCTTTACCGACATATACACCTCTTGTAACCGATAATGAACATCCGTTTATGTATGTTCCGGGGCCAAACCATAATTTCTTAAACTCAACATTTTCCAATAATGAAAAACACATCAAGCTTGAAAAGACGCCAAAGCTCTTTATCAACACAAAAGATGCTGAAGAACACGGAATCGTTGATGGGGCACCTGTACGAATTTGGAACAGCCGGGGAGAATGCCAGCTGACCGCTGCAGTTGGAGAACAAGTGCTGCCAGGTGTCGTTGTCAGCCAAGGATTATGGGCGGATGAACAAGGAAAAAAACAGCTTGTAAACGCGCTAACCCCAGACCGATTGTCCGATATGGGCGGCGGCGCCACCTTTTTTTCAGGCCGTGTACAGATTGAAAAGGTTTGAAAAATAATGAAACCCGGAGTATGCCAAGCCCGTATAACATAACATTGACATAATGGAGGCATACACATGGACGTTTTTTTAGGAATTGGTATTGCTTTGGCAGGATATTTTATCGGTGAAGGCTTAAAGCAGATGAACCATACAAAAGGTAGTGAACAAAATGATATCTTGCTTATAAAAGAACGGGATATTTACTTTTACATCGGACTTTTTTTAGGAATAACAACGACTGAAGCAAAACAGTTAGCTGGAGACATGGCAGACCTGCCTTACATTGAAATAAACGGAAAAAAATATGTCCAGAAACATATGTTAAAAGATTGGACATTCACATTAGTTGAAAAACATCAGGGTGAATAAATAAATCTGAGGAGAGCGAGATTCATTGTCACGCTCTCCTCTGTTTAGCTGTATGGATTGACCGCCACCAAAACTTTGTTCTATAAGCGCTGATAAAACGATAAACCACCATCTATGTTCTTTCCTCAAACAGCTCGAGATGCCCGTTCCACAACAATAGTTTGTATATTCCATTGATGACGTGATGATCTTGATGAACGTATGTATCGTAAAACACTTAGAAAACCTATTCGGTTTGAATGTGTGCTCTCATTATGTCCCCATACTGCGCCTTTATCCGCGGAGAATTTTTTAAAAAAATATGAAACCTAAAGCTTTTAGATTCACGCAGCAATGTTAGTGTAATACCCTTTATTTTTATTGACCTCCATATATCTCCGATTGGTAAAACTACGTTAGCCTGATTTGCTTTATACGCCGGAAGCTGTTCGTTTATAAAGGATCAGAGAATCCCATAACCAGTAAATCACTGCAGCCGCAATACTTAACATATAATAAAAATACGATTGCAATGTCCATGCTATTGACGCAGGTTCATTGATAACAAAAAACAAGAAAGCTGCGATAAAAGCAACCACACTGTAAATCAATAGGTACATGACATTGAATGTTCTCGCTTTTTTCTGCAACTTCATTTGGAGCGGAACAGCAAAAAGGCCATACACCACAAAACCGTATAATAAAGCAATTGCTGCCGTAAACAATGCAATTATCATATCGCCATACATAACAAAAGAATAAAATCCTAAAAACAAACCAAATGTAAGGCTGGATAGCCCTAATGTCATTAAATAATATGATGCAATTTTTTTCATTTTTTCACCCCCTTGTTTGATTTATTCACAGTGCTGTAAGTATAAATTCACAACCTTTGTATTTCTTTTATCGAGATGTCTTCCCCAACAATGCGATGATAAAAAGTTTCAAAAATACGACTTTTTATTAAATAATACGCTGGCATGAAAACGCCTCTCCTGATTGGCGAAAGCGCGAATGAAAAAAGTGAATGAATACCTGATCAACAGACAAAATAAGAGGAGTTGATATTCAACACTTTTCGTAAAGGAGTGAAACCAATGAGTAAAAAGGGAATTCAAAATTCAAGTATTGAACAAATGAGAAATGACCATGAGACTGAAACAGCTTTTAAAGCAGATGATCCCAAAAAACATGGTTCTGATCCTAAAAGAACGAAATAAGTTCTTACCCCCACTAAAATATCAATAATCTGGAGGAAGTAAAGTGACTCAAAAAAACGGTGCAGACAGACCTGATGATTATAAAAGATTTTCTTCATTAGACAAGGAATATGATTTTCAGCAATCTATAAGCAGCAATACTAAGACAGAAAGTGTAAACACTGAAACACAAACTCATAACAAAGAAAACAAAAATGACACAACAGATGTTGCCGGGAAATACTTTGAGCCCTCAGATTATAAAGGAAGCACGCAATTAGAAAAAGGATTAGCTGAAACTCATGAACAGGTCAGCGATGACTATTTTGAAGGGACGATCGATCAAAATTTGGACTAGCCATACAAACAGAGCTAACTTAAAAGGTCAGTTAGCTCTGTTTTTAGAAACAACCACAGTAAAAGAGCCAACCCCCACCGAATAGGATGGGGGTTGCACGTAAGTAGCCTGTTTAATATTTAAAACGATTAATGACTTTTTGAAGTTCTTCTGCCAACTGAGATAGAGATTCTGCGGCATAGGAGATTTCCCCCATTGAATGAAGCTGTTCCTGTGATGAATTTGCAACCGCTTCTGTATTAGCAGACGTTTCTTTTGTTCCAGCGGCCAATGTATGAACTGTGTGCTGAATCACTTCAACGCCTGATGTAAGCTGTTGAGTTGCCGCTGCGACTTCTTGTATTTGAGAAGTGACCTGTTCCACAAGGTTCAGTATTTCATTGAAATTTCCTGTTGCCTCTTGAGAAAGAACAATACCTGAGCTCACATTTTCTTGAACAACCTTAATATTGTTTACCGTTTCTATCGATTCATCTTGGATGGTCGCTACAACCGATTGGATGTGGTTTGCAGATTTATTTGTTTCATCCGCCAACTTCCGAACTTCTTCTGCCACCACAGCAAATCCTTTTCCTTGCTCTCCGGCTCTGGCCGCCTCGATCGCTGCATTTAATGCCAACAAATTTGTCTGCTCTGAAATCGTCGTGATAAGCGAAGAGATATCGCTGATTTCTGCTGTGCTCGTTACCAATGTCTGCAATCCATTGCCGGCTGAATCTACAGATTTATCAATGAATTTCATCTGATCTAACATCTTGTTGACGGACTTAGAGCCTATTTCAGCTTTGTCTCTCATCGAAGAAGAAAGATCCGCTATGTTCCCTGTATTTGAAGCGACTGATGATATACTGTCTAATAATTCAGTAATGGATTCCGCACTCTTTTCTGTCATTGAGCTTTGCTTCACATTGCTTTCGGCAGCCATTTGCATGGCTCGTGAAATATGTTCAGATGTTGATTTCGATTCTTCCGCGCTTGCCGATAATTCTTCGGAGGAAGCAGCGACTTGTTCAGATGAGCTGCTGATCTGCTTCACAATTTGAGTTAATGAATGAGTAAAAGAATTAAACGATTGGGCAAGCTGACCAAATTCATCTTTATTTTTCACAATGACTTTTTTGGTTAAATCAGCGTCGCCGTGTGCAATTTCCTCCAGCTGCTTATTTATGCTTCTTAGGGGCACCATTATAGACTTTAACAGCATTATGCTTAAAACAACGCCTAATATAACTGATATCCCGGTGACAATGATGATGAGCCATTGACTCATTTTCCCATTGCCTCGTATTTCATCTTTTAGATCCTCCACCTCTTGATCCAGGCGATCAGACAGCTTATTGACAGCCGGATCTACGCCTTCTTTTCTTAGTGTTCTTTCTTCTCCAAAATGGATGGTTTCTGCTTTTTTCGGATTTGAAGAGTAGGCTGTTACTACTTGCTGATTCAAAGCTCTATACTGAGTAAAACTTGTCTTAATGTCTTCGATATTTGATTGATATCTCTCTTCATCAATCAAGTCATTAACCCGGTCAAGACTCTTTAAGACATCGTCTGCTTTTTCCTTCATACCCTCGTCGTATTCTTTGTCTCCGGTAATCAAGAAGCCTCTTTCATCATTTGATAACCCGGTCAATTCATATTGGATGTGTTTTATCTCTTTTTGGAATTCCATTTTGTCTTTAAGTTCTTCATTCTTTTTCACAGTAGAAGAAATCATAAATACTGAGGAGCCTCCAATTCCAATAATTGAAACAACTAATATTGATATAATCCCCAGCAATTTTGTTTTCACTTTCATGTGTCGTTTTCCCTTTCCGCACAATGTAATGGCTGAAATAAAATATGTTCAAGCGCGTTTAAATCCAATTCGCTTACGCCCATGTCCATAATATCGACACGTGTTATCAAGTTTTATAGTGCCATTTTCATATGAATAAGCAAATTCTTTACGGCTCTGAATCTTCAAAAAGGCTTCAAGAAAAATTGGCTGTCTTTTGTCGTATAAGCTTCTTATTTTCTATTAGGCATACAAAAAAGGCTTTTCCCACCTCAAATTGGCTGAACCGGCTGTTTTCTCGAAAATATAATACAATACGCAGCATAATATGAAGGAGCGAAACTTAAATGGGGATCATCAATGGTAAAGAATTCATTGACCGATTGAATAAACTAGAAAACGAAATATGGTATGATGGCGAAAAAATAAAGGGTAACATTTCTGAGCATCCTGCATTTAAAGGAATAATCAAAACAAAAAGCTCACTTTATGAATTGCAAACAAAGGATGAGTTAATACATGAAATGACTTATTGCCTTCCTGGAGATCATAATCGAATCGGCCTTTCCTATCTCCAGCCTAAAACCAAAAATGATTTAAAAAAAAGAAGGAACATGATTGAACATTGGGCTAGACATACTCACGGAATGATGGGGAGAAGTCCGGATTACATGAATACGGTTATGATGAGCTTTGCTTCGTCAGCGGAGCTTCTCAAAGATAAAGAGAATTGCTTTCCTGAACATATACTAGATATGTATGAACAAGCTGCTAAGCATGACCTTTCCTTTACCCATACATTCATTACTCCGCAAGTGAACCGGTCACAGTCTTATTTTGGGCTAAGTGAAAAACCGATATCTGCTAAAGTCATTGATAGAACCGAAAAAGGTTTAATGATTCATGGCGCACGTCTGCTTGCAACACAAGGCGGATTGACCGATGAAATCTTGGTTTTTTCAGCGCCTAAATATTTCTTTGAAACAGATGAAGCTTATGCTTTTTCAATCCCTTCTAATACAAAAGGCGTAAAATTCATCACAAGAGAATCATTTGTATTAAGCGACTCTTCCTTTAATCATCCCTTAAGCTCAAGGTATGAAGAAATGGATTCAATTGTGGTTTTTGATCATGTGTTAGTGCCGTGGAATCGTGTGTTTTTTTACGATAATGTGGAAGCAGCTAAAGATTTTATGACAAAAAGCTCCTTTCATGCCTTTACCTTTCACCAGGTTGTCATTAGGCAAATGATAAAAATTGAATTTCTATTAGGTGTTGCACAGCTTCTTGTCGACACCATTAATGTTTCCGAATATCAGCACATCCAAGAAAAGCTCTCAGAAATCATTGTGGGATTGGAAACAATCAAAGCGCTCATTGACAAATCAGAAAATGATGCTCAGTTAGATGAATTCGGCTATATGCGCCCCTGTTTAATTCCTCTTCAAGTCATCAGTACGATCATTCCTAAGCTATATCCTCGATTTACTGAAATCATACAATTAATTGGAGCTAGCGGAATGGTGACACTGCCTACCGAAAATGCATTTGACTCAGAGATACGGGAAGATCTTGACCAATATCTTCAAGCAACCAATACAAATGCTGAAGAACGTGTGAAAATTTTCCGTTTGGCATGGGATTTAACAATGAGTTCATTCGGAACTAGACAAACTCACTACGAAAGATATTTTTTCGGAGATCCTATTCGGATTTCAAGCAGGCTGTATACCAGTTATCCAAAGCAGGAGCAGTTGAACATGATTAAAACATTTTTACATGCAGATGCAGAACAATGAAAAAACAGCGGGAAAAGATCCGCTGTTTCGTATTTTTTATTCAGGAAACTGAACATGGCCCGGTACAGTATAGGCTTTGGACGTTCCGCTTTCAGGCAGCTTTGGAATGGTGTCTTTCACAACTTTTCCGCGGATGTCAGTCATTCTGACTTTGAGAGAGCCTGTCCCTAAATTCGTACTCACAAAATGGTTATAGTCCATTTTCTCCATGTTGATCCACTTACCATCCTTTTCATATTCCATTTTCATAACAGGATACTTGTGATTTCTGACTTGGATTGCTGCCCACCACCTGCTGCTGCCTTCTTTGATCCGGTACGTGAAATTGCCGGTGATTGGGGCTTTGACAACACGCCATTTAATATTGATTTTTCCGTCTTTCATATTGCCGATTTTACGGAAGGCATTAGGTGACAGATCAAGAGCTCCCCGAGCGCCTTCGGGATAAAGATCAGTAACATATACGGTTGTTTTCCCTTTTGGCCCTTCAACTTCCAAATAAGAGCCGGCAAGTGCTGCTTTTACTCCTCCGTAATTGAGATCCGCCGGATTTATTGCAGTAATCTCCATATCGGAAGGAATGGGATCCAGCAGGAAAGCTCCTCCTGAATAACCTGACCCTGTATACGTTGCATAACCTTCATGCAGGTCGTCATATGCTGCCGAAGCTTGCGGGGAAAAACAGAAGATCGTCAACAAAACCATACCAACAAATGCACTCATGATCTTTTTCATATTTGGTCCTCCTCAAACCAGACTTCAAATGAGAATCATTATCATTATAAGACTCAATCCATCTGGTTTGAAAGAGGAAATAGATTCATAGATGCTTTTAAGGCAAATTCACTATCATTCATATATCAAATGTAGGTACTTATGAAAAAGCCAATACAAATGAACGAATGTGCACTTCAGCCGAATGTCTTATTTTGCCCTCTCAAAATTCGCATAACAATAACGAAATGAGACAGGCTGTTGTGATAACAGCTATACAGGAAAAGCTATTTTTCCCCGCTCAGTTTCAACTTAGCTGTCATCATGATGCCAAATATCAGCACAATCGGAACCCAAATAATGAAGTGATAAAAATCAGGCTCAGCCAGAGCAACAATAATAGCCCCCACACAATACAAAATAATAGCCAGTGCTCTTAACACAGTATCTCTTAAGAAAGTCTTCTTCTGCATCTTAAAAAACAATCGGCCGGATATATCCTCTAAAAGAGAAGCCAAAGTGCCGGTCAACACAGTTGAAGAAATACCTGCGATCCCCAGTTTTTTTGCTGCTGTAGTTTGAATCCCCATAGAAATGCTCATGAGTATAATTAGAATGTGCACAGGAACAAAAGCCCGGTAAAAAGAAAGACAAGCAAAGACAAACAAAATGAATGCTTCAAGTGCGAGGGCTTTTGTCACAGCAGAAGGCCAAAGGGTATTTTCCGCCTTTCCGACCATCAATGTGGCAATGATCACGCCGCATATAAATCCGATTAGTGCAGTCAAGGAATTAAAAACAGTGACCTGAATGGATTTGCCGATAGCTAACCCCAATAATACAATGTTTCCAGTCATATTAGCTGTGAACACATGTCCCAGGCTTAAATACCCGATTACATCCACGGTTCCAGCTGTTAAACATAAAAGTGATAGCAAGGTGTTTCGATAAGCTGCTGCAGTCAACGGTGTATCAATCCTTTCTTCTATTTTAATTGTTAGTATGTCTTTTGGCGCAATCTGTATTTTTTAAGTAACCCAACATTAATTAGGAAGATAGAACCTATCATTCCTTTCCATTAAATGTAATAATAATCCCCGCAAGGAAATGATTAAAATTGAAAGGAAGCATATTGTGATGAAACGACTTTGTTTATGGTTCACCGTCTTTAGTTTGTTTTTGGTTCTCTTGCCTGGAAAAGCATTAGGTGCAGCCGATTTTCCGAATACCTCAACAAATGGCCTTTTAGGTTTTGCCGGAAATGCCAAAAATGAAAAAGGCATTTCTAAAACGGGCACAACGGGTGGAAAAAACGGGCAGATTGTTTACATTCAAAGCGTAAATGATTTAAAAACCCATCTAGGAGGATCCACTCCGAAAATTTTAGTGCTTCAAAATGATCTTTCCGCATCTGCGAAAACAACAGTTACCATTGGATCAAATAAAACACTCGTGGGCTCTTACGCGAAAAAAACGCTGAAAAATATTTATTTAACAACTTCATCAGCTTCTGGAAATGTCATTTTTCAAAATTTAACGTTTGAACACAGTCCGCAGATTAACGGAAATAATGATATCCAGCTTTATTTAGATTCCGGTATGAACTATTGGATTGATCACATCACATTCTCAGGTCATAGCTATAGTGCAAGCGGAAGCGATTTGGACAAACTCGTGTATATCGGAAAATCCGCAGATTATATCACGATCAGCAACTCAAAATTTGCGAATCATAAATACGGTTTGATTTTAGGATACCCGGATGATTCTCAGCATCAATATGACGGCTACCCTCACATGACAATCGCCAATAATTATTTTGAGAACTTGTATGTTAGAGGCCCAGGTCTGATGAGATACGGTTACTTTCATGTTAAAAACAATTACAGCAATAATTTTAACCAGGCGATTACAATTGCTACAAAAGCAAAAATATATTCCGAATATAATTACTTTGGGAAAGGCAGTGAAAAAGGCGGCATCCTTGACGACAAGGGCACTGGTTATTTCAAAGACATAGGCAGCTATCCATCACTCAACAAGCAAACCTCTCCGCTGACTTCTTGGAATCCCGGGTCAAACTACAGCTATCGTGTCCAAACGCCGGAATATACAAAAGAATTTGTCACGAAATATGCCGGATCACAAAGTACAACTCTGGTATTTGGCTACTGATATAAAAGAGGCCCTGCGTTAAAAACGCTGTGCCTCTTTTTATACTTATAGGCTATTTTTAAGCGATCCTTGTAACTCCATCAAGATCCAGCGTCGGTCCAACCAAAAAGCGTATGTTTTTTCCACAATAACTTCTTAAATGGCTTTCTTATTATACCAGTTTATCGCAAGTGAAAAGAAATCATTGTTCTGAACCTGTATTAAATGAACGTTCGTCCCACACACTATTCAAAAACCCCTAAAAAGGATGATGGATATGTGCGGCAGGTTTACTTTGTACTCTGCATTTGATGATATTATTGACCAGTTTGACATCGATCAATTTTTTCCTAAAGGTGAATACCAGCCAAGCTATAATGTCGCACCATCACAAAACATCCTTGCAATCATCAATGATGGATCAAATAATCGCTTAGGCAAGCTTAGATGGGGACTTATTCCACCTTGGGCAAAAGATGAAAAGATCGGTTATAAAATGATCAATGCTCGAGCCGAAACAATTACCGAGAAACCGGCCTTTCGAAGACCGCTTGTCAGCAAACGCTGCATCATACCAGCAGACAGTTTTTATGAATGGAAACGGCTTGATTCCAAAACCAAAATCCCAATGCGGATCAAATTGAAATCATCTGCTCTTTTTGCGTTTGCTGGCTTATATGAAAAGTGGAGCACACATCAAGGAGATCCTCTTTATACCTGCACCATCATAACAACTGAGCCTAATGAGTTCATGAAAGATATACACGACCGAATGCCGGTTATATTGGCCCATGATCATGAAAAGGAGTGGCTTAACCCCAAAAATACAAGCCCTGATTATCTGCAAAGTTTGCTGCTGCCTTATGATGCTGATGACATGGAAGCATACCAGGTTTCATCATTAGTAAATTCACCCAAAAATAATTCAGCTGAGCTTCTTGATGCAGAAAATCATATGTAGTGATTGAAATTCTCTAGCAAGAACTTGTCAAATAGCTTTGTTCCTTAGGTGCCAATCCCTCTAGTAATTATGAATATTTAGTACATAGATCAATTAGTTATTTTTAGCATCAGTTTGAAATAATTTTATTATGTAAACTTAAATAAGCAATGTTATCCCTTTCATATAAAATAGTTTACATTTTTATAAAATCGCTTCACTTTTCTATTTTGTCAGCAAAAAAACTGAACCACATTAAACTTATGAAACCTGCCGCACCTGTGATTGCAAATATGATATAAGCCCATAGAGGTAAATCCATACACTTTCCCTCCTAAGAATTAAATGAAATTTCTTTCATCTTACATGAAGGTCTTCTTTCTTTTGTTTATCCAGTGTAATACTTAATAATATGTTGATGAATGCAGCTGGAAAATATATAAATCCCACTCCAAGAATGCCTAGTATCGTACTTAAACTTACTATGTAATTCTTTGTCATCGTTTGACTGTCAATCAATAATAGAAGTGAAATCAATCCAGCTAAAACACCTATAAACCAAGCATCGCCAACAGCATAAGAATCATCCAGCATCCCTAACCATCGCCCCAATATAGAGCTCCCAATGGCAGTCAAACTGGATAAAAATATGAGTGCTTTCATTTCTTGTCCTCCTTTAAAGCCAATCAAACTGGTAGAAATCGGCCATTGAATTTCCATTAGCGGGTGGTTATCATTTCCACATTAACATTTTAAAGCTCATTACAATACGATTCAAGCAGAAAAACCCTACATAACGTATATATAGGGATTTGATAAAACACAGGCCAACACCCAGCTCTAGTTACTTTAAGACCACTGTATGATCGGTTCAGTCTTTACGTACCGGGATATTTCACAACAGGCACTTTCTTCTTACGCAGAGAATCAAGCATGACTGATCCAGCATTCAAGTTGCTTTGCACTAATTCTTTAGGCGTCAATGCCATCCACTGATTGAGTGACACATCTGCATAGCGGTCACTTTTGAACATTTCTAAAAACCATAATGTTTCTGTACCAGTGTTTTGTATATAGTGTCCAGCATTAGAAGGCACGTATCCAACGTCGCCTGCTCTATAATCAAATGTGCGGGCAGTCCCATTTCCGATAAATACCGTCATTCGTCCCTGTCCTGTTAGATAATATTGCCACTCATCGCTATTGGGATGCCAATGAAGCTCTCTCATCGCGCCAGGCTCAATCTGAACAAGTGCAGCGGCTATCGTTTTTGAAATTGGGAAGTTAGAAGAATCCACAATTCGTACACTCCCCCCTGGCATTTGAATTGGGGGTTGATTTAACAACTCGTGTTTAAAGGTCATGGGGACTTTTCCATATGGTGACTGAATGTCTTCACTGGCGACTGATCCCGGCACATTCCCTTGGTAGATATAGACTTGCTCAGACGGAAGAGAGTTGAAAGCATTCTCCGGGACACCGAAATTTGCAGACAGAACGTCTTTTGGTGTGTGTGCAAGCCAATCTGAAATGGTTAACGTTGAAAACTCAGAAAAGTTTCCATCATCGAATACGAGCAGAAACTCGCAGTGTTCCAATCCCTGTATGGAATGCGGAATTCCTGCTGGGAAGTACCAAAGGTCGCCGGGACCAACATCAGCAATGAAATTTCGTCCGTCTTGGTCAACAGCGGTGATACGTGCCCGTCCCAAAAGCATATAAGCCCACTCCGCTTGCTTATGCCAATGAAGCTCACGGACGCCTCCCGCAGTTAAGCTCATGTTTACACCTGCAATCGCAGTCGAAATCGGAAGCTGTCTTACGGTGATTTCTCTTGACCAGCCGCCGTGATCTAATTTCATGGGAGCATCAGAGAATGAAAATCTCAAGTTAGGAATCATACCCTCATCTGTAACAGGCGGAACAAGTATATTCGGATTTTGAATATCCCGCATTATATTTCGCGGGCCTGCATCAATAGCTCCAGCTCCATCACTTCGAATAGGCTGTGGCACGTTTCTGTCTTCATGATTGATTGGTTGTTGTTCCAACAGCATGCACCTCGTTTTAGAAATGAACAAGATTTTATTTCAGCCTATGCAGAATCTTAGATTGCTGTGCCTAGGAATCCGCAAATAAAAAAGTGACCACCAATGTGATCACAAATACAGCGAATAAGCTATTTTTTATACCATGGCTTCTTATGTAATTTGATTTCTTCTGTCTGTTTTTTCTGGCCTGTCTTCCACTCCACTTTCACTAATACATCATGTCCTATCACTTCATCTTCAGGCATATAATCAAAGGTGGCGATATGGTCCTCCATGCGTCCCCCACCTGGCATTTCATCACCTGTGTATTCTGACAAATCATAATTTTCCCTGTCATCATACATTTTACCATCTATGTATAAGGTGATTTTTTCTATGACAGTCCTCTTTTCGTCCTTCTTACTCCCCTGCCAATACAGATTTAGAAAATAATTGGGTCCAATTGAAGTTTTTCCTGATTTTTCAAGGTTAGACATCCACAGTCCGCTTTTCCCGCTGCCCTCATATTTCACTTTGTTTCCTGACACCATTACAAATAATGTAATGATGCAGATGATCAAGAATCCAGCAATGATCAATAGCCATTTCTTAATATTGTTCTTTTTTCTCATGTTTTTCCCCACTTTCCTAACTCGTTAGTAGGAAAATATGATCAAAATGTTACTGAAAAGAAAATAAAAAAGAGCTAATGATCTAACAGATGGCTGTCTAAACTTTTGACTTAAATTAAAGCGCTCTCTAAAGACAAGATTAAAACTTTTAATAGCTCTTAAATGCATTTTTTGTTTCATTGAGTCAATAACCTTAAAATGGGCTTTTTATTTTTAAAAATCAAGCTAACAAGAGTTTATTAAGTAACTTTTCAAATTTATTTACACTCATGATCTCATGAGTCACAAATCTCCCATCAAAAAAAACGCTAAAAGTTGTCCAAATAGCTGGTGACTTTTGTGCCTCTTCTTTCGATGATAACTGAATTGACTGAAATTGAACCCTGAAAATTTTGAAATTAGAGTTTTTTAATAATGAACGGACTGCACTTGTTTAGGTTTCACTGTCATTATCAGTAAAATATTAAGCCGAAATGCGCAGTCAGTCACAAAGTCTCTATCCGTATTCAATAAAGACTTTGTGATCATCGACAAACATTTCACTCCCATCGGATAATGTATCCAAAAGGCCTCCTCTGGTTCTTCTCTATAGTCATAAATCACAGTCACTTTGACATTTGATTCAGCTATGATTGGTTTCCCAACAATTATTTTCGTTTTTTCCTCAGGCAAAGTAAGAGATCGAATCATCAAAGCCATTCCATCTTTACTGTCTAATTAACGCCATCTTCAGTGAATTTAAAGGTCTGTTTTAAATTGCGTCCTTCTTGCCCCTTCTGTGTCCAAATAATCACAACCTCTAATTCAGAGGCCTTATCTGCCAGCATAAAATGATTGAACTTCAGCGGTGAGCCATCATTTAAACTTTCAGCTAACATTTTAGAATCTTCTTTTGGTTTGTCACAATTTTCATCGAGGCATCCAAAAAGTGAAAATCTTGTGATTGAATGAGGATCATTTCTATACAATTGCACATCCACTGTAGCTGCTTTTTCCCCTATATTTTTGACTTCCAAGGAATATACTTGATATTCTCCTTTTTGAGGTCTCGCAAATTCCTTTACATTTTTTGCTTCACTTACTTTTACTGACCACTGTTCTGTTTTTTGTGTAATAGGCAACACCGTAAAAGTCAGGGCATGCGCTTTTGATTGGCAAAACGTAAATCCAACTGCTGTAAAAACAATTACAGAAAATAATACCCTTTTCACTTCATTTATCCCTCCTTCCTTTCACTGGCCGCTCCTTAAAGAATTGATTTTGAGCAATCTACAAGCTCTCTTAACCAAAACCTTACCTGAGGTTTTGTCTTTACTGCTCTGCATTTATTTCTTTCGGTATCCGAGATGGAGCTTTGGGGATTTTTCTCAATTTGCTGTTTATCACATCAGAAGAGTATAGCGTAATAATCATACTTCCCCCATACCTTTTTGCCCGAATTAAGATTGGTTGGTTATATTGGTTTTGAAAGCGAAAGTCAGGACCTCCCCAGCTTACCGTCGCATCCCGTCCGGGCGGTACATATGGTACACTTCTAGTATGAGAATAGCGCTGAACGATCTGCAGTCCTGCACGATCAACTGCATTAAATAGAGTTGAGGACACCTGACAAATTCCTCCTCCTACACCTTCAGACAACTCCCCTTTTACAATAATGGGTGCACTTTTATATCCTTTGTTCCGAGTTCTCATTCCCACAACTTGGTTAAACGAAAACGTCTCATTAGGGAAAACAACGTGATTGTCGATTGCTTTTGCAGAAAGAGAAATATTGTGTGAACGGCTTTTATTGCTTGAGTTAAAATACGTCACGTACTGACCAAGCTGCTGCGTACTGATGTGAGCTAGCAGCTCGCTGTCAACTTTCGGATAAATGTTCATTTCCGGCACTTCTATCTTGGAGGGACCTTGGCCATAAAAATACGCATAAAACTTTTCCATAAACGCCTGTTGATACAGTTTGTAGCCAACCCTGCCCGGGACGATGCTTCCATGATCGTTAAGGACAGCATTTATCGGCTCACGGTACACTTTCTGATCAAGCTGTTTGATGAATTTACTGTATTTTTCATAGTCAACCATTGGAGTGCCGGGAAGAGGCATTGTAAAGTCTTCACGGTTAACAGTGGCAATCGTCCGTCCTTGCTGTGTGACCGTTAAACTGTCCTGCGGCTCACTCGGCTGAGCCAATAAAAAAAGACCAGTGATCAAAATTTGTATCATAAGTCGGTTTACCTCCCGATCATTAGTATGAACAGCCGCTTATCCTTTGATGTATTTCTTCCCATCGTTTGTTTGAATCTTTAGACGTTGATAAAAGCCTTCATAAAAGAGCTTAGCTTTATGTTCACACCGATCCCTAAGTTCACTGAGGCACACGGTTCATTCAGTCGGCAAAGTTTAAAATAGTTGAGCATCTCCAGTGATGAGGGATGCTTTTTTGTCTTGTCAAAAATGAAAAGGTCCTCCTATAACAACAACAAATCAATCCATTTCAATATTTTTTTATTGAGAAACGATAATTTTTTTGTTACATTCAATTAGACAACAAATAAATGAGGTGCTTGTTATGAATCGAATGTCGACAATTTTTTTAAAGATAGCTTTGGTTCTTATTGGAATTCCAATTCTTGCTTTATGCATTTTTTTAGTGCCTAAGATAGCCAACTATTCAGCGGATATATTTCCAAATATCGCTTATATAAAATATCTCGTTTTCATCTATTTGTATGTAACGGCGATACCTTTTTACTTTGCTCTTTATCAAGCGTTCAAACTTTTAAGCTATATTGACAAAAACAAAGCTTTCTCGGGTTTGTCTGTAAGAGCTTTGAAGAATGTAAAATACTGCGCAGTCACTATCAGTATCTTTTACGCAGCAGGCATGCCTGTCTTTTATCTGATGGCCGAGATAGACGACGCCCCGGGTATCATTGTGATCGGATTGGTTATTATTTTTGCTTCAATGGTGATTGCGGTCTTTGCTGCTGTTCTTCAAAAACTGTTAAAAGAAGCGATAGATATAAAATCAGAAAATGACTTAACGGTCTGAGGTGATGACATGGCGATTATTATCAATATTGATGTGATGCTTGCTAAGAGGAAAATGAGCGTAACAGAGCTTTCAGAGAGAGTTGGCATCACCATGGCTAATCTTTCGATATTAAAAAACGGAAAAGCAAAGGCTATTCGATTATCAACTTTAGAAGCGATTTGCAAGGCTTTAGAATGTCAGCCCGGGGATATATTGGAATACCGAAGTGATGAAGACACACAGGATTCGTAAAGAAAAAATATGTAGGATCAACAGAAAAATAAAGTGATTGGCGGTGAGCTTATGGACATAAACTTATATCCATCTAGCTGCTATACTAAGCGTCCCTTTCATACACGAAGAACACAACTATGGAGGAGGCATACATCATGAGAGCCATAAAACAAATCGTTCATTTTGGCTGGGAACAAGCCCTTTCATGTTTGTTTCCTGCCGTTATTTTTGCCTCTTTGGCTATTACGCAAATCATCCCACTACCGTTCTTGCCGCGGTATGACTGGCTGCTCATTATCTGCGTTCTCATGCAATTGTGGATGGTGCGTTCCGGTCTTGAAACACGGGATGAATTAAAAGTGATCACATTATTCCACCTTATTGGGCTTGCTCTGGAACTTTTTAAAGTCCATATGGGCTCCTGGTCTTATCCAGAAGAAGGATACTCCAAAATATTTGGAGTACCTTTGTATAGCGGCTTTATGTACGCAAGTGTAGCCAGTTATTTGTGCCAGGCATGGAGAAGGCTTAAGGTTGAACTGGTTAAGTGGCCGCCTTTTTTTGCAGTTATTCCGCTTGCCGCAGCGATTTATTTGAATTTTTTCACCCACCATTTTTCTATAGACATTCGATGGTGGTTATCTGGGCTTGTCATCATTGTCTTTTGGCAAACATGGGTTACATACGAGGTGAATGGAGCTCGTTACCGTATGCCGCTCGCACTTTCTTTTGTACTCATCGGATTTTTTATATGGATAGCGGAAAATATCGCTACGTTTTTTGGAGCTTGGAAATATCCAAACCAAATCGATACATGGAGTCTCGTACACCTTGGAAAGGTAAGTTCATGGCTCTTGCTAGTGATTGTTAGCTTTCTTATAGTAGCATCATTAAAACAAGTTAAGGAGCAGAATCCCACAAAGGCAGAGATTGGTGAATCTTTTTCTTAGCATTCAAGTCCCAAATAGAGTGAAAAGCAACGTTCAAATGGTTGCTTTTTTCTACTCTGCCGCTGAGTATTCATCTTCTTCAAATTTCATCGCACCACGATAACTGATTCAGATTACAACTGCTTTCAACACCTTGACAAACTCATGCGCCGCCGGCGTTATCTCTTCAAATGAATGTACGATGACGCCAATATCGCGTGTGACCCTAGGAAAGATGTCCTTTTTAATCAATTGATGCGGGACGGATGAAAGTGTAAAGTTTGAAATGATGCCGATACCCAAGTTATTTTTGACCATATTAATCAAGGTTTCGGCATTTTGCACAGTTAAGTTTTCCTTTAATTCGATGTTGTATTGCGAAAATGCGTTTGACATCGCGATTTCATGACCGCCTTTACAAAAAATTAGGTCATCTTGATATGTTTCAAGGTCGACATGCTTTTCAAGTTTTAATTCGTCACGCTGCGGCGGGATGACGGCCACCATATAGTCGTTACACAATAGCTGATTTTCAAACGGTTCAAATGGAGATGCTGCGATCCCGATATCAACCGTCCGATCCTCAACCCATCCTTTTATTTGGTCAGAGGTTCCTTCGATCAATTCTATGCGGATCAGCGGGTAGTTTGATCTGAATGCCGCAATCGCCTGTGGCATAATATTTGTTGAAACTGCAGGAAATGAACCAATTTTCACCTTCCCGTTTAACAGCTTGTTTTCCCGGTTGGCTACTTGATATATTTTGCTTTCAATTCCCTTCATTTGCCTCGCCAGCAACAATATTTCTTTTCCGATGTCAGTCAGCATTAAACCATGATGTTTATCCCTGATCAATAATTTGAGCTGCAGTGAGCTCTCCAGGTTTTTTATCGCTTTACTTACCGCCGGCTGAGAGATGAACAATTCTTTTGCCGCTTCTGTAATATTCAATTTCTCCCCGACTTTTACAAATATGTGAAGATGATTCATGTTCATAACCATTTGGTTATACCCCCAATAATAAAAATGTATTTCAGTTATACATAAATGTAACATATGATAGAAACCAGCACGATATTTAAACAAGAAAGGCGGCTTCATTATGGTAAAAGTTATGCTGGGAATCATATCTGTCACACTTATTTGGGGTTATACTTGGGTTGCGATGAAAGTAGGAATTCATGACATCCCCCCGCTTTTATTTTCGGGTTTGCGCCTGTTCATCGGAGCGGTTCCTTTATTTCTCATTCTCTTCATCCAAAGAAAAAAGCTTTCAATTAAAAAAGAACATCTCAAAAGCTATATCATCATGAGCCTCTTGATGGGGCTGGGCTATATGGGGATCTTGACGTATGGAATGCAGTTTGTCGATTCAGGGAAAACCTCTGTTTTGGTATATACAATGCCTATATTTGTTACGGTGATCAGCCATTTTACATTAAACGAGAAAATGAATGTGTATAAAACGATGGGACTGGTCTGCGGCCTCTTCGGACTGTTATTTATATTTGGAAAGGAAATGCTCAATATCGATAAAAGCGCTTTATTTGGGGAGCTGTGCGTCCTTGCGGCAGCGCTTAGCTGGGGAATCGCGAATGTGTTCAGCAAGCTACAATTCAAGCATATCAATATTATTCACATGAATGCCTGGCACCTTATGATGGGAGCCGTCATGTTATTGGTGTTTTCCTTTATATTTGAGCCGGTCCCTTCAGCCGAGTGGACATATCAAGCGGTGTGGTCATTGCTGTTTAATGGCTTGCTTTCCACCGGCTTTACCTTTGTCGTATGGTTTTGGGTGCTCAATCAAATCGAAGCGTCAAAAGCATCCATGGCATTAATGTTTGTTCCCGTATTAGCCCTATTCTTTGGATGGCTGCAATTGCACGAACAGATCACCATCAACATTATCCTCGGCGCACTGCTGATATGCTGCGGGATTTTTATGAATACATTTACATTTTCACGACGGAAAGTGTGAATGATATACATTTCCCCTGTCATTTGGGCTTCATGTGACAGGAGACGACTATTATGAGAAAGTCTTCTAGAATCCTGACGACAGCCTATTAAACAATGAAAAAAGCTAGTGTCTGCATGTGAGACATTAGCTTGGCTGGCGTTTAGGCCGGTGAGAATCTAGATTCTTTTTTATTACCATTCTGGCTGATCAAACTGAAAACCGTATAGACCTTTTACTTTAACATCTCCGCAATCTGGATCTTTTGTCAAAATCAAATAATGAGTCTTATAAGGCATCGTCTCAACTCGATCAGTTGCACTCAAATCAAAATGATCCCCTGAGAAGTTTTTTTCACTAACGGTTATTTCATATCCTGACAAAGTCATTCGCATGATTCTTGTGTTAATTGTACATCCTTCAGTATCGAAAATGGTGAATCTGTACCCAAAGTGAGATGTCCAATGGTTTGAATTTAGGTCATCAGACTTCATAAACCATTTTTCATTTTCTGTCATTGTAAAACTCACTTTCTCCTCATCTTTCACGATAACGGCCGAAACTTCCCCTACATGGATAGTGAAAGCCAAAAGAAATGTAAAAGCTAACATCAACATCTTTTTCAAAAGAGTTCCTCCCGATATCTTTTACTTCAATATATTGGAAGGGCCTGTTCTGATCAAGACAGTCTTCTCCAAATGAATCTTTAGCACCATGAAAAGAGCCTTAATAAGAACAGTTTTAACCCAAATCAAACTCTATTCGAAATAAGGCTTACCAATCTATATTCTTTTTAAAGTTTCTGCATTTCTTTATATAGCTCCTAGACACATATAAAAAATGCTCCCATAAGTTCAGGAGCACTACAAAAAACTGCTAAAGTGTTTTCTATCGATTTATTGTATTCATTAGCTCAAAGAAGTATTCAGGCTTTTGAGTCTTATTTAGCTTATACCATGAACGCAATGTATCTGGTGCAAATACATCTAATTTTTTCAATACTTCTACCGCAAATTCCAGAGGAGCAATTCCTGATGCAGTAACCAAATTTTCATCAGATACTGCAGGCCCGTTTTCATATAGTGTTTCTCCTTTGTAATTAGGGCAGACCATTTTCATATACTCTAGGTCATTGCTTGTGTGCTTTCTCGAATTTAAGTATCCTTCATTCGCGAGGCCCAAGGTTGCACCACAAATCGCAGCAATAGTCGTGCCAAGCTTTAAAGCGTCGCCAACTTTTTTCAAGATCGGCTGATGAATATCTTCTCCCCAAGTGTTTCCTCCGGGTAAAATGATAAGATCTTGACTCTCAAGAGTACACTCATCAAGAGAAATATCTGGTTTTATGCTTAATCCTCCCAACGTAGTTATCATTTCTTTATTAGCCCCTACTGTAACTACTTTTAAAGATGCTGCATCCTGTTTAAAATATCTCCCTGAGTTTAGTTCAGCAATTAAATATCCATATTCCCAGTCTGACATTGTGTGAAATACGTAGAGATAAACTTTTCTCGTTTGCATCCAATAACACTCCAATCACAATTGATAAAGCCTTCTAATAGATGACCTCGCTGACAGCCATTTTCAGCTTTTTTGTTGTTTCATATGTAATCGCCTATTCTTTATAATACCATGTAGGTGGGCAATTGCCCTTGTTCTCCCAACTTATTAAAAATATAAGATAAATTGATTCTATGTTTACTAGCGCAAAGGGGTTTGTTACACTAACTGTCATGGGAAACATTTCAAAGGTAATACAAAATCATTTGAATGAGGAGGCCTGATGAAGTTGAAAAATAAAGCGTCAATAAAATTCGGAATATGTGTTGGGCTTTTATGTTTAAGCATTACTGGTTTCACACCTTTTTACAGTTCAACACATGCCGAAGCAAAATCCATAGAAGACACAAACATGGCAAGCTGTATAACGAATAAAAAATTTGTTCAACTTGAGAAAAAATTTGATGCCAGGCTTGGTGTTTATGCCATTGATACAGGTTCAAACAAGACAATCGCCTATCGGCCGAATGAGCGATTTGCTTACGCATCAACCTATAAAGTTCTAGCCGCAGCTGCTGTCCTGAAGAAAAACTCAATTGAAAAACTTAATGAAGTCATCCACTACAGCAAGGACGATCTTGTTACATATTCTCCAATCACAGAGAAACACCTAGATACAGGCATGAGCCTAAAAGAAATCTCGGAAGCGGCTATCCGTTACAGCGATAATACCGCTGGGAACATCTTGCTGCAACAGCTTGGCGGCCCTAAAGGTTTTGAAAAGTCACTGAAACAGATTGGGGATCATGTAACGAAAGCTAAACGATTCGAGACGGATCTAAACTCTGCGATTCCTGGTGATATTCGTGACACAAGCACCGCAAAAACACTGGCAACCGATCTTAAAGCTTTCACTTTAGATAACACGCTCACGACTGACAAACGCACGATCTTAACCGATTGGATGCGAGGCAATGCTACTGGTGACGAACTGATTCGGGCAGGCGCTCCAATAGAATGGGAAGTTGGCGATAAATCCGGAGCCGGAAGTTACGGGACACGAAACGACATTGCTATCGTTTGGCCGCCTAACAGAGCTCCTATTGTTTTGGCAATTCTGTCAAACCGCTTTACGAAAGATGCTAATTATGATAATGCTCTTATCGCTGAGGCTGCAAAAGTCGTCCTTAACGATCTCAAATAATATGTTTAGCCTTTTGCCACAAAGGAAAAGACATTACTTTTTTAACCCCTACCGTTCATTTTTTGATGAACGGTTCTTTCATAGGACCTCTAGAATCATATATTTAAACACCACAAAATTAAACGTTATTATAATTAACGGCAAGTTTTCATTTTATGGAACAAGTAAAGTTTGACCTGACAAGAATTAAGATTAAGCACCCTAAAATCCGTTTTCTTTCCTTCCAAGAATATACTCCTTAGTACAAGCCATTATAAAGAAGTGAACATACAATGCAGACAACTCCCTTAAGTCTCTTATTCTGTGACCAATTTGTAATACTCATGAATATCCGGACTCACTTCCAATATTTCGTCTCGAAGACACTAACATATCAAACCACTTGAATTAACATAACTGAACTTGATATTGGTCACTGGCAGTTTCAATGCAATAGAACAACATTTGTTGACTCAGAGGTTATCTATATGAGAATTCAACAATTTTTTTATAATAATTCATATTTTTGTATCGTTGCACTTGGTGGATTTGACTCTTTTAATGTATGGAACCACACTTTTATTTTTTCACCTCTTTTGAGACCATCTGTGTTATCAATCTCACTTAATCCTACAATTACTATGTTATTTTTAAACTTGTTCATAAGTTGTCCTTCAGAAAGATCGTAATCTTCTTTTACTGGAGCTTTTGTATCGGTAATGAGAATTGCCCTTTCATTGTCTTTAAGCACGACATAGCCTACTAGGCTCTGCATCTTTGTTTCTTCTCCGTGTTGTTCATTTTTGCAGCCTGCAAGGAAAATAATGAGCACTATCAAGCTTACTCCGATTTTAGGCAACTTTCTCCCTCCCGTCATGTTAAACAATCTCACTCCATAACTACATATCAATAAACTGTAGTGTAAATCTATCCAGAAACTTCTTCATTTTCTCATATTGAATCTTTTACAAGCTGTTAATACACAGACTAAATCGGGTAAAAATTCGTAGAGGTGATTTCTTTGAATGATGATCATTAAGTAACTCATTACTCTTCATTTATTTTTTCAACAATCATGGTATTGGCGGTCGCCATCTTTCCACAATACACTTCTTGGTTTGTAACAGTTTTCTTCTTGGGTTTTGCACTTATCTATACATTCCAAAAACATCAAACAAGTTCTTCAAAAGCAATATCTTATATTTCGTATTTTTTATTCATTGTTTCATTGACTTACACTTTAGTTAATATGTAATAGTAATCCTCCCTTTGTGGGAGGATTTTTTGTTTAAGCTTATTTCTAGGCTGCTTTTGGGCCACCTCTATCTATAATGATAAAACTATCTGAACCATTTTTTTCTTCCGATCTTTGTCTTCGTAAATAGCAACATTTTGGCGTGTCATTAATGTAATACCGGCCATTTTAAACTCTTTTTGATCTTTAAAATAAACAACAGGGACATTCACCAAACGGATCTACTTCTTTTTGTTCTTTCTCAAATGTTTGTATGTGGTTGTCTTCGAACCATACCCTTACTCTTATTCCGCTAAAATCGAGATTTTTACTTTTTATGATCCATTATTCACTTCTAAAAAACTTCCAATTACAACATAATATATGTATAAATTGTAAATGGAGTTGATATAATTGAAGATTAGGAAAATCTTATTGAGTTCTGCTTTATCCTTTGGCATGCTCATATCCGCGGTTCCCGCATTGGCTGCTGGCACTACGTCTGAGGTTGCAGTAAAAAGTGATGAATATGATTATGACACTATATACCGCATTAGTCCTCTGCCAATGGACTTCCAGCCAACAATAGAATACAACGGTTATACTTATACGCTTACACGTCATTATTTTGATTACTCAATCGGGTTTTACACGGCTATTTATACAAAAGTTGTTTAAACTTATAAAGGAGCTTTTTAGCTCCTTTTTCTCTTGTTTTAAGCAAGGTATTTCTTCTATGTCGTCCCCTATCAAATACAATATCAACATTCTCCAGTTCTCTTTGACACGAACAAAATCTAAAGTTTGGTTTTAAATGCTGGTAATAAAAAATTCATTTTAAAGAAGTGCCGCCCGCAAAATACGGCTTTTGCACACTACGCCAATTTTATATAGAAAAGCCAGACCTCCTCCAAGAGGTTCCAGCTTTTCTTAATGTGCTATCGATCTTCGTTAGTTCAACGGAACTTTATCATTCGGTACAATTGCAGCCTCCCAACTTCTAGTTAGGGCTGATGGCGGAATATCTGATGGCTCTCTACACACATCAGACATTATAAGATTTCAATGTAGCCTTCTGTCCCATGAACGCGAATTCGTTGCCCATCTTTTATCAGCTTGGCAGCATTTTCAACGCCAACAACTGCAGGTAAGCCATATTCACGGGCTATAACAGCTCCATGGGTCATCAGCCCCCCAACTTCGGTGACCAGGCCTTTTATGGATACAAACAATGGTGTCCAGCTTGGATCGGTAAAGGAGGTAACTAATATATCTCCATCTTCTAAATCAGCATCTTCCATGTTTAAAATGACACGCGCTCGCCCCTCTATAACTCCGGAGGAAACAGGTAGACCTACAATCGCTCCGGCTGGGAGATTTTCTCGTTTATACTCACCTGTAACGATTTCACCATCAGACGTGATAACACGTGGTGGAGATAGTTTTTCATATAATGTGTACTCGTCTTTTCGTGTACTGATGATTTGATAATCCAGTTTATGTGTGCGCACGACTTCGTGAAGTTCTTCAAAAGTGAGATAGTATATATCTTCTTTTTCATGAATAACGCCCGCTTCTATGAGTTGTTCGGCTTCTTTCAGTAAAGCCTGCTTATAAACGAAGTATCGATTAATCATGCCATATTTTGGATATTCCCTAAACCCGCTGAAATTCCGGATGATATCTATCATTCGTTTTGTTTCTTTGGCTTTTTGTTCACCATCCGGTAATTGCTTCAATCGATCTAATAACTCTTGCTCTTTCTTCAAAGCCTCCTGTCGCCCTTGCTCAAATTTCCGATGGCTGGCATTAGGCCCACTGTTATTGATGTTATTAAGAATCATTGGGATAAGTGTAGTTGGTTTTTCGCTCCATCGAGTTCTTGTAATATCAATTTCTCCGGTACATCGCATTCCGTATTTGCTGAGATAATCATAGATCGCGTCTCGGGTTTTGCTTCCGCCATCAAACTTAGCTAGTTCATCCAAAAAGTTATCATCTTTTACATGTTGTAAGTAATCAATTACCTCTGGATAAGGACGAATCACATCTGCGACGTCTAATAGCGCAAGACCCATTTCTGAAGTAATATTATGGGGTACAGATTGAGAAAGCGTATCTGCTGCGTTTTTTTCACCTAACCACTCGTTCATTTTTTCGTTAATCCATAATGAAGCATTCATAGCAGTTCGAATTAGAACCGAACTTTTTGGGTTAAATAAAATCTTCTTTAATTCCTGGATATCTTCTAGAATAAAACGAAATAAATCTGATCCTGATTTCGTTTGGATGTTTTGTTTTAACTCTTCTATCGATGTTTGACTGCTCTTAATCAAATCAGACACGATTGTCGGATCGTTTTCAACTTGAGCCGGCATATCTGCATTGCCTCTGCTGGGATTTGGTGCTGTTTTATCATTTGGTATCGACTTTATGAAATCTCGTCGCTTTATTATGGTCATAAGTGCGTCTTTTAAGAGCTGATCGTGCTGCCCCATGCCTTTTAAGAAAACTTCTCTGCTGTCAGGGGATGCCAGATGATGTGTGACATCAACAAATAGCCTTCCACCGGCTTTACGCATGGGTGCAGCAGTCGTCAACAGAAAAAAAGACAATCCCAGTGGTTTTATGGGATCCGTCATCATTTGTTGATGACCAACAGAAATATAGACGTGATTTTCTTGGTCACTCGCTTCAGGGATGGGGAATAAAGTAGTGATTGGACGACTCTGTACAATATAAAAAGTATCGCGGGCCAAACACCATTCGATATCTTGCGGCTGGCCGAAATGAGCTTCGATCTGTCTTCCAATGCGTGCCAGCTGTAAAATTTGTTCATCAGTCAGTGTTTGAGCCTTTTGCTGATCAGAATCGATCTGCTGTGTTTCTGTTCCGCCTTCTTTTCGTCCGTAGATAGCCATTTTTTTAGTTGCTATTCTCTTATCGATGATTTGCCCATCCTGTACTTTATAACAATCGGCAGATACCAAGCCAGAAACCAGTGCTTCACCAAGTCCAAAACCGGCATCGATGGATAACACCTTTCGGTTGGAGGTAATCGGATCAGCGGTAAATAAAATCCCCGAAGCCTGAGGGAAAACCATCCTTTGAACGATAACGGATAAATAGACTTGGCTGTGGTCAAATCCATTTTGCATACGGTAAATAACCGCGCGATCCGTAAATAGGGACGCCCAGCATTTACTGATATGCTGCAAGATTGCATCGACGCCGATTATATTTAAATAGGTGTCTTGTTGACCGGCAAAAGAAGCATGTGGTAAATCTTCAGCAGTTGCACTAGAACGCACGGCATAGGCATGTTCCTCGCCGAACTGGGAGAGATAGTGAGCCACTGCTTTCACAACATCGGAAGGAATGTCTACTTCCATAATGATTTGCCGAATCTTCCGGCTGATGTTACCAATCTGATCTCGGTCCTCAACTTTTAGCATCGCCAACTGATCCAACAACACTTGTAACGTTTCGTTTTGTTCGATGGCTTTTTGATATCCTACTGTTGTGACACAAAATCCTTCTGGTACTTGTATACCTTGAATTTTCGATAATTCCCCTAAATGTAACCCTTTTCCTCCAACGAGCGAAAGCTGTGTTTTTTCAATTTCATGTAAACCGAGAACCAAAGAACTCATTCTACATCTCCCCTTCAAAAAATAAATATTGACAAGAGCTTCCCAGCAGGATATAATTAAATTATAAGATGGGTATCTATAACTTTTTAACCAGAAAGCGCACGTAGTGTGATTATATCACCGTGTCTGTTTTTGTGCAATATAAAAAGAACCTGGGCAATTTCACCAGGTTCTTTTCTTAATTTCCGTAACTAGTCACATTAAAAAACTTGGTTCGAGCTGATTCAATCCTCTTAGGAAATCCTAAAGTTGGGTTCTTTTTGGAACTAACCTGCTTTATTCGTAGGTCCCCATTTATAAATTAGACTTTTTGTTTTTAACAGTCCCACCTTTAACTAGTATAAAGTTATGAGGATCTGGTTAACTACCAGATATTTTTATTTTGAAAAAGGCTTATGTTTGATAAAGAAGGGTTATGTAAAGGTATCTGTTGTGAGCAAGCGCTGACTACAAAAAATTGATAGCATTCTCATTTAAATACCATTCTATTAACCTATAGGAAAAGTTTTAAAACCAGATGGAGAATACCCTACCTCCAGCAATTCCAAGGCCGTTCACCTAGTAGAAAACAACCTTTAACCATTACTAACGATTTTAATAATCATTGATTATAAAACTTCTCAAGGAACGATCAGCAGCCCGTTAGCTACCCCTGATTAAGGATGATCTGCTACCACACTGTTACGTTAGAACTTCCACTACTTTGATATCCTTCTGTCGCCATGACTTGGTAAGCCCAATTACTGCCCAGATTCATTCCATGGCTCTTCCATGCGTTAACATGATTGCTGAAAGTGATTGTAGCGTTGCTTCCGGTTGGTCTCTTCGACTGGCGAACACTCCAGTACTGCGTAAAAGTAGTGCGATCGCCATCAATGGAAGGTGCGTTATAACGTGTAGTTGTATATATGTCATATGTACCCCCATCACTTTTTACAGTACCCTTATACGTTCCAGTAGGTCTATAAGTACCCCATGAATCCACTACATAATATTCTATGAGCGGTGATCTCGTCCAACCATATAAAGTTAAATATCCATTGCCATT
This sequence comes from Bacillus sp. GW821-FHT01G09, assembly GCF_059422205.1. Classification (NCBI taxonomy): domain Bacteria; kingdom Bacillati; phylum Bacillota; class Bacilli; order Caryophanales; family Bacillaceae; genus Bacillus; species Bacillus sp. GW821-FHT01G09. The sequence goes on from NZ_JBWKWL010000004.1 coordinate 62,905, forward strand.
CGGTGCCCAAACTCCGGCATTATAGTTTATCGTCCTAAATGGCGAACCTGTAGTCCAACCTTTACCAACAACAAAATTTCCGGTATTAGACCAATTAACACTGTAATTCCCGCCAGACCCATTGACAGCGTTTACTATACCGCCCCCATCAGTCCAATTTTGCCAGTAGTCTGTGCTAGCTGCAGAGGCGGTTGCCGAAAACAAGCTAATACTCATTAAAGCTGCCGATAATCCAACTAAGAAATTCTTTTTAAACTTAAACATATGTTACCTCCTATAATATTTTTTTCCGACTTTGAGGTAGCACTCGTATATATTTAAAACATTCTTAATTACTAACGCCAAAGCTTTTGATCGTCCTCTTCAGTATAATAACACGAATTCACGAGCGAATATTAAAAGTATTTGTAATTTAATTACAAATACCTAGAAACACATTATAAGTGGTCTTCTTCCACCATATCCTGATCCTTTTTTCGCAGGATCACAATTCTTGTTTCTAATTCAGATGGAGTAATATCTGTAATGAATTCCCGTGCGAACATAAAGGTGATATACATTAGAGATTGTGAAATTATTGTAGCTGACCCAGGTGGTGCTCTTGACTTTGAAGCTGTAGTGCAACGTTTCATGTCCAAAAAATCAGCTTATAAGATTGTCGAAGTTATCTATAAAGACGGTCAGTCAATAGCCTCTAAGCCGCTCACTGTGAGTAAGACAGTTTTGAAATCACTATAGTTATAGAATTACTCACGATTAATTTAGAAAAAATAAGACTAGTTTTATTACGTTTTCAATCATTAATAAAGTAATCCTTGCATTCCTTTGCCCGCCATGCTTTATTGAGATAGCGATGAGCTGAATTGTGTATGCCGATTACATGCCCTTTGCGGCACACACGATGTGGTGTGTTCAAAGAGGTATGCCAAAGTCTTACACAGCGCAGTTCATCGCTTTTTTTATTTCGTCAGGTCACATGTGAGGTCACGATTTTAACAATAAATCCATCTTATTTGCTGCTTCTAATTGCATACTTAAATTGTTTGAGATTACAAAGAGATCCTGATGTAAAGTACGGCAACTGTGACAATTGCGATTACACACTGTTCAAAAGCTCTGTGAAGAGTGGAATATTCTTGCGTGAATGTCGGCGCTGTGGGATGCAAAAGAGCATTTAGTTTAATGAAATCCAGTGTATGTATAATCTAAAGACATTGAGGTCAAGCCCTACAGTTATTTTTCTATAGGGCTTTGAAACTGTTACATTAGTAGCTTTCCTCTGTGTCGATTGAAGTGAAAGGTTCTAACTCAATGGCCTCATGTACTTCTGGGAAAAGATAAATTTCTCTCTGTTGCCCTTCACTGTATGCTTTAACCAATGGAGCAATGGCATCTGACCATTTTTTAAATTCTGTAGGATTTATTCTTGGAGTAGGAGTGTAAGCGTGATGAATTGCATACGCAGTTGTTTTATTTAAAACACTTCTAGGAATCATTTCATACCATGTGTCAGTTCTATTATGTCCTCCCAACGCTGTACCATTTACACCATACCTACGTGGAGCTGTTGCATACAGAATGTTCCCCCTTGAATCAGTTAAGAAAACAACTACTGTGCCGGTGAAACCTTTCCACTTTTACTAGTCCATGTTTTAGTGGTTGCATCTAATCTTCCACTTGAGGATATAATAATATTGGTTGCCATTCGTCTATGATCCCCTAATTCTGTATGCTGTGAGCCCCGTAAAGGAAATGTCACACGCTCATCACTTTCAATACTTTCTACGTAAGAATTAAAGTTTAAGTAATCATTTCTGTAGTCAAACGATACAGGATACATTGCGTCGTCCCAATTTTGATAGAATTTTTGGAATTGATAATTATACACAACAAAAGACCTCAGTAAATAATTTAGGTCAATGACCAAAATCAACATATTCAGTTAACTCGAACAAAGCTCCTAAATATTTACAATTAAATATGACAGTGTAAGTTCCTTAAAGATCGCAACCTTAACTCAAGAACTGTATAATTTATCTTCCTCTTCATTTTTAGGTATTCATAAATGTTTTCAAGTGTAGCCTATAACTCACTCATTTTTCTTGATTTTAAATTTCAGGAATTGTTCCATAATCAAAATAAAAATATCTTCTGTTGGCTTTTCTTATATACTTACTTTTCTTGTTTAAGCTCTTTCTTTTTATTCCTTTTGTAACCTGCATAAGAGCCGCCAAAAATAGCTATAAACATGGCAATCCAAATAAAAATGTTCAAGGCAACTTCCCCAATTTTAAATAAAACACTTCTTTTATCTTGAGCCCTTTGCCTCTTCCCAATAGAAAATGACCTTTAATTCCGCAGGAATATAGAGTCCCAAAATCAATAAATGAGAGCTGCAACAATACTCATAATGTAATAATTTATGCTTTTTAGCACAGCAAGAGCACTTGTTGGATTAGTTTTACAACAAAAAACGATAACGCAGCTACAAAGGCTATTGCTGTGTAAATAATAAGATTAATTAAATTAAACTTTTTTCCCCTTTTTCGCAGCCACATTTGAAAAGGAACAGCAAACACCAAGTAAGTGATTAAAGCGTAAAATGCAATGATCCCAATAGTTACTAATGCGATTGCCATAAAGCCGGAGTAAACAAACATGTACAAGCCAAAGATTAGACCATAGGACAAACTTGAAAATGCCAATGTATAAGCGTAACTGTCTAACGGTTTATATAACCCCAAATTAGTACCTCCGCATTCTCCCGTTTCTATAAAAAAGTTGTTTTATTCATTTATGCAATTGCTCAAGATCTTCATCAATTTTGTCATTTTAATTTTTAAACTCCAAATAACAAAGTTCCGCCTATAAACCAGAAAAAAGGAAATAGAAACATAATTGCATTTAAGACTATCCCATATACAGCACATCGTTTATTTGCCTTTATTAAGACCAACGCCAAGGCTATCCCTATAGGGGAAAGTATTAATGGAAAAAACACCGGCATACCTTGCCATGGAATTGAAATAACTCCCGTAAATAAATTAATAATTAAGATAGCTGAGATAATTGGAATAGTGATTGAAAAATACATGGAGCATTTTTAACATTCATATTTAAGGTAAGTCTCCGTTCTCTTTAAAATCGTAGTTTTATTGTCTATTTGTCTGTTTTAATCACAATTTGACACTCAATTTTATAATCTGTTTCACCGGTCTCAATCTTTGTATCATCACGGTTAACTTTATATTTTCCTCCATACAAACTTGCTGAGATTGGGTGCCTTATACCACCCTTTAACTGATCGTAAATGTATTTCTTGCCTTCTTGAAAATTCTTTCGCGGAACATGTCCTACTTTGCAATCATTTACATAGACAGCTATAGCTTCCGGATCGTACTTGTTGTTCTCTTCTAACCGCAATTCACAATTTGAGAAAAGGGCATTATGATAAATAAATATCGGCTTCAAAAGTTGATTCTATAATCTCTTTATTTGTCATACCGCCATATTTTTCATCGAAGAAAAAGCTATCTTCATCCTCTATCTTGATGGCTTTCTTAATATCTTTTTGATAGTGTGATGTTCCTGCAACCTTAAAGTCTATATACTCGAAATCGAAAAATGCAGACTTTTCCTCATACTTCCTTGAGAAATCTGTTTCTTGAATCAAGATTGGAAAATTTTCTTTTTCTAATGCCACCTCTGTTTCGTTATTAACCTCAACAGTGTTAATACTATTATTTCTATTCTCATGCTGCTCTTTTTTATCTTTGTTCTTGAAAAAGTTGAGTATGTCCAAAATGAACCCCTCCAATTAAAATAAAAGATTGGTTTAATCAAATAACTCATCATCAATAAAATCATTTTCTCTTGAAAGTTTATTCGGATCCTTTTTTAAAAACCTTTGCTTTAACTTTTTCTTTAACTGTTAATTTTTTGTTTTTGTCCTGACATATATGGCATACATAATCTCCGTTGTATGTAGTGTGCAGCCAATCTTCTGCATTTTAGAGCATACTCACGCTCTTCACCTTCTAAAGCATTAAATTCCTTATCATTTAAATCTAAAGAGCACTTTCCTGTTCGGACTTTATAACAGTCAAATTTACTTAGCCTAAAATAAAAAGAATGTTTTGTAGGATTTATTAACCTGTCCAACCTGATCATCCTTTCTCTTTAAAAGAATGATTTTATCTTAACTTACACTCTCACGAAACTTGAATTTTCGTGTATGAAGCACCAGACCTTCTTATTTACTAACTCATAATTCAACAATTTATGGAATATAAATTCTTTCTTTCCCCATTATTTTTTAAACGTGTTCTTTTAATACGAACAATTTTGATGATTCTAAACAATTAACTTGATCATCCATAATATAAGCCTCCGACAACCATTCAGGCACATGTCCTAAATGTTGTTTGCCCAAAACTAATCTTTTTAAAGCTAAATTAATTTTCATCTGAACCCAATAGAGATTGGAATAAGTTCCAAGGTATTTATTGAAACTATATTTTTTACCCTCATGTTCAATAACCTCAGTATATTGGTTTACATAACAATCTTCTTTTCCAGTGTGAGGAGTGTTTCGAACCCATATGGTTTGGTTCTCTACTTTCAAAAAAGAGATGTTCTTTTATGGTTCTTTCGCATAACCAGTGCACCTTTCTTCAATAGTTGCTCATCATACTCCTCCAGAAAACCAAAGCATCCTTTCCACTTTTGATCATTAATTTTAGGTCTTATAACATTATGCTCTTTTATAATTTCATTTTTATTCCCAAATCTTTTCGACTCATAACGAGCTTCACTAGCTGCGCTCAATGTTTTTCGTAATAATAGGATTTGACCCAATGATAATTTCTACCCTTATATTCACACCATTCAATAAATCCCTTTGATTGTTTTTCTGTAAACAACACCCAATCATTCAACAGATCTTGATAATAGTTAAGTGCTTCGTTATTGTTATTTCTTGTTTGTTGACATTCTACCTTGTTGTTTAGCTGCAGCGACTTAATAATAAGTGCTGTATCTTCTTTAATATCGCCAAGATACAAATCTTCGGATATATGATGAAATGAATACCAAAGGGCGTTCAAATTAATATCGATTAGCGTTAATAAGGATAATTGTTTATTGCTGCCACCAAGTCTAAGCGCATTGTGTAAGTAATCGACACGTTTTTCGGTATTTAAAAACACGCCATACCACCTATATGGCCTTGGATCTTCCGGATTATTCTTCATCCATCCCTCAAGTAAAGGCTTTAAAAGTTCCTCTTCCAAAGGATGAACGAGTACATGGTGAATATCATCTGATGTTTCAAATAAAGCAAATAGCCAACAAGCAAACTTCTGTTGGGCATTATTATCCCACGTCTTTGCTTCATCAATAAAGGAAGATAATGCTTTAAAGGATTCCTTACGTAACCCTTTTTCTTTGAGGGAGCAGAACTTTTGAAGTAATGGATATTCATCCAATCTGTCACTTTTCAAGATATTAGTTAAGATATTTACCATTGCTCACATCTCTCTTCGTTAAGAATAAAGTCCATGTTTTATTTAGGTTTTGTACCTTGCTATATCACTAAGAATAACTTGATTTCCATTTTCCTTTTTCTACACCTGAATGCTTTTCAAAATGCTATAGTTGCATTATTTAATTTGCTTCACTGAAAGTAATATGAACAATAAACTGAGTTGTTATCTTCAACTATAAAGTATGTATCCTGGATTAAGAAAAAGGAGAGATTCTTATCGACGAGGGAGAGAGTAATGGTGAATGAAGAAGAGGTTAATTGGATTTTTGATTTTAGTTCCTGTTTTGATTATGTCAGGTATAACTTTAACCGAAGCAAATAAAAAGTCCCCTTTGGAAGTAATTGATAGTATTCGGGATGAATTTGGTTTATTTAGTGTGCAAATTGGTCAAACAGATCCGGCAATTACAATTGGCATGGATCAAACCAAAAGTGAAGCAAAGCTCCGTGAATATTTAGAACATAATCTATCAAGAGAAGCAAAGGAAAAATATAAGATTTATATATTCAAAGATAATATTGATAAGTTGAAGAAAGAGCATCAAAAGTATTTGCGAGAAAATAACCTCAATAAATAAAATACCCAGCACTAAGCTGGGCATTGTTTCATATTTAAATTGAATTTTTATAAGCATTAATTGCTTCGTTTCGCAACAGCATATTATTTTTGTTAACCATGCCTAAGTTGCAAGCTTTTTTGATAATATCTAATACCTGTGAATCTAATGCAGAGAGATTGCCTCCTGGATTAAATCTTGATTTCCAATAGTCTAAAGACTTATTTAGGTCAAGTGAGCTTTTTTTGTTCTCGGGATTAACTACTTCATTTTTCTCAAGTTTTTCACAGAATTCACTAAAACCAATGGATCTACTAGGAGCTGAGTTATTCCCCCCGTATCCTTCTGTAGCCAAGCTGCAAAATGCTAAGAATTTTGGATCTTTAGTTACATCATAATTAGAAGAGCTAATCACCTGGTTCACTCTCTTTCAAAATCAATTTTTTGGCTGTAAACAAAAGTGGTGCCTGAGCTTAATGCTTTAATCTGTATAGAGTTATCTTGAAGTGCGTCCATTGGAATCTCAAAATATTTATCCCAGCCTATAACCACCTTATTCTGACCAAGAATGGCATCAGATTTGTACATCCTAGCTGTACCATCATATAACAGATTTTTCCCATCTTTACCCGTGATAACTGTTAACTTTGTATACCCCATAAAACGAGCCCTAACGTGAAGTTTATCACCTTTTAAAACACTTGGAGCTTTGGTTTGGTTAAAGTTAATGTAATCCCAAGCAAAGTCGTTTCCATCTGATGTTATCCCTGTAATTTGCAGATAATAAAGTGGTGTTGCTTCTGCTGCTTTGGCTTTTGATGAATCAGTGAAAGCAAAAGCTACTACTGCTAGAAGAGCAAGCAGCACATACGTAATTCTCTTCTTCATTTCCTAAATCCTCCTTGGTACAAGTTTACATGTTAAATATCGTCATTTGAAGGGAATTGTTTAATATTTGAAATAAAAAAAAGAACCTGCATTAAGCACGTTCTTTTCATACTGTCAATTTATTGTGAATTTTTAACGACAAGGACATTTATGTATAGTAAAATATTCCCTGCTCATTAAGTTTGCTCACTCAAGGGAGTCTTGCTCATCCCCTATGAAAGAGGGTGAGGCTATGTCAACATCCAGGCATTAATGCTAATGCTTGCATTCGGGTCATTTATAATTGCCCTGTTGACATATATAAATAAAAAATAGACCTCCCTTGAGCCTAAGAACCTGAAGGGATAGGTCTACCAAGAAATCACATCGAGCAAGCCCTTTAGTGGGTAGCTTTAGTACAGAGACGGGGTGTTGATAGCACCCTAGTCTTTTTATTTTTTGCATTTTTTATACCTTAAAAAGCATAATCCTTATCCTAATTATAACCATATAGAAATGTTATTTGAATACAATTGCTTTATGGATAAAACCATTATTTTATTTAGATTGAGGATGTGCAACTCAAGTGTATCTATTGAGCAATTGCAATATTTTTACTTAATCGTCCCAGTCTTCATCCTCTTCCCAATCATCTTTCGCTTCCTGAATCTTATTATAAAAAAATTCAATAAAGCTTTCTGCAACAGTATCTTGATAACCAACTACCCTATCCCATTCAACTACAGGGCATTCTCCGTCTTTCATTTTATTTGTATCTAGACAGTAAGCAAAGTAATCAACATCTTCAATAACCACAAGTCCATCAGTAAGACCATAGTGTTCTTTATATTCATTAGTTCTATTTACAACTAATGCATGATCAAAGTTGTAGCCTAAAACTAAAACACCGAATAAACCACCAGCACCGTATTTTTCTAAAAACCATTTATAACTGTTGGGGAGATCGCATTGGAGGTTTTCTTCAATGCGACCAATGTTTTCATGACTTGCGCCTTCTGTAAATATAGCATTTTGTTTATTTTCATTAATAAAGTTCTCAACCTTCGAATAAATCATATAAACACCTCAATTCTCATTTTCAAATTGTTTCGCTCTCCACTTCCAATATCTCTTTCTAAAGCTCTCGTATTGTGCTTTTAAAACCTTATCATTTCTAAAACTTTCACCATCAGACTTAAGCTGATGAATGACATCACTATATTTTGTATGTAAGCTGTTCGGGATTTCAAGCATTGGGCCAGGTTCTTCTTGAATCAAGTGATATAAATTAATCTGTGTACCGTCTTTTGCATAAGGGGCATTCCCGTTTTTCATTAGCTGAAGATTTGTAACACCGAATTCTGTTTTTTGATTAATATCAATATCTTTCATAGTATACACTCTACGGCTTACATCTTTAACTTTCCCCTTCGCCTTTACCTTCCCCTCTATTTCATATGCTTCATACTTTTCTTTATTTAGCCAAGGGGGGCTTATCTTTTGGCCAGTAAACGGTTTTCTTGTTCCATCCGGTATATTCTTCGCATTAGTCAAAAGTTCATTCTTAAGGCTTTGGCTATCAACCACATTGTATGGCACATTATCGGCTAGAGCAAAGTCGTACTTAGGATTATAAGGCAGCAAATCTGGAATCTTGACGTCCTTAATTTTCTTCCCTGCCTGACTTGCTTTGTTTATGACCTTCCCCCACCAAAGTTAGTCACATACATCACCCCTTTATTTCCTTTTAACAATAACCTTTCAAATTCCAAAAGATGTGAACAGATCGTGATAGGCGCTCTTTTCAATGAATATAATGCAATAAATTCTAAAAAGAGGTGCCTCCAAAAAAGTGAATTCTCTAATGAATGATGACATGGTAAAGATCATTAGAAATGGCCTTAGCGCATCCCAGCATCCAAAGCATATTCTTGTTGTAGGAGCTGGATTGTCCGGGCTTGTATCAGCATCTTTGCTGAAAAATGCCGGTCACAGAGTAACGATTCTCGAAGCGAGCGGCAGAGCGGGCGGCCGTGTCTGCACTTTGAGAGCTCCCTTTAGTGATGATTTGTATTTTAACGCTGGCCCGATGCGCATACCGAATAACCATTCGTTAACCTTAGAATATATAAAAAAATTCAAATTGCCAACAAATGTATTTATCAATAGAACCCCTATGGACATCATTTATGCAAATGGAATCAAAACACGTCTCCAAGTTTTTGAACGAGCTCCTGGAATATTGAGATACCCAGTTGCACCACATGAACAAGGGAAAACGTCTGAAGAGCTGATGCTTTCTTTACTGCAGCCTATTCTAAATTTTATCAATCTAAATCCAGCGAGAAATTGGCGGATTGTCGAAGAACAATACAAAAATTATTCGTTAAGCTCTTTTTTAAACACGTATTTTTCATATGGCGCGATCGATATGATCGGTGTACTTTTGGATATGGAAGCGTATATGGGGATGTCCCTTGTTGAAGTATTGCGGGAATCTATCTTTTTTTCTTCACCCGCTCACTTCTATGAGATAACTGGCGGCATGGATCTGCTGCCTCACGCGTTTCTTCCTCAATTAAAAACAAACATTCTATACCATCAAAAAATGATGAAAATTTCTCAGGGTGAAAATAGTGTTACGATCCATTGTCAGCATCAACAAACGGCAGAATTCACATCATTCACAGCTGATCTCGCTATTGTAACCATTCCTTTTTCAACATTGCGATTTGTAAAAGTCGAACCATACCATTCATTCTCGTACTATAAACGGAGGGCAATCCGTGAGCTAAACTATATCAGTGCAACAAAAATCGGCATAGAGTTTAAAAGCCGATTTTGGGAAAAAGCCGGGCAGCGCAGCGGCAAATCTATTACTGATCTACCGATTCGTTTTTCGTATTATCCAAGCAGAAATATTGGAGCAAATGGACATGCCGTCATTCTGGCCAGTTATACTTGGGCTGATGAGGCACTGATATGGGACAGTCTTTCAGAAGGAGAGCGAATCCAGTATACTTTACTGAATTTATCTGACATCTATGGTGATATTGTGTGGTCTGAATTTGTGTCTGGCACTTCTTTTAGCTGGAGCCAGTACCCGTATTCTGCGGGAGGTTTTACAGCTTTCGAACCAGGACAAGAATTAGAGCTGTATCCCTATATTCCTGTCCCTGAGGGCAGAGTTCATTTCGCCGGAGAACACGCCTCACTCACTCATGCGTGGATGCAAGGCGCGATTGAATCTGGAATACGTGTTGCTTATGAGGTCAATCGCTTACCTTAGATCATGCTCACCTTCTGTACTAAAAGATTATTACATTTCATATAATAAGATCTTGATTAGACGGACAAATTCAATCACAAAAACAAAGTAATCCTTGCAATCCTTCGCCCTCCATGCTATATTCATATAGCGATGAGCTGAATTGTGTAAGTCGATGTACATGCCTTTACGGCACACACGAATGTGGCGTGTGGTGCATCGCCTCAATACGCAAAAGACGTTTGCCTTAGGCAAACGTCTTTTTTTGCGTTATCCGATTTTTGTGCCGTTTGGGACAGGCTGATCCGGCTGCAAAAGGACGACGTCGCCCTGGCCGGGTATGCCGCCGAGGACCAAGACTTCCGATTTAAATCCGGCGATCCGGCGGGGCGGAAAGTTCACGACTGCTATGACTCGCTTGTTGACGAGATCTTCCGGCTTGTAACGCTTCGTGATTTGTGCGCTCGATTGTTTTAAGCCGATTTCAGTCCCAAAATCTATCACAAGCTTGATTGCCGGTACTCTTGCTTCAGAAAATTCTTCCGCTTTTACAATTGTTCCCGTTCTGATATCCAATTTCTCAAAGTCTTCAATGACTGCCATATCAATAACTCCTTTTTCTCCTATTGTAAAGGAGATATTCAAGATTCGTTTAACCAAATAGCCATTATTTTTTATCTGAATATAAGGTGTTTCGATACAGGCGGGGCGGCATTCCTGTGCTTTTTGTGAACCATCTGGTAAAAGAAGAAAGGTTTTGAAAGCCCAGCGCCTCGCTCACGACGGTAAGGGTTTCATTTCTCTCCATCAGCATTCGTTTTGCTTCCTCAAGGCGAAGGTCGGCAATATAGTTCTGCGGGGACTTCCCTGTCTGTTTTTTGAACCAGCTTGAATAGTAAGCTGGGTGATAATGCTCGATTTCTGCCAGCTTCTTAATCGTCAGCCGCTCAAATAAATGGCTGTGAATGTATGCAATTGAGGCATAGTTATGGGATTGAAGCTTTTCTTTTATGTATTGTACTAGCATATGAAGCGAGTTGGCTGTTCTAGCCTTTGCTTCCTCTGTCAGCAAGTACCTGATCGAAGACCAGAAAGGGTCGAGTGCAGCTTCAATTCCCGATCCTGCACGATACTCATCAATTTTCATTGCATGAAGCGGAACATCCAGTACAAGACATTCATTTCTTCCGATAGAACGGAAGCGATGCTCGCACTGCGGCGGAATATATAAAAAATGATCCGGATTTAATTTCACCTGGCGCTCTTCAGTTTCAAGATCAATACTCCCTTCAAGCGGAAAAAGAAATTGGCTGTACGCGTGCTTATGTGAATGATAAAGGCGTGTGTATGTCCGTTTTTCGCAAATCATCTCTTGAAGCGAATCCATCAGCAACCCCCTTCCTTTGGTCATCTTTTAATCCGGTAATGGTGTTCCGATATAGGCGAAAATCCGATTTTTTCATATAAAGAAACTGCCGCCAGATTTTCTTTCATCATTTGTAAAAACATGCGTTCCGCTCCGTTGTTTTTTGCCCATTCAGTCAACACCCTGATCACTTGGGTTCCTGCCCCTTTTTCTCTGTGCTCCTCAGCTACAACGATATTACTAAGTCCGCCATAACCATCAATGACAGAAACCGTGCCAAGCGCTGTCAGGCTTTCTTTGTCATACATCTTGAAAAAAGTTTTACACGGCGGCATGCGTTCGAATATGTGTTTGTAACCTTTGTGACGTTCGGGTGAAAACCCTTCTAATTGAATAAATTCATCTATCCAAACAGATGGTGGCTCTTGTTCCCACTTGTATGTAAATCGGCTGTTGTCATTTGTTCGGCTCATAATTGACCGGCACAACGCTGTCATCTGGAAGCACTCGTCTACCTTTTCATAACGGCTGTCTGCCAATGCGTCATCAAGCCCTTTCGGTGATGCGTTGCTAATATGAAAACAAACAGGTAAGCCTAAACTTTGATAAAAAAGTTCGGCCTCTAGCTGAAAATCCCCTTCAGGCATATCCGCAGACGTCCATACGCTATTTGCCCTTTTGGTTACGCCAAAATTCGCTCTGAGAAGCCATTTCCCTATGCTTTTTTGAAAATAAGCCGGCCATGAAGCTGCCGCTAATCGTTCAATCTTGTGAATGTCATCCATTGCATAATGCCTCTCCCCTATGTATACTCCCTTGATATTATACAATATTCAGAAATATAAGACATCCATTTATTTGTTTACATAATATTTTTATTGTTTATTAATAATCCTGACAAAAATGTCCGAATTGAAAATGACAGGCTTTCTAAAATGTCCTCCTCACGTTCAAATGCTTCTTTTGCGATTAAAACAGCAAAGCCATGCAGCAGGCTTCTGAGCCCCCTTGTCGCATGAATGGCAGTCTTTTCACTTGCATAGCCGTTTTCAATGAGCAGCTTCGTCACAAGACAGACAATTTGGTCAGAGACGATTTCCGTCCGTTTGTCCTGAACCTTAAGAAGAGCCGCTTCATAATATCCGGGATTTTCAATTGCAAAATCAACATATGCATGAGCTAAAGAAAGCATCGCGGAATCTCCCTTTCGTTCGGTTACGGAGTCCGCCATTTGATCAAAAAGCTTTGTCAGTCCTCTGACAGCAAGTTCTGCTCTGATCGCTTGCAGCCCGTTGATATGGTTATACAATGACGGGGGGCGCACATTCATTTTTTTAGAAAGTGCCGCAAGTGAGACACCATTTACCCCTTCCTGATCGGCAATCTCCGCTGCAGCGTCTACAATCATTTTTTGGGTCAAACCTATTCTCGGTGACATGCTCATCATCCTTTCTTTGCTTTTTGGATCGCCTGTCTCATCCGCTCTGAAGGTGATCGCAGGAATTTTCCATGTCCGACAGCGAGACAGGAAGGCGCCTTATCGGCGAGCAATTGTGCACTTTTGATGGCCTCCTCCTTATTCCATGTGGCGAAAGCGGGAAAAGGAAACGTCCATTTTATCTGACCTGATACAGCGATTCCTCCGCGCAACTGAAACGCATCTCCTGCTATTAAAGTGCCGTTTCTTGTATCAAGAAATGACATGCTGCCCGGAGTATGGCCCGGTGTTGGAATGGCAAGCAGAGAACCAATTGTTTCACCGCCCGTCAGCAGTTGGTGAGGCTTTGTTTGTATGTGTTTCGGAATACCTCCTTTTATAGGCGTCTGCGGCTCATCTTGCCGCAAGGATGTGTCACCTTGAAGCAAGAATGAATCTCGTTCCGAGATCATAACCTTTGCATGCGGAAATGTTTGTGCCAATGTATCCAGTGATCCGACATGGTCCCCATGTGCATGAGTCAGTAAAATATGCCGAAGCGGTTTTCCAAGCTGATTCACAGCTTGAATAATCCCTTTATAGCTGCCTGGCAGTGCGGCATCAATAAGGGTGACTTCGTTTTCTTCCTCTACTAAATAGCAATTAACCGGAAACAATGCTGGAAAAAAAGTCAGCTGCCAAACCGTTTGGTACTGAGTAATTCTCATCTTTTTATTCCTCCTAACAAAAACTAATGGTGTTAGTTTTATTATTAACTAACACCATTAGTTTATCAAGAGTTTATTATTTTTTTATCGCTACATAAATGTTAACTTGTGCTCGCTGTGGCACTGCGGCACTTTGATCATACATCTCAAAGTCACCTGTAAACGTGCGCAGATGCCGCTTATCCCAAGTCCAAATTTCCTTCCACGTTTCAAGCACAATCTCTTCAATAGGGCCGATTCTGGAAGTGAAAACGGCGTAAGCGGAAGCCGGCAAATTAATGTCTTCATATGGTTCCGGAAGAGTACTGCTGTGTTCCTGAAACGTTCCGACTGAAAACGTATAAAACCCATTCGTCTCTTGTTCATAATTCGAATATAAGGCAATAATGCTCTTGTCTTTTTCAGCCTGTGATAAAAGAGCGCTCATATCCTGCTTCCAGAATTGATCCCACAGTGCCGGAATCCTCCTTTCTTCCGTCATTTCCAGTGCGTTGCTTGTCCGTTGTGACAGTCCGGCAAATCGTTTCCGGTCTAAGTGTGTTATATGTGAAAAGCCCATACGTTCTCCTCCTTTTGTTAAGATTATAGACAAAGAAACCTGACAGCAGTGTGTCAGGTTTCATATATTTTTTGCATGTGATGAATGGTTTCTTTTACTTTATCCCGTATATGAAGAGGCTGCAGAACCTCAATATCCTTTCCGAACTGGAGCAAAAAACCGATCAGCCATTGATCTTCTGGAAGTGAAATCACTGCCCGGCAGATTTCATCTTCCTCACAGTGAAGAACATCATATCCGAACCATTCACCTATACGCTGACGTGCTGCCGGCTGAACAAGAATAACCAGTTCAGTTAAACGGCCCTTCTGGTACCAATTCTTATCCCATGGCAAAGTATCCAGCTGAATGTCTTTTCTGATAAAGGTTTGATGTAAGATGGCCAGATCTTTCATCCGGTTCAGTTTAAAAAAACGAAAATCATTTCTTACCAGGCAGTAGGCATATAAATACCAGTGCCCCGCCTTGCAAACCAATGTATAAGGTTCAGTTTCCCGAAGTAGTGTTTCCCCGCTTGCGCTTGTATATGTAAAAGATATCGTTGACAATCGATCGATGGCGGCGCTTATTTTCTCGCGCAGCGTCTTTTGATCCTCAGTATGGCCCCATGCCGTCATGTCAATAAACCATTTTTCTGTTTGGTGCTTAAATGCTTGAGCAGATTGCTTAGGTATAAGGTGTTTGATTTTTTGATAGGCTGTGCTGTGAGAAACGGGTTCATACATAGATGAAACGCTCTGCAAAGCGGAAGCAATTGCAAACAATTCCTCCTCCTTCAGCCACTCTCTTTCAAGCCGATACGTTTCCATGATGCCAATTCCGCCCCCGGAACCCTGTGAGGTCACAATCGGAATACCAGCCCTATTGATCGTCTCAATATCACGGTAAATTGTTCTGACAGATACTTCAAACAGCTCAGCAAGCTCTGCAGCCTGCACTTGTTTTTTGCTGATCAATAACACAACCATCGCTAACAAACGTTCCAGTTTCATTCTGCCACCTTTTCTTCTTGTATTTTCCAACAAAACAATCATAACATTTTGATAAAGCTTGGGCATATCTATTATGCGGCGGAATACACCTCGCATATGCTATGAAAACAGGGGGTTCCCCTTCTTTTTTGTGTTCAGTATTTATTTCAGCTACTATTTCCAACCGGATAAGCATACACTTCTCAACGGAGGGGATTTCACATCATGCATCTTACACTTCAGAGCGTTTATCCTGCCATGATCATTATCTTTTTTCTGTATAAAAAAATTAAAAGGTCCATCGGATACCAGCCGCTGAAGCCCCGCTGGCTGTTCACCCGTATCATTCTTTTCTCGCTGTTTGCTTTTGGCCTTTCAATCTTCAGCGCCATTCACCCTTTTTTATATGGATATCTCATTTTGGGCATTCTTGGCGGATGGCTCCTTGTCTTTTTCGCTAAGAAAAACATCTCTTTTGAAAAACGCAGAGGAAAGATCTATTTTCGGACTCATATTTGGGTAGAAATGATTCTCTTAACCTTATTCCTGTCAAGATTTCTATATCGAGTGACAGAGCTTTATCTTACCTCGCCTGATCTAAACCGCCTTGGATCATACAGTCAGTCAATCGGAACGGACCCTCTGACAATTGGCGTCTGTTTTCTGATAGCCGTTTATTATATCGGTTTTTCTTCTTTTGTCATCAAGCTCAGCAGAAACGAACTCGAACAGCACGGACACAATAAAGAAAAAGACATCCTTGCCCGCTAGCAGCGAGTTAAGCAAGGATGTCTTTTTCAATCATGCTGTGTATGATGGATCATTTGCTGAAGAACATCTAAAACATGTTCATCCTCGGGAGAGTAATAAATCGATGTTCCTTCTCTGCGCGATTTGACAAGTCGAAGATTTTTTAAAAATCTAAGTTGGTGGGACACTGTGGATTGCAGTAAATTCAGCTTTTCTGCAATTCCGTTTACTGCATGCTCACCCTGGGACAATAAATGGAGAATCCTGATTCGGGTAGGATCAGAAAGCGCTTTGAATGTTTGCGCGACTAGAAACAGCGTCTCCTCGTCCAGATCAGCAGCCGATTGTTCCGTTTCTCTAAATTCAGTCATATGTATCACCTTTCTTTATTCATAGTTTTATCTTATAACAAATGCTCTTGAGTGCAAACCAGCCTGCTTGTATTCCATTTCAATCTCATAGTTTAAATTTATGTTTCAAATCAGGTTTTTACTTGGTCTGATATACCGTCTTATGTCATAATAAAAAGGTCATACTGCTCCAAACATTGAGGGTGAAACACAGTGAAGAAAAAGAGAAAAGGCTGTTTCGCTGCTGCGGGTTTTATGATGATTTTTGTCTTTGTCATCGCCTCTTTTTTATTGGTCCTGCTTTTTTTCAACCGGGATTTAATCAAAAAACTTCCGATCGATACGAAAACGATTGTTTTGGAACGTTTAACCGATTACAAACCCTTGGTGGAAGAAGAGCTTGAAAGCCAAGGACTCTCTAATTATACATCACTCATATTAGGCATGATGTATCAGGAGTCAAAAGGAAAAGGCAATGATCCCATGCAGTCCTCTGAATCTCTGGGGTTAAAACGCAATGAGATAACAGACCCTCAACTCAGTGTTAAACAAGGCATCAAGCAATTTACCCTCATGTACAAGACCGGTAAGGAAAAAGGCGTGGATTTGGATACCATTATTCAAAGCTACAACATGGGGGCAGGTTACATTGATTTTGTAGCTGAACATGGAGGAACGCATACTGAGGAATTGGCAAAACAATACTCCGAGCAGCAAGTCAAAAAAAATCCTGATCTGTATACTTGCGGGGGAAATGCGAAAAATTTCCGCTATCCGTATTGCTACGGTGATTATACGTATGCAGAAAAAGTAAAAGAAAAAACAAAAACTGTTGAAGAATCTTTGCAGGTTGCAACACTTGAAACCATGGAATCCAAGGCTCATGAATAAGAGTCTATCAATTTACTGACAAAAGCCCAAAAATAGATTTGGGCTTTTGCCATGTTTACATGTAAAAAAAGCCATACTGAGTATGGCTTTTAATAATACGGTGAAATCATCAAATATACAATAACGCCTGTAAGGCTTACATACAGCCATAGAGGCATTGTCCATCTCGCAATTTTTTTGTGGCGCTCTACCTGCATGCTGAACCCTCTGATCAGCGTAAACAGCGCAAGCGGCACAATGATTGCAGAAAGGCAGATATGTGTAATTAAAATAAAGAAATAAATCGGGCGCATAATACCTTCTCCGCCATAGAGCGTGTTTTCCGCAATCGAGTGGTACGTCACATAGCAAATCAAAAATAGTAAAGTTGTTGTGAATGCGGCCAAAATAAAGCGTTTGTGAGCTTTGATATTTTTCTGTTTAATCATAATCAGCGCGGCCAATAAGAAGATAAACGTAAAGCTGTTGAATATCGCATTCAGCATTGGCAAAATGTGAATATTCGCATGGCTGAACTGATCTAATTTAGGCATGAAAAACAGCACTGCGATTAAACCGTTAATCAGAACTGTCAGCGTAAGGACAATTCCCGTGTAATTTTTCGGTTTATTTTCTGTTTGGTTCATTTGGTGACCTCTCCTAATTTGTACTGGCTATCCAAATCGTATGCAAATTCAAAGAAGATGTCAACGGTTTCGAGTGCTTCGTCAGAAATTAGACACACTTCAAAGGCCGGAGGCTATTAGCCCCGGCCTGTTAGGTTTACGCCTCTTTTATCAAATGTTCAATGACCTTATGTTCATTTTCATTCAGCAGGTTCTTTTGAATTTTCGAATGAATGGGTTTATTCATATGCTGATCCAAGATATCGGCCGTTTCTTTATCCCCGGCAATAACCATTCGTTCCCATCTTTTCGCGGCAGCTTTTTGATCAAGGCTGGCAGCCAGCCGCTTATACAGTCTCGATTGGTTCTCTGTTACATGTTCCCTCATCCGGTTCTCTTCAAATCGTGCCGCTTTGTCTACAGCTGAATGGCAATTCTTCCAAGATTCATTGATCATATCATACTCATAACGCTCCACCGCCTCAATTTTCCCTAAAACGGTTTCAATAATTTTCACTTCATGCTGCTGAGTTAAAATAAACGCCGTACTTGGGTATGTCTGGCGCAAACCCTTTAGCTGATCCAGGACAGCTGTTTCTTCCCAGTAAAATCTTGTATCTACAGGGACTTGAAGCTTAATAGGCTCCCATATGCCGCTGTCGGAAACAAAAAACACGAGACTGCGGGGCATGTCTTTTCCTATTGCATTCAAGTATTGATTCATTTTAGCCCTGATTCCATCCAGACACTTTTCCTCCTCTGGATCACTAACTGCCAAATACTCTTTTAATCGGCTGAATCCTGACTTTAGGGCAATCTTCCATTCTCCCCCCTGCTGCTCTGGATCTCTCATGTCTGTATTGAGATACAGGGAGAGAATTTTATCCGGCGGTTCCAATTGGACATACTGTAATTTGTTAATCAATGAATCAATCGCCATTCTGATTCCTCCTTTTTCACAGGTTAGTTTTCTTTTTCCTCTCTTAAAAACGATCAAACCTGACTTTGCGCTAATTTCTAGTAATAATGGAATTGTTGTTTACAATACGCCTCTCTTCTAATACAATTGGTAACTGTGTTTCTAAGCTGATTTTTGAAAGGAGTTTGATCTTGTTTACTATTAAAGAAAAAAATCGTCAAGAGCTTGAAGAAGAATTAAATGATTTAGAATTTCAAATTTATCGCATGCAGGAGAATATGAAGGATTTATCTAAAGATGCCAAAGTGCTTGGTATTGATCAATCGAACAATGAAGAATGGATGATTGTTTCCTCGATTGATGATGGCCAAACATGCAAAATTATGCTAACTGATTGTAAAACAGCTTACCGAGGAAAAGGCTGTTTTTCACTTGTAGCGTCTTACAAGGACGATGCCATTCATATAGGCGATATAAAAGGCCCTCCGAATCACGGGTTTGGTTCCATTTGCATGAAATATTTAAAAGATATAGCAAGAGACCACAATATACCGAAAGTCACAGGAGACATCGCCAAACGGGATTGGAATCATGTAGACCGGCTGATTCACTTTTATGAAAAACATCAATTCAAAGTATGTATCGATCATGATACCCAATCCGGTAGCATTAAGTGGGTTGATTTGTAAAAAAGTCTGGAAGAAAGAGCCAAGATATGCTGTAATGGTATAAAACCATTGATGGAGGGTTCTATGTACGCCTCAAAACTGAAAATGGGAGACGAAATCCGGATCGTGTCTCCCGCGACCAGCATGTCTATATTATCAAATGAAGCAAAAGCCCAAGCAAAAACGGCGTTAGAACGCTTAGGTTATCGGGTAACCATCGCTGAACACGCAAATGAATGTAACGAATTTGATTCATCCTCTATCGAGTCAAGAGTCCAAGATCTGCACGCTGCCTTTTTTGATCCAGGCGTCAAAGCGATTTTAACGACACTCGGAGGGTTTAATTCAAATCAGCTGCTGCGTTATCTTGATTACGAGAAAATCAAACGACATCCAAAAATTCTGTGCGGCTATTCCGATATAACCGCTCTTTGCAACGCTATTTATCAAAAAACGGGTCTTGTTACGTATTCAGGTCCCCACTTCTCAACATTTGCAATGAAAAAAGGACTCGATTATACAGAGGAGTATTTTCTTTCTTGCTGCGCTTCGGACGACCCGTTTGAAATTCTTCCTTCAAGTGAGTGGAGCGATGACCGCTGGTTTTTGGATCAAGAAAACAGGCGTTTTTATCCTAATAACGGCCCTGTTGTAATCCAAGAAGGTTATGCGGAAGGCACTTTAATTGGCGGAAACTTATGCACGCTTAATTTGCTGCAGGGAACGGAGTATTTTCCTGAAACAGAACATACTATTTTATTGATTGAAGATGATTATATGTCAGACATCCACATGTTTGACCGCGATCTGCAATCACTCATCCACCTCCCCGCTTTTTCACATGTAAAGGCGATTTTGATCGGCAGATTTCAGAAAGCATCAAACGCATCAATGGATCTTGTAAAAGCCATGATCGAAACAAAAAAAGAATTATCCGGCATCCCGGTCATCGCAAATATAAATGCCGGACATACCTCGCCAATTGCCACGTTCCCTATAGGAGGAACATGCAGGATTGAAGCTATTTCGGGCACATCACGAATATGGATTGATAAGCATTAATCAGCTTGTAAATTTTTTTACAAGCTTTTTTAGCGCAATCGGTTATGCATGCCGCACGAGACATGACAAATGTCATATAGGAGGCATGATGTGTGCTACTACAAAAGACTTCTCTCATTAGCGTATACTGAACCGAGACACACAATGAGAGGATACTTACTATGACTGAACAAACCATTGCACATAAACAAAAACAGCTGACAAAGCAAGTCGCTGCATTTGCTCAGCCTGAAACAAAAAACAGCCTGATTCAGCTTTTGAACACGTTTATCCCATTCTTCGGCCTGTGGTTTCTTGCTTATCTCAGCCTTGATGTCTCCTATCTTCTTACGTTAGCATTAACGGTAATTGCCGCAGGTTTTCTAACAAGAATTTTTATCATCTTCCATGACTGCTGCCATCAATCTTTTTTCAAACAAAAACGCTATAACCACATTCTCGGTTTTCTGACAGGTGTCCTGACTTTATTCCCGTATCTTCAATGGCAGCACAGCCATTCGATTCATCATGCAACTAGCAGCAATCTGGATAAACGCGGAACAGGAGACATCTGGATGTTAACAGTAAACGAATATAAAGCTGCATCCAGACGAACAAAGCTTGCATACAGACTTTATAGAAACCCGTTTATCATGTTTATTCTCGGACCGATTTATGTTTTTCTGATCACGAACCGTTTTAACAAAAAAGGCGCAAGACGCAAGGAACGTGTAAACACATACCTTACGAATCTGGCAATTGTCGCATTGGCTGCCGCTTGCTGTCTGATCTTTGGCTGGCAATCGTTTTTACTGGTGCAAGGCCCGATATTTCTGATTTCAGGTTCAATCGGTGTTTGGCTGTTTTATGTGCAGCATACCTTTGAAGATTCTTATTTTGAAGCGGATGAAAACTGGAGCTACGTTCAGGCTGCTGTTGAAGGCAGTTCATTTTATAAACTCCCGAAACTGCTTCAATGGCTAACAGGCAATATCGGTTACCACCACGTTCATCATTTGAGTCCAAAGGTGCCTAACTATAAGCTTGAAGTTGCTCATGAACATCACGAACCATTAAAAAACGTACCGACAATCACCTTAAAAACAAGCCTGCAATCACTCGCGTTCCGTCTATGGGATGAAGATAACAAACAGTTTGTGTCATTTCGGGCTATAAAACATATACCTGTAAGCCTTCCGCCTGATTCACCAGAAAAACAGAAGCTGCGGAAGAATGCCTGATGATAAAGGAGGTCTTCTAATATACTAGAAGGCTTCCTTTTTATTGTTGGAGGGTGCATTCTGGCTTTCACAATGATAAAGTTACAAGTAAGATGAAAAGCTGAAAATGAGGTAAGATCATGATTAAAAATCATTTTACATTTCAAAAACTAAACGGGATTACGCCCTATATATGGACGATATTTTTCATCCTCCCCTTCTACTTTATATGGAAATCATCATCTACATTTGTTATTATTGTCGGCATCATTTTGACGCTTTTATTTTTTTCGGTATATCGATTTGCTTTTGTCTCAAAAGGCTGGACCATTTATTTGTGGGGATTTTTATTAATTGGCATTTCAACCGCCTCCATTACCCTGTTCAGTTATATTTATTTTGCTTTTTTTATCGCGTATTTTATTGGAAACATTAAGGAACGCGTCCCTTTTCATATTTTATATTATGTCCATTTAATAAGCGCAGCCGTCGCAGCCAATTTCAGTCTCGTATTAAAAAAGGAATTCTTTCTGACACAAATTCCTTTTGTCGTCATTACCCTCATCAGCGCAATTTTATTGCCCTTTAGTATAAGAAGCCGCAAGGAGCGCGAACGGCTTGAAGAAAAGCTCGAGGATGCAAATGAACGGATTGCAGAACTGGTAAAATTAGAAGAACGTCAGCGAATTGCCCGCGATC
Organism: Bacillus sp. GW821-FHT01G09; assembly: GCF_059422205.1. Lineage (NCBI taxonomy): Bacteria > Bacillati > Bacillota > Bacilli > Caryophanales > Bacillaceae > Bacillus > Bacillus sp. GW821-FHT01G09. The sequence continues at coordinate 85,326 of NZ_JBWKWL010000004.1, forward strand.
TCCATGATACGCTTGGGCAAAAACTTTCTCTTATTGGGTTAAAAAGCGACTTAGCAAGAAAATTGATTTACAAAGATCCCGAACAAGCAGCTCGTGAACTGAAAAGTGTTCAGCAAACAGCGCGAACTTCTTTAAATGAAGTAAGAAAAATCGTTTCCTCTATGAAGGGCATACGGCTCAAGGATGAATTGATCAACATCAAACAAATTCTCGAAGCAGCTGACATTATGTTTATCTATGAAGAAGAGAAATGGCCCGAAAATATCTCATTGTTGAATGAAAACATTTTGAGCATGTGCTTAAAGGAAGCTGTCACAAATGTCGTCAAACACAGCCAGGCTAAAACTTGCCGAGTTGACATTCAGCAGCTCTGGAAGGAAGTTGTGATTACAGTGTCTGACGATGGAACATTCAAAGGAGAAGAAAATTCCTTTTCAAAAGGACATGGCTTACTCGGGATGAGAGAACGGCTTGAGTTTGCAAACGGAAGCCTTCACATCGATACCGAAAACGGAACCAAGCTTACCATGGCAATTCCTAATAATTCAAAATAAACATAAAGGATGGCTTATATGATTAGTATATTTATTGCAGAAGATCAGCAAATGCTGCTGGGCGCTTTAGGATCACTTCTAAACCTAGAAGACGATATGGAAGTCGTAGGCAAAGGTACAACCGGCCAAGATGCTGTTGATTTTGTCAAAAAACGCCAGCCTGATGTATGTATTATGGACATTGAAATGCCCGGAAAAACAGGGCTTGAAGCTGCTGAGGAGCTAAAAGATACAGGCTGCAAAATTATCATCTTAACCACCTTCGCCAGACCCGGTTACTTTCAGAGAGCTATTAAAGCTGGCGTTAAAGGCTATTTGTTAAAAGACAGTCCTAGTGAAGAGCTGGCCAACGCCATCCGTAGCGTCATGAATGGAAAACGCATCTATGCACCTGAGCTGATGGAGGACTTATACAGCGAAGCTAACCCTCTTACAGATAGAGAAAAAGAAGTGCTTGAACTTGTGGCTGACGGTAAAAACACAAAAGAAATCGCTCAGGAACTCAGCATCAAAAGCGGGACGGTGCGGAATTATATCTCAATGATTCTAGAAAAGCTTGAAGTGAAAAATCGAATTGAAGCCATTACCCGGTCAAAGGAAAAAGGCTGGTTTAAATAAAAAAGGATCTTGGCATCTGCCAGGATCCTTTTTGTTAACCTGAAATTCCCGTTTGAGAACCTCGCCGCAACCAGAATTAAATTGATCCATATCCTCGCTCCTATACCCGCTGAACGATTGCTTGGTTAACAGCCCAATAAAAGACTGGATTGAATGATATCCCTGTTAAAATGGTCGGCCATTGCACATCAGCAGAATTTCTGATATTGATTATTTTGTATTTTCAGTATGACAAAGTTGTGCCACTTCGCTCCCGAAGCTGCCATGCCCAACTGCAAGAGCCTAATATCACAATAAAAAACCGTCTGAAATCAATCCGATTCCGTTCCGTAAATGGTATCTGCTACATCCAACTGCTTATTATCTGCCAAAAACACCAGCTCGTTTCGCTGATCAAAGATATTAACAACCAGCTATAAATGTCATGATGCCGAATGTCTCTGTAATGTGGAATCAATCATTTAACCCGAGAGCCCCTGAATCGCACATAAAGAGAAAAACGGGACCACTTTCTTTTATCAGCATATGATATAAACAGCTCTAAGCAGAACAAAAAAAGACACAAGCCAAAAGCTCATGTCTTTTATCACAATCTATATTATTAGTTTAAGACTTTAACACTTACAGTTTTGACGCCCCAATTAGAAGCATCACTTTTACTTGGTACAAATACGTCGATTTTATTTCCTTTAATAGCGCCGCCAGTGTCTGCTGCTGTTGCTTCCCCGTAGCCTTCAACATAGACTTTAGAACCTAGCGGAATTACATTAGGATCAACCGCAATAACTTTCGCATTCGGGTTCTTATTTAAGTCAATGCCTGTAGCTGTAACGCCGGAAATGCCGCCGTCGTTAGCAGTGTAAGCAGTAGCAGTAACTGTTAGTTCTTTTGAAGCTTCTTGATTATTTGTATTTGATTGAACAGCCTTCTCCTCTGTGTTAACAGAAGTTTCTGCCTCAGCCTTTGTTTCTTGTTTAGGTTGCTGTTGTACAGCTTCTTGTTTAGGTTGCTCTTTTTGCACAGCCTCTTGTTTTGGCGCAGCTTGAGGTGCGTTTGTTTGCGCATTCTCAGTAGCTGTGTTTGCTGCTGTTGCCTGACCTTTTACTGAAAGAGTTGATCCAGCATAGATCATGTCAGAGCTTAAGTTATTCCAAACTTTCAGGTTGTTGACTGTCGTGCCGAATTTTTGAGCAATCTTAGAAAGCGTATCTCCCGCTTTAATTGTATATTGCCCAGTCGTGGTTGTTTCTTCTGAAGAAATGGTCAGTTTTTCTCCTGCAATGATTTTATCAGAAGTTAACTTGTTCCATTCTTTTAAGTCCTTTAGGTTCACTCCATTTTTCTGAGAGATTCCCCAGAGCGTATCACCCTTTTGCACCGTAATTTCTTTTGCAGAAGCGTGAGCTCCGAATGCAGTTGTTGAAAGTGCAGCAACTGCCACAAAGGACATAATCGTCTTCTTCATAAGTAAATCCTCCCTTGTTAGCTTTTTATTGGCGGCTAACAGGTGATATCGTAACACACGTAAATGTCAAATCAATAACAAAAAGATATGATTTAGATTACAGTTCCTTTACATGAAGGATTTCTCTCTGATGGAAAGACTTGCTGAACCCTTGATATAATAGGCTTCGCAGGTCTTTTTATTTTGAGGCAAAACAGAGAAAATAAAATGTGTTTTTTATAGAAAAAAAGATTGTTTTTCTGTTTTTTTAGTCTGTCATCCTTGCATAAGCTTGTATTTCTTGTAAAAAAAGCCGGCCGTATTTTGCTCTTTTTTGTTCTCCGACTCCTTTTATAGACAAAAGTTCATCATCATTTACGGGCTGTTTTCCTGACATTTCTTTTAACGTTTGGTCAGAGAAAACAACAAATGGCGGAACACCCTGCTCAGCCGCAATTTCTTTCCGAACCATGCGCAATCGTTCAAATAGCTCGTCATTTTCAGTAATCGCTGCCGCTTTTAACGCTTCTTTTCTCGCTACTGATAATTCTCCTTTCAGCACATTCCTTCCTTTACTGCTGACAAAAAGAGTCGGAAACGTTCCGTCTGACATCCTGATGAAGTCGTCAGAAATAAGAAATTCGATAAAATCACTGATTTCGCCAACGGATTGGTGTTTTAATATCCCGTATGTTGAAAGGTCTGAAAAGCCATTTTCAAGAACTTTTTTATTTTTGGAGCCGGCAAGCACCTGGGCAACCATCGTCTTGCCAAACCGTTCTTTCATGCGAATGATACAGGATAAGACCATTTGCGCCTCCCGCGTCACGTCATGGGCCGCTCTTGTATCGGTACAGTTTCCGCACTGTCCGCACGCATCAGGCTCCTTTTCTCCGAAATACATAAGGATAAAACGCTGCAGACAATCTTCCGTATGACAGTAGTCGACCATTTGTCTCAGTTTTTTTAAATCCTGCTTTTGTTTCTCTTCATGTTCTGATTGCTCAATTAAGAAGCGCTGCACCATAATATCCTGCGGTGAAAACAGGAGAACACATTCACTGGCAAGACCGTCCCGTCCAGCTCGTCCTGCCTCTTGATAATAGCTTTCCATATCTTTCGGAATTTGTGCATGCAGAACAAATCTGATATTTGATTTATCAATACCCATTCCAAAAGCAGAGGTTGCCACCATCACTTGAAGCTCATCATTAAGAAACCTTTCCTGCTGCTCTTTTCTCTCATCATCAGCCATACCTCCATGATACCGGCCTGCCCTGACATGGTTTCGTTTCAATCTCTCATATATCCGATCAGCTTCTTTTCTGGTCGCTGTATAGACAATTCCTGCTTCATGCCTGTTGTTTTGCACATATTCGTCTATAAACCGATCTTTATTTTCTCCTTTTACTACTTTAAAGGTTAAATTCTCTCGGGAAAATCCGGTATATACCGTGTTTTCTTTTTGAATATGCAGCTGTTTGCAAATATCATCATGAACCTCGGGTGTGGCTGTTGCTGTTAACGCCATGATGACAGGCTTGTCGTGTAATTCACGGAACAAGATTTCAATATTCCTGTAGCTTGGCCTGAAATCATGGCCCCATTGAGAAATACAGTGCGCCTCGTCTATTGCGACCAAAGGAACATCTATGCCCTGCAAAATCCGGATAAATTCTGTGGACGTTAGTCGCTCTGGTGTAATGTAAAAAAGCTTATAAGCCCCTTCTTTGAGTCCGTTCAGCCTCTCATATATTTCCTGATTGGATTGTGTGCTGTTAATGTAGGCGGCGTTAATCCCCGCTTCTTCTAACGCATCAACTTGATCCTTCATCAAGGAAATCAACGGTGATATGACGATCGTCGTCCCTTCAAACATTAATGCCGGAATTTGATAGCAAATCGATTTGCCGCCTCCCGTCGGCATAATGCAGGCCGTATTTTGCCTCGCTTCCATCACCAAGCGGATCGCTTCATCTTGGCCGCTCCGAAACTTCTCATAACCAAAATAATGAGCCAGAAGGGATTGGGCTCTATGTAACATAACGTGTAAACCTCGCTTTTCCTTGAATTTCTCCCATCATATCATAAAAAAGCGGCCTTCATTTCTTTCACACAAAAATGGAATATTCACTATACCAAACCTTTTTAGATAAAATAAAAAGCCATTTCCGAAAAGGAAATGGCTTTCGCTACGTCTTGCCGTATGCAAGTAAGAAAGTTTTAAACCACCACTCCTCAAAGTGGGTGTTTGCAGAAACGTTCCTGTCGTCCTCTGCAATGGAGGCATGACATTCCGGCTTCGATATAAAACTCCCTATTACAGCTTAAAGGTTAAAACTTAATTAACAATACGCACAAAGTAGCTTCTTTAATATAGTACACCATCAGGCGGTTTTAATCAAGAGGTCAGAACAATTGTTTAGAAAAACTTTTTCCAGTGAATAAAACTGCTTTTTCTCCAAAATACCTGACAATTCGACAAACAAAAAATATATTACAATAAAAAAAACAGCCTTTTTCGCTAAAAGTGAATGATTATTTTCTTCTATATTAATGTGTATATACAAAAAGACTCCTATTTGTAACGATAGGAGTCTTGGCTTTATTAGAATTTTGCAGCAAGATCTTTTGCTTCTTGTAAACCTTTTTCAACGATTTCTTGCGCTTGATCAGGTGCTGCGTTATGTCCTTCGATGACAACTGTGTGCAAGTCTTGAACACCCCAGAAACCAAGAACTGTTTTCATGAAGTTTAATGACATTTCAAGTGCAGCCATTGGTCCTTCTGAGTAGACACCGCCGCGAGCGTTAAGAAGCGCAACTTTTTTGCCGCCCATTAAACCGACTGGTCCTTCTTGTGTGTATTTGAATGTAACGCCTGCGCGAGACAGATAATCAACATAAGTATGAAGCACTGCTGGCACTGTGAAGTTCCAAAGCGGGAATGCGAAAACAACTTTGTCAGCTTTTACAAACTGGTTCAGATATTTGTCAGCAATTGCTGCTTGTTTTTTCTCATCTTCTGTCATTTCCATTCCTTGACCTGCTTTAAATGTTCCGTTAATCATATCTCTGCCAAGGTAAGGAAGGTTTTCCTTATGAAGATCTAATTCAACCACTTCATCATTAGGGTTGTTTTCTTTATAAGCAGCTAAGAAAGCTTCGTAAAGTTTAGTTGAAACGCCTTCTTCAGCTGTACGGTCGCTTGATTTTACAAATAAAACTGTAGACATTTGTATTCCTCCCGGTAAACTTTTTATATTTACTTACAAATAGTATGTTACTTTCTTTTTTACGCAAAGTCAATCACTTTATTTTGAATATGAGATTTTTTTTCAAAAAAAAGCAAGTACATCTAATATCGGTGTACTTGCTTGGCATTTTTACTTCGAATCTTGTTCACGATCCAAGATTTCATACGTCTGCGAGCTTTTTTGATCAATTGTTTCTTTGTTGGATAAGTCTTTTACCTGTTCATGAAACTCTCTTTCATAAGAAGGAGCATCTGTCTCCAGATCATCCTCCACATCAGCTTGGGCCTCAACTGTCATTCTTGCATAAGGAACAGCTTCAAGTCTTTCGTAAGGAATCTCTTGGCCGGTTTTTTCACACACGCCATAAGTTCCTTCTTTCATCTTTTGTAATGCACGGTTGACCTCCTCTAACAGCTCCCGGTCAATCTCTTTCACTGTTTGGTCTGTCATCCGGTCTGTGACGAGCGTCCCGTGATCTGCCATATGGTTGTCAACCCCATTGGAAAGCTCCCCCACTTCTTCCGTCATTGATTCTGTTTCCTTTTTCTCGCCAGACAATTCTTTTTGCATATCGAGCAATTTATGATAGAGATGCTGTGTTTGTTCTTTTGTCAGTGCCATGTATATCCTCTCCTTTCTATCCTGTTTCCCGTTTTGCCTTCTGTCAAACATGGGAACATCGATGGAAAGATGAGCTACTGCCTTTTTGAACGGATCGTGACCGCTGGCGTCGATGGTGCTTCGGGTTTTCGTTGGCACTTTTTGTTCTTCTCTTCTGGCGGTATATAATAGGTTGCGCCTATATTTAATCTGCCGCTCAGTTCATCAATGGTCAGCTCGCCGAATTCAAGATGATAGTCAATTTTTTCGACATTCAGCGTTTCAATATGTATATAGGTTTCTTCAGACTCCTGTTTGCTGCTTTGTTTCTGTTTCTCAAGCACTGAAAGTCTTTCTTCACATTCACGCAGTTTGTCAAGTTCTGGTTTCAAGCAATGCCTGATCAGCGACCGGAACATTTTTTTCATGACATCACGACCCTTTGCATACTCCTCTTTCGTCTACATATATAATGAGGTATATCCCATAGAAAGGAGAGGTTTTCATGCTTCCGACTAACATCAATATTTCTCATCTCAAGACTAACTCGATAGGCACCGGCTCATCCCTTACCTTTGGTTCTGCGGAGTTAAGGAACAGGTGCTCTGCTATCAAAAGAAATAACGGTTTTGGGGAACAAAATGCAGATGTTATTGTCATGGTCATTCCGATTGAATCAATTGATGACCGTGATGGGGCAGATGCACTCAGTATGAAAATCAATCATCAATAACAATGGTTTTCGCTTGACCTTCGTCTTTTTGAATGGTGATGTATAGGATTCCGTCTTTAAAAATGGCATTCATCTTTCCATGAAGATGGTCGGAAAGCGGAATTTTCTTTTCAAAACTTCCGTATTTCCCTTCTTTTTGGCGAAAGTCCTGTTCATTAAAATAGGAAAAGCGCTGCCCCTTCACCACTAAATAATCTCCGTACGATAATATGTGAACGTCTTGTTTACGATAGCCTGGAAGATAAATTAAAAACTGCACTTCCGCAACGGTATCTACAATATCCATGCTCGGAAATGAAGCATCTCCTTTCCCTCGCTGATCTTGCTGCGCAAACGGAAACGGAGATTGGCCATTTGTCATAAAAGGGGTTTTTTGGTCTTCATCAAATACCTGTTTCCAAAAGTCACCGCCGTACATCTGCTGTGCGAATTCCATCCACTGCTTCATCTTTTCGAAATCCATTTGAAGCCCCCTGTCTTAACATACTTTATAACCGCCAGCATACAACTATAGAAAGGAGGTTTGCCTGTGGTTCAACCAACTCCGTATATCAATATTAATATTTTCATGCTGAAAATTAATTCCTTTGAAAATGCTTCAGCGGTTAACGTAGGACAAAATTTATTGGCAGAATGGCAAAATTCAGATAAAAAAAATCAAGGCTACGGACAGAATTTTGGAGATGCGAGCGGATTTATGGGCACGAGAAGCCATGTGGATGACAGAGACCAAATTGATTCTCCGGCCTCTTTTGAAAGTGAAGCGGTTAACTCCTCAATCAAAAGGAAGTGATGAGATGTTCTTTTCTCCCTCCGTCGTGAATGTCGGCGGATTTAAAATCAATACGATGGACCGTGGTTCCTCTTTAACACTCGGTCCGTATCAGCAGGTCGATTACTTTTTATCAGCTAAAATAAATCAAGGGTTTGGAGAAGAAAATGGCGACTTTACTCCTCTTGTCGTACCGATTTCAAATGTATTAGATGCAGATCTTGTTGATTCGAACTCAGCGAAAAACAGTGTGGTGTAATAAGAACAGGGTGCACATGCCCTGTTCTTATTTTTATATATAAAAAAAAGCCTAACCATTTTTTGAACGGCTGGCTCATCAAATATTCAGCTGCACAAATGCTTTGTCAGCACCGCCTGAACCTCGCTTAAATCGGTGTCTTTCGCAAATTCTAATTCGAACGTTTTGCTTCTTGTCATCAATAAAAGCCCAGTGTCCGGATCAAACATTCCCGCTTCTTGGATGGCAAAGCTTTCAATTGTTTTATATGGAAGAAATACACGAACCTTCTTTTTGGAAAACATTTTATTGTCAAAGAAAATGATCCGCTTATTTGTAAAGCAAATTTGGTCCACTCGGAGCTTATAAATCGATTCTATTCTTTCCCCTTCAACGAGCAAAGCCTCAAGCTTCTTTGCGTCCGTTGATCTGCTAACAGAAAAAATACCCAATGAAGAACCCCTCTTTCTGCATTTATCTATTTGTTTTATCATTCACTACATAAAAATAAGTCCTTTATCCCTATATAAGAATACGACATAGAAGACATTTAAACCATTACGAACAGATTACATTTTTCAAATTTTTGATTTGTTTTTTGGCTTTTAAGCTGTTGTCATCAAGTAATACGCACAGATAGAGAAAAAAGTTTCAATATTCAGCAATGTTTTTATAAAAAAGTGGTTTTTAATGATTTTTTTAATTTTGTTTTATATTTCCTGTTTTAACCACAAAAAAACCGCAGCTGAGCTGCGGTTTTATGTATCGACTGCTTTTAACAAAATCTGTTTGATGCTTCAAGGAAGCATTACATCTCTTCGAAGTATTCTTTATAATAGCCGCCGACTTTGTTCGTATTGTCGACCACAAAGAGAAACTCCTCTGTTTCATTTTTTACTTCATATTCTTTTCCCGGCGTTAAAACGCGGTTTACGATATATTTTTTTGCGTTTGTCTGCACACACTTTACTTTTTTAATTGTTTCTTTTTCAAGCCAATTTTTATGAATCATGATGAAATCTCCTTTTCTTATCTATAAGCTTATTGTAGCTTTTTTCTTTTGTAAATTGCAATATCGGTTATTCATTGATTTTGCCTTGATTTCTATTATAGAATATTTGTATACGCTTACGTTTGAAGCAACTATCACAGCTTATTTCTGCTATTCAATCCAGGAATCAATGTCTATCACCAAGAATCTCAGAACAGACCATAAAAAATGACTGGAGGTTTGTTACGGATGAGTTCTTTAACGATGCAAGTGACGAAAAGGCTGGAGACATTTTTACAGGGAACAAAGAAGCTTTATATTGACGGAAAGTTTGTTCCGAGTGCCTCAGGGGCAACCTTTGACACTCCAAACCCGGCGACCGGCGAAACCTTGATGACGCTGTATGAAGCCCAGGCTGCGGATGTGGACAAAGCGGTTAAAGCTGCCCGGAAAGCCTTTGACCAAGGTGAATGGAGAACAATGTCTCCAGCTTCGAGAAGCAGACTGATGTATAAGCTGGCAGACTTAATGGAAGAGCATAAAACTGAGCTTGCTCAGCTTGAAACACTTGATAATGGGAAACCGATCAATGAAACGACTAATGGAGATATTCCGCTGGCTATTGAGCATATGCGCTATTACGCCGGCTGGTGTACAAAAATAACAGGACAGACGATTCCGGTTTCCGGCGCTTATTTTAATTATACGCGTCATGAGCCTGTCGGTGTCGTCGGCCAGATCATTCCATGGAATTTCCCGCTCCTGATGGCGATGTGGAAAATGGGTGCGGCACTTGCAACAGGCTGTACAATCGTCCTCAAACCGGCTGAACAAACACCGCTTTCAGCTCTTTATTTGGCAGAATTAATTGACCAAGCCGGTTTCCCTGCCGGTGTAATCAACATCATCCCAGGATTCGGTGAAGATGCGGGAGAAGCGCTGACGAACCACGAAGCGATTGATAAAATTGCCTTTACCGGTTCCACTGAAATCGGAAAGAAAATCATGTCCACCGCAGCGAAAAGCATTAAGCGTGTTACATTGGAGCTGGGCGGAAAATCGCCTAATATTCTTCTGCCGGATGCGAATTTGAAAAAAGCCATCCCGGGCGCTTTAAACGGTGTGATGTTTAACCAGGGCCAAGTCTGCTGTGCGGGCTCACGTGTCTTCATTCATAAAGACCAATATGATGAAGTTGTTGATGAAATGGCATCCTATGCTGAGTCACTCCGCCAAGGAGCGGGACTTCATAAAGATACTCAAATCGGGCCTCTCGTAAGCAAGGAACAGCATGAGCGCGTTCTTTCCTATATTCAAAAAGGAAAAGATGAAGGAGCAAAAGCAGTGACCGGCGGAAGCTGTCCTTTTGAAGCAGGATATTTTGTCGCACCGACTGTGTTTGCGAATGTTGAAGACGAAATGACCATCGCAAAAGAAGAAATTTTCGGACCCGTGCTGACTGCAATTCCGTACGAAACAGTCGATGAAGTTATTGAACGGGCAAACCATTCAGAATATGGGCTTGCAGCCGGACTATGGACAGAGAACGTCAAGCAGGCTCACTATATCGCGGACCGACTTCAAGCCGGAACCGTTTGGGTCAACTGCTATAATGTGTTTGACGCGGCGTCTCCATTTGGCGGTTATAAACAGTCAGGACTCGGACGAGAAATGGGATCATATGCCTTGGATAATTACACAGAAGTCAAAAGTGTATGGATAAACCTTGAAGACTAACATGTATGTTTAAAAAACTGCTGCCTGCCAGCAGTTTTTTTCTTTCTGTAATGGCAGTAAAAGACGCTGAATATATATGCTTCTGAAGGAGTTGAGCGTGATGGGCACACTTCAGGAGAAAGTGAGGCGTTTTCAAAAGAAAACCATTACCGAGTTAAGAGACAGGCAAAATGCTGATGGTTCATGGACATTTTGCTTTGAAGGACCAATCATGACAAATTCCTTTTTTATTTTGCTCCTTACCTCACTAGATGAAGGCGAAAATGAAAAAGAACTGATATCATCCCTTGCAGCCGGCATTCATGCAAAACAGCAGCCAGACGGCACATTTATCAACTATCCCGATGAAACGCGCGGAAATCTAACGGCTACCGTCCAAGGATATGTCGGGATGCTGGCTTCAGGATGTTTTCACAGATCTGAGCCGCACATGAAGAAAGCTGAACAATTTATCATCTCACATGGCGGTTTGAGACATGTTCATTTTATGACAAAATGGATGCTTGCCGCGAACGGGCTTTATCCTTGGCCTGCTTTGTATTTACCATTATCACTCATGGCGCTCCCCCCAACATTGCCGATTCATTTCTATCAGTTCAGCTCATATGCCCGTATTCATTTTGCTCCTATGGCTGTAACACTCAATCAGCGATTTGTCCTTATTAACCGCAATATTTCATCTCTTCGCCATCTCGATCCGCACATGACAAAAAATCCTTTCACTTGGCTTCGGTCTGATGCTTTCGAAGAAAGAGATCTCACGTCTATTTTGTCACATTGGAAACGCGTTTTTCATGCACCATTTGCTTTTCAGCAGCTGGGCCTACAGACAGCTAAAACGTATATGCTGGACCGGATTGAAAAAGATGGAACATTATACAGCTATGCGAGCGCAACTATATATATGGTTTACAGCCTTCTGTCACTTGGTGTGTCACGCTATTCTCCTGTTATCAGGAGGGCGATTACCGGCATTAAATCACTGGTGACTAAATGCAACGGGATTCCTTATCTGGAAAACTCTACTTCAACTGTTTGGGATACAGCTCTAATCAGCTATGCCCTTCAAAAAAATGGTGTGACCGAAACGGATGGCTCTGTTACAAAAGCAGCCGACTTTTTGCTAGAACGCCAGCATACCAAAATAGCAGATTGGTCTGTCAAAAATCCAAATTCAGTTCCTGGCGGCTGGGGGTTTTCAAACATTAATACAAATAACCCTGACTGTGACGACACTGCAGCCGTTTTAAAGGCGATTCCCCGCAATCATTCTCCTGCAGCATGGGAGCGAGGGGTATCTTGGCTTTTATCGATGCAAAACAATGACGGCGGATTTTCTGCTTTCGAAAAAAACGTGAACCACCCACTGATCCGTCTTCTGCCGCTTGAATCCGCCGAGGACGCTGCAGTTGACCCTTCAACCGCCGACCTCACCGGACGTGTACTGCACTTTTTAGGCGAGAAAGTTGGCTTCACAGAAAAACATCAACATATTCGACGCGCAGTGAAGTGGCTTTTCGAACATCAGGAACAAAATGGGTCTTGGTACGGCAGATGGGGTGTTTGCTACATTTACGGCACTTGGGCTGCTCTTACTGGTATGCATGCATGCGGGGTTGACCGAAAGCATCCCGGTATACAAAAGGCTCTGCGTTGGCTCAAATCCATACAAAATGATGACGGAAGCTGGGGAGAATCCTGCAAAAGCGCCGAAATCAAAACATATGTACCGCTTCATAGAGGAACCATTGTACAAACGGCCTGGGCTTTAGACGCTTTGCTCACATATGAAAATTCCGAACACCCGTCAGTTGTGAAAGGCATGCAATACCTTACCGACAGCAATTCGCATAGCTTCGATAGCCTTGCGTATCCAGCAGGGATCGGATTGCCGAAGCAATTTTATATTCGCTATCACAGTTATCCATATGTGTTCTCTTTGCTGGCTGTCGGAAAGTATTTAGATTCTATTGAAAAGGAGACAGCAAATGAAACGTGAATCTTATCAAACGGAGATGTTCAATTGGTGTGAAGCCCTGAAAGATCAGATTCAAAAGCGAGGTCAGCTTGACCAGTTTGAAGATCAAATCGACAAGATGATTGAGGCTCTGGAAGATGACCAAACAACAGAAGAAGATTGGTATAAACAGGCCGCTGCCCTTTATCGGGATATTACAGAATCAGATGATACAAGTGAAAGACGCGCTTATGTCCCTATAGGGAAACACGTGCTGCCAAAGCTTCCTTACAAATACTCCGCCTTAGAACCTTATATTTCACGCGATATTATGGTCCTTCATCATACAAAACATCATCAAAGCTATGTCGATGGCCTGAACAAAGCAGAATCAGAGCTTAAAAAAGCGAGAGCAACAAAGAATTATGACTTAATCACTCATTGGGAAAGAGAGCTTGCGTTCCATGGAGCAGGCCATTATTTGCACAGTATTTTTTGGTTTTCTATGCATCCAAACGGAAAGCGGCGTCCTACAGGAGCATTGTTCCAAATGATAGACCTTTCATTTGGAAGCTATTCCGCTTTTAAAGAACATTTTACCCAAGCCGCTAAAAAAGTGGAAGGCGTCGGCTGGGCCATTCTGGTCTGGGCACCTCGATCAGGACGGCTGGAGATTTTAACGGCAGAAAAACACCAGCTCTTCAGCCAATGGGATGTAATCCCCCTTTTACCGCTTGACGTATGGGAGCATGCCTACTATTTGCAATACAAAAATGACCGGGCCAGCTATGTCGATCACTGGTGGAATGTCGTGGATTGGCGCGAGGCAGAAAAACGTTTTGAGCAGGCAAAAGAAGTCGTTTGGAAGCTCTATTAAAAAAAGCCCCCTTTCCCCGGGGGCTTCGTGTTTTAAAAAATCCCTATCACATGCAAAAACACGATGATGATGGCAACAGGAGATAGATATCGAATGAGCAGCAGCCAAACCGCAAACCACTTTCGTTTGAGATTGGAACCGCTTTTCAGCTCGTCAAACAAATCCTGTTTCGGTATTTTTAGCGGGACAAAAATCGAAATCAGTAACGCACCTAACGGCATTAAAATATTGCTCACAAGATAGTCGGCCGCATCAAAAATAGACAGATGAAATATAGAGACGTCACTTAAGACACCGTATGATAATGCAGACGGCACACCGACAATAAAAATAGCAATTCCGCCTAACCAAGCGAATCGTTTTCTCTTATTGACATCGCCTTTCGAAAGTACTGCGACCAAAATTTCCAGCATTGAAAAAGCAGATGTCAATGCAGCAAATAAAAATAGAAGTAAAAATGCTAATAAAAAGATAATTCCGAACGGCATTTGATTAAACACAGTCGGCAGCACGTTAAATAACAGAACCGGGCCTTGGTCTGGTTTGAGGCCGAATGAAAAGACAGCTGGAAAAATCGCAATTCCGGCCATTACAGCAACAAGCATGTTCATAACAGTTACAGATACAGCGGACTGTACCAGATTTTCCTGTTTCTCTAAATAAGCGCTATACGTTACCATGACAGATACACCGACACTTAATAAGAAAAAGGATTGTCCCATTGCATATAAAATGGTATTGGCATCAATTGCAGTTAAATCAGGCATCAGGAAAAATTTGATTCCTTCCATCGCGCCATCAAGTGTAACCGAACGCACCATTAAAATGATGAATAATAGAAAAAGCGCCGGCATTAATACTTGGCTTGCTTTTTCAATTCCGCTGCTTACCCCTTTTGCAACAACTAAAATTGTTACCACCATAAAGAGCAGCTGGCCTCCTACAGCCAAATAAGGATTTGAAATGGTACTTGCAAATATCGTATCAAAACCAGATGTCTGCGATAAACCGCCAGTGAAGCCTTTTATAATATAAATTAAAATCCATCCGCCTACGACACTGTAGAAAGATAGAAGAATAAAGCACGTCACCATGCCTAAATAACCGATCCAATGCCACTTCGTTCCTGGAGCAAGTGTTTTATAGGACTGAACGGCATCTTTCTGTGTTCTTCTGCCTATGATGAATTCACCTAACAATAAAGGCAGTCCGATTAAAACCGTAAATAAAATAAAAATAAGTAAAAATGCGCCTCCGCCGCTGGTTCCGGCAACATATGGGAATTTCCATATCGCACCAAGCCCGATAGCTGATCCTGCCGCGGCTAAAATAAAGCCAAGCTTCGAAGACCATTGATTTGCTTCCTTCACCGTATCACTCCTATTTGATCTAACCATTATAAAGGTTCATTGTAAGAATATCTTCCTATATAGTCAAGAACATTTTGATTAGTTTACATCATATATCTATAGACATCTGCCAAAAACTAATATTGAATTATTCAGAAAATTATTTATAATAAGAGAATGTTATGAAATTTGTAAGAATTTCTGCTGAAGTTCTTGATAAGTGTGTTAGGAGTGTTTTTATGGACATCATTAGAAAAATAAGTCATTTTGCAGGACAAACCTTTGGCATATGGGTCATTGTTTTTGCAGTGCTGGGATTTTCTTTCCCATCTTTATTTACGTGGATCAGTTCTTATATTACGATTTTTCTTGGCATTATCATGTTTGGGATGGGCCTTACACTGCAAACCGATGATTTCAAAGAGCTGGTCAGAAAGCCTTGGCAAGTTATTATTGGAGTAATAGCTCAGTATACGATCATGCCGTTCGTTGCTTTCGGCCTCGCATTTGGGCTTCATCTTCCAGCTGAAATCGCAGTTGGTGTTATTCTTGTCGGCTGCTGTCCCGGGGGAACTGCATCTAATGTTATGACATTCTTAGCAAAAGGAAATACTGCCCTTTCTGTTGCGGTTACGACAATTTCTACCTTATTGGCACCTGTTGTAACACCGTTGTTGATTATGCTGTTTGCCAAAGAATGGCTTCCTGTCTCGCCGGGGTCTTTGTTTATCTCAATCTTACAGGCGGTTTTATTTCCGATCATTGCAGGTCTGATTGTCAAAATGTTTTTCAGAAAACAAGTGGCAAAAGCCGTACATGCCCTTCCGCTTGTTTCTGTCATTGGCATCGTTGCGATTGTCTCAGCTGTCGTCAGCGGCAATCGGGAAAATCTGCTTCAATCGGGGTTGCTCATTTTTTCAGTTGTTATCCTGCATAACGGTATCGGTTATTTACTTGGTTTTTTTTGTGCAAAGCTTTTAAAAATGGATTACCCGTCTCAAAAAGCGATTGCAATCGAAGTCGGCATGCAAAACTCCGGGCTTGGGGCTGCACTTGCCACGGCTCATTTCTCACCGCTATCGGCCGTACCAAGCGCAATATTCAGTGTGTGGCATAACCTTTCAGGTTCTATGCTTGCAACATATTGGTCAAAAAAAGTGAAAAAGAAACAAGCTGGATCCAAAAGCAGCAATCTATCACTTTAAATATGCATCAAAAAAGGTACATCACTTTATCGTGATGTACCCTTTTTTATTATCCTTCTAATAAAAGCTGTTCAGGATCTTCCAGTAAATTTTTGATTGTCACGAGGAAGCCAACCGCTTCTTTACCGTCTACAATCCGGTGATCATAAGATAAAGCGAGATACATCATCGGACGGTTTTCGAAACGCTCTTCATCAATTGCTACTGGGCGCAGCTGAATCTTATGCATGCCCAGTATACCGACTTGAGGGCTGTTTAAGATCGGAGTTGACATCAGTGAACCGAAAGTCCCTCCGTTGGTAATCGTGAAGGAACCTCCCTGAA
The DNA here is from genome assembly GCF_059422205.1 of Bacillus sp. GW821-FHT01G09. Classification (NCBI taxonomy): domain Bacteria; kingdom Bacillati; phylum Bacillota; class Bacilli; order Caryophanales; family Bacillaceae; genus Bacillus; species Bacillus sp. GW821-FHT01G09. Next base: position 101,981 of record NZ_JBWKWL010000004.1, read on the forward strand.
GCTCGCTAAGGGTTAATTTATTGTTTCTTGCTTTTTTCGCAAGCTCGCCGATCTCTTTTTCGATTCCTGCAAATGTCAGGCGGTCCGCATCTCGTACTACCGGTACGACAAGGCCTTCATCAGCAGCAACAGCGATACCGATATCATAGAATTTCTTAACGATCAACTCATCGCCTTGAATTTCTGCATTCAACAGCGGATATTTTTTCAATGCAGCCACGACCGCTTTCGTGAAGAAAGACATAAAGCCGAGCTTCACTTCATTTTGCTCAAAGAATTGATCTTTGCGGCGTTTTCTGAGATTCATGACAGCCGTCATGTCCACTTCATTAAATGTGGTCAGCATCGCTGATGTTTGCTGTACCTCTACAAGGCGTTTTGCAATCGTTTGTCTGCGGCGTGACATTTTTTGCACTTCAACAGGTTTGTCAAAGCTTTGCTGTGCTTTTTGAGCCTGAGGCTGCTGTTTTTGCTGAGGAGCCGGTTTTGATGCCGGTTTTTCGTACGCTTCGACATCCTGCTTGCGCACTCTTCCAAGCGGATCTCCAGTTGGAACTTGAGACAGGTCAATTCCTTTTTCTCTCGCCAGCTTACGGGCCGACGGAGAAGCGATCGTTCTTGATTTTGCTTCAGATTGTGTTTCCTCGCTCACCTCTTGTGCAGCTGGTTCAGCCTGTTTCTCTTCTTTCACGCTTTCCTTGCTTTCTGCTTTCTCTGTAGGAGCAGGGGCAGAACTTTCACCCGCGCCTTCTGAAATCGTACCGATAATTTCTCCGACCTGGACGGTATCACCCGAATCTTTCAATACCTCTTGAAGTACACCCGATTCTTCTGCTGTCAATTCAACATTCACTTTATCCGTTTCTAGTTCAAGCAGATATTCACCCTGTTCTACATAGTCACCAGGCTGCTTTAACCATTGGGCTATTGTTCCTTCTGAGATTGATTCTGCTAATTCAGGTACCTTAATTTCCGCCATTTTTTCATTTCCCCCTTAGTTTTTGCGAGTCAAGCTATCAGATACAATACGTTCCTGTTCTTTTTTATGAACTGTCGGATCTCCCTCTGCAGGGCTGGATCGTCTTCTGCGTCCAATATATTGAACGCTTACTCCCTCTGGTGCAATCTCTGTCAAATACGGGCTGATATAACCCCAAGCCCCCATGTTCTGCGGCTCTTCCTGCACCCAAACGATTTCTTTCAGGTTCGGAAGTTTTGCAAATAACTCTTTGACTCCTTTTGCCGGGAATGGATACAGCTGTTCAATTCTCGCAATGTGAAGCCACTCTTTACCGTCTACTAACTTATTAAAATGATCACTGATGTCTATAGACACTTTACCGCTGGATAATACAAGTCTGGTTACTTTTTCATAGTCATGAGAAAGTCCCGACTGTTCATAAACAGGCTGGAAGCGGCTTTCGCTGAGCTCCTGCACTTCCGACACCGTATTTGGGTTGCGAAGAAGGCTCTTCGGCGTCATAATGACGAGCGGTCTGATTTCTTCACGAAGCAGCATTTTAGCCTGTCTTCTTAAAATATGGAAATACTGTGCCGCGCTTGTCAGGTTGGCAACCGTCCAGTTGTTTTCTGCTGCAAGCTGCAGGAATCGCTCGATTCTTCCGCTTGAGTGCTCAGGCCCCTGTCCCTCGTAACCGTGCGGAAGCAGCATGACTAATCCGGATTTTTGGCCCCATTTCGCGCGTCCGGCAGAAATAAATTGGTCAAAATACACTTGAGCAGCGTTGGCAAAATCTCCGTACTGCGCTTCCCACAAAACAAGCGTTTCCGGTGAATGCACGTTATAGCCGTATTCAAAACCGAGAACCGATCCTTCAGACAGAGGGCTGTTATGAACAGCAAATGATGTGCTGCAGTCAGATAAGTGATGAAGCGGCACAAATTCTTCGCCCGTCTCACTGTCATGAAGCACAAGGTTTCTTTGGGCGAACGTTCCGCGCTCGGAATCCTGTCCTGTTAAACGAATCGGTGTTCCGTCTTTCAAAATTGAAGCAAACGCGAGTGATTCTGCCAAAGACCATTCCACTTTTCTGTCATCATCGAACGCCTTGGCGCGTCTTTCTAAAATGCGCTTTAGCTTGCCGAAAACATTAAATGACTCCGGCCAGTTGATCAATTCGCCATTCAGCTTGCGGAGCACATCAAAATCAATCGAAGTGTCCACATCTGGGAAACCGTTTGATACAGGCTCTGGAAGTTCAATTTCACAGGCAGTGTGTTCCTTTTTAGACGGAACTTTCTGATATGCATCTTCAATGCGCTTCGTTACCGATTTTTCGATGTTTTGAACGACTTCCTCGGTAAGTACGCCTTCTTTTACCAGCTTTTCAGCGAAAATTTGTTTGACGGTCGGATGCTTTCTGACAGCATCATACAGCATTGGCTGAGTGGTTGACGGTTCATCCATTTCGTTGTGTCCATAGCGTCTGTACCCGATCAAATCAATCAGAAAATCCTTGTTGAATGTTTTTCGGTATTCGACCGCAAACTTAACAGCTGAAAGACAAGCTTCAGGATCGTCCGCATTCACGTGAACAATCGGAATTTCATAACCTTTGGCCAGGTCGCTGGCATATTTTGTCGATCTGGATTCAGCGCTTTCTGTTGTGAATCCGATCATGTTATTGGCGATAATATGAATCGCACCGCCTACTTGATACCCTTTTAAAGAGCTTAAATTCAATGTTTCAGCTACAATTCCTTCCCCAGGGAATGCAGCGTCTCCATGGATTAAAATGGCCAGCGATTTTGTTTCATCTTGTACCGGGTATCCGCTTTGTGTTCGCGTTTCCTGTGCCGCTCTTGTGCTGCCTTCAACAATCGGATTGATAAATTCCAAGTGGCTCGGGTTGTTCGCTAACGTAATGCGCGCTGATTTTGTTTCAGCGTCTTGAAGCTCCCGATTCGCCCCCAAATGGTATTTGACATCCCCTGTCCATCCGTAGCTGATTCCAATTGATCCCTCAGACGGGACAAGATCTTTGTTCGGCGCATGCTGGAATTCAGAGAAGATGATTTCATACGGTTTGCCGAGCACATGTGCCAAGACATTCAGGCGTCCCCTGTGCGCCATCCCGATGTTGACACTTGTCGTACCTGATTTGACAGATTGTGCAATAATGTCATCAAGCACTGGAACAAGAGCGTCCAGACCCTCAATGGAAAAGCGCTTCTGCCCGACGAATGTGCGGTGCAAAAACTGCTCGAAGCCCTCTACTTCAGTCAGTCTTTCCAGCACAGCCGACAGTTTTTCAGCTGAGTTCTTCTGGAACAGCTCGCCAGATTCAATCTTTCTTGTCAGCCACTCGCGCTCTTTGAAGTCATGCACATGGTCAAATTCAAAAGAGATGGTTCTTTTATACGTATTTCGTAAATACTGAATGGCTTCTAAACCGTTCGTAATGTTTTTAGGAGCGTCTTTGCAGATGACAGACGCAGGTATTGCTTTTATTTCCTCTTCTGTTAGCCCGTAATCGGATAATGGAAAAAGTTCGCTCTTTTTCCCATCCTTTCTGAGCGGATTGACGGAAGCGTTCAAATGGCCATAGGTTCGGATATCTTCTGCAAGTCTGACTGCGGATGCGATCTTTTGAATCAGATCGGCTGTAACACGTCCCTTTTCTTTTGTTCCCGAGGCCTCTTTTATATCGCTTGGCGGAGCACCGAGCTCGTCGAACATTTCCTTCAAATCCGGGTCAATGCTGTCCGGATCCTGGGTATATTGATCGTAAAGCTCCAGCGCATAGCCGAGGTTCGGACCGTAAAAATCTTCCCAATTCATTCGTTGTTTCATACTATTTTGAAACATTTGAATATTACCCCCAACTTAGATAATCAAGTGATTGATTCACTATCTTGAAATAACTTTCGAACGCTGTGTCCAAAATTATGTAATAAAAACGCTTCCAACGATATTTTACCACTGTTTGCAATTTGATTCTACCTTGATTGTTCACAAAATAGTAAAAAACCTTTATAAAAAACAAAAAATTTAATCATTCGAAAAAACAAACGCCAAAAAGCATAGGATTAAGGGCTACCCTATGCTTTTATGAAGCAGTTTTTTCAGCAGCGGATACAGAACATCCGGTAACTGATCAACATCCGGGACAAATATACTGAATTTTCCGTACATATCCTGGATCGTCTTCATTTGCGATTCTTCTATTTCTGAGTTGGAGAGAAAAACATTTATCACTTCTATTCCTCTTTTTCGGGCTTCGATAACCGCCTCACTTGTATCGACGATCCCATTTTGTTCGTAGCCAAATGCGGCCGGCTCTCCATCTGAGAAAACAATTAAGAACTTTTGCGCCTCGCTGCGATGCAGCATTTTTTTCGTCATCTGCCTAATTGCGTACCCGTCACGGTTATCTTCTTCTGGCTCAAGCTGCATAATGGCCGGTCCAGACTCTTGTCTTAATGATGATTGGAAGAGAATAACCGTATTGAAATAGTTTGGCTGGCTTGTTTCGGTTGCATCATTTGTGTCCTCCCAGAACCCGACAATCTGATGCGGAACCGCTACCGATTTCAACGCTTCGTGAAACAGCACGATTCCTCGTTTTGTTTCGTCCATTTTGTCGAACATGCTGGCTGAACAATCGACCAGCAATGTAAAAACTGCGTCGATTTCTGAAGATGGTTCTTGCTTTTTGTAGAACAGGCGCGGATTTCGCTCAGTGAAGTAGCGAAGAAGCTTATTGTTCAGTCTCCCGGCATGAAGGTCTGTTCTCGGCAATGTTTTTTTATGTTCAAGCGTTTTTTGAATCATTTGTTTCAAACGCTTTTGATACGATTCAATCGTTTTTGCCTGCTGTTTATAAGAAAGCTCTTCTTCACTGGTTGCCGGCTGCGGTTCTTTATAAATTGGAAATGCATATTTATTTTCTTTGCCGTCAGCCATACCCGCTCCGTTCGGCTGGTCTTTTTGGGACTCCAGCGCTTCCAGCTTGGAATAGTCTTTCCGTTTCGTTTGTCTGGCTGATCCTTGAACAGAGCCAAGGGCCTGATCTCCATCGTCGCCTTCCCTTGAAGCATCTTTTCCTAAATCTGATTTTGCGCCGTGTTCAATATCAAATTGAAGGAAGCTTTTGGACGGTGCTTCTGTTTCCCTGTGCCATGTCGGCATTTCTTCTTCATGGATATCCTCATCACCGTCTGATTGTTTTGGAAGCGTGATGTCATCACTCAGCTTCGGCGCTTTTTTCTCTTCTTCAAATAACGGCTGTTCTGCAGCTTTTGCGTAGTCAAGCTCAGGCAAAAAGAAGTAGGTGTTCAACATGTCTTTATCGAGCACCTCTTCAAGCCCATCCATGAGGTCCTCAACAATTTTCAGAACCTGCCGTGTCGAATCTGCTTCATACACACGCAAGAGCTGCTGCTCAATAAACGGGCGCATCAGATCGATATCTTCACGCATGGACGGAAGGGTCTCAAGCGGCGATTCCGCTGTGAGCTTGACATAGATCGCGCAAAAGAGCGCATCGGTAAAAATGCTTCGTTCCAAATTTAAGGTCAGCTGGGTTGAGAAATGTTTTCTGTACATGTCTTTTCGCTTCGCAAATACATGTTTCGTACCCGGACGCTCATGTTTGATGCGTTCTTCGATTCTAATGTCTTCAAGCAGCATAAAGAGCTGCTTGGCAAAACTTTTAAACGTAAGATGGCGATGGATATCATTCAAAAAGTTCGCAAACTCATGCAGCGAGCTATATCTTGTTCCGACTGAACGCAGGTAGACGTCGCTTTTCAGACCCGCTTCCATGTCCTCAGCTGCCCTGTCTTTCCAAAAGTGGCTCATATAGATTTTCTTTTCAAATGGATTGTAATAGGACTGAACGCCATACTCCACTTCTACCGCTTCACTCTTGGTGAGTGTTTTGGCCAAATCAGTCAGCATCATAAATAAAAATGAATCAATTGTGCTGTCGTTAAATTTGATAAATTTCATCGCAGCCCCCTCATTCAAACAGAGTTTCTGCAATATTTCGGACGGCCGCTTTTTCCCGATCATCATCAAGCTTTTCTACAATTCCCCGCTCAATAGCACGACGCGGCGGAATATAAGCAGCTAAATCACATGTATCGATTAAAGCTCTGATGGATGCCGCTTCTTCAGACACCTGTCCGTTATTGGCCTGAACGATCAAGTCAGAGGAAAGCGTGATAAATCTGTCAATCAATTTCTCGTCTTTCAAGGCTGACTGAGACATGAGCACTTGTTTCAGCAGCTCGCCTTTAATATAAGGCACATCAATGATGACAAAACGGTTTTTCAACGCTTCATTCAGAGGAACAGTTCCGACATAACCTTCATTGATGGCTGCAATGACTCCGAAACCGCCTTTAGCCCGAATGACCTCGCCTGTAAACGGATTTGTCATCATTTTTCTGTAATCTAATACACCGTTTAAAATAGGCAGTGTTTCCGGCTTCGCCATATTGATTTCATCTATATAAAGAAAATGGCCTTCCTTCATTGCCTTTGTAACAGGTCCTGAAACAAACTCGATTGTTGCCTGGCCAGATTGATTTTCAATCGTTTTATAACCGACCAATGCCTCAGCGTCCAAGTCGACTGAACAGTTGACGCTGTGCATCGGTTTATGAAAATAGCTGGACAATGTTTCTGCCAACTTTGTTTTTCCTGAACCTGTAGGCCCTTTCAGCAGGACATTTTTCCCCATGGCTAATGCAATAATGGCGTCAAATAAAATGGCTTCATCCTCCGCCTCATAGCCTGATGTTCCTATAAGCGATTGAAACTCTGGGGAAATAGGCTGCTCTTTATATGATAAAAGCTTTTGTTGTATATCTTCCGGCAATGTTAAGTGCTGTAGTTGTGTTGTCATAGACAGATTCCCTTTCCTATTCATATTCCTTAACGAGTATACTAAAAAAGCCCCTGTATGCTCAATACAAAAGGGCTTGGATGATATTACTGCTTCTCGTTATTTCCCAAAAGGGCTCCGCAGACAATACGCGCACCGGAATTGCCGCTTGGGTTTGTCAGATAATCGTCGGCTTGTTCATGAATAATAAATGCACTTCCGTCCTCGTCGAGAATATTTAGTTTACTTCCTTTTTTCAGTGAAGTGTCAGGCGCATTCATAATGACATCTACCTTTCCATCAGCACCGACTTCAAGGTTAGGCAGATCTCCGGCATGATGCCCCATCGGATTGTTGAAGCCGTGTTCTTTGTTCAGTGGATTAAAGGGACCGCCCGCTGATTCAAAATCCGGCCTGACACAAGAACCTTTCTCATAAATATGAAAACCGAGAGAAGCACCTGGACGCAGGCTGTTTGCGGAAATATGGATATCGAGGCCTTCATCATCTGATTCTTTGATCTCTATAAAACCGACTGCTTTCCCTTCACGATTGACCAACTGGACATGATGACCAAACACTGACGTTTCAACCACTTTTTTTTCCGGCACCCGGTTAGGAGGGTCTGGAGGTTTTTTTTGTCCGCATCCGGCAACTCCCAGTGCCGTCAGCATCATCAACAGCAAGAGACGGTACATACTGTCTCCCCCTTGTTTTTTCTAACAGTGTGGTCAATCATTGTCTGGTATAAACAAAAAAGCCTATAAAAGGCTTTTTGTCATACTCATTTTTAAAAATAACTTCTTGCGCCCAAGTACCGCTGTTTCCAATACGAATTGCTGAGATTGGAAATGTCGACGCCCGATGAGCTTGCATGAATAAAATCACCGCCGCCTAGATAAATCCCCATGTGAGACGGGCCGGATTTATATGTGGTAAAGAAGACAAAGTCTCCTACTGACGGCTGGCTGACTTTCTGCATGACATTCCAATATCCTGCCGTACTCAATCTTGATATAGATGATACATTATTAATGAGGTAATAAATGAAGCCGCTGCAATCAAAACCGGCAGGCGTGTTTCCGCCCCATCGGTAAGGCACTCCGACATATTTTTTCGCTTCCGTTATCATTCTGTCAATCTTCGAACCTATTTGAATGTTTGACCCTGAGTTATCTTTTGGCTTTGTTGGCTTTGTTGGCTTTGTCGGATTTGAAGGATTAGATTTTGATGCTCCCGAAATAGTCAGAACCTGCCCGATTTGCAACACATCCGATGATAAATTGTTTTTATCACGGATGCTTTGGACAGTGACTCCGAGCCGATTTGCAATTTTCCACAGCGAATCGCCTGCTTTTACCTTGTACGTCGTTGTTTTTGAGGGATTGGAGTTTGACGGCTTTTTGGAACCGCTGTTTCCGCTCTTCGGTGAACTGCTTCCTTTTATTTTGAGTACCTGTTTAGGATAAAGTGTATCTGATGTTAAGCCATTTAAGGTTTTTAATTCGGCTACAGTCATATTTAAGCTGTTTGCGATTTTCCACAGTGAGTCACCAAGCTTGACCGTATATGTACTTTTTGAAGAACCTGAAGAATTGGAACCGCTGTTTTTCTTTGATCCATTTGATCCACTTGAACTGCTTGTCCCTTTGATCTTAAGCTTTTGCCCCGGACGAATCAGGTCACTGCTCAGGCTGTTTAAGCTTTTAAGCTCAGAAACACTCATTTTATGATTTTTAGCAATCATCCATAGGGAATCACCATATGCAACTGTGTATGTTGATGTTTTGCTTGAATTAGATGGGGATGTCGTGCTTTTTTTGCTGCTTTCAGGAACCTTAAGACTTTGTCCGACATAAAGCACCGTTGATTTCAATTTGTTTTCGGATTTCAGAGCTGATATTGTCGTATCATACTGGCGGGAAAGTTTCCAAAGAGAGTCACCGCTTTTTACTTTTATCGTTTTTGCTTCCACGGGTGCTGCGGCCATCGACGACCCAACAACTGCAGAAACAGCCAAGCCGGCTACAATCTTCTTTTTCATTCATTCAACCTCCTAAACTGTTTTTTTGCAAAAACAGCTAGTATTTTGTTTCCAAAAATGGCACACAACTGTTTTATCGTCAATTTTTCAGCAAGTTAAACCCTTTTCAAACATTTGGCGCAGCATTTTCAGCATCGTTCGACCTTTAAACCTTCAAATAAACATCTAACATTTTACATAAGCACGATATGTTTTTCGAAAGTCTAAGGAACTATTTAAGCGAGGGTAAAAATGATGGTTTTCTATTGATGAACGAAGCAGTTTCTCCTCCTTTCTTGTCTATTTTTCTAATCAATTCTCTATCGGCGTGTCAAATCCCTTCCTCTGCATTCTTATGAAATGGCAAAAAGCCTGTTCTTTCGATAAGAACAGGCTTTTACACTATGCATTTGCTGATTGAGTTTTTTGTTTTACAGCTTCAAGAATGCTGTCGGCTGCTTTTTTAGAGCCGCCTGCCGCTTTCAGTGATTGTCCAATTTCTTTTGCCTTTTCAGCATACGAACGATTATTCATTACTTCTTGTATCGTATCTTTCAGTAGGCTTTCAGACAATTCTTCCTTTTTAATTACTTTTCCTGCGCCGACTTTTTCTACCTGATCTGCGACAACAAATTGGTCGCCTCCCATCGGAATGACAACGAGCGGGGTTTCAAAATACAAACCTTCACTTGTGCTGTTCATTCCGCCGTGGGTCACAAATAAGCTGGCTCTTTTCAAGATCTCAAGCTGAGGGACATACGGGCGTACAATGAAATTCTCCGGAATGTCGTTTAACTCACTTGTTTTAATATGCTTGCCGATGGAAAGCACAACTTTACCGTCAAAGTCCTTACACACTTCAAGGCATTGATTAAAAAACTGCTTTTGATTATTAAAAATGGTTCCCATTGAAATAAACAGCACGTTTTCATTGTCAATCTGATCAAATGGGAAATCATTGTTTCCGGCTCTTTCTGTAATGGAAGGACCGACAAATACATATCGCTCGCCAAATTGCTCAGCCAGTGGCTGAAATCCCCTTGATGTAAAGATGATTGTCAAGTCACCATCAGCTAAAAAAACATCAAATGGCTTCTTGATCTCTGCTTGAAAATCAGCATTTAAAGTTTCTGCAAGCTGCTGGTATGATTCATAATGAGGCGAATCTTCAAGTGATCCTTTCATGTACGCTCCCATCATTTCCTTCGCAAATTCCTCATTCATCGCAAAGGTTGTACACAATGAAAATCTTGGCAGCTTCAGCAGGTTGGCGATGACTTTACCCGCGAGAAGATGGTGATCATATATGACATAATCATACGATTCATGTTTGACTTCCTCATAAATATGAGTCGCAATATCTTTACAGCTTTTCAAAAAAGCGCAGATCATTTCAGTAAAGTCTCTTTCTTCATCACCGGTTGCGTTTTTCCCGAAGTAATCTCCCCTGAAATCATGATACTCACGAAACTCTATATCAAGAGCTGTGATTTTTTCTTTATATTCCTTCACTGCGTAGTACGTAATGTTTTCTCCCCGAGATTTCAGCTCCTTCATCACACCGATAGAGGGATTAATATGCCCTTCACCGGGGAAACCGATCATTAATACATTTGCCATGCGGCAGCACCCTTCCTTTGAAAATTTATATAATATTTTATACGGTACTATAAATACATAAACAGGTAAAGTATTTCACTTTATTAATATTCATCACATATAACTTTTCTACCAGTTTATATTCCCTGTCTTCAAGACAAAAAGCATTCAGCTTGAAGCGAATGCTTTAATAAAGATACGAATTCAGTCATTTTGTCTCATGATAGGATTCTTAATCAGGCCCTTTTTATTATTTTTACGTTCTTGGTGAAATTAACGGATATAATACACCGTCTTTGGCAAACGACATCTTACCTGTTTCCTCTGAAACCACGAGCACCAGTGCATCCGTATAGCCCGACATACCGAGAGCCGCCCGGTGCCGGGTTCCCAAATGGATATCCACTTCCTTCGTCGTCAGCGGGAGCACATTGGCTGCTGACACGAGTTTGTTTTCCCTCACTAATAAAGCACCGTCATGAAGAGGGTTTCCGGGAAAAAAGATGCTTTCAATTAATGAAGAGCTGATCTCGGCGTGTAGGGAGGTGCCTTTTTGAATAAAACGTTCAACCGGGTCTGCTCTTTCAATCACAATTAAAGCTCCATGCTTATGTTCCGATAAGGCTTTAATCGCCTTGGCCAGCTCAATAAATGCCGGCGTAAATTCCTCAATGTATGATTGCAAATAAAAGGAGGATGCAATCCCCTGCATGTCCTGAAAAACGTGCCCCAAATCATCTAATTCACAAAGGAGACACTGGTCTTTTTCGTGAAGCGTTTTCAAGATTAGAGATGCATCACCTAATATTTGCTCTAAGTACACCTGTATTTTCCCCTTGAACGCATTTTCTGATATCTGCTCATAGCGCATAGCCTTCATCTCCTGTTCAAATTTCCAACTTTTCACGAATGCTTATCTTATTGATGCACATTCTATTGGTAAAGGAGGGATGTAAAGAATGGAAATCGAAAGAATCATTCAGTATATTTGCACCTTTTTAGGCGTGATTTCGCTTTCTTTTATTTATGCCCAAATGTTTAGAAAAACGAAACCGACAAAAAAAGAATAGGCCCGGCGTTCATTGCTTTTTATACATAAAATGTTATAATTTCTCTCGTTATGAAAAAGAAACGGAGATCAATGTATGAAAGAAACTCAAAACGCCCGGGAAAAAATCAAACAGCTCTTGCACATTTTAATACCGATATTCATTACCCAAGCGGGGCTTTCTCTGATCACTTTTCTAGATACTGTGATGTCAGGGAAAGTCAGCCCCGCTGATTTAGCTGGTGTCGCCATTGGCTCAAGCCTTTGGACCCCTGTTTACACAGGACTTGCAGGTATATTAATGGCGGTAACCCCGATTGTCGCTCAGTTATTAGGTGCAGAGAAAAAACAGAAGATTCCCTTTACTGTTTTACAAGCTGTATACGTGGCCGCGCTTCTTAGCATCGCCGTTTTAGTGATTGGATATGCTGCAGTTGACCTTATTCTTGGCCGATTGAACCTTGATATTCACGTGCATCAGATTGCTAAACACTTTTTAGGCTTTTTATCACTGGGAATTTTCCCTTTATTTGTTTACACCGTGTTGAGATCATTCATCGACTCATTAGGAAAAACGAGAGTCACCATGATGATTACACTCAGTTCTCTTCCAATCAATTTTGTATTGAATTATGTATTTATCTTCGGGAAGTTCGGAATGCCGGCACTTGGAGGTGTAGGCGCGGGACTGGCATCCGCGTTAACTTACTGGTGTATCTGCATCATCAGTTTTTTCATTATTCATAAAAACGCACCGTTTTCTGAATACGGGATTTTTCTTACCATGTATAAGTTCTCTTGGAAAGCATGCAAAAATTTGCTCAAAATCGGGCTGCCTATTGGGTTCGCCGTGTTTTTTGAAACGAGCATTTTCGCAGCTGTCACGCTTCTAATGAGCCATTTTCATACAGTGACCATCGCGTCCCACCAGGCAGCCATGAATTTTGCGTCTCTTTTATATATGCTGCCGCTTAGCGTGTCCATGGCTCTAACAATTGTTGTCGGATTTGAAGCGGGTGCAGCCCGTTTTAAGGATGCACGCTCATATAGCTTAATCGGCATCATGATGGCGATCGGCTTTTCTTTGTTCACTGCCGCCTGTATCCTTTTATTCAGAGAGCAAATTGCGGGCATGTACACTTCTGACCCCGATGTGCTCCGGCTGACACAGCACTTTTTAATTTATGCGCTATTTTTTCAGCTTTCCGATGCTGTTGCCGCACCGATCCAGGGAGCACTCAGAGGGTACAAAGATGTGAACTATACGCTTGCGGCCGCTTTTGTCTCTTACTGGGTCATTGGCCTTCCGGTCGGTTATATGGTCGGTACGTTTACAAGCCTCGGTGCATTCGGCTATTGGATTGGATTAATAGCGGGACTCGCCGCCGGAGCAGTTGGGCTGTTTTTCAGGCTGGCAAAACTGCAAAAACGTTATTCGCAAAAACAACACATTTAAAAGAGGTGATCAATCATGGCAAAAAATAAAAAATTATTCGAGTATCTTTCCCAGCATGCGGAAACCATCAGTTCAACATGGTATGAAACAATCGAGGAGACTGATCCCAATTCCATTTATGCCTCAACAGACCCTGTTGTCATTCACAATTTAAAGAGCCAGAATCTTGCCTTTAACTATAAAATAAACCGTATTTTTATAGATGATGAGGACATATACTTGCCTATACTGAAAGAATGGGCCTTTGAAGTCACACAGGATCAAGAGCATTTAAAAACTCCTATCCACTATATTATTCGGGAGTTTGTCAGAGTGAGAGATTTATATGTTTCTTATGTGAAAGAATTTGTCCATCTCAATCAGAATACTGTGAAAAGCGAAGAAGCCGAAGACCTGTATCACGCCCTTATAAAAGCGTTTGATCTTGTGATTCATATTTTTATAGAAGAAATGTACAAAAACACAAGCCTTCAGCTTCAGGCCCAAAAAGATATGATTACTGAATTGAGCGCTCCGGTCATCGTGCTGTTTCACAGCGTCGGACTGCTGCCTTTAATCGGAGATATTGATACAGTCCGCGCCAAGCTGATTATGGAAAACACACTGCATCAATGTGCGAAAAAAAAGGTGACACAACTGTATATTGATTTGTCAGGAGTAGCTGTGATTGATACGATGGTTGCCCATCAGCTGTTCAGTCTGATTGAGGCGCTTCGTTTAATCGGTGTTTCTTCAACTTTGTCTGGAATCCGTCCGGAAATCGCGCAAACAGCGGTTCAGCTAGGTTTGTCTTTCGAAGGTATTTCCTTGAGATCCACTCTCGCTTCAGCAATTGCATCGGACTTAAAATTAAAAAAGGTATAAGGCTTAAGGCCTTATACCTTTTTGATTAATCATTCCATTGATACGTCCAATATATTTCTTCTTCAAACCATGTTGCCATAACAGGTTCATTATTTTTCAATTTCTCTTCAAGCTCTCTGAGCATGCCTTCTGTTTGTGTGCGGTGAGCTCTTAACGCATTCATTTTAATATCAGCTACTTCTTTGATATCAAGCACGACATCAGCTTCGCCGAGAACCTCTTCTCTGTTGCGGGTAATGGCCATGCAGATTGTACGCGGACGGTCTTCTTTCTTTTTGCGATATAATGCACGGATAACCGCTTCCCCGCATGCATCATGGTCAGGGTGCACACCGTGTCCGGGATAAAATGTGACAATTAAACTTGGTTTTACATCATCTATGATCTCTTCCATGATATCAGCTAAATACTCATCGTCTTCAAATTCGAGCGTTTTGTCACGGAGTCCAAGCATACGAAGGTCATTGATATCCATCTCTTTGCAAGCATTGATGAGCTCTTGTTTTCTTAGCAGCGGCAACGTTTCCCGATTCGCGAAAAATGGATCGCCCATATTTCTGCCCATTTCACCTAAAGTGGCGCAGGCATACGTAACGGGAATGTCTTTTTTTCTGTTTAAGGCAATGAGGCCTGCCACTCCATATGATTCATCATCAGGGTGAGGCAGGATTACTAGTACATGTTCTTTCATTATTATTCACCCTTTTCTTTAAACTGTGAACGGTTTTTCGCTGATTTGCAGAGAAATAGCCAGTTTACCGCCCGGCAGGTGTCCCGCCATTAATAAACGGTTTTCTTCATCTACCGTGTATTCAGTCAAGCCTTCAGCATAAATCCAGCCTTCTTCTGTTTTCAAGCCAACGCGGTAAGGCCCGTTGCCTTTGATTTTTGCCTGATGATAAGTGACTTTTGCATTGCGAATATACGCAACAACCGTCATGTTCTTTTCATTTAAGTGCGCTGAATAAGAACCTGTGGTGGTTTCTAAATGGATATATACAGGGCGGTCCGCATATCGTTCTAAAGATGCTTGCACATCTTCTTTTATGATCGCTTTCATGATTGCTCCCCTCTTTCTTCTTTTAAATACTCTGCACGTTCTGTATGTAATTTGACCAGCTGATATTTCACAGCCGGTTCGAGCTGTGAATTCACAATGCGCTGAATCGCGGCAAAATATTTTTCCAGCATCGGTTTTCGGAGTCTTGGATGTGTTCGTTTATCCAAGAGCTCAAGATCAATCGCCTCTGCTACCGCTTCTGCGTCATCATGTGCGAGAGATCGGTTATTCCAAAGTGAAGCATAGGCTTTCACTATCTCTTTATCATTGTCCATCGTCTTGCTCCTTTATGTCTTACATACATGAAATGATTATACATAATATATGCATCAGCTGAAAAGCCAAAGGCCTCAATGGCTTTTTGACGCCCGTTTCCACTTCACTTGTGAAAACGTAAACAAGAGCAGCGCAGCCCATATACAGCTGAATGTAAAAGCCTTCGAGCTTGAAAATGGCTCATGGTAAACAAACAGCCCGATCAGCAGGGTAATGGTCGGCGCAATATATTGTAAGATACCGACTTGATACAGTGGTAGCCGTTTCGCTCCTTCCGCAAACAATAAGAGCGGCAAAGCCGTAAACACACCGGCCAAAAAGAGAAGCAGCCACGTCCCTCCGCTTTCTGCACCCGCTGGCTGATCATGTCCACTGAACAGCAAATACCCCAATGCAATGGGCATAATCATGAATGTTTCCAGCGTTAAGCCGATGGCGCTCGGCAGGCTTGTTCTTTTTTTGCTTAACCCGTACAGCCCAAAGCTGAATGCAAGCAGAAGCGCAACATAAGGAATGGAGCCGTATTGGAACGCCGAGATGATGACACCGGCTGCCGCAATCGAAACGGCCACTAATTGCAGGCGATTCAGTTTTTCCTTTAAAAATAAAATCCCAAGGAGTACTGATACAAGCGGATTAATGTAATAGCCAAGACTAGCCTCAAGCAAAAAGCCATGGTTGACAGCCCATATGTATACAAACCAGTTGATCGAAATCAGGATAGAAGCAAGAAATAAAGAGAGGATCCCTCCGTTCTTTTTCAGAGAGCGCAGCTCCTGCCATCCTATTTTCCATTTCCGCAAGAAAAAAAGTACGATACACATAAAAACAAAAGACCATATAATACGATGAGCCAAAATATCAAGAGCCGGCAGCTGTTCGAGAAGCTTCCAATAGAGCGGAAACAGGCCCCACATGATAAAGGAAACGGCTGTGTAAATAACGCCTTTTTTTGTTTCTGAATATTGCATTTATATCCCTGCCTTTCTTTAGAGCATCTTATATTATATCACGTGAAAGATCTGGCGGGCATATACTATTTTGTCCGTGAAGAAAGGATGTGAAGACAATGTTTGAGTGGAACAAGTACTTTCCTTTCCACAATCAATTTTCTAAAGAAGCATTAAAAAAAGCTGATCCGAAAGAAGTTGAAACGTATGTCAATCGTGTGATGGAAAGTGTGTTCGGCAGTGATTATGCGGCTCAATTTCCTTTCCGCGATCCTCTCCCCCAAAAAGAACATCCCGCCAAACCTGATGCAAAACCTGATGTCAAACCTGATATTGATATATTCGAAACAGCAGACCATGTGTTTGTAAAGGTGCCAATCAGCGAAGAATGGCTGGAACAAGTGAGAATCAAACACACATCTCACGAATTATGGTTGGAAAACCTCCCAATAGCAGATCATCCGAAAAAAGTAAACCTTCCTTGTTTAGTCAAACGCAAAGGAACAAAAGCCGTCTATAAGGATGGCCTTCTGGAAGTCATGTTTCAAAAGCAGCAAGACTACAATATGTCCGAGGTAGAAATCATCCGATAAAAAACGGCCTGCAATCGATGCAGGCCGTTTTTTATTAATAGAAGCCGGGATATCCCCCGTATGGCACGCCGGCACCAAAACCGTACGGTCCGCCTCCATATCCATAAGGGCCAGGAGGATAGGCATAGGGACGAGAATAGTTAAACAGCGCACTCCCGAGAAAACCGCCTAATAAACCGCCGACTAGAGGAGCGCCAAACAAAAAAGGACTACGCGCCGGATATCCGGCTGGACCTGGGATTCCGCGTAAATACGAATGATGAGGGTACATGATTTTTTCCTCCTTTATGTCTGCCTATACGTAAAGTATTCAGCAAGGAAGAAAAACGATTGGGCTACGGACTGTCTTTGATTGTTACATCACAAGCCCTGCCAATAACACACAGCCGAGTCCTGTAACCGAAAGAACTGTTGTAAGCAACGTCCAGGTTTGAAATGTTTCTTTCATGCTCAAGCCGAAAAATTCCTTTACCATCCAAAATCCTGCATCATTTACATGACACGCAATGACACTGCCGGCTCCTGTTGCAAGCACCATTAACGCGGGGTTTACACTGCCAGCCTCCATAAGCGGAGCTGCCATTCCCGCTGTGGTAAGCGCAGCCACGGTAGCAGAGCCTAGACACAGACGCAGAACCGCGGCGATGGTCCATGCAACGAATAGCGGCGACATGTTTGTTTGACGGAAAAAATCAGCGACATAATCGCCGACTCCGCCGTCAATCAGCACCTGTTTAAACGCTCCTCCCCCTCCTATGATGAGCAGCATCATCGCAATTTGCGAAATTGATTCTGAAATAGATCTGCTGATTTCCTGCATAGATATTTTACGGGCATATCCCATCGTATAGAGTGCAAGCAACAGCGAAATGAGCATTGCCGTTCCCGGAGTGCCGATAAATTCTATAATGTCTTTTCCTTTTGAATGTTCACTCAATAATAAAGAAAAAACTGTTGCCATTGCCATAAAGATAACCGGGAATAAAGACGTGACAGCACTGATCGCAAAGCCCGGTGTTTCATCCAGCTGAAATTCTTTCCTCGGTCCTAACCCCGATAAGTTTCCATGCTTTTGATACGCACCAGGAAACCGTTTCATCGCAAATTTATTAAATAAAGGCCCGGCAATCATAGTTGTCGGAACAGCGATGATGATTCCCAAAAGCAGCACCTGGCCAATATGGGCACCATATGCAACTGAGATAGCAGTTGGAGCAGGATGCGGGGGCAAAAATCCGTGAGTAACATTTAAGGCGGCGGCCATCGGGATTCCCAGATACAGAAAAGGCATTTTTAATTCTTTAGCAATCGCGTAAACAATCGGTATCAACAGAACAAGACCGACTTCAAAAAACAGCGCAATACCGATGATAAAAGAGGCAACCACAACCGCCGCCTGTATTCGTTTCCTCCCGAATTTGTCAATCAGCGTAATGGCAATCCGATAGCCGCCCCCAGCATCTGAGACAAGCCTCCCAAGCATCGCGCCAAGTCCAAACACTAAAGCTAAATGCCCCAGCTGCCCGCCAATTCCAGCCTCAATTGAAAGAACAATTTTATTGATATCCATTCCAAGTCCGATGGCTACTAAAAATGAAACGACAATCAGTGAGACAAAGGTATTTAATTTTACTTTAATAATGAGAAATAACAGAATCAGCACTCCGACAGCTACAATTAAAATCGGCATGGTACCCCTCCAAAAGTGTTTTATATGATTCTCGCGACAATGTTTTGGCGCTTTTCATGCCTAGATGAACAGAAAGCGCTTTCATTAATAACTAAAAACGTCTTGGTTATATGATTGTTATCTTTTGATCAACTAATATGTTCATACTAATCTCCTAATCAATGACTGTCAATCGTTTTTATGAGCTTGTCTCGATTACCTACCGCCTAACTCAATGATTTATTAGTTATATGTTGATTAACTTTTGGTTATATGTTATGTTTTTTAAAGTTGACTGCCAATCATTATATCTCTCCATTGTCTGGAAGCAAATGAGACAATATGAGAACAGACGGATAACAACTTCACAAGAGGAGGAGTACACATGCCATTATTGCGTTTTGATGTAATTGAAGGCCGTGACGAAAAATCGCTGCAATTGTTATTAGATACTGCTCACCAAGCGATGGTTGAAGCGTTTGGTGTTCCGGAAAGAGACCGTTATCAAATTGTCCATCAGCATCCCGCAAACGAGCTTATAATCCAGGATACGGGATTAGGGTTTCAGAGAACCAAGGATCTGGTCATCATTAGCATGACAAGCAAAGCAAGAACCGAAAGCCAAAAGGAAAAATTGTATGCTCTGCTTGCTGAAAGGTTAGAAGAAAAATGCGGAATTTCCCCTGAAGACCTCATGGTATCTATTACTGAGAATGGTGACGCAGACTGGAGTTTCGGTCTCGGTGAGGCGCAATTTTTGAATGGAAAACTATAAGATTTCGTCTCCCCATAAAAAAAGAGAGAGCTCCAAAGAAGCTCTCTCTTTTTTTCATAAATGCGGAAGTCATCAGTATAGAAGCATCCAGCAATACGAAAAACCTGGATCTCCTTTTAGATCCGGTTTAAATGCCAATTGGAAGCTGACTTTGGCCGAAAATATAAAATTTTGCTGATTTGCATAATAAGATAACTCATAATCCCCATTTACAACAGGTTGGATGCTATAACTTATTGATCATTTCCATGAACATGACACTTTTGCCAATCCGGAAATGTCAGTCTGACAAATATAAAAAGTCATGTAAACGGGTGTGAACCGTACTTACATGACTCACCATGGAAACAAAGGCTCTTTTTCAGACGCCGCTTTCCTTATTTCTCTTCTTCACACACTGTGTCACCAGGCTCGCAAAATTGATCGGCCCATGCCTGCATCTCTTGAAATACAGCTTGAAGCGCCGTTCCTTTTTCAGTCAGCGTGTAGATGACTTTGACCGGCGTTTCAGGGAGAACCTGCCGTTCGACAATCTCGTTTTGTTCAAGCTCCTTCAAGCGCTCTGCCAACATTTTTTGGCTGATCATCGATATTGTTTCCGTTATCTCTTTAAACCGTTTCGGCCCATCCATTAGCACATGGATGATCAGACCGTTCCATCGTTTTCCCAGCAATGAGAATGCGGATTCCATTTTAGGGCACATCGTATTTCCCACAAGTCTTCATCCCTTCATCTATTGATTGACATGTATTCAATGATCCATTACAATAATCTTTCAAGTTACATTTAGTAAGCTTCTAACTTTTCTATTATCATACCACGTTTATCCGAAGGAGGAAACACTATGACGAATACTCTGGATGTTTTAAAAGCACGTGCATCTGTAAAGGAATATGATACAAATGCCCCGATCTCTAAGGAGGAGCTGACTGAGCTATTAGACCTTGCCACTAAAGCGCCTTCTGCTTGGAACCTTCAGCATTGGCATTTTACAGTATTCCACAGCGATGAATCAAAAGCGGAGCTTCTTCCTGTAGCGTATAATCAAAAACAAATCGTTGAGTCTTCTGCTGTTGTTGCCATTTTAGGCGATTTAAAGGCAAATGAAAACGGTGAAGAAGTTTATGCTGAATTAGCAAGCCAAGGCTATATTACGGATGAAATCAAACAAACATTGCTCGGCCAAATCAACGGTGCTTACCAAAGCGAGCAATTCGCACGTGATTCAGCTTTCTTAAATGCTTCTTTAGCTGCTATGCAGCTTATGATTGCCGCAAAAGCAAAAGGTTATGACACTTGCGCAATTGGCGGATTTAACAAAGAGAAGTTCCAAAAGCAATTTGATATCAGTGAGCGCTATGTTCCGGTTATGCTAATTTCAATCGGCAAAGCAGTGAAGCCTGCGCATCAAAGCAACCGTCTGCCGCTTTCAAAAGTATCAACTTGGCTGTAAGGATATGAAAAACCTTAGTCCGAAATCCGGACTAAGGTTTTTTTATACAATCGCCTCTTTGTACCATTCACGAGCCTGTTCAGCTTCATGCTGAGTCAGCTGATGGCCCCCGTCCTGCCAGAAAACGGAGGCTGATGCCCCGCTGTCACGTAAATAGCGGTAAAGCTCTTCTGATTCTTCCTTCGTGCAAAGAGGATCGTATTTCCCGGCACCGATAAAAACAGGGAGCCCCGCCATATCAGGCAGCTCGATACCCCGAATCGGAACCATTGGATGATGCAGAATAGCCCCTTTTAACACATCTTTATAATGAAAAAGCAGGCTTGCCGCAATGTTTGCGCCGTTTGAATAACCGACTGCAATCACTTTGCCGCGATCAAACTGATGCGTTTCTGCAGCCTCGTCGATAAAATCTTTCAATTCTCTTGTCCGCACCACAAGATCTTTTTCATCAAAAACTCCTTCACTCAGACGTTTGAAAAATCGCGGCATTCCATTTTCAAGCACCGATCCTCTGACACCAAGCAAATGGGCATCAGGGTCTATAAACCGCCCCAATGAAAGCAGATCGTGTTCATTACCGCCCGTGCCATGCAACAGCAAAAGTACGTTGTCAGATGTTCCTTTTTCATAAATATGCTTCATTATAAATTCCCCCTTTTAAAGTTCAGGTAAAATGTCTGTAATTTGGTGTCTATGTTTCTCCAGCCATTCAGGCAGTTTTAAGGAAGTCCCTAGCTCAGAAAACGTTTCATCTGTCATAAAGCCCGGTTCATCTGTGGCAATTTCAAATAAGATACCGCCTTTCTCCCTGAAATAAACTGATGTAAAGTATTCCCTGTCGAGAATTTCTGACGAAGGCAGATGGTTTTCAGCAATAATCGGCAGCCATTTCGCCTGTTCGTTTTTCTTTGTCCGAAACGCTACATGGTGTACCGTACCATATCCTCCGACTCCTCTTTTTTCAGGGTGTAAATGGACATCAATGACACCGCCGACGGCCGCTGAGGTTGCCAGTCTGACAATCTGGTCTTCTTCGGCCACTTTGGTGTATCCAAAGCTTTCCGTTAACAATTGTATGGTCGCCTGCGGGTCGTAGGAATATAGCAGCACACCTTTCATTCCCGTAATTGCTTCATTTGTTGTGATCCCGTCAGGCGTCCACTCGCTTTTGCCGCTTTTCGCATCCTCCATGATCGCCAGCGGAAGGTCTTCTGTATCATCAAAAATAAGACCTTTTTCACCAAACAACGTTTTTTCCTCTAGGCTCAGCCCGCTTTTCTCAAGACGCTCCTTCCAAAAAGACAGGGAGCCTGAGGGAACTGAAAAGTACACCCGGCCCGCTTGGCCTTTTCCTACCGTTCCCTGTCCGCTTCCTTGGAACGGAAAAAAGGTCATTATTGTACCGGGATCTCCGTTTTGATTCCCAAAGTAAAAATGATACGTTCCGGGATCATCAAAGTTTACTGTTTTTTTAACAAGCCTGAGCCCAAGCACTTCTGTATAAAATCGCAAGTTTTCTTGCGGATCTCTGGCGAATGCTGTGACATGGTGCAATCCTTCTGTTTTCATTTTCTCACTCCTATTTATCTCGATTTCAAGATATTTATTATTTTAAACCTTTATTGAAAAGGATGCAAACCATGTGTTTTGATTAAATAATTGAAAAAATCATTTTTTTCTAATAATTATCTTGTGATCTTTTCTTACAACTGCTATTATAGTGAGCATTATCATGTTTCAGGAGGAAAGTAAATGGTTAAAAAAGCACTTATTGTTATTCTCATTCTTTTGCCATTCGTTCAGCTCGCGCTTTTGCCGCTTGTGAATCGAATAGAACCGATTATGTTCGGCCTGCCGTTTTTCCACTTTTGGCTGCTGCTGTGGATTATTGTTACGCCGTTATGCTCGTTTGGCATTTATCAGATGCAAAAAAAAGATGGAGGACTTGAATAATGCAAGGGAATCTGACTGCACTTCTCATTACTGCTATTATTGTTTTAACCGTTGTCTGTATCGGCTTTCTCGCCGGAAGAGACAAATCCTCACGCACTTCTGTGGAAGAATGGTCTGTCGGCGGCAGACGCTTCGGCGGTCTTCTCGTCTGGTTTTTAGTAGGCGCTGACCTTTATACGGCCTATACTTTCTTAGGGTTGACCAGTACTGCTTTTACAGGCGGAAGTGTTGCATTTTTCGCCATTCCTTATTCTGTGTTGGCCTACTTTATCGCCTACTTCTTCTTGCCAAAACTTTGGAAAGTTGCGAAAATTCATAAATTAACAACACTCGCGGATTATGCCCGGGAACGTTTTAACAGTAAGCTTTTGGCAAGCCTCGTTGCCATCGTTGGGGTACTCATGCTTATTCCGTACATATGCCTTCAGCTGAGCGGCATTCAAGACACGCTTCAGGTTGCCGGCACCGGATATATTAACGTAAAATTCGTTGTGATCATTTCATTTATTCTTGTTGCTCTTTACACATTCTTCAGCGGGATTAAAGGGCCCACATATACAGCCATCATTAAGGACATTTTAGTATGGGTCATTATGCTGTTTATGGTGGTGTCCCTCCCTCTCATTCATTTTAACGGCTGGACGCCAATGATTGACACGTTAGTGAAGGAAGCGCCGCAAATGCTGACGATACCGTCAGAAGGACCAAAAGGCATTCCTTGGTTTATCACAGCATCTATTGTTTCCGCTTTGGCACTTTTTATGTGGGCACATGCCGCTACAGGTGTTTTCACGGCGAAAAGCGCTGATGCAGTAAGAAAAAACAGCATGTTTTTGCCGCTTTATAATATCGTGTTAATATTGGTTATTTTTCTTGGCTTTATCGCCTTTCTTGTCCTGCCGGAAGATACAAATCCAAGGCTGGCGCTGCTGCATTTGATTCAAACATCTTACGGCGGCGTGGCACAAGGCTTTGCATATGCCACTATCGCTCTTGCTTCATTAATACCTTGTTCCATTATGGCAATCGGCGCATCGAATTTATTCGCCAACAACCTATACCGGGATTTGATTCATCCGAATGTGTCGCAAAGCAAGCTGACCCTTGTCACACGTTCAATGGTCTTTGTTGTCATCGGTCTTGCGCTGCTGTTTGGAATGCTGTTCCCGACTGCCTTAGTGACACTTCAGCTATTAGGTGTATCCGGTATGGTGCAAATCTTCCCTGCGATTGCTGTCAGCCTGTTCTGGAAAAACCAAACGAAAGAAGCAACGGTTATCGGATTATTAGCCGGCCTAGCGGTAACGTTTATTGTGTATATCACTCAATCCGCACATGGCATTTATGAAGGATTCTGGGGATTGGCCGCCAACATGATCGCTGTGGTTATCCTGAATCCGCTGTTCGTTAAAAACGCGGGATCCAATCCTGTCATTGAAGGTTTATTTGGCAAAAAACAAGACGTTAATCCAAATCAAAAGGGCGCATAAAAAAACCATACGCGGCAGCCGCGTATGGTTTTTTTACATTTCTTTTTTCAGTGTTTCAATTGCCTTTTCCATTTGCGTATCATTATCAGACAGCTTCTTTTGAAGTTCTATCATTAATTTCGTTGTTGTATCGCCAGTCAGTATGCCTGTTTCTTTCAGCTCCTCTTTTTTCTGGAACTGTTTGACGACAGATACAAAATCCTGGTCATACGTACTGTTAACCTTTACCTTGTAACCAAGTGCTTTGAGCATTTTCTGAGCCACTTTGACGTTTGTGCCTGTATCACCTGATTTGTACGTTTTATCTGCGTCCAAATACGGCAGCTTCGCGTAATCAGGCAGCTCAGCTTTCACTTGAGGCTTGATGCCTTTTTTGTGAATCCATTCGCCGTCAGCAGTCAGCCATTTGGCAACTGTCAGTTTGACGGTAGAGCCATCATCATATTCTTTTGCCGTTTGTACTGTACCTTTGCCGAATGTCGTCTCGCCGATTAACGGTACGTTTGACGATTCATGAAGGGCAGCGGCCATAATTTCGGCTGCGCTTGCTGTACCGTCATTTACTAAAACGACGGTCGGCTTGGTCACTTTCCGTTCTTTTTCGGCCTTCATGACTTCTTTTGAACCGTTTTTGTATTCAACCTGCATGATGTTTTTCCCTTTATCAATGAACAGGTTGCTCATCGTAATCGCCTGTTCCATTAAGCCGCCCGGGTTGCCTCTCAAATCTAAAATATAGCCTTTGGCGCCTTTTTTCTCTAAACTGTCAATCGCATCTGTCAGCTCTTTAGCTGTTGTTTCAGAGAAAGAAGTGATTTGAATTTCTCCGATGTTGTTGTCTTTCATCTCTGAATAGACAGTCTCTACAGGAATGGTATCGCGCTTAATGGAAAGATCGATATTCCCCACTCCCGCTCTGTTCAGTTCAAGCTTCACCTTTGTGCCCTTTTTGCCTCGGATTAAAGCGACGGCTTCATTTACATTCATGCCTTTTACGCTTTTTCCATTCACCTTAATGATTTGGTCTCTCGGTTTGATACCGGCTTTTTCAGCAGGTGAACCTTTAATTGGGGATACAATAAGGATTTCTCCGTCTTTCTCCTCTACTTGGGCTCCGATTCCTTCAAAAGATGCTGAAATCGTCTCGTCGAATGATTTCGCTTGCTCTTGATCCATATATGTAGAGTACGGATCATCCAGTGATTGAATCATTCCTTTAATTGCTCCGTCTACTAATTTGTCATCATCTGTTTTTTGGTAATAATCACTTTTGATTTGCTCATACGCTTTATTTAATTTGTCGAACTTACTGTCTCCTGTGCTTGCTGATTTTTGGCCCAGGATACTGGAATTGCCCGTAATAAATAAAGTAAGCGCCGAAGCGACAACTGCAGTGATCAGCACAATAAAAAACAGTTTTAATTGCCGTTTCAATTAAACACCACCTTTTTCTTCTTACATTATTATCATGGACGAATTCTTATTCGTCAACTCGGAGCAGAAATGAAAGAGAAACGCCCTTCTTTTGCTTTTCATAAACCTATGTCTTTATACGACATATGATAAGGAAAAAGGAGGATTCGATATTGAGCCGATATTTAGAAATGCTGTCCTTATTCGGTGTCGCAGGGGCGCACCCAGGCGGGCTGGCTTTTTCAAAAGCGGTCTTGCAAAAGGCTGCGCCCTCCCCGGATCAGCCGATTCTTGATGCCGGATGCGGAACAGGGCAAACGGCGGCTTATTTAGGACATTTGCTGTATCCTGTAACAGTCGTTGATAAAGATCCTATTATGCTTGAGAAAGCGAAAAAAAGATTTGCGAATGAAGGGCTTGCCATCCCTGCATATCAGGCGGAGCTGGAACATCTCCCGTTTTCTTCTGAGTCCTTTTCCTGCGTCCTGTCAGAATCGGTCCTCAGTTTTTCACGCCTGACATCCTCTCTTCAAGAAATTTCAAGAGTTTTAAAACCCGGCGGGATGCTGATTGGTATCGAAGCTGCTTTAAAAAAACCGATGCCCCCTGCAGAAAAGAAGCAAATGATGGATTTTTACGGATTTACTTGCTTACATGAAGAAAGCGAATGGCATAAACTCCTAAGATCCTATGGCTTTCAAAAAACAGAAGCGATGACACTTCTTCCGGAAGACATGGAATTTGAACCAACCACAGAAATGGATTTATCGCAAACGATTGATCCCATCTATTACGATACGCTTCAAACACATTATCAGCTCATGCAGTTATATAGTGAGTACATGGGTCATTGTATTTTTATCGCGTACAAGTAAAACGGCGTATCGCCCCCTGTTTTCGTCCAACCTTTTTTTCCTATCTATCATATGCTGATAGAAAGTCAGGATAGGAGGGGAACAATATTGGAGAGATATTATCATCTTTGCAAAAACCATCAAGGTAAAGTCGTCAGAATTACAGAGAGAGGCGGGAGAGTTCACGTCGGCAGAATTACCCGTGTAACAAGAGACAGAGTTTTTATAGCTCCGACCGGCGGAGGGCCAAGAGGTTTCGGTTACGGATATTGGGGCGGTTATTGGGGATACGGAGCAGCTTACGGTATTTCCCTCGGTTTAATTACAGGGGTCGCTCTTGCTGGTTTATTCTTCTGGTAAGCATAGAACAAATGCTAGATTCACCAGACACAATGAAGCCCGCTTATCTAGTGTAAGCGGGCTTTTCATTTTAAATTTTCTTCACTTTTTCAAAGTACTCTTCAAGCGTTAAATCATTATCTTGGATGACCTTTGCGGCTTTTTTGCCTACATAGCGCAGATGCCATGGCTCATATTCATATTTCGTGATATCTTCTTTATTTTTCGGATAGCGAATGATAAAGCCATATTTATAAGCATTGTCCTGCACCCATTTCCCGTCTGCCGTGCTTCCGAACGCTTCATTTAGCTCAAAGCCATTACTCCGGCTCGAAATGTCCATCGCGAGGCCTGTTTGGTGCTCGCTTTCACCCGGGTAAGCAACCGCTTCCTTTGCCTTCTTTTCCCCTTTTAGGCTTACTTCATTGTCAAAAATGACTTTCTGTCTGTCATACGAACGGTACCCTGAGACAGCTGCCAGTTCATAGCCTTCCTTTTTGGCAGCATCGAACATTGTTTTTAATGCGTCGGCCGCTTCTTTTCTGATGTAACGTTTTTGAATCTTTTCTTCAAAAGAAAACTCTACATCTGGTATGACAAGATCGCTAGGTTCATAGTTTCCGGGCAGTGCATATTGTTTATTGACAAGCGCGAGTATATTTTCTGGATTTTGAATGGTTTCCAAACCATCGACTTTTTTAATATCATTGAAATACTGGCTTTCCAATGAAAACTCACTGTTTTGAGTGTTTGATTTTTTGCTGTCAGCTGTTTTTTGTTCTGTTTGCTTTGTTTCTGCTGTGGTTTTCGTATCCTTTTGAGCATCTCCGTTCGACATGCTGCAGCCGGCTCCGACTATTGCCGTTACACTCAGAGCGGCAGCCAGTGAGAACCATTTACCGGACTTTTTCATATTACATTACCTTCCTTTTATCAATCGTTTCCGCATTCATAAAGAAGAGGCTGCCGGCACCCAGCACGCCTCTTGATATATTTTATTGTGATACGGAATGTAAAGCCACTTCTATCATATCATGAAATGTCGTTTGACGCTCTTCCGCTGTCGTTTCTTCTCCTGTTAATACGTGATCACTCACGGTGAGAATTGACAGGGCTTTTCTTCCTTGCTTCGCTGCTAATGTATACAATGCAGTTGTTTCCATTTCAACGCCAAGCACACCGTATTTTGCAAGTTTTTCAATTTGTGAATCGTCGTTGTAGAACTGGTCAGCTGTAAATACGCTTCCTACAGTCACCGGCACACCTTTATCCTTTGCGGCATCATAGGCATTTTTTAAAAGCTCGAAATCTGCGCAAGGCGCAAAATCAATGCTTCCAAAAGCGACTCTGTTCATTTGTGAATCAGTTGAGGAGGTCATCGCCAAAATGACGTCTCGCACTTTGACATCTTTACGAATAGCGCCGCAAGAACCGACTCTTATTAGATTTTGCACATCGTAGCTTTGAATTAATTCATTCACATAAATTGAAATAGACGGAACACCCATTCCCGTGCCTTGTACTGAGATTTTTTTACCTTTATATGTACCCGTAAATCCATACATGCCTCTGACTTCATTGTAGCATTCTACATTTTCAAGATACGTTTCTGCAATAAATTTTGCTCTGAGAGGATCTCCCGGCAAAAGCACTGTATCCGCAATTTGTCCTTTTTCAGCACCTATATGTACACTCATCTCATATCCTCCTGTAAATCAAAATTATCATCCAGCCCGTCCATTTTACAACGAATGTCATGATGAAACAAACTTCAGCATTGATTATAAAGGAATATGTCGAAAAAAGAAATGTTCGAGGATCTGTTAGGCACTTCCTCAGAAAAACGGATAATCGGGGTGTTAATTTGAAAACCTAACCGCAGGAAGGAGGGGTGGGACTTGGGTAAAAAACATCGCAACCGGATCACCGGCCAAAAAAAGAACAATCATATACCTGAAAAAGATATCATTGCAGCTGAAGAAGCACACGGGAAAGAATATTCTGCTGCCAAACGCAAGCCTTAAAACTGCAGAAAACTGCGGGTTTCCGCAGTTTTCTTTTCATTATGTCGTTTGTACAATCAGACGATTGATTTTCCTCCAGCCGGCGGGAAGCAGTTGATAATATGTTTTCCCTTTTCTGCCTTCATCAATCAGGATCACGTCCCCTGTGGCCATGAATCTTGCATCATAATCACTCGGAACAGTGTCGAATACATTAAACAAAGAGAATGCTCTTTTCAGCACGTCTTGATGATCGCTCCCGTTCAGTTCAGTTCGATAGACGGCTCTGTAGCCCTTTTTTTCGCCAAACCGGGGTGTCTGAAATATTGTCACGTCATAGGAACAAGACTTCTTTTTAAACACGGATAACATCATCAAGATCCCCTCCCTTTTATTTCTTTAACATATTGGCGTTTTTGCTGTGTTTTCCTCTCTCTATTTTTGTCGAAACCGCTTAATCTTTTCGTCAAAACCTTTTACTAGGAAAAACAGAAGCAAGCCGAGGCTAAAGCCTCCTAACACGTCTGTCACAAAATGAACCCCCAGATACACTCTGCTTATGCCGACTAAAACAGCAATTACACCGGCTATGATATATACCATTTTTTTATGCTTGGACAAAAACGGGAGGTGTTTCACTAAAAAGTAAGCAATAACAGGATAGACACAAGCAGCATTCATGGAATGGCCGCTCGGAAAACTGAAGGATGATTCATGAACCAGCGGTGCAAAATCAGGCCTCACTCTTTCGATCCATTCTTTTAAGACTTTGTTTAACAGCCGATCTGTGCCGAATATCAAGAGCATCAACAGGCCGTCCCATGTTTTTCTGTAGAAAAACAGGCCTGCTCCAATGATGACAATTAGAGGGAGCAGAAAAGAAGAAGCACCAAGATGCGTGATCCCCGTCATGACTTCATTAAGCCATGGCTGACGGATCAAAACAGCTGCCTTGCTTATTGCTTCATCTGCAGATTGAACAGCATTTGTATGAATGGCCGCAGCTAGAATTAAAAAGAAAAGAAACAAACTAACGGGCTTGTACAATTTTAACCACCTCAATTTTCATAGAAGTCATAGAACATGAATAATAAAACCGGAGCTGACCGCTCCGGTTTTAAGCCTCACTCATCTTCATCCAGCTCTTCATCTATCATACATTTTTCTATCAAATAATCAAAGGTAATATCAGCGATTTCAAACAGCTCATCCTCACTCGGTATGTAGCCCCGTCTTGCAAGCTCTCTGTAAAAAAATTCAGCGATTTCTTCCGTATCAATCACAAGATCTATTTCTTTCATCTCCGTACCGCCTCCTTTTTTATGTTTTATGAAAAAACAGGCTGAATTATACCCGGTGTTCTAAACAATTCTTTCAGTCATATATTGAATAAAAAACGAGCCATGGGAGGCTGACGCTATGATTGCTAAAATGATGGAAGCACTGGACGGAGAAAGATTTGATATCATAATGGAAAAAACGCTCAAAGGAATGACGCGTGTGATGATTTGGGGCTGTCTGCCATATTTTTTATATGTCTTGATCCGTATGTTCACAAACTAACTGAAATGCTCTTTTAAACTTTCCAAAACAAACATCATCATGTCTTTATATTCTTCATCATGAAACATTTCGTACAGAATTTTGTAGTCATTATAAATATCCAGAAGCTCATCAACAATTGACACAGCAAGGATGTGAAGGGTATCTTGATCTTCATCATCGCCTTCAAACTGAAGAAGAGCAGACGATGCGATATCTTCGCCGATCTCATGGCCAGTTTCTCCGACATAATGGACAAACAACAGCTGATGCACAAACTGGTCCATTTCATATTTTCTAAGCACCAGCGTGAGATCCTCTTCCTCCGTTTCAAGCCACTCTCCATCCTTTAAACGGGTCAGCTCATAAATGATATCTTCCCAGCCATCTTCTAAATATCTCCAAATTTCTGTTCTATGGCCGATAATGCGAAAGAGTTCTTTTCCATAATCTTTTACATAAACAACGTCCCCAATAAGGAATTCATACTCAATATCAAGCTTCTCCATGTCGACAATGACACCCTCATAATCTTTATAAAGCTGAATAGATGATTCAAAGTATAAAACTTCGTTATGATTGACTTCATAAAGATAGTGTTTATCAATTTGGTGTACTTTTGTGATGGTGCCGACTGTTCCATACATAATGACGACTACGATATCCCCTACTTGGAATTTCGGTTTATTTTGCTTCATGGTGTCTCCCCCTCGCCGCAACATTTCTCATACGCTATCGTATGCCGGGTGAAGCCAATTCGCATGGGCATGAAAACCAAAGGAAATATCCAATTATGGTATGGGGGACATAAAAAAATCCGCAGTGATCTGCGGATGAAACAGCTATTATCTGCCGTGCACTTCAGACTCGTATTGATCCCAAGCTTCATCAAACGTCGCCATCGTGTGAAGGTAATCAGCATTCAGCTCCAAATATGAACTGATTTCATGATAATCGGTTGATGTTTTTGGAAAGCTGTGATCCTCATACGCCTGATTGGCAAATTCACTGATGCTGTCCTTCGGCTTAGGGTGTCTGTATTTCAATAAATAGTGATAAAAGGATTTCATGGGTTTCCCCTCCTGGTGTCTGTCTTTTGTTGTTCTATTATACAGTTCAAGTGTAAAATTACAACAAAAGAATACTGAAACATGACTCAGGAGAAGTCAAAATAGTTGCGTTTCAAAATTCTTTCTGTCTCCATGAGCTGCTGATATGTCAGGCTTTCAGGCAGTTTGTTTGTTTGAATTAAAAGCAGCTGATCCTCAATCTCCTTAACCGTGTTTTCCTCTTGATAGGTCATACCGCAGGAAGAACATACCATGGCAGGAGTGTCTGTCAGTTCTATAGCCCTCGTTCCATCAGGAAGCTCCCAGTACACCGTGTTCCTGCCGGGCACCGCTTCAAGCTCGCCGCACCATTCGCATGTTTTCATGAAGAATCCCCTCCGCATTCAGTCTCTTTCTGTTTTTTCTGCTGCGCCAAAAATTTCTTTTCTTTGAGCTGATCTCTTTTCTCACGCCGATCTTTTAATGTTTCATGCTCCGGATTTGCGATGTATGCCTCTCTCCTTTTGATTCTGTCTACATTTTCAGGTGTAAACGAAACTTCTTTGTCAGCAAAAATGGCACTCAGCCCGATCGGCTCCTTTTTGTCAGCGGTTTCAGGGAAAACGGACTCAAAATAGGCGTCTGCCTGATTGGGGATATAATTCTCAGGTTCCGGATATGACGTAATCACACCTTCAAAATTTCTTAAGATCACTTTGTCAGGACTTTGTGACAGGACATAGTTTGGCTGCAGGGCGATTTTACCGCCGCCGCCTGGTGCGTCAACGACAAAGGTAGGAACCGCATAGCCTGAGGTATGACCTCTCAACCCTTCAATGATCTCCAAACCTTTGGAAACAGGAGCTCTGAAATGCCCGATTCCCTCTGACAGATCACATTGGTAAATATAATAAGGACGGACTCTGATTTTTACCAAGTCATGCATGAGCTTTTTCATAATTGGAACCGAATCATTAATACCTGCTAATACGACAGCCTGATTTCCGACCGGCACTCCCGCGTTCACCAGCTTTTCACATGCTTCAACGGATTCTTCTGTCATTTCGATGCTTGTGTTAAAATGGGTGTTCAGCCAGACCGGATGATATTTTTTCAATATCTCGCACAGATGATCGGTAATGCGCTGTGGAAAGACGACGGGCGCTCTTGTTCCGATTCTGATGACTTCCAGATGCGGAATGCTGCGCAGCTCTTTTAAAATATATTCTAAAATTTGGTCGTTGATGAGCAGCCCATCACCGCCTGAAATTAAACAATCGCGGATTTCGGGTGTTTCCCGGATATAAGCAATTGCAGCATCAAGCTGTTTTTTAGGGACGCCCATTCCGATTTGTCCGGAAAAACGCCTTCTTGTGCAGTAGCGGCAGTACATGGAACATTGATTTGTGACAAGAAACAGCACACGGTCGGGATAGCGGTGTGTCAGACCGGGTACCGGTGAATCTTCATCCTCATGAAGCGGGTCTTCCAGATCGTATTTTGTTTTGTGCATTTCTTCAGAAAGCGGCACAGACTGCATGCGTACCGGGCATCTCGGATTGTCGGGGTCCATTAAAGAAGCATAGTAAGGTGTAATATTTAAGGGGATCGTTTTGGTAGAAATTCTGACGCCTTCCTCTTCATCCTCGGTCAGATTGATGACTTTCTTTAAATCATCTAACGTTCTTACAGTGTGTGTCAGCTGCCAAAGCCAATCGTTCCATTTCTCTTCCGGAACGTCCTTCCATAACTCGATCTCCTTCCAATGCCGTTTCGGTTTATACCATTTGTTTTTCAAACGAACTCCTCCTCGCGCATATTTTGACTTACAGTTGCTTGCACCAAATATTCATGTTTTCAAGGCCTTCGGCTATAAAGCAATTATTGATCAGCCTTCCGCCATACTGATAACCTGAATGGTACAACACAGCATTCATCCCAAAAGACGAAGCACGGGCGAGAGAAAATACATGAAAGATATCCTTTCCAGCCATTTCTTTTTCTAACGCCTCGATTAAAAAGCTTGTTAACGAATGGCCGCGATATTCCGGCAGCACAGCGCAATCGGTTATTTCTGCATGCCCAAGCTCTGGATTGATTTCTGCGCTTGCTGCGCTGATCAGGCGGTCATGATCAAGCATGATATAATACACCGTATTTGCATTCATCGTCTTTTCAATATAAGCGGGGTCAAATACCGGGGTTGGGTACGTGCGGAATACTTTTTTATACAACATCGATAGCTGGTACATGTCATTTGTTTCTGCTTTTCTCATCGTAAAAACGGGTGTACTGTCGTTGTGAAGACGGGGCGCTGTGCGATATATGGCTTCGATGATCTCCTGTTCCTCTGTATAAGAATCTGTCTGTCTCCGGCTTTCTGAAAGGTAACGTACCATGACACAAGCCGAATAGCCGAGATAATAGCCCTTTAGATAACCCTCCGGCGCAAATAATTGTTTGGCAAGGATTGGCTCATCATGCTGCTTCGCATAAACAATGATTTTTTCTGCATCCTCTTCTTTTGCCGCTGCCACGATATCCGGCAGGGCCTTCTCAATGGCTCCGTCATAACGGACCACTCTGATTCGTTTATTAAAGCCGTCATGGTCCAAAACTGCTGTGACACCGCTACTCTTTATTGACTTGAGCATCCTCATCCTCCCCATCTGTATGAAGCCCGCACCAATCCATGACAAAAAGTGCAATAATTTTAGCAGATTCTATCATGGCTTCAACCTCAATGTATTCATTGGCCTGATGAGCCGTTTTTGTTTCCCCCGGCCCGAAAACGATCACTGGTGTATCTCCTGCATGGTACAAAAGCCCTCCATCCGTTCCCCACGGGGAAGCCTCAATAATCGGCTCTGTCTGTTTCATTTTTTGATAGGCTGATTGCAGCACAGAAATTAAAGGGTGATTATCAGGTAAATCATTCGGCAGCCATTGAGCGCCAAACCATTCGACTTGTACGGGATGGCGTTTAAACCATTCGTCATAGTATTCTAAATCCTTCAGCCAGTTTTCCAATTCAAGTTTTACAGCTTCTGGTTTCTCATGGGGAGCAATTCCGCATCTCCCTTCTATAACGACACGGTCTGCAACTGAAGATGGCCAGGCACCGCCCGAGATGGTGCCGATATTCACCGGTACCGGTATTGGGATATTGTCATACAGCGGATCTGAAATTCTCGCATTGCGGACTTTCTCCAGCTCTTGTATCGCTGTGATAACGTGCATGCTTTTTTCAATCGCGCTTACCCCTTCATAGCGTGTGCCCCCATGTGCGGCTAATCCCTTCACAGTGATCCGAAACCACATCGAACCCTGCTGCTTAATAAATAGTTTCATATTCGTCGGTTCAGGAATCAGCGCCCCGTCAGCACGATAGCCTCTCATGATGGCGGACAGTGTACCGGCGCCGCCGCACTCTTCATCTACAACACTCTGAAACAATACATCTCCCTTCAATTTGACATCGCAAGCGTGCAGGGCTTCTAAAGCAAAAAGAAGGGCTGTATTGCCTCCCTTCATATCCGTTGAGCCGCGGCCGTATATTTTACCGTTTTCTTCGACAGCTTGATACGGTTCATACTTCCAATCCTTTACGCTTCCTTCAGGCACAACATCGATATGACCGTTCAAAATCAGGGACCTGCCTCCGCCGGCTCCCGTTTTTTTAGCCACGATATTCGGGCTCTCATGAAAATCGGATCGGTTAGATTTAAAGTAGGGATGCTGTTTTAATTGCTTTATGCTTGGCTCCCATACATCAATGTCCATATGAAATTGCCGCAGCTTTTCAAGCACAACAGCTTGGGCGTTAAACTCTGACCCCAATGTGCTTTTTTCCCCAATCAGCCTTTTGAGAAGACGAATGGCTTTGGCCGAATGCTGATCAAGCCACTCGATTACTTTTCTTTCAATGTCTTGCATCCTCATTCCCCCTCTTAAGAAAAAGGCATATCTATTTTGATTTCAGCTTCTGTCAGCCTCGTCACCTCATCGATTGTCGAACCATTCATCAGCTCTTTTAAAATGAAGTGATGGCTATCGACCTCAAGAACCGCTTTTTCGGTAATAATCAAATCTACACAGCCTGCAGCAGTTAATGGCAGCGTGCATCTTTCTGTTAATTTAGGCCTTCCCTTTTGATCTGTATGACTCATGACGACAACCACTTTTTTCGCTTTTTGGGCAAGCTCCATCGCCCCGCCCATACCAGGCACCTTTTTTCCCGGAACAAGCCAATTTGCCAAATCTCCTGATTGGCTCACCTGCAGGGCGCCTAAAATCGTAATGTCAATTTTGCCTTTTCTGATCATCGCAAAAGACATGGTTGTATCAAAATAAGAAGCCCCTTTTACAGCGCGGACAGGATAGCCCGCGGCGTTGCATAAATGCGCATCCTCTTCTCCCTTTTCGGGACTTTCTCCAATGCCAAGGACACCGTTTTCCGCTTGAAACATGACCTGTATGTCAGGCTTCAAAAAGTTCGGTACCAAGGATGGGATACCGATACCGAGATTCACAATCATGCCCTGCTTAATTTCAGTAGCAGCCCGTTTTGCAATCTGTTCTCTTTCTGCTACTCCCAAGCCCATTTCCACTTCACTCCCTCGCTTCTTACAACTCCCTCAACAAAAACCCCCGGTGTGACAATCATTTCTTCAGAAATCTCACCCATCGGAACGATACGCTCAGCTTCGGCAAAGGTTCTCCTGGCGGCCATTGCCATAAGCGGATTCATATTGCGCGCGGTTTTGTCATACGTTAGATTGCCGAATTCATCTGCAATGTAAGCATTGATGAAAGCAAAATCAGCCGTCAGCGCCTCTTCAATCAAGTATCGTTTTCCCGCCACTGTTACGATGTCCTTTTTTTCGCAAACCATTTGATTATCAATGCCCACATCGGTTAAAATACCGCCAAGCCCCGCTCCGCCGGCGCGAATCCGTTCCGCAAGCGTTCCCTGAGGTGAAAATTGAACCTCTAACGTCCCCTCTGTCATCTGTTTTCCGGCTACAGGATTGGAACCGATATGCGAGGCGATCAGGGTTTTGACCCGTTGATTAACAATAAGCGGGCCGATCCCGATATCCGGGAAACCGGCGTCATTGCAAATCACAGTTAAATCCGTTACACCGCTGTCCAATATCGCTTCAATCAATGAAGGAGGCGACCCGACTCCCCCAAAACCGCCAAACATCAGAACCGATCCATCCCGAACATCTGCAATTGCTGTGTCAATGCTGATTGCTTTTTGAAATGGCGCCATTTAATGTCAATCCTTTTTTAAGTTTTTTTCGACCGCTGCAACTGTTTCTGAAAAAATAGAGATAAGCTCTTCCACTTCACCGTCTGAAATAGTAAAAGGAGGAGCAATAATGACAGCATCTCCTTCTCCACTGTCTATTCCAGCTTTGGAAGGATAAACAATTAGCCCGCGTTTTTTCGCCTCGCTGACAATAAGCTGGGTTACCGCCTGCTCTGGCGGAAACACTTTCTTCGTTTTTTGGTCTGCCACAAATTCAACGCCTAATAGCAGTCCTTTTCCGCGCACATCACCTATAATGCCGCTTTGAGATGCCGCCTCATCAAGCTTTTTCTTCAGCACAGCGCCCTTTTTTTCTGATTGTTTGATCAAGCCGTGCTTTAACACATATCGCAAAACTTCAAGAGCAGCTTTGGCTGAATAGGGATGTGCACTATATGTGTGACCGCTCATAATCACACCTGACCCTTGTTTTATCGTTTCAATAATAGAATCAGATACGACGGCAGCAGCAATAGGCGCATACCCCGCACCGAGTCCCTTCCCCAGTACAGCAATATCAGGTACGGTGTCCCAATGCTCTGTCGCGAGCATCCTTCCTGTTCTCCCAAGCCCCGTCATCACTTCATCTGCAATAAAAAGCACATCGTGTGTGCGGCATACCTCACTTAATCTCTCATAATATCCCGGAGGCGGAGTAATCGCTGCTCCTGCAGCACCAATAATAGGCTCAGCCACAAAGCCGGCGATGAATTGGCTTCCGATTCTTTTGATCATAGTGTCCAGTTCATCAGCTGCAGTCTGAACAAAGTCTTCTTCTGTCTCGTGATTCAGCCGATAAATATGTGGAGCTGAGATAGCTGGATACCGCTCAATGAGATGGGTGAACCGGTATCTCCTTTCATAAAAACCAGACAATGAAAGCGCTCCCAAAGTTATTCCGTGGTAACTGCTCCATCGAGACAAAAAGATGGATTTTTGTGTTTGCTTTTTTTCCTGCCAATACTGAATGGCGATTTTCATAGCTGTTTCTATCGCTTCTGATCCGCTGTTGACAAAAAAAGACCAATTCACATCTCCGGGCAGCTCCTGTGCCAAGAGAGCGGCTAATTGCTCGGCGGGCTCACTCGTAAACTGTGAGCGGTAAGCAAAAGACACCTGATCAAGCTGTTCTTTCAGCTTCTCAGTCACATCACGAACTCCGTGGCCGATATTACATGTCACCGCACCTGACGAGCCGTCGAGATATTTTTTTCCGGTCTGATCATAAACATATGAACCCTTCGCATAACTGACAACCGGATAGGCCGAGCTAAGCTCTGGCTTAATCAAATAACTGCTCATGCTCCCACCTCAAAACCCCTTTTACCATATTGTATGAGTGTCCAAATGGCGGCATGACGTTCCCCGCAAAAACTTTTTCACATAAAAAGAGCCTTCCTAATAGGGAAGGCTCTTTTGGAATTTCAGCATCTAGCAAATAAAAGCGGCTCCAACAATAATTAATAAAATGAACAAGACAACAATTAACACAAATGTATTTGTCCCGCAGCCAAATCCGTAACCGTACCCAGAGTATCCATACATGCTGTTTTCATCCTTTCTTATCACGATATACGGCATTTTATGCGGGCCAAGTCCCAAATGGTTTGTGCAAACGCCTATTTCATGTAAGGAAATAATGAAATACAGTATGCACCCGCTCATATTTTTTAAACGTCAGCTTTTCGTAAAACTGAGTTGCACCGTCAGTGCTTGCAGCCACTAAGTAGGCTGCTTCCATTCCTAGTGATTTGGCGATGGACAGCATTTCTTTCACTAAGATACTGCCGTAGCCCTTCCTTTGAAACTGATCTAAAATTGCCACTTCTTCGATTTTAGCCGTTTTCTCTTGATGATCGATAAACAGCTCGCCGCACCCAATGGGAACTTTCTGTGCCTGGTCGCTGTAACAAACAACAAGAATGATTATACCTGCTTCATAGAAAGGATATTTTCTTTTTAATTTTTGTTCAGCGATTGCTTCTCCAATATAAATGGAATCGTAAATTTTCATAATAGAAGATCCGTCGCTAAGACTTTTCGCCGTCCCCCATGCGGTTAAAGGATGTCCCATCTGCCCCTTCCAGTCACTAAGCTTCATGTCATATAGTAGCTCATCCTCGACGACAAAACCGCTTTTTACAAGCGACTGCTTCAAGCCGAGCGGAAAAACATGCTGCGGCGACGCTTTTAAATGGAGATAATTCGCATCAAGCAGCTTTGGTACGGAGGGTAAAAAGTTAAGTAACCGCTCCAATGGAAACGTATCATGAAGCTGAACAAAGTTATGAGAAAAAATTTGTGGAAGCTGCGGATCTCTGTATACGCTGTAATGATCAAACGATGCCGATTCAGACGTTAACAATATATATTGATGTTCCGTTTTTGAATAATGTCCTGTCATGAACGTCTCCTTTTTATGACCTATACCTTTACTCTGTTGCAATATTCAATTTCTTTATAATCTCATCGTACACCGGATAAAACGGCTTTCCAATTGGAAATTGCTGAATATTTCGGAAAGAAGCGGAGATTGGCTTCTGATGTAAAAAAAACTTCCTTGCTACTTGTTCACTAATCGGGTGAAAGACGCCGTTTAGAAACAAAAACGGCTCGCGTTCGATGAAAAACACCCGTCGGCCAGGCGGATTTTTGATCAATTCAGATCGTTTCCACGTAATCGGCGGCCCTTCCGGAAGCGTCTCCATCTCTTCTTTTCCAATTGTCACTATGTCTTTTCTTTGAAATTGATAAAATTGAAACGCATACTGGTCCACAATTCGCCTTTTTTTTCCGGCTTCGATATAAAATATTGCAGGATGATTAGCTTCCTTTACTAAAATATAATTCGGAATGTTTAAAATTTTGCCAATCCTATATTGGAATAAATATGGGTCTGGAACAGCGACAGTCCGATTTAGATACAAAAAACCCCACTTTTCTCCAACAGGATGCCTTACACCCTGATCAAAAAAATACACATATTGATCTGAACCTTTTACAAAAGAGCCGTCAATCAAATCGGCGGGCAGAAACCGATATGCATTTTGAAATGAATCTGGGGTTTTATAGGTTGTGTCTAATACTTCATTTATCGGCAGAAATGGGGTAAAGTTGTTGAGTCTCGCCCAAAAAATTGCGTCTCCATGATTCCAATGCTTCATATCATCATCCCAGTAGCCTCCAAATTTATGGTGGATGAGATTAAGTAACGAACGGCGATGCATAACGGAGCAATGATCAACTTGAAAAGCGGCCTGATCAAGCACTGCATTGGCATTTCTGTAGAAATGTGAGATTTCCTCTCCCCTTTCGTTTACATGTACAACTTTTTGTTTTGAATAGACCGCCTGCGCTTCAGGCTTATGTGAAAACTCTTGCACCATACGGCTCAGCCGCTCAGGATGATAAACAGTGTCGTCAGTAAGATAGGAAATGTAATCGCCGTCTGCAAATGGGAGCGCACTGTTAATTAATGTGGCATAACGGGCTGTTTTTAATCGATCTGCAGGATGCACGAAACTGTTATGATATTGAATGCGCCGGTCATGGAGATACTTGTGAATCACCGCAGTTGTTTCTGCATTCGAATGATCATCCATGATAAAAAGCTCCCAAAGATCATGCGTTTGCTGTATCACGCTTTCGATCGCTTTTTGCAAATAATCGGGTTTGTTGTAACTTGTTAAAATAATAGACACTTTCTCTCCCATCTATACCGCCTCCCGCCGTCAAACATAAAAACGGCTCCGCAGCAAGCAGAGCCTCTGTCATCATTTAAAAAGCACCCCAGCTTACAACACTTGAGAGTGAAACATGAGATCTCGTGTTATGTAACGGGTTTTGGAAAATAACCAAATCAGTCAGAACTTCTTTTACGATGACATTTTGAAGTGTATCTCCGTTGATCAAATTGACTTTTGAAACCGGTACGCCCAGCTCTTTTGCAAAAACAAGCTGGCGTCTGAGGTCAGATGGATTTCCTTCAGAAGACGATTGACGTATAAGCAGAATCAGCAAAAGCAAAATAAAATGCAGATCATCTTGGTTTTCTTCTCGATCCACTTGTTTCTCTAAATCCAAATCATCCCTCTCCCTTATCCTTATCTCTGTTTCACAATATGTGCGACTTCGATTTATGGTATAGGCTATGTCCACTCCATTAAAAAATCAGCATTTTCCTTAAATAGATGAAAAATAGATCAGGTACGGCGTTCGACTCATACCAAATAACAGCCGGAAGAATATGAATAACGTGAGTTCACTATCGAATAGGAGGTGTGTGTAATGAGCTCTGAAAATGCACAGTTAAAAAAGGATTTAATTAAAGCCGTTTTAAGCCCTTTATTTCCAACTGCAACAGAAGGAGGAGAAAATATGGATAGTAATCTTAAAGCCTTGCTTGATG
This sequence comes from Bacillus sp. GW821-FHT01G09, assembly GCF_059422205.1. Lineage (NCBI taxonomy): Bacteria > Bacillati > Bacillota > Bacilli > Caryophanales > Bacillaceae > Bacillus > Bacillus sp. GW821-FHT01G09. Next base: position 142,973 of record NZ_JBWKWL010000004.1, read on the forward strand.
CTGCCATCGATCAAAAAGTAGATGAAAGTGAAACGGTTACGGCAGAATCTATTTTAGACCCTTCTCTTCCGGCAAGATGGATTTTTGCCAGAATTACGCCAGGCACGACAATCAGCATTGTGACTGATTCAGGTGACATGATCGGACCGGTTGTTTTCGTTGCTTTCGATCAAGTTCACGGTATCGTCTTTGTAACACAGGAAAGCTCCGTCACTCCGGCAGGCCAAGCTACAACATTAATTGATGTAGACAAAGTAGAAAGCGTTACGTTCTTTTCATAACATCCGATGAAAGTCTTGTATATCCAGTCGGGATACGGAGGAATATACAGTTATTTTGATCGCTGGGCTGAAGAATGTTTTCAGAACACTCATACAGAGTATATGATTGCAGATAAACCTGAAGCAGAATCTTTGATGAAGATCGAAGCGTTTCAGCCGGACTTCACACTTATGATGGTTGGAGACCGCGTTCCTCACGACTGGCTGACCTGGTTAAAGGGTAAGGATATCCCCGTGTATGTTTGGCTGACCGAAGACCCATTTTATATGGATATCAGCCTTCAGGTAATTAAGCTTGCTGACGCCATATTAACGATAGAACAAAATGCAGCTCTCTACTATCAAGAGCTCGGCTACCAGAACGTCTATTATGTTCCGATACCAGTCAACCATCGGCTGTTTAAAAAAATGGGCACCGAACATTCCTATCATTCAAATCTGTTAATCATCGGCTATCCTTACCCTAATCGGGTTCAGCTTATGAAAGAAGCGGTCCATCTGCCATTCACGGTTCGGGTAATCGGCAAGGAATGGGGAAAATATCTGCCTAAAAAAGTGCTCAAACAGCCGCATATTGATGTCGTCAGCACATGGGTTCCACCCGAACAGGCCGTTCATTATTATAATGGGGCAGACATCGTAATTAATGCGCATCGTCCCTATCATTTTGCTTTCAACCAAAATACTATGCGCATCAAAAATGCCAGTTTTAATAACCGAACGTTTGATATCGCTGCATGCGAAGCATTTCAATTAACAGATTTACCCGCGGCGCATCCTTTTTTATCCTTTATTTCTTATCACGGCATGAACGACTTTAAGGAAAAAGCCGCTTTCTATATCAACCACCCTGAAGAACGGCAAAAAGCTGCAGCAGCCAATTATAAAGAGATCGTACCCGCATTTACGTTTGATGAGTTTCCTGCAAAACTAAAAGCGATTCATCTGGCGCTCTCATGAAAAATCGTTCATTGCTATGAACGATTTTTTTATTCATAGAAAAAAGCAGCCGCACAAGCTGCTTTCTTTTCTAGCCGTCAGAACGGTCTTTCAGCTTCCTCGGGTTCACCTGTTTATGAAGATCAGGCATTTCGCCGAGATGCTGTGCAATTTGTTCCCACGATACAATTTTGAAATTTTGATTGACGGCTTGTCCGTTATCGATATTTTCGCCGTCCTGCACCACAAAAATCCCGTACGGATATTTTGGGCCAAGTCCGAAACCGAGAACATCAATACCATCCGTGTCACTAGTACCGTCTATCTTCTCGCCATCTGTAATCTCAAAGTTGGCTACATAGCGATTTTTCCCCTGCCGTTCATACATTGCATAGCTGTTATTTCCTTGACTTGAAGCCATGAGATATCCTTTGCCATTTGGTGCATAATAGATTGTCAGTCCTTCAATATCAGCTGTCAAATGATCTCCTGTCGCACGGTCAACAACCTGCCCCTTTGATCCTCCGCCGGGCTCAGCTTTAAATTTCCAGATGGCCTCATCTTCCTCTGCTATGTATAGGTTTCCGTACTCATCATCCGCAACAAGGCCTTCGGTCTGAGAATTCAACTTAAATTCACGCACTTTTTTTCCTGTTACATAACCCTTTCCACCATCAACAATTTCATACTGCTCAAATTCCCCTTGTTTGCCTGTCACTAATGCGTAAAATGCTCCTGTTTTCTGGCTGTGATACAGGCCGAATCCATAAACCTCAGAAATATTGGTGGAAATAGGATGTTTCGGATCTGTAATGCTTTTCAATTTTCCTTTATCCCCGTCTATTGCATATACTTCAATTGTATTTTTTCCTTCGGACCGGTTGGATGCGGCAGCAATATCAATTTTTTCGCCGTTCAATGGAAAATCATAGCGCAGATCGACATTATTGAGCTTGCCAAACTCATAAGAATGAAGCTGTTTTCCGTCTAAATCATACACGACGAGCCCTGACTTCTTATTTGTAGTAATCAACTTGCTTTTTTCCGGGTGTTTTTCATGAACCCAAATGGCCGGGTCATCTGCTGCGTCATCGCCAGATGCGACCGGATCTGTCTCCGTGTGTGCAGTCACTTTGAAATGATGTTCCTCATTCACATAATGAGCCGACACCGAGGTTGCTGTCAGGCTAAGCAATAAACCCGCGGCAGTGCTTAGCAGCATTGTTTTTGAAACCTTCATTTGGTACCCTCCTCTTTTATCACTATCACTACTATTGTAAAATATATACAGGTGATTACCGTGAGGAAAATGAACCTTTTTTTATAGGGTTTCTGACTCATAAACAACTTTTCCCCAAAGAGGTACGTGAGATGGACTTTGCCAGATTTCCTTTTGCGGAGCGAAATAAAAATATGTTGAATATTTAGTACATTGTTTATTTAGTTTTGTTGTTCCCTAGTTACGTCCGTTTTTCCATTATCTATTAAAAAAGAACACTTTGTGACATGATCATTCCCCTAAATTTTGTTTTATTGGTTGCTTTCATTAATTCGATTACAAAGTTGAACATATGATGCATGGTAGAGAAACGAGAGTTGGAGGATAAGCCATGCCTAAACAGCAAACAGCAGAACTAAAACCATTTTTCCATAACAAAACAGTTTTAGTCACTGGCGGAACGGGTTCAATCGGGAGTCAAATTGTCAAACGCCTTTTGCTGCTTACCCCTAAACAGGTGATTGTATTCAGCAAAGACGACAGTAAACAGTATGTCATGAGCCAAAAGTATGCGGAGGATAAGCGGCTATTATTTGTACTCGGAGATGTACGCGATCACAGAAGGGTGAATCAGGTGATGAAAGGCGTTGATATCGTCTTTCACGCGGCTGCGCTGAAACAGGTTCCGACATGTGAGGACCATCCATTTGAAGCGATTCAGACCAATCTCATCGGCGGACAAAATGTGGTGGAAGCTGCCCTTTCACACCGAGTGCAGCATGTCATTAATATCAGTACAGATAAAGCTGTATCTCCTGTGAACACAATGGGTGCCACCAAGCTGTTATCTGAAAAGCTGTTTCATCAAGCAAACCGCCACGTCCAAAACAAAGGAACCTTGTTTTGTTCGGTCCGCTTTGGAAATGTTCTGGGTTCCAGAGGTTCGGTCATCCCCATATTATTTGAACAGATGATGGAGGGTGAACCTCTGACCATCACAGACAAAAACATGACCAGATTTTTCATGTCAATAGACGATGCAGCTACATTGACATTACAATCAGCTGCTATTACAAAAGGCGGAGAAACCTTTATTTTCAAAATGGAATCACTGAAACTTGAAGAACTGATTCATGGGTTTGAAGAATATGCATCGCAGCACGGGCTCCCGCGGCCGGCTGCAGTAGAAGTGGGCAAGCGTCCAGGTGAAAAGCTTCACGAAGAATTAACATCTCCACATGAAATTGAATCACTGTATGAATGGGGCAACCTTTATGCAATCCTTCCAGAGCCGGAAAAACATCCTGGCTTTCGCAAAGTCAATCTGCCTGGGTATCAATCAGATCAAGCCCCGCTCATTACGAAAGAAAGAATTGCTCAGATTATTGAAGAATTGCATCAAGAGAAAAAGGCATAAAAACAAGCCTGTCTATCCATTAGGCAGGCCTGTTTTTAACACTTTATTTATTAAAGAGATGCAGATAGCTTTCGTATCCTTCTTCTTTCAGCTTATGCTTCGGAACAAACCGCAGCGCTGCTGAATTTATGCAGTAACGAAGTCCGTTTGGCCCCGGTCCGTCATTAAATACGTGGCCAAGATGAGAATCAGCAGTTCGGCTTCTTACTTCTGTGCGAATCATGCCGTGGCTCGTGTCCAGTTTTTCTTCCACTTCTTCTTCTTCAATCGGCTTTGTAAAGCTTGGCCAGCCGCAGTGGGAATCAAATTTATCCTTGGATGTAAACAATGGCTTGCCTGACACAATGTCTACATACAACCCTTCTTCCTTATGATCCCAATATTCATTTTGAAATGGCGGCTCCGTGCCGTTATTTTGCGTTACTTCATATTGCATGCGATTTAATGACTTCAATTTTTCTTCTTTATTGTACGCCATTTATTTAGCCCCCCAATGCTCGCTGATAAATCCCGCTCGTCCGGAACCTGTCCGGTAGCGCTGATAATGTGCTGGATTCTTTTTATAAAAATGCTGATGGTAGCCTTCCGCTTCATAGAAAGGTTCAGCTTTTAAAATGTCCGTTACAATCGGATCTTTAAAGATGCCGCTTTCCGCCAGACGTTGCTTGGAAGCTTCCGCAAGCTCCTTTTGTTTATCATTATGATAAAAAATGGCTGCGCGATAGGAACTGCCGCGATCAGCAAACTGCCCCCCGGCATCTGTCGGATCGATTTGCTGCCAAAATAATTCAAGCAGTTTTTCATAAGGGAATACATCAGGATTAAACGTGATTTGAACGGCTTCACGATGTCCCGTCGTTTCACTGCACACCTCTTCATACGTAGGGTTTTCAGTATGGCCGCCTGTATACCCGGACACCACTTTTTCAATTCCCGGCTGTTCGTCAAAAGGTTTAACCATACACCAAAAACAGCCTCCTGCAAATGTGGCGATTTCTTTTTTTTCAGACATACTGGTGCCTCCTTTGTTAATACGTGGTATTATTATATTATAGCATGTAAAAATAGAATGAAAATGATTCTGCTTTTCAATAAAATCTATAGGTTTTAAGCAATATGCTTATGTAATGGAGGTTCACAAATTTGAAAGTAAGAACACAGATGATGTACGATATGGAAACTTTACTCCGTAAAGTCTTTAAACAAATACGCAATGAAATCAATGAAATTTTAGATAAAGAGCTGTCGCGGAATGAATTCACCATTCTTCGGATCCTCAGTGAACAAGGGCCTAAAAAAGTCACTGAATTTGCGCCTATTTTAGAGGTATCGGCAAGCCACATTACGGCTGTGACCGATGCGCTGGTAGAAAAGGAATGGATTACGAGAATCAGATCGAAGGAAGACAGACGCATCATCCGCATTCATATCACTGAAGCGGGCGAAAAAGTCCTTCAGCACTTTAACGAGAAAAAAACGGAATATTTCTTTAAACGCTTTGACTGCTACACTGATGCTGAACTTGCCACGTTAATCGAGCTCTTCAGCAAACTTGATAAAAAACGGTGAAAAAAAGCACATACCGATATATAGGTATGTGCTTTTCGCAGTGCTTCACTTATTTTTCAGTAAACAGCTTCATTGCTTTCCAGCGGCCATATCTATAATACAAAAATGCCGCGCAGCTGCTAAATAAAAAACTCATTCCGATTCCAAGCCCGATTCCTTTTTGTCCAAGCCAAGCTGAAAATAGAGCTGTGAAAGGATATCTCAACACCCAAAACGAGATTAAATTTAATACCAGAACCTGCAGCATCGCTCCCGCGGCCCTGACGATTCCGTTCAGCACAAAATTAATCCCAATAAAAGGGTAGAAAAACGCGATCCACTTCAAATATTGTTCACCAAATGCGACCGCATCGGGCTCACTGATAAATAACCTTATGAGATATTTACCAAATACCCAAATCATAACCGCAATCACCAGCATGCAGGAAATAACAGCTATCACACCCAGCCTTGCAATTGTTCCCACTCTTTTTTCGTTTCCGATTCCAATATTTTGCCCTGCCATACTATTGACGGCCGTACCGGCAGCCATTGCTGGAAGCGTGATGATGCTATCAAGCCGCTGCACCGCGCCAAAGCCTGATACCACGTGATCCCCGTATGAGTTGACAACACTCATAATCGCCATCATACCGCCTGTAATCACCATCATCTGCAGACCTGCCGGAATCCCGAGTTTCAAAATCAGCGCGGACTCTTCCCACTTGGGCATTCTCGGAATCGAGAATGGCACAAGCTTGTGTTTGATGACATAAAACAACCCATACAGAAACGCAATGCCCTGTGACAAAATCGTTGAATAAGCCGCTCCCGCTATTCCCATGCGGAACACAGAAATAAAGAGCGGCGCAAGCACTGTATTCAGTACAACAGCAAACGCAATAAACCGGAGAGGTGTCTTGCTGTCACCCAGCGCACGAAGCACAGTACTGATAAAGTTATAACCAAACAAAAATAAAATGCCGATAAATTGAATCTGTAAATACGTCTCAGCAAGCGGAATCATTGACTCCGGCGTTTTTAGAAGACGCAGCAAAAGCTCTGAGAGAAAAAAACCGGCAACGCCGAATCCGATGCTTAGGCCTGTTAATAAAACAACAAAAGCGTTAATATACGACGCCATTCCTTTTACATCATCTTTTCCTTTTTGCTGAGATAAAATGGTTAACGTCGCATTGTTAAGGCCCAAAATAAAAGACAGCACGGTCAAAACAATCGTGCTTGATACCGCGGCTGCCCCAAGGGCCTTTGCCCCCAGTAAATTGCCAATCCACAAGCTGTCTATAAATTGAAAGGAAACCTGCAATGCGTTTCCGAGCATAATAGGCATTGAAAACAGTACAAGCTGTTTCAGCACGTTCCCCTGTGTAAAATCGTATGCTTTCATCTTTTCTCCTTGTGTTCTCAAATTTTCTTTGGACCGCATGAAAAAAGAGACGTTGTTTCATGTCTCTTTTTTCATGACTTATCGGTTTTTTTTCGGTCTCGCATACCGAATGTAAACACCATCACACTTAGGAACAAGGCACAATAGGAAACATTCAAATACATTTGATCCATGTCTTCAGCAGCCAGATGATGATAAGCAAGCCAGCCGAAGTACAGGGAAAATGTAAAGGATAATAAACTGAAATACTGGTAAATCCGTTTCATTTTCAGTCACCTCTATTGTTTAGGATGGTAATAGGAAAACTCAATTTCATCTTTTTCTAAATTTATCTTATCCGCTTTGACATACATTCCATTCGTTAAAGGCATTTCTGACAAACGCACTTCAATGCTTTTATCTCCGGGGTGAACATGGACAAATGACGGCAATTCATAAAAGCTGTCCATATAATTTAACACAAAGCTAATTGGTATACTCAATTTCCCTAACGAAAATTTCGTGACATTCAGCTCTACATCACCGTTTTTTTTCACGGTCGGCTCAAAAGCGATAAACGCATCAATAGACGTGGAAAATGCCTTGATTTTCCCTGCGACATGAACATCATCATCAATCTCTACTTTATAATCAAGCTTGTTTGATGCTTTGTCGTTTAAATATGAGTTAACAAACGCAGCTAATGATTCTTTTGTGCTTGTCACTTGAAATCCATACTCGCTCTCAGATGAATCCTTCACCTGAGCCTGTTCCCCCGGGAGCAAAACAAGTGCCACAAACCCGGCGGCGAGGATAAAATTAATTGCAAGCAATATAAAAAACAGTCGCTTCCACTTATTCATGCTGTCACCCTACTCTTTCGGTAATCCTTCTTTTTTAATGGCTTGATAGACGCGCTTTGCGATAAGAGAATAACCCGTACCATTAGGATGAAAATCATCTTCCTCAGAAATTCGGCTGCTGTCACTTTTTTGATTGAACAAATCTTCGATATGAACGATTTTTGCATGTTTATCTTTTTTCAGCTCTTTTTCAGCAATATGGTTCCAATCCGTGACGACACCATTTATTTCATTTAGTTCTGATAATGTAAACGTAAACGGATTGTACATGCTGACATAAATCAGCTTAGCGTGATCATTCAGCTCGCGAATTTCAGAAATGATTTTTTCAAAGCGCTTTTCGTACGGTTTTTCCGCTTCCTGAAACGGTTCAACGGTTAATTGCAGAAAGTTTTGGCGAAGGATTTTCATCAAATCATTACCGCCAATTGTAAAAAAGACATAATCTGCGTCCTTTATGCCTTTTTGAACCTTTTTATCTTTTAGTTTTTCTAATAAATCATCCGAACGGTTCCCTTTTACAGCATAATTTTTCACGTCGACCGTTTTGACTTGTTTATCTGACCGGATAGAATCCGCCACCTTGCCGACATATCCCTTTCCGTCGGGATCTCCGACTCCTTCTGTCAGCGAATCCCCGACAGCCGCTATGACAATGTGTTCTTTTGTTTTCGTTTCATGGGCTTTTTGTTTTCCCTCAGATGATGTACGTATGCTCGTACACGCAGTAAGAAGCAAAATCAAACTGGCCATGATTGAAAAAATGCGCAGCTTCAATCTTGTTGCTCCTTCCCATTCTACTAGTGGAAAGTGTATCATGTTTTAGAAGATTTGCAAATGCCTAGTCTCTTAGCTTACTTGAGTGTACTGGCTGACTTCACATCGGAAATGATATCATCGTACGGTGTATTCTCCACTCCATTGTAATCTTTCAGCACCTTACCGTCCGGACCTACCAAATAAAAAGAAGATTGATGAATCACTTGGTCCTCTCCCTCCGGCTTCTTTACGATCGCTTTAAAGCTCTTAAGTGCGAACTCCTCAATCTCACTCTGGCTGTATCCCGTGAGAAAATCCCAGTTATCAAAAGATAATGGATAATTTGCGGCAAATTTCTTCAGCTGTTTCGGCTTATCGTTTTCTGGGTCAACACTAAATGATATGATGCGGACATCTATATTTTCGGCTTTCAGTTTTTTTTGCAGATCGGTCATATGAGCGGTCATTGGCGGACATATAGTTTCACAATTGGTAAAAATAAAATCCGCCAGCCATACTTCTCCTTTTAAACTCTCTAAAGAAACGTTCTTGCCGTCTTGGTTTTGAAATGTAAAAGGCTCCACCTCGTAATTGAGCGGATTTTTAATCTGCTGTCCTCCGCATGCACACAAAAACAGAAAAATCAGCCCAGCCGTTAATCCCTTGATAACCTTCATGACATCCACCCTTTCCAGCCATCATAAAAACGCTTTCTAAAACCGTCCTTACTGTCCCATGTTTGTATTCGATACTGAGCAAAAAAAATCCTGCATGCCTCCCATTAACGATTACAAAGGAGGGCATGCAGGTAAAAAACGGCATGTTACGCGTTGTGCTTTAACACCTCTTGATGAAATACAGCCTGATAATCTGCCCACTTCATCCGGCGCTTCATATAATGTCGGAAAGAATACACTTTTGCCCTGCTGTTTGATGAAAACACTTCTTTTAAGTAGAATTGCAAATGGTGATGTAACATAAAGAAATAGTGCTCATCTTCCTTTAATACAGGTATTTCTGTCACTTTCACCTGAATCCCGTCACCGCGTTTGAACTCTAGGCTTTTGAGTAACAAGCTATCAATCCTCTTTTTTGTTTTTCTTCTATTATATATGATGCCAGCCGGGCTGTCTGTCATTTTGCGCGGTTGTGTAAAAAAATTAGATCAGCAAATGGAACAAGTCCTCATCCTTGTTCACCTCTACATAATGAAACGGTTTTTTGTTCATTCGTTCAATCAGCGGCCCATAATCGGCTTTGTTCTGCAGCTCGATGCCGACAAGAGCAGGTCCGTTGCTTTTATTATTTTTCTTCGTATATTCAAATCTTGTAATGTCATCATTCGGCCCGAGGACTTCGTCAAGAAATTCGCGGAGCGCCCCCGCTCTTTGCGGAAAGTTGACGATAAAATAATGCTGAAGACCTTCAAAAATCAAGGAACGCTCCTTCATTTCCTGCATTCTTCCGATATCGTTATTCCCCCCGCTGACCACACACACCACATTTTTTCCTTTGATTTCATCTTTGTACAAATCAAGCGCTGCGACAGAAAGAGCTCCGGCCGGTTCAGCAACAATCGCACATTCGTTATATAATTCAAGAATGGATGTACATACTTTTCCTTCAGGCACAAGGAGAATGTCATCAACGACAGTTTCCAGCGTCTGGAAGGTTTCCTCGCCAATTTTTTTAACAGCCGCCCCATCTACAAACTTGTCAATTTTATCAAGTGTGACGACATGCCCAGCTTTGTTTGATTCAAAGTAGGATGCCGCTCCCGCCGGCTCAACAGCAATTACCTTTGTATCAGGAGACACGTTTTTCAAATATGTACCTGCCCCAGAGAGAAGGCCGCCGCCTCCGACACTTGCAAAAAGAAAATGCGGTTCTCCATCAATGTCGTTTAAAATCTCGACTGCGAGCGTCCCCTGTCCGGCCATCACATCCGGATCATCGAACGGATGGATAAACGTCCGCGATTCAGCCTCACAGCATTCAACGGCGCTTTTATACGCGTCGTCAAACGTATCACCTGTCAAAATAATATCGATAAATCCTTTTCCGAATAGTTCAACTTGAGATACTTTTTGTCTCGGTGTAGTAGACGGCATAAAAATTTTCCCGTGAATGCCAAGATGTTTACACGAAAATGCCACACCTTGAGCGTGGTTTCCGGCACTTGCACACACAACTCCGTTCTCTGTCTGCTCGCTGGAAAGCTGTTTCATTTTATGATAAGCCCCTCTGAGCTTAAAAGATCTGACAACTTGCAAGTCTTCACGTTTTAAATAGATATTGCATTCATATCTCTCAGAAAGTCTGTCATTCCTCTGCAAAGGTGTGTGAATGACAACGTCCTTTACGTTTTGGTGAGCCTTCAAAATGTCTTTCACTTGGATGAGAGAGTTTTCTTTCAACAACGGTTTCATGTACAGATTCCTTTCTTGTTTTAAATCCCTATTTAATATGCCATTATAACATGAATATTCAAAAAATAAGACAATTATTTTTATTTAATAATTAAAAAAATACAGACTATGTCCACCACATCTTGTGGTAACTTCTGTTCAACAATTATCCTGAAGAGCCAAGAAAAAAGATGATCGTAAAATAAAGGGTGTTTTCAACCAAAAGGCATGATATAATCAAACCAATTAGAACCAAAAGGAGCCAATTGATGAATAGTGCACCAAAACTCAATACATTTCAACAACTAATCGGAGAACATCAAACTTTCCTGGAAGCGAAGCGAATCGCCAAGCAGTTCTCGTTATCGGAGCTTCCTGTCTTAATAACAGGAAAAATCGGAACAGGCAAAAATCACTTCGCACATGCCATACACTTGGAATCTTCGAGAAGCAATGAACCGTTTATAAGCGTCAATTGCAGCACCCATTCGGAAGAAACCCTTATTCATGAGCTTTTTGGCCCTAGCGGAAACACAGGTGCTTTTCAAAAAGCGGTACGAGGAACCCTTTTTCTTGATGATGTATGGCGCATGCCTGCTTCTGTACAAGCTCAGCTGTTAAAAGCGCTTGATTCAGACACGGAGAAACCGCGAATGATCTGTGCTTCTGCAGACCGATCCGTGGAACATACCTTCAGGCAAGACTTATTCTACAGACTGAACATTTTAACGCTTACACTGCCCGAATTATCGGAACGAAAAAGCGATATACCGCTTTTGACACAGCATTTTCTCTCAAATTCCGGTCAGCAATTGTTAATCGATCCCTCCGTTTTTCAGGTGCTTGAGAAGCATGCATTTGAAGGAAATGTCAGGGAATTAAAAAACGCTGCAGATTATATGGCGGCAGTATCAAGCGGAGGAACGATTCAGCCATATGACCTGCCGCCATATATTAGAGGCGCGATAGACGGAAAAACGTCGAAGAAAAAAGCGAAGCTGCTGACTTTAATGGAAAAAGCTGAGTTTTTGTTTATTTTGGAAACAATAAAAGTATTGAACGAAAAAGGAGAACCTGCCAGCAGACGGATCATTTCTGAACACAGCAAAAATACCCAAACCTCGTTAACTCCTCAGCAGGTCAGAAGCCGTCTCGACTATTTGGAGAAAAAAGATTATGTCACCAAAAGCCGCGGACGCGCAGGCACAAAAATTACCTTTGAGGGCTTGAGCTTTATAGAGACGTTAAAAAATCAAATGATCTAGCGATCGAAAGGAGAATGTACTTGTTTACAATCAAAGAAGAGATCGCCAATGCGATTACACACGGCATCGGTGTCCTCTTATCCATCCCAGCATTAGTGTTTCTAATCATATTTGCGGCTAATTACGGGTCTGCATGGGACATTGTCAGCTTTACAATATTCGGTGTCTCTATGCTGCTGTTATATTTGAGCTCCACCCTGCTTCACAGCATCACACATAAAAAAACGAAAGACATTTTGGAGATTATTGATCATAGCGCGATTTACGTACTCATCGCCGGAACCTACACGCCTTTTTTGCTTGGGCCGCTGAAAGGCACACTCGGCTTTACCCTGTTGGTTATCGTATGGTCACTTGCCCTAGGCGGAATCGTTTTTAAAATTTTCTTTGTGAAACGGTTTATCCTATTGTCAACCTTCGTGTATTTAGTCATGGGGTGGCTGATGATTATTGCAGTTAAACCTTTATATGCTTCACTGAGCGGAGCGGGATTCAGCCTTCTCTTTCTCGGCGGCATTTTATACTCTGTCGGAACCATCTTTTACATTTGGAAAAAGATCCCCTTCCATCACGCCATTTGGCACAGCTTTGTATTGGGCGGGAGCGCTGCCATGTTTTTCTGCGTGCTCTTCTATTGTGTAAAGGTGCCGTTCCTTTCGTAACAGTAACAGAAAAGCGCAGTCTTCACGACTGCGCTTTTTTTATGCACGTAATTGTTTTTCATTGGCAGGTATATAAGCTTTTGAAAAGGACAATTCAATGTCTGCCGGTTTTAAGCGTTTAAAAAACGAGCCCTTTTGCATGTTATCTGTTCCTTTCGTTTCCACCCTCACCAACGGAAGATGATAGCGGGCCGCAAGTTCTATAGGATCAATAGAACCATCTAGTGAAAGAATCAGGCTTTGTCCCTTTTCCAGCTGTTTTGTCACATCTTCATATACCTTTTCTGAATCACCGTCTGAAATCACATCCATCCGATCCAGCCATTGCCCGATAAAAGGCAAGCGGAACACTTTTGGGTTGGCGATAAAGCCGGCCGGTTCCTCAATATATCCAGCAATTAAGGCCAGTTCAGCCAAACGCAAACGGGGATGCACATACAAAACAGGACCGTGTGGTATTGGCTCTGGCTGATGGATTGTCACAACTGAACCGGAGATGCCGATACAGCCTTCCAAAAACGCCTTTGGCTGTTCGTACACAAGAGTCATCTGTTTTTTGTATGACAGACGGGGATCGAGCATTGTTTGATTAAATAATTGTTTCATATTTTTTAACAGCATATACACAATATAAACCACTAGAAGGCTGTAGCGAACCAATTAAAATCCTCCCGCTTTAGAAGAATTCTTTTTTTCATACATTAGAAATTCGTAATCATACGGGTTTTTTTCGTCTTTGATCCCCTGCTCAGAAGAAACCAGCTTCCAATTGGATTCATCAAATTCAGGGAAATGACGGTCACCCTCAAACTCGTGATGAATTTTCGTCATATACAGTCTGTCCGCATAAGGGAACAGGTCCGTATAGAGCTGAGCCCCTCCGATCACAAAGCATTCTTCAGGGCCTGAACAAATGTCCAGTACATCCTTTAATGAACTGACAACCGTGCATCCCGGAAATTCTGAATCCGGCGCTGAGGTAACGACAATATTTTTCCGATTTGGAAGCGGACGTCCGATCGATTCAAATGTTTTCCGGCCCATAATGATTGAATGGCCCGATGTTATTTTCTTAAAGTATGCAAGATCATTGGGCAAATGCCACGGCAAATCATTGTCTTTGCCGATAAGCCTGTTGGCATCCATCGCAAAAATGAATGAAATCATACGCTGACCGCCCCTTTTATATGAGGATGCGGATCATAATCCTCGATGATAAAGTCCTCAAATGCAAAGTTAAAAATAGAATCAACCTTTCTGGCGAAACGAAGCTGCGGAAGCGGTCTAACATCTCTTTCCAGCTGCAAATTGACTTGTTCAATATGATTTTGATAAATATGAACATCACCAAACGTATGGATGAACTCGCCCGGTTCAAGCCCAGTCACATGAGCAATCATCATGGTTAGGAGGGCATAAGATGCAATATTAAACGGCACACCTAAGAAAACATCGGCAGAGCGCTGATACAGCTGACAGGACAGCTTGCCGTCAGACACATAGAATTGGAACAGGCAATGGCACGGCGGCAACGCCATTTTATCAATTTCACCAACATTCCAGGCGCTGACGATTAAGCGTCTGGAGTTCGGATTTGTTTTAATATCTTCAATAAGACGGGAAATTTGATCAATGGTTTCTCCATCAGCTCCCCGCCAAGAACGCCATTGGGAGCCATATACAGGTCCAAGTTCACCGTTTTCATCAGCCCACTCATTCCAGATTCGCACTCCGTTTTCCTGCAGATAGCGTACATTCGTATCTCCTTTTAAGAACCACAGCAGTTCATGCGCAATTGATTTAAAGTGGAGTTTTTTAGTGGTGAGCATCGGAAAGCCTTCCCGTAAATTAAATCTCATTTGATATCCGAAAGTGCTGATTGTTCCGGTCCCTGTCCGGTCTCCCTTTTTCTCACCATGCTCTAAAACATGTCTGCATAAATCCTTATACTGTTTCATTTTTTTCATCCTTTAAAAGTAGTCTTCTAGTAGTGTAACACAATAAAAAATCATTTCTGAACCCAGAAATGATTTTTTTATAGTCAGCTGACGACAGGCTTTTCATCCTGTTCTTTTTCTTCATCTTGCAGATCCTGATGCGTATGTGCAATTCTGCTCGCCGCTGCTGCAGCAAGAGCTGCCACAATATCATCCAAAAAGGTGTGAATACCGTCTGGACTTTCATCAAGTTCCTTAATAATTCCAATCTTCTCTTTATCCAAATAACCGAAATTGGTCAAACCGATCGATCCGTACACATTAACGATTGAAAGCGGGATAATTTCATCTATGCCGTAAAGCGGTTCATCCGTTTCAACAAGGTGCTGCAGCGGCTCGGGGAGAAGCTTCTGTTCTGCAAGCTGATCGAGTGCAAGGCCTGTCAAAACAGCATGAATAATTTCACGTTTGTTCAGGACTTTTTCTACATTCTCCATGCAAACACTGAGCGGCAGATTTGGATTGTATTTTTCCTGAAGTTTTTGAACAATCTGTGCAATATCTTCTATCATAACGCCCCGTTTGTTCAGCATATCCTTTGTTATATCGACCATTTCATTCATTGTGTACTTTTTCATGTCTAATGGCATCTCCTTTAGGCACTCATCCAGTTGGGAGGCGTGTTGCGGTCCCAGTAAATGCTCCCAAGCTCATGATGTGATTGAAATCCATCTTCTGCTGTATGATAATGAAAATTAAACCAGTAGCCGTCATGCGGCGGATGGTCTCTTCGCACATGGAATCTGAGAAGATCTTCTCCAGTTGTCCGATTGTAAACGTTGAAAATTTTTTCCGTTTTGCCCGCTGAAGGCATGCTTGAGATCACAACATCTTGGTACGCCTCATCATCTTGCAATGTCGCTAAATATTCACTAATCACATTTTCGATTTTTGGCAGGATCTCTTTCCGATAGTCATCCTCAATGACCGGAGCGATTCTGCTGCCGAATTTTAAAAAGGACTGATCCTCAGCGCTGTCAAGGAGCTGTTCCTTGTACGATTGAAAAAGCAGTTCAGGATTTTGCCTGTCATCCGACTCATCATCATACAGGTCATGCTCATCATAAAAAGCGGTGTAATCATTCTGCTCAAGACTGCTCGGCTGTCCGGAAGGCTTGTCCGCCATAAGGGCAGCCGGAGGAGATACGAGCCCGAACGTTACAATGGTAAATAAAACCACAAGGGTCTTTCTCATCCACAATTTCATGACTGCTTATTCCTCTCTATTTTATTGTCATGTTTCTCTTATTTTAGCACATCCAAAACATGCAAGTCATGTACTATATGAAACTGATATGCAAATTAGGAGATTCGTTGCTATGCACTTTGTGTAAAAACGCTTACAATATTCAATGAAAGGAGGCTTTCCGCATGATTGACGCTCTGTTTGCCACAGTTTCACTCTTAACATTATTATACTTTGTCGTCATGGAGGTCACCGATTAACAGAAAGCCCGTGATATGAATCACGGGCTTGTTTGAATGACGCCATAATGGAACAGTGCTGTTTTTCTTTTCATGACGTTAAAACCAAACTGTTCAAACCGCGGACTTTTCCAGTGGTCTTTTAGCACAACGCTTTTTCTGGCGACTCGTACCGCTTCATTGATACATCCTTCGTGTAAAACTGAATCCTCTGCCAAATCACGTAAAGGCGCGATGCCGTCAGAGGTCTCTACAGGTTCATGAAACATTGGATCGAAATAAACCACATCAACAGAGTTGTCAGGAAGCTGTTTGATGTATTCTAAGCAATCACCATTCTTCACCTGGATTCTTCTCATCGCAGCTTGAAGCTCTTCTATACCCGTTTCCCATGAATGCAGCCCCATCCTCACTAAAACAGACACAAGATGGTTTTTTTCAATCCCAACAACAGAACCCGTTTCGCCTACTGCCATACTTGCGATAATGGCATCTGACCCCAGCCCGAGTGTGCAATCTAAAAACGTGTCCCCTTCAGATAAGCTGGCAGCCCGAAGCATAGGCTCTTGCTCTCCCTGTAAGAAGCGTTTGGCTCTAAACATCGCTGTATTCGGATGAAAAAAGAATTTGGCACCTTGTTTCGTATGCAGCTCAAACCGCTCTTTGCCGACCACAAGCAAATCACGTTCAGCTGACTTCAGCAGGTGTTCAACCGTTTGTTTATTCCGGCCGCAGTATGGCATATTTAGCTCTTTAGAAAGCTGCTTTGCGGTTTTTATGGTGTGTTCAGACGGTCTATAGCTTGTTGTTATCATCTTCTGTACTCCCAAAAAGAAAATGCCCGGAAAACGGGCATTTAGCAGTGCGCATCGAAGGCAGCAGTCAGATTTTTCATGATTTCTTCCATATCGTGTCCTTCAATTTCATGACGCGGAATAAAATGTACGACTTCTTTGCCTTTCAAAAGAGCCATTGATGGTGAAGAAGGCTCCTGGCCAGTAAAATACTCACGCATTTTCGCAGTAGCTTCTTTATCTTGGCCCGCAAATACAGTCACCGTATTGTCAGGTGTTTTGTCATTCTGGAGGACTGCCTGTGTAGCCGCAGGACGCGCAAGGCCTGCCGCGCAGCCGCATACAGAGTTAACGACTACAAGAGTTGTGCCCTCTGCCTTTTCCATAAAGTTCTCTACTTCTTCCGCTGTTGTTAACTCTTCAAAACCTGCTCCAGTCAGCTCGCGGCGCATCGGTACGACAAGCTGGCGCATGTATTCTTCATAAGCCATTGACATAAAAAAGCCCCCTCTAGTATCCTTCATCTGAAGTAAAGGATACTATAGAGAGGGCCGGATTTCAAATGTTCACACCTTAAAATAAAAGAAAGTGTCCCTAATATCTAGATTTTCATAATACCGCCGGTGTTGGCACTTGTCACAAGTTTAGAATAACGTGCCAGGTAGCCGGTTTTCACTTTCGGTTCAAAACCTTTCCAGTTCGCTTTTCGTTTTTCCCACTCTTCTTCTGGCACTTGTACATCCAAGATACGTTTTTCAATATCAACGATAATATGGTCTCCGTTTTCAACAAAGGCAAGTGGCCCGCCCTCAGCGGCCTCAGGTGATACGTGGCCGATTGAGAGGCCACGGGAGGCTCCGGAAAAACGTCCGTCCGTAATCAATGCCACTTTTGGTCCGAGTCCCATTCCAACGATTTGGGATGTTGGCGCCAGCATTTCCGGCATGCCAGGTCCGCCTTTTGGCCCTTCGTATCTGATAATGACAACGTCGCCTTCTTTTACTTTTCGGTTGATAATGCCGTCAAGCGCCTCGTCCTGAGAATCGAATACGACAGCCGGCCCTTCGTGTCTTGTAATCCCATTCTGTACGCCGCCTGTTTTAATGATAGCGCCGTCCGGAGCTAGATTACCGAATAAAACAGCAAGGCCTCCCTTTTCAGTGAATGGTTGATCCAGCGGGTGAATGACGTCATAATCCTTTACTTCATGTCCGGCAATGGTTTCTCCAAGAGTTTTTCCTGTAACAGTCAGCGCGTCTAAATGAAGCGCTCCTTCTTTCTTGGAAAGCTCATTCAGAGCCGCTGACACGCCGCCCGCTTCATGAAGATCTTCAATAAACACATCCGATGCAGGCGCCAGCTTGGCCAAGTGCGGCACGCGCTCAGCGACTTCGTTAATGCGTTCTAAAGAGTATTCAACGCCGGCTTCGTTTGCAAGGGCAAGGGTATGAAGAACGGTATTTGTAGAACCTCCGAGCGCCATATCGAGTGCAAACGCGTTATCAATCGCTTTTACTGTAACGATATCACGCGGTTTGATATCTTTGCGAATCGTTTCCATTAATTGCGCAGCCGATTTTCTCACAAACTCTTTGCGTTCCGGAGATGTCGCCAGAATGGTTCCATTACCCGGCAAAGCAAGACCAAGTGCTTCTGACAGACAGTTCATTGAGTTCGCCGTAAACATGCCTGAGCAAGACCCGCACGTTGGGCATCCGAACTGCTCTAGTTCTTGAAGCTCGTTTTCGTTGATTTTCCCTGCTTGGTAGGCGCCTACCCCTTCGAATACTGAGGAAAGGGAGATTTTTCGCCCGTCACTTGTTCTTCCTGCCGCCATCGGTCCGCCGCTGACAAAAATCGTCGGAATGTTGATGCGCATTGCCGCCATAAGCATTCCCGGTGTGATTTTGTCGCAGTTCGGAATACAGACCATTCCGTCAAACCAGTGTGCGGATACAACCGTTTCCACAGAGTCTGCGATAATTTCACGGCTTGGCAGCGAATATCTCATACCGATATGCCCCATTGCGATGCCATCATCTACCCCAATGGTATTAAATTCAAACGGCACGCCCCCTGCTTCTCTGATTGCTTCTTTTACGATTTTCCCAAACTCCTGCAAGTGAACATGACCGGGAACGATATCAATGTATGAATTACACACCGCAATAAACGGCTTGCCGAAATCCTCTTCTTTTACTCCTGCTGCACGAAGCAAACTGCGGTGCGGAGCTCTATCGATTCCTTGTGTGATCATATTACTGCGTAATTCTGCCATGGTGATCCTCCTAAATTCTTTCAATTGTTTGATTGGATTTTATTTTGAAAATTTTCAGTTTATTTATGAGCTGTTTTTGCAAATAAGATAAATTCAGGCCGCCCTCACCTTGTTTTGTTCTTTCGTGTTTTTATATTTATATAGCTTTCTTTCGATTTGAACCCTCCAACTATTAATATTGTTACTTACTATAAATAGTTTTCGGATATTTTTCAACAATATTCGAAATAATTTTTATAAAAAGTGAATTCACATAAAAAAGGTGCATGATCTGCACCTTTTTTATTTCTATTCGCCTTTTTTTCTGCTTTCCGTCATTTGTTTCCAAACAGAACCTTTTGCTTCTTCTCCATGCTCAATACGTTCAAGCGCCATTTTGACTTGAAGGCTGACCTCAAATTCGGGGTCATCTTCGGCAGCGCGCAAAGCTTCAATTGCACTATCATCCCCGACTTCGTACAGGAACATGGCCGCACGCCAGCGAACAAGCTTGCTGGAGTCGCTTAACGACTTGATCATAGCGGGAATGGCTTGAGGATCGCCGATATCAGACAGGCAGTCTCCGGCCGTTCTTCTGACTGATACAGCTTTGTCCTCAAGTGCTTTATACAATAGAGGCAGAACATCAGGTGTTTCAATCATTCCTAAGTACACAACAGCCTGTCTTCTGATGGACACCTTTGGATCATCCAATGCCTTCTGTAAAACCGGGATATCCTCTTCTTTCGGATCCATCTGTTCCAAGTGTGCATAACGCTTTTTCCAGTCCTCATCATCCAGCATGTCAAGCGTTACTTTATACGCTTTGCGCTGTACAGCTTGTTTTGCTTCGCCCTTTCCTTGAGCGGCTGCTTCAGTCAGTCGTTTCAGCCGTTCATCACTGTATGCCGCCTGAAGCTCTTCTGTCACGTCATGGCCGATTTCATTAAAGTCACCGAACCTGACACCTTGTTCTTTCCAAGCCCGCTCAAACACAACATTTGAAGCTTCAGATCTAAGTTTTAAGATCGCCTGCTGAAAGCGTTCAGGTAAGCCGAAGCGTTCTTCCCGCTCCCCATCGGTTAATTTAACTTGCATAGGAATGCCGCTGAACATCTGCACAAAAACTTTTACCTCTCCAAAAGATTCTTGATCAGAACGATTTTCTTCTGCGCTTTCAGCACTTTCCATCCCAAATGCAGTGCGGACTTGCGGTAAAATGTCTTTCCAGTCGTATCTTGCATTCCGTTCAACAGCAAGAAAATCTGCGACGTGATATACCCCTTTAACTCCATCTATTTTAAGGATTTCCGCTATAACAGGCGGTGCGCCTTCTGCTTGCTCAGGTTTATAGTTATTGCTTTTGCCCGCCGGAAGCTCTTCCGTTAAGATGACTTTCATTGTATTCGGGCTTGGTGTAGGTTCAATTGATTTTATCTTCATGATCGTCCTCCTATAGCATATCTGTGACTTATTCTATCATAGTCGCTCCAAGCCTTCTATTACGACGTTTTGGCATCAATCCCGGATATTTCTTTTTCTAATTGGCGGACAAACTGAAGCATAAAATTGTGTCTTTCTTCTGCCAGTTCCCGTGCAGTGTCTGTATTCATCATATCTTTCAGCCGCAGCAGCTTATGAAAAAAATGAGAGTAGGCGCTTTGATCATCTCCATAAAGGCTATGCCCGTTTGCGCCCGCAAACATGAAAGCTCTCGCAATGCCGACAGCACCAATCGCATCAAGTCTGTCAGCATCCTGTACGGCTTTTCCCTCAATTGAGAGCGGCTCCTTCGCCAGCTTTTCCCTGTCTCGAAAGGACATCCTTGTTATAATATGAATCACCCTGTCAGCATTCTCTTTTCCTACTCCGAAAAAAACGAGCTGGTCATATACTTCGTTCACAGAAAGCCTGACCGTGTCAGGCAGCTTCACATCAATTAAATCATGAACCAAAGCCGCGGTTTCAACAATGAACAAATCCGCTTTTTCCTTTTCTCCAATATACGCTGCAAGATCTGCTACTCTTGATACATGATGCCAGTCATGTCCAGAGCTTTCGTCAGTCAGGATAGATTGAACCCATGTCCTGATTTGCTCTGCCTGCTTCAATTCCTTCACAAAAACACCCTCTTTATTGCTCTAATAGCTTCACGATAGCGTCTTCCAGCTCTTTCGGATTTGTATTTGGTGAATAACGGCCAACGATTTCTCCATTTCTATCCACTATAAATTTCGTGAAATTCCACTTGATCGCCTTAGTTCCCAGCATCCCTTTCGCATGTTCTGTCAAATACACAAACAGCGGGTGGGCGTTTTTCCCGTTTACATCCACTTTTGAAAACATAGGAAATGTAACACCGTAATTTGTTTCACAAAATTCCTGTATGTCAGCCTCTTCACCAGGCTCTTGGTTCATAAATTGATTGCAGGGAAACCCTAAGATCTCCAGCCCCTCCTGTTGATATGTATCATATAATTCCTGCAGCTGCTTCAATTGGGGAGTAAAACCGCACTTACTTGCTGTATTCACGATCATCAGTACCTTTCCCGCGAAAGGCTGAAGTGTCATGTCTTTCCCTGTTATTGTACGTACCTTTATTTGATAAATAGACATGTAAGTCCCTCCTATGTCCTTGGTGCTGATTATTTTACCTTTTTTAAATCTCAATTCAAAATGTAAACATCAATTAAGAACTCATAAGAAACTTAACAATATGAGCGTCCGTTCATTATCAATTCATATGGCTCATTTTTTATCTTATCATTCTATAAAACATTACAATTCCCTCTGACATCATGGAAAATCATTTTACTGTGAAACCAAAAGGCGTGTCAGTGCGTTTTATTTAAAGAGTTTTCTGTTGTTTCCCCCTCAACACGCATAGATAGATTGAAAATTGGCGTGAAAATTCCTATAATGAAGAAAATTAACGGGGAAATAATGGAGGTGGCACGTTGCCTATTAATATACCAACACACCTGCCGGCAAAACAGGTGCTTGAAAGTGAACAGATATTTGTAATGGATGAAAGCAGAGCATTTCATCAGGATATCCGGCCGCAAAAAATTATTATATTAAATTTGATGCCGAAAAAAATCCAAACAGAGACTCAGCTTCTCAGATTGCTTGGAAATTCGCCTTTACAGGTTCATTTCACATTTTTAATCCCAAGCACACACACGCCGAAAAATACTGCGAGAGAACACCTTGACGAATTTTACACGACTTTTTCCAATATCCGTCACAAGAGGTTTGACGGCATGATTATCACCGGTGCGCCGATCGAGCATTTGGCGTTTGAAGAGGTTTCATATTGGGAAGAGCTCAAGGAAATCATGGAGTGGAGCAAAACAAATGTCACTTCAACCTTGCATATTTGCTGGGGTGCTCAAGCAGGTTTGTATTACCATTACGGTGTGGAAAAAATTCAAATGCCGAAAAAAATCTTCGGTGTGTTCGAACATACCGTTCTTTCAAAACACGAAAGATTGGTAAGAGGTTTTGACGAGCTATACTACGTGCCGCATTCCCGGCATACAGATATAAATATGGAACAGCTTCAAGCAGTGCCCGAGTTAAACATTCTTACCGCATCAAAGGAAGCCGGGGTTTGCTTAATTGTGTCTAAAGACGAAAAACAAGTCTTTTTGACAGGGCACCCTGAATATGATACAAATACGCTTCTTCAAGAGTATGAAAGAGATTTGGAACGAAACCTTTCTACTGTCGAGGCACCTAAACATTATTTTGCAAAAGGCAGCAACGAGCCAGTGAATCGCTGGAAAGCGCATGCCACATTATTGTTTATGAATTGGCTGAATTATTACGTTTACCAGGAAACTCCTTATGAATGGGACTAATTTTTCTTTTTTTAGTGATACGCTGAGCAAAAAATATGATAAAATACATCTGATTCAGTCTGCGTATAACAAAAATTTAAAATACTGGAATCCAAATCATTTAAAATTAGCTTAACTTTTTCACTGCATTAATAATTCGATTATGTATTTGTGTTATGTTTATGTATAGACAATAACTCCTTACGATGCATGAAGCTTGCTTGTTGTTGATTACATTGAGGTGAATTTACTTGAATACCAATAAAAGAGTATTAATTTTGACTGCAAATTACGGAAATGGACATGTGCAGGTAGCCAAAACACTATATGAACAATGTGTACGGCTCGGCTTTCAGCATGTAACAGTTTCTAATTTGTACCAAGAGTCAAATCCGATTGTTTCAGAGGTAACTCAATACCTTTATTTAAAAAGCTTCTCAATCGGGAAACAGTTTTATCGTTTGTTTTATTACGGAGTTGACAAAATCTATAATAAACGTAAATTCAATATTTACTTTAAAATGGGTAATAAAAGATTGGGCGAACTTGTCGATGAACATCAGCCCGATATTATTATTAATACATTTCCGATGATCGTCGTGCCTGAATACAGACGCCGAACTGGAAGAGTCATTCCTACCTTCAACGTTATGACTGATTTTTGTCTTCATAAAATTTGGGTTCACGAAAACGTGGATAAATATTATGTGGCGACAGATTACGTGAAGGAAAAACTGCTGGAGATCGGCACTCATCCAAGCAACGTAAAAATCACAGGAATTCCAATCAGGCCGCAATTTGAAGAATCCATGCCGGTTGGCCCGATATATAAAAAGTACAATCTTTCACCAAACAAAAAAGTGCTTCTGATCATGGCAGGTGCTCACGGTGTATTAAAGAACGTAAAAGAGCTGTGCGAAAACCTTGTCAAAGATGACCAAGTGCAAGTGGTTGTCGTGTGCGGGAAAAATACGGCTTTAAAAGAATCTTTGAGTGCGCTTGAGGCGGAAAATGGTGACAAATTAAAAGTTCTGGGCTATGTGGAGCGCATTGATGAGCTATTCCGAATCACAGATTGCATGATTACCAAGCCCGGCGGCATTACTTTGACAGAAGCCACAGCCATTGGAGTGCCTGTCATTCTGTACAAACCCGTGCCTGGACAGGAAAAAGAAAATGCAAACTTCTTTGAAGACCGCGGAGCTGCCATCGTTGTGAACCGTCATGAAGAGATTCTCGAGTCAGTCACTTCCCTTCTTGCAGATGAAGATACCTTGCATCGCATGAAGAAAAACATTAAGGACCTTCATTTAGCAAACTCCTCTGAAGTGATTTTAGAGGATATCCTGAAGGAATCAGAAATGATGACTACCAAACAAAAAGCCAAAGTGCTATCGTAATGGCGTACTTGAGAGCATACGAAAATCGTGTGCTCTTTTTATTTATATTCAGCCATTAATAAAAGCGGTTACATTTTTTTATGAAACTTGCCCTTCTTTTGAAAAATAAGCCGTTTCGAAACTTGACGGGTGCTCCCAGATGGTGTATAGTTGAACCATCATTTAACAATGAATCAAAGTTAGATGATGACAAAATTTTTTTTAGCACATGGGTGCTACAGTACTAGGAGGAATTAAGCAATATGCAAAACGGTAAAGTAAAATGGTTCAACAACGAAAAAGGATTCGGCTTCATTGAAGTTGAAGGCGGAGACGATGTATTTGTTCACTTCACAGCTATCGAAGGAGATGGATACAAATCATTAGAAGAAGGACAAGAAGTTTCTTTTGAAATTGTCGAAGGTAATCGTGGACCTCAAGCTTCTAATGTTGTAAAACTCTAAACTCAATACATGATGATGAGATGACAAATAGAGGAGAGGCATTCGCCTCTCCTATTTGATTTTCATCTGGATTTCAATCGCCAAAATGTTTTGTTTACACCTCTGTTCAATCTCTTCAACATACTTTTCCATTGATGGTTTTCCTTTTTTCGCGATATCCGCCAGTTCTTCTAAATCACTGTATATTTCTATAAATGTTTTGTGAAGGATCAACTTCAAGTCTTTATCATCCATAGCTGCGTTCCCCTTCTCTATCAAGATACCTCAAATAGTAAAACAGTCCTATTTATTCTGGTTCAATAGTTATATCGGCTTATTTTTATTTTCTTTTCTATTTTGGTACATAAATTTCAAAAAAACTCTGCAAAATAATGGCGGAGGTGTTTTTTGTGACTTCAGAATTTCATAATGAGGATCAGACTGGCTTTA
Source organism: Bacillus sp. GW821-FHT01G09 (assembly GCF_059422205.1). NCBI lineage: Bacteria > Bacillati > Bacillota > Bacilli > Caryophanales > Bacillaceae > Bacillus > Bacillus sp. GW821-FHT01G09. Next base: position 168,308 of record NZ_JBWKWL010000004.1, read on the forward strand.
CGGATAAGCGGCAGCTGGAACTAGCGGTGGAAACAGCGCAGAAAACAACAGGCGCCGCGACGAGAGGCCAAAGCAAAACATTAGTCGACTCTGCATACCAAGCCATTGAGGATGCTAGAGAACTGTCACAATCTGAAGAGCTGGCAGCTCTCGATGATCCTGAATTTGTAAAGCAGCAACAGCAGCTGCTAGATGACAGCGAGCATCAGCTGGATGAATTCAAAGAATAAAAACCGCAGCTTCTGCGGTTTTTATTTTTAGTGATTGGTTAAGACATCTCCGTATTGTTTCAGCTTTTCACCAACCGTACATTTATTGATACAAAATGAATGCGCATAAGTTTTGCCAAATTCTTTGCGAAACTGCTTCTTAATAAAACAGTCCTTGCAATATTCATCGTGCAGTTCTGTCAGTTCTTTAAAGATCATTTTCTTATCCAATATCGTCATCTCCGTTACGGTCTAATTTCGTGTGGCTTTCTACGAATTGATGGGATAGAATTTTTTTAGCGAGGCCGTCAGCTTCCTGATTGTCTTTTCGTTGTATTGTTTCGTAGGTTGGAGTAAGCTTCAGCGATTCAAGGAGTGCTTCTATTTTGTCCAGCCATTCATTATGAGATGGATCATAACAAGGCCAGCTGCCGTCAAGCTGATTCAGCACAACAAGCGAGTCCCCTTTGATTGTAATTGAATTTCTGCTTGCCCCAAGCTCTCTTACTTCTCTTATTGCTTCATAAAGCGCTGCGTATTCAGCTTCATTATTGGTTTTCAGCCGGAAGCTTTTATTTTTTCTCAAGCGATGCCGGGTTCCTCCCAGTGAATAATAGATGACGATCCCGAGACCGGCCAGTTCGCTCTCCTTATCGAAACTGCCGTCAAAATAAACAGTAATGTCATCAGGCTCTTGAGCAAGCTCCTCTGTCAGCTTTTCCAATTCCTTCAGCGTCCAGCTGCCGCCTTTCTCGTCTTCGAACTCTAGCTCTTTCATGTATGGAAAACGTCCAAGTTCTCTGGCGAGCATACGTGCCTGCTGTGCTGTCAGCCAGTCTTCGCTAAAAAATGAGACGGATCCTGTTCCTTTTGCTTCTATTTTCAAATGCGGTCTGAGCTTCATTACAATCACCTTACCATTCATTAGTTGCCGGGCATATGCTATAATCAAACCAATCTTACCCCGGAAAGGAAGCTTTTTCATCTTGTTTAATAATTCGTTTTGGATCTTTTTTGCGATCATTCATTTTATCATTGTTCTTTTATTTTATAAAGGATTTGGCAAAATGGGACTGTTTGTTTGGATCGGTTTTGCGACAGTCTGCGCCAACCTCCAAGTCGTCAAAACAGTCGAACTGTTTGGCTTAACAGCGACACTCGGGAATGTGATGTATGGCACAATCTTTTTTGCGACAGATGTGCTGAATGAAAAATACGGACCAGCTGAAGCCAGAAAAGCGGTATGGCTCGGATTCTCAACGCTCCTGACGCTGACATTTGTCATGCAGGGCGTGCTGCTTTTCGAACCGGCTTCCAGCGACATATCACAAACAGCGCTGGAAACGATTTTCGGATTCCTTCCGCGAGTTGCGTTAGGAAGTCTGCTTGCCTTTATCTTCAGCCAAACGCTGGATGTTTATGTATATTCGGCAATTAGAAGGATATTTCCTTCTGATCGGCTTTTATGGCTCAGAAACGGCGGCAGTACAGCAGTCAGCCAGTTGTTTGATACATTCATATTCACTGCAGTCGCCTTTCTCGGCATTTATCCGGCAGGCGTGTGGCTTCATATTTTTATTTCTACATATTTGATTAAGTTTGCGGTATCTTTAATTTCATTGCCTTATGCCTATGCAGCCAAAAAAATGATACCTAATGATGAAAGGAGTTTATAATGCCTACAGAAATATATGTAGACGGCGCAAGCGCCGGTAATCCAGGGCCTTCCGGTATCGGCATTTTTATCAAACATGAGGGAAAAGCAGAATCCTTCTCTATTCCAATCGGAGTGCATACAAACCAGGAAGCGGAATTTCTTGCATTAATTGAAGGGATGAAGCTATGTGCAACGCGCGGGTATCAATCGGTTTCCTTTCGAACCGATTCAGATATTGTGGAACGCGCCACTGAGCTTGAAATGGTTAAAAATAAAACGTTTCAACCGTTCGTAGAAGAAATCACCCGATTAAAAGCGGCATTCCCTCTTTTTTTCATCAAATGGATACCGGGCAAGCAAAACCAAAAAGCCGATCTTCTGGCAAAAGAAGCGATTCAGCTGAATGAAAAGAATTAAATCTTGATCATTGGTTCATCCTAATGGCGAGGTGAACTAACATGAAAAAGAAAGATAAAGGCCGGCTGACCGGCGGTGTTACTCCGCAAGGCGACCTGGAAGGCAATACACATAATGACCCTAAAACAGAGCTTGAGGAGAGAGCAAAAAAAAGCAATACAAAACGCTAGAGAAGATCTAAACGATCTCTCTAGCGTTCAGCTTTTCAAGCATACGCTCAATTCCTTTAATTTGGTGGCGGCGAAGCATGTCAGCCGCCTGCTCCATTTGCAAAGTAAATAAAGCGTCTTTCAGTGTGCAGGCCAGCGGCACTGAGCAATGGATTTCCGCAAGCTTCCTCGACATCTCCAAATCGCTTAAACCTTGCTGAATTTTTCCCTGCTGTCCTTTTGGAAGAAGAGAAAGATTTTCCAATAAACGGTCAATCGTTTCGTATTCACGAATCAGTTTGTAGGCTGTTTTTTCTCCAATGCCTTTGACTCCGGGATAGTTATCACTGGAATCACCCATAAGCGCTTTAATATCAATCAAAGCCTTCGGCATTACGCCTGTTTCTTCATAAAAAGTCTCTTTTGTATAGACTTTATAATTTCCGATTCCTTTTTGAAGCAAAGCAACGCTTACTTTATCCGTTAACAGCTGAAGTAAATCTCTGTCCCCTGTTACGACCGTAATGTCCGCTTCATTCGCAAATAAATCGGCAAGAGTGCCGATACAGTCATCCGCTTCATAGCCGGCAAAGCCAATATTCATGATTCCAAGCTCTGCGGCTGCTTCCTTTGCCAAATCAAACTGCGGAATCAGCTCCACAGGCGGCGCGCTGCGGTTGGCCTTATAATCTTGAAACAAGTCATTTCGGTACGTTTTGCTCCCCATGTCCCAGCAGCAGACGACGTGTGTCGGCTGGAATGTTTCCACAGCTGTAATCAAATGCTTTAAAAAGCCGTTGACGCCGTTCGTCGGCACCCCGCTGTCATTTATCATAAAGTTGCGATGTACGGCCGTGGCAAAAAAGGCCCGGAATAAAAGAGCCATGCCGTCAACCAGCAATAGTTTATTATTATTCATCAAATAACTCCCTTTTCTTTCATTCCTTCTATTTTATCATAAAGCAGCCCAAAAATAAAAAACAGTATCTCTTTAATTAGAGATACTGTTTGGATATTTATCAATCGTTGTGTCTTTTGTTGCTGGCGATCAGCTTTTCAGCTTCGCGTCCTGCGTAAGAGTCAAAATGGGTTTGAAATCCGTTTTTCTTTTTGGCATTGTTATTCGCCTGTGCATTTCTGTTTCCGAGCTTTGTTCTGCCCAACATGAATCCCCCCTTACGTCGGATGCATATAGTATATGCTTCCGGCAGGAGGTTCACTCGCGACAGGATCATCCAGCTTACATGCGGCTTACGTATTCTCTGACCATTTCTTTTGATACAAGCCGTCTTGTCGGGACGATGCCTTTTTTAGCGAGCTGATTCATTTGCTCGGTAATTTCATTAATTGCATCTGTAGTATAAGGCTCATCGTTTCTGCATTTAGCAACAGCTTCTTCAATCGCCAATTCACGCATATTTTCAAGACGCATAAATGCTTTGATATGCTCGTGCTGTTTTGATGAATGTGCTGAAATTGCTTTATGTACCTCTGACATTAATCGTTCATCTCGCTTTTTTCTATTTAGTCTATCATGACTTGAAATACAAGCCAACTGAAATTTACATTTTTATTGTATTGTCTGAATTTTTCCAGGAGATGCACGCCTGATACGCCATTTCAATCTCTTTCGCATGTTCCCCTTCCGCATATCCTCTTAAATATGTCTCTTTTTGATCCGTTATTTGCGCGATTGCTTTTTCACCCATATCTTCCTGTAAGCGTCTGAGGTGAGCTGTGTAATGAGAGATCAGGCTTTCTTCTTCATTTTTTATCCATGCCTCTGTGATTTTCGTAAGTTTCATCCGTACAGCTTCGATAAAGGCCGCTTTTCCTTTCTGCTCAAAAAACTGCTTCGGTGATCTGATCTCTTTTAGTTCCTGCTCAAAAGCACGTTCTTCTATTTCCGGTTCAACTTCCTTCAACTGTATGCCGTTCGAATGCTGATCACCCGCATAAACGGAAAAATAACCGTCCTCGTTTAATGTTTTTTGAAAATGATCCAGCCATTCTTCATTGATATGCCGTTCGATGAAACCGCTCATGCGAACATCAAGCGTTTTGATTTCCTGAATATATTCAAATTGATATTCATGTAAGGCTGTTGTCATCGCTTTACTGACGTTCTTTTTCCAATCCCCGTTTTGCAGCCCGGGATGAAATGCCGATTTTAATAAATCATTTGCAAAATATGATAATCGCTGTGCAATGTGATATAGCTGCTCTCTTGTATCTTTTTTTACTTTTTCAATGATGGTTTTTGAGTTCCGCCGTTTCTCGATATCGGCCGCTGTCCGCTCAAATGACAGCATAAGGCGCTGTTTCTGCGCTTCCTTCTCTTCTCGGGACTGATGCTGGGATTGGTGAAGCTGAAAAACAGTTTCGCATAGTTTGTCTGCCTCCGAACTGAGCTGCGCTGCTGACGCTTTTTTTACATCCACTTCGATAAACCGGTCTAAGTGTTTTCTTACTTTCGAGAACTGATTGTAAAATGACTCCGGTTTTCCCACCAGTTCCTCCTTACTTGATACGGTAAAGAGCTGCGGCTCATAAACCCCTTCTTTTACAAGCTCTGCGCTGACATAATCGGTCACTGTTTCGAGCTCTGTTTTATCTTTTGCAAGGTCTGCAGCATTAATAATAAAAAACATTTTATCCATGCTGAGCGATTCTTTCACAAGTCCAAGCTTTCGCAAAAATGAACGGTCTCCTTTTGAAAAAGAGTGCTGATAATAAGTCATATAAAAAAATGCATCAGCATCTTTGATATATTGGAATGCCAGTTCTGTATGCCGTTTATTCATGCTGCTCGCGCCGGGTGTATCAACGATCGTAATCCCTTTTTCAGTTAGCGGGCATGTATAGTAGACCGTTACCTCTTTCACAGCACAGGCCGTTGTTTCCTCTGCTACATACGGCTTTAATTCAGAGAGCGGAATCGTTAATTTCTTCTGTTCCTGTATATACTGCTGATACTTCTCGTATGCAAGCAGGAAATTGCTGATCAATTTCACGTGTTCTTCCTGCAGCCTGTTTTTTTTGACTGCCTTTTCCCACTTCTCTGTGAAGGAACGGCCTGCCGGTTCCTTTGGTATTCCGGTGAGCTGCAAAATTTCAGCCGTTATGTCATCCTCTGTCTTAAACACTACATCCGCTGTTTTGTTTAAGTTGCCATTGATTGGCTTTGTGATCTTGTTAATTGTCGCTGTGGTTGGCGTTGGTGAGGATGGCAGCACTCTTTCGCCGACAAGCGCATTGGCAAATGATGATTTCCCCGAGCTAAAGCCTCCAAAAAGAGCGAGTGTAAATTTCCGTTCCTCAAGCCTTTTCACCCTTTCACGAAACGCTGAAGTTTGCTTTAACAACATGCTGTATTCGCCTAAAAGGTCAGACAAAGTGTAAAAGCGTTTGATTTGGTCTTGAAGCGGCATTTCTTGTTCCATTTTGATTTCTGATTTCGGCATCGGCTGCGCCGTCAGCTGGCTTCGGCCTTGTTTCTGCTCTGGAGCCGCCACTCTTGTTTTCTTCGATTTAAACCATTCTGTGTCTATATGCATTGGGCATGCGGACTCTTCTTCCCAAATGGCCCACAGGCGATCGGTTTTCTCTCGGACATTATTCTCTAAACGCGCCTGTTCTTGAAGAAATACAAGTTTTTCTGATTCTTGGACGAGCCGGTCGTTAATTGTTTGCACATCTTTGGAAACACGCTCTTTCACCATAGCGGAGAGCACCTTTATGATGTCTGCAGCTTCTCTTTTCGCCTCTTTCCTGATGAGCTCTGCTAAGTCTTTTGTATATTGCAATACATATTCAGAGGAAAAGGCTGCACCATGCTTGACCGCGCGTTTAATGATGGTTATATCAAGCGGTGTGCGATAGGCCTGAATCAGCTTTTCACTTTCAGCGGTATAGACATCAAATACCTTGGCGAGTTTATGAAGCGTGTCTATCATATGCCAATCCGCTTCGGCCTCTGTTCGTTTTGCCACATCAGAGAAAAAAGCATTCCGCCTTTTATCTCTTTCCTGTGCAGTTTTCGCTTTAGAAAAGAAAAAGCCGGTTTTAAAAGAAGGCTCTTGTGATTCTAAAAATGCAGCCGCCAATTCACGCATTTCAAAAGGCGTCAGGTTGGCGTTTTTTAAAATACGATTGATTTCTTCCTGCATCCTCTTCTCTGCCTCAGTCGTTTGTTTTTCGGCCTCATCCAATTGATCACGCAGCGATTGGACCAGTCCAGTTTGGATATTAAGCTGTTCAGCGAAACTCGGAGCGCCTGTTTCGTCTTTCTTCAGCATTTCCGTATGTTCCTTTAGCAGATTACGGACTTTTTGTTCGGTTAAAGCCTGCATATTGCTTTTTGATTGCTGTTCTATTCTTCTTAACTCTTCTCTCAGGGCCCCCATCTGATTGAACGGGTGGTCCGGTTCTGTTACTGACGTAAAATAGAGCGCTTCCTTTGAAATCCCTTCATTGCAAAGCATCTCCTCTACCTGCGCTTGATAGTCTCCAAATTTCGTCTCCGTCTCATCATGGCGGTCAATTTGATTGACGATAAAATACACATTCGGAATGCTTTCTTTTATTGATCTGAGAAACTTTACATTTTCCTCAGAGTGCACGTGATTATAGTGAACGACGTAAAACAGCGCATCCGCTTGGTGAAGAATAGAAGCAGCCGATAGAAAATGAGCATCATCTGTTGAATCTATCCCTGGAGTATCAATATACGCAACCCCGGAATCGATCTCAGTATACCTGTCAAAAATTTCGACGCTTTCAATCTGTTCCCCGTCTTTACAATATTGCTGCACCTTGTCTTTCTGGTAAGTCCCTTCCAGCTCAGCACACGTTCCGTCTGTTGTATGAAGCCGAACTCGCTTTTCTCCGTTTCTGATCACAACAAGGTTAGCGCTTGTCGGAATCGGGCTTGTCGGCAAAATATTCTCCATTAACAGGCAGTTCAGCAGTGACGATTTTCCCGCTGAATAATGCCCGGTAAACGCGATATAAACCTCTTCATCAGCCGCTTTTTTCATGACTGCAGCCAGTTTAGCAGCCCTTTGTTCATCTTGATTCTCAATAAATTGCTTATAAATTTCCCCGGTTTTATGCAAAAGCTCTTTTCTGTTTTGATCTGTCATAAGTCTGAACCCCTTTGTGCCATTTCAATTGTGAACCTTTTTCGAAAGATCTGAATTCATTCCCTTTTCATTTTACACAAGAATAAACCAAATTTCTTTAGGAGAATAGAAAAAAGCCGCCATTACGGCAGCTTCTATAAAAGAAAATCTGCAACTTTTACAAGTTCCAGATTCATCAAACAGATTTATTAGAGATTCCTTTTAATACAAAACCAATTAATACACTATATGTACAAACCGCTCCAAGCAAAAACAGCATTGTCATTTGCTTCACCATCCTGATTGAGAATCTTTTTCAAATTCATTTTAACATGGTTGAGAATGATTTTCAATCGCTATTTTACGCTGTATTCCTGTAATGCTTTGTCTTCTGCGCGAATTCTGACGCTTAACAACACGGCATTGAAAATGGAAAACAGACACATGGTGACGTATGCTTGATAAAGCAGCGGAATCAGCAAAATTTCAAGTATAACAACGGCATAGTTTGGATGTTTCATCCATTTATATGGACCTTTTTTTACAAGCTCTACACCTGGAACAACAAGGATTTTCGTATTCCAATATGCCCCTAAGGAACAAAGCGCCCAATACCGTACGATCTGTACGCTTAAAATCACTGCAGCGATACCGAGCCACCAGCTGGACGGCTGTTTATTCATCAGCAGCACCTCGGCAATTAAGGACAGGAAAAAAAGGATATGCATCGTAATGATATACGGATAGTGGCTCTCGCCAAATTCAATTGCTCCTTGCTTCTTTACCTTTTGTTCGTTTTGCCTGGCCACTGCCATTTCTGCTGCTCTTTGAACAATGAGAATGGCGATCAACAACCAAAACATGAGTCAGGCCCCCTTTTCCCAGCTGAATAATAGCAACTCTGATGAAAAACCTGGCCCTAATGCGCCAATCAGTCCTCGTTCATCTTCCTTTTTATGTCCGTTCTGCAGATGGTCTTTGATCACATACAAGATTGTGGCTGAAGACATATTTCCGTGCTTTTGCAAAATACTTTGCGCAGATGAAAGCTTTTCTGACGACAGCCCGAGACTTTTGATGTATGCATCGATCACTTTTTTTCCGCCTGGATGCGCCAAAAAAACACTGATATCATGGAATGACAACTTATGTTTGTCCAAAAAAATCTGTACATTTGTTTTGAGCCATTTTTCCACCAAGGTCGGAATATCTCGTGAGAAAATGACTTTGAATCCTTGATCGGTAAAGTCCCAACCCATGACATCTTCTGATTGTTTCATCAAAACAGATTGGGCGTCCATTATCTTCGGCGCAAGTTGCAGCTTTGACATCCTGCGGTCCGCCTTCTCTCCGCATAATAAAGCTGCGGCAATGCCGTCACCAAAAAGCGAGGTGCCGATCAGATTGCTTTTTGTTTTATCTTCCGGCTGGAATGTCAGGCTGCACAGCTCGGCAGCAATGACAAGCACAAAAGCCTTAGGATACGCTTTGCAGTATTCGGCTGCACGCGCAAGTCCGCTGGCTCCTCCTGCACAGCCAAGCCCCCAAATCGGAATCCGCTTCGTATATGGAGAAAACGGAAGTTCATTCATAAGCCGCGCCTCGATACTCGGTGTGGAAAGGCCTGTGCTGGAGACGAAAAAAACAGCTTCCACTTTCTCATAAGGAATGGCTTCTTGAAAAAATTCCGGATGAGAGAGGCACTCACGAACAGCCGCTCTGCTGTGTTTAAGTGTTTCTTCTATGTATATTTGATTTTTTTCTTCAAAGCTGTGCCCCTCTTTATACCATTCAATCGGCTTAACAAACTGTCTCGAATGGATTTGCCCGTTTTTAAAGGAGGATAACAGCCGGTCAATATCCTTAAAAGAATGCTGAAACATATAGCGGGCGAACTCGGCCGCTTTCTCTTGGTTTACATTATACGCAGGAAGACTTGTTCCAATGGATAAAATAAACGCCATGCGATCACCTCTTTGCATACATTGTGCCGCAACAATCTTTTTTATATGCAAAAAAACTCCGCCGCGGCGGAGTTAGACTGCTGTTTTTTGTTCAGCGAGGTCAGCTTCTTGTTCTGATTTTTTAGCTTTAGAAAAAACGTTATATACAATATTTAAGACGACTGCAGTAAAGCTGCCCGCCACAATGCCATTCGTTGTAAGCAGCGTTAAGGCACTCGGAAGCTGTTTGAAAATATCCGGCACAACGGTCACACCGAGCCCCAATCCCACTGAGCAGGCAACAATCAGAAGATTTTCCTGTTTCGCAAAATCAATGCGGCTGAGCATTTTAATTCCGTAAGCAATCACCATTCCAAACATCGCCACCATTGCACCGCCCAAAACAGCGGATGGAATAATGGTCGTGAAAGCAGCGATCTTTGGGAACAGCCCAAATGCCATTAGGATCACACCTGTGACCACAATGACGGCATTTTTTTTGATCCCTGTGAGCTGAACAAGCCCGACATTTTGAGAGAATGCCGTGTAAGGAAAAGCGTTAAAAATACCGCCCAGAAGCACAGCCAGTCCTTCAGCTCGATAGCCTTTAGACAAATCTTTCTCTGTCAAACGGCGGTTTGTCAGGTCACCTAAAGCAAAGTAAACACCAGTTGACTCCACAAGGCTGACAATTGCAACGATGGACATCGTAATGATAGGCGCTGCATGAAAAGACGGCGCTCCGAAGTAAAATGGCTGAATCATTTGAACAACTGCCGCGTCCGAAACATTATCAAATTGAACTTTCCCCATAAAATAAGCGATGAAGGTGCCAATCAAAATACCGATCAAAACCGAGACGGACTTGATAAAGCCTTTTGTAAAACGGTATAGAAGCACAATGATACTCAACACGGTAAAAGCAAGAGCAAGATTGGAGAGATCTCCGAAATCTGCACTTCCTTCTCCGCCGGCGATGTTATTCATGGCAACCGGCATCAGTGTAATACCGATAATCGTAACAACAGAGCCTGTCACGACCGGCGGAAAAAATGATACGAGCTTTCCAAAGAAAAATGAAATAAGAATGACAAGAATGCCTGAAGCGATAATGCTGCCGTAAACTGTTGAAACCCCATATTCAGATCCAATCGCTATCATCGGCGATACAGCTGTAAAGGTACAGCCAAGCACTACCGGAAGCCCGATCCCAAAAAATCGGTTGCTCCACACTTGCAGAAGTGTAGCCACACCGCACATAAAAATATCAATCGATACTAAGTAAGTCAGCTGCTCGACAGTCAGTCCCATTGCTTTTCCGACAATCAGAGGAACGACAATGGCGCCGGCATACATGGCAAGAACATGCTGAATCCCTAAAGACAGCGTTTTGCCGAATCCATTTCTCATGAATAAACCTCCTGTACGAAGGACACTTTTCCTTCTTCTAAAGACTGAATTCTTGCCAAAGATTCCACTCGATAGCCCAGTTTCACAAGTTCATCTCTTCCCGGCTGAAATGACTTTTCAATAACAATGCCAATTCCCGCAATAGAAGCTCCCGCTTGCTTCACAATCGACACAAGCCCGTGCGCTGCCTGTCCATTTGCCAAAAAATCATCGATAATCAGTACATGATCCTGATCCGACAGATGGGTCCCAGACACTGCGATTTGGCTTTCTGTTTGCTTCGTAAAGGAATAAACAGACGCTGTCAGCAAGTTGTCGGTGAGTGTTAACGATTGATGCTTTCTCGCGAAGACAACTGGCACACCCAGCTTCAAGCCCGTCATTACAGCGGGAGCGATACCTGATGATTCGATTGTCACAATTTTGGTAATACCGTCTTTTGCAAACCTGGACGCAAATTCGTCACCAATTCTCTGCATAAGCAGCGGATCAATTTGGTGATTCAAAAAAGAATCCACTTTCAATACCTGATCAGATAATACGATGCCTTCTTCCTCTATTTTCCGTTTCAGTGCTTCCATCCTGTCTACCTCCGTTATGAGAATAAAAAAAGCATTGCCCGCTCAAATAAAGAGCAAGCAATGCTGATATCACAAAAAACCGTACACGTGCGGTTCCATTGCTCACCCATAGTCGGACATTTACGGTGCCCGGTAGAAACTTGCGTGCCATATCCACGCGATTATATGAGTGTTCCTATTATATTGTAATAAATTATATCAAGATTCTAATCTCTTGCATAGGCTGAAAATAAAAATTCCCGAACTTTAATTTTGTTTTTTTAGATATCATTCGTATTTCAAGGGGATTCGATATAAAAGAGCCTGACGACCGCGCCGCCAGGCTTTTGATTATGACAGATAGAGATTTGAATATTTGTTTGATAAATAATCAATTAAATAGCGAACATTCAGCTCTTCTCCTGTTGCATCTTTAATAATGTCTAACGGCTTTTTCCGTTTTCCGTGAATGTGCACCTTTTCCGTCAGCCATTGCTTTATCGGATGGAACTCTCCTCTTTCCAAGAGAGCGTCAAATTCAGGGAGATCCTCAAGCATTTTTTGTTTCAGCTGAGCCGCATACATGTAGCCGAGCGCATAGGATGGGAAGTAGCCGAAATCTCCACCTGCCCAATGGACGTCCTGTAAAATCCCCTCTGCGTCGGTCTGCGGTGTAATCCCTAAATAATCTTGGTATTTTTGATTCCAAAGCGACGGCAGATCTTCCACAGACACTTCATTGCTGAAAATCGCTTTTTCAATTTCATAACGGATGATGATATGAAGAGGATACGTCAATTCATCCGCTTCGACCCTGATAAATGAAGGTTTTGATTCATTGATTGCCCGGACAAAATCATCCAGGGAGATGTCCTTGAACTGTTCAGGTGATGCTTCTTGAATCTTCTGATAGTACGGTGTCCAAAAATGCTTGTTGCGGCCGATAAAATTCTCGTAAAATAATGATTGCGATTCATGAATTCCCATTGATGCGCCGTCTGACAAATTCGTGCCACTGAGTGCTTCATCAATATTTTGCTCGTATATCGCGTGCCCGCACTCATGAATGGTGCCAAAGATCGCCGTCCGGAAATCTTTTTCATCATATCTCGTCGTGACCCGAACGTCTCCCCGATTCAGCGTAGTTGCAAACGGATGAACGGTTTCATCAAGTCTTCCGCCATCAAAATCGTAGCCAAGCTCCTGTAAAAAATACAGACTGAGCTCTTTTTGCTTTTCTTTCGGGAACGCTTTTGTAATAAAGCTTGTATCTGGTTTATTTCCGGAAGCTGTCACCTGTTTAACAAGAGGGATAATCGCTTCCTTCAGCTCAGTAAACAGCTGATCAAGCACCTTTACCGTGACGCCGGGCTCAAACAAATCAAGCAATGCATCATAAGGATGCTCTTGATATCCCCAATACGTAATAAAACGTTTATTGAATTCAATCAGCTGTTCTAAATAAGGAGAAAACAAGCTGAAATCAGATTTTCCTTTCGCTTCCTCCCACGCTGTTTCTGCCTTTGAACACAGAATCACGTATTCTTTGTATTCAGCCTCAGGGATTTTCTTATTCTCTTCATACTCTTTTTTCGCCAGTTCCACTGCTTTTTTCGTATCTTCCGACAAGTCATCAAATCGTTCATACAGGACATCGATAAGCTCCTTCATTCGATCTGATGTTTGGATATTGAATATATCTGTTGAAAGCTGGCCGATGCTTTCGGCACGATCCTCTGAGCCGTTTTTCGGCGCGCCTGTTCTGGAGTCCCAGTGCATTAACGCAACTGCTTCGCTGTAATGTGAGATTCTTTTTAAAAGATCAAAAAATTCTTTTTCATATGTATGTATCTCCATATCCATTCCCTCCCTATTATAGCCGTTCCATTACAGGCTAATGGAAGGGGGTATGAAAGTCAAATTGTTTGTATAAAAGGCTGCCGGTATGTTTTGCGGCAGCCTTTTTATTCAGTTGATCGTCATTTGATTTTTTGGCGGAGGTGTTCTTCGCTTTTTCTGCTTGATTTTTTTATCCACCCACACTGTTGCCAGCGGGGTTAAGAGCGAGGTGACAATAACGCTTGTCGCGATGATTGCAGTTGCCGATTCAGCAACTGGCGCAAATGAGGCATTCGCTTCCGCTAATGCGTATGGCACAGCTACAGCAGCCCCCGCCGTAGAAGAAGCGGCCACACCCGCGACACCGTCTCCCCGCGCGACAAAACGATCAAGTAAAAACAAGGAACTGCCCGATAAAATGACGACAGAAACTCCGATAAAAATGCCGAGCAGCCCTGATTGGATCAGCATTCCAAAATTCAAGGTATTGCCGAGCGAAAAGGCGAAAAATGGAATGATCGCCGGCACAACCTTGCTGAATAAGTCTCTGAGATCGTGATCCAGATTTCCAAGTATACATCCAAGTAAAAACGGGATAACTGTCGCTGCCAGCGTTTCCCATGGGAATGCGGCAAGTCCCGTCACACCAAACGTCACCATGGTCATAAAAGGACCAGATTCTGTACTGATAAAGGCGAAAGCGCCCGCATCCTCTTTTCTTCCCATATGGTTCATGAGCGCCAAATATAGTCCGCCGTTCGTTTCATTCATTACCGCGACAATTGCTAAAACAGAAAGGCCTGCAAAAAAGCCGGATTGTATGCCTTCGTCAGGTATAAATTGCGCTGCGATCACGCCGAGCAGCGCCGCAAATCCGACCTTTCCCAATAATAACGTGATTCCTTTTCTTGCGATATAGCCTGAAGAACGAAAATCAATCGTTGCTCCTACGCAAAAGATAAAAACACCCAGTATCGGCAGCGTTCCGGTAATCAAAGCACCCGTAAACCCTCCAAAGAACTCCGCTGTTCCAGGCGCAAACGTGTTGAGCGCCGCTCCAAGAAATAGCGGAATAATCATCATTCCGCCAGGTACCCGTTCAATTGTCGCCTTGATTTTCATATTGTGGATTCTCCCATCCTCCGGTTATGAAAAAACAATTCCACTTACACTTGGAAAACAGCCTGCAAATCCTCTTTTGAACAGCTGCCCAGCTGGCTGCCGACTCCGACGGCGCCAGCTCCGGCTCTAAGCCAATCCGGCACTTCAGACGGATGTATCCCGCCTGTCGGAATAAAGGTCACCTGCGGGAAAGGACCCGCTAAATTTTTCATAAACGGGATGCCAAACACACCGCTTGGGAACAGCTTTAATGTCGTAAAACCGAATGTCAGCGCTTCCATAATTTCGCTCGGAGTCAAGACGCCGGGGATATAATGTGTCTTTACAAAAGATAGATGTTCAGCAAGATCAGCTGAAAAACCCGGACTGACAATAAACTGCGCGCCAGCCTCAGCAGCTTCCCCAGCTTGCTGCGCGGTGATGACAGTGCCCGCGCCAATTAAAATATCTTCCCTATTACGGAAGGATTCGATAATATCTGATGCCCCGGGGGTCGTATACGTCACTTCAACTGCACGAATCCCTTTATCTAATAAACTCTCAATCTGCTGACAGGCCTCCTGCTTATCCTTTGAACGAATGACTGCAATCAGCTTTGCTTCTTTCAGACGGTTTTCAACGACTTTGGACTCCATATTAATAATCCCCTTTCTTTTGGTGAACCGTTCTTTGAGCAGATAAAAAAGAAGCTAATTTCTCCCTGGTCGGCAAACCGTCCATATCCCCCGGTGCCTGCACTTGCAAAGCGCCAATCGCATTTCCCCTTTGCACCGCATCCTTGTACGACAAACCGTCTAGGATACCGCTGATTACACCGACTGCAAATCCGTCTCCGGCGCCGACCGTATCAACCACCCGGTCGACCCGGCAACCTTCTAGAAATCCTTCACTTGTCCCCGTTTTAAAGTAAGCGCCTTCTTTTCCGAGTTTAATAGCGACAAAGCTGGCACCTTTTTTCAAATAATAGTCGGCAATGCCTTCAGGTGTTTTTTCTCCGGTCAATAGCTCTCCCTCTGCGATACCCGGGAAAAACCAGTCTGCAAGCCCAGCCAGATCGTTGATTGTGTGTACCATTGTTGCTTGATCAGGCCAAAGCGAAGGTCTTACATTAGGGTCGAATGAAATGGTTTTCCCTGCGTTTCTCATGTCGTTCATGACATGGTACGTGAAGTCTTTCATCTCGGCTGATAAGGCAGGCGGAATACCTGTCACATGCAAATGGCCTGCGCATTGAAAATAATCTCTCGGATATTCAGCAGAAGTTAATGTGCTTGCAGCTGAGTTTTTCCTATAGTAGGTAACTTGCGGGTCGCCTTCTTTCACTTTTGACTTAAGCAGCAGCCCGGTGGGATTTTCGTCCTGCGAGCGGATCACGCGGGACACATCCACTCCCTCTTTTTTAAGCTCTTGTAAAATAAACGTTCCGAGCTGATCATTGCCGACCTTGCTCATCCATCCCATTCGGAATCCGAGTCTGGCAAGGCCGCAGGCGACATTGCTTTCAGCTCCGGCAAGCCCTTTAGAAAAAGTGGATACTTCATGAAGGCCTCCATACTCATTTGCGTAAAACATGGCCATTGATTCCCCGAATGTCACCGCATCAAGCTTCATCTCTTCCCAACCTCCTCTTAGTTGAGGGCACCTAAGATTAAAGTGACTTTCTCATGATGACTTTTGCCTCTAATTCAATGGTTTGAGGCGCTCCTTTGTCACCTTCAATCCTTTTTAATACACGTTCCATCGCCGTCCTGCCCATATCATGTGACGGCTGGGCGATCGTTGTAATGCCTGGACCGATCAGTTTGTACCACTCCGTATCATCGAATCCTGCAATCCCTATATCTTGAGGGATGCGCAGGCCAAGCTCTTCCATACAGCTGATGATTTTCAGCATAATCAAGCCATTCAAAGCCAGAATCGCTTTTTTTTGCTCCGGCATTTCCTTGTGAAAAGAACGAAGCGCCGCCTTAAGCTGCTCCTTGTCTTTTACGTCAATTTCATGCAATCTGACAAGCCCGTTCACATTTTGAACCGAAGCCATTTCCTGATACACAGCTGCTCTTTCTGCACGAGGGCTGATAGAGGAAATCGGTTCGGTAAACAGCGCGACATCAGTATACCCTTTGCTGTAAACCTTCTGAAGAATCTCTTTTGTGATCCATCTGTTGTCAGTCGTTACGGTATCCAGTTTCAGATCCGGCAGTTTCCGGTCAATTAAGATTGTTGGAATTTGCTGTTCAGCAAAAGCGCGGAGTACATCCTTGTTTTCCCCTGTTGCGTTTAAAATCAAGCCCTCAACCGAATGGGCTTCTAGCTTTAAGAGCATTTCCCGCTCTTTTTCAGGACTGTTATCTGTGTTGCACACCATAATGCTGTATCCATATTGATCACAAACCTCTTCGACTCCCCTGAAAGCAGCGACCGAAAAAGGATTTGTAATGTCAGCTACAACAAATCCGATTAACTTGCTTTTTTTTATTTTCAAACCTTGTGCCATTTTACTCGGCCGATAATTCAATTCTGCGATTGCCTTTTTAATGTTTTTCACTTTTTCAGGAGAAATCGCGTCAATTTTTCCGTTAATATAGCGGGAAACTGTCGATTTCGAAACTCCTGCACATTCAGCTACGTCTTTGATGGTTGTATGGCCTGTTGTTTTCTTTTTCATTCAAGTGCTCCTGTATCTCATATATTTGAAACCGATTTCAAAACCGTTACAACAAAAGAATACCATAATTTTAAAATTTGGGAAGAGTTTTTTTAATAATGTGTCAATTCATTATTTTTTCGTTGACTCTTTTCACTATTTATCCTAAAATTTTCTTTGAAACCGTTACCAAAATATTTTCATTCAAGTGATGCTGAAATCCTAACCAAGGGGGAAATATAATGGAAAATCGTTATTCTGTACATCCTGAACAAGTAAAACGCTTTACAACAGAGGAGCTTCGCAGTCATTTCTTAATGGATTCTTTATTTACAGAAAACAAACTTACGATGTATTACTCACATGAAGACCGGGTTGTCATCGGCGGAGCGGCTCCAGGGCAAAGTGAACTGAAGCTTGATGCAGGTGATTTTCTAAAAACAGACTTCTTTTTGGAACGGCGTGAAATCGGGATTATTAATGTCGGCCAGCCTGGCGCTGTCAGGGTTGGCGATGATGAATATGTGCTTCAAACAAAGGATTTTCTCTATATTGGAATGGGCAATCAGGATGTATCGTTTTCAAGCCTGAACGGGGAAAAAGCGAAGTTTTACTTCGTCTCCGCTTGCGCCCACAAAAGCTATCCGACACAAAAAGCCGCCCTATCTGAACTGACACCGGACCGCCTTGGTGATGATGCAGCGTCTAATGTCAGAAGTCTGTACAAAGTCATTCATCAGGATGGCATTAAAAGCTGTCAGCTGATGATGGGAATAACGATGTTAGATCAAAACAACAACTGGAATACCATGCCAGCACACGTTCATGACCGTCGGATGGAGGCTTATCTTTATCTGGATCTTGAAAAGGACTCAAAGGTATTTCATTTCATGGGCCAGCCGGACGAAACACGCCATCTTGTTGTTGGAAATGAGCAGGCTGTCCTTTCTCCCGCCTGGTCTATTCATTCTGGCGCAGGAACATCAAACTATAGCTTTGTATGGGCGATGGCTGGAGAAAATTACACATTTACGGACATGGATCTCGTTCCGATGGATGGGCTGAAATAAGATGGGTTATCTACATGACGCCTTTTCATTAAAAGGAAAAACAGCGCTGGTGACAGGCCCGGGAACAGGGATCGGTCAAGGAATAGCCAAAGCCCTAGCCGGGGCTGGCGCTGATATTATCGGCACATCACATACAAGCAGTCTGTCTGAAACACAGCAGCTTGTGGAACAGGAAGGCCGGATATTTACATCTTTTACATTGGACATGAGCAAGCCGGAAGCGGTAAAGGATTCTGCAGCTGAGCTGTTTGAAAACAGGCAGATCGACATCCTTGTCAATAATGCCGGCATTATTCATCGGGAAAAAGCGGAAGATTTTCCAGAAGAGAACTGGCAGCACGTACTGAATGTCAATCTAAACAGCCTGTTTATTCTGACACAGCTTGCTGGCAGGCACATGCTGAAAAGAGGTCATGGAAAGATTATTAATATTGCCTCTCTCCTGTCTTTTCAAGGCGGCATCCTCGTTCCGGCTTACACCGCGAGCAAACACGCTGTAGCCGGTTTGACAAAATCATTTGCAAATGAGTGGGCAGCGTCAGGTATTCAGGTCAACGCAATCGCCCCAGGCTATATTTCTACTGCGAATACAAAGCCTATTCGGGATGACGAAAAGCGAAATGAGGACATTTTAAAGAGAATTCCTGCCGGCCGCTGGGGCCAAGCGGATGATATCGGGGGGACTGCAGTCTTTTTGGCATCACGTGCTTCAGATTATGTAAATGGACATATTTTAGCAGTTGATGGCGGCTGGCTATCCCGCTGACAAATAAAAAAAGCTGACGAACGATCGTCAGCTTTTTTCCATTACATCATGTGCGGTTCAACAGGCAAGACCTTTTTGACCTCATCAATGATGCGTTCATTTTCTCCGCCAGCGTAAATGTGAATCGAGCCGCTGTCTTGATTCGAGCGAATCAGGCGCCCGATGCCCTGCCGTACACGTAACAACATATATGGCAGATCAACTTCTTCGAACGGATCTTTTTTCGCTCCGTTGCGCTTCGCTGTAAATACAGGATCGTGTGGCGGGAACGGCAATGACCAAATGGTAACATTCTTCAATGCGTCACCGGGAATGTCGAGTCCTTCCCATAAGTGAACTGAACAAAGTACTGTTTCCTCTTCCTCTTGGAATTTCTCTACTAAGCTGCTGATTTCCTCATCACCTTCAAAGAAAATTGGATACGGCAGCTCCCATGCCGCCGACAGCTCTTTAAACTCGTTTAATTCTTCAAAAGAAGGGAAAAGCACCAGCGTTCTTCCTTTGTAACGTTTGATTGTTTCAATCGTTTCAGCCGTTTTTTGTTCAGCGGCCATATCTGTTTTTGCGTATAGATTAATACTCATTTGCTTGTCATAATCATAAGGGGAATCAACAGTTAATGACAAATAATCATGAATCCCAAGACTGTCGGCAATATAATCAAACGAACCGCCTTCTGACAGCGTAGCAGAAGAAAAGATATAAGGAATTTTCTTAGAAAACACTTTTTCGCCAAGTACTTCTGCTACCGTTCTCGGCATCACGACAAAAGTTGATTCTGCTTCCTTTTTCTCCAGCCAGCTGATCGCATCCTTTTGATATAGAGATAATGAATACGCCATTTGTTCAACATATTCTTCCACTACTGACAGCTCGTATTGATCAATCGTATACATTTCAGACTCAAATACAAGTGCCTCACCGATTTTATCAAGTAAACGGCAAAGCTCGTCCGCCGCCTTTTTGACACGCTGGTCATTTTTTATTTCTAAACGGTGTGAACCGGCTACTTCCTTTGATTCTTCAGAAAGAACATAGAAAAATTCGTCGTTTGCGAGAAGCGCATCTTCAATCAATTCTGCAAACTCTTCTCTGATGTCATTTTGCAGCAATCGTTCTAAAAACAATTCAAGAGTAGACTGCTTCACTCTATAGGTTAGCGCTTTTTGCGCAGCAAACTCTAACAAATGCCCCTCATCAAATACAACTGCACTATGATCAGGCAAGAGCGGCAGCTGGCCCTCTCGTTTGCGTGATTCTTCCGTCCACACATGCTCCATATAAAAATCATGGGAACAAATGATTAAGTCCGTTGACTTGCGGTAGTAATCTCTGGAAAGCGTCAGACCGCATCTGTGTCTCATATCACAAGTCAGACAGTCCTGAAACGAGTCGTAGCTTACGTCAGACCACTCTTCATTCGATAGATTTGCGTACTGCTTACGGTCGCCATACGGATAAAAGCGCTGCATTGCCTGTGACTCGTGGACAAATGACGGTAACGACTCATAAAGATCCAGCCATTTATCATCATCAGAACGCTGCATTGTTTTTTCAAGCTTCTTCAAGCATAAATATTGCTCATGCGATTTTGACAGCCTTGTATCAATTTTCAGATCAAGATGCTCAGCCAGCTTAGAAATATCGCCCTCTTTTTTCACCAGCTGTTCAATTAATGTTTCATCTGCACAAGCGATGATGGCGGGTTTGCCGACATATCTTGCATAGCTGATTGCAAAAAGAAGATAAACCAGCGTTTTCCCCGTTCCCACTCCAGCTTCGGCGAACATGACTTTTTTCTCTTTAAACGCCCGCTCCAGCTGAAAAGCCATAAATACTTGCTCATCCCGAAGATCAAACCCTTTTTCGGGAAGGATATCGTAAAACACGTCACCAATCCAATTGTTCAATTCTTCATAAAAATTCTTTGTTTTCGTTAAAGAAAAAGGCAAACGTGATGTTGTCACCTAGTTCCAACCCCCAACTATTCGACATTCAGACCACCAATAATATCATTTTCCGCTGATGAATACAATAAAAAAACTTGGCAATGCCAAGTTTTTTGCAGTTTACTTACGATTGATCACATGCGACGATAAAAAAGGATGGTCTGTTGAATAAATATGTTCTACCGCTTTTTCTAAATCAGTTTGCGCATGCGAAATCACAGACGGAGACGAATCAGTCCCGAGCTCCTTCAGCTCGTTTGCTGTTGCGTCAAGCGCCCTTTGAATAAGATTAAAATGTTCGCTGTTCAGCATGAGATCACCTCTGATGGAAATAATCATCATTGTATGCGAACTTTTCATTTTATATACATGCTTTACCGCATGTTATCACCGAAACATGCACAAACTACACTTGATATTCCGTCTCCGGATTATCCGTCTTATCAACAATATTCTATCAGGGAGTGATGTTGACATGAGTTATAGAAACCGATTAGATCAGCATTCTGAACTGTTTCATCACAATTGGACGCGGCCTAAACGTTCTAAGTCTCAAGTAAACGGTCACACTGAAATGTCCCAAACCAACATTATATTGAGAAGCAACGCGAAAGCTCACCGTTGGTAACGATAGAATAGGGCTGAAAGATGAAAGAAGACGCATGCAGAGCGTCTTCTTTTTATGCGTTTTCTGTTTTCTTGCGCTGCGGTCTTACTTTTGACCAGTATTGATAATAATCCGTTTTAATAAACCCGTTAAAGAGTTTTCGTTTCTTCGTTGCTTTTCTGCCATATGCTTCCTCAAAGTTTTCATTTGATGTCAGCATATACACAGACCAAGTATCAAGCGGCTCGAACGCCTGCCCCATTTCTTTGTACATCTGTTCAACGGCTTTTTTCTCGCCGAGACGCTCTCCATATGGCGGGTTGCCAACAATTACGCCAAACTCCAGATTTGTGGTAAAGTCTTTGACCTGCATCTGTTTGAACTGGATTAGATCTCCCAGTCCTGCTTCCTCTGCATTTTCTTTTGCGATTTGAACCATGCGGTGGTCTATGTCGCTAGCGAAAATTGTAAGCGGCTGATCATAATTTGCCTTTTCTTCGACTTCAAGCCGCGCTTTGTTCCACAGATCTTTACCGATCCATTCCCAATCCTCTGATACAAAATCGCGGTTGAATCCCGGGGCGATGTTTTGGCCGATTAACGCCGCTTCTATCGCGATTGTTCCGGAGCCGCAGAAAGGATCAACAAACGGGCGGTCAGGCGTCCAATTGGTTAATTGCACCAAAGCGGCAGCAAGTGTTTCTTTAATCGGCGCACCGCCCTGATCGACACGGTATCCTCGTTTGTGAAGGCCCGTCCCTGATGAGTCCAGTGTAATCAAAGCCTGATCTTTCAATAAAGATATTTCCACTTTATACTCAGCACCTGTTTCTTCAATCCAATCATTGGCTTTGCCGGACTGCAGCTTGAGCTTTTCGACAATTGCTTTTTTGACGATCCGCTGACAGTCGGGAACGCTTGCAAGTGTTGATTTTACCGATTTTCCGATGACAGGGAATTTCCCGTTTTCAGGTATAAACGAGCGCCAGTTAATCGCTTTCGTTTTTTCAAACAGTTCATCAAATGTTTTCGCTTTAAAAGAAGCAACCTGAACCTTTATGCGGTCGGCTGTTCTAAGCCAAAGGTTCGCACGGCAGATGGCAAGTGCATCACCTTCAAAAATAACTTTCCCGTTATCAACCTTGCATTCGTATCCTAAATCTCGTACTTCCTTTGCGACAACAGCTTCAATGCCCATCGGCGCCGTTGCAATTAGTGTATACTTCTTCATCGTATCACCCTGTCTTTTAAAACTTTTCTCTTTTCAAGATAAAAGCTCTCCTTATACGGGAGAGCTTGTTTTCATCATTTTAAATGTAAGTGGTCTAACGTTCTGTAAGCCATGTTTTGTTCCGTCGTACTGCAAACGGCTCATCACCTCGTACTCAGGCGGCAATCATCTATCTACAGAAAGCATTCTGTCCTTCTCTCCGTTGAATTCCGTTAAGAAGGTTCCCCTACCAAAATTTGGGTTTCTCGCTCGAGGGGTTTACCGCGTTCCACTCTCACCATTTCTAGTGAGACTTCGTCACTGTGGCACTTTCAAGGATACTCAGCCATATCCGAAGACGTAGGCTTTTTTCCTGCCGTCAGCCTCTAAAGACTGCCCTAGCTTATGACTTCGCTAGGCACGAACACTACGGGCATCTCAGCACCGTGCGAGCATGGACTTTCCTCTACAGATTCAAGATCTGCAGCGATTACCCGAACGTTAAGAACATGAATTATTATATAACAACTGATTACAATTTACAAGCGCCATTTTTTTCAAGCGTGATCAATCATAAAGCTTGCTGCCAAAAACGTGTTTTTCTAAGTTAGACAGCCGTTTTAAAATATCAAAGTTTGTTGTGTTAGATTGCACAGGCTGTTTTTTGCTGGCTTCTTCAAGCTGTTTTTTCAGCTGCAGATTTTCCTGCTGCAGTTCTTCAATTTCTTGATGGAAGGTTTCATAATCCTTAATAATCATATCTAAAAATTTGTCAACGTCTTCTTGCTTGTAGCCTCTAACGCCTGTTTTAAATTCTTTTTCCAAAATTTCTTTCGCAGAAAGCTTTACTTTATCAGCAAGCATCTTTTTCACCTCGTATCGTGAATCATCACATATATTTTTTCAGAAATCTGTACGGTTGTCAAATTTCTCTTATTGCTATGAGTAGCTGTCTTCCTCTACTGTCACTCTCAAGTCATCCATTGTAATAAAGTAGATGGGATAGCCATCCTGTTCGCGCCTTTTTTCCGCTGTCCCAAGCATATACTTAGGGGAGCCTTCCTTTTCCGGGTCATATAAAAGCAGAAGCCCGTCGGACTTATCAATGAAGAACTGATTTTTTTGTTTGAATTGAAGCGGGCTTTCATAAGGACGGTGAGTCAGGCTTGCTTCATAGTCTGCCTGAGCCAGAACTGCTTCATACTGTTCCTTATTCGGTTCTTTCCAGTTCTTTTCCTGCTCGTAAAATGGTGTGATGACAGCTACCTTTAAGTCAGGGTATTCTTCCTGCAAATCATATGCAGCTTCTGCCGCCCACAGCTCTGCTCCAAGCTGGCCCGAAATTAAAATCCATTCTAATCCTTCATCCAAAAAAGCAATCAGCCGGTTCTTAATGGCTTTTTTTATGTAATACAGCGCCTTGTCATCCTGCTTAAATATCCCGAGTTCAAACGGTTTATAGCCCGTTATTGCCAATACTTTCATCATTTCACCTGCTTTAAAAAATGGGGCTCCCGTGGGCCCCATTTGTTGTCCTGCATTGTTTACACCATCAAGCTGCACGTTTTCCATACTAGTAGTCGCAGCAAGGTTTTCCTGCTTGAAAATGCTGATGCGTAGCCGGGTCAACATTTGAGAAAGTGTGTGGAAAGTAGTGAACGTGCTGAAAATGCTGGTGGTTTACGTTTGTTGTATGCTGTGGGTGAATGTGCGGCACGATAGTCTTCGAAAACGTATGGTGTTCACAGCAATGAGTAGGATGGACAATTGGCGCCATCATATGCGGTCTGCAGTGATGCATGATAAAATCCCCTTTCCATAAACTTTATTACAATACTAAGCTATGAAAAATAAGGGGTACATGTTCTGATGCAAAGACCTATTTTAAAAGTGTGCAATTAAGCTGTCTTTAAAGTTTGAAAACACAAAAGCAATCAAAAATACCACAACAAAGAACAAGTAAAAAACACCCTTATACATACCAACTCTCCCTTTAAAAATAACTAACGTCATTTTACAGGATTCGCCGCTATTCTACAACAAAATCAATGTGAATTCAGCAAAAAAAATTCATGGCGAAACAAGTCGTCTTTTGCGCTTTCCCGGGGAATATTCAAGAGGAATATTTCCTCTTTAGCCGGGCAATTCTCACATGCAGTTTTTCAGTTTCTTTCTCTGATAAGCATGCCGCATCGCTAAGCAATTGCTCTGCTATTTGCAATGCTTTTCCGAATTCTTTTTTCTTATGCTCAAAATATTTCGCGAGCTCTATTACAGCAGCGTATCTGCACTTCTGGTTATGCGAGCGGGACAGCTTTTCCCAAAGCGGCACTGCTTCTTCCAAGCGGTTTTGTTTTTTGTACAGAAGCGATAAATCCAGCTGTGCACTGTCCTGGTCCTCAAACGATTTTTCTATAAGCCTTTCCAACTGCTTGATCGCTTGGTCCGTTTCTTTATGAGCCATAAACCATTTCGCCATAGCATAGGCTTCACTGTGTTCTTTTGGCGCATGTGATTCTGAAAGGATTTTTTTAGACATATGGATGTACAATGAAATGAGCGATAACACATCCATTTCATTATGATGCAGGACACCTTTTAAAAGATCCGGCTCTTGCGCCTTTATAAAATGAAAGTAAAGCATTGGCGCCAAGTAGCCCGGTGTGTCTTCTAGTCTGCGGATGCCGAGCTCCTCTTTTTCAACCGTGCCAAGAGATACGCGGTCCATTTTGTGTTTCCACAGGCGTCTAGCTCCATGCAAAAGATCAAAGTGGCCAAACTCCGGAAGCTTCGGAAGTCTGTCACGGATCAAGGTGTGCCTTGTTTTCACCTGCGGCCAATCAAAGGCTTTGCCGTTGTAGGTCACAAGTGATGTAATGTCAACCTCGCTTAAAAAGCTTTGGTACAAGGCGACTTCGTTCCCCGGTTTGGGCAAAAGATGCTGTTTGACTGTCACTCGGTCTTCATATACTCTCGCATGCCCAAGCAAAAAAATGGTATTCCCAGCTCCACCCCCAAGACCGGTTGTTTCTGTATCAAAGAAAAAGAGGTTGTTTTTGTTATACCCTTTTGCTGACAATGTATGCGACAGGCCGCTTTGATTCCACAGTGTGATCACTTCCTCAAGCTCAGAAAAGCTGTATAACCCATGGCGGTGAGAAAGCGGATATTCCACTTCTCTGATAAGGCAGTATTCATCTTCGAAGATGAAAGGCTTCATGCCAAAAGCCTCCCACTCTTCTAAAAACGGGATGTCATCAAAGTGGTTTTCTTGTTTGCCTGCTTCTATTTTTTGTTCTCCTTCATCGAGCACCATGTGCTTTTTCATCCGCTGGAGTTTCCCTTTTAATGACATATCCGGCCCCCCTCCTTACGACATTTGATCCAACAGCTGCAAAATTCTTTTCTTTGCTTTTATCCCTTCTATTTCCGTACCTATACAAGACGGACAGCCGTCATGACAAGGACAATGTGTAATCAGTTGTTTCGCCGCTTCATTAATGTCTGAAAAACGTTTAAAGACTTCCTCCGCCAAACCGATACCGCCCGGATAATGATCATATAAAAATATGGTTGGCAATCCGGTATGGGCTGCTTTAATTTGAGAAACTACATGAACATCATTTCGATCACACATGATATACACAGGGACAATATGCTGCAGCACATTCGAGATGCCAAGAAGCAGCTGTTCCAGTGTCTTTTCCCCGATGTCTTCATCCGCTGTTTTGATTTCGAGCCAAGCTGCACTTGTATGCAGTTCTTCTTCCGGCAAATGAATAGGTCCAGACCCAATATTTTCAAAAGTGGTCATTTTTATTT
Source organism: Bacillus sp. GW821-FHT01G09 (assembly GCF_059422205.1). Classification (NCBI taxonomy): domain Bacteria; kingdom Bacillati; phylum Bacillota; class Bacilli; order Caryophanales; family Bacillaceae; genus Bacillus; species Bacillus sp. GW821-FHT01G09. Next base: position 194,808 of record NZ_JBWKWL010000004.1, read on the forward strand.
TTTTAAAAATGGTCGGCAGGGCATTGACAGTGACGTCTCCGTAGTGCAATGACGTACGGCTTTTTTCTTTCGTTTTATCGATTTCTAATACCTTCAGCTGAACTGCCAGGTTTGCATCCGTATAATATTCGACATCGACTTTTCTGACATACGCCTTTTTATGGTCCCAATCGAGCTTCTCAACTTGATACTGAACACCTTCATGCAAATAAATTGCTTCATCATGTAAAAGCGTCATCGCGCTAAAACGGTCCATTTCACCGATAATCCTTACATTTGCAATATCCGACTGATCAACTATAACGACATTTTCCTGGGAGGCGGAACGCAAACTGATGTTTGAAGCAGGGAACGACTCACTTGCCCAATGGTACCGTTCGCCGTTGCGGTGAAGAACAGCCTCTTCCTGAAGATACTCAAGAATATCACTGACTTCTATGGCTCCAAATTCTTCATCAGCTCTAAAAGGAAGCTCATAAGCCGCACACTTTAAGTGGTCTACTAAAATAATCAAATTCTCCGGATTGATTCTTGCAGATTCCGGCGAACGATTAAAGAAATATTCAGGATGCCGCACAATATATTGGTCAATCGGTGTTGAATTGGCTACCATGATAATCAAAGATTCACCGTGTCTTCTGCCGGCCCGTCCCGCCTGCTGCCAAGCACTTGCAACACTTCCGGGATACCCCGTCATTACACACACTTGCAGCTGGCCGATATCAACACCAAGCTCTAAGGCATTCGTACTGACCACTCCTAAAATGTCGCCTTCTCTCAGGCCTCTTTCGATTTCTCTTCTCTCTTTCGGCAGATAGCCTCCCCGATAGCCTCTGATTGATTTTGTTCCAATCTCTTTTTTCACAAGCTCCTGGATATGGCTTAAAATAATTTCCACCCGAACTCTGCTTCTGGCAAAAACAATGGTCTGCACTTTGTTTTTAAGGAACTCTTTCGCCAGTTCATTCACTTCTGCGGTTGCGCTCCTTCTAATATTCAGCGGTTTGTTCACAATTGGCGGATTGTAAAACACAAAATGCTTGCGTCCGCTCGGTGCGCCGTTGTCATCGACCAGCCGCATCGGTTTGCCTGTCAGCTGCTCTCCCAATTCCTTTGGGTTGGCAATCGTTGCGGAAGTACAAATAAAAACTGGATCACTTCCATAAAACCGGCAGATCCGCTTCAGCCGCCGGATCACATTTGCCACATGGCTGCCGAACACACCTCGATACGTATGAAGCTCATCGATGACGATATACTTAAGGTTTTCAAACAAGCTGACCCATTTCGTATGATGCGGTAGAATGGCAGAATGCAGCATATCGGGGTTTGTAATGACAATATGACCTGCTTTTCTCACCTTTTGTCTGATTGCCGGAGACGTATCCCCGTCATATGTAAAGCTTTTAATATCAATGCCCATTTCATCAATAATTTCATTTAGCTCGCTCTTTTGGTCTTGTGCCAGCGCTTTAGTCGGAAATAAATATAACGCCCGGTTTGTTTCATCTTGGGCGATGGACTGCAGGACTGGGAGGTTGTAGCATAACGTTTTTCCTGATGCTGTTGGCGTTACGGTAACGATGCTTTCTCCTTTTTGCACATATTGAAAAGCGGAATATTGGTGAGTATATAGTTCATCAATGCCCCTTTTCGAAAGGGCCGCTTTGATTCTCTCGTCTATACTTTCGGGCATAGGCCTTGTTTTTGCTTCCCGAGGCTCAATTTCATGCCAATTCACAACGTTTTCATTTCCTTTTAAATCAGAAATGAGTTCAGTCAGTGATTTCTTTTTCATTCTTTACACCTCTTTGTCAAGTACAGTTTACCGAATATTTGTTTGCATGGCTAGGTGCAAATTTTATACAGTTGAATAAAAAAAGCAAGGCATACGCCCTGCTTATTTCGCTTTTATTGTAAGGAGCTTTGATTCGCCTTTACGAGCAGCCTTTTCGCCTGCCGGCACAATTGACCCTACAGCCTCACCATTCATTATAACGATTGGGATGACTGTGCTGCTCGCTTTTTCTTTTATTAATTCCAAATCACATGTAATCAGCGGGTCACCGACCTTCACTTTATCCCCTTCTTTAATGTGGGCAGTAAATCCTTCTCCGTTCATATTGACTGTCTCCAGCCCGACATGAATTAACAGCTCAATTCCCGAGCGAGTCCGAATGCCAACGGCGTGTTTGGTGTGGAAAATCTGAATGACTTCACCTTCAGCGGGAGAAACGATTTCACCGCTAGAAGGTTCCACCGCTATTCCTTCTCCCATCATTTTCTGTGAAAAAACAGGGTCCGGCACATCTGACAGGTCCATTACTGTACCGTCTGCCGGAGAATAAATAACCTCTTCTGTCACCTTTTCCTGAGTTTTGCCCATTCCGAATAATTTTTTCAGCAATGTATTTTCTCCCTTCTCATTCACTTCAACCGTTATCCCTTCATTCACCACTATTTAACCACACTTTCAATTTTGCTTCAATTTATAACAACATCTGGCATAGACGCATAATCTGGTTAAAAAAGGCGGTGGCGAAATTGGAATTCCATGATGACAAAAAGAACGAACTGCAAAAGAAAGAAGAAATCATAACGGAGGCAATCGACACTCTTTTTCAATCCTCAGCGTTCGGCAACCTTATAAACGGATTTCAGAACCTGATCAACTCGAGTTTAAAGGATGTGCAGACGACCATACATGTCAGAGAAAGAGATACTGGGCTGTATATCGATATTACCATTCCGGCGACGTTTCGAGATGGCGAGATCGTCGTTGATGTTAAATCGAGGTATCTCCATGTAACACTCCAAGAAAAACAGAAACACCAAAATGAGGCTACCTTTACAAGCATGACAAGAACAGTTCAGCTGCCTTATGAAGTTCGCCAAGAAGATATGGAAACGTCTTGGAACGAGCAGACAATGACACTTTTCTTTCCAAAAAATAAGCATGAATGAACGATTCATTCATGCTTCTATCATTTAAAAAAGCTGGTAAATCCCTTTATTAAAGATCCGACCTGATTCATTGCACTCATTACTTGACCTGTCGTATCCATCATTTTATTAAAATCAAATTGCCCATTGGCTTTTTTGAACTGCGACATAATGCTTTGAAATTGCGAAGGCTGCTGTTGATTAGGCCTTGGGATAGGATAAGGGTTAGAAAATACAGGCGGCTGCATAGGCATAGGCTGGATCGGAGCATAGGGCTGATAATAATCCTGCTGTCCATAATGCTGCTGAGGCAGTTGTTGCTCTAAATAACCGGGTGCAGCCTGCTGATAATATCCTTGCATTTGCTGAGGATAATAATAGCCCATTTGCCGAGGATAGCTTCGAGAGCTCCTGTTCATTGCGATTCCCCCCTAAACACAACATATTTCTCTTCTATATATGTATGAATGACTTCTATTGTTTGTGTCACAAGTGATGATTAGCATTTGTCAAATTGTGTCGAAAGTTTAAATTTTTTAAAAACAGAAAAAAGTCGAATCATTATGGTACCATATTTTCAATACAGATGAGAGGGGATGCACCATAATGAACGTATCATACTTAAGCAAACGTTTTGCAGAAATGAAGAAATATGAAACAGACTGTATGAATAAACTGATGGACTTTGCCAAGTTCCTCTATATTCAAGGACATCTCAGCATAACTGAGTTTCGTAACAGTATGAAGGTTCTCGAAGCAAATGGAGCAGAAAGCCCGGCATATGAGATGAATTAACGTCCGGCCCCCTATAAAAACGAAAAGAAGACAGCCTTTTACCGGCTGTCTTCTCTTGCAATTTCATCCTTTACTGCGTGCAATGTATAAAGGACTGATTCAGTGATGTCCTTGAACCGTTTTTTATGAATATGATGAACATATGATTGAAGGACCAATTCCAGGAAATTATCCTTTACGGTCTCAATTTGCTCTTTATGCACATATTTTGGCCGGCGGGCTTTTATCAATTCAAGAGCACCCTCTGCCCAGCGAGCCGCCAGTTCATCATTCTCTTCAACTGCAGGCTTTATCGTCTCAAAAAAATCATAAGAATGATTACTGTTTTTTCCTTCCTGATACCGATCAGCGCCTTTTTCAGCAACTTCAATCATTTGCTCGGTCATTTCCAGCAATGTTTGTGATAGCAATACCTTTCACCTCAATGCTTATCGTACCAAATTTCACTCACAAATTCAGCCGATGCGGTATACCTTCTCAAACGCATACCTGTGTTCAGGCGATTGATACAGCTCATTTATACAAATATGAAGATCTATGATTTCTTCTTCAAGCACACTTAGGCGATCGTTTTCCGTTTCCCGCATCTCAGCCTCTAATGCATTTACAGAATGATTCAGGCTTTGCTCAGCTCGCGTTAATTCATCTTCTATATCAGAAAGCATACGGAGAATATCTGTCTTGCATACATAACCGGACATTCGTGTACCTCCCTTTCCTTGTCTCTCCCGGTTAAAATTCTTTGCTCTCCAGGCTCTTTCCTTCCTCATGACAAAACTAGAAGCAAATCGCCAAACAAACAGGTATTCCACGAAAAGCTGAAGTTTTCGACAAAAACACCCGCAAAAATTGTATGATCCTCCTCCTTAATGCAAACGATACTTGTGAGGAGGTGCCGTATGAAAACAAGACCGAAAAAAGCCGGCCAGCAAAAAAAGACTGAATCAAAGGCAATCGATTCTTTAGATAAAAAATTAGGCGGCCCGAACCGCCCTTCTACGTAAGAAGCAAGGAATTTCCTTGCTTCTTTATTTTTTTAGCCACTGCTCCACCGCAAAAAGCGCATGAAGCTGGCGCTTTTTATGTAAATACCAGTCTGTCAATTCAATCTGCTTCGGCAATTCCTCGCGCCTAAAGAACGTTTTCTTTATCTTTCCATGAAACCAATCTGTTTTCGTTCCGTCTAATGAGTGGATTAACTCAGGGTAGCATGTCCTTAGCATAGGAGATGTTCTTTTTGTAATCCCGATCATCTTTTCCATATCAAAACGGGAACCTGTGTGCGGCACTGTGTGCAAAAAGTGATAAAAAGAGGAGAACAATTCTGGCTTGAACAGCAATTGAGACAGCTGCTTTCCCAGCCTTATCCTTTCCTCCGCCTTTGAAAAGCGTTTCACTGAAATGCCGTAAAGAAACCCATTTGAGGAAGGAAAAATAACGGTGTTAAAATGAAACCAGTCACTTAAATAAAAAGGAATCGTGTCAAAAACATTCTTTTTAAACGAAGGATTTTGTATAATAGGTGTTTGGATAGTGTTTTGTTCATTTATAATGAGGGCATACATTAGCCGCTCCGTATTTCGCTCATGCCAAAAACGGGTCCATTCTTCCGACATAAATTGTGAGACGCCAAACACATGCAGAAGATGAAACAGCGGTTTCCCAACTCTTTTTGACCAGTGGTATAGTAGAAGCTGCGGATAGGCATCCGAAAAAATAAGCCAGTTCGCTCTTTCATAGGCTAAAAAGAACCATTTTTGCTGTCTCTCACGAAGTCCAAGCTGAAACAGACTGCCTTTTAAGTCAGTCATTGACCAGCCGGCATTACGAGAAACGAAAGAAGCCAAAAGCGACCATTTGATTTCCGGATGACGGTCGTAAAATGCTTTATAAGCATTTGTTCTTGAAATGTTATCCGCGTTTTTTATTTTTGTCTGCCGCTCAATCCGGCTCAGAAGCTTTATGATGGTCTGTTGTTCTTGCACGTTCATTCACTTCCGTCATGATTAGTTTAATAAGGAGGATGAGAAAGTGATTCGGTATCCTAACGGAAAAACATTTCAGCCGAAACATTCGGTTTCATCCCAAAACAGTCAGAAAAGGTCCCCGTCTTACAGTAATCGCGGAATGACCCTCGAAGATGACTTAAACGAAACGAATAAGTATTATCTGACAAACCAAATTGCCGTTATACACAAAAAGCCGACACCTGTTCAAATTGTAAATGTCCATTATCCAAAAAGAAGTGCCGCAGTGATTAAAGAAGCTTACTTTAAACAATCATCGACAACAGACTACAATGGGATTTACAAAGGGCGGTATATTGATTTTGAGGCGAAAGAAACGAAAAACAAGACCTCTTTCCCCCTGCAGAATTTTCATGACCATCAAATCGAGCATATGAAGCAGGTAAAGGCTCAAGACGGTATTTGTTTTGTTATTATATCCGCTTTCGACCAGGTTTATTTTTTGGAGGCCGATAAGCTGTTTTATTTCTGGGACAGAAAAGAAAAAAACGGCAGAAAATCAATTCGAAAAGATGAGTTGGAAGAAACAGCTTATCCGATTTCTCTTGGATACGCACCCAGAATTGATTATATTAGTATTATTGAACAGCTTTATTTTTCGCCATCATCTGGTGCGAAAGGTTGATTAACGAAAGGTTGAGATGTTATGTCAGATCAATTTAACAGCCGTGAAGCTCGACGAAAAGCGAACAGCAAGTCGAGTCCTTCACCGAAAAAAGGCAAGAAACGAAAAAAGGGCGGATTGTTTAAAAAGACCCTTTTCACTTTACTCATTCTGTTTGTTTTAGGCGTAGTCGGCGGTGCTGTTACATTTGCCGTCATGGTTTCTGATGCGCCGTCCCTTGATGAAAGCAAATTGAAGACGCCTTATTCATCAACGATTTATGATAAAAATGGAAAAGAGATCGCCGAAGTCGGCGCCGAAAAACGGACCTACGTCTCGATAGATGAAATTCCCGATGTTGTAAAAGAAGCCTTTATCGCGACAGAAGACGCCCGTTTTTATGAGCACCACGGGATTGACCCTGTCCGTATCGGCGGTGCTTTAGTTGCCAACTTTAAAGACGGCTTCGGGGCTGAAGGCGGAAGTACGATCACCCAGCAGGTCGTCAAAAACTCCCTTCTTTCACATCAGAAGACGTTGAAACGGAAGGTGCAGGAAGTATGGCTTTCGATTCAGCTGGAGCGCAATTACTCTAAAGATGAAATTTTAGAAATGTATTTAAACCGGATTTATTTTTCTCCTAGAGCATACGGAATTGGAAAAGCGGCGGAAGAATTTTTCGGCGTTACAGATTTAAGCAAATTGACTGTCGAACAGGCTGCCACACTGGCAGGCATGCCGCAGAGCCCAACAGCGTATAACCCGGTTAAAAATCCGGATAAAGCGGAAAAAAGACGGAACATCGTCCTCAGTCTGATGAAAAAACAAGGATTTATTTCTGATTCTCAATATAACAAAGCGAAAAAAGTGGCAGTGAAAGACGAAGGCGTCGTGTCACAGAAGGAATATGAAAAAGCAAGTACAAACAAATACAGCGCATTTGTTGAAGAGGTTATGAAGGAAATTGATGAAAAATCTGATGTCGATCCATCTGCTGACGGATTAAAGATCTATACGACATTAGATACAAAAGCACAAGATAAACTAGATGAATTAATGGACGGAGACACCGTCGGATTTACTGAAGGCATGCAGGGCGGCGTTACCCTTCTCGATACAAAAACCGGAGAAGTACGGGCGATTGGTGCGGGACGCAATCAGCCTGTCGGAGGCTTTAACTATGCTACTCAAACTAAGGCACAGCCTGGTTCGACCATAAAACCGATTTTGGACTACGGACCAGTTATTGAAAATAAGAAATGGTCCACATACGAACAAATTGATGACTCAGCTTATACGTATTCTAACGGAAAACCGATTCGTGATTGGGACCGCAAATATCTAGGGCCTATCTCAATGCGTTACGCTCTGGCCCAATCAAGAAATATACCTGCTTTAAAAGCATTCCAGGCAGTCGGTAAAGATACTGCTGTAGACTTTGCAAATGGACTCGGGCTTGGTTTAACAAAAGATAATGTAACAGAGGCCTATTCTATTGGTGGTTTCGGTGGGAACGATGGTGTTTCTCCTCTGACAATGGCAGGTGCATACAGCGCGTTTGGAAATAACGGAACGTATAATGAACCGCATTTTGTAAAATCTATCGAATTTAACGATGGCACGAAGCTTGACTTAACACCAAAATCAAAATCAGCCATGAGTGATTATACTGCGTTTATGATTACAGATATGCTGAAAACAGCTGTGAAGACAGGTACTGGACAGCTTGCACAAGTACCTGGTGTAGAAGTTGCAGGAAAAACAGGAACGACTAACTTTGATGATAATGAAGTCAAAAGGTACAATATCGCTAGCGGTGGCGCCCGAGATTCTTGGTTCGTTGGCTACACACCGCAATATACAGCTGCCGTCTGGACGGGAATGGGAGAAAACGAGGCTGGAAAGAAATCACTTTCAGCTGAAGAGCAAAAAGTTGCAAAGCGCATCTTCGCCCAGCTCATCGCCGATGTCGATGACGGAAGCGGATCATTTGAGAAGCCTGACAGCGTAGTGGAAGCCTCTGTAGAAAAAGGCTCAAACCCTGCAAAACTGGCAGGGCCAAATACGCCAAGCGATAAGAAGCTCACAGAGTACTTTGTTAAAGGCACAGCTCCTTCTACTGTTTCTAAAACATATGAGAAAGAAGAAAAAGAGGAAACAGCTAAACTGTCTGGTTTAAACGTGAAATACGATAAAGACAATCAATCTTTAACGTTAAGCTGGAATTACGACGGAGATGCGACCTTTGCTGTTAAGCAATCTGTTGACGGCGGCAGCTACTCGGAAATTCAAAACAGCTCTGCAAAAGAGGCAGTCATTTCGGGTGTGCAGCCAGGATCTGTGTACAAATTCGAAGTAACAGCCGTCAGTGATGATGGCAAAAGTACAGCTTCCACATCCTTTGCGGTGCCAAAAGCTGAAGACGATGAAGATAAAAAAGACCAGCAACAAACGGATGATGAAAAACAAGATGATGAGAAGACTCAGGATGATACACAAACTGATGATTCTCAAAAAGATGACGGTCAGACGGATCAAGATCAGACAGATGATTCAACAAACGATCAAGACAAAAAACAAGACAATACGAACACCAATCCGTCCGACAACAATAACCAAGACCAATCAAACGATAACGACAACAGTAACAACCAGGATACGTCGGATGGTGATTCGAACTCTGGTAAGAATGATTCAACAGGTTCTGACACGAATAAAAATAAAACAGACACATCTAATAAAACACAAACAAACTCATCATCCATTGAAAAAACAAATTAAACAAAAAAGCCGTCACCTTTGGGGTGATGGCTTTTTTGGTACACAATAAAAAAACCTCCCGTTTTAAGAGGAGGTTTTATCGATTCATCGCATGATATTTATAAAAATGCTTTTTCATTTCGGTAATCAGCTCATCAAGCTGAATAAAGCAATGGTATTGGGTCGGCTTAAGAAGAATAAATTCCACTCGTTCAGCCCAATTAATCGGCTTTGCGGGATATGATTTCTCCCTCAGTTCTTGCCAATCGAGCGATTTCACCGGCTCACCTGCTGTCCAATGTAACGAAGCCAGCAAACACACAATGCCCTTTAACATTTCGTTTTGGTCACATCTCGATTTTCGTGTTTGAAAGACTGGGAGAAGTGATGCTTTGATGTCATCCCACACTTCAAATAAAAGCGGAACGTATTTCCCGCTGTCCTCCCATGGCAAATCGCCTTGTAATTCCGTGCAGAAATCAAAATACACGGGATTGGTCTGCAAGGTTTTCTTCATATCCGAGGAACTCTTCTGGCCAAGACTGCGCAAGTATTGCTCATAGGAAGACAACACTTCTTTTGCTTGCGTCATCGTTTCACCAGTCCTTTTTTATCTCTCTTCTGCCCTTCTCTGCACAAAGAAAGCAGCGGACACTCCGCACAGCGCGGAGATTGGGCTTTACAGTGATATCTGCCGAAGAAAATAAGCCGGTGATGCGTAACGGACCAGTCTTCTTTGGGAACCTTGCGCATCAGCGTCTTTTCAACTTCCAGAACCGAGTCCTTCCACCGGCAAATGCCCAATCGTTTGCTGACTCTCTCCACATGGGTATCTACGGCTATGGCCGGCACGCCAAACGCAACGGATACCACTACGTTTGCGGTCTTTCTCCCGACCCCTGGCAGTTTGACAAGCTCATCGCGGTCTCTCGGCACTTCTCCGCCGTAATCTTCAATAATCATTTTACTCAGCTTTTGAATATTTTTCGCTTTATTACGATATAAACCGATTGATTTAATATCCTGCTGAAGCTCTTCCAGCGGAACAGCCAAATAGTCTTCCGGCCGTTTGTATTTTTGGAATAATGTTTTGGTCACTCTGTTTACAAGTGCATCTGTACATTGCGCAGATAAAGCAACAGCCACCACTAATTCAAAAGGATTGGAATGAACCAGTTCACACTCCGCATGAGGAAACATGTCACCTATCTTGTCTAAACAGAATTCAATTTGTTTTAGATTTAACACGATTGTCACCTTTTCACTTTATTGTTCAAGCCAATTGTAAAAAGGAACCTGCCTTTTATACTCTTTTTGCGGTTCATTCTGCTTTGCTTGTACACGCCGGAATTTTTGGCTGTGTATTTTTGCTTGCTCCACAGTTTTAAGCCCGTTTTTCTTCCATTCAAACAAAATCCGGTCAATGTAGCGGAAACTGAGTTTTCCTGATAGTACAGCCTCTTTTAACGCGTGTTTGATCAGTTGTGCGTCATGCTGATCCTGGTCCTGCCAGATCGCCAGCGTTTCACACTCCAAAGGCGATAACGGCCTTGCGAACTCTTCCTCAAAAATGGTATAAAGGCTTTTTTGTTCCCCTTCTGCTTTTCTTTCCTGTGTTTGATTCTGTGCAAGCTGAATATACTCGTACAGCTTGCCCCATAAAGGCTGAAGAGAATATTTCTCAAATTTGATGCCGTTTTGATCCTCGCATTCTTCAATAAACAGAAAGCCTTTTTGAATAAACATCCGCAATCTGTTTGTGCATTCTTCAACAGAAATTGACATACCTTCCTGCAGCTGATTCGGTGTAGGAAAATATGATCCTTTTTCTAAATGCATTTTAATTTTTAACAGCAGAATAAGTTCTGTTTCATTAAGCCCAAGCTGTTTATAATGCGTGAGCAGAAGATTGGGGATGGTTGATGTTCCCTGCTCCTGCATATCAATAAATTGCTGTTTTTTCATCGTCACACCTCTTACTGTAAAGGATTGTGATTGCCCCTTTACTGTAAAAAGTCTCCCTTGCAGGAGACTCTTTTTTGTTTCATTTGAATGTATTACGGATACAGACGGTTTAACAGTCTTGGGAACGGAATCGTTTCACGAACGTGAGGCGCTCCGCTGATCCAAGCTACTGTCCGCTCTAATCCAAGGCCGAAGCCGGAATGAGGAACTGATCCATATTTTCTAAGTTCAGCATACCATTTATATGCGTCAGAATCCAGTCCATGTTCTTTAAGACGCGATTCCAAAAGTTCCATATCGTGAATCCGTTCAGACCCGCCGATGATTTCTCCATAGCCTTCCGGAGCAATCAAGTCAGCGCAAAGCACAACGTCCTCACGGTCAGAAGCCGGCTGCATATAGAACGGTTTTAAGGACGTCGGATAGCGAGTGATGAATACCGGTTTGTCATAGTGTTCAGCAATCGCTGTTTCATGAGGCGCTCCGAAATCATCTCCCCACTCGATATCGTCAAAGCCTTTTTCTTTCAGAAATTCAATCGCTTCATCATACGTGATTCTTGGGAATGGAGCTTTGATTTGCTCAAGTTTTGACGTGTCTCTTCCCAATGTGTTTAATTCAATTTTGCAATTCTTAAGAACTGATTGCACGATGAAAGAAACGTAATTTTCCTGTACTTGAAGGTTTTCTTCAAATTCTACAAACGCCATTTCCGGTTCGATCATCCAGAATTCGATTAAGTGACGCTTTGTTTTAGACTTTTCCGCTCTGAACGTCGGTCCGAAAGAGAATACTTTTCCTAAAGCCATTGCCGCAGCTTCCATGTAGAGCTGGCCGCTTTGAGACAGATAAGCATCTTCATCAAAGTACTTTGTCGCAAAGAGTTCTGTTGTTCCTTCAGGTGCACTTCCAGTCAGAATCGGCGGATCCACTTTTACGAAGCCTTCGTTATTAAAGAATTCGTAAGTCGCGCGAATGATTTCATTACGGATTTTCATGATCGCATGCTGGCGCTTTGAACGCAGCCATAAATGTCTGTGATCCATCAAAAATTCCGTTCCGTGTTCTTTTGGTGTAATTGGATAATCGGTCGCTTCGTGAATGACTTCAATATCTGTCACAGCAAGTTCATATCCAAGCGGAGAACGCTCGTCCTCTTTGACAATCCCTTTTATATAGAGCGACGTTTCCTGCGTCACTGATTTAGCTGTTTGGAAAATGCTTTCTTCCACTTCCGCTTTGACTACGACACCCTGAATAAAACCGGTACCGTCCCGAAGCTGTAAAAACGCAATTTTCCCGCTTGAACGCTTATTAGCGACCCAAGCTCCGATCGTTACTTCCTCACCTACGTGCTTGTACACTTGGTTGATTGTTGTTTTCAACATATTTCCCTCCAAAACAAGAAAGACATTCGGAAGCTCATTGCCCCGCGAACTCTTTTATCATCACTTTATTATACCCGCTCTTAACTAACCGGGTCAATGCAGATAAAAAGCGGCTTTTCTGTCAGCCGCTTTTTGATCTGTTAGCTATGTTTTTCTACAAAACGCTTGATTCTTTCAATGGCTTTTTCAAGAAGATCTAACGATGTTGCATAAGAAAGACGGACATTCTCAGGAGAGCCAAATCCGGATCCTGGAACAATCGCAACTTTTTCCTCCTCGAGAAGTGCTTTAACAAATTCATCTACATCTTTGAAACCGCAAGATTGAGCTGCCTCTTTTGCATTCGGGAACAAGTAAAAAGCACCTTCCGGCTTCACACAGCTGAACCCTGGGATTTCTATAAGCTTTGCATAGATCGTATTTAATCTATGTTCAAATGCTTCTCTCATTTCTTCCAATGGCTCAGAAGGCCCGTTATAAGCAGCAATCGCTCCGTACTGTGCGATTGATGTCGGGTTTGACGTGCTGTGGCTTGCAAGGTTCGTCATCGCTTTAATAATGTCTTCAGAGCCTGCCGCATAACCGATTCTCCAGCCTGTCATGCTGTGGGACTTCGATACGCCGTTTATAATGACCGTTTGCTCTTTCAGTCTGTCTGACAGCTGTGCAATGGAAACATGTTTCTTTCCACCGTATGTAAGTTTTTCATAAATTTCATCTGACACAATCAAGATATCATGTTCAAGGCACACTTCACCGAGTGCAGATAGTTCTTCTTCCGTATACATGACACCAGTCGGGTTGCTTGGAGAGTTAATAACGATTGCTTTTGTTTTTTCCGTAATTGCATTTTTCAGCTGCTCAGGCGAAATTTTGAAGTGATTTTCCTCAAGCCCTTCTACATAAACAGGCTTTCCGCCAGCGAGTTTCACCTGCTCCGGGTAGCTTACCCAGTAAGGCGTTGGAATAATAACTTCATCTTCTTCATCCAAAATCACTTGGAAAAGGGTATACAGAGCATGTTTGGCACCAGTGCAGACAATAATTTGAGACGGTTTGTATTCAATATTCTGGTCGCGTTTAAATTTCTCTGCAATGCTGTTTTTCAGTTCAGCCAAACCACCGGAAGGCGTGTATTTCGTATGGCCCTCGTTCATCGAACGCACAGCGGCATCAATAATATGCTGCGGTGTATTGAAGTCAGGTTCGCCTGCTCCTAAGCCGATGACATCATGGCCTGCGGCTTTCAGTTCTTTCGCTTTCGCTGTGATTGCCAGTGTGGTTGATGGTGTTAATGCGGATACTCTTTTTGCCAGTTTCAACTTGAACTCCCCCTAATTCGTCTTAAGGCGTGATATTTTTGAGAATCTTTCCAGTTGTAAAGTCCACATAACTTAAACTGTATTGCCCTTCTTTGTCTAAGTACGTCACTTCCCAAAGCAGGACGTTTCCTTCTCTTGCCAGATGAACCTCTTTTTGCTTTGAAACCAGCCCTTCATCCTTTATGATTTTCGCCGCTTTGTCTTCAGAGATTCCCTCTTTCGCTTCTTTTGAGAGAATTTTTGCTTTTTTATCAGCAGGAACCCAGACATATAATGCAGTGCCTTTTTTATCCGTTCCCTTTACAACATAATATTTTTCTTTTCCGACAAATGTTTCGACTTGATCAACATTGGCGAGATCGGTTTCTTTTTTAGCTTCAGCAGCTGCTGCTTCGTGCCCCTCTTCCTTTTGTGCCATGGCTGATTTATAAATGCTTGCCGAGACAAGAAGTACTGCTAAAAAAATAATACCAAAAATGACGGTAAATATTAATGCTTTTTTTCTCATCTTCTCACCTACGTACGATATATGGTAAAAACGGCTTGGTTTTTGTTTTCTTCATCCAGCGCAAGGCCGAACATCAGATTGTCTCTTTTCAGTGTACGATTCAATGTGTCCACAATTTTATACAGATCATCAGAATGCTCTACATTAATTGTTGAAAGAATTTCGATTTTACTTTCCATTTTTTCATCCTCCAGTTTGAACAAATATTGTTAGTCATACTCCATTTCAGGACACGCCATACTAGTATCACAGAGCGGGAAATCCGCTTTTAAATAAAACACCATCCTACTCCCACACCGCAAAAGCCGCTTTATGCGGCTTTTATTCTTTTTCCCCTGCAACATAAGCTTCAAGCTCGCTGTCAGTCATTTCGGATACTGAGGTTGTCGGCAAGGCATCAAGAAACAGCCGGCCGTAACCAGCGGTTTTAATCCGTCTGTCCAATATAATAATCGTTCCCTTGTCTCCCGCAGAACGCAGCAAGCGTCCGATTCCTTGCCTGAAGGTCAGCACAGCTTCCGGTAATGACACTGTTTGAAACGGATTCTTTCCTTTTTTGCGGGCAAGCTCACATTTTGCAGCATGAAGCGGGTGATCAGGGGACCGGAATGGGAGCCTCACGATCATTACTGTCGTCAGCTCATCACCAGGGAAATCAACGCCTTCCCAAAAATGATTTGTTCCGAGCAGGATCGCCTGATTGGATGTTTTAAAAGTCTTCATGAGTTTGCCGGGACTTCCGCCTGTAATCCCTTGTGCCAAGAGCTGAATGCCGGAAGCACTCATGTTATGCTTAAGCTCCTGGTGAACCTTTTTCAGCATATCATGGGATGTAAACAGCACAAGGATTTTAGGCTGTTTTTCCTTTGCCATCAGTTCGATATAACGGGCTGTACCCTGTATAAATTCAGGTTGCCCTGTATCCTGAATTGATTTCATTTCTTTTGGAATCATCACCTGCATACGCTCATCGTAAGAAAAGGGTGAATCAATTCTCATTGTCCGCGGGAAAAAGTCACTCAGTCCCAGTCGTTCAATCATAAATTGAAAAGAACCTTCGACTGTAAGGGTTGCAGATGTCAGCACCACACTATTTTTGCGCGCGAAAAACTGATCAGCCAGAAGTTCACCAGGTTCAAGAGGCTGTGAGTAAATGGCCACTGCATTTTTCGCACCCTTTGCATCTATTTCAATCCAAACCGCTTCATCGTCATCAGACCCAAAGAAGAGCTTCTGCAACGCCTGACAGTAATGCTGCAAGCCTTTCATGCTTCTTTGGTATTCATCGGCTAAAAAGACGGTTTTGCTCTTCATACCCTTCAAATGTTTTTCCATCAGGGATGACTGTGCCTCAAAAAGCTGCTGCAAATGTGTCAGCATGGAACAAAGCCTCTCCGCACCATCCGTTAAGATCGACCAGCTTTTATCCTGGCTTTCTTTGTTCACCTTAAACACTAGACGATTTAAGTCTTCTTTAGGTTTTCTTCGTTTGACAAAAGAATGTACAGAGCTGAAGAAAGCATCACTTTCTGCTTGAACGTGCTGAAGCCACTCTTCCAATTCGAAAAATGAATCAACCGGTAGTCTGTTTCGCTGGAATAGCTGTCTCATCTTTTTTAGAAGTCCTTGCTCCTTCAGAGTGCCGATTCTGCTCAATTTCGTATGCAATTCTATGTACGTGGCTCTTTTCCCTAAATGTTCGCTTGCCGCACGTTCAAAATGGTGTGCTTCATCAATAATAAATGTGCCGCTTTCGGGAAGCCTTTTTTTCTGGCTGCCTTCATCGGTCAGCAAAAGGGAATGATTGGTGATCACCAAATCGGAGCGCATAGCAATCTGTTTGGCCCGCTCGTAAAACCCGATCACATGCTCACTGCGACTTCTTTTATAGGAGTCATCGTCATATGCCAATCTGTCCCACAGCAATTTTCCGCCTGAAGGCAAATTCAGTTCCGCTACATCTCCTGTATCTGTCTCTGTCAGCCAAACGAGAAGCTGTGCCTTCGTCAGTACGGCATCATAATTATCATCTTCTTCATGAAGCACCTGCTCAAATTTATACAGGCATAAATAATGCGATTGCCCTTTTAAAATCGCCGCTGTTACCGGAAATGGAAACAGATCTTGGACAATCGGCAAATCCTTTGTGAGAATCTGCTGCTGTAAAAGCGTCGAATACGTGCTGATAATGACTGGCTTTTTTGATTTCTTGGCAAAAAGCGCAGCCGGAATAAGATAGCCAATCGTTTTTCCGATTCCCGGAGGAGCTTCAATCAGCGCATGCTCACGATTGGCAAACGCATCAGCCACCTCTCTCATCATCATCATTTGGCCGTCTCTTTTTTCATACCCAGGCATTAACTCTGACAGCGCTTTTTCATTTCCCGCTTCCCAGCTTTCGATCTCAAATGAGAAGTTCTCGTCCTCATTTATACGAGCATCGATAGCTTCAGGTTCTCTGACAGAAA
Organism: Bacillus sp. GW821-FHT01G09; assembly: GCF_059422205.1. NCBI lineage: Bacteria > Bacillati > Bacillota > Bacilli > Caryophanales > Bacillaceae > Bacillus > Bacillus sp. GW821-FHT01G09. Next base: position 211,588 of record NZ_JBWKWL010000004.1, read on the forward strand.
ACGAAGAAAAGCGCGTATAGCCCGGTATCTCGGTATGTCTGTTTTCATTAATGAACATATCCAACAAATGCGTCAGATCACTGATGAAATGCTGCGAAAGCCTTCTTAACTGCTTTAATGTCGGATAAGGAAGCTGCCGCAGCTTTTCAAGGATTTTCAAAAAAATAAGCCCTGTCACTTCAGCATCGCTGTCAGCCCGGTGCGGCTGATCATGCCGCAGCTGAAGCTCCTCGCTTAATTCCGTCAGCTTATACCCTTCAAATCCCGGAAAAACAATGCGTGAGAGCTCGACAGTATCAAGCACTTCACAATCTGGGAGCTGAAAGCCCGCCTTATGCAGCTCATACTTGACAAATCCAAGGTCAAAATGGATATTGTGGGCGACAAAATAAGCGCCGTCAAGCAATTGGAATACTTCTTCAGCAACTGCTTCAAAGGGCTGTTCATTTTCTACCATTTGATTAGAGATTCCAGTAAGCTGCTCAATAAAAGCAGGGATTGATTTATTTGGATTAATGTATTTTGAAAACCGCTCAGTAATTTGTCCATTTTCGATTACAACCGCTGCGATTTGTATGATTTTATCGCCTTTCTTCGGCGAATTCCCTGTTGTCTCTACATCTATAACAACGAACCGTTGCTTATTCATTAAAATGGACACCTCAATTCTTGCATACGACAAAAGTGTAACACGTTTTGTACGGAAATGGAGCGGCAAAACCGTTTTACTCTCAAAATCTTAAAAGAAAACCCCCGATAAAGGGGGCTTTTCTTCTACAAAATTGTACGGGCTGGTTCGTTTCCCAGCATTTGTTCAATTTTGTTTTGATCATTCAGAACAGCCACTTTCGGCTCGTGGCTTGCCGCTTCTTGATCAGACATCATTTTGTAGGAAATAATAATGACCTTATCTCCTTCCTGCACAAGGCGTGCGGCTGCACCGTTTAAGCATATGACGCCGCTTCCCCGTTTACCAGGAATAATATACGTTTCAAGACGTGCTCCATTATTATTATTCACAATTTGTACTTTTTCATTAGGAAGCATTCCCACAGCATCAATGAGATCTTCATCAATTGTAATGCTTCCCACATAGTTCAGGTTTGCTTCCGTAACAGTTGCCCTGTGAAGCTTGCCGCTCATCATTGTTCGATACATATTATATTCTCTCCATTTCTCGAATATCAATAATGATATTATCTATTAAACGCGCTTTTGAAAAAGCAACTGCAACAGCGAGAATCATCTTTCCAGCAATTTCATTCACAGGCTCGAGTTCCGGATAGGAATAAAGCTCCACATAGTCTATGGTTCCGCTTGTCGTTTCAATGATTTCTTTTGCAGCTTTTATCACCGCTTCAGGATCTCTTTCACCGGCTTGGATCAGCTCCGCACTTGTTTGAAGGGCCCGATACAGCTTAGGCGCTTCTTTTCTTTCCTCAGCTGTTAAGTATACATTGCGAGAGCTTTTGGCTAAGCCGTCTTCCTCTCTGACCGTATCGACAGGAACCAATTCAATATCCATGAAGAAGTCACTGATTAACCCATCAACAACAGCTACCTGCTGCGCATCTTTTAAACCGAAATAGGCACGAGTCGGCTTGACTAGGTTGAAAAGCTTCGTCAGTACGATCGCGACCCCGTCAAAATGTCCTTCTCTTGAGCGCCCGCATAACACGTCTGTGCGTCTTTCTACATGAATCGTGACATTCTTTTCACCGGGATACATATCATGAGCATCTGGCGTAAATAAAATATCGACTCCGGCGTTTTCTGCAAGAGCTGCATCCCGCTCAATATCGCGCGGATATGCTTCAAAATCTTCATTAGGGCCGAATTGTGCAGGATTCACAAAAATACTCATAATAACGGCGTCGTTTTCTTGTCTTGCTTTGTCTGCTAAGGTTAAATGCCCCTCATGCAGAAACCCCATCGTCGGAACAAATCCGATTGACTTGCCCTCTGAATGGTATTGTTTTATGGCTTCTTTCAGCTGTGAAATATCAGTAATCTGTCTCATCTTATTTTCCCCCGTACAAGCCGTCAAGCACTGTCTGGTTCATTTGAAAGGAATGCTTTTGTTCAGGGAAAGCACGATGTCTTACATCCTGAACATATCCGCTGATTGCTGTTTCGATGGTTTCATCAATGCGCGTATATTGCTTTACAAATTTAGGTGTTCTCTCAACACCGTGGCCGATAATATCATGATAAACGAGAACTTGTCCGTCCGCTTTCACACCAGCCCCGATTCCAATGACCGGTATGCTTAGCGTCTCGGCAATTTTGGCTGTGAGTTCTGCCGGCACACATTCCAGCACAAGCATCATAGCTCCTGCTTCTTCGCATTTTATACTGTCTTCTATTAATTTTTTGGCGCTTTGTTCGTCTTTGCCCTGTACTTTATAGCCGCCCAGTACGCCGACTGACTGCGGTGTCAAACCTAAGTGACTGACTACTGGAATGCCTCCAAGCGTCAATGCGCGAATGGATTCAAACACGCCTTCTCCGCCCTCAAGCTTCAGTGCGTCAGCTCCGCTTTCCTGAACGATAGCCGCTGCATTTTTCAGCGTATCTTCCTTAGACAGGTGATAAGACATAAACGGCATATCTGTCACAATAAAGGTATTCGGCGCACCCCTTTTAACGGCTTTTGTATGATGGATCATGTCCGCAACTGTCACACCGACAGTTGAATCAAGGCCGAGGACGACCATTCCAAGTGAATCACCGACTAAAATCATGTCAACTCCCGCTTGTTCAGCAAGTTTAGCTGCCGGATAATCATAAGCGGTCAGCATGACAATCGGTTCTTCAGACTCCTTCATTTTTAGAAAATCCAGTTTTGTTTTCATGTTTTCTCCTCCTCATGTTTAGAGGAGATGATCTGCCGTTTTCTTCTGCAAGCCAAAAAACCTTCCGTTACAACGAGAAGGATTCTTCACTTTCTAAAGTTCGGCGAGTTTCATCCCTCTGTCCCAGTCCTTTTTTGGATCAAGGCAGACTGCTGCAATGTCTATCTATTTTAATAATAGGTGCAGTTCGCAGGCGATACTGCCCAATGGAAGTATACCAAAATCAACGGGCTTGTACCAACACATTAGCCCAATTCGATATCGGCAGAATAGATTTTTTTAATGCCTTCGTTCGTTTCTAAAAGCAGAACGCCTTCATCATCTATACCTAACGCCTTACCGTAAAAGGTTCCGTTTAACGTTCTGGCTCTCATATTAGTGCCAATACCGAGCGCATAGCTTTCCCATAAAAGCTTAATCGGCGTAAATCCGTGCGTCATATAATCCCGGTACCGTTTCTCAAAGCATAGTAAAATATGCTGGATGACGCCGGCCCGATCAATTTTTTCCTCAGCAGCTTGGCTGAGGCTTGTCGCGATGTCCTTCAATTCATCTGGAAAATCATTAGGCTGCTGGTTAACGTTAATGCCGATCCCAATGATCACTGAACGTACGCGGTCTTCTTCAGCCTGCATTTCCGTTAGGATACCGACTGTTTTTTTTCCGTTAATCAAAATATCATTTGGCCATTTAATATCCGTTTGGATGCCTGCTGCCTCTTCTATTCCCTGCACAACAGCTACTGCAGCAAGCAGAGTCAGCTGCGGTGTTTTTTGGAGCGGAATGTCAGGCCGCAAAATCAGGCTCATCCAAACACCGTTTCCTTCTTGAGAATGCCATACCCTAGACATTCGGCCCCTTCCGGCTGTTTGTTTGTCAGCCACCACGAGGGTGCCTTCCGGTGCGTTATTATTCGCGAGCTCATGAGCCGTTTTTTGCGTGCTTGAAAGAACGTCATGGTAAATAAGATGCTGGCCCATCACTTCCGTTTTTAATCCAAAACGAATTTCGCTTTCACTGAGTTTTCCGGGTTTTTTGATGAGCCGATATCCTTTTCTTCTAACGGCTTCTACTTCATAACCCTCTTTCCGAAGCTCTTCAATATGCTTCCACACAGCAGTTCTTGAACAGCCGAGAGCATCACTGATTTTTTGGCCGGAAATAAATTCATTGCCGGCCTGAGAAAATAATTCAATAAGGTCTTTTCTTAATGTTGACCGCATGTCTTCAGCCACTCCTCTATGTGTTTCTTTTGATTGGAGAGCTTCCCTGTCACAACAGCCTGCTCGATCCGCTGTAATTCTTCCGACACCCATTTTCCGGCCGGTCGGTTTCGAAGCGCAAGCAAGTCCTTACCCGTGATATCAAGATCCTTAAGGCTTTTGATCGGCAGGTTTTGATAAGCGTACTGAATGTCCTTCAGTTTCTTTTCATCCAGTTTTTCGTTTTGCCGAAGCTGCGATATTTTGGCCGCTGAGAGCAGTGCTTTTTCCCCAGCTCTGTACATTGTCATTGCGTCAAGGCTCTGGCCAAACGTATAGGCAATGTGAATGGCTTCCTTGATCACTTTTCCCGGGAGCTTCCAGGCTTTCAGGAAAAGGGGCGCGTCTTTCAAGACTATGCCAAGGTTAATTAACAGAGCAGCCCAAAGCTCCTCACGGGATGTTAAAGAGAAGAATGGAAACTCACTCGTTGAAATCAGGTTTTCTCGTTTATGATAAAAACCAGGAAGCTCTTCATACAATCTCGTTTGAATGAGCGTTTGAAGCGCCTGGCGAGAAGCTCTTCCCTGCAGCAATTTCTCGAACTCTATAGTTTTTCGTTCGACTGAAACATGGGAGAGGAGTGATTTATCTTTCGCAATGGCTTCTTCTGTTTCCGGTGAAAGCGTAAAGCCAAGCTGGCTCATAAAACGTACGGCTCTCAGCATACGAAGCGCATCCTCTTGAAATCTATCCTCAGGCTTTCCAACGGTTCGAATCACTTTCTGATCAATATCTTTCTTGCCGCCAAAATAATCAAGCACCTTCCCGTCCGCTGTCATGGCCATCGCATTGATCGTTAAATCTCTTCGTTTTAGATCCTCTTCTAATGATGAGATAAATTGCACTTCTGACGGTCTTCTGAAATCAACATAATCAGATTCAGTCCGGAATGTCGTGACTTCATAGGTTTCATCCTCCCAGAGCACAATAATGGTCCCATGCTCTTTGCCTACATCAACAGTTCGCTGAAACAGCCGTTCTACTTGATCAGGTGCCGCATCTGTCGCGATATCGACATCTCCGATCGTTCGTTTCATATAGCTGTCACGAACTGCGCCCCCGACAAAATAAGCCTGATGGCCCGCTTCGATTAAGATGCGGAGCACGGGAAGTGCTTTGATAAAAACTTTTTCCATGTGATCACTCCGGTTCTGCTAAATCGGCATAAATCTGTTCATACTGGCTGACAATTTTTTTAGAAGAAAATTCATTTTCAAGCATCTCTATTGCCGCCTTTGTAAAACGATTGCTTAGCTGTTCATCTTCTAAAATGCTCATCGCGCGGGCTGTTGCGGCCGCAACATCACCGACATCCACCAAAAATCCGCTCACATTGTTTTTAATAACCTCAGGGATACCGCCAATGTTTGTTCCGATACAAGGCACTCCGCAAGCCATCGCTTCAAGCAGGACAAGACCGAAGCTTTCTTTTTCAGATAGCAGCAGCTTCAAATCGCTAATAGAATAAAGTTCTTCAACACGGTCTTGATTTCCAAGCATTAAGACTTGGTCTTCCAAGCCATATTTTCTGATAAGCTCGCAGGCTGTCGATTTCTCCGGACCGTCTCCGACTAAAAGCAGCTTCGCTTTCGTTTTGCCAGCGATATTGCGGAACACACGGATGACATCCTGCACGCGTTTAACCTTTCTAAAGTTGGACACATGGATGACGACTTTTTCATCTGGTAAAATTCCATGTTTCTCTTTAATCACCGCTGTGTTTTTCTTCAGATACACGCGCTCGTCTATAAAGTTATAAATCGTTTCAATTTTTTTCTCCGGTTTAATTAAATCGTACGTTTCAGCCGCAAGCGCTGAGGAGACTGCCGTCACTCTGTCTGATGACTCAATAGCAAAACGGATCAGATCTTTTAGAGACGGATCATAACCTAACACCGTGATATCCGTGCCATGCAAAGTTGTAACAATGCCGATATTGCGTTTCAGCATTTGTTTTGCAAGATAGGCGCAAACGGCATGCGGAAGAGCATAGTGAGCATGGATAATGTCTAAATTCTCCCGTTCCGCCACCTCAGCGATTTTGCTTGCCAATGTCAAATCATACGGAGGATATTTAAAAACAGCATATTGATTAACCTCAACTTCATGAAAATGAATATTGGGATGATATGTATTCAGTCTAAACGGAATGCTTGATGTGATGAAATGGATTTCATGTCCCTTTTCAGCAAGCTGCTTCCCCAGTTCTGTCGCAATGATACCTGAGCCTCCAACGCTCGGATAGCATGTGATTCCTACTTTTAGTTTTCTCATTGTTCGCCCCCAAGCACATCATGATCAAGCATCAGCATCCGTTTGGAAAAGAAACCTTCGGCATACTCCACGCCCGCTTCTTTACCGTAAAGCTTTTCTCTCGCTTCAACGATCTCGATATAACCATTCGTCAGAGGAGTAGAAACTGAATCCTTTGACGGGATAAACTGGCTTTTGTAGGCGTTGAGGCTTTGTTTCTTTGCCTCTATTGTATCCGAGATATCAATGACAAAATCCGGCTGATGAAAACCATTTATCATATAATAGTAAACCTTGCTGACTTTATGCGCCGGAAGGCTTTTTTCATCTTTATATTTATGGATTCCGGCGGAAAAGATCGCTTCTTCCACCAGTGCAGCCGCATTGCCGTGATCCGGATGGCGATCCTTTTTATACGGCATAAAAACCGCTTTTGGGCGGCAGGTTCTGATGACAGTGACAATCGACCGAATTGCCTGATCACTCATTATTAGGCCGCGGTCTGGAAGCGTCAGCTGAATTCTTTTATCTGCGCCTAATATGCGGGCTGCTTCAGCTGCTTCTTCTTTACGTAAACTGACCGTACCGTTAGAAGAGAGTTCCGCTTCTGTCAAGTCGCATATCATTACTTTTTTTCCCTGTTTGACAAACTTCGCTATTGTGCCGCCCATTCCGATCTCGACATCATCACTGTGGGCGCCAAAAGCAAGAACGTCAGCATTATACATTCGGCTCTTCTCCCCGAAGAAGGTCACGGAATTCGAAAACACCTTCATCAAGTGTGCGGACAAGAATTTCCGCAGTACCCATATTTGTGGCGAGCGGAATGGAATACACATCACATAACCGGATTAATGCCGAGACATCCGGTTCATGCGGCTGCGCGGTCAGCGGGTCGCGCAAAAAAATGACAAGATCGAGTGCATTGGCAGCGATCAATGCACCGATTTGCTGGTCTCCCCCTAAAGGGCCGGATTGAAAACGTTCAATTTGAAGACCTGTCGCCTCTTGAATTTTCAACCCTGTGGTTCCGGTTGCGTATAAATCATGATTCTTTAAAATATCCCGATAGGCAGTCGTAAATTGAACCATGTCCTGTTTTTTCTTGTCATGCGCGATCAAAGCAATTTTCATTGTTTATCCCCCCGTCTAATCAATGATATTTTCTAAACCGTACACAAGCTGATCAATCTTCATGACTTGTTCGACTGACAGTTTAACGCCTGACATGAAAGAAGCACGGTTATAAGAATCATGGCGTATCTGAAGCGTTTGGCCATCCATGCCGAACATGACCTCCTGATGCGCGATCAGTCCCGGAAGACGGACGCTGTGCAAGCGAATACCGTTTTGCTCCGCTCCTCTTGCTCCTGGGAGAATTTCTTTTTCATCCGGATGTCCTTGCTGCTTTTCTTTACGGACTTCTGAAATCATTTCCGCTGTTTTAAGCGCAGTTCCGCTTGGTGCGTCAAGCTTCTGGTCATGATGAAGCTCAATAATCTCAACATCCTCAAAATAGTTGGCAGCCATTTTTGAAAATTTCATCATCAGTATCGCACCGAGCGCAAAATTTGGCGCGATGATGGCTCCGATCCCTTTTTCTTCTGTTAAAGACGTGAGCTCTTTTAAATCAGCTTCTGAGAAACCGGTTGTTCCGACAACTGGACGGACTCCGTGCTCTAATGCAATTTTTGTATGTACTTTTCCGATTTCGGGCGTTGTTAAATCAATCAAGACATCCGGTTGTGTTTCTGTAAAGCAGGCATGGATATCTGTGTAAATTAAAGCATCTGACTCAACAGGCATCACATCAGATAATTTTTGCTGATCGTATGTATGGTCTATGGCCCCGACAAGGTCAAAATGAGGTGTTCGTTCTGCCAATTTAACAGCTTCCTGCCCCATTCTTCCACGCGGTCCCGCAATGACTACTTTAATTGTTTCGTTTGACATCTTGATCTCCTCTACTTTCCTTCTTCTTTTCTGGTCCAGCGATCTTTATCTCTTGTATTAAATTTATGCATGACTCGGTCGTGAGCTTCCTCTAAAGAGATATCAAGAGAGTTGGCTAAACAAACCAATACAAATAGCACATCGCCCATTTCCTCTTCCATGCTTTTATCATCTTCAGTCGCTTTTTTTGGTTTTTCTCCATAACGGTGATTCACTTCTCTGGCAAGCTCGCCCAGTTCTTCAGTCAGCCTCGCCATCATGGCCAGCGGGCTAAAATATCCTTCTTTAAATTGGCCGATGTAACGGTCTACTTCAGCCTGTATGTCTTTCATTGTTTTATCACTCACTGAACGAAACCTCCTATCATCCTCTTACATGTTAGCTAATTCAGATACGTTTGACAAATGTTTAAGCACGTTTGCTGTTTTCTTTTTCATCCACTATAATATAAACGCTATCTAATGGAAGGAAAAGGGGTTTTGTGTGATGCTTGGAGAAATTAGATTAAAAAACATATTTTTTATTTTAATCGGAGCGGCAATTTTTTCATTTGGCTTGGTTCATTTCAATATGCAGAACAATCTGGCTGAGGGCGGTTTTACAGGTATTACACTTTTGCTTTATGCCCTTTTCCACATCAGCCCCTCTATCTCGAACCTGGTGTTGAACATTCCGATTTTTTTTATTGGCTGGCGTTTGCTCGGCAGGACAATGTTTGTTTATACCCTTGTCGGCACTGTAGCCTTGTCTTTGTTCCTCAGCATCTTTCAGCGATATGAAATACATATGCCCCTTCAGCACGACTTAGCGCTCGCCGCTTTATTTGCCGGCGTATTCATCGGAGCCGGATTGGGAATTATTTTTAAGTTCGGCGGTACGACAGGCGGTGTTGATATCATCGCACGTTTAGTGAATAAGTATTTTGGGATCCCGATGGGCAGAACGATGTTTGCTTTCGATGCCTGCGTCATCATTTTGTCTTTGCTTACTTATCTCTCCTATAAAGAAGCGATGTATACGCTGGTAGCTGTATTTGTAGCGGCAAGATTAATCGATTTTATTCAGGAAGGCGGATACGCTGCTAAAGGCGCTACGATCATCTCCTCGAAAAACGACCTGATTCAGAAAAAGATTCTTGAAGAAATGGAACGCGGCGTCACCATTTTGAAAGGACAAGGTTCCTACACAAAAGAGGATATAGATGTACTTTATTGTGTGGTGCCGAAAAACGAATTGGTGATGCTAAAAAGCGTGATTAACTCCATTGATCCCCATGCCTTTGTAGCGGTAAGCGATGTTCACGATGTGCTCGGAGAAGGATTTACGCTTGATGAAAATAAAAATCCGCTTCCGCGCTGACATGTAATAGAAAAAAGGCGGCTGACCGCCGCCCCTCATCCTTATTTAGGGTAGTCCCTTTTTTTCAGCTTGTTTTTTTCCGCCTTGTACTTTCTGTAACCGACATAGGTGAGAGCAGTAATGATGATACTGCCGGTTGTAATCATCACCCAGAGTAAAGACGGATCGGCATCATCCTCCTCCACCCTGTCAAACACATTTTTCAGGTCATGCTGAAGAAGGGAAAGCCGTTCAAGCTTCGTGCTCTCTGTCATTTGCTGAAATTCCTCTTGCTCAATAACATCTATATGTTTTCCGACTGTTTCAAGCTGATCCTCTGATACATCGATTGTAAGACTAGGGTAAATCAAGTCATATAAACTGATAAATTCATTCCACTTTTCATGAAAGCTTGTGCTTCCATTCTTTTGGACATCTCGCTTCAGCTCAGTAAAAGCTTCCATAATCGGTTTTTCCAGTGATCCCCAAAGCGGGTCAGACCGATTGTCAACCGCATCCATCAGCATTCTGAACTGCGCGGCTGCTCTGAGTTTTTGTGTGTCTGATGTATCAGCTTGCTTTAAACTCCGAACCATATCATTATAGCCCAATGTGATTTGACGAATTTGGGCTCCCGTTAGCATGGGGTCTTGCTGTTTTTTCTCAGCGGATTTTAATGTTTTTTCAAAATACTCCAAGACTTGAAGCGCCTCTTCATATTTCGCCTGTCGGGTCATTTGAAAGACTGTATCGGATAAATCATTCAATTCCTCGAGGCTTCCCCGCTCTGCAGCCTTGGCATTTCCATTATAAAAAATAAGTGCAATCAACAAACAGATCGTCAGCTTTCGTTTCATGCAGGTCCCTCCCACTCTCTCTCCTTACAGAATATGAAGAAAGGGACAAGGATAGACCAACATTGTCTTTACATCAGCTCAAGCTTCGTTTGCTTTTTCGAGACCACAAGATAGTAAGCAAGCCCGATTGAAAAGATGCTTAGCCAAAATGTTCCGTATCCTATTTCAGTCATATAATCAGAAAGCATTGAATACCGCGGCATCATATCAAACAAGTAGTCAATGACATCGTTATGCAGTGTCCAGACTGCAGCAATTGCAAGATGCCAAAATGAAAAACGAAAATACGGACTGTATAATACGCCTTGAACTGCCATTGCAAAATGCGAAGCAATTAGCATGTAGCCCTCCCACGGCAAGTCACCAGTTACTGTAAGCACAAGAAAATTCATAGCCACCGCCCATAGGCCATACTTTACGAGGGTAACTAGCGCAAGCGCCTCAAAGAGCGGAGCATTCCGTTTCAAGAGAAAGGCTAGCAGCACAAACAGAAAGAAAAACGTTGCTGTCGGACTGTCCGGAACAAAAATCAGGAAACGGGCCGGTGTCTCCAAAAGCTGCGGCAAGTACCAATAGTAGCCGTAAACCGTTCCCAGAAAATTAATGGCTAAGACAAGAATAAGCATCGGCCGCTGCCCTAATACATATTGAAACCATTTCACATCGAATCAACTCTCAGTCTGTAAAAATAATATGTCCATATAAAAAAGCTGACGCTGGGTCAGCTTTTGATAATAAAAGTATATCCTTCCATTTGACAATTCACAATACGTTATTTTGCGGTTGTTTCAGAAATAAATTTTGCAAGTTCTTCGAGCTGCTTATCATTTCCTTTGAACACACCCGCCGGCATTTTGCCTTTCCCTTCTACAGCGATTTTTTTGATTTCATCCGGTTTCAGCCCGCTGTCAACCAATGAAGGCCCGGCCGCTCCTCCTTGAAGGTTATCCCCATGGCAAGAAATACAGCCCTGTTCCTTAAAAACCTTATATCCTTCTGCATTGGTGTCAATGTCGGCTTCTTTTGTAATTTTCCCCTGTTCTTCTGCCTTGGCCCAGTCATGAGTAGCAACTGACTGCCACGTCAAAAATACAGCAGCGGAAATGGCCAGAAGCATCATACCGACAGCAACCGGACGCTTCCACGGCCTTCTTTCTGTCCCTCTGTCTAGGAATGGAGCCAAAAGCAGGGCCCCAAAAGCGAGACCTGGCATAATCATGGCGCCGACCACTGTAAAGCTTCCAGCGGCGTATTCATACTTCAACAGCTGGTATAAGAAAAGAAAATACCAATCCGGCAGCGGAATATAACCAGTATCAGTCGGGTCCGCCATCCGCTCCAAAGGCGGCTGATGCACAATCGTCAAAACGAGAAAACCGATGAGAAAGACAGCTCCAACCATCCATTCCTTTAACAAGAAATTTGGCCAGAAAGCCTCTGTTTTACCGGGATACTCCGAATAATCCTTCGGTATATTCGGCTTTTTTTCAGCCGGTATCCTTGAGTCGCCTACAAATTTCATCCCTTTGCCCCGGTGCATGTCATCCCCTCCCTTTTATTCGCAGATCAAGAGTTTAAAGCGGTCCTGAAATCCCCTGCTTCCGGATCATAATAAAATGTGCAGCCATCAGCCCGAACAATGCGGCAGGAAGAAAAAATACATGGATCGCAAAAAACCTAGTCAGCGTTTGGGCGCCTACAATATCCGGATGCCCTGCAAGGAGCGTTTTAACTTGCGTTCCGATCAAAGGCGTGGCTTCGGCGATCTGCAGCCCGACTTTTGTTGCAAACAGAGCCTTCATATCCCAAGGAAGCAAGTAGCCTGTAAAGCCAAGACCGAGCATAACAAAAAAGATCAGCACACCGACAATCCAGTTCAGCTCGCGCGGTTTTTTATACGCGCCTTGGAAAAAGACCCTCAGCGTATGTAAAAACATCATCACAATGACCAGGCTCGCACCCCAGTGGTGCATCCCCCTGACAATCTGGCCGAATGCTACTTCATTTTGCAAATAATATACCGATTCCCAGGCATTTTTGATATCAGGCACATAATACATCGTTAAAAACATTCCAGATAATACTTGGATAACGGTTACAAAAAACGTCAGTCCCCCAAAGCAATACACAAACGCAGAGAAATGATGGGCGGGATTCACATGTTCCGGTACTTCGTGATCGGCAATATCCCTCCACATCGGTGTAATATCAAGCCGCTCGTCTACCCAGTCATAAATTTTGTTCAGCATGTCACCCTTCCCCCTTAGGCTTTGCTTTTCCAAGATACAGGAAGCCGTCTTTTACTTCTTGCTCATAATGATCAAGAGGCGCAAGCGGCGGCGTGCCAGGGACATTGGTGCCGTCCTTTTCATAGAGTCCGTAATGGCATGGACAAAAGAATTTATTCGGGTTTTTAGGATCACTATTCCAGTTCACCGTACACCCTAAATGTTTACAAATTGGCGAAAGTGCTACAATTTCATCCCCGTTTTTGAAGACCCAGGCTGATCTTGACTCTTCTGACTCATACCAGGCATCGACTTGATTAATTTTAAAATCAAAGCGCTGCGGCTCTTTTGTCAACTCATCAACGCTGACAACCTGAACCATATCCTGCTTCCCTGTCGATTTTAATACCGGGTCGAGTGCGAAGCGAACCATAGGCATGAGCATACTAGCCGCCATAAAACCTCCTACGCCTGTGAGCGTGTAATTCAAAAATTGACGTCTGGATATATCATGTTTTCCGCCCATCTCTTCTCCCCCCTCTAGGTCACCCCTGCAAACTGACTAAAATAGAAAATATTGCAATAACTCTAGACACCCTCATAATATATGAATCTCTCAGCAAGGTCAATATAGCCAAAATATTGTTTATAAGGAAATGTAAGTGTTTTTATGAAGTGCTCCATAACTGTAACAAAACGTTCAAAATTTCAGCAGTGCGTTCATCCAATATTTTTCTTTTTAAAGAGTCATTTAAATGCTCTAATGGAACAGACGGTGTAACAATGATTTTGCCTAACGCATCCTCAGCTCTCCAACTTTCGTCAGATGTGAGCAGGACAACATGCGGAAATTCCGTTATCAGCTCTTCCCGCAAATCCTTAAGCCCTTGAACGGTTATTTCATTTCTATCAACATATGTATAAGGTGGAAGTAAATATACCCGTCCCTTTAACTGCCTTTCAAGTTCTTCTGAGAGAAGCTGCGTAAACTCGCCTTTCTCCGCCGCCATTTTAAAATGGTTATTAACCCTTATGTTAATTAATGGTATGACAGCGGTATCAATGTAATCCTTAGCTTGTAAATAGTCCTTGGCATCAGTGATTCTCCACCTCATCGTTCTCCCCCTTTACGGCAACAAGCCTTGCAATTCACTGCAAGGCTGGTCATATTATGTGAGCTGATTTAATTGGCGCGATAATTGTTCAAATGCCTCTTTATCATGACGATCTAACGCCTCGTCAATGTCTTTTAATAATTTTTCTCTTTGGAATGTGGAAATAGCGTGCTCTAAAATCTGTTCCGCCAATCCCTGATCTTTTTTATTCTCAAAAAGGTTTTTCGGAATATGCGGGTTGGACTCCAGCACCGCCGCATATTCAGGTGAGCTGTAAGCCGAACGGAAATTAAGCTGGATAAACAAATCCTGCTGTTTATTTAATCTAATATCATGAAAAGATTTTTCCGCGTCGGTAGTCATGACATTCTCTTTATAGAACCGGAACGGAACTTCTTCAACACAATGTGTTGACATTATAATGCCTCTCGGGCAAAATTCAGCCTGCTCCACAAAATGAACCTTCTCCATGAGAGAATCATGGCTCATTAAGTAGTTCAAGATCCAAACGCACTCTCGGCGCTTTAACTGATAATGGTTTAAAAACCAACGGATAAAATCTTTTTTCTCATTGACAGAAACAGGGGTCTGCATGTAATTCCCTCCTCTATCGTTCGTATAATCTATATACTTATATGTTCCACATGAATGGTTAATATTCCTGCTTATCTAGAAAATTCATCCTCGATTCGCAAAATCGTTTCTTCCAGCTCTTCATTGGCTCCGTCCATTTCAAGAACCTTTTTCAAAAGCGGCAGCGCTTCTTTTTGAAGGCCTTCTTCTAATAGGAAGCTTGCGTATTCATATAAGAAATCTCTATCCTCCCGGTAATGAAGATAGGCAGCCTCAAAGGATTGTTTTGCTTCCTCGTATTGCTCTAATTCAGTATATGCGCTTGCAAGATACCAATTGTATTTCGGATCTTCTTCACCGTAGCTTCGAACCTCTTGAATAAGATCAATGATCTGATCATAATCCTCTTCTTTGTGATACACGGCAAGAAGTGTATGAAGCGCCTCGACAAAGCCCGGATCAAGCGCAAGCGCCTCCTGAAGCAGCTTTTTTCCCTCTTCTGACTTCCCGATTTTTAAGGCCATTTTGGCGGCATAAAGGAAAAGTTCTTTGTTATATTCATCATATCTGATACCCTCTTTTGCCGTTTTTAATGCCTCTTCATACATTCCTTCAGCTTCATAGCTTTTCGAGAGCGGCATATAAAGTGAAGTATAAGATGGATCAAGCTCCTTTAAATCAGACAGCTGCTTAATAGCTGTTTTCACAAGCCCCGCCTGTAAGGCTGTAAAACCATAGCCGAAAATCGTATTAGGATCAGGATTCTCATCGACAGCTTTCTCGTACCATGGAATGGCATCCTCAAATTCACCTGAGGCACTTAACGATTCTGCCAGTCTTTGATGGACATTAACGCCTCCGATCTCACTCTGCTCCTCAGCCGTTGTTTTAAAATATTGAACCGCTTTTGCATAGGCTCCCTGAGCAAAGTAAAGTTCTCCAAGTGCAAAATCAATAACAGGTTCATTGTCCAGAATGGACTTTGCTTGTAAAAGCTTTTGTTCACTGACTTCGAATAACCCCTGCATCTGATAAAGATCCGCCATAAGCAGCAAACTTTCTGGATATGATGGATCTGTTTCCGGAATAGTCTCCAGCACAGCGAGGGCTTTTTCTTCTTCGTCAATATCTATTAAAAGTTCAGCGTAGAAATTCGTCAGTTCTGTTTCATTTGGATATAAATCATGTAGATCACTAATCAGTGAAATTGCTTTTTCTACATCGCCCCACTCGTAATAAAGCTGGGCTGCAATGGCTTTATCTTCATCATGCAGCTGTTTTTCAGCCTTCGAGAGCGTGTTGAGGCCTTTTTCTGTTTCACCTGCTTCAACTAATTTTATGGCTTCTTGAATCAATGTATTCAAATCGGACCGGTCCTTTCTTTTCCTATACAACATCAACCATACAAAAAAGCTTTATTTGTTCGGGTTAATCTTATCATAATTCAGACGAATGCCCCCGGCAAATAAGATGCTTCTGTACGGAAGGGAATTATTGAGTCTTATTAGTTTACCAAAAGATCTTGAGATAGAAAATGAAAAAAGGAAGGTCGCCCTCTGTACAGTAAAGCAGCTCTTTGACCTGCCGGCTTGTAAGTAAAGCTCATCCCCCCTTTTCGTTTTTCTATCCCCTCTATAAGACAAGCTATGTTTTTTTGCCTCAAATTATGATCTGCATAAAAAATCCTGAAGTAAAACTTCAGGATTTTTTCGAAAGCTTATTTAAATGCTCGAAGAAGGTTGGATAAGAAACGTGAATGGCATCCGTGTGCTCGATTTCAATCGGCTCCTCCGTTATACAGGAAGCAATACCAAGCATCATTCCGATTCGATGATCTCCGTGGCTGGACACTGCAGCGCCGCCTTTCAACGTTTGTTTGCCATAAACCTTCATTCCATCTGCTGTCGGTTCAATTTCAGCACCCAGCTTGCGAAGCTCAGAAACAACAGTATCAATACGGTTTGTTTCTTTCACTTTTAGCTCTGCCGCGTCCTTAATAACGGTAGTTCCTTCCGCCTGAGTCGCAAGAAGCGCGATGATAGGGATCTCATCAATTAAACGCGGAATGATATCTCCTCCGATTTCAACTGCTTTTAGAGATGACGTTTCTATAATCAAATCTCCATAAGGCTCTGCACCGCTATCAGCAGATGGTTTGATTTCAAGTTTTGCCCCCATGTTTTGAAGGACATCAATAATACCTGTCCGAGTCGGATTTAAACCTACGTTTTTCAATACAATTCTGCTGTTTGGAACCATCGCGCCAGCAGCAAGGAAAAACGCGGCTGAAGAAATGTCTCCAGGAACAAAAATATCAGCAGCTGTCAGTTTCTGGCCACCAGCAATGGAAACACTCGTTTGATCTTCAGAAAGCTTAACGCCAAAAGCAGAAAGCATCCGCTCAGTGTGGTCCCGAGATTTATGGGGCTCTGTGACAGTTGTTGTGCCCTCAGCCTGTAATCCGGCCAGCAAAACAGCAGATTTAATTTGCGCGCTTGCAACAGGTGATACATATTCAATGCCTTTTAATGAAGCGCCGCTCACCGACAGCGGTGTAAATTCTCCGCCGGCTCTGCCGTCGATTTTAGCCCCCATTTTTTTCAAAGGCTCAGTCACACGCTTCATTGGGCGCTTCGCAATGCTCTCATCTCCGGCTACCGCGCTGTAAAAAGGACGGCCCGCTAATATTCCGAGCATCAGGCGAATGGTTGTACCTGAATTTCCGACATCTAAAAGGCTTTCTGGCTCTTTCAGGGCATCGATTCCTTTTCCGTGAATCACGACATCGCTGCCGCTTTGCTCAATGTGAACACCCATTTTTCTAAAGCAATCGATCGTGCTCAGACAATCTGCTCCCGGCAGAAAGTTTTTAACTGTTGTTGTGCCTGCCGCTAGCGCGCCAAACATAACAGAGCGGTGAGAAATGGATTTATCACCGGGAATATGTATTTCTCCATGTAAGGTCTGCACCTTTTCTCGTTTCATTTTTTCCACCTCAATCAGCATAAAAAGTTTCATATTCCGCCCGGGCTTCAATGCATTGTTCTGCCCTTTTGCGGTCGTCATCAGACTGAAAACTGATCCTTAAAATCCCGTTAATATCTTCTCGTGTTTCGATAATGCGGATATTCGTGATACTGATGCGTTCCGCAGCTAAAATCGCTGTTATCTCGGATATCACACCCGGATGATCGGGTACATCCACATATAAATCATAAAATGCAGGTATCGCTCCCTTCTGCCGAAGCGGCAGCCCGTCGCGATAATCCTTGGCGGTTTTAAAATAACGAAATAGATTTTCCGCATCTTCTTGTTCTACATATGTACGGATCTTGTCAATTTCACGAATCCACTCATCAAAACGGTCTAAGATTTTATCTTTATTATGTAATAAAATATCCCGCCACATTGCCGGGCTGCTTGATGCAATCCTTGTAATATCTCTGAACCCGCCGGCAGCAAAACGTTTAACAAGCGGATACAGGTTTTCCGAATGATGGGTTTGGTGAACAAGACTAGCTGCTACAATATGCGGAAAATGACTGATTACACTTGTAACACCATCATGCTCCTCTGGCGACATTTCCACAAAATGGGCATTTGTCCCCTTCAGCAGGTTTTTTAACTGTTCCACAGCTTGTTTGTCCGTTTTCTGGCCTGGCGTTAAAATATAAAATGCATTTTCAAACAGGAACTCCTTCGCAGCGGCCACTCCTGATTTATGTGAACCCGCCATCGGATGCCCTCCGACAAATTGATAGCGGCTAGGCAGCACTTGATCAGCGTAATCAACCACTTTTTGCTTTGTGCTTCCTACATCCGTAATCAAAAGCTCATGTTCAATTCCTGAATGAGCCAGCTCTTCAAGCATAACCAGTGTTTGTTCGACAGGTGTCGCAATGATTACTGTAGCTGCCTCTTTCGCACCGCTAATAAACGAATCAGCACGATCGTCTATCACGCCTAATTTTAATGCCGCTACCGCCTGTTCATCAGAGATGTCGATTCCGATAATCCGTTTGCCGGGATGATTTTTTTTGATGGCTAGGGCAATCGAACCGCCTATCAATCCGAGACCGGCGAGCAATATTGTATCTTTCATTTGATTCATACGTCATCACCTGGTTTATAGACTAAAGAGGTGATATTTGATCACCTCTTATAAAATTTCAGCTAAAATTGCAAGTATTTCTTCATTTTGCTCTTTTGTTCCGATCGTAATCCGGAGTGATGTCGGGAAACCTAATGCATTTCCTGACCGGACGATATAGCCTTTTTCCAGCAGAGCCTGAAACAGTTCATCAGCAGGACGTTTAAAGTCAATTAACACAAAATTTGTCTGTGAAGGGTAGCACTTTAAACCATGAGTTTTCGCAAAATCATAATACTGCTGAAGGCCTGCATTATTTTGCTCAACACAGGAAGCAATAAACGCTTGATCATCAAGAGCGGCAATCGCCGCAGCCTGGCCCAGACGGCTCGTATTAAACGGCTCTCTCGCCGGCTCAATCTGGCGAATCAGGTTCTCGTCAGCAATTCCGTATCCGACTCTGAGCGCTGCCAGACCGTATGCCTTTGAAAATGTGCGCAAAATCATCAAATTGGAATACTTGCTTAAGAGCGGCACGGTTTCCGGGTAATCCTCTGCTGTTACATATTCATAATATGCTTCGTCAAGAACAACAAGGACACGTGAAGGAACGCGCTCCAGAAATGCGAGTAATTCTCCTTCAGATGTATAAGTGCCAGTCGGATTATTCGGGCTGCATATCCAAACGACTTGTGTCTGTTCGTCGATGGCTTCTAACATGGCGTCTAAATCATGTGAGCCGTCGGGACGAAGTGCAATTTCACGCACTTCAGCACCTTCAATGACCGCATTATGTTTATATTGCGGAAAAGTGGGGGCAGCAGTAACCGTGTTTGTTTTATCGTTTAAAAATGCCCGGCAGATGATCTGTATGATTTCATCAGAACCGTTGCCGAAAATAAGTGATGTTTCGCTGACATTGAGGTGCTTACTGAGCCTTGTCCGCAAAGCGGCGCTATACCCGTCCGGGTAAAGGGCAAGCTGTTGAATCTCATGATGAAGCGCCTCTTTTGCAGCCTCTGAACAGCCGTAAGGATTCTCGTTTGAAGCAAGCTTCACCACTTTATCCAAGCCATATTCTGATTTCACTGCTTCAATCGGCTTTCCAGGCTGATAAGGCTTCAGCTGTTTTAAATGTTCTTTGATACGCAAATCAGTCACCTCATTTTAAACTGTACAAGCCGCTAAACGCCATTGCATAATCCTCAAACTCCTGCAGCGCCTGATTTCTCGTTTCAGCGCTGATGAGCCGGTCCTTTAATTCTTCTATTTTTCTGACGAGCGCACTTCCCACTACGACACCGTCACTAATTTCATTCATCTTTATGACCTGTTCACGGTTTGATATACCGAACCCTACAGCAACCGGAACAGTGCTGAGATTCTTCACAGTCCGAATGAACGGGTACACGGATGAATTGAACTCATTGCGGACACCGGTCACACCCAGAGAAGATACACAGTAGACGAACCCCTCGGCTTGTTCAATAATGGTTTTCAAACGGCTTTCGCTTGTCGGCGCAACCAAAGAAATATACGTCACCTCATGGCTTTTACATTCCTCTTGAAGGCTGTTGCTTTCTTCTAATGGCAGATCCGGAACAAGCAGACCGTCAATATGATTTTCCCGCAGTAAAGCGAAAAAGTATTCTTTGTTCAATTGTAACACAGGATTATAATACGTAAAGAGGATAATCGGAATATTCACTCCGTTTTTTTTCATTTCTCCGCCTAATTCGATTGCCTTTACGATATTCATTCCTTGATCAAGTGCCCGCTTTGAAGCCCGCTGGATCACCGGACCGTCTGCAAGCGGGTCAGAGTATGCAACACCAAGCTCCAATGCAGTGGCGCCTGCTTTTTGGAGTGATTTCGCCAGTTCAATCGAAACCTGAGGAACTGGATCGCCCGCCGTAATAAACGGGATAAACAATTTTTCTGATGGTTGAAGATCCAATTTAAACATGGGCTTTCACCTCTTCTTCCAATACATTCATTAATGTGTTGACATCCTTGTCTCCCCGTCCTGATAAACAGACGAGAATGAGTTGACCGCGATCCATTCCTTTGGCGAGTTTGAATGATTTCGCTAACGCATGGGCAGATTCGATTGCCGGCAAAATCCCCTCTTTTTCTGACAAAAGCTTTAATGCATCCACCGCTTCTTCATCGGTGATACTGTCATAAGTGACACGGCCGCTCTTATGCAAGTATGCGTGCTCCGGACCGATTCCAGGATAGTCGAGACCGGCTGAAATAGAGTAGGGCTCAATAATTTGCCCGAACTCATCCTGAATGAGATAAGTCAATGAACCGTGAATAACCCCTACGGTTCCTTTCGAAATAGTGGCGGCATGAAGAGGCGTATCAATTCCTTTTCCTGCTGCTTCAGCGCCGATCAGTTCAACATCTTCATTTAAAAATGCCTGAAACATACCCATCGCATTGCTTCCTCCGCCTACACATGCCACTACTTTATCAGGCAGAGTGCCTTCAATACGTTTCAACTGATCCTTCGCTTCCTCTCCGATCATTTTTTGAAATTCACGGACAACTTGCGGATAAGGGTGCGGGCCGACAACTGATCCAATCATATAAAAGTGATCCTCACAATGCTGAACCCAGTACCGGATCGCCTCATTTGTGGCATCCTTCAATGTTCCGTTTCCACTTGTTACAGGCACTACCTCCGCTCCAAGAAGCTTCATGCGGAAAACGTTCAGAGACTGGCGGGCAACATCCTCTTCACCCATAAACACAGTACAGGAAAAGCCGAATTTAGCTGCAACTGTTGCAGCGGCAACGCCATGCTGGCCGGCACCAGTTTCAGCAATGATTTTCGTTTTGCCCATTTTTTTAGCAAGCAGCGCTTGACCTAGCGCATTATTGATTTTATGAGAACCTGTATGGTTTAAATCTTCTCGTTTCAAATAGATTTTCGCGCCGCCTAAGTATTCAGTGACTCGATCAGCGTATGTTAATGCAGTCGGCCGGCCGGAATAGTCCTTTAACAGCTTATAATATTCTTCACGAAAAGCAGGATCATCCTTGATTTGTTTAAATGCTGTTTCTATTTCATCTAACGGCTGCATGAGTGTTTCCGAAACAAACTTTCCTCCAAAATCACCGTATCTGCCTATTTCATTCGGATATGGATACATATCGGTTCATCCTTTCTTCTAAAAGCCTCATCAGATTCTGATCTTTTTGTCCGTTTTTTTCAATTCCGCTGGCAAGGTCAATTCCTTCTGGCTGCCATTTCAATAGGCCTGTGATGCTATCCGGATTCACGCCGCCAGCGATAAAGCAGCGTTTACCAATAGCCGCCTGCTGATATTCCGGCACACATTCCCAAGAAAATGCAACACCAGTTCCGCCTCTAGACCCTTTTACAGATGAATCAATCACAAAGCCGTCAACATTATCTTTAAAGCGGGCTATTTCTTGAGTTGTGTTATCCTGATGGTGAAGCGCCTTCCATATTTCACAGCCAGTCAGCTTGCGAAGAGCATCAGCATCCGTCGGTTTTTCATCACCGTGAAGCTGAATGACGTCGAGCTTCAAGCTCTTGGCAATACGTGACATCGTCTCTATTGATTCATTAACAAAAACACCTGCAACCTGTTTTTCGACACGAACTTGGTTCAGCCATTTTTTCACATTTTCCGGAGATACTTTTCGTTTGCTTTCAGCAAAAATAAATCCTAGGTAATCAGCCTGTGATTCCGCCGCAAGCTGCAAATCCTTTAGTGACCGAATACCGCAATATTTTAATGCCGGTTTCTTCACAACCTCACTCCCTAAACAAAGCATGGATTGCTTTACGCTGAGAAGTTTGTCTCATCAATGATTCACCGATAAGTACAGCTCGCGCCCCATGTTCATTGACAAATGTTAAATGTTCTAAAGAACCGATTCCGCTTTCGCTGACAAGCAAGGATTCTTTCGGAACGAGAGATGCGATTTGTTCTGTCTGCTTTACAGATGTTTCAAACGTTTTTAGGTTTCGATTATTTACGCCGAGAATGTCGGGTGTGAACACTTTCAATATTTGTTCTAGCGTTGATGCATCATGAACCTCCACTAACACGTCCATCCCCTTTTCACCTGCTTCAAGATATAATTCATGAAGGTGTAAGGGATCAAGCACCTCGCCGATTAACAATATGGCATCCGCTCCGATTCTTCTTGATTCCTCTACTTGAAGAGAATCAATAATAAAATCTTTTCTAAGTACAGGAATCGAAACAGCACGCTTTACGTCTGATAAATAGCTGTTTTCTCCTTGAAAAAACGGGGTGTCTGTTAAAACGGAAATCGCATCTGCCTTCGCAGCTTCATAGTCTTTTGCAATCTGAACAGGCACAAAATCCTCTTTAATAAGCCCTTTTGACGGCGATGCTTTCTTCACTTCGGCAATCAACCCGATAAACCGATTCGGGCTTGCCAGCGCCTCCTTAAATGAACGTTTCTCGAAAGGCTGCTCTACCGGCAAAACCAGTGTTTTCACTTCTTCTTTCTTTTGTTTGATGATTTTTTCAAGCATAGATCTCTTCCTCTTTCTGCTTTAGTCGTTCAAGCTGCGCGGCAGCGCCTCCGCTTGTAATCGTCTCTAACGCCAGCTCCGTTCCTTCCTTCAGTGAGGCGGTAATTCCCGCCGTGTAAATCGCAGCTCCCGCATTAAAAGCCGTAATAGATAAAGCGGAACTGCTGCTTTTATTTTCAAAAATATTCTGAATGAGATAGGCGCTCTCTTTCGGTGACTGCACCTGTAAATCTTCAAGTCTGCCATTTGTGAAACCGAAATCTTCGGGTGAAACGGTATATTCCCGGCGCTCTCCGTCCTTTAATTCAATCACGTCGGTCGGTGCTGTAATTGAAAGCTCATCTAAACCGTCACGGCTTGATACAAACATAACGTGCTTCGGCTGAAACGTCTCCAGTGCGCTTGCCATCAGTCCAGCTTTTTCAACAGAATAGACCCCAATCACCTGACGCTTCGCCTGTAAAGGATTGCTGAGCGGCCCAAGCAGATTAAATACCGTTCTGAAACCTAGCTCTTTTCTAGTACCTGCTACATGTTTCATAGACGAATAGTAAAGCGGCGCAAAAAGAAATCCCATGTTGTTTGTTTCAATGCTGATTTTGACCTTTTCGGGAGTGGTTTGAATAGAAACCTCTAGCTCCTCTAAAACATCAGCGCTTCCGCTTTTAGAAGAGACAGAGCGATTGCCATGCTTAGCGATTTTCGCGCCAGCTGCCGAGGCAACTATTGCCGAGGCCGTTGAGATATTAAAAGTGGAAATACCGTCTCCCCCTGTTCCGCATGTATCAACAATATCAGGAAGTCCATCGACTGTAAGAGCGTGTGCCCGCATTGCCTTCACAAAACCCGCAAGCTCTTCTGGCGTCTCCCCCCGATGAGCAAGAATTGACAATATACCACCCATTTCAGAAGGAGTCATTTCCGCTGCCATCATCATATTCATCAGCGTTTCAGCCTCACCGGCAGTAAGGGTTTTTCCGTCAACGCACAATTGTAGAAATCTGTTCATCAGCTTTATCCTCCTTGCTATGAAACATGTCTTCTGCAATATGAATCGTTTTCAGCAGCGCACCGGCTTTATTACAGCTTTCTTCGTATTCGGCTTCCGGAACAGAATCAGCAACAATGCCAGCACCTGCCTGTATCGATGCAACGCCGTTCTTTACACTCATCGTGCGAATCGTAATACAAGAGTCGATATTCCCGTCAAACCCAATGTAGGCAATACATCCTCCGTATGTCTCTCTCGGTGTTGGCTCGAGCTCTTGCAAAAGCTGCATGGCACGGATTTTGGGTGCGCCTGTTAAAGTCCCCGCCGGGAAAGCAGACATCAGTGCATCGACAGGATGAACCCCTTTTTTCAATCGGCCTGTAACCACCGAGATAATGTGCATGACATGTGAAAAGGAAACAATTTTTGTGAACTCCGGCACAGAAACTGAACCATACTCTGCTACTCTGCCGATATCGTTTCGGGCAAGATCAACGAGCATGTAATGCTCCGCTTTTTCTTTTTCATCCTTCATGAGCTCAACCTTCAGTCTCTCATCTTCAGCTTTGTCTGCACCGCGTTTTCTCGTACCGGCAATCGGATGGATTTCTAAGTGCCCGTCTTGAACGTGTATTAACCGTTCCGGAGAGCTGCCGACTATTTCTCTGTCTAGCAGTTTCATATAATACATATACGGCGAAGGATTGACGATCCTAAGCACTCGGTATAACTCAAAAGCATCTGCTTTTATCGGCACCTCAAATTTTTGTGATAAAACACCCTGGAAGATATCGCCTGCTTTTATATAGCTTTTGATTTTTTCTACATCAGCCATAAAAGCCGATTTTTCATAATTAGAAGATACCGTCTCAAAGCTGGGTGTCTTGTATGAATCAGCAGAGAGAAACAGCTCTTTTATGTTTTTTTGGTCCATCATTTTTTCGATGAGATTTTGGAGCTCCAGATGATTTTGATGGAATACATCCATTTTTTCGTTTTCTGTTTCCTCTCCAGTGAGCCTTGCATATTGGATAAAGTGGACGTTTTTGGTTTCATGATCATACGCAATTAATGTCCGGCAAACAAACAGCATGCACTTTTCCATGTCTGTTTCTTTTGTATGCGAAGGAACAGAAGGCTCAATCAGCGGGATCATATCATAGCTTAAGTACCCGACAGCTCCGCCGACAAAAGGAATGCCAAGCTGAGGTGTTTTGATTTTGTATGTGGTATTCATCCAGTTCAGCACTTCTTTTAGTTCATTTCCTGTGTAAAGAGATTTGCTGTCCTGATCAGCGGCCGAAAAACGGCCCTGCTCTTCTTTAATTGTGAGAAATGGATTCAGGCCGATAAACGAATATCTTGACCAAGTGGATGTATCGTCCTTGCTTTCAAGAAGATACGTAATCTCCCTGTCAAGCTTCTCTATCATTTGAATGGGTGTCAGTGTATCGACTGTGAAGGTCTCCACAATCGGTATCGTGTGGTGGGACAAGCTGTCCTCTAAAAATGCGGAAATGTTTGATTGGAAATTCATTGCTCTCACTCCTTATGGCAAGGAGAATGAGAAGATGGCATGAGAGGATAAAATACTGTATAACAAATAAACCCAAAAGAAAGACTTCTTTTGGGTAGAATAAACATACATGTCTCAGCTCAACTAAACTCATTCTCTGCTACCCTATTCTCAACTCAACTCATTCTAATCGCTTTATACACACTCTTGTGTATTTCTAAGCTATTCTTATCGTATTACAATTCAGTATTTTTTGTCAATGATAAATCGGGCCTCAATACGACGGCTTTTTCTAAATATACATGTCTGATCTGATCCTGAGGGACATCTGTCTGGACCGTCATCATGACTCTTATGCACTTTTTCAGACCGCCCGTTACGTCCATTTCCTGCATACATGTTACCGGTACATACTGCCATCCTGAAAGCTCGCGAACAGCTTTTGCCGGGAAAACAGCGTGCAAGTCAGGTGTAGCCGAAAGAAGCATTTGAACAACATCTTCCGGTTTTGTATGATTTTCTTCTATGATTTTCTCTAACAGCTGTTTTGTTTTTTGTAAAATTTCTTCTTCAGTATCCCGTTCAACTGTAGTTGCTCCGCGAATTCCGCGAATCATCATGATGTCTCCTCCAATCGCCATTTGTTCAGCCAGCTCTCAAGTTCATTTCTGGAAAATGTATGATCAGCAACTTTCCCTAATTCGTTGAGCACAATAAACTGAATCTTCCCGCCACGGGTTTTCTTATCATTCATCATACGGTTCAAGAGAACCGAAGTTTCCGTCTCTTTTCTGATTTGACTTGGATAACCCAGGCTTTTTAGCCAGCTGACCAAACGTTTTCTGTCCATTTCACAGCCTACAGTCTTATCGCTTATATATAAAGCAAACTGCATTCCGAGGGCTACGGCATCACCGTGAGTGATCTGCCCATATCCATATTCCGCCTCAACGGCATGACCGAGCGTATGCCCAAAGTTTAAGTAAGCTCTTATCCCCTCTTCTTTTTCATCCTGCTGAACGACAGACGCTTTAATTGAAATGCCTTTAAAAATCATGTCATTCAGCTGATCATTAGTGATATCACGCAGTGAGTGGATATTCAGCAGCTCCTCCAGAAACGCTCTGTCATAGATAAAAGCGTGTTTAATCACTTCTGCCATTCCGGACCTAAGCTCTTTTTCAGGCAGAGAACGCAGGAAATCTGTATCATAGAGCACGGCTTTCGGCTGATAAAACGCACCGATTAGATTTTTTCCAAGCGGATGGTTCACGGCTACTTTTCCTCCGACTGCGCTGTCATGCGCCAAGAGCGTCGTAGGCATTTGGATGAAATCAATGCCGCGCATAAAAGTGGCAGCCACAAAACCGGCAAGATCCCCTACAACACCGCCACCGAATGCGATGATGCATGAGGAGCGATCCATATGAAAACGAATCGCTTCACTCTGCAATTTTGTGTACATGTCCACGGATTTTGCCTGCTCTCCACTCGGTACCGTCACTTTTTTCACAGGCCATTTATCTTGCAGCAAATGAAGCATTTCATCACCATACAGGCGGTCTACTTCTTCATCCGTGACAAGCATAATCCTTGTTAAAGGCCTGTTTAAAGAGGTTAATAGTTCGCAAGCCTTTTTTCTGATACCTTGTCCGATAAAAACAGGATATGACGAGGAAGCAGTTTGAACATGCAGTGTCTTCATTAAAATTCCCTCGACAGTTTTCTCATATTCTCCACATTTTCTCTAATGCGGTCAATTTGATCTAATCCGAATTGTTCAACGACTGCGTTCGCAATTTCCCAAGCGACAGCGGCTTCAGCGACTACACTTGCCGCAGGAACAGCACAGCTGTCTGAACGTTCTATGCTGGCGGAAAACGGTTCTTTCGTTTCAATATCGACACTTTTCAGCGGTTTATACAAAGTCGGAATCGGCTTCATGACTCCGCGGACAACGATTGGCATTCCTGTCGTCATGCCGCCTTCCAGTCCTCCAAGTCTGTTAGTAGCACGGGTGTATCCTTTTTCCTCGTCCCAAATGATCTCGTCATGGACTTCGCTTCCATTTCGCCCTGCCGCCTCAAATCCGATCCCGAATTCCACACCTTTAAATGCATTAATTGACAGTACAGCGGCAGCAAGCTTGCTGTCCAGCTTGCGGTCATAATGGACATAGCTGCCCACGCCTACCGGCATTCCCTCGACAATGACTTCTACTATTCCGCCGATGGAATCTCCGTTTGCCTTTGCTTCATCAATGGCAGCCATCATTTTTTTGCCTGCCTCTTCATCGTAGCATCTGACAGGAGACTCTTCCGTTACGCGCTGCAGGTCTTCAATTGACGTATATTCTGTTTTTTCAGCTTTAACAGCGCCAATTTGCAACACGTGGCCCGCCACCTTAATGCCAAGCTCAGAAAGAATCTTTTTAGCTACAGCCCCTGCCGCCACTCTGACAGTTGTTTCCCTTGCTGAAGAACGCTCAAGCACATTTCTCATATCACGATGATTATATTTAATTGCACCGTTTAAGTCAGCGTGCCCAGGTCTAGGTCTTGAAATCTGGCGCTTCATTTCCTTTTCTTCATCTTCTGTAATTGGAGCGGCGCCCATGATTTTTGTCCAATGCTTCCAATCGTTATTTTCAACTACGAGAGCAATTGGTGAACCGAGTGTACGTGCATGGCGCACCCCGCTCATAATTTTGGCCTGGTCTTTTTCGATCTGCATGCGGCGGCCGCGGCCGTGTCCTTTTTGGCGTCTGGCAAGCTCAAAATTGATATCTTCCTCCGTTATGTAAAGCCCGGCAGGTACACCCTCAATAATCGTTGTCAGTTGGGGGCCGTGTGATTCTCCGGCTGTTAAATATCTCATGACTTCTTCTCCCTTCATCGCATTAACGCTTTTAAGTAAGACTACTATAACATATTTTTCAGCAAAAAGTCAGTCTATCTTTTTTGATAAAAGAATGTATCGGCTGGGACTAGGCCAAATTTCTCGGGGTTGAAGATTTGCTCGGTGCTGCCGACAAAAAGAACTCCATTCTTCTTCAAGCTATGTGCCATTTTTAAATACAGTTCTTCCTTCGCGCTTTCTGTAAAATAAATAAATACATTACGGCACACGATTAAGTCAAAGTCTTGTTCATAACGATCCGCCAGCAAATTGTGCTTTTTGAATGTAATATTCTTTTTGATTTCCGATTTCACTTCATAACTTCTATTTGCGTTTTGCGTAAAATAACGATCTTTCACAGATAGCGGCACTTCCTGTAAAGACCGCTCCTGATAAACGCCTTTTTTAGCTTTTTCCAATGCTTTTTCATCAATATCCGTCGCCAAAATCTGATAGCCCGGAAGACCTTTTTGCTGGTCCAAAAGCATGGCAAGCGTGTATGGCTCCTCCCCCGTTGAGCAGGCGGCACTCCAAATCTTTAAAGGCCTAGAAGTCTTGATTAACGGCAGAATTGCAGTCTCAAGAACTTCCCACCTTTTATAATTACGATAAAATTCTGAAACATTGATCGTCATTCTGTCCAATGTTTCATTTAAGAGAGCTTGATCCTTTTCCAATGCCGCCGCAAAGTCCTTAAAGCTTTGGAACCCCTTTTTCTCATAAAGTGACGTTAGCCTTCTCTTCATTTGTGCTTCTTTATATAGTGTCAAATCGACTCCGGTTAATTGTTTCCATTTCGTTGTAAATACGCTGTATGTATCCATCTCTACTCTCCCAGTCTCGCTGTCTTTTTGTCCTAGTATAGCTTGTTTTATCAGGAAATTGTATTGTTTCAATAAAAAAATCAGCTTTTCAGCTGATTTTAGATCGTTGGGAAAGGCAGAGGTCTGATGCACACTGCCATTCAACCCTTTATTCACTTTAATGTAAACCTTTACAAAACAGATCAAAAACCGGCGGCGTTATATGATGCCGGCTCTGTTACTTATTTTCACAATGATTAATAGATCCAGCCTGCCATAAGCTGCTGATATGATACTAATTCTTCATTCTTAAAGAAAATGTTAATCTCGCGTTCTGCACTTTCGAGAGAATCAGAGCCGTGGATGATGTTTTTTCCGACAAACATACCATAATCCCCACGAATCGTACCAGGTAAAGCTTCTTTAGGGTTTGTTTTCCCGATCAGCTGTCTCGTCACTTCAATGACATTTTCGCCTTCCCACACCATTGCGAATACAGGTCCTGAAGTAATAAACTCAACGAGCTCTCCGAAGAAAGGCTTTCCTTGATGTTCGGCGTAGTGTTTCTCAGCCATTTGTTCAGTCACTCTCATTAACTTGGCGCCAGCTAATTGTAAGCCCTTACGTTCGAATCTAGATAAAATGTCCCCAATGAGCTGACGTTGGACACCGTCTGGTTTCACCATGATAAAAGTCTTTTCCATCATATTCTCCACCCCATCATTATGTATGTATAGGCTTTCACACTGCACACCGAAATCGTAACATCTTTCTGATAATTAATCAATCCGGGGCGGAGAAATTTCTTAATATCTACAAAAATTAAAATTTTCTTTTACCGATATATTTTGCGATGGCTGCAAGAGACGAGCGTGCGCGCCCTCGTGGAAGCGTGTTTAATTTCTGAAAAGCTTTCTGCAGATACATTTCGCTTACTGCCATAGATGCTTCAATTGCATCTGTTTTTTTGATTTCTTCAATGATTGGTTCAAGCTGCTCCTGCGTTGTCTCACTGTTAATCAATTTAAGCTGGTTTTTTAATGCAGGATTTTTCAGGGCATACAGCACTGGCAATGTGACGTTTCCTTGAAGCAAATCTCCTCCAACGGGCTTACCCAGCTCTTCTTCAGTTGAAGTAAAATCAAGAATATCATCAATAATCTGATAAGACATGCCGACGTAATACCCAAACCAGTACAATGCCTTATGAATCTTCTCATCAGCTCCAGACGCAATGGCACCAAGCTGGCAGCTGACCGCGATCAAGAGAGCCGTTTTTCTTTTGATACGCCGGAGATACGTTCTGAGATTTTGTTCCATGTTGTATTTGTCTTTGATCTGCTCAATTTCCCCTAGACAAACTTCAACGATCGTCTGTGACAAAATCCTATGGGCTTTCGGTTCGTTAATTCTCGTCATCATTTCAAGAGATCCCGCAAGCATATAATCGCCTGTGTACATCGCAATACGATTGTCCCACTTTGCTTTGATTGTCGGTTTTCCTCGGCGAAGCTCCGCATCATCAATGACATCATCATGAACCAAAGATGCCATGTGAATCATTTCCAGAGTGACGGCGACATATTTAATCTTATTAATATCGTAATCGCCAAACATGCCGGAAAGCAGCACGAAAACAGGACGAATACGTTTCCCTCCGGCCTGCAGCAGGTGAAGACCTGCCTCGCTTAAAAGCGGGTAATCGGAACGTACGGTTTGTTCAAGTTCTCTTTCGATTACATCAATATCGTCATTTAAAAAAGAGTAGGCCATTTTAAATTTCATATCATTCACCCAAACATCTGTGTTTTCATTTCCATCCGATATGCGTGGCAGCGACTCCGCCAGTAAACGAATGATATTTAACATTTTTCAGGCCCGCCTCTTCAAACAGGCCTGCCAGTTCCTTCATTCCAGGGAAATCTCTGGCTGATTCTTGAAGCCAAGAATATTCTTTATAGCTCTTCGCAAACAGTTTCCCGAAAAACGGCATAATATACTTAAAGTACATAAAGTAAGCCTGTCTAAATCCGAACATTTCCGGCTGGGACGTTTCCAGACATACCACCTGCCCGCCCGGCTTCACTACACGTCTCATCTCTTTCAGTACAGTCAAGTAATCAGGGACATTGCGGAGTCCGAAGCCAATGGTGACATAATCAAATGTATCATCATCAAAAGGAAGCTCCATCGCATTTCCGTGCAGCAGTTCAATTTGGCTGAATCCGCCGTCTTTTACTTTCTGCTCGCCGACACTCAGCATATTTTCACTGAAATCCAAGCCCTTGATCGCGCCGCTTTTGCCGGCCGCTTTTGCAAGAGCGATCGTCCAGTCAGCCGTTCCGCAGCAGACATCAAGTGCTTTTGCGCCTTCTTTTACATTCATGATGCGCATCGTTTTGTCGCGCCATTTTTTATGCTGCTGAAAACTGATGACAGAGTTCATTTGGTCATAGTTTTTATATATTTTTTCAAATACTCCGTGTACGCGCTGTTCTTTTGAGTCCTGCATAATGGTTTACCCTTCTTCCACTTTCTGATGATAGGTTTGATCTTGGCTGATTGTCTTCAGACGGTTTATTAAAATGTTCTGAATAGGTGAATTTAGAGGCAGAAGTGACTCAATGCTGTTTTTCGCTTTTTTAAAACAATCTTCTAATATCTCTTCTTTTGTTTTTCCCAGCTGTATAAAACTGCCGATCACATCCAGAAATGCATCATTTCCGTTCATAAGCCGCTTAAATACAAAAAAATCACTCGACAGCTTTTTCCAGCGCGGGAGGTTGAAGTGTTCCGCCACACGATGGAATAAAGCTGATTCAACGATGCCGACACTTTCGAAAAAATCGTTTTCGTCCTTGAAAGAACGGTCATATAGACGAATTTTATGTTCGTTGATTTCTTTAATGGCTGTAGCAAGCGTCCGAATCATGTAGATATCCTTCATTTCAGATAGTAAAGAGTAGTACAGCCCGCTGAAATAATCGCCCGCGAGAACAGTCAATTGGCGGTTTTTGTTTTCGTCTCGTTTTATGACTCTAGCTGTCGTCACTTCATCATGGGTATCAAGGGCGCTTTGTACAAGCATCGCTGTTACAATATAATTTTCTCTGTCGTTGTTTTTTATGTCAGCTTCTTCAAATAAAGCATGAAAAAGAAGAAGCTTATCCTCATCAATTTTCGGCGCAGAAATATGCTTCGCTAAATAAGGATGAGACAGCTTTTGTTTTAATTTCGTGTTCAGATTGGCTAAAGTTCCGTAGATGTCTTGCAAAAATATCACCCTTGTCCCCAAATTCACATTTATTTCTTAATCTATGTATGAGTTTTATCTTTTCATTCGCTTACGCAGGTATCATTATAGCATAAAAAAAAGAAATTGGCTGTATCCTCCCGCTGTTTGCGAGCATTTGCTTTTAACAGCGGGGACAGCCAGCTTATTTTTTTTCGCTTTTCATTTCTCCGTACGCGGTTTGAATCAGTGCCTCTCCTCTGACTTTAATGGCAGAAGTATGCTCTGTAAACTGAGCGATGATCACTTCTCCCTTGTCGAGTTTTTCGGAATGGTGAAACTTTGTGTCTGTTCC
The DNA here is from genome assembly GCF_059422205.1 of Bacillus sp. GW821-FHT01G09. NCBI lineage: Bacteria > Bacillati > Bacillota > Bacilli > Caryophanales > Bacillaceae > Bacillus > Bacillus sp. GW821-FHT01G09. Next base: position 244,456 of record NZ_JBWKWL010000004.1, read on the forward strand.
TCTTGTCAGGCCGATCACATTCACTCCGTCCTCAACGGCTTTAATGACGACAAAATCACTTGAATGCTTTTGGTTCATTTATAGCACCCTCTATCTTTATTAGTCCTGGCGTTTAATATGTTCCAATACTTCTGCACGGGCAGCGGCATCATCTTTAAAAACGCCTCTGACTGCTGAAGTCACAGTTTTCGCACCCGGTTTTCTTACACCGCGCATCGTCATGCACATATGTTCCGCTTCAACCACTACCATTACGCCATGCGGATCAAGCGTTTCTACGATGCTTTCTGCAATTGTAGAAGTGATGCGTTCCTGAAGCTGCGGGCGCTTTGCAACGGCTTCAACGGCACGTGCCAGTTTGCTGAGTCCTGTGACCTTTCCGCCTCGCGGGATATATGCAACATGTGCTTTTCCATAAAAGGGAACAAGGTGATGCTCACACATAGAATGAAACGCGATATCTTTTACAAGAACAAGCTCCTCATGGTTTTCACCGAAGATAGTCTGGAAATGTTCTTTTGGATCTTCATTCAAGCCGGAGAATACTTCGGCATACATCTTTGCGACTCTTTTCGGAGTATCAAGAAGCCCTTCTCTATTCGGGTCTTCTCCGATCGCTTCTAAAATTTGACGAACAGCTTGTTCGATTTGCTCTTTATTAACTTCTTTCATGTTCTATGTCCTCCACCAATGAATACATTTAATTTCGATTCTAGCACATATGCCCCGCTAAAAGCAAAGTGAATGCCCTGTCAGGAAGCCCATGCTCTTGAAATATGAAAAGCCCCTTAGAAAGGGGCTTTTCTGTGAAGAAATAAAGTGTATGTAAGCTAGATGCATACACGATCTATATTCACAATTATTTTCCGGCAACAGCGTCTTTAAGCGCTTTACCTGGTTTGAAAGCAGGTACTTTGCTTGCTGGAATTTCGATTTCTTCACCTGTTTGAGGGTTGCGTCCTTTACGTGCAGAACGTTCACGCACCTCGAAGTTACCAAAACCGATCAGTTGGATTTTATCACCGTTTTTAAGTGCATCTAAGATCGTATCAAAAACAGAGTCAACTGCTTTTGTAGCGTCTTTTTTAGACAATTCGCTTGCTTCTGCAACCGCATTGATAAGTTCTGTTTTGTTCATGCCTTTCACCTCCTCCCAAAAGGATACATTCAGTTCGTTTATTATCATTTCTTCACAGTTCAGTCTGATTCTAAACCTGTCTCAGAAAAAAATGAGAGCAAGTAAGAGAAAGACAATTAAACGGCTTTTAAGAAAAACTGCACTCTGAGGAATGTTTGTCCAACAAAGTGAAGAATTTCTGTATGTAGAGTAACACATATAAAAAGCCATATCAAGCATTTTAAAGCGTCAATCCCTTGCTCGTCAAGGATTTAAGGTGATTTACCGAACAAATATTCCTTTTTTTCCTTTTTTCATCCTATTCCTTGATCCTTTTCCATTATTAAGAGCAAAGAAAAAAGACCTCCCATTCTATAAAGAGGTCTACCGGTATTACAGGATGATGGCGATTAAGCCGCCAGAGCCTTCGTTTATGATTCTTTCTAATGTTTCTTTTAATTTATACCGTGCGTTTTCAGGCATTAATGACAGCTTTGCCTGAATCCCTTCTCTCACAATTGAGCTCAGCGACCTTCCGAAGATATCGGAGTTCCAGATGGAGAGCGGATCATCCTCAAAGTCCTGCATTAAATAGCGTACAAGCTCTTCACTTTGTTTTTCCGTTCCGATAATCGGGGCGAATTCGCTTTCGACATCGACTTTGATCATATGGATCGACGGAGCGACAGCTTTCAGCCTCACACCGAATCGCGAGCCCTGCCTTATAATTTCCGGCTCATCGAGACTCATATCAGCTAAAGCAGGCGCTGCAATGCCGTATCCCGTCTGTTTGACCATTTTTAAGGCATCAGACACTTGATCATATTCTGTTTTCGCATGGGCGAAGTCTTGCATGAGCTCAAGCAGATGGTCTCTTCCTCTGATTTCGACGCCCACAACTTCTTTTAGGATTTGATCATATAGATGATCCGGCGCGTACAAATCAATTTCTGCCACCCCTTGGCCCAGCTCAATTCCGGCTAATCCGGCACTTTCAATGAATTCAAACTCGCTGAATTGGCCGACAACCCTGTCTACGTCCCGGAGCCGTTTAATATCCTTAACCGTTTCCTTCACGGACTCCTGATAGCTTTCACGCAGCCAATGGTTTTCTTTCAGCACCATTACCCAGCTTGGGAGATTGACATTCACTTCTAGCACCGGAAACTCGTAGAGGGCCTCTCTGAGCACACTCAGCACATCTGATTCCCGCATGCTCTCTACACTCATTGCCAATACGGGGATATCATATTTTTCGCTTAAATCCTGGCGCATGGCTTCCGTTTCCGGGTGATACGGCCTGACTGAGTTGATGACCATAATAAAAGGTTTGCCAACCTCTTTCAGCTCTTCAATGACTCTTTCTTCAGCCTCTATATAGTCACTTCTGGCGATATCTCCAATGGTGCCGTCTGTCGTAATGACAACTCCGATGGTCGAGTGTTCTTGAATGACTTTTCGAGTGCCGATTTCAGCAGCCTCATGAAATGGGATCGGTTCTTCGTACCAAGGCGTATTGATCATCCGCGGCCCGTTTTCATCTTCATATCCTTTAGCCCCGGGCACTGTGTAACCTACACAATCTACTAATCTTATATTCACATCGAGTCCGTCTGACACATGAACAGACATCGCCTGATTCGGAACAAATTTAGGCTCTGTAGTCATAATGGTTTTGCCGGCTGCGCTCTGCGGCAGTTCATCCTGCGCTCGGGCCCGGTCTGCTTCGTTACTGATATTCGGGAGCACCACAAGCTCCATAAATTTTTTAATGAACGTGGATTTTCCTGTACGGACAGCACCTACGACTCCTAAGTATATATCGCCTCCTGTTCGTTCAGCGATATCCTTGAAAATATCGACCTTTTCCAAGTGATCCCCTCCCGGACTTCCTATCCTTTTCAATTTTATTAAGCTCTTTCAATCAAACACAGGACACTATATGTGTATGACGTTGTCCTATTTGAATATGACATCTTTAGAAAATTTCTCATCCTCAATCTATTAATATAAAAAAACCTTTCTCCCTATTTGTATGCAAGGGAGAAAGGTTCATTCCTTTTTCATATCATTTTCTAAAAAAACAGGTTCCTGTTTGTCATTTACCGTATATTTTACAGAAAACGCGGGGACAAAGGGGGTTTCCTGCCAAATCATATCCTGGATTTCAGTCCCGGGTTTAAACGTTTTCTTGCTTTTTTTGAGGCAAGAAGCCAGCTCAGTCCGGTAATCAGCATATATTTCTCCGTCTCCGTCAATCATAAGCGGCAAGGAATTCCCTGAGATTGGGCTTGTCACTGTAAGAGAGCTTCCATCCCCAAGCTTCTTCTCATCGAGTGTAAATAAATCACGAGATAGCACATCTTTGTAAGGCGGATATTGATGCTCCTGACGATACATTTGGATGCGTAATTTCACATCGCGAATTTTTTCTGCCATCTTTAGATCAATTAATTTAACAGTCGGATCGTTCTCTACGTCAACAAGCACGTATTGATAGTCTCCCCCGCTTTCAAATGCCGTACTTGGAGGTTCAGCTATGTATCTTGGCGCTAACCGGTTAAAGTCTATCGGATATTTTTGATATAGCGGTGTCGACATATCTTTGGTTTGAATGGGAAGCAGCCCTCCATTTGCCTTTTGAAATTCATCAACAGCAGATTGAACCTGCTTTAGCTGGTCTTGATAAGGAATGGCATGCACACTGCTTTTCCGTTCATTTGGATATAAACATCCGGATAAAAACACGACTGCCGCAAAAATGATTGCGCACTTCAGTTTACCCATACAGCACTTCCTTTTACAGCTTTATTCATTGACAGGGCCGCTAAAAACCACGACAAACACAATAATTCCAGATATGAGCATACACATGTATGCGAATGATGAAATCGCAATCTTCAAAAAACGGTTTCGGCATTTAAAGCGGCTTAAATAGATGGAAGCTACAGCCAGAAACATCAGACCCATGGACCCTAGAGCAAACCACATTTTCATCAATGCCAGATTCAATGACGTGCGCCTCCCCGATATGTATGATGTAAGCGTTATATTATATTTTAATATACAGCGCCGGAAAAGATCAACCAGATTTTCCATCCTTTGATAGAACAAAAAAAAACTGAAGCAAAGAGGGGGACCTTCGCTTCAGTCAACTTGACTATATTCACCTGCACGTTTAAGAAACACTCTCTTGGACTTCGATGCTATAGTATGCGACTTGACATACAGATGCATCCTCTATTGCCTAAATCGGCAAAATGTTTCAGGAGATCCCAAGACTTGGGTGTTCTTCTGTTTTTCGGGCTTTCGTTCAATTAAGATATGCGATCCATCATTTGATTGACACTTTTACTTCACTTGATTTTCAAACGTATTTACCAAATCCTCCATCTCGTGGGTTTTCCCTCTCGCCATTAAAGATTCAACAGCGGTTTCCACTTTTTGTCCGTTGAACAGGACCTGATGGAGAGCTTCTGTAATCGGCATTTTAACATCATATTTCTTCGAAAGCTGATAAGCCGCTTTCGTCGTGCGAACGCCTTCGACTACCATTCCCATCTCTTCAAGAACATCTTCAAGCTTGTACCCTTTTCCGAGCAAATTGCCCGCACGCCAGTTTCTGGAATGAACACTTGTGCACGTCACAATCAGATCGCCTACTCCTGTCAATCCAGAGAACGTCAAGGGATTTCCGCCCATTTTCGTTCCGAGTCTCGCGATTTCGGCAAGTCCGCGTGTAATCAAAGCAGCTTTGGCATTGTCGCCGTACCCTAAACCATCTGTAATTCCTGCAGCAAGGGCAATAATATTTTTTAAAGCCCCTCCGATTTCAACTCCGATAATGTCAGGATTTGTGTACACCCGAAAATTGTGATTAATAAATAGATCCTGCACCTCTTCTGCTGCCCTCATGCTCTTTGAAGATGCAGTAACAGTTGTGGGGTGCCGCAGCCCTACTTCTTCCGCATGACTCGGGCCGGAAAGGACAACGATATCTTTTCTGACATCACTCGGGAGCTCAATTTCCATAATTTCAGAAATGCGCAGAAGTGAATCTGGCTCGATACCCTTGCTGACATGAACAAAGACTGCCTTTTTCGTTATAAAAGGAACAGCCTGTCTCAGCACTTCCCGAATTGCTTTTGTTGGAACAGCAACGATAATGAAATCCGCGTCTGAAACAGCTTCTTTCATATCCGTTGTTGCCTCTATAGATTCTGGAAGCTTGACGTTCGGCAAATAATCTTTATTTTCATGCTGATCATTGATTTGATGGATCAGATCTGCACGGTGCCCCCACATGGTTACATCGTGATGATTATCAGCTAACACTAAAGCCAGTGCTGTTCCCCAGCTCCCCGCTCCGAGCATTGTGACTTTTTTCATATTTGCTTCACACCTTTTTATTTTCTAGCTCTTGCAAATATTTTGATTGGTGTCCCCTCAAAACCGAACGCGTCTCTGATTCGGTTTTCTAAAAACCGTTCGTATGAAAAATGCATCAATTCCGGATCGTTTACAAACACAACGAAGCTTGGCGGCTTTACCGACACTTGAGTCGCATAGTAAATTTTCAAACGAGAACCGTTATGAGTCGGTGTCGGATTCATTGCCACAGCGTCCATGATGACATCATTTAAGACGTTTGTCTGAACTCGAAGTGAATGATTTTCACTAGCTTTGATAATCGCAGGCATCAGAGTATGGATCCGTTTTTTCGTTAAGGCAGACATAAATAGGATTGGCGCATAATCCAGAAATTGAAAATGATCGCGAATATTTTCTTCAAATTCTTTCATCGTGCTCTCATCTTTGTCAACAGCATCCCATTTGTTTACGACGATGACGACGGCCTTGCCCGCTTCGTGTGCATAGCCGGCGATGCGCTTATCCTGTTCAATAATGCCTTCTTCGCCATCCAGCACAACCGCCACGACTTCTGAGCGGTCAATCGCTTTCAGCGCCCGCAGTACACTATACTTCTCAGTCGTTTCATAGACTTTTCCTTTTTTTCGCATACCTGCAGTATCGACAATGACAAACTCCTGCTGGTTGTAAGTAAATGACGTATCAACAGCATCTCTTGTCGTTCCAGCCACGTTGCTGACAATAACGCGTTCTTCGCCGAGCATCGCATTCACAAGTGAGGACTTTCCGACATTTGGACGTCCGATCAGACAGAATTGAATAACTTCTTCATTGTATTTCGTTTCAGGAATGTTTTTAAAATGCTCTGCAACGGCATCCAGTAAATCACCCAGTCCGAGTCCGTGTGTTCCCGAAATTGGATATGGCTCGCCAAAGCCTAGCGAATAAAAATCATAAATATTCGCTCTCATTTCTGTGTTATCCAGTTTATTAACTGCTAAAACAACAGGCTTTTTTGTGCGGTACAAAATTTTCGCCACTTCTTCATCAGCAGCTGTCACACCTTCACGGCCGTTCACCATAAAAATAATCACGTCCGCTTCATCCATGGCGATTTCAGCCTGCTGGCGAATCTGCGCTAAGAACGGCTCATCACCGATATCAATACCGCCCGTATCAATCAAATTAAAATCATAATTCAGCCATTCAGCCGAGCTGTATATCCGATCCCTTGTCACGCCAGGGGTATCTTCTACTATTGAAATTCTTTCTCCCGCAATCCGGTTAAAGATTGTGGATTTTCCTACATTTGGTCTCCCGACAATGGCTACGACAGGTTTACCCATAGTACCCTTCCTTTCAATCCAGCCGCTTTCATTTTTACATAAATTTTCAACCGGTTATTAAAATCATTTCATTCACTTTTATGAAAAGAAACCCTTCAGAGGAAGGGCTTAACTCATTTATTATATCAGTTTTTACTGGGATCACAACTATTCTTAAAAATGTTTCACGATCAAATACACGTCATCTCCGATTCTGTGAGCTATTCCATCAAGGATCGCCTCAAGATTTTTAGCGAAAAGCTCCATCTCCTTTTGGTCATTGCAAAAAAAGACAGGTGCTCCCCCTGCAACCCGGTTTCGATTTGTCGTGATTACAGACAAAATCACTTTCGTAAGAGATTCACTCATCCTATCACCTTATCCTGATTCTTGATAAATTCAGTCGGCATTCTAATCGCATTTTCCAAGGTTGGAACATTGCTAATAATTTGAACAGCCGTTTCGGGATGGTGAATTTGCGGGAGAACAAATACTGCCACTCTCCCATCATTTAAATCCCGTTTTGCAATTGGTGTCAAAGATGGCTCTCCTGAATCCCGGTAAACCCCGAGCACATTGGAAACATCAAATAAAATGGCCTGACGCTGCCCTAAATTTGCTATCGTCGCTGCTGAATTAAAGTTTTTTGGCGTTAAGATAAAGCCCATGCCATGCTTTAAAATCAGTTCCTGTTTCTCTGGAAGCCCGATATTCATCATATAAATATTATCAACAAACAGTCCCGGACCGTCAAAGCGCGGCTTTATGTACTCGATATCTACAATATCCTTCAACACACTGCCCGACATAAACTTCATGGCCAGTAAAAAACAAACGACAGCCGCTATAACTGCAGCCCAGATGGATAAAAACACATACGCAGAGGTTGTCAAAAGCGCTGTAAAGATCACAATATAATTTCTGCTTTCAAATGCAATGGCAATCCCCTCAATATATGTGCTTCCTCTTGAGACAAGCTCATACGAATCCATTTGCGTCAATGTGTTCCGCTCCATATTTCGGACATCTCTAAATTGCGTCGCTGCCAATGTTAAAAATGTGATGGCCGTAAATTCCTCCTGCAAAAGCGCCGGCATAATAATTGCACCTAAACCAGCCGCTATCAACCCCAGTGCGATGTGAATCACTTTCCCATGAACATAGGTGGGATACTGGCGGTAATCTGTTTTCAGCATATAAAGCCTTGTCGCAATTCCGGCAATGACCCCAGCAATAATCGGATAGATGTAATCACTCATGACATTTTGGTAGCTCCTTTGTTTGATCTTTTGCTTTTCTGACCAATCTGGCTTGCGAGGTGTTCGTATTTAGATATGCCAAACAGCAATATCATCCCCGCAGAACACGCATTCAGCCATTGAAAGCCGCCGACAGCCATAGCCCCGGCCAACTTCTGGATCACAAATGAATACACCAGTTCGCCTTGGCACATCCCTAGGACAAATAAGACAAGCTGCTTCTCAAAATTCCTTTCAACAGAAGCTGTTAAAAGCACTATTAATATAACAGCAGCCCACTCAGGTTTTATGATGAACCAAACCGGGTCATATAATGCAAAAAGATAAACAAACGCATACGCGGCAACAAGCGTCAAATAGACCATAATGTAACGAAAACGATACATTCCCAAATACCCGGCATAGACACATCCGCAAACGAAAAACATCATATATGCAGCATTCAGGGAAAAATATAAAGCGATGTCATGTATGCTTAGAATAATATTAGTTAAAATAAAGACAGAGACGGCAATTCGTCTTTTCGTCTTTTCAAAAATAAATGTTGTCAAAACCCACAGAAACCACATTGACCAATAGTAATAAAATTGTTCCATTTTACTTCCTCCATATTCCCAGTATGGAGTTCAAGCACATTTTTTAAACAATCGATCTCACATTAAGGAGTATGATCATGGGAAAAGACAGACAAGAGAAAAAACTCAAAGCTTCAGGCAGAGTTGAATCAGACCGCGACCAATCCATTCACTATGACGGAGCGACAAGCCTTGAACAAAACGGAAGATTCAAAAAACGAAAATCATAATACAAAAAGCCCAAACCATATATGGTTTTGGGCTTTTATCATTTATCGCACACTATAACTTGATGTATTGACCCCTCTCTCTGTAAGCCAATGATGGGTTGCACCTTTGATCACAAGGGGCGCCTTTTGTAAATCGGCAATCGTTCTGGCGCCCAGCACGGTCATAATCATCTTTAATTCCTCAAGGATCAGCTGAATCTCCTCAAGCAGTCCTTCCTCACCGCTGTCAGTCAGCGCTTTTAAAAAATGCCCTGCCATTCCGGTGCAAGAGGCCCCCAGCGCAATTGCCTTTGCCACGTCAAGTGCATCCTGCAGACCGCCAGAGGCGATCATGGTGCTTGCAGGAAACTCAGAGCGGATTTCCGCCAAACTTGCAGCTGTCGAAATGCCCCACGAGTTAAAAAAGGAGATTTGCCGCTGTCTTCGGAGATTTTCGATTTTCGAGAAATTTGTTCCCCCGTAACCGCCAATGTCAACAGCTGCAGCACCAGCTTCATACAGCTTTCCTGCTGATTCTTTGCTCATACCGAATCCGACTTCTTTCACAATGACTGGTACACTGACATGACTGCAAAATTGTTCAATACGTTCCAGTGCGCCGCTAAAGCTTCTGTCTCCTTCAGGCATCACAATTTCCTGAATCACATTGAGGTGGATCTGCAGTGCGTTTGCTCCAATCATCTCAACGGCTTCCTTTGCCTGGGCAGCCGTTGCCTCGCTTCCCAGGTTGGCAAAAATCAGCCCGTTTGGGTTTTCCTTTCGAACAATTTCATAGGAAAGACGCTCTGATGGATCTTTTAATGCTGACATTTGCGATCCCACAGCAAGGGGAATTCCAGCCTGAGAAGCCGCTCGCGCAAGCGATTTATTAATTTCATATGTAAGTTTTCCGCCGCCGCCAGTCATTGCATTGATAAAAATCGGCGAACTGCTTGAAAGTTCGCCGATTTTTGTGGAAATATCTACTTGTTCTAATGCAAGATCGGGCAGACTGACGTGAACAAACGTAATATCATCAAGACCTGTTTCCCGCTTCTGGCCGGTGGACAAGGCATGATTGATGTGTTGTCTTTTTCGTTCTGCTCGAGTCACGTTTATCACCAATTATTTTAGTTTATTCAGCTTATCTCCGATCAGATCTCCAAGCTGGAAGCCAGTGCTTGTTTCTTCCTTCGCTTGATATTGACGGTAATCTTCCTGATCAGCTTTGGGCGTTTCTTCAAGTTCACGCATGCTTAATGAAATGCGCTCCTCATTTTCATTCACATCAAGTACCTTCACTTTTACAGTCTGTCCTTCTTCAAGGACTTCATGCGGCGTGCCGATGTGTTTATTGGAAATTTGAGAAATATGAACGAGACCTTCAACACCTGGAAGGATTTCAACAAAGGCACCGAAGCTTACAAGACGCTGTACAGTTCCTTCAAGCACATCGCCAGGCTTCACTTTTTCGCCGATTTGGCTCCAAGGTCCAGGCAGTGTATCTTTGATCGATAAAGAAATACGTTCATTATCACGGTCAACCGATAACACTTTCACTTTTACTTCTTGTCCCTCTTCAACAACGTCAGACGGCTTCTCTACATGAGAGTGGGAAAGCTGTGAAATGTGTACAAGTCCGTCGATGCCTCCAATATCAACAAACGCGCCAAAATCAGTCAGGCGCTGTACTTTGCCATCAAGTACACTTCCAACTTCAAGAGACTGAAGAAGTTCTTGTTTTTTATTCGCTTGTTCACTTTCAACAACAGCACGGTGTGAAAGGATCACGCGGTTTTTATCACGGTCAAGCTCTACAACGAGCAGTGACAGTGTTTTTCCTTTATAGTCAGTGAAGTCTTCAACGAAATGTGCTTCAACAAGTGATGCCGGAATAAAACCGCGAACGCCGATATCAACGACAAGGCCGCCTTTCACGACATCTTTCACTTCAGCTTCAAACACTTCTTTTGTTTCAAATTTTTTCTCAAGGTCTTCCCAAGCGCGGTCTGCATCAACAGCACGTTTAGATAAAATCAAAGCATCGTCTTCCACTTTTGTTACTTTCAGGTCAAGCTCGTCGTCTACTTTAACAACATCCGATGCTTTCTCTACATGAAGACTTGATAATTCACTGATTGGAATAATACCGGATTGTTTGACATTGATAATTTCTACATCTACATGTTTGTCTTCTACCTTTGTCACAATCCCTTTAACTACATCTCCAACCTCTGGCACTTGAACATCAATTTGATTCATTTCCTCTGTCATTTGAATAACCTCCTTGGTCCAAACCTACACAGCTTAATTAAAACGGTTTGAAAGCTGAACATATAACATGCCCGCTTTTAGCCGAATATGTATTAAAGAATCATCCAAAAAAGTTTTTTGAATGATCAATAAAAAGTTTTATTAGTATTAACTTCTAATAAAAGGACAGGTTTGTCAAGCAATAACATTCTATCTTCGTTGAAAAATTCAAAAAAAGTGGCATTTGCCATCCTCAGCGGGACTTTTGCTCCACAGCCTCGAGGATTTTATCAGCTACCTCTTGAATGGAAAGCGATGTCGTGTCGATTTCAAGAGCGTCTTCTGCTTTACGCAGCGGAGATACTTCGCGCTCTGAATCAAGCTTGTCTCTTCTTGCAATTTCCTCAATTAATGTTTCGAAGTTGACATCAAAGCCTTTTTTCACATTTTCTTCATAACGACGTTTCGCTCTCTCTTCAACAGATGCCAAAAGAAAGATTTTCACTTCTGCATTTGGCAGCACATGCGTCCCGATGTCACGACCATCCATGACGACGCCGCCTTTTTCCCCAAGCTGCTGCTGGCGTTTCACCATTTCTTCTCTGACACTTCTGTGCTTGGCCGCAATTGAAACTTGGTTGCTGACTTCATCTGTTCTGATCGCCTCAGTTACATCGGTGCCGTTTACAAGCACTTTTTGTCCATCTTTTGTTGTAATCAGCTCAATGTCTGTCCGCTTTAGCAGCTCAGCCAGTTTTTCTTCATCTGTCAGATCAACGTTTTCCTGTAAAGCCGCGTACGTAATCGCCCGATACATCGCTCCTGTATCAATATATATGTACGATTTTTTCTCAGCCACAATTTTGGCAACGGTGCTTTTCCCCGCAGCTGCCGGGCCGTCGATTGCAATCGATAATTTCTTTTCCATAATTCCTCTCCTTGCTCTTTTCTCCTCTATGGATTGTATCACGAACTTTATGAAAAAGGGTGAAAAATTGATGAATAATTAATGTTTGAAGGTTTCAATCCTATTGTTTTCCTCCATTTTATCCACCCCTTCATATTGAATCACTTTTGATACGTATGGTTCAATATGCTGATAGTGAAAAAGAAATTGGACACCAAGTAAAATGATGGCCTGAATGAACAATAATTTGATCAGCAGCCGTTCAAATGTTTTCATTGGAGCACCTCCATTACAAATAGTATGGAAGTGTTTGCCGATGTTTATTCCATTCGGGCCTTTCTTCTCTTATTTAACTGGCGCCGGATGCAGTATTGAAGCAAAGCCTGCTGTTCACCTGCTGCAATTTCTGAATACTCTAAAGTCATTTTTCGTTTTTCTGACTTGGGGTCAGTAAAGATTCGTCTGACAACTGCTTCTGTTTCTATTTGACGTGTGTGTTCCTCTTCAGGAAGACGGATGATCAGGCGCAATGATTCCCCCGATTGAAAAGAAAGGCCATCAGCTAAAACCACGGCGATGCCGCCTGCACTGATGTTATAAGATAGTGTGCGGATCTCTTCTTCATTTCCCGGCTGAATTTGCACATCTAATACCGCATCAGTTCTTACATATTGGCGGCGCTGGATTCTTTTCATTTTTTCACGTGGAGGCACTTCAAGACAGATCATTTGAAGTTTGTCCTTCACTTTACCTTTTATACGGCTTATAAAGCGATAAGGAACTTCGTCTTTTCCCACAAACTCTACCGTTACTTCCATATCGTTATGTAAAATCACAGTTCGCCCTGTAACTACATCAACAGGATACGCGATCAAAAGTTCATTGTTTTCGATGCTGACCGCCTTGCTTTTTGCCTTTTTCAATTCATTTTCTTCTATATATTCTAAAAGTACAGTTTCTCCAATCTCTATCATTGACTTCACTCTTTCGCATTCAATATACTCACGTTTTTATTAAAGCACGTAATGAAAAAAAGGAAAAGACATTTAGTCCTTTCCTCCTGTTTTTTATAGGTCTTTATATATAGGTTCTGCATTTTTTAGTTTTTCAACCTTTTCTTCCGATCCGTCTTTGGCATTGATATACATTCTGAATGTGTCATTTTCAATTGTTCCAAGCATTTCGTAACATAACACTTCTTGACCTAGTTCATTTGTAATCAAAGCGAGCCTTGTTTCTCTCACTTGTACATTTTTATTTAATTTAGACTTTGCCTCTGCTTCAGTAATTGCAGGCTTAGGTATGGTTCTTTTTCTATGAGATGTGAGGAAGTCTCTTGCTGAAAAGCCGACAACCTCACCGTCATCCAAGGCCACTTTCATACGAATTGCCTCCGGGTACATCCGGACTTTATTTTCAACAGGAACATATGAAAATACACCGATTTTATCATATTGGGCACTTTCATCAATTTCCAAATCATCTGTTTCAAATCCGTTTTTCTTTAAAAATGCAAGCGCTCGGTTCGATCCGTCATTTAAACTGATTTTCTGATCTTTCACTTCTCTGTTTTGGATCAAGTATACCGGATGCCCGCCCTTCTTCGTAATATCCATATAAATCACTGCTTTATGGTCTGGGTCTTTCATGCTGATGCTATATACATCGCGATTTGTTTTTTTTCCGCTCTTTACCACTTTAATTGAATAATTGTCATCTGGGGCAAAGCGCTCAGCAATTTGTTTTGCTTCCTGTTCGGAAATTTGTTTTCCCTTCAGATGGCTAAAGCCTTTCTCTTCTTTTTTCGTACTGGTGAAACTCGGGCCAAGATCAGTGCCAGTGGAGAATGCACCAACATTTTTTTCGACTGTTTTAAAGCTGTTGATAATCGTATTATCACTTTGTTTTTCGTCAGAAGCCAGGGCCATTTCTACGTCCATCCAACGAAGGTTTTTGCTCATGACAAGGTGCTGAACATGACGCAATTCATTTTGTATATCTTCGGACTGCTGATATAGCTTATTTAGTGATGTATACTCGTTTTTATCAAGCGGCTTTTGGTCCAAATCTCTGACTGACGTTTTATAGCTGAAATCGCCGATCTTTGATAATAGCTCTTCAGTTTTATTAAACGGCATTAATGTAAGCGGCAGCTGACTGACACTGTTATGAGCTTCTGATGTAATCCTCCACACATCGATCAATGCAGGCGACAGTGATTTTTGGCTGTTCATGGCAAGTGTTGTTCCGATTTTATCATGAAGCTGATCCATCTGATAGGTAAGCTCATGAAACGCCCGCTGATAGTTATTTTCAGCATGAAGAAGAACTGCGTCTTTTTCCTGGTGTTCTTTGTATCCCCAGTAGCCTGTACCGACTATTGCAATACCAAGCACGGCGATTAAAATTCCTCTGATCATTTATCACACCTCTTTTTATGCTTTCTCATATCTGCTACTCACAGAAAATGTGTTTACCGATTCTTTTAATCTGTGGACGCCCCCAAATCCACGGACTTGTAGCCGTATCCGGATTAAAGTAGTAAAGTGCTTCCTCTGATGGGTCCCAGCCATTGATGGCATCCAGCACTGCTTCTCGTGCCGTTTCATTCGGCTGCATGTAAATTTGTCCGTCGGCTACTGCTGTGAAGGCAAGCGGCTCAAAAATAACCCCCGCTACTGAATTTGGAAATAACGGGCTGTTCAAACGGTTTAAAATGACTGCTGCAATAGCAACCTGCCCCTCGTACGGCTCGCCCCGGGCTTCGCCATAAACCGCTTGAGCAAGCAGCCTGATATCGTTGTTGGAAAATCCACCAGGCATGTTCGCTGCTACCGCATCCTGTTTTCTTGCTTTTGCTGGTGTATTGTTTTGCTGTTTATTCGCATTCGCTTTAGGCTGCTGCGTTGTTTTTTCTGCAGGCTGTTTCTGCCGTGCTTCTGCTTGTTGTCTTGCCTTTTGTGTTGCTGCTTTTGATGGTTTCGTCTGATACTTTAGCGGAATTTTTCCGTAATGCGTGAATGTATTCCCTTTATTGAGCTGTTCCATGACATATTCACGATAGTATTTTGATTTACATATTAAGGTTTGCTTAGTTTTAGCTCCTACAAGGCCGTCAACCTCTTTTAATCCGAATTGATCCTGAAAATTTCGAACTGCCCAGTACGTCCCCCATCCATAAACCCCGTCAATTTTTCCGTTATAATATCCGTTGTATTGAAGACGCGCCTGAAGCTCGACCACATCATCCCCTGTTGCCCCTCTTTGAATGACCTGATTCGAAAAGGCAGAGATCGTTTCAGTATTAATAAACGTCGTTATTGTAAAGGAAAAAAGGATGAGACATGCCATAATCGATCCTTTGGACTTCATCTTTTCAAGCCTCCTACTGCAAATTTTTAAGTGTAATCGTATTTTCTGTAACGAGGTTATTTTTATACACTCTTTCCTTGTTATCCCTCAGAACATAAAAACTGCACACAAAAAAGCCGCACGGTTGCTGTGCGGCTTCTATACTTGCATCATATTAACGGAACGGGCTTTTTTCGCTTTACGCAAACCAAACCACCATAAAAATACCATAAATGGAAGCATATAATAAATCCAATTGCTAAGCGCTGTTAGGATAAAATCATATGATCCATGCAAAAGGGATGGGACAACTAAAGAAAGAGTAAGCCACTTTACACGCGCCTTATCAGCGGAAAAACGGGCTTTTCCAAGGTAAAATCCCATTATAACGCCAATCAAGGCATGGCATGAAACAGGCAGCAGCGCCCTGACAAACGCATGCTCCACGCCGTGGCCAATTAAATAAAGAATATTTTCGAGGGTTGCAAAACCGAGTGATACACTTGTACCGTACACAATCCCGTCATAATGCTCATCAAAGTGGGCGTGCGGGTAAACACTGATCATCAGTATAAACCATTTTAATGATTCTTCCAAAAACCCCGAAGATAAAAAAGAAACGAAAAAGCTTCCGCCTCCTACATTCTCTTTTTCAAGTACATACTGGATAAACATTATGGGAAATACAAGAACAACCCCGAGAAAAAACGACCGTAGCACCATATGTACAGGTTCATTATCATACTGATCTTTCAAATAAAAATAACTTAATAACGCGATGCCGGGGGCAATTCCTGCAGAGATGATTGCAAACATCAGGCAACCTCTTTCCTTTATATTCCTACGTCTATCCTACCATGTTGTTTAAAATTTTACATCTGTCTGCACTTAAAAAAACAAAAAGAGCATACGAATACATCATATGCTCCTCATCTTTAATGGTTTTCTCTTTTGGCGATTTCCGCTGCGATATGCCCCCCGTGAAACCTGCCGTTTTCAATAAATATTTCATTTGCATTGTTTCCCGCAGCAATAACACCGGCAATAAAGACACCTTCAACGTTCGTTTCCATCGTTTCTTCGTTGAAAAATGGACGCCCTGTTTCTTTATCAATTTCAACACCAATTTTTTCAAGAAATTGATGATCGGGATGATAGCCTGTCATGGCAAATACAAAATCATTTTTAATGGTAATGAGTTCTTTCTCTCCGGAGCGAAACACAACTTCATTCTCGGTGATTTTTTCGACACAAGCGCCAAATTCCATACGGATTGTACCGTTTCTGACGAGAGCTTCAAATTCCGGCAGAATCCACGGCTTAATGCTCGGAGAATACTCATTGCCCCTATATAAAACTGTGACACGCGCCCCAGATTTCACGAGTTCAAGGGCGGCGTCCACGCTTGAATTTTTCCCGCCGATGACAACAACATCTTTATCAAAATACGGGTGGCCTTCTTTAAAATAATGAAATACTTTCGGCAAATCCTCACCGGGTACGCCCATATAGTTTGGATGATCATAATAGCCTGTGGCGATGATACAATATGGCGTCTTGTAGGTCTCTTTTGACGTCTCAATAACAAATGTATTATTTTCCGTTTTCGTCACTTTACGCACCATTTCAAACGCATTAACACGGATGTTTTTCCGTTTAACGACTTCCCGGTAATACGATAAAGCCTGAATTCTGACAGGCTTCCTGTTCTCTGTAATAAATGCCACATCTCCGATTTCGAGCTTTTCACTTGAGCTGAAAAAGGTTTGATGCGTCGGATAATTGTAAATACTGTTAACGACATTGCCTTTTTCGATGACGAGGGCATCAATGCCAATTTGTTTTAGGTGAATGGCAGCAGATAGTCCGCAAGGTCCTCCGCCTATAATAATTGCTTTTTCTTGAATCATTTCTGTCAACTCCTGCGATTGGCATTTCACTTCATATTTTCTATTTCCGAATAAAAAAATCTCCTATTTTATCATAGGAGATTTTTTATTTTTATGCAAATCATCAACTTATATCCAGCCTCTAAAACGCGAAGCTTCAGCCATTTTGCGAACGCCGACCATATATGCAGCGAGCCTCATGTCAATTCTTCGGTTGTTAGCCATTTCGTAAATATTGTTAAATGATTTGACCATCATTTTTTCTAATTTTTCTTCTACCTCTTCTTCACTCCAGTAGAAGCCTTGGTTATTCTGAACCCATTCAAAATAAGAAACTGTTACGCCACCGGCACTTGCCAGCACGTCTGGTACAAGCAGAATGTCCCGGTCTGAAAGAATTTTTGTTCCTTCAAGCGTTGTTGGCCCGTTCGCTGCTTCAACGACAATTTTAGCCCGGATATTATGGGCATTTTCTTCTGTAATTTGATTTTCAATCGCAGCAGGAACGAGAATATCACAATCCAGCTCCAGCAGCTCTTGGTTGGTAATGGTATCGTTGAAAAGCTTTGTTACGGTACCGAAGCTGTCGCGTCGGTCGAGTAAATAATCGATATCAAGGCCTTCCGGATCATAAAGTCCGCCATACGCATCTGAGATGCCGACAACTTTTGCCCCCGCATCATGCATAAATTTTGCCAAATAGCTTCCCGCGTTTCCGAAGCCTTGGACAACGACACGCGCACCTTTAATATCGATGCCTCTCTTCTTAGCCGCTTCTTTAATACAGATGGTAACACCTTTTGCTGTCGCAGATTCTCTCCCGTGAGATCCGCCAAGCACAAGCGGTTTGCCTGTAATAAATCCAGGCGAATTAAATTCATCAATTCTTGAATACTCATCCATCATCCAAGCCATGATTTGTGAGTTTGTAAATACATCCGGTGCCGGCACGTCTTTTGTCGGGCCGACAATTTGGCTGATCGCTCTGACATACCCTCTGCTCAGACGCTCCAGCTCTCTAAACGACATATCCCTTGGATCACAAACAATTCCGCCTTTACCACCGCCATATGGAAGATCAATTATGCCGCATTTTAAACTCATCCAAATTGAAAGCGCCTTCACCTCTTTTTCTGTTACGTTCGGGTGAAAACGTATCCCGCCTTTCGTTGGACCGACAGAGTCATTGTGCTGCGCACGATATCCTGTGAAAATCTTTACTGAACCGTCGTCCATACGAACAGGTATTTTTACCGTTAATAATCTCATCGGCTCTTTTAACAATTCGTATACCTCTTCGGGATATCCTAATTTTTCCAGAGCCTTATGTATTACGGTTTGGGTTGATTTTAATACATCAAGTTTGTCCTCTTCTGTATGACCGGTGTTTCGATCGGCTGCCATTTGAGTTAACCTCCTAGAATCTTCTGTTTCTCACATGCTCCCTTTCAGAGAATAGTATACACCTTCATATGATCTGTGCATAGAATAAACGTTATGTTTTTCCATGTTTTTTAACGAAAAAAAACTGCTGAAATCAGCAGTTTTCCGTTGCATTCTTATGAAAAATGAGTTTGTATCGTCTCTACGGCATTACCGTCCATAATGAGCTTACCATACTCTTGCAGGCGATAAATCGTTAAAGTTGTCGGATTGCCGTATTCAGCCAGAACCGCCACAACCCCTTCAGCCGTATGTGACCCTAGATCTTCAAGGCTTAAAAAGTACTGCCCGTCATAGTGGTAGACAGTTCCCCCTGTGATACCGATTCGCTGTAAGCTTTCTGAAAGCTGAATGATATCTTCAAAGGAATGGAATTGATATATGATGTCCGCGCTTTCATCAAGCTTGACTTGCATTTCGATGTAATCATCATCATACTCATCGTCTTCTGAATCGGCGTCTTGGTTCTTTGTTACAATCACGACCATCCCTTGTGCTTGGAGAGAATACACTTCCACTGCAATCGGTCCATTCGCTTCAAAGCCGAGCTCTGTATTTGCTTCATTCATCATATCTTTAAATAACTGGTGGACTTTAAATGAGTCCTTCCAGAGGTCTTCTTTTGTCAATCCCCGGTCTGTCAAATCATCGAGGGTTAAAAAGATTTTGATCTTATTATAATTCAGACGCTCAAGCCGCATAACGTTCCCTCCTGCCTCTACTTGCACACAAATCATATAACACATTATATGAGATGATGAGTCATAGGTTCTTAATTGTTATCAGTTTACACTGAGTTCACTAGTAAGACAAGCACAATGCAGTTTTTATTGCCATACGGATTTTTGCTTTTTAGAAGTTATTCTGGCCCGCAAAGAGTCACAATGTGTGTTTCAGGCTCAGCACCTAAACGAAGAGGCACTTTTGTCGTGCCGTAGCCGTTGCTGATCAGATATGCCGCGTTTTTAACAATACCTGTTTTCCCCAGTTCATAAGGGCCAAATTTTCCAAACCTGATCTGGCCTCCATGGGTATGTCCGCTGAATATCACATCAATACCGTCATCTTCATTGATTTGTTCATGAATCTCCGGATTATGGCAAACCAGAATATTCAGCTGGCTTTCATCAAGTTCTTTGATGGCTTCCTCATAATGATCCATCTCCATCCTGATATCATCAACCCCCGCAATCGCAATCGTATGCCCATTGTATGAAAACGGGACTGACTCATTTCTCAGAGTGATGACGCCGTGCGCTTTAAATATGGAATACAGCTTATGCTGCCTGACTTCATAATCATTATTCCCCCACACAAACACGATAGGGACCCCGAAATGTACGAGCCTTTTGATGTTTTCCTCGATTCTCGCACTGGGCACCCCGCCCTCAGCTAAATCACCGCCGATTATAACCAAGTGGGGGGCATGGCTTCGCGCTTTTTCTAAAAGGTCTTGATCGATGAGACGTTTGTGAATGTCTGAAATAAAAAAGATTGTCAGAGGCGGCTTGCCCTTCATCTTTGATAAAGGAAACGTATGTGTCTTCAAATGATTGCCTTTTGCTGCTGCATACATTTTTGCCGTCATTGCCGCTGCCGCAACAGTTAGTACACCGGCAATTTTCACTGATAGCTTCATAAAAAACTCTCCATTCTTTTTAGAACTTATCAATAAGACGGACAATAAAAAAAAGACGTTTCTATCGTTTGAGAAAACGCCCCATTTTATTTACTTTCAAAATATAGATTAATGTCATATTTGTGCTTCATCATATGAAAAACAGACTCTCTCGCCTTCCATTTATCGGGCTGCGGCCAGAGATCAGTGCTTTTCTGAATAATTTCACATCTCAGTTTATGGAAATCAGTCTCGGATTTTTCTTCCTTTTTCTTGAAATAATATGAAGTGCAGTAGGCAAAAGCGGTTGCCAGCATCCAAAATAAATAAAAGGTATGGCTAAGTATTTCTTGAAGTATAAGCTGAGGCTCCGGGCTTTTGATCATGATCATAACACATAATAAGCCTAGGCAGATAAGTGAAGCCCATCGCCATCTGCGGCATTGTGCTGCATAATTTTCGAATTTTTGTTTTCGTTTTACCAGCGCTTGGAGCATCTGTTTGGTCGGCGCGTCTGTAAACTGATCCAGCTGATTCCATAAGGATTCCATACGCTTCACACCTTGTCCATTTTCATTGCTACAATATATGAACGTAAAATAAAAATAATACCCTATTCATCCATTAAGGGGATGTCCAAAACTTGTCCGGTGTAAACATCATTTCCATTCAGATGATTATACGCTCGAATTTTTTCTTCTCCTGTCCGGCTTTTATAATACTTCATGGAAATGCGGTATAGCGTTTCTTTCTTTTGGACGGTGTGCTTGACAACGCGATTCGGCACATTTTGAACTGGCTCAGCCGGCTGCTGTTGCTGTTCTTGCTGTTGTACTGTTGATTGGGAAGAGGAAGCAGCCGCGGCGGTTGCTTCCTCCTTATTTGCCGAGTCTTCTTTTTCCGCTACAGCAGTCTGTTTCTTATCATCAGCGGTTTTTGCCGGCTCTTTTGGCTTGGAATCTTCAGGCTCTTTTTTTGACTCCTTCTGCAGTGCGGTTTCTTTAGTGTCTGCGGTATCGTTTTTATCCTCTGATTTCGGGACAACCTCATATTTGCTTTGGCTGCTGTCAATAAAAACATCTTCATAATCGTCATGATTATCCGGGTGGCTCTTTAGATAAAATAAGGTGACTAAAACGATAACCGGCACAAATACAAATATTACTGCAAGTACTGTGAATAATGGCGTTTTTGTTTTGCCTTGCTTTTTTTTCTGTTCTCTTTGATTTTTTACAGATTGTCTTGTCGGAAGGCTTTCTCCATCATCGACATAATCGTCCGCCAATGCGGCGTTTTGATCTTCATAAAGATTCTGGGCTTTTCTTCTCTCTACTCTCGACATGTTCGTCATGTTTATCCCTCCTCACATGTTCAAAACGAATCTGACAGGCAAACACGGCATCAATGATAAAATGCGCCGTCATCGGAACAAATAAGTTGCCGGTCCATTCATACATCAGACCGAGCAAAAAGCTGATTGCTGTCACCATAATAAATAACAGCCATTTTGACAAATACCGAAAGTGCAGAGCGGCAAATATAAGGCTGGCCGCCCATAAACCGATATGAGTCTGCAGCACTCCCCTGAATAACATTTCTTCCGCGAAAGCAATCAGAAGCGTTAAAAATATAATATGAGGGATTGACCTCTTACTGAATATTTTTTTATTGATTCCGCCGTCATCATATAAATGAGACGGAAACCATTTCATTACTGCCATATCGGCTAAAATAACAATAACAGCTATAGAAACACCATACCAGATGATTCGCATATCGCGAATGTCCCAGAGCTTTAATACGTCCCGTACATCCTCAAAAAAGAACAGTCCTGCTGCAGCAGCGGCAAAGATGATGAGTAGCTGCGTCAAATATAACTGCTTCAGCATATCACGGTCAGACATATGCTGAATATAATCTTTTTGCTGTTTCAGTTCAGCTCACCTACAGTCTGCAAGCTGAATATCCGGTGCAATTCCGAACTCCAGCTGTCTAATTGCGCCATTTTACTCCGTTCCCCTTTTTGTTCATACAAGGATAAATCAAAATCGCAATGTGAACAGCACGGGAGGTTTCCGTCATCAGGCTCGTATGATTCATCAAAGTAGGTTAACAGCGCCTGCCTTAAACAGCCGTCACGCTGAAGTAAAAATGATACACGGTGCATTTTTTCCAGCTTCAGCTCCATGCGATATGAAATTTCTTTCTTCATCAGTTCAACTGATGTTTTTCCCTGCATAAAGAGATGAATCATCATACGGGCCTGTGTCTCTCCGACTCCATACTGAAGTAATACGTCACGAAGCCTTCTCTCATCCCGCTCCTCCGTCTTCTCTAGCACACGGATCACGTCGGCGATTTCTTCAGCTGTGACACTCTCCATCTGGATAATCTGTTCCTGCAATTCAAAATCCCCTGGCGCCCGCAGCAAAATGCTGACACTCGGCTTTCCGTCGCGGCCCGCTCTGCCGATTTCCTGCATAAAAGCTTCTGCCGTCTGCGGGAGGTGAAAATGAATCACATATCTGATATCGGGTTTATCGACACCCATTCCAAACGCATTCGTACAACATATCACATCAAGCTGGTTATGAATAAACTGCTGCTGAATTAAAATCCTGTCCCCTGACTCCAAACCGCCATGGTAAAAGTCGGCTCTGCTGCTCGTTTTGCTTTTAATTTCACCCGCTAATTCCTCAGCCCATTTCCGTGTCGGACAATAAACAATTCCCGGACCTTGCAGGTTTTCAACCAGCTGAATGACCCTATCTATTTTTTCGGCAGTATCCGCCGCATTTTCAACCCTCAGTGCGATGTTTGGGCGGTTGACTGAGTTGAGATGACGTACAGCATGCTGCAGCTCCAGCAGGTTCATGACATCTTGCAGCGTTTCCTTTGTAGCCGTGGCGGTCAATGCCAGAACGGGCGGGTGACCAAGTTTTTTTCTCAGCTGCCCGAGCTTTGAATAATCAGGCCTGAAGTCGTGTCCCCATTCAGAAATACAATGCGCTTCGTCAATAACAAATAGGCTGATCGGGACGCTTTTCAATTTTTCCAATACATATGGAGACTGTAAAGCTTCAGGAGACAAGTACAAAAATTTATATCGATGAATATGTTCTAAAACAAATTGTCTTTCCTGCCTGTTAAGCATGCTGTTCAAAGCTGCAGCACGCTTTTCCCCCCGGGCTTTGAGCTGCTGCACCTGATCCTCCATTAAAGAAAGCAGTGGAGAAACGATTAATACCATGCCGTCAAGCATATAACCAGGCAGCTGGTAGCAAAGCGATTTCCCTCCCCCAGTCGGGAGCATTGCAATGGTATCCTTCCCGCTGAGTATACTTTCAATAATGTCCTGCTGCCCTTTTTTAAAGGAAGTAAAACCAAAAAACTGATATAACGTTTGCTGTAATTTAGTCATATTGCTGCACCTGCTTTGTCAATGCCAGTCTGATTTGAAAGTAGCTGAACCGCTGTTCCAGCCCATCGCGAATTTGTTTGATTTTATTCGTCCGCATCCGTTTGGCAAACTCTGCGATTTGGAGCTGGTCTTCTGCTGATACATAGTCATTAATCATAAACGCAGGCTCATGGAGAGAAATCTCGACAATGTGGTCTTCGATCGTCGCTGTTTTCAGCTTTCTGATTTCAGCAATTCGATGTATCGGAAACCCTTGTTTGACCATCTGCCATGTTTTCCTCGTCGACTCTGTCAGGGCATTATCTAAGTGCACATCAGAAAGGAGATCCTTTAACAAAGCATCTTCACACTCCGGAAGAGAATGAATAAAATAATGTACCGAAGCCCAAAACATGATATAGACATACCATTCATCTTCTTTCAGCGTATCAGCAAGCTGCCTGCTCGTATAACCGATCCGATCGTGCGAAGTTAAGGAGTAGACAAAAATTTGCGCTGCTTTGTCTTCAATCATTTTCAGATGCGTCTCAAGCATGGCAAAAAGGCTTTTTACCATCTCTATATGATCCGTATGCCGGGACAGGTATTTCTTTACCCAGTGAAGTGTCTTATGATCCTTTGTGACAGGGATATACTGCCTGCTGCCTTGCTGTTTATGGGATAGGACCTGCACAAGCAGCGAAAGCCTTTTCCAAAGCACGCCGGCAGCCTGCTGATAATGAGCGCCGTGACAATGAACGGGCCAAGGCCGCTCGCTAAGGGCATGTCTCAAAACTGCTGCGCCGCTGGCTGTCACTTTGTATGTATCTGTTTCAGACATTGGCGAGAGATATGAATGCTTTTCAAGCTTATCAAGCGACGCAGAAATATCGCTTCTCGAACATTGCGCCGCCATTCCAAAGTATTTTGCAGTCTGAAATAAGCCGGCATCTTGAATGGTTTGTGACGACCTCTTGCCTTTGAATAGGTGGAAAACAGCGCTTCCCGACCGTTCCCCGTTTATTTTGCAAAGGCAATCGAGAACCATAATATCGAAGTAATTTAATGACAACCTATCCACCTACATTCTTCCTGACAAAAATCGTTGATTTGCTCTTTTTATTTTAACAGATTTCAAACAGAAATCGACGTTTAAAGTCATCATTAAGGGGGATGTTATGTAGATAACCCCTTATGTGATAAGCATTCTCAATCATTTTTCTGTTGAAATGTGGCAGCAACATCATTACAATAAGTAAGAGGAATAGGTGTTAAATTGATTAAATATAAAGATTGATCCATTTGTTCCACCAAGAACAATCTGGGAGGTTTTATTCATGGCAAAGTACACAATCGTAGACAAAGATACATGTATTGCATGCGGCGCTTGCGGAGCTGCTGCACCAGACATTTACGATTACGATGATGAAGGCATCGCGTTCGTAACGCTTGATGAAAACAAAGGTGTTGTCGAAGTTCCTGAGGTACTGGAAGAAGATATGATTGACGCTTTTGAAGGATGCCCTACTGATTCCATCAAAGTGGCGGATGAGCCATTTGAAGGCGACCCGCTTAAATTTGAATAGAAGTAACAAAAAAGCTCCCGAACGGGAGCTTTTTTAGTTAATGGATATGTGCACTTCGCTGCTGCTCAATCCATGGCTTAAGCTTGATAAAAATTAGTGAGAATACAACCGTAATTACAATACCTTTTATCATGTTAAACGGCAGGATACCTGCGACGACTGCTGTTTTTAGCGCGCTGTCGGATAATGCCGGTGAATGTAAAAACCATGTGTATGCCGGAAGAATTAGAACATAATTTAAAATACTCATTAAAATGGTCATCGCTACAGTTCCCAAAAGCAGGCTGACAGCCAAGCCCTTTGCTGAGTTGAGTTTTTTAAATAAGAAAGCAGTCGGTAATATAAAGAGTGTTCCTGCAATAAAATTCGCAATTTGCCCTACAGGAACTCCGGCCATGCTTCCCTGAATGATATACTGAAGAACATTTTTTATCGCTTCTACGGCAATACCCGCCAAAGGTCCGTAAATCAGAATGGCAATAATAGCGGGAACGTCGCTAAAATCGATTTTTAAATAATCCGGAAGACCCGGAAACGGGAAATTTAACAGCATCAAAACAAATGCGATGCTGCTCAGCATGCTGACCACAACTAATTTTTTTACTTTCACTTCATTCTCTCCTTTTCGATCACATCTTACTCGAAAACGGAAAGGTTCTTTTCCAGCCAATAAAAAAACCGCTTCATATATAAAAGCGGGGTTTCGAAAATTAGGCTAGGCAAAGAAACGTTTGAAAAATTCAATTTCAAAACGCTTATGAACCTCCATCTTCTCCCATCCAGACTGTACTGTCGGCTCCGGAATCTCACCGAATCCTGCTGTAAAGACAGCTCGCGGGCTTAGAGCCATTGGCTCATCACCGCCGGTAGGGAATTTCACCCTGCCCCGAAGATTGATCATATGAAATTTAATTACATTATAAACGATAACTGGTTGGCTGTATAGAGAATTGCTTCAAATTAAATATATTACCTGCAAGCTATCAGATCATTGATTTATTAGGCTTTACTTTTATCCTTTACTGCGTCAATACACGTTGACACTCTTTTGAGAATATGTTAAATTATCAGATATTTAGTTTGTCAATTTAGGAGGAAATCTAACGATGTTTCGAGTATTGGTCTCAGACAAAATGAGCAACGACGGTTTACAGCCACTTATTGAATCAGACTTTATTGAAATCGTTCAAAAAAACGTAGCAGATGCAGAAGATGAATTACATACTTTTGATGCTCTTTTGGTGCGAAGTGCGACAAAAGTAACAGAAGACCTTTTCAACAAAATGACTTCTTTAAAAATTGTCGGAAGAGCCGGTGTCGGTGTCGATAATATCGATATTGATGAGGCTACGAAACACGGGGTAATCGTGATCAATGCTCCGAACGGCAACACCATTTCGACAGCTGAGCATACATTTGCAATGATCTCTTCTTTAATGAGACACATTCCGCAGGCTAATATCTCAGTGAAATCCAGAGAGTGGAACCGCACAGCTTATGTCGGTTCAGAGCTTTATGGAAAAACGCTTGGTATTGTAGGATTAGGCCGAATCGGAAGTGAAATTGCACAGCGTGCAAGAGCATTCGGTATGACTGTGCACGTTTTTGATCCTTTCTTAACGGAAGAAAGAGCGAAAAAAATCGGCGTAAACAGCCGTACATTTGAAGAAGTGCTTGAAAGTGCGGATATCATTACCGTTCACACGCCTTTAACAAAAGAAACAAAAGGCTTATTGAATAAAGAAACGATTGCAAAAACGAAAAAAGGTGTTCGCTTAATTAACTGTGCGCGAGGCGGAATTATCGATGAAGCAGCACTTCTCGAAGCTTTGGAAAGCGGGCATGTTGCGGGAGCAGCGCTTGACGTTTTCGAAGTTGAACCGCCAGTTGACAACAAACTTGTTGATCATCCATTAGTCATTGCCACTCCTCACTTGGGAGCATCAACGAAAGAAGCACAGCTCAATGTCGCCGCCCAAGTGTCAGAAGAAGTTCTGCAGTTCGCAAAAGGCCTGCCTGTCATGTCAGCTATCAACCTGCCTGCCATGACAAAAGATGAATTTGCTAAAATTAAGCCCTACCATCAAATTGCAGGAAAAATTGGCAGCCTTGTATCACAGTGCATGAAAGAACCAGTACAGGATGTTGCCATTCAATATGAAGGCACAATTGCTAAACTTGAAACATCGTTCATTACAAAAGCCCTTCTGTCAGGCTTTTTAAAACCGCGCGTTGACTCTACTGTTAACGAGGTCAATGCCGGGGGTGTCGCAAAAGAACGCGGCATCAGCTTCAGTGAAAAAATTTCCTCTTCTGAATCTGGATACGATAACTGCATCAGCGTAAAAGTGACAGGAGACCGCAGCACCTTTACTGTAACGGCTACGTATATACCTCATTTCGGAGAACGAATTGTCGAAATCAATGGATTTAATATTGATTTTTATCCGACAGGTCACTTGGTGTATATCCAGCATCAAGATACAACAGGTGTCATCGGCCGAGTAGGACGTATTCTCGGAGATAATGATATTAACATTGCAACTATGCAGGTTGGCCGTAAGGAAAAAGGCGGAGAAGCCATCATGATGCTTTCCTTTGACAGACATCTGGAAGATAAAATTGTGAAAGAACTAACAAATGTCCCTGATATTGTGTCTGTGAAGCTCATTGATCTGCCATAATCAAAAAAACTCAAGCTATAAAGCTTGAGTTTTTTTATTGTTCTATCCCCGTGTGTTTTTATGCAAAATATCTAAGACACTCCTTAGCTCAAAAACAGGTATTTGACCTGGTGCGGACGCCTCTTCTCCAGCTCCAAAAGTACAAGCCGATCCAAAAACCTCACCGCTCAGCCTGCTGATGAGCCCTGTTGCAGCCATTGACATTGTAATAATGGGGCGGTCTGCATATTTTGTTTTCATTGTATACGTCGCATCAAGTAGCGTTAGGAGATCTCCAGTATCATTCGGCATGACAGCCATTTTGGGAATATGTGCCCCTAAATCCTGCATTTTCCGAAGTCTTGAAAGAATCTCATCTTTCGAAGGTGTTTTTTCAAAGTCGTGATTTGACATCACCACATAGACGTTGTTTTCTTCCGCCAGCGATACTAACGCCTTTACATGTGCATCTCCTGAAAATAATTCGATATCTATCAGATCGATGTCTTTTGTTTGGATTGCCGATTCCAGCAAAGCAAGATAGGAGCTTTCGTCCATCTCCATGCTCCCGCCCTCTTTGTGGGTTCTGAATGTAAATAGAAATAGCTTGTCTTCTAAAGAATTACGAAGCTTAGAAATGAGCTTTGTGACCGCTTCTCTGTCATTAGCTTTTTCAAATACGTCGACTCTCCATTCAACAATGTCCGGATTCAGTAATTTTACTGCCTCTGCTTCATTCAGAATTTGTTTTTCCGTCTTTCCCATCAGCGGAACGATGATTTTCGGCGTTCCTTCCCCGATGGAAACTCCTTTAATTGTTAACACGTTCACTCATCTCAAATCCTTTCAATCGTTACCTTGTTTTATTATACACGTACAACTTTTTTTTGAAAATTTCTATTATATGAATAGCAACTAAAAAAGAGCCTCAAAGGGCCCATTTTAGTTTAAGAAAATCGGATTTGGAGCAGCCGGTACCGGAATTGCATCTGATACGTCATATTTGCCGATTTTGTTTGTTCTGGTTTCGGTAAAGGTCACTTCTGTGAAGCCAAACTCTTTTGCGGTTAAAAGAAGTCCCTCAATCATTAAAATACTGGCAATAGAATCATCAACTTCTGACTCCTTTGAAAAGCGGATATATAAGTGTTTCTGTTTCTTCGTTACAGATTGGACAGCACCCGCTTGAATAAGAGGTGTCGTATCTTCTTGGCTGCTCGATTCCATTTCCTTAATCGCTTCTTTTACTGTATCAAAAGAATTATTTGACGGAACGAGAAAGTCTTGTCCTTGTTTATTTTGGTACAAGTAGTAGGATCGTTTTGACTGTTTGGGAATCGAAATTTCCGTAAAAGTGCCATATGAGCCAATCCGAACCCCAGTCTCATTTTGATCCGATAAAAATTTGACTTTTTCATAAGGACTCCATTTTAAGGATTCTTTAAGCAATTTTTTTAACAGTGTATCATCTTTTACAGAAAATGCCGTAGCTGGCTGATGGACTCGTATACTTAATTCCTTCTGCTTTGGTTTTTCCTTTATTTCTACTTCATCTATGAAGGTTGGAATTGTAATGGCATGATCAAGGATGCCCAATTCACTACTTTCAAACAGCATATCCTGGATCGTTTGGTCTGCATTTGTTTTTTGAATGCTGACGGGTATGATTGCAGATGTATCGGCATCAGCAACCGCTACAGTTATGTAGTTGTTCTGGTCCCTTTCAGGAACGACAAACGATGTCTGATCCAAGGATGATGCAGCTTTTGGGCTGTCTTCTGTCTCAGTTTTCGTTACTGCGTTCTCTTGGGACGCTTCTTTTTGTTGAGGCTGTGCCTGATCAAAGAAATGAGGAGAAATAATGAAGGCGATATAAACCGCAATTGCAGCGGCACACGCGGGGCCAATCCACCTGACAGCGGGCTTATTTTTACGCTTTGCCATCGTCAGCCGCTTGTAAATATCCTGAGGCGAACGATGGTCTTTAACTGCCGGAAGTTGACTTAACAACTCCTTTATCTGTTCTTCGTTCCATTCTGACTTCATCATCCATTAGCTCCTCCCTCAAAAGCTCCATATGTTTCCGAAGTACTTTGAGCCCTCTGTGTTGGGTCGTTTTTACTTTGCTTTCCGAGAAGCGCAGAGCCTTGGCTGTTTCCTGTATTGAATACCCCTGAATAAACCGCAAGATAATCACAGCTCTTTGATCGATTGTACATTGATCAAGCGCAGCATAAATTTCCCGGACATTTTCATGTTGAACCGCAAGTTCGTCCGGCAGCAATTGCTGATCCCTGACATCCTGTGTATCCCAGTCAAATGTACCGAGTATACGCTGTCTGATTGTTTGCTGTTTACGGAACCAGTCTATCGCAACATGGCGTGCGATAGACAAAAGCCATGTTTTTTCACTGCTTCTTCCTTCAAACGTATGATAAGAATTTAATACCCGGATATAAACCTCTTGAAGAAGGTCTTCTGTCTGGTTTTTATCCTTTACCATATAAAATAAAAATTGGTACAAATCTTGATGATATGTATCATATAATAATTGAAAGGTTTCTTCCATTTGAAACCCCTCCGTTCACTTTTTTGTCGTATGAATAGCTTGAAAAGTTACATTACAACTATATTACGAGTAACTGGAATTTGGAAGGGAATTTATATTAACATATCCTTAAATTTTATTAATGTTGGCTATTAAAAAAACACCCGCTCAGTCAGCGGGTGTTTCTTATGGAACAAGATTCTTCGGCAAATTCAGACTCGATTTTACCGTTTTGTCGGAATATAAAAAGTAAATGTTGTTCCTTTATCTATTCGGCTGTGCACAGTGATTGATCCGTTGTGGGCTTCCACGATATTTTTAACGATAGCCAGCCCTAACCCGGTTCCTGCTCTGCCCCTTGTCCGCGCTTTATCTGCCTTATAAAACCGCTCAAAGATAAATGGCAGATCTTCTTCCGGTATGCCGGACCCGGAGTCTTTGATATCAATTTTCAATCCATCCTTCACAGAATGGACTGAAATGGAGACACTGCCGCCGGCTGAAGTATGCCGCAGCGCGTTATCAATCAAATTGGTAAATACCTGCTCCATCTTGTCTTCATCAAACATAAATTCCTCTTCTGTGAGAGAAATGTCATGATCTAAAGCAATATTTTTTTCTTTCGCAACACCGGAAAACTTCCGGATGATCTTTTCTAAAAACTCATTCACATTGATTTTTTCATAATGTAAGCCTGTATGGCCTGATTCCATTCGGGCTAAATCAAGCAAATCATTAACTAAACGGCCCATTCGGAGTGATTCGTCATAAATGATTTGGGCAATTTCTTTCCGGTCTTCTTCAGAGCTTGCAATGTCATCAACAATTGCTTCACTGTATCCCTGAAGCATGGAGATCGGTGTTCTCAGCTCATGACTGACATTTGCGATAAAGTCCTCCCGCAGCTTATCAAGGCGGCGTTCTTCTGTCATGTCACGCAGTACGGCAACCGCTCCTCTGACATGCGATTCCGCATAAAGCGGCGACATCAAAAGCACCCATGATCTGCCTTGCAGCGTCATCTCAATCATTTGTTCTTTTTCAGTGCTGACAGCGTTTTGAAACAGCTCTTTTGCTTCAGGCGGAAGGTTGTCGCCTTCTTTGATATTCATGTTCTGTTCATAATACCAAGCCTGAAGAAAACGTTCAGCCGGCGGGTTGGTCACAAGAATCGTACCGTCAATATTAATGGTAATAACCCCGTCAGCCATACTGCTCAAAATGTTAGAAAGCTGCTCTTTTTCTTGATTGAGCGCATTGATATGAAAGTTAAGCTGCCGGCCCATTTGATTAAAAGCGGTCGCCAGTTCACCGATTTCATCCTGAGTTAAAATCGGGATTTTTGTATCGAACTTGCCCTTCGCCAAATCCTGCGCGCCTTCTCTCATTTTTCGGAGAGGGTACGTGACCCTGCTTGATAAAAAGAATGCGAAAAATGTGGTCAGCACAATCGCAATTCCAGCGGCAAGAAAAATATAGCGGGTCGTATGTTTTGTTGTATCTTTAACGGCAAGCAAAGACTGGGATAAAAAGACCATGCCTTTCTTTCCGTCTTTTTCATACGGGACACCTACAATCAGGCGTTCATTATCCGTGTCTGTATCGCTCAGTCCCGTCCGTTTGCTTACTTTTTTATGGTCTTTGAGAGCTTTATTTAAGTCTTTGTCATGCTGTATTTGCTCAACCGTAATAGACGACAGGCGATTTTTATCATTCGGAGAATACCAGTGGTTCTTCTCATCCTGGATGATGGCAATGCTTGTTAAGTTATCAGCGAGCTCCCAAGTGATTGACCTTGCCAGTGCCTGGTCCTCGTGATTTTCTAGGATGACAGCAACTTTATTCGCAAGCTGTGTTAAATCATTCTCGGCTTCTTCCACATGGTAGTTTTCAATAAACTCCAGCAAAAGAACCGTTAAAATGAACAATACGATCAAGACGAGTGAAAGGATCGTAAACCACAGCTTGCCTACTACGCTTTTCCAAAATTTCATTCAGCGCCGACCTCAAATTTATAACCTACACCCCATACGGTGACAATTTTTTTCGCAGCCTCCGGAGAAACCTTGTTCAGCTTCTCTCTCAAGCGTTTGACGTGAGTGTCCACTGTCCGTAAATCACCAAAAAACTCATATTGCCACACTTCTTTCAGAAGCTTTTCCCGATCATACACCTTGTCAGGCGTTTTCGCTAAGAAATATAGAAGCTCATACTCTTTTGGCGTCAGGCTCACTTCTGTACCATCAGCTGTTACGCGGTGAGCGTCATGGTCTATGGACAGATGTGAAAACACGAGCACATTTTTCGTCGGTGTATTGGCATTGAAATAAGAGGTTTGGGATGCTCTTCTCAAAAGGGCCTTTACACGCAGCACGACTTCTCTCGGGCTGAACGGCTTAACAATATAATCATCTGTTCCCGCTTCAAACCCCTGCACCCGGTTTGCTTCTTCTCCTTTTGCGGTCAGCATGATAATGGGTGTCGCTTTTTTTTCACGAATTTGCCGGCACACTTCAATTCCATCAGTCCCCGGCATCATCAGATCAAGCAAAATTAAGTCATAATTGGCTTCAAGCCCTTTGGCAATGGCTTCATCACCATTTTCAGCTTCATCTATAGCATAATTTTCACGTTCAAGATACATTCTTAAAAGGCGGCGAATTCTGGCTTCGTCATCAACTACTAATATTTTTGTTTCGTTCGTTTGGTCCATGTTTTCCCCCTGCTTTCCTTCTGTTACTTTCATTTTATCAAATCGTGAGAAAGTTTGAGAACTGTGTCGCTTTCAAAGGACTATGCATAAGAATGAAGTCCGGCAAGCACAAGATTTACGAATATTAAATTAAACATAATAATAGCAAAACCGATTACGGCCAGCCATGCTGACTTCTCACCGTGCCAGCCTCTTGACAGTCTTAAATGCAAGTAAGCGGCATAGAACAAAAATGTGATCAGCGCCCATACTTCCTTAGGGTCCCAGCCCCAAAATCTGGTCCACGCGAGCTGAGCCCAAATCATTGCAAAGATCAGCGCGCCGAGTGTAAAGATCGGAAATCCGATTGATACGGCCCTGTACCCAACCTCATCCACCAGATCAAGATTGACGTTTTTCACCAGCGGATGTAATAGAGCGCTGATTCTTTTTCTGATGATCAGACGGAGAGCCCCATACAACACAAGACCTGCTCCAAATGACCAAATGACAGTGTTCACTTTTCTGCCTGAGAAAAGCGCGGGAAGATCAACAAGCGGTTCCATTCTTCCTTCGGTCAAAAGCTCTCCCTGATGCGGACCGACAAGCGCGGGCATTTCGTACACCATCACGCTTTTTTCTTTATTTTTGTCCACCCAGTTAAACTCCGCTTCATAGCCTGCAAGACGAAATGCTGATGTGATTGCAATAAAGGCGACGGTTGTGACCAGGATAAACATAATCGCTTCAAGCCAGAAGGTCTTTTTACTTGGCTTTGTCTGGTCTACATGCTTCAAAAGAAAGATGACACCAGCGACAAAGCTGATGGCAAGTATAGCTTGCCCAAGCGCGGCCGTTGTTACATGAATATACAGCCAGTTGCTTTGGAGCGAAGGAATTAAAGGCGAGATATCTGTTGGAAACATGCTGGCGTAGGCAATCAGCAATAAAGCAATTGACAGCGTAAACAGGCCTAATGAAGGCAATCTATAGAGAAAATAAAGAATGATAAACGCCAAAACAAGCATCATGCCAAAAGCGGTGGTGAATTCAAACATATTGCTGACAGGCGCATGGCCGCTGGCAGCCCACCTTGTGATGAAATATCCAAGGTGGCAGAAAAAACCGACAATAGAAAGGGTGATTCCAATGTTGGCCCATCGGTTTGGCCTGCCCTTTTTATCTTTATTCCCGCGTATGGCCCCGCCGAAGATTGGGACAGCGATTAAATACACAAGAAAGGCCGCATAAAGAAAATTTCCGCTCAGCTCTGCCATGACATCACTCCCTTTTCGCCTATTTCTGTGTTTTGATTAATTCTTTTTGGTCCACCGGTTCAGTCAGTCCGGAATCAGCCAATATAAATGCTAAATCCTTCTTCAGGCCAAACCAGTTTTTATTGGTATGCCCCGCTACCATAACTGCACCGTCCTGTGAGTGCAGCCAAATTCTTCGATGCTGCCAGTACATACCTTGAATAACACCGATCATAAAAATGGCTCCGCCGACAGCAAGCACCCAGAGTGTCAGATCCTTTCTGACTGTAAGTCCAGTAATGTTTTTCGTTTCGACATGGTCAAATTTCAGCTTGTATTTATTATTGCCTGATCCTTCGATGGTTTCTTGGATGGCGACAAAGCTCTTTTCGCCTTTCGGTTTGTCCGGCGTTATAATATTAAAGACAAAAGCCGGATTGTTAGGGATCTTTGTTTTTGTACTCGGCTCTCCGTCCTGATTAAAATAGAAGTCAGGCAGGTAGCTGGCGATTTCCACCTTGTAACCGTTGCCAAGATCATAGACCGAATCTGGATCCAGAAGGTTGATCTTCAGGCTCCCAAAGGATTTTTTTGTTTTTTTATCAATCAGCTGGAACACCATTTGGTCAAGCTGATTCTCTTTGTAATCCACCTGGTAAACGGAAAAAGAATCAAAACGCAGCGGCTGATTGACACGGATGTCTTCTTCTGTTACTTTTTTCAGCTTCGGCTTCTCGCCATAAACAATTTTTCCTTCTCTCTTGTAGAGTACGGCCTCGGTTTGAAAGTTCTTTGCCACTCTACCGTCCCCGACTCTGTCAATGGCATCTGCAAATACCTTTTTTTCTGTTTTGCTGTTATAGGTCTCTACGCTGAATTGATTGTTTTTCAAATAATATTTTCCGTCTGTACCCGGAATTGCGGCGGTTTCGCCTTCTCTGACCCAAAGCGTCTCATCGACGTACATGCCAGGCACAAATCTCAGCATCGCACCAATCAAAAAGATGATCAATCCAATATGGTTGACATACGGGCCCCAGCGGGAAAAGCGTCCTTTTTCAGCAAGAATGCTGCCCTCTTTTTCTCTGATTCTATAATGTTTTTTCTTTAATAGAGCAACTATCTTTTCTTTCGATTCCCCGTTCAGTACAGTAACTGTTTCACTGAACAAGCGCTGCCTTCTTAAAAAAGCTGGGCTCCTTCTGACACCTTGGTTTTTTAACGCTCTGTACAACGGAATGACCCGATCAAGGCTGCAAATCACGAGTGAAATGCCGATCGAGGCAATGAGCAGCAAATACCACCAAGAACCATATAAATGATGAAACCCGAGCAAATAATAAAGCTGGCCAAACGTGCCGTACTGCTCCTTGTAATAAGTATCAGCCTGTGCGCCCGGAGGCAGATAGGCTTCCTGGGGAAAAATGGTGCCGAACGCTGATGCGGCAAGGGTTATGACGATAAGCCATATTCCCACCTTAACCGAGGAAAAGAAATTCCAAATTTTGTCGATGATCGTTTTGTTATAGGTTTGCGAACGTCTTGCGCTTCCGTCATATCTCATATCAGCGAGCGGAGGTTGAGTTTCCTGAAGAGCTCTTCCGCACGATTCGCATAAAACGGTTCCGACCGGGTTTATATGTCCGCATTCACATTTGACTTGCTTCATCCCGAAGTCTCTCCGGGTTTTATGAGATTCATATAATCGTGTATCATGCTTTCTGTCATAGTGCCGGTCACCACCTTGACAACTTTTCCTTCCGGATTGATCAAAAAGGTTGTCGGAAGCGGAGATACGTCATAGGCATCAAGCACTTGGCGATCTGTATCCAGAACAACCGGGAAATTGACTCCGTAGGATTTCATAAAATTATGTACTGCTATCTTTGACTCCCCAACATTTACAGCGACAATTTCAACACCTTGGCTTTTAAAATGCTTATATTGGTTTGCCATATAAGGAAACTCTTTTTTGCACGGTTCACACCATGTACCCCAGAAATTCAAAAAAACACCTTTCCCTTTTAAGTCACTGAGCTCGATACGTTTCCCATTCGTATCCTCTAGGACAAAATTCGGTGCGTCGGACCCTTCGGATATACTCTCTTTGCCGGCAAATACAGCGTTGTAAATGGTATAGCCGAGTGCGCAGATTAAAACGAGAAGGATGCCGGTCCGAATGAATAAACGCCTTTTTTTCTTCATTGTCCACTGCCCCCTTCCCCCTATTGCAGATCCATTCAATTATATCATTGCACGTTCATTTCACATTTCTTACTTTTTGAAGGTTATGTGAAATTTAGAAAGCGTTTTTACCGTGATCCGCCAGTGCTCTGAGCCTTTTTACTTCGTGAGGCGTAAGCTCTCTGGCATCGCCCGTGTGCAGGCCTCGCAGGTTTAAAAACGCGTATTCCTCACGCTTCAGCTTGATTACCTCATGTCCGATCGCTTCAAACATGCGGCGCACCTGTCTGTTGCGTCCCTCATGGATCGTCAGCTGAATAATGCTTGTCTGCTTTTTCTTATCCAAAGACAGCAGCTTCGCTTTAGCAGGCGCTGTTTTGCCTTCCTCCAGCCTAATTCCGCGCTCCAGCTTTCTGAGCAGCTCTTTAGGCGGGATTCCTTTCACCTTCGCCACGTATGTTTTGTCTATTTCATACTTAGGATGCATAAGCTTATTGGCAAATTCACCATCATTGGTTAAAAGCAAAAGACCGCTCGTATCATAGTCCAGACGCCCAATCGGATAAATGCGCTGCGGAATATTTTTAAAAAAGTCCGTCACCACTTTGCGTCCTTTATCATCTTGCGCTGCGGAAATAACGCCTCTTGGTTTATATAAGAGAAAGTAAACCGGCTCTTCGCGTTCAACCTTTAACCCGTTTACCTCAATCTGATCAGAACCGGTGACCTTAACACCTAGCTCTGTTACTACTTTGCCATTCACCTTTACTTTTCCTTCTTTAATCAGCTCTTCTGCCTTTCTGCGCGACGCAACTCCGGCATGAGCAATCACTTTTTGCAGTCTTTCCATGTCTTTCACCTCAAGTATTATCTTACTTTTTTCAACCTTAACAAACAAGCTTTTTCAAATTCCTATGCCAAATCTAAAAAAAACGCCGTTTTCAGGCGCTCCCAAATAATAACGTAACGATGATGATAGATGCAACTACGCCGATTAAATCTGCAAGAAGCCCCACCTTTAATGCATCACCCATTTTTTTAATGCCGACTGCTCCGAAATACACAGTCAGTACGTAAAGCGTTGTATCTGTAGATCCCTGCATAACGGAAGCCAGCCTGCCGATAAAGGAATCGGGTCCGTATACTGCAATTAAATCGGTCGTCATTCCGAGTGCGGCCGTACCGGAGATCGGGCGGATCAGAGCAAGCGGCACTACTTCAGCAGGGATGCCGATAGCGGAGAAAGCCGGTTTTAAAAGATCCATTATAAAATCAAGCGCGCCTGATGATCTGAAAACAGTTATAGCGACAAGCATTCCGACTAAATAGGGGATAATGGAAAAGGCGATTTCTATCCCCTCTTTTCCGCCTTCGACAAACGATTCATATGTCGGAACCTTTTTGATCGTTCCATAAAGAAGAATTCCGGCAATAATGATTGGAATCATGGCTAAAGACAGCCAGTTGATGATTTCCATCCGCTCACCTTCCCTTCTTTTTGCGGCGGTAATAAAAATACCGATCAATGATAATGGCACCGATTCCGGAAATAAGCGTTGCCAAAATGCTTGGCCCGACGATATCTGTCGGTGTTTTGGAGGAATAAGCCATTCGGACAGCGATCACCGTTGTCGGGATGAGTGTGATGCAGGACGTATTAACAGCTAAAAAAGTAATCATCGACCGGCTTGCTTCCGATCGGTTTCCATTCAGCTTTTTCATTTGTTCCATTGCTTTAATGCCAAGCGGAGTTGCTGCATTTCCGAGGCCGAAGAAATTCGCCATAAGATTAGATAAAATATAGCCCATCGCCGGGTGATCCGGCGGTATATCAGGGAACAGTTTAGATATAAAAGGTCTGCACATCCGGCTGAAAATATCCAAAAGCCCTGACTGCTCGGCGATTTTCATTAAGCCAAGCCAGAAAACAAGCACGCTCATCAATCCAAATGAGATCGTAATCGCTTCTTTCGCACCCTTAAACACGGCTTCATTTACATCTTGCAGAGTTCCGTTGCACATCGCAAAAACGAGTCCGATCACGGTTAAACTGACCCAAATTATATTGACCATTTTGCTCCGCCTGCCGCATTCAGAAAGATTGATTTAAACGTTTCAAAAAATTGTTTCTTCGGTTTTTGATGCCGCTCATTTTCATAATAGATCGGCACTTTTGCGATGGTTGCATCGTTGAACATGATCTCCATGTGCCCTACGATGTCAGGGATTTTCGAGGCATCTTTTTCCCATGCTTTTTTCGGCTTGAGCAGTGTGGTATTAATTTTTACATTTTCTTTTTCCTCTTCGGTCAGCAAATAGGTGATATCACGTTTGATAAAAGCCTTCGATTCATAAAATGTGCCTTTCAGCTTTGGAATATCCCCTTTTTTTGCAATTAAATAGGTTTGATAATGCTCAAACACATAGTTAAACATCTTCATATGGTCATCCCAATCATTAGGGTCATTAATGGTGACGGCTATCAGGTCAATGCCGTCCTTTGAAGCCGTAGAGACCAGTGTCCGTTTTGCAAGTTTTGTATAGCCTGTTTTTCCTCCTGTGCTGTACGGATATAGCATGGTCAGCAGTTTATTTTTGTTTTTCCATACGCTTTCCATCGTTTCCGCTTTGTATATTTTTGTGCCTGAAATCTTTTGATAGTCTTTCAGCTTCATAGCATACTTAGTTAAAATGGCCATGTCATAGGCTGTTGAATAATGATTTTCATGGTCGTCCAATCCGTGCGGGTTTTGAAAACGGGTGTTTTTCATACCAAGCTGCTCGGCTTTTTGATTCATCATATAAACAAACCCATCGAGGCTCCCACCGACATGCTCAGCAATCGCGACAGCGGCATCGTTTCCTGATCTTAGCATCAGGCCATACACAAGATCTTTCAGCTTCACTTTTTGACCTTCTGTTAAATAAATGGCGGAGCCTTCTGTTCTGACAGCATTTGCCGAAACCGTCACTGTTTGATCCATTTTGCCGGATTCGATGGCGAGGACGGCGGTCATAATTTTTGTGATGCTCGCGATCCGCCTTTTTTGATGCTCGTCCTTGGCATATAACACTCTGCCTGACGCACCGTCAATAATGATCGCGCTTTTTGCACTGACATCTATAGCAGCATGTGCTGTATTCACATTTACAGTTGCAATAAGAAAAGAAATCATGATCACGAATACTGCCTTTTTGAAAATGCGCATGTTTGCTCACGTCCTTGTGGTGGTTTGTACAAGTTTATGCGCATGTCCATCAGTTATGAATAACAATTATATTTCTGGAAGCAAACATAAAAAAACTCTCCCTGAAAAAGGGAGAGTAAACGTTATCTGATTGGCGCCATGCTTGATCCGGACGCTTCGTAATGAGCCAGCTCTTCCCTCATCTTCAGAAAGGCCGCGCTCAACGGCAATAATAATTGCTCAAGCGACGCAGGAACAGCATGATAAAACTCAATTGCGCTGACCCCAGTATAAGACGCCCGGCTATTTTCACACCACGTGTCTTTTTTCGGCATAAAGAACTCTTCAATGCATTGGTGATACACATTATAAAGTGTTTTTTCCGCTCTGGCTTCCTGAAAAGGCTCCTGCATCAGGAGACGGCGGCACGCTTCTGCGCCTCCTTCACAAAATACTGCCATTCTTCTCAGAGTGCTCAGCACATCACAGCAGTATCCTTTTTCAATAGGCAATTCAGCCTGTAAGGACTCAAGCGTCGTTTGATTTAGGTAATCGTTCACGGTATTGACAACCATTGATAAGAATTCGCCTGTTTTTTGAGTCTGCGCTCGCACAATCGAATGTCCCATTTCGTTTGGTATCTTCCCCTCATGTATTTGTCTCTCACATTTTGCTTCTTTCATGATAGCTTCTTCCTTATATCTTATGATGATGAAAAAGCGCGATTCATTAAACTTCTATTTTATATCTTCGAAGGTTTGGTTAAAGTTTTCAAAAAATAAATCTGCTTCTTCTTGAAGAACGTCTTCTTCCGCATTTTCAGGCAGCGGCGGAAGCTCGTCCAGCGTTTTCAGACCGAATTGTTCAAGAAAAGTCGGCGTAGTACCGTATAAAATGGCCCGCCCCGGACCATCGGCACGCCCTACTTCACACAATAGCGCCTTCGCGACAAGACTGTGTAAAATCCGCTCTGATTTTACTCCTCTGATTTCTTCAATTTCTGCTCTCGTAATTGGCTGTTTGTATGAAACAATGGCCAGTACTTCTAAAGATGCTTGAGAAAGGCCCTTTGACGGCACTTCAATCAGTTTTTTCAAGTAAGGCGCAAAGTCTTTTTTGGTAGAGAGCATGTACGTATCTGCATACTCAATAAGTTCAATCCCTCGTGTATCTCCGCGGTATTCGTCCGCCACATCCGCCATGATAGTGTTCAGTTCAGGCTCTTCGATTTCAAGCACTGTTAACAGCTGCTTTTTTGTAAGCCCTTCATCGCCTGCCGCATAAAGAAGGGCTTCCACAATAGCTTTCCAATTCACGATATCAAGCCCCATGAATGGATTCACTCCCCGTAATGTAAATATCTGAAAAATTGTGCTCCTGTTCAATGAGGACCAGCTGATTTTTCATCAGCTCAAGAACAGCTAGAAAGGTCACTACTAAATGTTCTTTTTGCTCATATGGAAACAGATCCATAAAGTTGATTCTCGTTCCTTTAGATTTCAAGCTGTGCACGATTTCGTTCATTCTGGCTTCGATTGGTATGTCCTGTCTTGTAATTGTTGTTTCCATCGGCCTGTTTATTTTTTTGCGTTTCAGCACTTTTTGAAAAGCTCCGATCATATCATAGACCGTGACAGAGAGCTTTTGCTCAGACTGTTTTACTTCTTTTGCATATTCACTCAAATCACTCGGCGGTTTCGTGAACGATTTTTGTCTTTCTTCTTCCCGTTCTTTTAAATCCTTCGCCGCATCTTTATATTTTCGATACTCAATCAGCTTTTCAATCAGTTCCTCCCGCGGATCTTCTTCTTCAAGTAATTCATCTTCAAAAAGCTCCTCCTCTTGCTTCGGGAGCAGCATTCTGCTTTTAATGCTGAGCAGCGTGGCAGCCATAACCAAATACTCGCTGGCCATATCGAGCTCAAGCACACGCATCGTATGTACATATAATAAATATTGTTCAGTGATCTTCGCCACAGGTATATCATATATGTCAATTTCAAGACGATTGATTAAATGAAGCAGCAGGTCCAATGGGCCCTCAAACGTATCAATTTTCACTTGATATTCTTCCATCATCTCACCATTTTCAAGTATCACTCTCATTGCCGGAAAAACTGGCTACCCTATAGTATAAGCCACCAAAAAGCTCTCGTCCAATACTATTTCATTTCCTGTTTTGAACAAGTTTGTACAGAATATTCAAAACACGAGAGGTGTTTGCTCGGAGCGCTGAAGCGGGAGAAAAAGCCTTAGCTTCTGGTTTTCCTTTCTAAGAAGCAATAGAGGCCGAGCGTTCTTTTTTCCTTTTATCCCTTCTATGGTACACTAAAAGCACATTAAAGGAGGAAACACCTTGTATCCGAAAGCTTATATAGATTATCTCGTTGAGTTTCACGCGACACGGGATTATTTTGAATGCCATGAAATATTAGAAGAATATTGGAAGGAAGATCCGCCAAAGAAACGAAAACGCTATTGGGTCGGCTTTATTCAGCTTGCAGTTGCTTTATACCATCACAGAAGGCAGAATACAGCCGGGGCAAAAAGACTGATGGCGAACAGCATCCGGATTCTTCAAGCAGAATACCGGGCAGTCGAAGACTTAGGGCTCGATCATGGCCGTTTGCTCAAACTTATGCAATCGGTTTACGAACAAATCGAAACGGGCTCTGCCTATAAAAGCATTATGCTGCCAATCAAAGATGAGAAACTGGAGGAAGCATGCAGGATCGAATGCAGGAAAAAAAAGTATACATGGGGGCAGCCCAGTGCACTCAGGAACATATTTCTTATCGACAAACACCGTTTGCGGGATCGGACTGACGTCATCCGTGAACGTGAAAAAGAAATAGAACGCAGAAAAAAAAGCAGAGGCTGATCACAGCCTCTGCTTAATTATTGTATGAAATGTCTTGATCCTGCTGACCTTGACAACGTTCGAAAAAGCTCTGCGTTAATTCATTTGGAACCAGTACTTGCGTTTTGAATAAATGCTTTAAAGCATCCATCATCTGTTTTCCGATTCCTTGATGGCGATGAGAAGGATTCACACTGATATGCCGGATCTCAACCTCAGAATCCTTTTTTTCGACTCCGATTGCTCCGACGATATCCTCGTCCTCTTTCCAAAGAAAGAGCTGGCGGTCTGTATCCGTTTCGTAGTCCTTAATTGTCTGCTGAAGCTGCTTAAGGTCTTTTTCATTCGGCATAAACGAAAGAAGCCCCATCGCAATCTTTTCAAACGATTTTTTATAACGAATTAACATAAAAACCCCTCTATATCCAAAATGTCCAGTCTGCTATTAACGGATACGAATAGGTGATCCGTTTTCTCACATTATATCATTTTCGCCATATTTTTAAACTGTTTTCAGCAAATTATTCAAATGAGCGGTTTAAATTTGCCATTTCAATGGCAGAAACAGCACAATCTACACCTTTGTTGCCCGCTTTTGTGCCGGCACGCTCGATAGCCTGTTCGATGTTTTCAGTTGTTACAATTCCAAAGATGACAGGTACACCAGTAGTGTTTGCTGCTTGCGCGATGCCTTTTGCAGCTTCATTGCAGACATAATCGTAATGTGTCGTCGCGCCTCTGATGACAGTGCCCAATGTGATAATAGCATCATATTTTTTTGTTTCCGCCATTTTTTTCGCAGCAAACGGTATTTCAAATGCGCCTGGAACCCAAGCCACATCAATGTCATTTGTGTCTACGCCATGTCTGAGCAGCGCATCTTCTGCTCCGCTCAGCAGCTTGCTCGTAATAAAATCATTAAATCTTCCTACTACGATTCCGATTTTAAGACCTGTACCAACTAAATTTCCTTGTATGATATTCATATGATTCCCATCCTTTTTTGTGATATTTGTGATTAGAAATGAAGTAAATGACCTAGCTTGTTCATTTTGGTTTGCAAATATTTTTTATTGTGTTCTTTCGCCTCCATTTGAAGCGGCACTCTTTCTGAAATACTGAGTCCGTAGCCTTCAAGGCCTGCGATTTTTCGCGGATTATTCGTCAAAAGCTTCATATTCCGGACACCGAGGTCGCGTAAAATTTGTGCTCCGATGCCATAGTTGCGAAGATCCGGCAAGAATCCAAGCGCCTCATTGGCTTCTACGGTGTCATAACCTTGTTCCTGAAGCTTATAAGCTTTTAATTTATTGATTAAACCGATGCCTCGTCCTTCTTGGCGCAAGTACAGAAGCACTCCACGGCCTTCTGCGGCAATTTGGTTCAGCGCGGCGTGCAGCTGCGGTCCGCAGTCACAGCGATGAGACCCAAACACGTCACCTGTGAGACATTCTGAATGCACCCGGACCAATACCGGTTCTTCTCCGAACGGCACCTCTCCCATCACAAATGCGACATGCTCTTTTCCATCTACCTCATTTGTGTATCCATAAACCTTAAATGTCCCAAAATCAGTAGGCAGCGTAATGTCAACTTCACGCTCGACAAGTGTTGTCAGATTGTAACGGTATTGAATCAAATCCTTAATGGTGATCATTTTTAATTGATGCTTTTTCGCAATTTCAATGAGCTCAGGCACTCTCGCCATCGTTCCGTCTTCATTCATAATTTCACAAATGACGCCGGCTCCTGGAGATCCGCAAGCTTCAGCAAGATCAACAGCA
The DNA here is from genome assembly GCF_059422205.1 of Bacillus sp. GW821-FHT01G09. NCBI lineage: Bacteria > Bacillati > Bacillota > Bacilli > Caryophanales > Bacillaceae > Bacillus > Bacillus sp. GW821-FHT01G09. The sequence continues at coordinate 288,934 of NZ_JBWKWL010000004.1, forward strand.
GCTTCTGTATGGCCCGCTCTTTTCAGGACACCTCCTTTTTTCGCAATCAGCGGAAAAATGTGCCCCGGACGCTGAAAATCAGATGGCACGGATTTGCTGTCCAGCAATGCTTGAACGGTAAAAGATCTTTCTTGAGCGCTGATACCTGTTTTCGTTTCACGATGGTCTATGCTTACGGTAAATGCAGTGTGGTGAGAATCTGTATTATGCTCAACCATAGGGTGAAGATCAAGCCTGTCTGCGATTTCCTCACTGAGCGGCGTGCAGATCAGTCCTCTCCCATGTGTCGCCATAAAGTTAATGACTTCCGGCGTTGCATGCTCGGCAAGAGCCACAAAGTCTCCTTCATTTTCTCTGTCTTCATCATCTACAACGATGATGACTTCGCCTTTTTTTAAAGCGTCCAGTGCTTCTTCTATCGGATGAAACATGCAAATCTTCCTCTCTAAAAGCCGTTTTCGCTTAAGAAGGCTTTTGTAATGGTTTGTTGGGTCTTATTTTCATTGGCTTTATGCAAAAATCGATACATATATTTTCCGATCATATCGCATTCGATATTCACTTTAGAGCCGATCGTTTTTTCTGAAAAAATCGTTTCGCTGATCGTATGCGGTATTAAGGAGATCGTCACTGTGTCTTCTGTCAGGCCGAATATGGTTAAGCTCACGCCATCCACAGTAATTGATCCCTTTAAAACCAATGTTTTTGTTAATGACGGGTCCATTTTTAAATCATAGTAAACTGCGTTGCTTTTCTCTTCAATTCGTGTGATTTCCGCAGTTCCGTCGACATGGCCTGAGACGAAATGGCCTCCGAAACGGCCGTTTGCCGCCATCGCTCTTTCCAGATTTACTTTGCTTCCTTTTGTTAAATCATTCAGTGACGTAGCTTTGACTGTTTCAGGCATAACATCCACTGTGAACTGATTTTTTGTAAAATCAGTGACAGTCAGACAAATGCCGTTCACTGCAATGCTGTCGCCGAGATGAACATCCTCTAAAATCTTTGAGCATTTAATAGTTAAGGCCATTGAATGCCCTGCTTTTTTCATGGATTCGATTGTGCCTGTTTCTTCGATAATTCCTGTAAACATGGTCACCATCCTATTCCTTTGTCGGTTTTGCCGTCAGTTTGATATCACGGCCGATTTGGGTTATATCAGTGAATTGTAATAAGGGGACATCTTTCATTGATTGAAAACCTTCACCGGAGATTAAGCTGGGAGCATGCGTTCCTCCGATTAGTTTAGGGGCAAAATAGAAGATGATTTCTTGAAAACAGCCTTCTTTGACAAAGCTTCCGTGAACAGCTGAACCGCCTTCCACATACACCGACATGATACCTTCTTCCGCTAGGATCTTCAAAACATCGGGAATTTGAATGCGCTCGGTTTCAAGTGTAAATATGTTCACTCCGAAAGCTGAAAGCCGTTTTTTCTTTTCCTCGTCTGCGCGTGCCGTCGTAAAAATCCATGTCGGCGCTATTTGATCGCAAATCACTTTAGCGTCCTCAGGAATCGAGAGTACGGTATCAAGTATGACCCGAACCGGCTGTTTTGTTACATTCGGCAGTCTGCAGGTTAAGCTCGGATTGTCGGCTTTCACTGTGCCAACTCCGACTAAAATGCTTTGGTGTGTTTTCCTGTATTGCTGAGCATCCTGTCTTGCAGCCTCTGACGTGATCCATTTGCTGTCACCCGTGCTGGTAGCTATCTTGCCGTCAAGGCTGGCAGCCGCTTTTAGCGTGACGTACGGAAGGCCTGTCCTCATAAAGTGCAGAAATTTTTCATTCAGCCTCTCCGCCTGGTCTGCCAGGATACCTTCCCTTACCTCAATGCCGGCTTCTTTGATCATGCTGATCCCTCTTCCAGCCACAAGCGGATTAGGATCTCTCATCGCCACGAACACTCTTTTGATGCCAGAGTTGATAATCAATTCTGCACATGGCGGTGTTTTTCCGTAATGGCTGCACGGTTCGAGTGTAACGTAAATGTCGGCACCCTCTGCATGTGCTCCAGCCATATGGATGGCATGAACTTCTGCATGAGCCTCACCATATTTTAAATGGGCGCCCATTCCGACAATTTGTCCGTCCTTTACGACAACAGCGCCGACGAGCGGATTGGATTCGGTCTGTCCTTCGCCCTGCTTCGCAAGATCTAAGGCCAGCTTCATATAATACTCTTCCATTTGGTTCCCTCCCCTCTTTTGTTATTTACCGTCAAAAAAAGCCCCGAATTTATAAAAAATTCGGGGCTTTAGGTATTTTACGCAATAGGAAATAACACTATGCATTTTTAAACATTTTGCATAGCGGCTCATCATCCTTCTCCCATCCAGACTTTCACTGTCGGCTTCAGCTTAAACTGAATCCACCGCGTGCTTATGCACACGGGTCACGGGCTCTAAAGCAAATGTGCTTTACTACCGCCGGTCGGGATTTCCACCCTGCCCCGAAGGATACAATCTTTATTCATTTGTCCTTATTGGCTATTATAGCGATCCTTTTTAAAGTACGCAATGAAATAAACTTACAATTTGAGAAAAACAAAACATCACCCTTCGATCCGAAAGGTGATGTTTTGTTAATCATTCACTTTTGCAACCTTGATTAATCCGTCGATCCGCTTTGATTTGCTGAAGTATGCCTTAATCTTGTCACCTTCTTTTATATCAGATAAATCCTGATTTAATTTTTTTCCGTTGAAGATGATTTTCGTTCCGTTTTCTGCTACTCCATGATACTCTGAGCCGTCAATTTTCGTCACTTTATATTCCTGGATGGTGTATTCCTCTTCTTCCGAGGACAAGGTTTGTCCAATTGCTGTCGGAACATCCTTCAGCTCAACATCATTTATGTACATATAACCGCCTGCAAGTAAAAGCATAAGCACTAACAGAATGGTAATCTTGGTTTTTATTCTTCCCATTTCTAAACCTCCAGCCAATATGAATCTATTCATACATATGAGTTATTCCTTTTTTTCATGAATAAAAAACCGTAAATTCTCGTAAATTATTAATATAACGATGCATAACGGGAATATGTTTCACATTTCTGCAAAAATTTCTTTTCTATAGATATACGAATTTATGTTCTGTTTTTAGGGGATGACCGTAAAAAAGATATAAAAAAAGCAGCCCCAATGGGAAACTGCTTGATCCTAATTTGTTTTGCGCATTTCGTTAAACGGGTAGAAAACAAACTTTGACGTACCCGCAATTTGTTTTTTCGTGAAGAGGCCAAGACCGTTACGGCTGTCCATTGAATTCCGACGGTTGTCGCCCATCACAAAATACTTGTTATCAGGCACTTTAACCGGGCCGAAATCATCGGTCAAATGGTCAAAACCGTCCTGTTTCGCTCTCTTTTTATTAGCCGCCAAATAAGGTTCGTCCACCTTTTTCCCGTTGATATAGAGCTGGTCATTTTTCATCTCAACCGTATCGCCGGGAAGGCCGATAATACGTTTGACATAGTGAACATCATCTCCGTTTAACACGACGATGTCTCCTCTATCAAACTCGCCGATGTATTTGACTGTCATATTGACAAAGACCCTTTCACGGTTGTGAAGTGTAGGATACATAGAGTCACCATCAACGACATACGGCGCAAAAATAAAGTTGCGAATGAGCAAAGCAAGAACGACAGCAATCACAATTGCTTTTGCCCATTCTAATATTGATTTTTTCTTCGAAACATTTTCTGATTTCAACTGATTTCCTCCAATAAACAACGGTCTTCAATTTATGTTATCACGAATCGAAAAAAAATCCCATTAGGACCATTGAAGTGATTTTACAAACTGTTAATCTTCATCTTCTACCCACATCATGCCTATTTTTTCTTGTCGATCATAACTAGGCCTGAAAATATTGAAAGAAATGAATCGCATAATTCAGAAGCGATGGACTCAGAAGAAAGAGAGTTCTCATATGCAAAATCTTTAGATCGTATATAAAGCATGAGGTTACGGGCAGTTTGTTCATTTACTGCATTCCATTGATCCCCCAATCCATGATACCCATGGCACTTGACAAAAAACAATTCACGTCATAAAGGTTACTGGAATGTTTGCAGCAACCTATTTCACAGGTGATAACCGCATCCCGTTTTTGCTTTCATGATATGTTAAAAATCATTCAAGCTCGAAAAAAAACATGGATCAGCTTCCAAAAAATAAATCCAATATATTCCCGGCAGTTGAAGACTCTTTATTATAAAACTCTGAATATCCGCAGTTCTTACAGTAAACCACTAGAAATCGGTTATGCTGCACGTCAAACAGCTTTGATAATCCCGTGCCGGTTGTAGCTATTTCTTTTTGTCCGGCTTCAGTACTGCCGCATTTTATACAGCCTTTGTTGTTCATATCGCGATCTCCTTTTCATTACATCACGTTTGTTTGATTTATTTTACTACAAAATATCAATCCCAATGACCCGTACTACTTTAAAGTTTACTTAATTTTGATTACATACTAATTGGGTTCGTTTCTCAGCTTGGTAAATCTTCTGGAGAAACGGAAAAGCTCCATGACCAAAACATTCAAACTCAGCCAAACACCGCCGAAGGCGTAACCCGCAGCAACATCACTCGGATACTGCTCATTAAAGTACACACGGCTCAGCCCGATGAGGAATAAAACGATAATCAACAAAAAAACGCAACAGTTTGCAGACGCGCCTTATGAGAATGACGAACAAAAAGATAAGCACAAAAACCAAAAATGACAAATGCCGTTAAAGTCTGTTCGCTCGGGAATGGATATAATACATGACTTTCCAAAGGAGCGTGAACAGGATGAAGGGAATGAAAGAGCCGTCTAATTCCCTCTTCATAAAGCTCTCGCACCAACGACTAGGAGAAAGAGAGTTCGATTTTCCGGTCTTGCCCTTTGAATACCGTCCAAAAAAAAGTTAGAACAATAACGGCTAACAGAACACCTCTCGACGCAAAAGCTTTCTGAATTGCAGCTGGGCCCAGTCTATACCCGATCCAATACGACATGCTTACTCCCGCACAGCTCCCCAATCCGGCCGCTAACATGCTTAGCACCCAGTTTAACTTTTCTTGAAACACGAGAACACCGGCAAACTCTCCCGGTCCAAGTAAAGCTAGAAGCTCTAACATCAAGACAATAAACAAGACGGCATATCCGTACTGTTCGAGCAACCCCGTCAAAACTTGCATGTGATTCTCCTTAAACTTTTTTGTCCTTTTATCATTCCCAATCCACTTTTTGTATAATCAGCACAATTTCACCTTCAGTCGTCCAACAACATTGTCTATGGCGGGATCTTCTCTCCTATACTCGTCACTCATACATTCTTTTTTGACAAGGAGGAGCAACAGCATGAAATGGGAGGAAACAAAAGATACGCAGGGAGTTTGCCAAAATTTTGGGCAGTTCGTTCTGCCACCGAGTCAGGTGTTTGTTTGCCTACCTCATTCCTTGGCCATTCCCCATTTTTCCCGTTTGAGGTTCGCAATGGTAAAGTATTTCACTTAGTTTCTTACATGAAGAGGTAAATTCTTTGCTCACCGAACTAGGATAGCGGCGTATGGCGATTACTGCATTGCATAACCACTGGTTATTTAGTGAGCCGTGTGCAATGTATATGCACTTTGAGTCAGCACAGGATGATCCTATTACATTCGCCAGAAAAGCAGCTGCCGCATTCAGAGTAGTTAAAAGAATAGACAGGTAGCTGGGCTTCCGGAAGCTATAAAGGAGGCGCTTTTTTCGAGCATTTTATAAATCAATAAAAACAGGCATCTCCTAAATATTTTTGCCGATAAGTTTACGCTAATCAACTCTAGCACTAATACATATAAAAAATAGAATGATATGAAAGGAGACTTGATAGTATGATTGATTATCCTATTAATATAAACAACGTTTCCGGGAACAGTGTAATTAACGTAGGCGGCGCTTTTATGATCAGGCCTTTAACTTTGTCAAAATCTGTGTTTGGCTCCGGAGGTTTAAACACAGGAATTGTCTTTGAAAATAACTTTGTAAGCAAGGCTAAAATGATTAATCATCAATTTACTGATCAGAACGTCACCAAAACTTTTTAATCTATTCATTACGGGGGCTTGCGATGTCTCACTAACTAAACACCTGGTTTTGCCAACCGCCATCAGCACTCGGCGGTTTTTTATTGAACATTTTTACCCAATAAAAAAGCTCCCTCTATATGAGGAAGCCTTTTGCCTGCCAATTAGCCTTCTACGCGAACTTCTTTCATTACATCGCCGTTAGACATGTTTTTCGCGAATTCTAATCCGCTTGTTACTTTACCGAATACAGTGTGAACACCGTTCAAATGAGGCTGTGGCTCATGAACGATGAAAAATTGGCTGCCGCCAGTGTCTTTTCCGGCATGTGCCATAGAAAGTGCGCCCGCCTCATGTGTATGCGGGTTGCCTTCTGTTTCACATTTGATTGTGTATCCCGGACCGCCAGTACCAGTTCCGTGCGGGCAGCCGCCTTGACTGACGAAGCCAGGAATCACTCGGTGGAATGTAAGCCCGTCATAAAAGCCTTCGTTCGCAAGCTTTTCAAAGTTTGCGACAGTTCCAGGTGCAGCTTCAGGATAAAGTTCAAATTCAATTTTGTTCCCGTCTTCTAATAAAAAGTAACCTGTTTTCAATTGTATGCCTACTTTCTTTATTTTAATTTTCAAAGGAGATTATGTATGATAGGTTATAGCCTGTCTCTCCTTGTCGCGGCTATTATACCACACCTTTCGGGGGAAAACGAATCTCCCGGCTTTACTAAAAAATAAAAATGAAACCTGAATCTCTTTATCTCCGTCTAACCTAACGGAACTGTATTTTTCATGATTCAGGTCCTCACAAAGCAGCACTATCCAGCTGCTTGTGAAATTGAAGGAGGTCAAACTGCTTTGAAGAAAATTTGGATTGGAATGCTGGCAGCGGCCGTTTTGCTGCTGACGGTTCCGAAGGTCAGTCTCGCGGATGCCGCAGTTGGAGATGTCATTGTAACACTTGGTGCTGATTTGTCAGAATCCGACAAACAAAAAGTGCTTGATGAAATGAATGTCCCTGATAATGCCACAACGGTAACCGTGACCAATAAGGAAGAACATGAATATTTAGGAAAATATATATCGAACGCGCAAATCGGATCGAGAGCGATTTCTTCATCGTCAATCACCATTGCCAAAAAAGGCTCCGGATTGAATGTTGAGACCCATAATATCAGCGGCATCACAGATGAAATGTACCTGAATGCACTGATGACAGCCGGTGTTAAAGATGCGAAGGTGTATGTTACAGCACCGTTTGAAGTATCCGGGACTGCGGCTTTAACTGGATTGATTAAGGCGTATGAAGTTTCTTCAGACGAAGCGATCTCGGAGGATGTTAAGCAGGTCGCCAACCAAGAGCTTGTCACGACATCAGAGCTTGGAGACAAAATCGGTAACGAAAATGCGGCAGCCCTGATTGCAAAAATCAAAGAAGAGTTTGCTAAAAACGGGGTGCCTGATAATAAAGCTGACATCGAAAAACAAGTGGATGACGCAGCTTCTGATTTAAACGTCACACTTACTGACAGCCAAAAGAACCAGCTTGTCTCCCTATTCAATAAGATGAAAAACGCTGACATTGACTGGGGACAGGTCAGTGACCAGCTAGATAAAGCGAAAGATAAGATTACGAAATTCATAGAATCAGATGAAGGCAAAAACTTCATCCAGAAAGTCATTGATTTCTTCGTATCTATCTGGAATGCGATTGTATCTATATTCAAATAAGAAAAGCGCCGAAAAATCGGCGCTTTCTTTTATTGCTTTACACTCGTTTTAAATGGCAGATCAAGTTTTACAATATCTTCGTATGTTTCTCGCTTCACGACTAAATGAGCCTCACCGTTTTCGACAAATACAACGGCGGGTCTCGGAATACGGTTATAATTGTTGGCCATGCTGTATCCATAAGCGCCTGTACAAAAAACGGCAAGAAGATCGCCTTCTTTTACTTCCGGCAGGTCAATATCCCAAATCAGCATATCTCCGCTTTCACAGCACTTTCCGGCAATTGATACCGTTTTGTCATGCGCTTCTCCGATCCTGTTGGCTGCCGCAGCTTCATATTTAGCTTGGTAAAGCGCAGGACGAATATTGTCGTTCATGCCTCCGTCTACTGCCACATACTGGCGGACACCCGGCACTTCTTTTTGAGAGCCAACCGTATAAAGAGTTGTGCCTGCGTCTCCCACGAGAGAACGGCCCGGTTCGATCCAAATTTCCGGGATGTCAAAACCGTAACGGGAAGCATTTTCTTTCACAGCTTCGATAATTTTTTCAACGTATTCAGTGGCATGAAGCGGTTCATCGTCTTCCGTATAACGAATGCCGAAACCTCCTCCAAGATTCAGCACCTTGGATACAAATGAATATGAATCTCTCCACTCGTCTAGTTTTTTGAAGATTTTTTCCGCTGCTAACACAAAACCGGCCGTATCAAAGATTTGCGATCCGATATGGCAATGGACACCCAGCAGCTGAATGTGTTCCGATTGTAATACTTGTTCGATGGCCCGTTCAGTTTGTCCGTTATGAAGATCGAAACCAAACTTTGAATCTTCCTGGCCCGTTGTAATGTAGTCATGCGTATGCGCTTCTACTCCGGGCGTGATCCGAAGAAGAACATCGATGGAGTGACCCGTTTCTTTACATAGGTCTTCAAGAAGCGCAATTTCATAGAAATTATCCACCACAATACAGCCGATGCGGTGCTCAAGCGCCATGCGCAGTTCTTCCCTGCTCTTATTGTTTCCATGAAAGTGGATGCGTTCTGCCGGAAAGCCTGCCGCAACAGCCGTATATAGCTCTCCTCCGGATACGACATCTAAAGAAAGTCCCTCTTCCTCAGCGAGCTGAATCATTGCGACTGATGAGAATGCTTTGCTCGCATATGCCACCTGTGCTTTCAGCCCTGCAGAAATAAACGCCTGTTTAAAGCTTTTAGCACGCTCACGTATTAAAGCCACATCATATACGTAAAGAGGTGTACCATATTTCTCCGCTAAATAGAGAGCATCCACACCTCCGATTTCTAAATGACCATGTTGATTTTGTCTGCTTGTGCCGTGTAAGAACAATGTCATTCCCTCTTTCTCCGCTTATGGATGAAAGGACAGTTTTATGGACTGTCCCTTCATAATTAAGACATACATTATCATACTCTTCAGTCAGTTTCAATGCGATTATGAATTGGTAGGCTGTCTTAAGCGATTTTTGGGGTGAACGATACTGGGTCTTACTTTTGCGCCAGGTTTCGCTGTGCGGACAAGAACCTGCCACAGCGCCTTTCCGTTAAAGGGAATCAGCGGCCATAAGTACGGTGTCTGAAGGGATTTGATGCTTGCCATGGCAATAATTAGCACTGTAAATCCGATGACGAGCCCTTTTATATGAAATAAGGCAACGAGTATCATGAGGACAAGACGGCTCATTTTGTTTGCCAAGCTTAATTCATAACTAGGCGTCGTAAAGGTTCCAATCGCCGCAAGTGAGACGTACAGAATCACCTCAGGCGAAAAAAGGCCGACCTCAATCGCAATCTGCCCGATCAGAACAGCGGCAATTAAACCCATTGCTGTCGATAAAGCCGTCGGTGTGTGAATGGCAGCCATTCTGAGAAACTCGATTCCTAAGTCAGCTAAAAATATCTGCAGGATGATCGGGATATGCGTATCTTTATTTAAACCGATAAATTTCATATTGTCCGGGAGCAGATCAGGCTGAAGCACAAAGAGAAACCAAATCGGAAGAAATAAAGTAGAAGCAAGAATACCGAAAAATCTTACCCACCTTAAAAAGGTCCCGACTGAAGGCGCCTGCCTATATTCTTCAGCATGCTGCACATGGTGAAATAAAGTCGTCGGGGTAATGATCACACTCGGCGATGTGTCCACTATAATGATAACATGGCCTTCTAGAACATGATTTGCGGCCACATCCGGTCTTTCTGTATAGCGCACGAGCGGAAAAGGATTATAGCTTTGATTAACAATGAATTCCTCGACAGTTTTGTCTGCCATTGTTAATCCATCGACATCAATGGATGCAATTTCTTTTTCTACGATCTCAACCAAATCCGGATCAGCTATATCTTCAATATAACAAATGCTTAAATCCGTCTTTGACCGCTCACCAACTTTCGTCATCTTGACTCGAAGGCGTTCGTCTCTGATCCGCCTTCTGAGAAGGGCCGTATTGACGACGATATTTTCAACAAATCCGTCTCTGGCTCCTCTGACTACCTTTTCCGTATCAGGTTCTTCCGGGTTTCTGCCCGGATAGCTTCTGACGTCAATTATAAATGCGAAACCTGCACCTTCAACAATGACAGCGACGAGCCCGGACAGCACTTGGTCGGTGGTTTCATCCAAGGTTTTTACTTTTTCGACCTGGGCGTTAAGCAGCCTGTTTTCGACGATGTCGACCAGCTCATCAGGGTCTTCTTTCCGATTGTTAATGGCAACAAGTTCTCTCATTAAATGAATAATATAGGCTGTATCGCATAATCCATTTAGATAGTAAAGCTGGATCTCTTTATCTAAAATCGTGAGCTTGCGAACACCTACATCATAGCTCGTCCCCATCCCGACACGGTTTTTGAAATACTCTTCATTTTTAGCTGGATTCCGATAAACCCGAATTTTCTCTTCCTTGTGGTCCGGCATGATACCCGCTCCTTTCTAAAATAAACTCGACCGCTTTCATGGTGATTGGCGACCCTTTTGAGATATCGTCTTTTCTGCCCATTTTGCCGATATCCCCGATACCGACAATAAGCGGGAGATCAAGTTTATCAAGGCAATAGACTGTATCTCCACTCATTCTGTGGTCATCAAATTCCCTTTCCCCGACTTTATCGACGCCGTATTCAGTTATTTCTCCATTGCGGTCAATGCTTACATCGACCCTGGTCCATTCAGCCTGATGTGTTTTTGACGCGACCGCAATCACACCGAGCACTTCAATAGACGGATGGGTTGCGACATAGGTCAGAGCGGCTTCTCCCGGACCCTCTCCTTGAAGGCCGGAGTCGTCAAACATGACAAATACAGGATCATACGGTGCTGAGGCGATCAGCTTGACAAGCTCGGCGCCGCTGCGGGTGGAAGGATTCCCTTTTGATTGTGAAATACATCGACCTCCCACTTTGCTTGCGGCGTATTCAATTGTTTTAGCGGCATAAACATCCCCGTCTGTTACCAGTATGACCTTGCGTTTTGTCGTCATGTCAGCATTATCCTTTCGGTTTGAAAATAACAGCTACGATAAAGGCGAAAAGAATAGCGGCTGAGATACCGGCCGAGGTCAGCTCAAAAATCCCCATGCCGATTCCTATAAATCCGTGTATATGCGCCTGATGCATAGCACCGTGCAGAAGACTGTGACCGAAGCTGACGATCGGAACGGTGGCGCCTCCTCCGGCAAATTCAATAAATTTATCGTAAATGCCGAAACCATCTAATATTGCACCGATTACAACAAATGATGTCATGACATGAGCTGGCGTCAATTTAAAAATATCCAAGAGCAGCTGGCCGACGATACAAATGGCCCCGCCGCATACAAAAGCCAAAAGGTAGTCCATGTTAAGATGCACCTCCTGCACGCTCAAATACAACCCCGTGGGCGATAGTCGGAATGGTTTCTTTTTGCTGGATCATCGTCGGGCTTAACAGCGCCCCGGTCGCCACGACAAATACACGGTTTAATTTTCCTTCTCTCAGCTGCTTAAAAATATGAGAGTAGGTGACAACCGCTGAACAAGCACAGCCACTCCCCCCGGCAAAGACCTGCTGATCCGGAGTGTAAATCAGAAGCCCGCAATCATCATGCTTTGTGCCGACTGGATATCCATCTTCTTTTAAGATGTCTTTTACGATTGGAGAACCGACGCCTGACAGGTCACCTGTCAGGATTAGATCATAATCATCCGCTGTCCGGTTGAGATCTTTAAAGTGCTGCTTAATCGTATCAGCTGCAGCCGGAGCCATAGCCGATCCCATATCAAAAGGATCTGTAATTCCTAAATCAGAAACCTTTCCGACAGTCGCACTTGTGATTTGGATATCACCCGGTGTCTGACTGATGACAACTGCACCGCTTCCGGTTACAGTGGAGGTAGCAGTGTCCGGTTTTTGGCCTCCGTATTCTGTCGGATAGCGAAACTGTCTTTCCGCAGTTGCATTGTGACTGCTGGTGGCAGCGAGTGCCCTTTTGGCAAACCCGCCATCAACTAAGGCTGATGCGACAGCCACTGTTTCCATTGATGTTGAACAGGCGCCAAACATACAAAGAAATGGGATTTTCAAGTGTCTTGCCACATAGTTAGCCGTCACGTTTTGGTTCAGCAAGTCGCCTGCCAGCAATAGGTCAATATCATCTTTTGTCAGATTGTTTTTTTGAAGCGCAACATTAACAGCGTCTTCCATGAGCTGCCGTTCCGCCATTTCCCAGCTTTTTTGATTACAATGCATTTCGTCATAGGTTTTATCAAATAAAGAGCCGAGCGGTCCGTCTTTTTCCTTTGGTCCTGCTGCCGTTCCCGCTGAGTTGACAAATATGGGATGTTCAAATACCCAGGTTTGCTTTCCTGTTAATTTCATTTTCTTCTCCTCCTATGACATCAGTTTCTCAAAAGCAAACCGAATCATTCCAACGATGTATGCAGCTACAACTCCGAAAACAATAACATTTCCTGCCAGTTTAAACATATTTGTCGCTACTCCAAGCACTAATCCTTCGCTTTTATATTCAAGAGCCGCGCTTGCCATACTGTTGGCAAAACCTGTGACAGGTACGGCTGAACCTGCGCCTGCGAATTGTCCGATTCTGTCATAGATGCCGAACCCTGTAAGCAGGGCAGAAATTAATATCAGCGTTGCAGCTGTTGGATTCCCCGCAGTTTTTTCATTGAAATCAAAAAAATGGATATAAAAATTTTGCAGACCTTGCCCGATTGCACAAATCAGTCCGCCCACTAAAAAGGCTTTTACACAGTTCCAGACGTAAGGCGGCTTAGGCTGATATGTTTTCACTTTTGATTTGTAATTTTCTTTTATGTTTGTCATCTTGAAACCTCCTTATGAATGGTCAATAAAGTACAGCCAATGAAATAAGGATCCCGCGATTTTCCCAATCACGATGGCCATTAAAAGAATAATGATTTTACTTCTGAGCCCGATTCGTTTTGCCAAAATTGGCAGGACATTTAAAACCTCTGTAAGAGCAGCCGCTAGCATCCCGACGAACAAACCTGCCAGAAGCCCGACCGGCACAGCTATCCATTTTGTTAGATAAAGATGATTCATATGAAGCGTCTCCCATCCCCCGCAAACCGCGCCAAGAATAACAGCCGCTTCATAAGCCTGAACAAATCTCATTGTTTTGGTGAGCTGCATCAGCCGCGGAATGATTCCCATTACGGTTAAAAAAGCAACGAAACCCGCCCCCACCGTTATGCCTCCGCCGAGCCCGACAAAAATAATGAACAATACACTAACGATCATGCAGATCCTTTATGGTTTCTTGATTCTCATGCATGGCCACATATTGATCGAGATCAAGCTGATAGTTAAACATCTCAACCTCCAGCGGGCTGGGCTCTTCATTTAGGCGCTTTTTAAATATGTGGTTAAAAAACACGATCATCCCCAGTCCCAAACCGATGCTGTATGGGATTTGAAGCAAATATGGATAGTCATTCCTCTCTCCGGTTATGATTTCATATAGTGCGATATGAACATCTCTCATGCTTACATCCTCATGAAAGTTCATGATGGCAAGACACGATCCAATAAACAGAAGCAGCCAGACACCGATAAATAGAACCGTTGATAAATTTCGCTTTCGATATTGAATTTCAACAATGGTTTCTGCTCCGCCTACGGTTTGAACATCAAGTGTCGGATCTTGTAAATGAATGGCTCTGAGGACTTGTATGATATCCAGAATTACGATATTTTTATCTTTTTCGCTCACCTGATAAAGCGGCATAACCGAAAGTTTCTTTTTCAGCTGAAGCTGCCCTTCTATTTGCGCGGCATCTCCAACGGTAATAATATCCCCTGGATGTGCCAGCACCCGGTGGCGAAGCCGGATAAATATTCGTCGTTCCATCATTGATCACCATCTTTCGGTGGTTATATATGTAGTATGTGGTTCGATTTTGTTCTCATTCATCCGCTCGAAAAGACCATAAATTACCACGCTTTTGCACATAAAAAAGCTAGCCTGCACTGCAGACTAGCCATCCGTATGATCCATTTGAACCTTGATCTGTTTTAATATTTTCTTTTCAAGCCTGGAAACCTGCACCTGAGAGATCCCGAGCCGCTCAGCCACCTCAGACTGTGTCTGGTCTTTATAATATCTGAGATAGACGATTAATTTTTCCCTTTCCTCCAAATCGCTGATCGCTTCTTTCAGCGCAATTTTGTCAAACCATTTTTCTTCTGAGTTGTCAGCGATTTGATCAAGCAGGGTAATCGGATCTCCGTCATTTTCATAAACGGTTTCGTGAATCGAAGATGGAGCCCTTACCGCCTCTTGGGCCAGTACAACATCCTCAGCTTCAATCTCCAAATGGTCAGCGATCTCCTGCACCGTCGGCACTCTTCCCAGTGTTTTCGAAAGCTCATCCTTCGCACGCCGGATTTTGTTTCCAAGCTCTTTTAATGACCGTGATACCTTTACAGTTCCGTCATCACGGATAAATCGCTGGATTTCTCCGATAATCATCGGCACTGCATACGTTGAAAAACGCACATCATAGGTTAAATCAAATTTGTCAACAGATTTTAACAGCCCGATGCAGCCGATCTGGAAGAGATCGTCAGGCTCATATCCTCTGTTTAAAAACCGCTGTACGACAGACCAAACAAGACGCATGTTTTTTTCTATGAGGAGGTCTCTTGCCTGCTGGTCGCCATTTTGGCTTTGTTTGATTAATTCCTTTACTTCATGATCTTTCAGCTGAGTGTTTTTGCCGTTTTTCTTAACCTCCACATCCATAACAAATCTCCTTAATTACAAAGCGCTTTGCTTTTTGATAAGTGCTTTGTTAAGCGAATCGTTGTTCCCATTTCAGGCGATGAATCGATACTGACATCATCCATGAAATTTTCCATAATGGTAAAGCCCATTCCAGAGCGCTCAAGCTCAGGCTTAGTCGTAAATAGAGGCTGACGGGCTTCTTCAAGATCTGTAATGCCTAAGCCTTCATCACGAATAGTCATATATACGACATGATCTTCCAGCGTCACTGAAATGTAAACTTTCCCTTCACAGTTCTCTTCATATCCATGGATAATCGCATTCGTGACAGCCTCTGACACGACTGTTTTGATTTCAGTCAGTTCATCCATTGTCGGGTCCAGCTGAGCTATAAATGAAGCAACTGTCACACGGGCGAACGATTCATTCTGACTGAGGGCAGAAAACTCAATGTGCATTTCATTTTTCATGATGCCACCCCCAGTGTCAGGAGCGCCTGCTGTTCAGATTGTTCAAATCGGATAATTTTAAACAGACCCGACATATCAAACAACCGCTTCACCGCAGGAGAGATAGCGCAAACGACCATTTCCCCGCCAATTTGCTTAATTTGCTTGTATCTTCCTAAAATAACGCCAAGCCCCGAGCTGTCCATAAAGGAAAGGTCCTCCAAGTTCAGCACGATATGGCGAATATCATCCTTCTCCAATGATTGAGTCACTTTTTGCTTCAGGGTTTCAGCCGTATGGTGATCGAGTTCGCCTGTTAATCGAATACAAAGCACAGATTCTTTGACATTCATGTCAATTCCAAGGCTCATGCTCATTCCTCCTTGATATGATCGGATAATGAGTGTTTCGATTTCGACGGAATGAATTCCTTCACCGTGACAAAACTAGTGGTCATTCGGCATAATTACTTAAATTTTGTCCAGTCTCCCATCGTCCGCTTCAAGAATGTGATAAACCCGGCTTTCTTCATATCTTCTTTTGCAGCAACAGGACTTTCAGCGAGTACTTCTCCATCCTTTTTCAGAACTAGAGTGCCAAGCTCTTGGCCTTTTTGAATCGGAGCACTAATATTGTCCTTCATCTTGATTTCTTTTTTCACATCGTTCATATCCTCGCCTTTTTTCGTCAATATTGAAATCGGCTCAGATGTAGAGAGTTCGATCAATTTTTGTTTCCCTTTTTTGACCTTTACTTTTGCTACTGTTTCATTTCGTTTATATAAAGGATGCGTTTCATACTGGCTAAAGGCGAAGTCAAGCATTTTTGTCACTTGCGCGTTTCTTTCTTTAGGCGTGCTCGCTCCGAATACAACCGCTATGGCCCGCATGTTTCCTTTTTTTGCCGAAGCAGTCAGACAATATTTCGCTTCGCCTGTATAGCCTGTTTTTACGCCGTCTACACCAGGATAAAATTTGATAAGGCGATTTGTATTGACAAGCCAAAACTTTTTATCTGTATTTTCACGAAGGTAATCTTCATACGTGCCGGTAAACTTCGTAATTGATTCGTATTTCAATAATTCCTTAGCCATGATTGCCATGTCATAAGCAGAGCTGTAATGTCCTTCCTCGGTCAATCCGGTCGGGTTTTTGAAGGATGTATTTTTCAATCCCAGCTCTTTTGCTTTTTTGTTCATTTTCTGAACAAATTCTTCTTCAGAGCCGGAAATAAATTCAGCCATGGCTACAGAAGCGTCATTTCCCGAAGCGATTGCGATACCCTTCAGCATTTCTTTGACAGTCATTTCTTCGCCGGGCTCAAGGAAGATCTGTGAGCCGCCCATTGACGCCGCATGCTCGCTTGTACGGACCTTATCACTCATTTTGATTTTGCCTTTATCTAAAGCTTCCATAATCAAAAGCATCGTCATAATTTTCGTCATGCTTGCAGGCGCCAGTCTCTCATTGCTGTTCTTGTTGTAAAGCACTTTTCCTGTGTCACGTTCTATCAGCACCGCAGACTTCGCTTCATGAGCAAGCTCCGATGTACGTTTTCCGTCTTGTTTTGCAAATGCAGACGGTGCAAATGTAAGCAGCATTATACCAATCAACAAAGTGGATAAAAGACGTTTCATCTCAAAAGCCCTCCATTTCATAATCCTTTTTATTTTTTCCAAGCGGGATGGTTTTATACGCCACTGATGGAAAATGTTTCGAATTTTGGGCATAAAAAAAGACAGCTGTGTGATATCAGTCACAGCTGTCTTTTGGTCCTGCATTGATTCATATTTATTCGTACTGAGCGACGATCGCTTTAACAAGCTTCAAGAATCCAGCTTTTACTTTTTCGGTCACTTCCATAACTTCATCGTGACTTAAAGGCTGATCCAGAATTCCGGCTGCCGCGTTAGAGATGCAGGAAATGCCAAGAACCCGCATTCCCGCATGATTCGCCACAATGACTTCCGGAACAGTAGACATGCCGACAGCATCAGAGCCCATCGTTCTTAAGAAACGGACTTCTGCCGGTGTTTCGTAAGAAGGTCCTGTCACAGCAGTGTACACGCCTTTTTGAATTGGGATATTAAGATCTCTCGCAATCTTTTCAGCCAGGCTGGACAGATCTTTATCATAGGCTGAAGACATATCTGGAAATCTGGCGCCGAAATCAGCTTCGTTTGGCCCGATTAACGGGTTTGTTCCCATAAAGTTGATATGATCGGTAATAATCATTAAGTCTCCCGCACGGAATTCAGTGTTGACACCGCCTGCGGCATTTGTCACGATCAACGCTTCCACACCGAGCGCTTTCATCACGCGTACAGGGAATGTGACTTTCTCCATTGAGTAGCCTTCATAAAAATGAAAGCGGCCCTGCATTGCAATGACGGAAACTCCTTCAAGAGTGCCAAGCACAAGTTGTCCGGCATGCCCTTCAACAGTAGATACCGGGAATTCAGGTATGTCTTCATATTTCAGCTTGACCGGATTTTCGATTTCGTCAGCCAAAATGCCAAGACCTGAGCCTAAAATAAGGCCGATCTTCGGAGATTCCGGCAGGTTTTGTTTAATAAAAGCTGCTGCGCGTTCAATTCTGTCCTTCAAGAAACAGTCCCCCTATTGTAATAAAGATAAAAAGCTTTTCCCGTATTTCGGTTTATTCGTTTGGAAATTATCAGCGATCGTTGCGCCAATATCAGCAAATGTATCTGCAAGCGGCAGCATTTGCGCTTTCTTATGTTTTTTGCTGTAAGCGAGAATCGGCACATACTCGCGTGTATGGTCAGTCCCATGATGAATCGGATCATTGCCGTGGTCGGCTGTAATAATTAACAGATCGTCTTCTCTCATTTTTTCAAACACTTCCGGAAGCCGCGCATCAAATTCTTCAAGCGCGCGTCCGTAGCCTTCAGGGTCACGGCGGTGTCCGAATAACGCGTCAAAATCAACAAGGTTCGCAAAGCTCAGACCCGTAAAGTCTTCTCCCAGCGTATCGATCACCTTGTCCATTCCGTCCATATTGGAAACCGTTCTGCGTGAAGAAGTAATGCCTTCTCCGTCGTAAATATCAGAGATTTTACCGATTGAAATCACATCTAAGCCGCTGTCTTTCAATTCATTCATGACAGTGCGATCAAACGGTTTAAGGGCATAATCATGGCGGTTTGGCGTCCGTTTGAATTGACCCGGCTCTCCGACGAACGGCCGTGCAATAATGCGGCCAACCATATATTTCGGATCAAGCGTCAGCTCTCTCGCCGTTTCGCAAATGCGATACAGCTCCTCAAGCGGCACAACCTCTTCGTGAGCGGCAATTTGCAGAACAGAGTCAGCAGACGTGTAAACAATTAAAGCCCCTGTCTCCATGTGCTCCTGACCAAGCTCATCCAAAATCGCTGTGCCGGAAGCCGGCTTGTTTCCAATAATTTTGCGGCCAGATCTCTTTTCCAGCTCTTGAAGCAATTCATCAGGAAAGCCTTCCGGGAACACTTTAAATGGTTTATCAATGTATAAACCCATAATCTCCCAATGGCCGGTCATCGTATCTTTGCCGTTTGACGCTTCTTGCATTTTTCCATAATACGCAAGCGGATGTTCTGTTTTTTCTATACCTTTGATATCTTCGATAAGACCAAGGCCGAGCTTTGCCATATTCGGCATATGTAATCCGTTCATATGCTCGGCAATATGACCGAGCGTATGAGCGCCTTCGTCATTAAAGTCAGCGGCATCCGGCGCTTCGCCGATTCCGACTGAGTCCATCACAATTAAAAACACACGATTATATTTGTATGCAGGCATCTTGAAAGCCTCCTTTTTTTCTATACGTCTATTGTATCGCTAAGAGGTCTGACAACTCAAGTATAAACCGTTTTCATTCC
Organism: Bacillus sp. GW821-FHT01G09; assembly: GCF_059422205.1. Classification (NCBI taxonomy): domain Bacteria; kingdom Bacillati; phylum Bacillota; class Bacilli; order Caryophanales; family Bacillaceae; genus Bacillus; species Bacillus sp. GW821-FHT01G09. The sequence goes on from NZ_JBWKWL010000004.1 coordinate 308,319, forward strand.
CGTTGACAATGCATTTGGAAATAATGAGAAACTTCAATATTTTCTGTCGCTCTAAACAAAAAAGCCGCAGCCACCTGCGGCTATGCTCGCGGATGAAACTGCTTGTACACATCCTTCAGCCTTGTTTTCGTCACATGCGTATAAATTTGCGTCGTGGATATATCCGCATGCCCGAGCATTTCCTGCACCGCTCTTAAATCTGCCCCGTTCTCAAGCAGATGCGTCGCAAAGGAATGCCTGAGCGTATGCGGAGTCAGCTCTTTCTTAATGCCGGCTTCCAACGCGATTTTTTTCAGGTTCTTCCAAAATCCCTGGCGGCTGATCTGTTTGCCGTGATGATTTAAAAAGAGGGCGTCAGACACATTGTTCTTTAACAGTTTCCCCCTGGCTTTTGTCATATATTCCTCAATGGCGGAAGCGGCGGCTTCACCAATTGGCACAATCCGTTCTTTTCTGCCTTTGCCGAAGCATCGGATAAACCCCATAGATAAATGAACATCTGCCGTTTTCAACTCAATCATTTCACTGACTCGTATGCCTGTCGCATAAAGCAGCTCCAGCATTGCTTTATCCCGATAGCCGAATGGGCTCGTCAGCTTAGGCGTGTCCAATAATCGCTCGACTTCATTGAGTGCGAGCACCTTCGGAAGCGCCCGTTCCGTCTTTTGTGTTTCGATATGAACGGAAGGGTCCTTATCCGTTACTTTTTCCCTGAGCAGAAATTGATGAAAAGAGCGAATGGATGCCAAATGCCGCGCCGATGTCTTGCCGGATTTCCCCGAGTCCTTCAAATGCTTTAAATATTGGATAATATGTATGCGGGTAACGTGATTCCAATCTGTAACATGAAGGGTTTCTGTTAAGTAGAGAGAATAGCTTTTCAAGTCACGTTCATAGGATACGATCGTATTTTGAGAGAGCCCTCTCTCTACCATAACGTAGTGGATGAAATCCTTTATTTGATCTTTCACTCTTGATCTACTCCCCGTTTTGGTAAAAAAAGATCAACCGGTCGAACCATCCGCCTTTTTCATCCTGATCCATTTCAACAACTTTTACAGCGGAGCCTTCCGGTTTATCATACCGATGATAGTTTTCATACTCTTGATTCACCCATATCATAGCATAATAGAACAAAGCGGTAAAACCGGTAAACAGGATGAAAACTTTCAATGCATCGACAGCTGTTTTCAGGAATCTTCCCATGTCCTAATCGATCCTTTCCCTATGGTTCCAGTTATATAAACCATATGCCAAATCAGAAAGGTTTTATACATAGAAACAGCAAAAAACCCTTTCCCCATGAGAAAAGGTTCGCGCTCGGCACCGTCTATTCAGTTTCTTTTCCGTTACAGCGGTGGCAAATGCCGTGAAACGTCAATCTATGATCTTTAATCTTAAATTTCCAATCACGTTCAATGATTTCTTCCACGTCTTCAAGCAAATCTTCTTCAATTTCATCAACGGCTCCGCACTCCATGCACACCAAGTGGTGATGAAAGTGAGCTGCGCCCTCTTTCCGAAGGTCGTAACGGGACACACCGTCTCCAAAGTTAATTTTATCTACGACTTTTAATTCAGTTAATAATTCAAGCGTACGGTATACTGTAGCGAGACCGATCTCAGGAGATTTCTCTTTTACGAGGAGGTATACATCTTCTGCGCTTAAATGGTCTTCTTCGTTTTCAAGCAGCACTCTTACTGTCGCTTCACGCTGTGGCGTAAGTTTATAGCTGGATGAGTGCAGTTGTTTCTTAATTCGATCAATACGGTTTTCCATGTCTTTCCCTCCTACGCCGCATTCCATGACTCATTATAACAAAATACGCGCAGAGTTCCAACTATAATTATTATAAACTGATAAATAAAACGGTTTTCTTTTAATAATAATTTTAAAAAAGTCTAGATGTAAGCTTTTCCATTAAAACAGGAGATAAGTATGCTTCAAAGAGAGATGAGATCAGCGCTAAAAACAGAATGACCAGCAGCACAAAGGCATACCGCCCGAACCATTGAATCGGCGCGTCATGGAGGCTTCGTTTCACGAACAGCTGTCTGATTAACTTTAAAGAAAACGCAATTGCACATGTGCCCATAATGAGATAAGCCGGAATCAGCAGCACATTTTGCGGCAAAACGGAGACAAATGATAGGAAAAACCCGCTTACTCCCATCTGATTGACTAAAAACCCGACAGTAAAGCCGACGACGATCCCTTTCAGAAAGATCATGATGAAAATAATCGGCATCCCAATGACGGAAATTCCCAGTATCCACATCAGGCCTAAATACTTTGCATTATGAAAGATACTTTGCCCAAACATATCAGCTGAACTTGCCTGTTTTCCATCCGAAAGCTGTCCAAAAAATTGACTTAAATAGTAGTATAAATCTTCTTTCTGGCTGATCGTCATACTGTTGACAATAATCGCGCCAAAGATGACACCCATGAAAAACAGCACTGACACAAATATATAAAGAGAGAGATGATCTTTGACATGCCTGAGAAACATGTCCTTATAAGAGATTTTTCGCATACCGTTTCCTCCCGCCCACTCTAGTGATTTGATTTAATAGATTGTATGAAAGAAACAGAAAAACATGCCCTTTTTCAAAAAGAAACGATAGAGACGAATGCTAGGCGGCTTTTTGGGGCAAAAAAAAATCCTTATCATCAACTGCCGTATGATCATAAGGATTCTTATGCTTCCGTTTATTCAAAATCACTTTTTTGCTTTTTGTCATTCTTTCATGTGTGCTGAAAGATGGTGTGCTGCCTCTTGATAATAAGACGTCACGTCCGCCGTTTCTCAATCGATGCTCCCGCTTCTTTTTCGCTTGGCTTTTTGCCATGTGATCACTCCCTTTTTTATTTTCATAGTAATGATAACAAAATTGAACACTGATAAGAAAAAAACAGCACCTGCTATGCCAGGTGCTGTTTAGCTACATTTATTTCACTGCTGTAAGAGCTGCATGCTCAACAGCTGCTGCTACCGCATGATGGACTTTTGAATCAAGCGGCTGAGGGACAACATCACCTTGTTTAGTACAGGCTGCGATGGCCTCTGCTGCTGCGACAAGCATATCATGATTAATCTCCGTGCTTTTTGCGTTAAGCGCTCCTCTAAAAATCCCCGGAAAACCGAGTACATTATTAACAGAACGCCCGTCAGCTGCATATGCGGCGCCAGCCTGCAGTGCGGCCTCCGGCTCAATTTCCGGCTTCGGATTCGATAAAGCCAAAATGACTTGACCAGAACGTACAAATGCCGGTTTTATTAAACCCGGAACGCCCGTTGTAGCAATGACAATATCACATGTTTCCATGAGCTCCTCAATACTGGAAACTGCCTGTCCGCCGTATTGTTCGAGACGGTTCATTGCTGACTCTGATTTGTCTGTTCCGTACACAGCATTCACACCATAAGCCATGAACATCCGGCAGATGGCCACGCCTGCTGCGCCAAGGCCGATTTGCCCCACTTTCGCTTCCTTCAGGTCAACTCCCGCACTCCTGCATGCCGAAATGGCAGCTGCCAGCGTCACTACAGCTGTACCATGCTGGTCATCGTGCATAACAGGGATGTTCAGCTCCTCTTTTAGGCGATCCTCGATTTCAAAACAATGCGGCGAACCGATATCCTCAAGAAGGATGCCGCTAAAGCCCGGAGAAATATGTTTTACTGTTTTGATGATTTCTTCAGGATCACTCGTATCAAGCAGTATCGGAATGCCGCTAATACCCGCCAGCTGATCAAATAAAGCAGCCTTTCCTTCCATGACAGGCATGCCAGCCACAGAGCCGATATTCCCAAGGCCTAAAATTGCGGTTCCATCCGTTACAATTGCAACAGAATTGCTGATCGTTGTATAAATAGAAGCTTTTTCAGGTTCTTTTTCGATCAGTCGGCACACGTCCGCAACACCTGGTGTGTAGACACGTCCCAGCTCTGCCAGTGAACGGATCGGCATTTTGCTTTTCATTTGGATTTTTCCGCCTTCATGTGCTGACAGGACTTCATCAGATACGGTGTGAAGCCTGATCCCTTCTCCGAGGGCCTGTACAGCCGCGATCACTTCCTGAAGCTGTTCTTCATTCTCCACTTGAACGGTAATATTCCGCATTGTGTAATTGGGTCCGACTTTTACCGTCTCCACTTCACCAATATCCCCGCCCAGAAGGCCGATTGCCGTAGCCACCCTTCCAAGATTTCCGGGAACCGAAGGCGTTTCGATCATCAGTGTCCGAATCATGTGTTTCGCTATCATTCAGTGATCCTCCCCTATTAGCCTAGTTTTTCGGCTTTAACTGTATTGTTTTTCGTATACCATATAAATTTTCCTGTATAGCCATAGATAATTGCAAGACCTATTGCTACAAAACTGAGCCACATAAACGGCAGATAAGAGAAGGTAGAAACACCTAAAATACCAGCCATGTAAATCCCATTATCAGACCAAGGAACCATCCCGGAAGTCAATGTTCCCCCGACCTCTGAGTTGCGTGATAACACTCTTCTGTCCAGATGTAAGCGATCATAGCTGTCTTCCATAATTTTCGGAGTCAAAATAAGGGATACATACATCGCACAGCCGAAGATGTTTGCTAAAAACGCTACGATCAGCGTAGATAAAGTGACATTGCCGGCAGATGTTAATTTCTTTTCAAACATAGAGACGATGACTTTCAGCACGCCGAGTTTCTCAAGCAGGCCTCCAAAACCAAGACCAAATATAATCACGACAAGGGAACTGAGCATTCCGACAATTCCGCCGCGGTTTAACAAGCCGTTCAAAAATTCAACATCTGTTTTAATAGAAAATCCGTTGTACGCAGTGGCAATCGCATCCGCAATATTCATGCCTTGGAACACAGCAGCCCAGATTGCGCCAAGCAAAGCACCGATCACGATAACCGGCATAGACGGCTTTTTCATCGCTAATAAGACAATGACGACAACAGCCGGAATCAGCATCCAAATATGAATATCAAACGTGTTTTGCAAAGATGATTTCAAAAATTCAACTTTATCAAGATCAATATTTTTCCCGCCGTACATAAAGCCGGTAATAGTAAATAAAATAGCCGTAATCACATATGCAGGTATTGATAAATAAAGCATTGCTCTCACGTGGTCCAATACATCGACTTTTGATAGTGAGGAAGCCAAAACTGTACTGTCAGACAGAGGAGACAGCTTGTCCCCAAAATATGCACCTGAAAGGATAGCTCCCGCTACAAGAGGAAGCGGAATCCCTAATCCTTCTCCAATTGCGATCATGGCAATGCCGGCAGTTCCGACTGTTCCCCATGATGTTCCTGTTGCCACAGACATGATTGAACAAATAATCAATGTTGCTAGTAAAAAGATACTAGGGTGAATAAATTCTAATCCGTAATAAATCAGTGTCGGCACAACGCCTCCGGCGATCCATGTTCCAATGAGCGCCCCAACTGAAACGAGAATCAGAACAGCTTCAAGACCGTTTGATATTCCATGCAGAATCGCATTTTGCATATCTTTATAAGAATAACCGAGTCTGATTCCGAGAATCATTGCAATAAACCAGGAAATGAAGAGCGCGAGCTGTATCGGCAAGTCTAAAAAGACTGTAAACGACATGACAAGTGCTAAAAATGATCCTAGTACAATAATAATTTCGAATAGTGTTGGCAGTCTTACATCCTTCATAAGAAGTCCCCCTTCATGTAAAAAGCTAAAACGCTTTCAATAAATAGTGCAACACGTATACTATACTTCCTCATCCCTATGTTGTAAACAGCTTATTCATCCGATTATTCGGAGATGAATAAGCTGTATTTTGTACAAATTTTATTTTTCTAATAGTTCTTTCCCTGCGATACCTGGTTTTGTCATCTCATATGGGTTTAAAATAATATCCAATTCTTCTTCAGTCAGCACATCATGCTGCAGACAAAGATCCCGGACAGATTGCCCTGTCATAATTGCTTCCCTGGCAATTCTAGCTGCCGCTTCATACCCAAGATGCGGATTGACAGCTGTGATCACGCCTGCGCTTTTTTCTACGTATTGCTTCATACGCTTTTCGTTGGCTTCAATGCCTTTTAAGCAGTTGTCAGTGAACGAACGGAAGCCGTTGTTCATGATGCTGATGGATTGAAGCAAATTAAAGACAAGCACGGGCTCCATGACGTTCAACTCAAGCTGGCCGGCTTCTGAAGCAAGGCAGATTGTATTGTCGTTTCCGATAACCTGGAACGCAATTTGGTTGATCAGCTCCGCCATAACCGGATTGACTTTCCCCGGCATAATAGATGAACCCGGCTGACGTGCAGGCAGAGAAATTTCCGCAAGTCCGGCGCGCGGTCCCGACGCCATTAAGCGCAGGTCGTTTGCGATCTTCGACATGTTCATCATGCAGACTTTTAATGAAGCTGATACCTCTGTATAGGCATCTGTATTTTGTGTCGCATCAACAAGATGATCAGCGCCGACAAGAGGAAGCCCGCTAATATCAGCAAGGTGCTTTACTACCTGTTTGATATATTCAGGATCAGCGTTCAGCCCTGTACCAACAGCAGTTGCGCCCATGTTGACTTCATATAGGTGCTGGCGCGATTGCTTGATTCGTTTGATATCACGCTCGAGAACACGGCTGTAAGCTTCGAATTCCTGGCCAAGACGGATCGGAACCGCATCTTGAAGGTGTGTCCGGCCCATTTTAATAACAGAGTCAAACTCCTGTGCTTTTTGCTTAAACACGCTATGCATATCTTCCATTGTTTTCAGCAGTTTTTCTAAGAGCTTCAATGTGGAAATATGAATAGCAGTCGGAAACACATCGTTCGTAGACTGTGACATGTTCACATGTGTGTTTGGACTTAAATGGATATAATCTCCCTTTTTATGTCCCATGATTTCAAGCGCCCGGTTTCCGATAACCTCATTCGCGTTCATGTTCATAGAAGTTCCGGCACCGCCCTGAATCGGATCGACGATAAACTGATCGTGCCACTTGCCTTCGAGAATCTCGTCAGCGGCTTGTACGATAGCTTGGCCAATTCCTTCATACAGCCGTTTCACGTCCATGTTGGCAAGAGCCGCAGCTTTTTTCACAATCGCCAGTGCGTTAATCATTTCCTCATGGATTTTGTATCCTGTGATCGGGAAATTTTCAGAAGCACGGAGCGTCTGAATTCCGTAATAAACATCTGCTTCAATTTGTTTTTCCCCAAGGAAGTCTTTTTCCACGCGATATTCTTTTTGGCCGTTTAACATAATCTTTAACCTTCTTTCTCTTTGCTGGTTATCGTTTTTACATTTTACAGGACAACGTCATCAGCTATCGGCGTTTCCATAATTCTCTTGACGACAGGAAGATCCGAAGACTGGCCTAGTGCCCACATCAATTTTGGCACAATTGCTTCTGTGTTCATATTTCTTGATCGGATAATTAAGTCTTGGTTGACTCTGCGGCCAACCTCGTAAATGCTCATGTCTTCGCCTTCTTCAAGACATTGAGTCGTAATGACGACGACAATGCCGCTTTCGATCAGCTCATTCACTTTTGACAAAATGTCTCTGCCTTCAAACGGCACCCCTCCGCTGCCATAACTCTCAATGACAATTCCTTTATACAAGCTTTTCAGGGCATCAAACATTTCGGGCTTTAAGCCTGGATGCAGCTTCAGCAGACATACATCTGTGCATAGTGAAGTGTCAACTGTGAAGGTGTCGTTCTCAGGTTCCGTTACTTGTTTGTTGTATTCGATCCCGTCTTCATTGATAAAAGCGATATATGGGTAATTGATGCTTTCAAATGCGTCGTAGCTTTTCGTTCTTAATTTGATCGCACGCGTTCCCTGAATGACTCTGCCGTCAAACACAACATAAACGCCGCCCACGCCTTCACAGGCAAATCGAATGGCATCTGTAATATTTTTTTTAGCATCGGTTTTTTGGAACGTGATCGGAATCTGCGAGCCGGTGATGACAATCGGTTTTTTGGCATGCTGCAGCATATACGATAGTGCGGCAGATGTATAGGCCATTGTATCTGTACCGTGAGTAATAACAAACCCGTCATAGGCATCATAATTTTCCTTAACGGCTTCCGCTATTTCCACCCAGTATTCAGGCTGCATATTGGTGCTGTCTATATTCATAAGCGACTGAGTTTCCATTGTGTAATCGTTATCAAGTTTTGATACGTAACTTAATAATTCATCAGCCTTGACTCCGGGAGCCAGCCCATTTTCCCCTTCAACTGAAGCAATCGTTCCCCCAGTTGTCAACATCAATAATTTTTTCATACCATGCACCTCTTCACTGTATCTAAAGATGGGTTGCGAGAAGGTATTCGCTTTTCGCATACTTTTAATGCAATTATAGACACGGAAAATAAAATACGCAAGACATTATTATTCAATTCGCGTACACTTCCTAATACCTATATGATATAATCAGCTCAAGGTGAAAAAGGAGCGGAAGTTCATGAATCTAGATCGTTTAACTGAATTGAGAAAAAAGAAAAATTGGTCGCTTCAATATACAGCTGACCTTCTCGGCATCGCAAAAAGCACATATGCCGGCTACGAGTCAGGCTACCGACGGCCTTCACTTGAAGCGCTTGCCATGCTGGCTGACCTCTTTGACACAACCTGCGATGAACTTTTAGGCCGCGAGAAACAAAAGCAGACTGCTCCTCAGGCCATAGAATTGGCCACGTGGAGCAGCCTTGACTTTACCATTTCTGTTGATGGCCAGCCGCTGAGTGAAGATGAAATCATCCAGCTGATTACCTTTATACGGACAAAAAGAAAAGTACAGGAGGAACTGAGTTAATCTTTAGCTCACGGTTTAATTTTACCGTAGGTTCCTCCTCCTCCGGCTTTCAATTCCAGTTTTCCGGATCTCGCTTTTACGATAAGCGCCGCGGTTTTCGGCGGGACAACGCGAGCCAAATCTTCTTCTGCAGCCTCGTGAAGAACAGCCATTTCTGTTCCGAAGGCTTTTTTTAGTTTGTCCAGCGTTTTCAGGCCTACACCCGGAACAAATTGCAGCGGGATCTGATGTACATATCGCGGACGCGGGACGCGAACTTCAAGCTGATCACTCAATTCATGCAATCTTTCGCTGACTCCCTTGGTAAATCTGGCATTTCCGCAATTCGCGCACGCTGTTTCCCCGCTTACAGCAGGCTCTCCGCACGCTTCGCAAGCCGTCTGATAATATTTCCCCAATAACGGGTCCAAGCCGTAATTTGCGATAATTCCCCTGTCATCTTGTCCCTTTAATGCAAGAGCAAATTCAGTAAAATCAGCTGACTGCACATATAGTTCATTATATTCTCTGCCGATTTTCCCCAACGAATGCGCATCAGAATTTGTTAAAAAAGGATACGGATTCAATTCAGATACGTGTGATGCCATGTCTGTATCACAGCTTAATCCAAGCTCCACCGCGTCTATCATAGATGGATCAAAAACCTCAGTTAAGCTTAATTTAACCCCTTTTCCATATAAGCTTTTATGCGGCGTAAAGATATGGGCGGGGATAAACAGGCCGCCCATATCCTGCACTTTTTTTTGCAGGTTTAAGCCCGTTTCATAAATCCGCTGCGAGCTTAAATGAATATTTTTCAGCCGGGCTGACAGCCAGTTTGAAAACTGTTTCATATCAGCCAGCGTCGGCATAAATACGAGCACATGGATCGGTCCGCTGCAGGCTTCATCATAAATCTCCAGCTCGCTCCCCAATAAAAGAGTCGTGCTGCGATAACGGATTCCTCCCCCGTCAAGCTCGCGATATTTTCCAGATGAAATGCCTTCCTCAAGCTCTAGAATGACTTCCGGAGAATGACAGTCGATAATGCCGAGGAGTTCAATTCCTTTATGTTCACTGGCTTCAACCAAAATTCTGTCCAGCGTTAATGTTTTGGCGCCAGTTATTTTGACAGCCCTTCCTGTAAAGGTCCGGCCGATATGAATGTGCAAATCCGCGTAAATCTTTTTCATTTTTGTGCTTGGAGCGCTTCTTTCAGCTGAAGATACTGAATCGCGTAGGCTGTTTTAGCATCGTATACTTCACGCGATTCAACCAGCTTTAGCGCATCTTCAAGCGTCACCTCCATCACTTCAACAAACTCGTCCTCATCAAGCTCCCGTTTTTCTTCAAGCACAGAAAGCTCCTCAGCAAGAAACACGTGAACGATTTCATCTGCAAATCCGGGTGATGTATAAAACGCAGTTATTTTTGTCAGTTTTTTTGCTGTATAACCGGTTTCCTCTTCAAGTTCCCGAAGTGCCGTATACTCCGGCTCCTCACCTTTTTCAAGCTTACCGGCCGGAATTTCAACGATCGTCCGCTCAAGCGGCTTACGGAATTGTTTGACCATGATGATTTTCCCTTCATCTGTGACGGCTAGTACCGCTACAGCTCCAGGGTGTTTCACAATTTCACGTTTACTGGCTTTGCCGTTTGGCAGCTCTACATCCTCGACATAAAGATCAATGACTTTACCCGAAAAGATCTGTTCTTTGGCAATTGTTTTTTCTTCTAATGATTTCATTTCTTCATCTCCCGTTCTGTCTCTATATGATGCCCCATACATTTTATCATACTAGAGCAAAAGGGGGCTTCTTCGTGAAAATGCACCGCATGCCAAAAGGTGTTGTCTTAGTCGGAAAAGCATGGGAAATTCGGGCGAAGTTAAAAGAGTATGGACGCACATTTCAATATGTGAAAGATTGGATCTCAAAGCCATAAAAGTTGAAACTTTAGCTCCTTTATATTACGGTCAATACAAAGCCTAAAAAAGGAGTGTGCACATGAGAAAGCGCAAATTGGGTACATCTGATTTAGACATTAGTGAAGTCGGACTCGGCTGTATGTCTCTTGGAACTGAAAAAAACAAAGCATTGTCCATTCTGGATGAAGCGATCGAGCTCGGCATCAACTATTTGGACACAGCGGATTTGTATGACCGGGGACGCAATGAAGAAATTGTCGGTGATGCGATCCAAAACAGACGCCAGGATATTATTCTGGCAACAAAAGCGGGAAACCGTTGGGATGACGGAAGCGAGGGCTGGTATTGGGACCCTTCAAAAGCTTACATAAAAGAGGCGGTAAAAAAGAGCCTTACACGGCTGAAAACAGATTATATCGACCTTTATCAGCTCCACGGCGGCACGATAGAGGACAACATTGATGAAACGATTGAAGCGTTTGAGGAATTAAAACAAGAAGGTGTCATCCGCTACTACGGCATTTCTTCCATCCGCCCGAATGTGATTAAAGAATATGTAAAAAAATCAAACATCGTCAGCATTATGATGCAATTCAGCCTATTTGACAGACGCCCTGAGGAATGGCTCCCGCTTTTAGAGGAACATCAAATCAGCGTAGTCGCCAGAGGTCCTGTTGCCAAAGGGCTCTTAACTGAAAAACCGCTTGATCAAGCTTCAGACAGCATGAAACAAAACGGGTACTTGTCCTATTCATTCGAGGAACTGACAAATGCCCGCAAGGCAATGGAGGAAGTGGCTCCCGATCTTTCCATGACAGAAAAGTCGCTGCAGTATCTGCTAGCACAGCCGGCTGTCGCTTCAGTGATTACAGGCGCCAGTAAGATTGAGCAGTTACGGGAAAATATTCAGGCAGCAAATGCACGGCGTTTAACCGAGGAGGAAATCAAAGCGCTCCAATCTCATACGAAACAAGACATTTACAAAGCTCATCGCTCATAGCAGAAAAACCAGCACCCGTACAGGTGCTGGTTTATTTATATTGATGCCAATCCATTTGGCTTTCATTTAGGAGTTCTTCAAAGCTCTTATTTTTTTCGATCTCTTTTTTCTTTCTGATCTGTTCTGCTTTTTCTCTTTCCTGCCTCTTTTCATCCTCTTCCTTCAATTGGCTCTTCATCTCCATAAGCTTTGCTTTGATATCGGATTGAAGGCCGTCTTTTAGCTGGTGTTTGTCAGCGGATTTTTGTTTTTTCATTCAGACTTCCCCCATGTTTTGTTTTGAAGACAGTTTATCACGGAGCATATACACTGAACAAGCAGACTCTCTTCTGATCACTTTCTCAGCGGAGCAGTGTTTAGGTATAATGATTTCAAACACGAATTACCTATATTTAGTTGAAAGGTGCTGTGACTTTTGAAGAAAATCCTTTTGGCCATTGGAGCTCTCGTAACAGCTGTCATCGCAATCGGAATTGTTTTTTCGAATATGATTCTATTCATCAAGAGAAAAACGGATGAAGACATTATCAAAAGAGAGACAGACAACGGACATGATGTGTTTGAATCATTTGAACAAATGGAGAAAACCGCTTTTGTGATACCCTCCGCTTACGGGTACGACATAAAAGGATACCATGTCGCACCGCATGACACACCAAATACCATCATCATCTGCCACGGGGTGACGATGAATGTACTGAATTCTCTTAAGTATATGCATTTATTTCTAGATCTCGGCTGGAATGTGCTCATTTATGACCATCGCCGGCATGGCCAAAGCGGCGGAAAGACGACCAGCTACGGGTTTTACGAAAAGGATGATCTCAATAAGGTTGTCAGCTGGCTCAAAAACAAAACAAATCATCGCGGATTGATCGGAATTCACGGTGAGTCGATGGGAGCTGTGACCGCCCTGCTTTATGCTGGTGCACACTGCAGCGATGGCGCTGATTTTTATATTGTCGATTGTCCGTTCGCATGTTTTGATGAACAGCTTGCCTACCGGCTGAGAGCGGAATACAGGCTCCCGTCTTGGCCCCTGCTCCCTATCGCCGACTTCTTTTTGAAGCTGAGGGGCGGCTATCGCGCACGCGAAGTATCTCCGCTTGCTGTCATTGATAAAATCGAAAAGCCGGTCCTCTTTATTCACAGTAAGGATGATGACTACATTCCTGTTTCTTCGACCGAGCGGCTTTATGAAAAGAAACGCGGGCCGAAAGCGCTGTACATTGCCGAGAACGGTGAACACGCCATGTCATATACCAAAAATCGGGACACGTACCGAAAAACGGTGCAGGAGTTTTTAGACAACATGAATGATTCAACAGAATAAAAAAGCGAAAGGCCTCTTCGGCTCTTCCGCTTTTTTATGTTACAGAACGTCGGTAATGCCATCCATATTTTCTCTGATCCATTCAATCGCAAGATCTATCGTTGTAAACTCCTGCGTCTCGAAGGTCATTTCATCCTGCAATAGCCAGACATCTTTCTTGATGGACTCTGCTCCTCCAATTGACCAGTGAAGCAAGGTATAGGGATGGTTTTGATTCAGGAAGGATACCCACGTTTTATTTTGTGCTGTGTTCTTCATTGCCTTCAGCTTTTGTTCCACGTTTCGCGTCTCCTACTTTACTAATATGCTCATTCTGGGGCTGAGCATTTCAGCCGGGCTTTTCAGCGCCAATGTTTTGGCTTTTTCATTGTAATCGATCGTCATTTGATCGTCAAAAAACACTTTTTGCGACGATTGGATATACAGCGTAATGCCATTCGTTTCCAGCTGTTCGCACTGTCCCGTTAATTCTTCTGCCAGCCAGATTGTCGGGACACCGCTTACAGCGCAGCCGCATCCTTCTGCATCGTAACGAAGCTGGGCTTTTTTTCCCGGGTTGGCGTCAAACGCCTGCTGCAGTGCCTGTTTTGCTGCATCTGTCACATGTATGTTCATAAGGTGAAACCCCCGTTTTCATCATTTTCGCTATTGTAGCATACAACACTGCCATTCGCATTGTTTCTGCCTTTTTTCCACCGCTTCGCATTTTCTTCTGCAGTCTTGATCCACTCATCTTTCCCTTGTATGTACTGATTGATGCTGTCAGGATGCTGGGCCGCCAGCCGTTTTTTGAGAACGGCATATTCTTTCGCTATGTTTGGATGAGCTCTGAGATAATCTCTGAATAACAGATGCCTTTCAATAGCAGGGTTTCCCTGTTCGTACATATGGACATGATGAGTGCGTTTATTTCCGCCCTTTTGGAAATAACGCCTGCCCGCTATGCCGTTCTCACCTTTTGGTGTATAGCCGTTAGCCTTCATTTGTTCATCAAATTGGCTCACGGCTTCAATGCTTCTGACTTCAATTAACATATCAATGATTGGCTTCGCTGCCATGTTCGGTATTGATGTGCTTCCGATGTGATGAACAGCGATAATCTCCGGCCCGAACACCAGTTTCAGCCGTTCTTTTTCTTCATCGAAACATTCTGCCCATTTTTCGTTGTAGAGAATGACCTCAACTTTTCTTTTCGGATACAAATGAAAGACCGTCAGCAATAGACCCTGCGCTGCTTTGACGGTTTCTGCCTTTTGGAATCCGGCCTGTGTATAGAGTGACACAGCCGGGGTATTGTTCTCGGCTGTGACTACTTCGATTTTCTCAGCGTCTTCGTTATGATCAATGACAAATTGCAGAAGCGCTCGTCCAATTCCTTTTCTGAAACCGTCAGGATGCACAATAAGCCTGCAAATGGTGAGATGATGCATGTTTTTCTCATATGAAATGACACCGATCAGCTTGCCGTTTTTCCGATATCCCGCAAACCGCTCATGGGATGCTTGAATATCCTTCACCTTCTCTTGTAAAGCGGGAATACCGTCAAAACCGATAATCTCTGTTTCCTTTATGTAGGCGGGGATCTGTACGGCTAAAATCTCACGCGCTATAGTGTCTTCCTTATGCTGGAGAAATTCAATCATTCGTGTTCTCCTGAAACAGCCGCTGTCTTTCGATTTTTGCGACGCGGACTGCATACGACTCGTACCAAACGCTTTTTCCTTTTTCTTTTGCTGCTTGATGTTCAGTGTGATGCTTCCAATGGTTAATTGCGTCCATACTGTCCCAATAGGAAACTGTGATGCCCCTTCCATCCGCTTCACGTACGCTTTCCACGCCTAAAAATCCAGGCTGATCCGCCGCAAGCGATACCATCCGCTCCGCTGTTTCTCCATATCCTGTGTCATTTTCGCTTTTGACAGAAGAAAAAATGACTGCATAGTAAGGAGGCTCAGGTGTTTTTGATAAAAAATCCATTATATTTCCCCCTCATATGTTTTTGACAAACAGTACCCTGTCTTGGCCCGGGCCATCATAGTTTGCAAACACTGAGATGCCATTTACCGTCTTGGTGCCCTTTTCAATATCAAACCCCAATTTTGTGTGATATGCGATTGATACCTTATTCACAGGTGAAGTGACGCACTTCACCCGGGTGCAGCCTCTTTGTTTTACTGTTTCGATAAATACATCATACAATTGTTTCCCAATTTGCATTTTTCTGAAATCTGGATGCACACCGGAAAAATGAATGTACGCCGTTTCAGGATCCGATTGCGATTGAAATCCGATTAAAAATCCGGTCATGCTGTTATGTTCGGATGTAATAAAGCTTGTGTCCTGAAAATGCTCAAAAAATAGTCTCGGCAATTTTTCTTTCAGCTGTCTGCCGCCCCACCATTCATTCAGTACAGACGTTACCATTTCATAATCTGAAGACGTGATTGTTCGAATATCCATTACGATTTGATCTCCCTCCGTCTGGCAAAACGAATGTCAGCTCTTTTTCTCACAATATAAAAATTATATTTTGCCTGGCTGGAATTGTAAATGCCTTCTTTCCTGTATCATACGTTTCCAGACTGCCGAGGGAACAATGTTTGATCATTTTATGCCTATTTCTCCCCCAAGCAGGAGGAGAGACTTTACAGCACAATATCAAGCACTTGATCAAGTTTCAGCTTATAAAGCTGATCCTCGTCTCCTTTTATCCATACTGCTTTTTCAAACTCTTCATACCGGCAGATTTTCCCGGTGCAGCAGACAATCTCACCGTCCTGAAAGCAGCTGACAGTGATATCCTGAGCAAACTCCATCGCGGCGCAAAGCGTTTGATTCAGCTCTTCCAGCTTATCGGGGTCAAGGATCGGCTTTTGCAGCTTCTGTTTAAGTCGCTTTCTCTCCAGCAGGCTTTGCTTATGTTCCGGCAGAAACATCCTGCTCCCTTCCCACAGCAGGTTGCCCCTTTTTAAATGGTCGTTCATTTATAATGCCCTCCTATTTTAGCCGCACGTTCAAATGCCTGGCCTGCCGCTGTCAGTGACGCCGCCCTGATGATTGCTGTATCGCCGAATCGATTTTTAATGCCGTCCATCACATAGCCTAGGCTCATTTTCTTTGCATAATCCTGAAATAAATTGAGCTGCCATATGTCATCAGATGAGAGCTGAGACAGATTGACACCGAGGCGGCGGACGGGTTTCCCGTCCCAAAATGTAAGAAACAGCCGTCGTACAGCCTCATATACATCCTGCGTAGAATTAGTCGGCTCTGCCAGCTTCACTTGCCGGTTGAAGCCCGTCGGCCAATCAAAATCAGCACCCCGGCAGCTCACTGACACTGTCTGCCCCATGACCCCGGCGTTTCGGCTTCGCCTGCACACCTCTTCACTCAGCTCAAGCAATACGACCTTGATTTCTTTGTCAAAGTGTTCGTAGTCTCTCGGGAGAGTCATTCCATGGCCTATCGCCTTTTGCCCGTCCAGAGACGAAGTTGACACAGGGGAATAGTCGATTCCGTTTGCCGTCATCCACAGCACGTGGCCGTTAATGCCCCATTTCTTTTTTAAAAGATCGAGCGGAAAAGCCGCGAGCCCGCCGATCGTGCTGATGCCCATTCGATTTAAATGATGCTTCATGCGGCTCCCGACGCCAAACATGCTGCCCACCGGGAGCGGCCACATTTCGGTTTTCATATTTTCTTTCGTTAAGGTAAAAATACCGTTTTTATTCTTTTTGGCAAAATTGTCACACGCAATTTTGGCCAGCGCTTTGTTAGGGCCGATTCCCACCCGTGCATAAACGCCGATTTCCCGCATGATTCTGCCCTGAATGCTTTTCGCGATCTCCATCGGCGTCCCAAACAGCTTCTGGCTGCCTGTAATGTCCATGAACTGTTCATCGATGGAATACGGCTCCACAAGGTCTGTATACTCCTCTAGAATGGCCGTAATTTGCAGTGATACATCAATATACCGCTGCATACGCGGCCGGAGCACAACAGCCTCAGGACACTTTTCCTGCGCCTCCCACAGCCGTGAAGCATTCACCACACCCTTTTGTTTCGCCAGCGGGCAGGCAGCCAATACGACTCCGCCCCTTTTTTCAGGGTCACCCGAAACAATGACGGGCCTATTTTTCAAATATGGATTTTCCGCTTTCTCTACAGATGCATAAAACGATTGCATGTCAACGAGAAAAATCACTTTTTCTTTCATCATACACACCTCTAAAAAGAACTTATGTTCGTTTTTCATTATATGCGAAAGTATGTTCGTTTTATACTGGTAAATGATTCTTGTCTGACAGAAAATATGATACAAGGGTTTGAGAGAAGAAAAACATTTAGTAGAATAAAAGCGAAGCATAAGGATAGGAGAGTCATGATGGAGAAATTTGTCGAAAAAATGCTGGGACAGGCATTGCGTCAATACGGCAGAAACGTTGCTATAGATCCGTTAAGCCCGTATGAAAAACAAAGCCTGAAAGCGGCTCTACAAGAGAGACGGAATGAAGAACCGGATGAGGATCTGCATGCGCATATAGAAGATATCATTTATGACTATGTCACAAACCAAGGCCTGTTCTCTTAAACGCATGACTGTCAGTTCGTTCAGCCGCTGATGCGGCTTCCCTTTGAAAACACCGCCCGAAACAAATAAACAGTTTCAGGCTCACAGAAAAAAGCAGGATTTTCTCACGCTCCATAGATTCATATGGCCTGGCATAAAATTCCCCTCAGTGCTCGCGCAAAACGGAATAAGCTGTCCATGATCACGCGTATACACTTTTTCGAAGAGATGTGCTCTCTTGTTCTGTCATGCGGTCCATCGGTTTTCAGCTTACATCTTGATCTCATAGCCGGTTTCACTGCCGATATGATCTACGTCCTGGCGGCTTAAACTAACACACCCTCACTGACCAATCGCTTTGCTTTTCATCGGACATCCCGTCATTTTCCTTCTTCAATTTCAAGATGTAAACTCCGTCAGCCACACGCATCCTCAACGCATAGTATATTGCCATCCATACAATCAGGCATACTACATGTCAAAAACGAAATATTTTGAATGATCTATTGGAGAAGGAAATTTTTTCATATATGATAGAGGAAGATCTTACATACAGGAGAGAATATAATTCATGAAGAAATGGAAAGATATCCACCCGATCAGCTGGACAATTATAATCGGAACCATTTTCGGCAGAATGGCAACATCGATGAGCATTCCTTTTTTAGCGATTTATTTGACAGCCGTCCAAGGCGCATCAGCTTCCTATGCAGGGCTGGTCATTGCCGCGAGCTCATCAGTCGGCATCCTCGCAAGCTTTTACGGCGGATATATCTCAGATAAATTCGGCAGAAAAAACATGATGCTTGTATCGATTTTCGGATGGATGCTGGTATTTGCAGGCTTTGCGGCGGCATCTCATCTCTGGGTGTTTTTTGTAGTTAACGCATTAAACGGTCTTTGCAAATCACTGTTTGAGCCCGCTTCAAAGGCCTTGCTGTCTGATATGACAGAAGAAAAAACGAGACTGCTAGTTTTTAATTTACGCTATGCAGCTATTAATATCGGCGTTGTCTTCGGACCTGTGCTTGGCCTATATTTCGGCTCATCGCAATCGACTACGCCCTTTTTGGTGCCTGCAGTCATTTACGGACTATACGGAATTGTGCTTGCCCTCCAATTTAAAAAACATCCATCCTTATCAGCACCAGCCCAATCCCGAAATATGAGCGTGCGGGAAGCGTTTATGGTCACGCAAAAGGATTATCTTTTTACCATTGCTTTGGTCGGCATTACGCTATGCACCTTCGGCTACTCACAATTTAG
This sequence comes from Bacillus sp. GW821-FHT01G09, assembly GCF_059422205.1. Lineage (NCBI taxonomy): Bacteria > Bacillati > Bacillota > Bacilli > Caryophanales > Bacillaceae > Bacillus > Bacillus sp. GW821-FHT01G09. Next base: position 327,225 of record NZ_JBWKWL010000004.1, read on the forward strand.
TTCCACATTCCCTCAGTATATGGCGCAGAACCCCTTGATCGGCAATGGAACGAAGCTGTACGGGCTGATGCTGACATTAAACGCAATCGTAGTGTTGGCGACGCAATTTCCCATTGTCCATTTTGCAAAACGGTTTTCGCCGCTTTGTTCTCTGATGCTCGGTAATGTGATGGTTAGCATCAGCATGGCCATTTTCACCGTATCGCACGGTGCTCCATCAATTGTGATGATTGTCATCACATTTACAATCGGCGAAGTTCTTTTATTCTCTATGATGGATTTGTATGTAGACCAGATTGCAAAACCAGGATTAAAAGGCACTTATTTCGGGGCAATCGGTTTTTCACAGCTCGGAAACGTCATCGGCCCTTGGGTCGGGGGGATATGTATAGACCTGTTTGGCGCTGACAGGCCGATTTTTATTTTTTCTGTCCTGAGCGGCATTACCCTGCTCGGCCTGCCATTTTTAGCGTTCGCCTATCGGCAAATGAAAATGGAGACCACAAAACACCGTTCTCGTCTGGAAAAGCCGCTTTAAATAAAAAACGGAAGAGAATGAAACTCTCCCGCAAACATGAGGTGAAGAACATGAATATAGGTGATGTGATGTTTCAGCTGTTTGTATTTATTATATTTGCCGCTGTCATCTTTGCGGCTGTTACAGGCTTCAAGTATGCGAAAAACCGAAAAGCGCAGCTGGATCGCATTGAGAAAAAGCTGAACAGCCTGTCCGAAGATCACGATTAACAGCTTGGGGCAACGAGCTCTACCTTAATCCGGTCTGGATCCTCACAAAAGACTGCATAATGCCCGTCTCCTCCGGCAAAAGGATGCCTGTCTCGGTACAACACACGATAACCTTTTGCCGTCAATTTTTCGGTCATCTGATCGACTTGAAGCTTGGATTCAGCATGAAATGCGAGATGGTTCAGACCGACTCGGCATCTATGGTATTCCGGCTCTAGAAATGGCTCTTTCGCCTGCACAATCACTAGGTAAAAACGATCTTTCTTCCAGCTGATGCCTGAGCTCCATTTTTGATACTCTTTATAGCCAAGTTCTTTTAAGAACCATCCCCAAAACCGTTTAGACGCCTCCAAATCAGAGACATACAGTTCGATATGATGCACAATTTCATACCCTCCTTACCAGCACTTCCTCGACCTTATGCCCGTCTCCCTTACGCAAAATGAGATCTGACCTGAATTTAGTCGGCAAAATATTTTCATATAAATTCGGCCGGTTGACACTCTCCCAAATCGAGGCTGCCATCTCGTCAGCCTCCTGATCGGACAAGTCTTTAAATTTATGAAAATATGAATCAGGATTTTGAAAAGCAGTTTCCCGAAGCAGGCGAAAACGCTCTAAATACCAAGTGAAAATCCGGCTTTCCTCCGCATCCACATAAATCGAAAAATCAAAGAAATCGGAAACAAAAATACGCGGGTTTTCCCGGTCATCCTCCAAGGTGGGCGACTGAAGCACATTAATGCCTTCAATAATCACAATATCCGCCTGTTCTACAACCTCGAACACACCTTCCTCGCGGTCATAGGTTAGATGGGAATACACCGGGGCCTTTACGCTGTCCTTTCCTGATTTTAAGTCATTCAAAAATTCGAGCAGCGCCTTTACATCATAGCTTTCAGGAAACCCTTTTCTAGACATCATATTTTTCTTTTTCAGCTCGGCAGTAGGAAATAAAAAACCATCTGTCGTGATAAGGCTCACTTTTGGACGGTCAGGCAAACGCGAAAGCAGCTTCTGCAAGATCCGCGCCGTCGTGCTTTTTCCGACTGCGACACTGCCGGCAATGCCGATAATAAACGGAATTTTGGCTGAATGTGGGTGCTTCAAAAAAACATTGACATGCTTATTGCGTTCAGCCGCAGACTTGACATGTAAATGAAGCAAGCGAACAAGCGGAATATAGATCGTTTCCACTTCTTCAACAGATAGATAATCATTCAATCCTTCCACAGCTTTTGCCTCTTCTTCAGATACAGCAATCGACAAATGCCCCCCAAAACCAGACCAAGACTCACGATTGTGCTGTGTATATAAAGTATGTAAGTTAAGTTCTTTATTTTTCACTGTTTACACCTGACTCTCTGTAGGTTAAAACCCTTACAAAGATTGTAACGGAAAACCTTTTCACTGTCTGCTTATTTTTCATTTCGTTTTTTTAGCAAATCGGCACCGATTCGGTTATACGCAGCCATTTCTTCTTTTGGAACCATGCTTCCTCCCGTTCCCCAGACGACATGTACGGCATGTTCCATCTTATATTTCTGACCATAGCGCCTTCCCTCTTCTGTCGAAAAAAGCTGAACCGGCCCGAACATGCCCGCAAGAGCAGAGGGCTCTAAATATTTATCTTCAGATACAGCCAGCATATGAAGCAAAGTATAAAGCGTATTGTCCTCTACCGTATAACAGCCGCTCAGAAGCGGTTCAATCAGCTTGCCGACAAATCCTGACGGCCTCCCTACGGCAAGTCCGTCAGCAGCAGTCTGATTATCCAGGCCGATATCCTGGACGGAGATCTTCTCGTGAAGTCCTGAATAAAGCCCTAACAGCATACAAGGTGAATGAGTTGGTTCTGCGAAAAACACATGAACATCATCTCCGTATAAAAGCTTCAGCCCAAATGCTACACCGCCCGGTCCTCCGCCGACTCCACACGGCAGATACACAAACAAAGGCGTCTCAAGACTCGGCTGTATATTCATACAGTCAAGTTGTGTTTTTAATCGGCTTGCAGCAACAGCATATCCTAAGAACAACTGACGAGAATGTTCATCATCAATAAAATAACAGAATGGATCTTGTTCCGCCTGCCGTCTCCCTTCGTTGACCGCTTCGCTGTAATCTGTTTCGTACTCCATAACAGTGACTCCCTTTTGGCGGAGGAGATCCTTTTTCCACTGCTTAGCATCGGCGGACATATGCACTGTCACGCGAAACCCGAGTGCCGCGCCGATGATGCCGATGCTTAAACCCAGATTCCCTGTCGAACCGACAGCAATCGAATAGCGGGAGAAAAACCCGGTAAACCGCTCTTCCTGTAAGATGCGGTAATCATCGGTTTCCTGAAGCATTCCTTCTTGAAGCGCGAGATTTTCAGCATGCTTTAACACTTCATAAATCCCGCCCCTCGCTTTAATCGATCCTGAAATCGGAAGCTCATGGTCGCACTTTAAAAGCCATCTTCCCGGAAGTGGCTGCTGATATGCCGCTTCCAGCTTTTCCTTCATATGCTGCACCTCAAAAAGCGGAGACTCGATGATTCCTTTAGCACCTTTCGTCTCAGGAAACACCTCGGAAATGTAAGGTGCAAACCGCCGCATTCTTTTTTCCGCTTCCGCTATCTCGGTTTCCCACTCATCTGCACGGGGTAATGGCCCCTCTTTCTTGCCTGAATTTGCCCAGAATACAGGCTCTGCATCAATCAGTTTCTGTATAAATGGATCTTTAAACAGAGCATGAAGGACTTCTGAATGAACTGACATTCAACAATCTCTCCCTTCCACTATCAAAAACTGCCCCGTGAGAAACAAGCCACTCCACTACAGGCAGTTCCATCATTATTTTTTCATGAGCGCGCGTCCTGCCAGCTTTTCTACAAGAGCTGGAAACAGCTGATACAGCTTAGTGCCGGCATTCATTAAACGCGGAAGATTGATCTCCCGCTTGTTCGTAAAAATTGCAGCTGTAATTTGAGCTGCTACGTCATCAGGATCAAGCATCCAGCGGCCGACATTTTTGGCGTAGTCCCCGCCTTTATCAGCAATGGAAAAAAAGTCCGTCTGAATCGGTCCCGGGTTGACTGTTGTCACATAAATGCCGGTTCCCGAAAGCTCCATCCGCAAAGCGTTTGAGTAACCTAACACGGCATGTTTAGTCGCGGAATACAGGCTAGACTTCGGTGTTGCGATTTTCCCCGCTTGAGAGGCGATATTGATGATATGGCCCTTTTTTTGCTCAAGCATTTGCGGAAGCACCGCTTTTGTACAGGCGATCAGGCCGAAGACATTCACATCAAACATCGCTTTCATGTCATCCAATGTAGAGTCTAAAACCGTTTCAAATATACCGAAGCCCGCATTGTTAATCAGTACATCAACCGAGCCGATCTGATCGCGGACCCGGGCAATATCCTCTAGGCGGCCGACATCCAGAGGAAAAATCTCACACTGTCCGCTCCATTCCTCGGTTATTTTCCTTTTGATTTCTATCAAACGATCCTCGCGTCTAGCCGACAGCAGGACATGGGCTCCTTCAGCCGCGCATAAGTATGCGATTCTTTCACCAAGCCCTCCTGAAGCGCCGGTTATCCAAATCCTTTTTCCCGCTATATGTTTCACCCATTTCACCTCTTCATTGTTTTAAAGTATGCGGTATTTCCTTCCCAATATGACGTGATGGCTTCTTCAGCCTCCAACACATCAAGGTGACCTGCCGTTTCTGACATCGTTAAAAACAATTCCTTTTCATATACAGCAGGAAAAAGCTGCTGACAGACCTGAAAAGCGGTCATTGGCTTTTCATCCAGCATGCGACACACATCCTCCGTCCTGTTCCTCTGCTTGTCAAAACGCTTCTCAATCAGCGCTTGTACACTGGTGATAGGCTCGCCGTGACCAGGAAATACGATTGTTGGATCAAGTTGAGACAGCCTTCGCAATGACCGCTGATAATCCACTAAAGGCTTTGACCTGACGTCTCCCGCTTTCGGCGCTTCCAAAATCGGATTAGACGAGCTGTTGGCCAGCAGTAGATCGCCGCCAAGCATCCTTCCGCTTTTTTCATGGAACAGAACGATATGCGATTCAGCATGTCCAGGCATCTCCAACACAGACCAGCCCTCAAGCCCATCTATGCCCATACCTTCTCTGATTGATTTTGTCAGAGATCTCGTACAGGAAAATGCGTACGCTGATCGAATCAGCTTTTCCGCCTTCCCCGTATCAAATGGAACGCCTAATTCAGGCAGCAGCTTTTGAAAAAAACGTTTTTGCCAATCCATAAAGGCTTGATTTCGGCTGATATAAGGTTCGTTGAATGCATGCCCAATCACTTCGATTTCATCTGAAAAGACATCAAGCAAGCCTGTATGATCAGCATGATGGTGAGTCAGTACAACCTGCTCGATATCTGACAATTTCACATTTACAGCGGCAAGCTGCTCTTGTAAGGCTCTGGCAGCCTCTTTTGTATTCGGTCCTGCATCAATAAGTGTCAGTGCATCACCTTTTACGAGGTAAACGATAACATCGCCGACAGCAAACGGCGTCGGGACGCGGATCGCAATTACATCTTCAGTTGTCATCCTTTCGCTCCTTGTCTTCATTCATTATTCATATTTTAGCTTTTTCTCGATCTTGTGTCATTATTGCTGAATGAGAACAAACCTTTTTGAAAAAGCTATTGACATCAGCTTGTCCGCCATTGCATAATGAACAACAAACTAAAACGAGAACCATTGGAACGCTATGACGAGGAATAGTATACAAGGCAATGGCCTAAGAGAGCGATACCCCCGGCTGAAAGGTGTTGCGGCCCGCTTGTTTGTAGAACCTGCCCTCAAGTCGCGGTTAGGAAAACCTAAACGTTTCCCGCGTTACGGGATTTGAGCTGAGCACAATTTGTGCTAATGAGGGTGGTACCGCGAACCTTTTCGTCCTTTACGTGATGAAAAGGTTTTTTGTTGTTCTGATAGAAGGAGGATATCAATGAAAAAGATAGGATTTGTCGGCGCCGGGTCAATGGCAGAAGCAATGATCAACGGCATTTTGCAAAGCGGCATCACAAAACCAGAACATATCTATATTACAAATCGCTCAAATGACGAGCGTCTGATTGAATTAAAGGAAACGTACGGCGTGCGTCCATGCAGAGATAAAAATGAGTTTTTCACTCACACCGATATCATTATCCTCGCTTTCAAACCGAAAGACGCGGCGGAAAGCATCGACAGCATCCGGCCGTATATCAAGGACCAGCTTGTAATTTCAGTACTTGCAGGCCTTACCATCGAAACCATTCAGCATTATTTTGGCAGAAAGCTCGCGGTCATTCGCGTCATGCCTAATACATCAGCGGCAATCAGAAAATCAGCAACCGGATTTTCCGTAAGCGCGGAAGCAAGCAAGAATGATATTATTGCCGCAAAAGCTCTATTGGAAACAATCGGTGATGCAACACTGGTTGAGGAGCGGCATCTTGACGCTGTCACTGCAATTGCAGGCAGCGGCCCGGCCTACGTGTATCGTTATATCGAGGCGATGGAAAAAGCGGCACAAAAAGTAGGATTAGATAAAGAAACGGCAAAAGCACTCATTTTGCAGACAATGGCAGGGGCAACAGATATGCTCCTTCAAAGCGGCAAACAGCCGGAAAAGCTGCGTAAAGAAATCACCAGTCCTGGAGGCACTACAGAGGCAGGTCTTCGCGCTTTACAGGACTCCCGCTTTGAAGAAGCAATCATTCACTGTATTGAAGAAACAGCTAAACGGAGCGCAGAAATCAAAGAACAGTTTGCCGGTGCCGCCTTAGAGAGACATTCTTAGATGTAAGACAAAAACAGAAGGCACAGTGCCTTCTGTTTTTTATGTTTCCCGCAGCAGCTGGCCGGCAGACTCTGATTGCTTTAATAGCACGGAGATCGTAAATGAAAGCAAATCGGGAAGCACTTCAAAGGAATAAGGCATATACAATCTTTCCGTCCATTTATGCGGGTCTTTACCAGCCGGACCGACATTTAAAACCGGGACATATAAAGCCTGTTTTTTACCGCTTGGCAATGAATATCCTCTGTTAAAGAGCGGCATATTGCTTGTGTATGCATCAACCTCCTGCTTTTCCAGCTGAAGATAACTCAAGTCCGAAAGTCCGGGGAAGTACTGAACCTCCCGTAATGCAATGCCGTATCGCTCAGCCGCATAATGCTTTAACTGATCTGCTGTATTCCTGATCAATTGATCATCCTTCGAAGAAACAGCCGGATACAACGGTGGGCTGTAAAAAAGCACAATGAGCGGCGCATCCTCCTTACAAAGCGAAGCAAGCTCAGAAACAATTTTCGTCGAAAAATCCCTGTCTCCAAGCTCCCCCCTGTTAGCAAAGGCATAATTTAGAGCCCGCTCTGTTTCCGAGATCCCCGCACGCTTTTTTGCACGCGAGACCAGCTCATCAAATGTCAAAACAGTGACGTCCCGCTCAATCGGCTGAAATGGCTCAAATTGTTGAAAATCCTGTGTTTTCTTCCGAACGTTCGACATGATTTCCTCTGCCGCCTGTTCTGCTGTTTTAAGCAGCATCTGATGCAGCTCACTAGCTGAGCGTTTCATTGACAGCACATTAAATAATGTGACGGCTGTATGCGGTGTCTGGACTGAATATGCCTCTTTCAAGTCCTTTTGCATTAAGTTTACCGGCGGCGGAGTGACCTCGCCATCTACCTTTTCGCAATAATCAGCATTCAGTTCAAGCAAACGGTTAATCTCAGATACCATTAAATTTGCGTTTAGGCCTGAAAACGGCTCTCCAACATGTGTCTCAATCCCCTTGCAGAAAAAACCCGCAAGCACCTTGCCAATGCTTCCTGTATAAAAATATTGCTGCTGATCGCCGGGAAATTTTTCAAACATCGGTTCGGCATTCAGGCAAGCGGTTAATGTGATATCATGCTTTTTCTCCATTTCCTTCAATGCAGGAACCGCTTCAATCATGCCTCTTGAATTCACTTCCTCGTCCGGAACCGTTATCAACAGCAGATTGCCCTCAAAATGCCCGTTCATTGCCCTCTCCAGCATCGACAGTTGAACACAAAGCCCCGCTTTCATATCCATCGTCCCTCTTCCGAACAGCCAGTCTCCGCTTTCGGCATCTCTTCTCACACGTTCCGGGAGCAGCTCTTTTTTCTCTAAAAAGGAGCTCAAAAGCTCAGCAGGCTTGCAAGCCATATGTTTAAATTCGCCGTAATCTTCTATGTCAACGACATCAAAATGACTCAGCAGAAGCACTGTCTTTTTGACATTCTTCTTTTTGACTAGAGCCGTAAGAAAAGATCTGCCATCGTCCATCGGATGAAGTATTACATCATCAGGGTGCTTTTGAAAATAGGGCTTGTCCTTCAAAATAAAATAAAGATACTCTGCAAGTGCTGCCTCGCCCTTTGAACCGGTGATGCTTTCGTATTGCACAAGAGAAGTTAAAAGTGCCAGCAATTCGTCCTTCGTCTGCCAATTCATTGATTTCGCCCCTCCTATGAATAAAAATGCTTCTATACTGAAAAATAAACTGATTTCTCGTCTATTATACAGAAATGTTTGACAAAAGCGGTTCTTTTGAGCAGTTTATATGACGGGAAAGAAATGACTTGATATAATCAATCTCTAAAAACCTTACGGGAGGCGAAAGAAATGGCCAGAAAATTATTCACACCGATTACAATTAAAGATATGACGTTAAAAAACCGCATTGTCATGTCGCCAATGTGCATGTATTCTTCTCATGAAAAGGACGGAAAATTGACACCGTTCCACATGGCACATTACATATCGCGCGCAATCGGCCAGGTCGGACTGATTATTGTCGAGGCGTCAGCAGTTAATCCTCAAGGACGAATCACTGACCAAGACTTAGGCATTTGGAGCGACGAGCATATTGAAGGCTTTGCCAAACTGACTGAGCAGGTCAAAGAACAAGGTTCAAAAATCGGCATTCAGCTTGCCCATGCCGGACGTAAAGCTGAGCTTGAAGGAGATATCTTCGCTCCATCGGCGATTGCGTTTGACGAACAATCAGCAACACCTGTAGAAATGTCAGCAGAAAAAGTAAAAGAAACAGTTCAGGAGTTCAAGCAAGCGGCTGCCCGCGCAAAAGAAGCCGGCTTTGATGTGATTGAAATTCATGCGGCGCACGGATATTTAATTCACGAATTTTTATCTCCGCTTTCCAACCATCGCACAGATGAATATGGCGGCTCACCTGAAAACCGCTATCGTTTCTTGAGAGAGATCATTGATGAAGTCAAACAAGTATGGGACGGTCCTTTATTTGTCCGTGTATCTGCTTCTGACTACACTGATAAAGGCTTAGACATTGCCGATCACATCGGTTTTGCAAAATGGATGAAGGAGCAGGGTGTTGACTTAATTGACTGCAGCTCAGGCGCCCTTGTTCACGCAGACATTAACGTATTCCCTGGCTATCAAGTCAGCTTCGCTGAGAAAATCCGTGAACAGGCGGACATGGCTACTGGTGCCGTCGGCATGATTACAGACGGTTCAATGGCTGAAGAAATTCTGCAAAACGGACGTGCCGATCTCATCTTTATCGGCAGAGAGCTTTTGCGGGATCCATTCTTTGCAAGAACTGCTGCGAAACAGCTCAACACAGAGATTCCGGCCCCTGTTCAATACGAAAGAGGCTGGTAATGCCATAAGAGATATCCTGTAGAGGATATCTCTTTTTTTATTTTTAGAGAAACGATCGGCTAAGGTTCTCCGTCTCCCTAGTAGAACCAATTAGAGGAGATGACTCCAATGAAATCAGCTTGGATGGAAAAGACATATACAATTGACGGATGTGCGTTTCATACACAGCACCGGAAAGGATCAAGCGGTGTAACGATTGTCTTTGAGGCCGGCTATGGTACTTCTTCTGAGACGTGGAAACCATTAATGGCGGACATTGATGATGAATTTGGCATTTTCACATATGATCGGGCAGGCATAGGAAAAAGCGGGCAAAGCAGAGCTAAACGAACAGCTGATCAACAAGTGAAAGAATTGGAGAGTTTGCTTAAAGCAGCTGATGTAAAACCTCCTTATTTGGCTGTTTCACACTCATACGGAGCTGTCATCACCGGTTTATGGGCCTGCAAAAACAAGTATGATATTATCGGCATGGTCCTTCTTGACCCAGCTTTAGGCGATTGCGCCAGCTTTACCTTTATACCCGAAGAAATGCACAAATCACATACGAGAAAGATGATGCTTGAGGGCACACATGCAGAGTTTTCAAAAAGTCTGCAGGAGCTCAAAAAGCGGCAAGTCCACTTAGGAAACATGCCTCTCCTTGTGTTGTCATCAGGAGAACGGACTGAGAAATTCGCTGCTGAACAGGAGTGGCAAAACTTGCACAGCAGCATATTGTCTCTATCTAACCAAAGCGGCTGGATTCAAGCTAAAAACAGCTCCCACAACATCCATCATGATGAACCTCATATCGTTCACTTGGCTATTTATGACGTATGGTGCGCAGCGTGCCAGCAGGCCGCTCCTCTTTACCAGGCAGTCAATTAACGTAAAAAAAGACCGGGCCGTAAGGGATTCCCGGTCTTTAATATTATTTTGTTTCACGGTGAAGGGTATATTTCTTTAAACGCGGTGAATATTTTTTCAGCTCCAAACGGTCTGGATTGGTGCGTTTATTTTTTGTTGTGATGTAATTTCGGTCTCCCGTTTCAGTGCAGGCTAAAGTAACATTTACTCTCATAATTAACGTCTCCTTATAAAGCGTAATGATTACGTTTTATTATACAACATCATCACAAATTGTCAAATAAGAGCTCCGCCTTCAGCCTCGCGTGACATTTACCTCTAAGAAATCATATGCCGCCACGCTATTGGGGAAAACGTCAACCGCTTCTTTTTGAAGCTCCAAAGAAGCATCTCCCTGGTATCTTGCGCTGATATGGGTTAAAATGAGCTGCTTCGCTCTTGCTTCTTTCGCTGTTACAGCCGCTTGTTCCGTTGTACTGTGATAATAATCATAAGCAAGTTTACGGTCTTCCTTAGCAAAGGTTGCTTCATGAACAAGCACATCACAATCCCTCGCAAGCTCTTTTAGTTTGTCACTTACTCTCGTATCACCGGAGAACACAACAGATCTTCCCTTTTTGGGAGGCTCCAGAAAATCATTCCCATTGATGATTCGTCCGTCTTCAAGCGTTACCGTTTCGCCTTTTTTGATTTTCTGATATACAGGTCCGGGCGGGATGTTCATTTCTTTTAATACATCAGCCTTCAAGGAACCCGGTACGTCTTTTTCCTGCACACGGTACCCAAAGGCTTCCACTCCATGAATAACAGATACCGCTGTGACAATAAACTGATCGTCCTCAAACACGATTCCTTCTTCAATTTCCTGGATCGCAAGCGGATATGTCAAATGGGTCTTCGTGACGGCAAGGCTTGTTTCAATAAACGCCTTGATCCCTTTAGGTCCGTACACTGTCAGCTCGTCCTCTCCGCCTTGAAAGGAACGGCTCCCCAGAAGCCCCGGAAGTCCGTATACATGATCGCCGTGCATGTGTGTAATAAAGATTTTCTCTATTTTACGAGGTTTAATCGTTGTATGTAAAATTTGATGCTGTGTGGCTTCCCCGCAGTCAAAAAGCCATACCGAACGCCTTTCTTCAAGCAATTTTAATGCCACCGACGTTACATTTCTCGCCTTGGCGGGAATGCCGGCTCCCGTCCCTAAAAAAAGTAATTCCACGTTTCCTTCCTCCTACTAGAACCAGATACCTACAAGAATACAGGATCAAGCTCAAAATGTGAATCTTGCCTCTGAAAAGAACAATCCTTTCGTGCTAGAAACATTTTTTCAGCATTCTGCTTAAAAAAGGGCTTAAATGTTTGCTTTCGTTGAATTTTAGATTTAAAATGAAGGAAATATACGGGGTGTACTAAAATAAAGCTTCGAATAAAGTGAGGTACTTTTAGTGAAAACAAACCAACAACCAAAAGCAGTAATTGTCATATTCGGTGCAACTGGAGATTTAGCAAAACGAAAATTGTATCCGTCTATTCACCGTTTATATCAAAACGGACAAATCGGAGAAGAGTTTGCAGTAGTAGGAGTTGGAAGAAGACCTTGGTCTAATGAGGATCTTCGCCAAACTGTTAAAACATCCATTTCCTCATCTGCAGATAAGCATATAGATGATTTCACGTCTCATTTTTACTATCACCCGTTTGACGTGACAAACCCTGGTTCTTATCAAGAGCTTAACGTATTGCTTAACCAGCTGGAAGATACATATCAAATTCCTAACAACAGAATGTTCTACTTGGCAATGGCTCCTGAATTCTTCGGAACAATTGCAAAAACATTAAAATCAGAGGGTGTAACAGCTACAACCGGCTGGTCCCGCCTTGTCATCGAAAAACCGTTCGGCCATGATCTGCCAAGCGCACAGGCATTGAATAAAGAAATCCGCGAAGCATTTACGGAAGATCAAATTTACAGAATCGACCATTATCTAGGCAAACAAATGGTTCAGAACATTGAAGTGATTCGATTTGCCAATGCGATTTTCGAACCGCTTTGGACAAACCGTTACATTTCAAACATTCAAATCACATCTAGCGAATCACTAGGCGTTGAAGACCGCGCAAGATATTACGAAAAATCAGGCGCCCTTCGCGACATGGTGCAAAACCATATTATGCAGATGGTTGCCCTTCTTGCAATGGAGCCGCCTATCAAATTGAACACAGAAGAAATCCGCAGCGAAAAAGTGAAGGTGCTGAGAGCACTGCGTCCTATAGCAAAAGACGAAGTGGATGAATACTTTGTTCGCGGACAATATCAAGCTGGTGAAATTGACGGTGTACCGGTTCCTGCTTATAACGATGAGGATAATGTCGCTCCTGACTCCAATACAGAAACCTTTGTTGCCGGCAAGCTCTTGATCGACAACTTCAGATGGGCTGGTGTTCCATTCTACATCAGAACCGGAAAACGAATGAAAGAAAAGTCCACAAAAATTGTCGTTCAATTTAAGGACATTCCGATGAACCTGTACTACGGTAATGAAAACAACATGAATCCGAACTTGCTTGTCATTCATATTCAGCCTGACGAAGGCATTACGCTTTACTTAAATGCTAAAAAGCTTGGCGGAGCAGCACACGCACAGCCAATCAAACTCGATTATTGCAGCAATTGCAATGACGAGTTGAACACCCCTGAAGCATATGAAAAACTAATTCACGACTGTCTTCTTGGCGATGCAACAAACTTTGCACACTGGGATGAAGTTGCCCTTTCTTGGAGCTTTGTCGACTCTATTTCTGAAACATGGGCAGCAAACAAAACCTTATCTCCTAACTACGAATCAGGCTCGATGGGACCGAAAGAATCTGATGATCTTTTGGCGAAAGACGGCTTACACTGGTGGAATATATAAGAAAAAAAGCCGAAAATGCTTGTAAGCATTTTCGGCTTTTTTGCAGTTGCCACAAAGGTATAACAATCTTTTTAATAACAAAACCCCCAAAGCTCTAGAGCTTCGGGGGTTTCTATTGATTACTTCATCCATTCAGTGTGGAAGATGCCTTCTTTGTCAGTACGCTCATAAGTATGAGCACCAAAGTAGTCGCGCTGTGCTTGGATTAAGTTTGCAGGCAGTACGGCTGTGCGGTAGCTGTCATAGTAGGCTAATGCGCTTGAGAATGATGGCACCGGCACACCTTGGGCAACTGCAAGTGAAATCACTTGGCGAAGCGCTCCTTGGTAGCTTTCTACAATATTCTTGAAATAGCTGTCAAGAAGCAGGTTGTCAAGCTCAGGCTCGCGATCGTAAGCTTCTTTGATCTTCTGAAGGAATGCCGCGCGAATGATGCAGCCACCGCGGAAGATCATAGCGATTTCACCATATTTCAGATCCCAGTTGTATTCTTCAGAAGCAGCTTTCATTTGGGCAAATCCTTGCGCGTATGAGCAGATTTTACTCATGAACAACGCTTTTCTGACCGCTTCAATCAGCTCTTCTTTATTTTCTGTAACAGGCTTCACTTCTGGTCCTGAAAGAAGTCCGCTCGCTTTCACACGCTCTTCCTTCATAGCTGAGATAAAGCGTGCGAATACAGATTCAGTAATAATCGGAAGCGGAACGCCTAAGTCAAGTGCGCTTTGGCTAGTCCATTTTCCTGTTCCTTTTTGCCCTGCTTTATCAAGAATCACATCAACAAGCGGCTTGCCTGTCTCTTCGTCTTTTTTTGTGAAGATGTCAGCCGTAATCTCAATCAGGTAGCTGTCAAGCTCGCCTTTATTCCATTCAGCGAAAACTTCATGAAGCTCATCAGCAGAAAGGCCCAGCACCTGTTTCAGAATGAAATATGATTCAGAGATCAGCTGCATATCTCCGTATTCAATTCCGTTGTGCACCATTTTTACGTAATGGCCGGCGCCGTCCGGACCGATATATGTCGTACAAGGTTCTCCGTCAACTTTTGCAGAAATGGCTTCAAGAATCGGTTTTACAAGCTCATGTGCTTCTTTTTGTCCGCCAGGCATGATAGAAGGCCCTTTAAGCGCCCCTTCTTCTCCGCCGGAAACGCCTGTTCCGATAAAATGAATGCCGCTTTCAGCGAGTTCTTTGTTACGGCGCTGTGTATCTTTATAGTATGTATTACCGCCGTCAATTAAAATATCATCCTTCTCTAGATGAGGAAGAAGAGATTGAATTGTCGCATCTGTTGCAGTTCCCGCTTTAACCATTAATAAGATTTTGCGCGGTGTTTCCAAGGATTGGACAAATTCTTCAATGCTGTATGTGCCAACAACATTTTTTCCTTTTGCCTCCTGTAAAAACTCCTCAGTTTTACTGCTTGATCTGTTGTAAACAGAAACAGAAAATCCCCGGCTTTCGATATTTAAAGCCAGATTTTTACCCATGACCGCAAGTCCGATAACGCCGATTTGTTGTTTTGACATATTCTAACGTCCCTTCTGCAAACGTTTAATCATTTTAAAATTTAAATTAAAATAAAATGATATTTATAATAAAGAAATTACCATACATTCACCCTTTTTTTCAAGCGATTCAGCTTTTCTTTTCATCTTGAAAAAAATCTTTATTAAAGCTTGTTCCCTTTGTTTTGCTCTCCTCTTTTTTTAACGTTGCCCCTTTTCTGATCAGTTTGGTACCGTACTTTTTATTCAGCTTTTCCATCATCTGCTGAATGGGCTCATCCTTCGCATCTTCATTAAAGCTGAACAAATCGAGCTGTTTATAGGCCTGCTCTTTTTCTACTAAATCCGTTCCGGTAATGCCAAGCAGCCTGACAGGATTTTTATTCCAATGTTTAAAAAAGAGGTGCTCCGCTTCTTTCAAAATGTCATTTTTTTGATCAATCGGGTTTCTCAGCGTGGTGCTTCTTGTGATGGTTTTCCAATCCGCATATCTAATCATAATAAAAAGCTTCGAAGCCATGACTTCCTTGCGCTGTAAACGGGCACTCACAGAAGCGGCAAGCTTTCTAAAGACGCCCAACAGCTCTTCTTCATCACTGGAATCATGGGAAAGTGTCGATGAGTTGCCGACGCTTTTAAATTCGTAAATGCGCTCCGGGTCAACCGGCGCATGGTGAATGCCATTTGCTTTATTTTTAAGGCGCGGACCGTTGATGCCAAGCAGGCGTTTCAGCGAGTGTTCATCAGCTGCAGCAAGCTCTCCGATTGTATGGATGCCGAGTCCCTTCAGTTTTTCCGCTGTCTTTTTGCCGACTCCGTGCATCTCTCCAACAGGAAGCGGCCACAGGATATCAGGCACTTGCCTCTTTCTTAAAATCGTAATTCCAAGCGGTTTTTTCATATCAGACGCCATCTTAGCGAGAAATTTATTCGGTGCGATCCCTATGCTTGACGGGAGCAGCAGCTCTTTTTGCAGCCTGCTTTGGATTTCTTTTGCCGTCTCTAGAGCGCGGCTGCTGTATGGTGTATCGGTCATGTCCATATAGCCTTCGTCGATGGAGACAGGCTCTACCAGGTCAGTATATTCACGAAGAATGGTAAACATCGCTCGTGAAGAGTTTCTATAGCGGTCAAAGTTCGGCGGAAGAACGATGAGCTCAGGGCAATGGCGCTTCGCTTGCCAAACCGGCATCGTTGTTTTGACGCCGCGCGCTCTTGCTTCGTAGCTGCATGTTACCACAATGCCCTTTCGCTCCTTTACGTTTCCGGCAACTGCGACCGGCTTTCCCCGGAGAGCCGGATCATATGCCATTTCAACCGACGCATAAAAGCTATTCATATCAATATGGAAAATAATTCGGCTCTTTCCCGGCATAAACAAATCTCCTTTTCGGTCATTAGACAACAGCTTGTACATATAGTAAAATGAAGCTATTGAATGGATGTGATGACAATGTTTGTGGAATCGATAAATGACGTTTTATTCTTAGTCGATTTTTTCACAATTATTCTTCCTGCTCTAACGGCAATCGGGATTGCATTCCTCTTACGAGAGTGCCGTGCCGGCGAGCACTGGAAATCTAAACGAACAGATGAACATCAGACGGTCTTTCACATTAACCGAACAGACTTTCTTATTATTATATATCATCGCATTACAACTTGGATACGTAAAGTCTTCCGCATGAATTCGCCTGTGAACGATGAGGAAGACGCCGGTTCTCTTCTTTTATAAACCGCATTTATAAAAAGGAGGAGAACAAAATTGTTAAAAACATATCAAAAACTTTTGGCTATGGGTATCTTTTTGATCGTATTATGCTCGGGCAATGCTGCATTTGCAGCGACTAATCAGGTGGGAGGCCTCAGCAACGTAGGTTTTTTCCACGATTATTTAATCGAACCGTTTTCCGCTCTGCTTAAGGGTGTTGCCGGGCTGTTTCACGGAGAATACGGACTCTCTATTATCCTCGTAACCATTATTGTGCGTATGGTTGTACTGCCTTTGTTTGTTAATCAGTTCAAAAAACAGCGCGTGTTCCAAGAGAAAATGGCCGTTATTAAACCTCAGGTTGACAGCATTCAGGCCAAATTGAAAAAAACGAAGGACCCTGAAAAACAAAAAGAACTGCAAATGGAAATGATGAAGCTGTATCAAGAGAACAACATCAATCCGCTTGCTATGGGATGCCTCCCAATGCTGATTCAGTTTCCTATTGTGATTGGGTTTTATTACGCGATTCGCTCTACACCTGAAATTGCGTCACACTCGTTTTTATGGTTCAGTTTAGGACAATCTGACATTCTCGTGTCTCTTAGCGCGGGAGCAATGTACTTTATCCAGGCCTATGTCGCTCAAAAACTGAGCGCGAAATATTCCGCTGTCCCGCAAAACCCTGCGGCACAGCAATCCGCAAAATTGATGGTGTTCATCTTCCCTGTGATGATGACGATTTTCTCGCTTAATGTTCCGGCAGCCCTTCCGCTGTACTGGTTTACAAGCGGACTGTTTTTGACAGTGCAAAACATCGTCCTTCAGATGACGCATCATAAAAGTAAAAAAACAGCCGCTCTTACTGAGTCTGTGAAATAAAAAAGCAACCCCGCGCGAAAAGCCGGGGTTGTTTTTTTGTTACTTGCAAAGCATACCGCACCAAACAGTCTTGTTTATCATGGCTGAAGCAGAAATGGCTATCCTAAAAAAACAGCCGTACCGTTTAAAAAGAAGGAGATCGGGAATACCTTTACTCACCTCCATATGAAAGGAGCATGTACGTTGACGGAACGCTTTCAGCAAAAAAATATTTCTGTACCTGAAGGAATCTGGATTATGAGACAAACCTGGAATGATGTCTTATTTGCCCACTGGCCTGTTGATGTTTCTATCCTTCGCGCTTTGGTACCGTCCGTTTTAGAATTAGATACATATAACGGGCAAGCTTGGATCAGCATGCTTCCCTTTATGCTCACGAACCTGAGGGCGCGTTATCTTCCTGCCATTCCCGGTGCGCGTGCATTTCCTGAGCTTAACCTCCGCACCTATGTCACGTATAAAGGCAAGCCCGGCATTTATTTTTTTAGCTTAGATGCCGATCATCGGCTGGCCGTCCTTGGCGCTCGCACATTCTTTCATCTGCCTTATTTTTACGCGGATATGAAAGCCGAAAAAAACGGTGATGGCATTGACTATGTCAGCAAGCGGAAAGATGACAAAGAAGCAGCATTCCACGCCGCATACCGGCCCGTTTCAGCTCCTTTTACAGCAGAAAAGGATTCGCTCGATTACTGGCTGACAGAACGGTATAGACTCTATACTACCAATCAAAACAAACTCTATTACGAAGACATCCATCATCATCCATGGCTGCTGCAAAACGCTGAAGCGGAAATTTCAGTCAATACGGTGACTGATGCTCACGGCATTACATTGCCAAAGTCAGACCCCTTGCTTCATTACGCTAAAAAACAGGACGTGTTATTTTGGCCGCTTAGGAAATGGAGCTAAAAAAACCCGATGCGGGAAATCGCACTCGGGTTTTCTTTTTTTATTTTGCCGCCTCTTCAATAATGGCAACAACCATTTCTGCCGTTTTAACGAGCTCTTCGATCGGCATTTTTTCATTTTTTGTATGGATTTGCTCATAACCGACAGCAAGATTGACCGTCGGGATGCCATGACCAGCGATTACGTTCGCGTCGCTTCCGCCGCCGCTCGTTTGCAGCTCGCTTGGACGTCCGATTTTAGCAACCGCTTTTTTCGCGATTTCAACAACTTGGTCGCCGTCTTGATATTTAAAGCCCGGATACATAACCTCAATTTCGACTTCTGCGCGTCCGCCCATATCAGCAGCTGCCTCTTCAAAAGCAGCTTTCATTTTTTGAACCTGAGCTTCCATTTTCTCAGGAACTAAAGAGCGCGCTTCAGCAAGAATATGAACTTCGTCGCACACAATATTTGTTTGTGTGCCGCCTTCAAACCGGCCGATATTAGCTGTTGTTTCTTCATCGATACGGCCCAATGGCATTTTTGAAATGGCTTTGCTAGCGATTGTAATCGCTGAAATGCCTTTTTCAGGTTCAACCCCGGCGTGCGCGGTTTTCCCGAAAATTGCCGCTCTTACCTTCGCCTGTGTCGGCGCGGCCACAATAATATTTCCGACTTTTCCGTCTGAATCAAGAGCATAGCCGTAGGATGCAGTGATCATAGAACGGTCAAGAGCCTTCGCTCCGATCAGACCCGATTCTTCCCCTACTGTGATGATGAATTCAATCGTGCCGTGTTCAATGTTTTCTTCTTTCAGCACCTTAATCGCCTCAAACATTGCAGCCAGCCCCGCTTTATCATCAGCGCCTAAAATCGTCGTGCCGTCAGTTTTGACGTAACCGTTCTCTACAAGTGGTTTTACGCCGTTTCCGGGTACAACTGTGTCCATATGAGATGTAAAATAGATCGTATCTGTTTGTTTTGTCCCTTTTAGCGTGCAAATCAGGTTACCGGCTCCGTGGCCCGTGATATCCATTGTATCGTCTTCTTTAACGTCCACACCTAAATCAGAAAATTTTCGTTTCAGCACTTTGCAGATTTCAGCTTCGTGCTTTGTTTCTGAGTCAATTTGGACAAGCTCTAAAAATTCTTCCAGCAGGCGTTTTTCATTCACCATTTGTAAGTCCCTCCATATTAAAGCGGTATGTTACCGTGCTTTTTTTTCGGTCTCTCTTCTGTCTTATGTGTAAGCATATGAAAAGCTTGAATCAGTCTTCCCCTTGATTCTTCCGGCAAAATGATGTCATCGACCATTCCACAAGCGGCCGCTTTGTATGGGCCGGCGTTTTGCTTTTTGTATTCAGCTGTTTTTTCGCGTTTCGTCTTTTGCGGGTCAGCTGAAGCTTTGATTTCCTTTTCATACAAAATCGATGCCGCACCTTCTGGACCCATCACTGCGATTTCAGCATTCGGCCATGCAAACACAAGGTCCGCTCCGATCGCTTTGCTGTTCATGGCCACATAGGCGCCGCCGTACGCTTTTCTAATGATGAGTGTGACTTTTGGGACAGTCGCTTCAGCATAAGCAAACAATAATTTTGCTCCATGCCTGATGATTCCGTTGTGCTCTTGCTGAATACCCGGCAGAAACCCCGGGACATCTTCGACAGTCAACAGCGGGATATCAAATGCGTCACAAAAACGGATGAACCTTGCTGCTTTATCAGCAGCGTCAATCGTCAGGCTTCCCGCCAGATGCTTCGGCTGGCTCGCCACGATGCCGATTGCTTTTTCACCCAGCCTTGCAAACCCAATGACAATGTTCTTCGCAAAAAATGGCTGAATCTCAAAAAAAGACTGCGGGTCGGCCAGCTCCCTGATCACCTTCCGAACATCATAAGGCTTTGTCGTGTCAGCAGGGACAAGACGGTTTAATAACGGTCTGGACGCCTCTTTCTCTGGCTTCGGCTCTGTTGTCCGGCCATTCAGCGGCAAATAAGACAGCAGTTTTCTCACCCCTGTCAGAACCTCCTTCTCCGTATGTCCGGAAAAGTGCGCGTTTCCGCTGACGGCATTATGTATCCCCGCTCCGCCTAAGCTCTCCGCATCAACCTGTTCCCCTGTCACTTTTTCAATCACCTTCGGGCCGGTAATAAACATCCGGCCGGTCTGTTCAGCCATAAATATAAAATCTGTGAGTGCCGGAGAATATACAGCGCCTCCAGCGCACGGCCCTAAAATAACCGATATTTGCGGAATGACTCCGGAATATAAGACGTTTCGGTAAAATATGTGACCGTATCCATCTAATGATACCACACCCTCTTGAATTCTCGCACCACCTGAGTCATTCAGCCCGATAATCGGCGCCTTATTTTTTGCTGCCAGATCCATCAAAGCGCAGATTTTCCTGGCATGGGTTTCGCCAAGCGCCCCTCCGAACACTGTGAAGTCTTGCGCAAATACATAAACTGAGCGGCCGTCAATTGTGCCGTACCCTGTCACGACCCCATCCCCTAACATGCGCTGTTCTCTTGTTAACACTTGACTTTCCATGAAGGGGTGTAATTCGATAAAGCTGTCCTGATCTAGAAGAAATATGATCCTTTCCCGAGCAGTGAGCTTGCCCTTTTGCCGCTGCTGAGCCAGCTTTTCCCGTCCTCCGCCTTCTTCTGCCTGCTTGCGTTTCGTGTATAAATGATCTATGTGCTCATTCATATTCATTGTGTTGGTCTCCTTTCGGTTCACAAAGCTCTACAAGAACACCGTTTGTTTCCCGAGGGGAAATAAACGCGATCTTTTTCCCGTTCGCTCCCTGTCTTGGAAACCTGTCAATCAATTGAACATGCCGGTCAGACAAGGCTTGAAGCTGTTCAGATAGGCCGTTGCACAAAAACGCAATATGATGCAGTCCCTGCCCTTTCTTCTCCAAAAATAAACGGACGGGGCTGTCAGCTGTCAACGGCTCTATCAGCTCAAGTTTGACGCTACCCGCTTGAAAAAAAGCAACATTCACCTTTTGCTCTTCAACCGTTTCTTGATGAAGAAATGCAAGCCCCAATACATTTTCATAAAAGCTTCTTGCATCTTTTATCGAAAAAACGGCTATCCCGATATGGTCAAGCCTATTCATTTGCATCCCTGCTTTCGCTAATAGATATCGCTTGTCCGCCCATTCAAAACACGCTAAAATATAGACAGATTGTTTAAGGAGTGAAAATCATGTCTCAAAAACTGATGAAAAGCGTTTTGATCGTGATTTTGGGAGTTTTTATTCTTTCAACTGTACTCTCAGGAATCGTCATGTTTTTATAACGATAAAAAAGCAGGCGCCTTATTCATTGGGAATATCCTGCTTTTTTATCAGAGCTTTATGCTCGATGGCAATCTCCTCAAAAGAGCGGTTGTCGTCCGTGATCAGCACTCTCGTTCCTACTGGTATCGTTTGAAACAAATGAACGACCTCATCGTTATACATACGTATACAGCCGTTAGACACAAATTTTCCTACTGATTCTTCTCGGTTTGTCCCATGAATTCCATAAATCCGCCCGTCCGTTCCTTTCGCGTCAAATCCGATCCATCTTGCCCCAAGCGGGTTATCAGGAGATCCCCCTTCAATATTTTTCTTTCTGTAGTAAGGATTTTCCGCTTTTACCGTTACCGAAAACTCTCCTTCAGGCGTCAAATCATCTGTTTTTCCAGTCGCCACACTATACACGCCTTCTACTTTGTTGTCGAGGATAACAGCAAGTTCATTTGTTCGCTTGTTGACAATAACATATGGATCACCCGGCAGCGGATTTTCGCCGAGAGGCCAAATCGGTGAAATCATCATAAAAATCGAACATAAGAAAAAACGCATAAGCTCCTCCTTTTTCATTAGGTTGACCAATGAAGGAAGAGCTCATGCGAATCATCCGAGTGATTTTTGCGCTTTTATTCCTTTAAAATAACTTTTAATCACTAAATATTGTTCCATTTCGCCGAGAAGGTGGAAGAGAGCGGCCCTCGCTTCAAATTCCTCTCTAGTCGCCGGAAGCGGCATCTCCTCAAATTCTTTTCTCATGTCAGCAAGTCTTTTCAGAAATTTGTACGCTGTATTCCCAGGGTGTATCGCCTCCCGCAAATCATGAATAAATTCAGCGATCATTTTTCCCTGATCTACCGTGATGGAGATCGATGTCACTTTAGGGAGAAGGCGTTCGATAATTTCAAATTGCTTTTCTCTCATTTTAAAATAATGATAATGCAGATTTTCGTAACGCAAAATGTGGTTTTGCACATCTCGATATGCCAGGTTTTTAGCCTCCGTAATGAGCTGGTGCGTTTCCGGAATTTCTTTTCCTGACCAATCTTGCTCACCAGTTAACAAATACCGTTCGATTTCTGCAAAAATGACAGCAAAGTTATCCTCTATCTTTTTGCGGTAGGCAATCAGTTTCCGATCAAGACTAGGCATATACAAGTTCATCAATAGAGCGACGCCGATGCCAACCGTAATCAGCTGAACTTCATTCCAGATGAAAGCAAGCGTAATGCCGCCGGACATGTATAAATGAAGGATAATAACGGAACTGGTGACGATACCCTCGTTAATTTTTAACAGAACCGTTATCGGAATGAATATCAAAAGAAGCGCTCCGATCACAAACGGGTGGTAGCCAATAAGCTCGAAAAAGAGATAAGAAAAAACAATTGCCAGACAGCATGCCGCAAAGCGGGCCCATGAGGCCTGAAGCGACCGTTTTTGTGTGATTTGTATGCACAAAATGGTGATGATTCCTGCTGATGCGAAGTTTTGCAAATGCAATAACTGGCTTATATAAATAGCCAAAGCTGTTCCAAGAGCGGTCTTTATTGTGCGGTAACCAATTTTAAACATGTCGGACTCCATTTCTATTTGTTTCTTCAATAAAAAAGAAGAGGCGGCCAGCCTTCTTCTTTTTTATATTCTATAATATTTTCTCTAAAAAGTCCTGCGCTCTTTTGGATTTTGGCGACATAAAAAATTCCTTCGGATTGCCGTCTTCGACAATCATTCCTTGGTCCATAAACAGCACACGGTCTGCCACTTCTTTTGCGAAGCCCATTTCATGTGTGACAATCACCATGGTCATGCCGGTTTCGACCAGCTCTTTCATCACCTGTAGCACTTCTTTGACCATCTCTGGATCAAGGGCGGAGGTCGGCTCGTCAAACAGCATGATGTCCGGATTCATCGCAAGAGCCCTGGCAATCGCGACACGCTGTTTTTGTCCGCCAGACAAACGGTTTGGATAGTCATTTCGCTTTTCAAACAAACCGACTTTGCGGAGCAGGTCCTCAGCTTTCTCCTGTGCAGCCTGTTTTGATTCTTTTTTTACATTGACAGGCGCGTACATGATGTTTTCGAGAACCGTTTTGTGCGGAAAGAGATGAAAATGCTGAAAAACCATCCCGATGTTTTCCCGGACCTTTAATGTGTTGGTTTTCGGCTTCGTAATCTCTGTGTCTTTTATTGTAATGGTTCCGCCGTTAGGCTTTTCCAACAGGTTTAAACAGCGTAGGAACGTTGATTTGCCTGAGCCTGAAGGGCCGATCACGGCAACAACCTCACCCTCAGCGATTGTTGTTGAAATGTTTTTTAATACTTCGTGTTTCCCAAATGATTTTGACAGCTTTTCAACCTTAATCATTGGATTTCAGCTTCCTTTCTACAGCCTTGCCGATAAACGTTAAAATCAGGACAAGCACATAATAAATCAATCCCGCGATAATGAGCGGCTCAAGGTAATTGTAAGTGGCGGCGCCAGCTTGATATGCGCGTCTCATGACATCACCAAGCCCGATGACGGTGACGATCGCCGATTCTTTTGTTAACGTAATTAATTCATTCACAATTGCAGGTGATATATTTTTGAAGGCCTGCGGCAGCAGCAGATCCTTCATCATTTTTCCATACGGGACACCGAGTGCAACAGCAGCTTCTTTTTGCCCTTTATCAATGGCATTGATTCCGGCTCTGATAATTTCCGATACATAAGCGGCGGAATTCAAAGACAATGCGACAACTGCAGCCCAAAACTGGTCAATTTGAAATCCGAGCAGCTGAGGAAGGCCAAAATAGACAATCATAAGCTGCAGCACTAAAGGCGTGCCTCGGAACACTGATGTATAAAAATCAGCGATCCAGATAAACGGGCGGAATGTGCTGATCTTGCATAAGCTTAGCACAATACCGAGTATAAGTCCGATAATAGCAGATACAACAACAATTTTTAATGTAATTGCCAAGCCTTCTAATATAAAAGGAATTTGGGGGATCGTTGCTGAAAAATCCAAATTCATAGCCTTTGTCTCCTTTTCTTACAGGAAAAAAGATTTCCTATTCAATAAAAAGGCTCAACGAAAAAGTTGAGCCGCTTTTTTACTTCTCGAACCATTTTTTCTTCAATTTCTCAAGCTCTCCGTTATCTTCCATTTCCTTGAGCGCTTTATTGAATTTGTCTGTCAGTTCACTGTCCTTTCTAAAAGCAATTGCTGAACCGGCTTCTTCCGCTTTCGCATCAGGAATCACAAAGCCTTGCAGGTCATCATTTGATTTGAAATACCCTTCTGCAACAATGTCTTCAATAATCGCGGCATCGAAGCGGTCAGATTTGATTTCCTGCACCAAATCAGAAATTCTGTTGCGGTCTTCTGTTTTAAAACCATATTCTGGAGAAAGCTCTTTCCCCTTCTCTTCCTGAATAGAGCCAAGCTGAACGCCAACTGTTTTTCCTTTCAGGTCTTTCAAAGATTGAATGCCGCTGTCTTTTTTGCTGACAATCATATGGTTCGCTGTGTAATACACATCGGAAAAATCAACTTGTTTTTTACGCTCAGGCGTTGGTGTCATTCCTGACAGAACGAGATCCACCTGTTTTGATTTGAGCGCTGTAATTAAGCTGTTGAAGTCCATATCCTGCACTTCAATTTCATAGCCTGCCTTCTTTGCCAGAGCTTTTGCCAACTCTACATCAAAGCCGACAATATTATCGCCTTCTTTATATTCAAACGGTTTGTAATCCGCCGAAGTACCCATAATTAATTTTTTCTTGCCGCCTTCTGAACCTGAATTGCTTGAGCCGCAAGCAGATAATGCAAAGGTAATGCAGGCAGCTACAAGTAATAAGAGCCA
Organism: Bacillus sp. GW821-FHT01G09; assembly: GCF_059422205.1. Taxonomy (NCBI): domain Bacteria; kingdom Bacillati; phylum Bacillota; class Bacilli; order Caryophanales; family Bacillaceae; genus Bacillus; species Bacillus sp. GW821-FHT01G09. The sequence continues at coordinate 352,586 of NZ_JBWKWL010000004.1, forward strand.
TTTTTTCATGATCCATTTCCCCCGTATTCATTACTTTTGGTGTATTTGAATATTTATTCGTTAATTTGTATTTTAAACAGTTTCTTATTTTTATGCAATACTATTTTTAAAAATTATCTTCAAGCTTATCTTTCCAGTGATCTCTTTTTGATATTACTAGATAAAAATAAAATCACTGTACAATCCGATTGAATAATCCCTTAATATTTATTCATATACCCTTGGAAATTTATGCACAAAAAAACCCGGGCCGCTTGGGCATCCGGGTTGTTCGTCTTATACTTCTTCACAATATTCTTCAAAGGCTTCCTGCAGCTTTGCCACTACAGCCATCGGCTCGTGGCCTTCAATTTCATGGCGCTCTACCATTTTCATGATCTTTCCGTCTTTCAAAATCGCAAAGGACGGAGAAGATGGCGGATAACCTTCAAAATAGTCACGCGCACGCGCTGTCGCTTCTTTATCCTGTCCGGCAAAAACGGTGACGAGCTGATCAGGTCTTTTATCATAGTGAACGGAATGGTAGGCTGCCGGTCTTGCAATTCCTCCGGCGCATCCGCAAACAGAGTTTACCATGACGAGCGTCGTTCCTTTTTTCGTAAGTGCCTCATCCACCTCTTCGGCTGTTTTAAGCTCGGTGTATCCGGCAGCTGTTATTTCTTGTCTCGCTTGGCGGACAATATCATTCATAAATAAATTAAAGTCCATGTTCAATGAAGACCTCTCCTTTTTCATCATCTGTTCTTATGATAGCAAGGAAACGTCCATATCGGCAAATGACTTTGCTTCGCCGTGCACTTTTTTTGCTCTTCGTTTACTGCTTACAGAAAAAGGGGATTATATAACCAGAAGTAAAATAAAGGAGCAGTTGTATATGAGCCACCGGAAAGCGTTACTGATTCATAACGGAAATGCCGGCAACAAAAATATAGAAAAAGCACTTGGTGCTGTGGTGCCGGTTTTATCTCACCATTTAGATGAGGTGATTATTAAACAGACAAAGAAAAAGGATGATGCGTATCATTTTTGCCGATCCATTGATGATTCTGTCGACACCGTCTTCATTCTCGGCGGCGACGGCACGATCCATCAATGCATAAATGCTATCAGCGCTCTAGAAAGAAAACCCGCTGTCGGAATTTTGCCCGGCGGCACGTGCAACGACTTTTCAAGAGTGCTTGGCATCCCTCAAAATCTTGCAAAGGCTGCGGAAGCACTTATGGCAGGAAAAAAAACCAGCGTAGACGTATGTCAGATGAATGACCGTTATTTTTTGAATTTCTGGGGGATCGGCTTAATTGCAGAAACGTCGAATCAAATCAACGAAACGGAAAAAGCATTATTGGGAAAAATCAGCTATTTTACAAGTGCCTTGCGAACCGTCTCATCCGCTGCATCGTTTCCGATGACATTAAAAATTGATGGAGAAGAAATTAAAGAAGAAGCCGTTATGCTGCTTGTGATGAATGGCCAATACATTGGAACGAATCGAATTCCTCTGCCCGATGCCAGTATTGAAGACGGCTTACTTGATGTTCTCATATGCCGCAACACCAACCTCACCGCGCTGCGGGAGCTGATGAGCATGGAACAGGGCTCAATTGATCGTTTTACCGGAGAGCTGTCCTATGTCCAGGCCTCCCGTATCGAGATTGAAACAGACACTGCCAAAAAGGCGGATATGGATGGAGAAGTTTATACACATACACCCGCAGTCATTCAGGTCCTGCCGCAGCATATCGACATGCTTGTTCCCGCAAATGAATAACTGTCATAAGGCTTTAGAAAGATTTTGCAAATCCGTTGACTCTCCCCTAGGAGGAGGTCTTACAGTATAAGGGATACACACTTGAAAAAGGGGAAGTCATATGGAGAAGAAAAATATTACCTTAACTATATTATTAACCAATTTATTTATTGCTTTTTTGGGGATCGGGCTTGTGATTCCAGTAACGCCGACCATTATGAATGAATTGCATTTATCAGGGACTGCGGTCGGCTATATGGTTGCCTGCTTCGCTATTACACAGCTCATTGTCTCACCAATAGCCGGACGATGGGTTGATCGCTTCGGGCGCAAGATCATGATCGTGATCGGCCTATTGTTCTTTAGTGTGTCGGAGTTTTTATTCGGCATTGGAAAAACAGTTGAGATGTTATTTATCTCCCGTATGCTGGGCGGTATCAGCGCAGCCTTCATTATGCCTGGGGTCACGGCTTTTATCGCAGATATCACGACCATTAAAACACGGCCGAAAGCGCTCGGTTATATGTCAGCCGCTATTTCAACAGGATTTATTATCGGTCCCGGCATCGGGGGATTTTTAGCAGAAGTCCATTCCCGGCTGCCTTTTTTCTTTGCGGCAGCTTTTGCACTGTTAGCAGCCATTTTATCAATCCTCACGCTGCGCGAGCCGGAACGAAACCCTGAAAATCAGGAAATAAAAGGACAGAAGACAGGCTTTAAACGGATTTTTGCCCCCATGTATTTCATAGCTTTTCTCATTATCTTAATTTCGTCTTTTGGTTTAGCATCATTTGAATCTTTATTTGCATTATTCGTGGATCATAAATTCGGTTTTACGGCCAGCGACATTGCCATTATGATTACAGGAGGAGCGATTGTTGGCGCCATTACGCAAGTCGTCTTATTCGACCGCTTCACAAGATGGTTTGGCGAAATCCATTTAATTCGGTACAGCTTAATTCTCTCGACGAGTCTGGTATTCTTGCTGACAACGGTAAATTCATATGTTGCGATTTTGCTGGTGACAGTCACCGTATTTGTCGGATTTGATCTCATGCGGCCTGCGGTAACGACTTACCTGTCAAAGATTGCGGGAAATGAGCAGGGGTTTGCCGGCGGTATGAATTCAATGTTTACAAGTATCGGCAATGTATTCGGGCCTATTATCGGCGGAATGCTGTTCGATATAGATGTAAACTATCCTTTCTACTTTGCAACGGTCACCTTGGCTATAGGGATTGCACTGACCATTGCTTGGAAAGCGCCTGCACATCTTAAAGCCAGCACGTGATAAGAAGCGTATTCTTTGTGTACTGTAAAGAATGCGCTTCTTCTTTATACTGATGATAGAAGGAGTGATGGCATGAAGGAATCGTATTACTCAATTGGGGAAGTTTCAAAACTGGCAAATGTATCGATTAAAGCGCTCCGTTATTACGATAAAATTGATTTATTTAAACCCGCCTACGTCGACCCGGATACCAGCTACCGCTATTATACAGATTCTCAGCTCATTCATCTGGATTTGATCAAATCATTGAAATATATCGGCACACCTTTAGAAGAGATGAAAAAAGCACAGGACTTAGAGATGGAAGAACTGTTTGCTTTTTATACAGAGCAGGAGAGGCAAATCAGGGAGAAATTAGACTTTTTATCAGCACTGGAGCAAACCATTTCATTGGTGAAAAAGCGGATGAAACGGCAGATGGAATATCCCGCGCTCGGTGAGGTTTTTGTTTTAGATGAAGAAGAAATACGGATTATTCAGACAGAGGCAGAAGGAATCGGGCCTGAAAACGTGCTCAACGCCTCCTACAGCAAATTAAAAAAATTTATCGAGTCAGCAGATGGATTTACGAACAATAGCTACGGCGCTACTTTCTCTTTTCAGCCCTACACCAGCATTGATGAAATGACTTACCGTCATATTTTCACGCCTGTATTGACGAATAAACAGATTTCATCAATTACGCCGGATATGGAAATCACAACAATCCCTAAAGGGAGGTATGCGTGTATCGCGTATAATTTTTCGCCTGAACATTATTTTCTCAACTTACAGAAGCTTATCAAGTATATCGCAGACCGCCAATTAACAGTTGTCAGTGATGTATACGAGTTAATCATACCGATTCATTACTCCCCGAAAAAACAAGAAGAATATCGTGTCGAAATGAAAATACGAATCGCTGAATAATAGAAAAAGAGCATTTTTTGAAACAAAACTTCAAAAAATGCTCTTTTTGCTTATTTAGTAAACAGATGTCTTCTCATCAATCGATTCTAAAATTTGTTTCACACGTCCCAGGAATCGTCCGCACACGAGACCGTCAAGCACTCTGTGATCTAAGGACAGACACAGATTAACCATGTCTCTGACAGCAATCATGCCATTGTCCATGACAACCGGGCGTTTGACGATGGATTCTACTTGAAGTATCGCAGCCTGAGGGTAGTTGATAATGCCCATCGACTGAACAGAGCCGAACGAACCTGTGTTGTTGACGGTAAACGTGCCTCCCTGCATGTCATCTGCAGTGAGTTTTCCGTCTCTTACTTTTTTAGCTAGGCCGGTAATGTCTTTCGCAATGCCTTTAATTGTTTTTTCATCAGCGTTTTTAATCACCGGAACAAATAAAGAATCCTCTGTGGCAACTGCAATTGAAATATTGATATCCTTTTTCTGAATAATTTTGTCGCCCGCCCACATGCTATTCATTTGTGGGAATTCTTTTAACGCCTGAGCGACCGCTTTTACAAAAAAGGCGAAGAACGTTAAATTAAAGCCCTCTGTCTTCTTAAAGGAATCTTTTATACTGTTGCGATATGCAACCATATTTGTGACGTCGACTTCCATCATCGTCCAAGCATGCGGAATTTCTGTTTTGCTTCGCTTCATATTGGAAGCAATTGCTTTTCTTACACCTGTGACAGGGATTTCTTTATCACCGGCTGCAGACGCAGGATATGACGTCTCTTCTTTTGGCTCAGGTTTTGATGCAGACTTCGGTGCAGGAGCTGCTGTTTTCGGCTCCTCAGCCTTCTGTTCTTGTACGCCGCCTGTTTCAATTAAACGCTGAATATCTTTTCGTGTGATGCGCCCGCCAGCACCTGTTCCTGTTACTTGATCGAGGTCAATGCCGTGCTCTCCGGCCAAACGGAGTACAGCTGGCGAGTAGCGCTTTTTATTGGGCTGATCAGCTGCTTCGGCACTTTTTGCAGCAGGCGTCTCAGCGGCTTTTGAAGCAGCTGGCTGTTCTTGTTTTTGTTCAGCCGGATTCGCGCCTTCTGTTTCAATTTTGCAAATCACTTCTCCGACTTGCAAGGTTTGGCCTTCTTCTCCCACAAGCTCTGTTATCGTACCAGTAAAAGAAGACGGAACCTCTGCATTTACCTTATCTGTCATGACTTCCGCGATTGGATCGTATTTGTTCACTTTATCACCGGGGGCGACAAGCCATTTGCTGATCGTCCCCTCTGTTACGCTTTCTCCAAGCTGCGGCATCGTCATTTGTTCAATTGCCATGATTTTATCCTCCCTTACGTCTTTAAAACTCCGCTAATTCTCTCATCGCCGCTTCCACTTTATCAGGGTTGACCATAAAGTATTTTTCCATTGTCGGCGCATAAGGCATAGCCGGAATATCAGGACCTGCAAGCCGTTTGATTGGCGCGTCTAAGTCGAACAGACAATGCTCGGATATAATTGCGGCTACTTCGCTCATGATGCTGCCTTCTTTTGTATCTTCTGTGACCAAAAGAACCTTTCCAGTTTTGGACGCAGCTTCGATGATGGCTTCTTTATCAAGCGGGTAAACTGTTCTTAAATCCACCACATGCGCTGAAATGCCATCTTTTTCGAGACGTTCTGCAGCTTGTAAGGCGAAGTGGACACACAGACCGTATGTGATCACTGTGATGTCGTCGCCTTCCCTTTTTACGTCCGCCTTGCCGATTGGCAGGACATAATCATCAGCCGGAACCTCTCCCTTTATCAGACGGTACGCCCGCTTGTGCTCAAAAAACAGCACTGGGTCTTCGTCACGAACTGCGGCTTTTAAAAGCCCTTTCGCGTCATATGGTGTTGATGGCATGACAATTTTCAGTCCGGGCTGGTTGGCGAAAATTGCTTCGACTGATTGAGAATGATACAGGGCTCCGTGCACGCCTCCGCCGTATGGCGCTCTGACGACAATCGGACAGCTCCAGTCATTGTTGCTGCGGTAGCGGATTTTAGCCGCTTCAGAAATAATTTGGTTGACTGCCGGCATAATGAAATCAGCAAACTGCATTTCAGCAATCGGTCTCATTCCGTACATTGCCGCTCCGATACCGACTCCTGCGATCGCAGATTCAGCAAGCGGCGTATCCATAACGCGCTCTTCCCCAAATTGTTCATAGAGTCCCGCTGTCGCTTTAAACACACCGCCTTTTCTTCCTACATCTTCCCCAAGGACGAAAACGCGAGAATCTCGTTCCATTTCTTCTTTCATCGCCAAATTGATTGCATCAATATATGACATTACTGACATTTGTTCTTCCTCCCTACTTCGCATACACATAATCAAGCGCTGACTCAGGAGCTGCATATGGGGCGTTCTCCGCTTCATCCGTCGCTTCATTTACGATTGCCATAATTTCATCCAGCATGGTTTGTTCTATCTCATCGGACAACAGGCCTGTTTCCTTTAAGTAAGCTTGATAAGTAAGCAGGGGATCACTTTTTTTCGCTTCCTCTACTTCTTCACGGCCTCTGTAGCTGCTGTCATCGTCATCACTGGAATGTGGTGTAAGGCGGTAAGAAATCGTTTCAATTAATGTCGGGCCTTCTCCTCTGCGTGCTCTTTCGCGTGCTTCTTTAACCGCTTGATAAACTTCCAGCGGATCATTTCCATTCACAGTTACGCCAGGCATCCCATAGCCTATGGCACGGTCGGAAATGTTCTCACATGCGACTTGCTTATCGTAAGGCACTGAGATTGCGTATTTGTTGTTTTCACACATAAAAATAACCGGCAGCTTATGGACAGCGGCAAAGTTTGCCCCTTCATGGAAATCGCCTTGGTTTGAAGACCCTTCCCCGAATGTAACAAAGGCTGCGATATCCTTTTTCTCCATACGTCCCGCAAGCGCAATACCGACTGCGTGCGGCACTTGCGTTGTAACCGGAGATGATCCCGTCACAATGCGGTTTTTCTTTTGTCCGAAATGTCCTGGCATCTGGCGGCCTCCTGAGTTCGGATCTGCTGCTTTTGCAAACCCGGACATCATTAAGTCCTTTGCTGTCATGCCAAACGCGAGCACGACACCCATGTCTCTGTAGTACGGCAATACATAATCCATTTCACGGTCAAGTGCGAAAGCCGCTCCTACCTGTGCTGCCTCCTGTCCTTGACAAGAGATTACAAATGGAATTTTGCCAGAACGGTTTAACAGCCACATTCTTTCATCGATTTTTCTTGCTAACAGCATGGTTCTATACATATCAACGGCTTCCTGATCAGTCAGCCCTAGTGCTTGATGTCGGTTTGTACTCATTCAAGCCCCTCCTTTATGCTTTTAAAAATGAATGGCTTTGCCATCTGCGGCAAGCGCTGCTTCTCCAATTGCTTCAGAAAGCGTTGGATGCGGGTGAATCGTTTGCCCGACCTCCCACGGCGTTGCGTCCAGCACTTTGGCAAGACCCGCTTCAGAAATCATGTCGGTGACATGCGGGCCGATCATATGAACGCCGAGAATATCATCTGTATCTCGGTCCGCCACGATTTTGACAAAACCGTCGCTTTCACCGTATACAAGCGCTTTTCCAATCGCCATAAATGGGAACTTGCCGATTTTGACATTATGCCCGTTCGCCTTTGCTTCGTCTTCGGTTAAGCCGACACTGGCAGCTTCAGGGCTTGAGTAAATGCACTTCGGCACAAGCGTCGGATCAAGCGGATGCGGATTGAGACCTGCAAAATGCTCAACAGCAATAATTCCCTCATGTGAAGCAACATGAGCTAACTGCAGGCCACCGATTACGTCTCCGATTGCATAAATATGAGATTCCTTCGTTTGGCAGCTTTCATTGACTGAAATCATGCCATTTTCAGTAACAATATCGGTGTTCTCTAGGCCGATGCCTTCGATATTTGCCTGTCTGCCGATGGAAACAAGCATTTTCTCAGCAGAGTAGGTAACGGTTTCTCCGTCTTTTTCCGCTTGTATGCTGATATCGTCTGATGTTTTTGTCACTGTGTCAGGCAGCACTTTTGCCCCTGTTATGAACTGGATGCCTTTTTTCTTAAGAAGACTTTCCATTTCTTTTGAAATCTCTAGATCTTCAGTCGGCAATATGCGATCCGCGTATTCAATAACTGTTACCTTCACGCCAAAATCATGGAGCATAGACGCCCATTCGATACCGATAACCCCTCCGCCGACAATGATGATTGATTGTGGCAGCTCCTCCATTTGGAGCGCCTCATCTGAAGTCAGTACAGACTTACCGTCCGCTTCAAGACCCGGAAGCATTCTCGGTCTTGATCCTGTTGCAATGATCACTTGTTTCGGGATCAGCATGTCATTTTCTTCGCCATTTCCCCGCTCAACCGAAATTGTTCCCGGCAGCGGAGAGAAGATTGACGGTCCAAGGATACGTCCATATCCGGTGTACACGTCAATTTTTCCTTTTTTCATTAAATGATTTACACCCGCTGCAAGCTTATCAACAACGGCTTGCTTACGCTGCTGCACTTTTTCAAAGTTGAGGGACACGCCAGCCGTTTCCACTCCGAATTGATCGGCTTCACGAGCTGTCCGGTATACCTCTGCGCTTCTAAGCAGCGCTTTACTCGGGATACAGCCTTTATGCAGACATGTTCCCCCGAGTTTTTCCTTTTCCACAACGGCTGTTTTTAAGCCGAGCTGAGCGGCTCTGATGGCCGCAACATAACCGCCGGTACCGCCGCCCAGAATGACTACGTCATACTCAGTTGCCATGGTGACTCACTCCTGTCTGTCTATTCAATACGATATTGTTTGGATTGCTCTTCGCCCTGCAATACTCTTAGCGCCCCTTGGGCAAGAGACTGCAGTTCATTTTCACCCGGATAGACTAAAACGTCTGAAATCCAATCTATGTATGATCTGATAGCAGAAACAAAGCTTTTTCCGTACGCAAGGCCTCCCGTCAGCACAATCGCTTCAACTTCGCCTTTTAACGCCGCGCTGGCTGCCCCGATTTCCTTTGCTACCTGATATGCCATGGCATCATAAATGAAGCGGGCTTTTTCATCGCCCCCTTGAATCATCTGTTCCACTTTTACTGCATCATTTGTACCGAGATAGCCTAAAAGTCCGCCGGTGCCAACAAGCTTTTTCATGATTTCTTCTTTTGTATATTCCCCTGAAAAACATAGATCAACAAGATCTCCCGCAGGCACTGTTCCTGCTCGTTCAGGACTGAATGGTCCCTCGCCGTGCAGGCCGTTATTGACATCCACCACTCGCCCGCGGTCATGGACGCCAATTGTAATACCTCCGCCCATATGGGTAATAATCATTTTCATGTTCTCATATCGTTTGCCAAGAGAGGCTGCCGCTTTACGAGCGACAGCTTTTTGGTTTAACGCATGGAAAATGCTTTTCCGTTCAATTTCAGGCATGCCTGAAACTTTCGCAAGCACTGACATTTCGTCTACGACAACAGGGTCGACGATATACGAAGGGATATTCAGGCCGTCAGCGATTTCCCGCGCGATAATGCCGCCGAGATTAGAAGCATGCTGACCGGCGTAGCCGCTTTTCAAATCCTCAATCATCTCATCATTCACTACGTAGGTCCCGCCTTCAATTGGCCGGAGAAGGCCGCCTCTTGCGCAGACTGCATCAAACTTTGAAATATTGATTCCCTGTTCATGAAGCGTTTCGAGAATATGGTTTTTACGAAATTCATACTGATCAATAATTCGGTCAAATCGCTGCAGCTCTTCTATGTTGTGTCTCAATGTTTTTTCAAAAATGCTTCTTTCGTTATGAAAAACACCGATTTTCGTTGAAGTTGAGCCTGGATTAATTGTGAGAATGCGTTTTTCGTCATGTAGCACTTTCATAACCTCCAGATCAATTTCTTAACGTCTGCTTAATACACTGTGGCCGTTTTGCAAAAACTGGCTTCTTGAGCGGCGCATGCGTTCAATCCGTTCCTCTGCTAAGCGGTCAGCCGCTAAATATGCAGGAATGCCGTCACGCTGAGAAATCTCAAGTACACGCTCGATATTGCCGTAAATGCCTTCAACTTTTTTCAATGCACGTTCTGCATTATAGCCGTAAAGCTCATCTGCCACGTTGATGACACCGCCCGCGTTAATCACGTAATCCGGTGCATAAACGATGCCCATTTCGTGAATTTGATCACCATGGCGTGTCTCTTTTAATTGGTTGTTAGCCGCACCTGCGATCACTTTCGCCTTCAGCTGTTTAATGGTATCGTCGTTAATAGTCGCACCAAGGGCACACGGCGCATAAATATCGCAGTCTTGTGAATAAATGTCATCAGGATCTACCGCACGGGCGCCAAAATCTTCAACTGCACGCTGTACAGATTGTTTGTTGATATCCGTAACGATTAAGTTTGCTCCTTCTTCATGCAGGTGGCGGCAAAGGTTATAGGCTACGTTCCCAACACCCTGTACAGCAATGGTTTTCCCTTCAAGAGAGTCGGTTCCGAAAGCAGCTTTAGCTGCTGCCTTCATTCCTCTGTACACCCCGTACGCTGTGACTGGGGACGGATTTCCAGAAGAGCCGAAAGCAGGAGAAATCCCTGTGACATAGTCTGTCTCATCATGAATGATATCCATATCCTCGACCGTTGTACCCACATCTTCAGCCGTGATGTATCTGCCATTCAGCCCTTGAATATAGCGGCCAAACGCGCGGAACATTTCCTCATTTTTGTCTTTGCGCGGATCGCCGATAATGACTGTTTTTCCGCCGCCAAGGTTTAAGCCTGCCGCCGCGTTCTTATAGGTCATGCCTCTTGCCAATCTGAGCGCATCTTCAATTGCCGCTTCTTCATTTTCATATGTCCACATTCTCGTTCCGCCAAGCGCCGGACCAAGCGTTGTATCATGAATCGCGATAATCGCTTTTAATCCAGATTGTTCATCCTGGCAGAATACCAATTGTTCGTAATCGTATTTCTCCATATATTTAAAAAGTTCCATGTTCGTTCCTCCTAATGTGTGTATTCTTCAGATGCGCATATTGCCAGCGCAATGGAATACAGTTTATTTTCAGCAGAGTCCGCTCTGCTTGTTAAGGCAATCGGTGCTTTGGCTCCTGTAATGACAGCCGCCACGCTGGCCTTGGCAAAATAAATCAGTGATTTATATAAAATATTGCCGGCCTCAATTGTTGGGACGAGAAGGATATCAGCGTTGCCCGCTACGTCTCCCGAAATTTTTTTCTGGGCCGCGGCAATTTGTGAAACTGCGTTATCCAAAGCAAGCGGTCCATCAACAATGCAGCCTTTGATCTGGCCCCTTTTGTACATTTGAGCTAAAGCAGCTGCATTCACGGTCGCTTCCATTTTAGGGTTCACCGTTTCGACCGCTGCAAGGGCAGCTGCTTTTGGCATATTGTTCCCCACTGCATGGGCCACATGAACGGCATTTTGCAAAATCTGCCGGAGCTCTTCCAGCGAAGGAGCAATATTCATTGCCGAATCTGTCACAAACATCAGCCGGTCAAAATCCGGTATATCGAAGACAGCCACGTGGGAAAGGACACTTGCTGACCGAAGCCCCTCCTGTCTGTTCAATACCGCTTTAAGCAAAACAGAAGTCGGCACATTGCCTTTCATTAAAACGTCCGCTGTTTTATGATGCACAGCACGAACCGCTAATTTCGCCGATTCCTCAGGAGTATCGGCATGGACGATTTCCACTTGATGCCCTTGCATGGATGATGTCAGCTCGTTCAGTTTTGTGCTGTCGCCCGTTAACAAGAAACGGGCGGATAGGTGCTCGGCTGCCAGCTTTACAGCCCGGATCACTTCCTCATCCTCAGCATGAGCAACCGCAATGGTCTTATTTTTGTGTATCGACGCTTTGCCGATTAAATCTTTCAGCTTCATCTGTTACCACCTTTCTTGTTTCGACTCCGCCTTTTATTATGCAAGTTCCATGCCAGCTCTTAAGGGTGCTGTCATACCAGGTATATTGAAACATTCGTGCAGATGTTTGCGTTTATTCTGCAAATTATTGCATGCCTTCATTTGCAAGGCCATATTTATCCATTTTGTAATATAAGTTCCGAATGCTGACACCGAGAGCTTTTGCTGTTTTTGTCCGGTTAAAATGATGCTTTTCAAGCGTTTGCTGGATCAAATGTGCTTCAAATTTTTCTACTGCGACAGACAGCTTTTCGCCTTCAATATCCGGAAAATCAAAACCTGTTCCCTGGTCTGTGTCATTTTCTTTTTGCTCAAGTTCGAATACAGGCAAGTGATCTTTTTCAATCCATTCCATATGCGGATTCAGAAAAATCATGGCTCGTCCAAGGACATTTTCAAGCTCCCGGACATTCCCAGGCCAATGGTAGGCAGATAAGGCGCGCAAGGCTTGCTGTGAGAGCCCTTTTACATTCCTGCCGTAATCCCGGTTGATCTTTTGGATAAGTCTGACGCTCAGTGCTTCAATGTCCTCCAACCGCTGACGCAAAGGCGGGATGGAGATCGGATAGCGGTTGATCCGGTAATACAGGTCTTCCCGGAACGTTCCGTCCGCCATCGCCTTTTCAATATTTACATTTGTCGCCGCGATCACTCTGACGTTGACAGGGATCGCTTTCGTGCCGCCCACTCTGACGATTTCCTTTTCTTGAAGGACGCGTAGCAATTTGGCCTGCATATTTTGTGTCAGCTCACCGATTTCATCTAAGAAAATACTGCCGTTATTTGCTTCCTCAAATAAACCCTTTTTACCGCCGCGCTTCGCTCCTGAAAACGCGCCATCCTCATAGCCGAACAATTCTGATTCGAGCAGGTTTTCAGAAAGGGCTGCACAATTCACGCGAATAAATTTATTGTATTTCCGGTCACTTTCGTTATGGATGGCATGGGCGAACAGTTCTTTTCCTGTTCCTGATTCCCCGCGCAGCAAGATGGTTGCCGGTGTTTTCGCACCGAGCTTCGCCTGCTCAAGCGCAACCAGCATTTGCTCGCTTTTGCCGATAATGTCGTCAAACGTGTATTTCGCTTCAAGCGTGCGAATAATTTGTCTGGCGCGATTAAGCTCCGCTGTCAGCATTTTAATTTCGGAAACATCGTGAATCACGCCGACGCTGCCTTTCAAAATCCCGTCCACAATCACCGGTGCTACATTAACGATGACCTCTTTTTCATTCGGGCCGACCTTCATTCTGACACCGCGAACAGGACGTCTTGTTTCAAGCACCTTTAAATGCATGCTTTCGCCTTCGGAAATATCAGTGTTTGCAGGCTTGCCGATGACTTCTTTTTCAGAAAGCCCCGTCATTTTCGTATACGCTTTATTGATTAGCAGGCCGATGCCGTTTTCATCAACGACAGAAATCGCCTCATCGGAGGATTGAATAATTGCCTCCAGCATCGTACGGACCTGCTTTAAGTTGGTCACTTCCTCTGCCAGCTCGACCGCATCAGTGATATCTTTAAACACACAAAGAGCCCCGAGCAGACGTCCGCCTTCATCAATAATCGGCAGCCTTGTAGTCACAATTTGCAAATGATCGCCTAACAGCTGCTTCTGGTTGTATTCAGGCACTCTTGTTTTTAAGATCCGCGGCATCTTAGTGCTCGGAATCACTTCTTTTATTGGGCGCCCAATGACTTCCTCACGTTTTTTCCCAACCATTTTTTCGGCCATATGGTTAAAGAGAATGATTTCTTCATTGATATCAATAAAAATCATTCCATCATGGGTCGAATTAAAAATTCTGTCATATTTATAGGTTTGCTCTTTTAGCATTTGAATCAGGTGCTGCTTTTCTTCCATCAGCTGAAAAACGATGTATGCCATTTTTCCCGGCATGACAATGGTATCTTCATGCTTTCTTTGAAGGAGCTCGTCAAACACGGCTTGATCGCCGGTGGTATGAATGACGATATCCGGTTGTTGTTGTATGTAAGGTTTCCAATCAGATGAAACGGCAATCCCATACTGTTCTGCTTCTTTCAATCCCGGCGCCTCGGGGTCTTTGTCAACTACGGCAATGATATCTATGATGGCTGTTTTAATCAGAATATGTAATAACGCCGTTCCCCTTTTGCCGGCACCTACTATCAGTACCTTTTGCATCCCGATACCCCTTTGTATGAAAAAATTTGCACACCTATTTATTCCGTTGCAATAATTTGCACAACCCTATGTTACCACGTTTTCTTCTCTTGACAAAATATTTTTTCCGCTGGACAATAAAGGAAATGAAAAGATAAAGGGGTTTTCTGAAGATGAGCCGACTTCTTGCGCTTTTAATATTAGTCATCCCCGGGGCTATTTCTGCTTTAGGCATTAAACTGATGAGAGATACACTTTTCGGCCATACAATCAAGCCATTTTCAGCTCTTTGGCTCCAAGGGTTGTCAGGATTCATCTTTTTTGCGATCGGCCTCTATGTGCTGGCCGGGTTCATTTTATACAGAGACAGAAAACGCAATCAAGTCAGCCCGCGATTCAGAAAACGATAGCTGCAAAAAAGCCGGAGAATGCTCCGGCTTTTTTTTGTTGCATTATTCGTCAGGCAAAACGGTCTTGGCAATCGTTTTGTCTAACGCTTCATAGTCATAATAAGAAATCGTATCGTACAGTTCTTTTCGTGTCTGCATATCATGAAGTCCTTCTTTTTGTGAGCCGTGCTCCTTTATCAAACCAAACATCCGCTCATAAGCTTTTGCCGCCGCTCGAAGCGAGGTGACAGGATATATCACCATGTGAAACCCCATATCTTCGAATTCATCGGCACGATAATATGGCGTTTTCCCAAATTCAGTCATATTCGCAAGGAGCGGAACGGAGATACGCTCAGCAAACTGGCGGAATTCATTCTCCGCCTGTAGCGCTTCCGGGAAAATTGCGTCCGCCCCCGCCTCAATGTAAGCCTCTGAACGTTTTATTGCGGCATCAAGCCCTTCCTGCGCCCTGGCATCAGAACGGGCAACAACAATAAGGGAGGGAGCCGCTTGTTTAATGGCTTTTATTTTTTGCGCCATTTCCTTTATCGGAACTAGCTGTTTGCCATTTAAATGTCCGCATTTTTTTGGGAGCTGCTGGTCTTCTATTTGAACGGCTGCTACCCTGGCTTCAAGCATCTCCCGGGCTGTTCGGGCGGCATTTAAGACACCGCCAAATCCCGTATCGATATCCACAAGCAGAGGCAGATCAGCTGCACGCACAAGATCTTTGGCCCGTTCAGCTATCTCTGCCGATGTGATGATCCCTAGATCAGGCAGCCCCCTGCTAGCTGTATAGGCAGCACCGGACAAATAAATAGCAGAAAAACCGGCTTCTTTCGCAAGCAAAGCGGCCATCCCGTCATGGGCGCCGGGAATTTGAAGAATGTCCGGTGCTGACATCAGCTTGCGGAAACGCCCGGCAAGCTCCTCTTGTGACGATTGCTTATTGACGATCCACGACATGAAACAAATCCCCCTTTTACATGCAGAACATGTCTACGAATTCATTTACGCGCATCGTTTGTAATGTCTCATAGCTGGTACAGCGCTCATAAATGTGTTTGTGCTGTTTATCAGGAAAATGGGTTTTGAGATTGTCAGAAAACTTTTCAAGCAGTTTCGGCACTGCTTCCTCTCTTCGAAAACGATGGCCGAGGGGAAACTCACATTCCACCATTTCCGTGCTCGTTCCGTCTTTAAAATGAACCTGAACGGCATTTGAGATGGAACGTTTATCAGGTTTCAAATAATCCTCGGTATATGTTTTATTTTCAGTCACTTCCATTTTATCACGAAGTTTATCTATTCTCGGATCACTCGCTGTTTCAGCTTCATAATGCTGTGCGGTGATATCACCAAAAAGCAAACCGATTGCTGTAATGTATTGGAGACAGTGATCACGGTCTGCCGGATTATGGAGCGGGCCTTTTTTATCAATGATTCGGATAGCGGATTCATGCGTTCTGATGACAACACGGTCAATCTCGTCAATCCGGTTCTTTACCTGCGGGTGAAGAATGACGGCGCACTCCGCCGCTGTCTGGGCGTGAAATTCCGCAGGATAAGACACTTTAAATAACACATTTTCCATGACATAAGCGTCGAGCGGACGGGCAAGCTTGATCTCTTTCTTATTGAATAAAACGTCTTGGAACCCCCAACCCGGTGCACTCAGGGCTGTCGGATAACCCATTTCCCCTTTTAACGACATCAGCGCCAAATGAACACCTCTGCTCGTTGCATCTCCTGCCGCCCATGATTTGCGTGAGCCCGTATTCGGTGAATGGCGGTATGTCCTCAATGCTGCATTGTCAATCCATGCATTCGAAAGCGCATTTTTGATTTCTTCTCTTCCGCCGCCCAAAAGCTTTGCCGCAACAGCAGTAGTCGCAACTTTGACAAACAGCACATGGTCAAGGCCAACTCGATTTAAGCTGTTTTCTAACGCCAGCACACCTTGGATCTCGTGTGCTTTGATCATCATCTCAAGTACGTCGCGTACTGTTAACGGCTCTTTTCCTTCAGACAGCCTCACTCTTGATACATAATCAGCAGCGGCAAGGATTCCTCCCAAGTTATCGGATGGATGCCCCCACTCCGCCGCCAGCCACGTATCGTTGTAATCGAGCCAGCGAATCATGCAGCCGATATTAAACGCTGCCCTCACAGGATCGAGAACATATGACGTTCCCGGCACTTTGCTTCCATTCGGCACAGTCGTTCCTGGAACAATCGGGCCAAGCAGCTTTGTGCATTCCGGATACCGCAGCGCCAAGATCCCGCAGCCCAGGGTATCCAGCAATACATGCCCCGCTGTTGTATACGCTTCGGCACTTGTAATCTCTTTTTCAAGCACATAGTCTGTGATTTCTTCGATAACACGATCTGTTTTCGGCATTCTACCAGCTCCTTTCATGATTTTGTTTGATATCGCGGGCCCATGTAACTGACACGGGGACGGAAGAGCCGATTATTGGCATGCTGTTCGATCACATGGGCGCATAAACCGGACGTTCTTGCGCTGAAAAAGATCGGCGTATATAAAGGAATCGGTATGCCGAGCATCCAATACACTGGGGCAGCATAGTAATCCAAATTCGGGTAAAGCCCTTTTTCCTTCTCCATCAGCCGCTCACCCGCTTCGCACATCTCATATAAACGATGGTCACCGGCTTTATCGCATAATTGCTGCAGTGCCTCTTTCATCATGAGTGCTCTCGGGTCCATTTTTTTCATATACACCCGGTGGCCGAAGCCCATGATTTTTTCTTTTCTTTTCAGTTTTGTTTGCAGAAGCTGCTCAAAATCAGATGTCGTTTTTGCCTCCAAAAGCAAATACATTACAGCTTCGTTTGCTCCTCCGTGAAGATTCCCTTTCAGGGAAGCGACAGCACCAGTCAAAGCCCCATAAAGATCTGAATGTGTAGATGCAATGACCCTGGCCGCAAAGGTTGAATTCGGCATCTCATGCTCACTGTACAGGACGAGCGACCGGTCAAAAATCTGTTCTTCCAATGAAGACGGCAATTTCCCTGTCATCATGTAGAGAAAATTCGCACTATAGGATAGGGTTTGAAGCGGAAGAATCGGTTCTTTCTTATTAATAATCCTGTAGCTGGCAGCAGTGAGGGCAGGCATTTTCCCAAGAAGCTGATAGGCGCGTTCTTTGTTTGCGGAAGGAGACCGATCATCAATTTGCCGATCATAGCCAGCAAGTGCCGACAGGCCGGTACGCAGGCTATCCATTGGATGAGTGCCCTCAGGGAGCAGCTCAAGCAGACGGAGATGATCAGCAGGCAGGCTTGAGGCACTGTTTATTTTACGTTCCAGCGTCTCCATTTCACTTTCTTCTGGCAGCCTGCCCTCCAGCAATAAATGGACAAGCTCCAGATAGCTTTTTGTTTCAGAAAGTTCTATTAAATCATAGCCTCGTATCAAAATCTGGCTGGACTGGGTGTCAAGATAAGAAATATGAGTTTCTGCCGCAATCACACCGTCCAACCCTGGAGAATATTGCTGTTTCTCCTCCATATCCTCAACCTCCGTTTTTGCGTTTTTTGTCTATCAGGTTCCGCCAAGCAAATACTTGGAAATAATCAGTCTTTGAATCTCATTCGTCCCTTCATAGATTTGCGTCACCTTTGCATCGCGAAGCAAGCGCTCAACCGGATAATCCTTCATATAGCCATATCCTCCATAAATTTGAACGGCGTCTAACGCCGCCTTCACGGCTGCATCGGAAGCAAATTGTTTAGCCATAGACGCTTCTTTTCCACAATTTAGGCCGCGGTTATGAAGGTCTGCGGCGTGGTAGACAAGATGCCTTGCCGCCTCTGCCCTAGTCGCCATGTCAGCCAGCTTAAATGATATGCCTTGATTGGCTGCAATCGGCCTTCCAAATTGCACTCGCTGCTTCGCATAATTAACGGCATGCTCAAGAGCCGCCTCTGCAATTCCAAGGGCCTGTGCCGCAATGCCGATCCGGCCGACATTTAAATTCGCCATCGCAATGTGAAAGCCATCACCCTCTTTGCCAAGCAAATTGGCTTCAGGCACTTCTGCATTATCAAAAATCAGTTCCGTAGTATTGGAGCCATAAAGCCCCAGCTTTCTTTCTTTTTTTCCAACGGTAAAACCGGGTGTGTTTTTTTCAACAATAAAAGCCGAAATCCCGTGCCTGCCTTGATCTGGAGCTGTTAAAGCAAATGTGATATAGATATCAGCTGCTCCGCCATTCGTTATGAATATTTTCGATCCGTTTAATAGATATTTGCCGTTCTTTTTGATTGCTGTTGTGCGGAGGCTCCCGGCATCCGACCCCGAGTGAGGCTCCGTTAGTGCAAATGCGCCCAAATGGTCTCCTGACGCGAGCTTTGGTATATATTTCATCTTCTGTTCTTCGTTGCCGAAATACAGAATCGGATTTGTGCCGACTGAGGTATGAACGGAGAGAATCACGCCGACAGCCGCGCTGATTCTAGAAATCTCATGAATTGCCAAAATATAAGAAACAACGTCCGCTCCGGCACCGCCGTATTGTTCCGGCACCGGTATTCCCATCAGGCCGTGTTCACCCATTTTTTTGATCAGCTGAAAGGGAAATTCGTCCGTTTTCTCCATGATTTCCGCAGCGGGAGCAATTTCTTTTCGTGCAAAATCACGCACCATTTTTCGCATCATGACTTGCTCTTGGGTTACATGCAACTCGGCCACCCCCGGATGGAATAGACTTCAGGAAGTCCTCTCCTCATAGTCATAAAAACCGCGTCCGCTCTTTTTGCCAAGCCAGCCTGCTTTGACATACTTGCGGAGCAGCGGGCATGGACGGTATTTGGAATCGCCAAGGCCTGAGTGAAGGACTTCCATAATTGATAAACACGTATCCAGTCCGATAAAATCCGCTAATGCAAGCGGACCCATCGGATGATTCATGCCCAGCTTCATCACTTCGTCTATTGCCTCCGGCTTCGCCACTCCCTCATACACGCAATAGATGGCTTCATTAATCATTGGAAGAAGCACACGGTTGGAAACAAACCCAGGAAAATCATTGACTTCTACCGCTGTTTTCCCCATCTTTTCCGCTAATGCCATAACATCTAAGGCCGTTTCTTCTGATGTAGCCAAGCCGGGAATCACTTCAACCAGCTTCATTACAGGGACGGGATTCATAAAATGCATGCCAATAACCCGTTGAGGCCGGTTTGTTACAGCAGCGATTTCTGTAATAGGCAAAGAAGATGTATTGCTGGCCAAAATCGTATGAGGCGGGCAAATGCGATCAAGTGTTTTAAACATCTCAGTTTTTGCCGCCATGTTTTCTGCGATAGCCTCAATCACAATGTCCGCATGCTCTGCCTCCTCAAGCGTTTGAGAAATCGAAATGCGGTTGATTACGCTCTTCACTTCCGTCTCGGTCCTTTTTCCTTTCTCAGCATCACGGGCCAGCTGTTTCTTCAGCCGTTTCAATCCTGCCTCCGCGGCCTCTGGATTCATATCATACATCCGCACATAAAAGCCCGCGTCGGCGGCTGTTTGAGCAATTCCGCTTCCCATCTGACCTGCGCCAGCTACCATGATTTGTTTGATTTCCATTCAAATCCCCTTTTTCATCATGTTTTAATGAACCTGCACTAAGACGGCGTCTCCCTGTGCTGCCCCGCTGCAAATAGCGGCAACGCCCAGACCCCCTCCCCGGCGCTTTAATTCATAAACAAGCGTCATGAGAATTCTCGCCCCGCTCGCGCCGATCGGGTGGCCGAGCGCGATCGCACCGCCATTCACATTTACTTTTTCAAGATCGAAACCTACGATTTTTTCACATGTCAAAACAACTGAAGCAAAAGCTTCATTTACTTCAAACAAGTCAATATCTTGGACAGTTAAACCGTTCTTTTTCAGGAGCTTGTTAATGGCAAACCCCGGCGCTGCCGCCAGCTCGTGCGCTGGCATTCCCGTAGTTGAAAAACCAAGAATTGTAGCCAGAGGCCGTTTGCCAAGCTCAGCAGCTTTTTCCTCAGACATCAGCACGAACGCGCCGGCTCCGTCATTGACCCCAGGAGCATTGCCGGCTGTGATAGAACCGTCACTTGCATAAATCGGAGCAAGTTTCGCGAGCTGATCCAGACTTGTGTCACGGCGAATCGCTTCATCTTTATCAACAACGTTTGGTTTTCCTTTTCGACCGATCCAGTTGACGGGAACAATTTCATCCTGAAACTTCCCTTCATCGGCTGCCTTAGCTGCCCTTGCATGACTTCTCAACGCCCATTCGTCCTGCTCTCTTCGTGAGACTGCATATTCCTTGGCAGCTGTATTTCCGTGAACAGCCATGTGCACCTCGTCAAATGCGCACGTTAATCCGTCATACACCATTAAGTCCCTAAGCTCGCCGTCCCCCATCCGTGCTCCCCAGCGCCCGGCGGGAACGGCATACGGAATATTGCTCATGCTTTCCATTCCCCCCGCAACAAGTATGTCCGCATCCTGCGCCCGAATCATTTGATCACATAAAGTGACAGCGCGAAGGCCGGAAGCACAGACTTTATTCAGTGTTTCTGACGGCACACTCCAAGGCATTCCCGCCAGACGGGCAGCTTGACGGGAAGGTATCTGCCCTGAGCCGGCCTGGACAACCATGCCCATGACGTTTCCTTCTACATCATCTCCGGAGACTCCAGCCCGTTGCAGCGCCTCCTTCATCACAATGCCCCCAAGCTCAGCAGCTTTCACCTCTTTCAATACTCCGCCAAATTTGCCAAATGGCGTTCTTGCAGCACTTACAATGACTGTTTTCCTCATGGTTTCACCTCATTCAGAAGATAGACAGCGCTTACAATTTCTAGTTGTCTTCTATGAATGTATGCTTTGAAACGGGCATGAATGAATGAAAAAAGAAGGCTGCGTCAAACAGCCTCCTTCTAACAACTATCATTTTTCAGCAATGCCACAGCCTTTGCAGGAAAGTCGGTAAACATGCCGTCCGCTCCCGCTTCAATGAGACGCTTCATATCTTCCGGACGATTGACTGTATACGGCCTTACCTTAATCGAACTGTTCCTCATTTTCTTCAGCACTTCATCTGTGACCCCTGGGCTGTTTAGCTTCGGGTGATAGCCGGAAGCCGGAATAGACGCGATATATCGATCTGCCTGATAAAGCACATCTGAAGTTAATACTGCCCGTTCAATATGCGGCGCAAGCCGGGCGCATAGCGCCAAGCTGTCATGATTAAAGGTGGATAGGATGACTCTCTCCTCTACATTGAATCGCTTCACTGCCTCCAGCACTTTTTCTTCCATTCCCTCATAGCGGATCACGCTGTTTTTTAATTCAATGTTGATGAGAAAATCCTTTTTTACCGCCCACGAGAGCACATCTTCTAGCAGCGGCACTTTTATATCGCTGTACGCTTGATCGTGACCAGCGGCCGCATTCGCAGTCTTTACCTCATCATAGGTTGTATCCTTCACGAATCCTTTAAGTGATGTCGTGCGATTAAGTCTTTCATCATGAATCACAACAATGCGTCCGTCTTTCGTCAGCTGTACATCAAGCTCTATCCCATCCGCTCCGGCTTCAATTCCTTTTTCAAATGCAAGCATTGTATTTTCGGGAAATTGACCTGATGCCCCCCGGTGGGCAAAAATCTTTGTCATCGTTTCACCTCAAACCCTAAAGTTTTCTCCATTATACTTATTTTGTCGGCTCCACTCTAGGATTAAGGCTGTATCAATCTACTGATCATAATAAGAATCAATGCCGTTGACAATCGCATCTGCGGCCTTTTGCTGGTATTCTTCACTTCCCAGCTTGTCCGCATCAGAACTGTTAGTGATAAACCCAAGCTCCGCCAACACACTTGGCATTTGTGAATATGTAATGACGTAAAAGTCTGATTCTTTCACGCCCCTGTCTCTCGTTTGTAAGGATGAAACGAGCTGTGACTGAATATCGGATGCCAGACGCCGGCTGTTCTCCCCTTCATAATCAGATTGAAAATACGTTTCTGTTCCTGAAGCTGAAGCAACCCCTGAATTCACATGAATGCTGACAAAAAGGTCAGCCTGATTGGCACTTGCCTTAGCCACTCTTTCCTCCAAGGTCAGAAAATGATCGTCAGACCGGGATGCAACAGGATTGGCTCCCTCCTCTTTTAGTTTGTCTGTCACATGCTCTGAGACAGCCAAATTAATATCCTTTTCAAAGAGCCCGTTTCCGACCGCTCCACTGTCTTCACCGCCGTGTCCGGCATCAATATACACTGTTTTCCCTTCTATCGGCTCTGCTGCCTGTGCACAAGGCGCGAGCGTCAAAGCCAATCCGCACAGCGCCAAGCTCCTCCATAACATTCTCAACTTACTCCCTCCGGTCTTTTTATGACGAGTTCTTTCGCAGCTGAATATCTTCCAGCTGTAAAGTTCCATTATCCTTCTTTGTATATTTCACCAGGACATGTGTCTGATCTGGCAGTGATTCACATTCATCACGTTTATCCTTCGGAACTTGTATCATGGTTTCTTCTCCATTAAGAGACACCGCAATCGTATGAGGATCAGCCGAGCCAATGTATTTTCCCTCTTCGGTAAACCTTGGCACTGAGTCATCCGCACTTGCAACACTGCACCCCGAAAGAAAGAGCGCAGTAAACAGCAAAAGAACCGTTTGTTTCACATGACCACCTCTTCCTGATGTTTGGCTTTTATCTTTGACCAGAATGGCGAATTTGTAAAGACAACGCGAATGCAGGCGAGTAAGTTCCATGATTTTCAAAAGGGCTATACGACCCGATCATTTCCTGTTGTTAGAAAGATAACGAGCAGATTTGTCTATGAGGATGGCTCTAATTGAGGCGCCAATTAGAAAAAATTAGCGGAAAGAAGCAACTTTTTATTCATTTTAAAAAATTTGAGAATAGGGTGAGCAAATCGTTTGACGGGTGGGGCAGCCAAGCGTAACCTTTTAAAGGATATTTACTTTATTGAAAGAAGTTAAAGCCATGAAAAAATTCGTTCTGCTGCTGGCGGCAGCTGTCATCACATGCTCCATCGGCCACCAAATCAGCGGTGGCTACAAAGGCCCCGAAAAAGAGCGGCGAAAACATCACTCTGCACTCAAGATATTCAGTCGGTAAAGCAGATCAATTGCATTAATTTTTACATATAGGCTAGAATATGTGCGAATCCAAACGAAAGAAGATGATCAAATGAATCCTAAGTATAAGCCACTTTTTGAACCATTTACGTTTAAAAGCGGCGTCACAATTGACAACCGGATCGCAGTAGCACCAATGACTCATTACGCTTCTAATGAAGACGGTACAATATCTGAAGCGGAGCTTGACTACATCATCCCCCGTTCAAAAGAGATGGGAATGGTGATTACAGCCTGCGCAAATGTTACACCGGACGGAAAAGCATTCCCCGGGCAGCCGGCCATCCATGACGATTCCAACATTCCAGGTTTAAAAAAGTTAGCACAAGCCATTCAGGCACAAGGCGCTAAAGCCGTTGTGCAAATTCATCACGGCGGTATTGAGTGCCCGTCTGAGCTCGTTCCTCAACAGGATGTTGTGGGGCCAAGTGACGTGTTTGATAACGGCAAACAAATTGCTCGCGCATTAAAAGAAGAAGAAGTGGAAAACATTGTGAAGGCTTTTGGAGAAGCGACAAGACGCGCCATTGAAGCCGGCTTTGACGGTGTCGAAATTCACGGTGCAAACGGCTACTTAATTCAGCAGTTTTATTCTCCGAAAACCAATCAGCGCACGGATCGCTGGGGAGGAAGCGATGAAAAACGATTAGCCTTCCCGCTCGCTATTGTCGATGAAGTGAAAAAAGCCGCTTCAGAACATGCGAAGGGTGCGTTCTTAGTCGGCTACCGTCTGTCTCCGGAAGAACCTGAGACACCGGGATTGACAATGACTGAAACTTATACGCTTGTTGATGCTTTAGGGGATAAAGAATTGGATTATCTTCATATCTCACTGATGGACGTGAACTCAAAAGCGCGCCGCGGTGCAGATCCGACTCGCACACGCATGGACTTATTGAATGAACGTGTCGGAAACAAAGTGCCGCTGATCGCCGTCGGTTCCATCCATTCCGCTGATGACGCGCTTGCCGTCATCGAAAACGGTATTCCGCTAGTCGCTATGGGACGCGAAATTCTAGTTGACCCTGACTGGACGGTAAAAGTAAAAGAAGGCCGTGAAAAGCAAATCGAAACAGTGATCAAAGGCACAGATAAAGAAAAATATCATTTGCCTGAACCGCTATGGCAAGCAATTGTGAACACGCCAGGCTGGGTGCCTTATAAAGATTAATGTGCAAAGACTGCCGAAACGATTCGGCAGTCTTTTTTCCCTTTATATAAATAGTTTGTGTACACATCTAAACAGCAAAAGAAAGAGCTCCCCACCTACTTCGAAAAGAAAATCCAGGAAAAACCCCTCACGCTTTCTTGCTTTTTTCTTTTTCATTCGTACGTCTCCTTTTTACATGAATACGCCTTACTTACGATTTTGCAGGAGAAAGGTTTCATTTTATAACGGACACATCTAGAGGATCATGCTTCGTGATCCTATAAGATGTATGAATGGACCAAGAATGCAGGTAATAACGCCATTAGCTTTCCTTACTTTTCAAACCTATCCTTTACTATACGCGGATACTTAATATTCTTCTCCCATACTAACAAATGTCCCCAAAACAAAACGCCTCCTATTTATCAGCGCAAACTAATAAATAAAAGACGTTTGATTTAATGACCACTTAATAAGCTCATGTTTAAGAAGCCTTATGTTCTAATCTCAGCTTATCCGCAACCATTGCAATGAATTCCGAATTTGTCGGTTTAGCTTTTGTCATGCTGACAGTATAGCCGAACAGCGAGGAAATGGAATCAATGTTTCCTCTGCTCCATGCCACTTCAATTGCATGGCGGATCGCTCTTTCTACACGGCTTGCGGTTGTGTTGAATTTTTTGGCGATGTCCGGATAGAGGACTTTTGTAATGCTGCCGAGCAATTCGATGTCATTGTATACCATTGAGATTGCTTCGCGCAGATAGAGATAGCCTTTAATATGGGCTGGGACGCCGATTTCATGGATAATGCTTGTGATGCTCGCGTCGAGATTTTTCTTCTTTGGTTCAGGCTGGCTGCTGCGTATAATACTGCTTTGCGATGATGGCGCACGATGCGTCACACTGCTGGCATTTCCGCTGACCTGGCGGATATGGCCGACAAGGTTTTCCATATCAAACGGTTTGAGAATAAAGTAGGACGCGCCTAAATCGACGGCCTTTTTCGTGACATCTTCCTGTCCAAAGGCTGTCAGCATAATGACATTCGGCTGTTTTTTCAGATCTGATTCCCTCAGCCTCTCTAAAACCGCAAGTCCGTCTAAATGCGGCATAATAATATCTAATACGAGCACATCGGGATCTTTTTCTTTAAACAGCGACAGGCATTCCTGTCCGTTATAAGCAACGCCGATCACTTCCATGTCTTCCTGTCCTTCTATATATTCACTTAACAGGCTTACCAGCTCTCGATTATCATCAGCAACACAAACTTTAATTTTCTCCACGTTTCTTCCTCCCCAAATGTAGTTAACAGGATTCACCCTTGCTACATGTTTACATTCGACAAAACCGCTATATACCCTCTAAAAAAATCATAATCACCAATATTAGTGGCATATCTTTGTTATTCTATGTTTTTCTCTGTTTTTCGACTAAAAATGAAATTTGACAAACAAGGAAACGTGAATTTGTCGAAAAATCTTCTTTTGTATATTTTACCGTATGTATTCTGAGAAGTGAAGAGGGATCAAAATAAAAAAACTGCCGGAAACTCCGGCAGTCAGCTTGCTTTTTCTTTTCCGTAAATATCGATTCCTGCTTCTGACAGCATCCATTCAATATGAACACCGTAGCCGCTTGTCGGGTCATTTACAAATACATGGGTGACAGCACCGATCACTTTTCCGTTTTGAATAATCGGGCTTCCGCTCATCCCCTGTACGATGCCTCCTGTTTCTTTCAACAGCCTTGGATCGGTAATTTTCAACACCATTCCTTTTGTCGCAGGGAATTTTTGCGGCGTTGTGCTGACGATTTCAATATCGAATTTTTCTACTTTGTCATCATCAATAACGGTTAAAATTTCAGCCGGCCCTTTTTTGACTTCGGTAGAAAACGCAACCGGCAATGCTTGATCTGATATGTTGTTTTGAATCGGCTGATGCAGCGTGCCGAAAATCCCAAACGGGCTGTTTCTGTTAATATCCCCGATCGTTTTGCGTTCTGAGGAAAATCGCGCCAGTTTTTCTCCCGGATTACCGCCTGTCCCTTTTTCAATTGATGTTACAGTGGATTTAACGATTTCTCCATTCTCCACTACAATTGGTTTCTTTGTGTCCATATCGGAAATCACGTGGCCAAGTGCTCCGTATTTTTTTGTTTTCGGTTCATAAAAGGTCATAGTGCCGATGCCGGCAGCAGAATCTCTGATATATAACCCGATTCTGTATTTGCCTTCTCCTTCATCCTTTTCTGGGATCAGCTTCGTTTTGATTTTCTGTTTGTCACGTTTGATCAGTAAGTCTAAAGATTCACCAGTTTTCCCAGCCTTTTGAATAAATGGGGCTACATCATTCATTTTTTCAATTTTCTGTCCATTCATCTCAATAATGATGTCGCCCGCTTCAATTCCTGCCGTTTCTCCCGGAGATTTTTTGCCTTCACTTGTATTGATTTGATGAAATCCGACGACAAGAACACCGACGGAATGAAGTTTTACACCGATTGATTGTCCGCCAGGTATAACCTTTAAATCAGGAAGAACATGCACTTTTGTTTTTTTAATTGGAAATCCGGCAAGATCATATACTAATTCTGACTCACCTGATTTTTTGCCCGTCACCTTGATTTCATGCGGATCTTTCTTTACTGTAAACGCTTCTGAGGATTCTGATGTCTGAGCGTTTACCGATAAACTCGTTTCAATCGCTTGTGTTTGGGTTTCAAATACTCTCATTTGCGTTGGAATCAGTAAATATTCTTTTAGCGGTTTGCATAAACCTACACTTAATAACGAAACAAGGAGAATTAAACCTACTGCTTTTCTGATATTATCGGGCATTCACTACTTCACTCTCCTCGCTCCTATCCCACACCTTCTTTATGACTTGCTGCTACATCATTTAATTTTGCCTTCTGACGGCTTATTTATAACTGTCATATGAAGAAAAACATTGGATATACTGATGAACGAATGGATGTGCACGAAAAAAATAAGCTGCGCTTCTCGCGCAGCTTACCCAGTTGTTTTGACTTGATCCGCTTGTTTTAAAAGTTCTTTCGCATGGCGTTTCGTTAAGTCGGTTACTTCGACACCTGCAATCATGCGTCCGATTTCCGCTACCTTTTCCTGCTTAGAGAGCGGCTTGACACGTGTTGTCGTTCTGCCGTCTTTTAACTCCTTCGCAATATAAAGATGCGTATCGGCCATGGCAGCCACCTGAGGCAGGTGTGTAATGCACAGCACTTGTGAACCTATTGACACCTTATGGATCTTCTCAGCGATTGCCTGTGCGACCCTGCCGCTTACACCGGTATCAACCTCATCAAAAATGATCGATGTCACATCTTGTTGTGAGGAAAAAATGCTTTTTATGGCAAGCATCACCCGTGACAGCTCTCCACCTGAAGCGACTTTTGAAAGGGATTTCAGCGGCTCGCCTGTATTGGTTGAAATTAAAAACTTCACCAGGTCAATCCCTTGTTCAGTCAGCTGAACGGGCTGGCCGTTTACAAGCGGCGCCTCTTCATTGCGTGACGCTGTTCTGACCTTAAATTCCGTATCAAAAGTTGATTTTTCCATGTACAGGCTTTTTAATTCCCGATGAATCTCATCAGCCAGCTTTTTCGCCCATGTTTTTCGGATTTGTGACACATTTGCCGCTTCCACTGCGACATCTTTGCCGACGGAGTCAAGCTCCTTTTTCAAGCTTTGAAGGTGGCTGTCCCTGTTTTCAATTTGGTCAATCTCTTCTTCAATTTTAGAAGCATATTCCAAAATGTCTTCAACAGTGGCACCGTATTTTCGTTTCAGCTGTTTGATTTCATTAAGTCGCATCTCAATATAGTTCAGGCGTTCCGGATCAAATTCAAGCTCATCCAGCATATTTCTCATCTGAAATGTGGCATCCTCAAGCAAATAGTAGGAGTTCGAAACACTTTCAGACAGTTTTTTTAGCGGTTCATTAATATCAGATATATCTTCAAGCTGCGCTGATGCCATTCCAACCCAGTCCAATCCGCCCTGCTCACTGCGAAGCGCGTTATATGCATTTTGCAGCGACTCATATATCTTCTCAAAGTTTGAAATTTGCTGGCGCTCTTCTTGGAGCTGTTCATCTTCGTTAAGCTCAAGCTTTGCCGATTCGATTTCTTCGAGCTGAAATTGAATAAGATCAAGACGATGGGCCATTTCCTGTTCGCTTTCAGAAAGCTGCTTAAGCTTTTTGAGCAGCTTCATATACCGCTGGTACCCTTCCTGATACGTTTTAAGCGCGCTTTCCACTTCGGCCCCGGCAAACTTGTCCAAAAGCTGGAGATGATTTTCGTCTTCCATTAACAGCTGGTTATCGTGCTGCCCATGAATATCTAATAAAAGCCTGCCGATCTCTCTTAGCGAAGCAATCGTGACAAGCTTGCCATTGACACGGCAAACGCTTTTCCCGCTCGTGCTGATATCCCTTCTCATGACGATCATTTCGTCTGAAACGTCGATTCCCTGCTCAGCGCATACATCTAAAACAGGATGGCCGCTCTCCAACAGAAACAGCCCTTCAAGTTCGGCTTTTGCTTCCCCATATCTAACAAATTCAGATGATCCGCGGCCTCCGACTAAAAGAGAAATGGCATCTATGATAATGGATTTGCCGGCTCCGGTTTCTCCTGTTAAAACCGTAAGCCCGCGTTCAAAAGAAACCGTCAGTTCCTCAATAATGGCAAAGTTTTTAATCGATAGTTCAGCTAACAAACAGCATTACACCTCTTATCTTTGTTAGATTTTCTGTTACAGCAGTTCAAGGAGCCTGTTTTTTACACCGTCTGTATCTCCAGGAGTCCGGCAAATAATTAAAATCGTGTCATCTCCGCAAATGGTCCCCATAATTTCATCCCAGTCCAAATTGTCCATCAGCGCCCCGATTGCCTGAGCATTGCCCGGCATCGTTTTCAGTACGATCATATGGCTTGCTGAGTCTATTTTCACAAATGCGTCCATCAATGCCCGCTTTAGCTTAGACAGCGGATTGAAACGCTGGTCCGCCGGAAGACTGTATTTGTAAGAACCATTGTTTGTAGGCACTTTTACAAGGTGAAGTTCTTTAATATCCCGTGATACCGTGGCTTGCGTTACTTTGTATCCATCCTGCTTTAGCATGTCGACCAATTCATCCTGGGTTTCGATTTCATTGCTTGTAATGATCTCTCTGATTTTAATATGCCTCTGGCCTTTGTTCATGTAAGCACCTCTATTTCCAAGCTTATCTGTTCTTTTATGTTATATGATTCTCTGCACATTGTACATGAATGCAGAAAAAAGGAATAATAGCGCCCTATTATTCCGGTACATCTGCTTTTTTTTCTTTTAACGTCTTATGTGCTTCTTCTACAACGCGCATGATCTCTTCTTCCGGCAGCTCCTGGCCTTCATGTCCCTCTCCTGGCCAATGCAAATGAAGGAGAAACTCAATATTTCCGTCTCCTCCCGTGATTGGAGAAAATGACAAGCCTTTACAGATATAGCCTTCAGCGGCAGAAAAACTGATCATTCGCTTGAGCACATCAGCATGCACTTTAGGATCTCTGACAATCCCTTTTTTGCCGACGGATTCCCGTCCCGCTTCAAACTGAGGCTTAACTAGAGCCATGCAGTCGCTGCCCGGTACGAGTAAAGTCCTTAGGACAGGCAGGATGAGCCGCAGTGAAATAAAGGACACATCAATTGTGGCAAACTCCGGCATGCCCTTTGTAAAGTCTGCCGGTGTTGCATAACGAAAGTTCGTCCGTTCCATCACGACGACCCGTTCATCCTGTCTGAGCTTCCACGCAAGCTGATTATAGCCTACATCCACAGCGTATGACTGTTTAGCTCCATTTTGCAAAGCGCAGTCCGTAAAACCGCCGGTGGAGGAGCCAATATCAATCATAATTTTATCTTTGACAGAGACGGGAAACTCTTTCAACGCTTTTTCGAGCTTTAAGCCGCCCCTGCTCACATACCTCAGCGGGTTTCCTTTGACGGTTAACGGAAGGTCGCGGTCAATTTTTTCTCCAGGCTTGTCCAAGCGGTTTTCGTTTGAGTAGACGATCCCCGCCATAATGGCTCTTTTGGCTTTTTCACGCGTTTCCGCCAGCCCTCTTTCCACTAATAATACATCTAATCGTTCTTTCTTTGACGTCATGATCCAATTCCTTTGTGTGTCTTTGGCGGCATCAGTAATCTAATACGATTTGCCACCTGCTGTTTTGTCAGTCCAATTTCCTCAAGAAGCGCCGTTACGCTTCCGTGTTCAATAAACCGATCAGGTATACCCATTCTGTCGATCGGAGTATGATATTCACCTTGATCATGAGCGAATTCTAAAATCGAGCTTCCGAAACCGCCTTCTAAGACCGCTTCTTCAATTGTTAAAATTGGCAAGCCTTCTTTTAGGATACTCTTCATCATCTTTTCATCAATCGGCTTAATAAAACGCGCATTCACAACGCGCACGGAAAGGCCTTCTTTCTGCAGCTCTTCGGCTGCTTCAATCGCCATTTCGATTGTTGTGCCGAATGTTAAGATGACAGCATCGTTCCCTGGACGCAGCACCTCCCACGTACCGATCGGAATCGTTTTCAACTGTTCATCCATTTTTACGCCGAGTCCGTTTCCGCGCGGAAAACGCATCGCTATCGGGCCTTCGTCATAGCTAAGTGCTGTATGAACCATGTGCTGGCCTTCATTTTCGTCTTTCGGCATCATTAAGACCATGTTTGGAATGTGGCGCATAAACGCAATATCAAACACGCCTTGATGTGTCTCTCCATCAGCGCCGACGAGTCCTGCACGGTCAATTCCAATAAACACATTGGCGTTTTGGCGGCAGATGTCATGAACAACTTGGTCATATGCCCTTTGCAGGAAGGTTGAGTAAATCGCCAAAAACGGCTTCATACCCTGCATTGCCATAGCTGCCGCCATCGTTGCGGCATGCTGTTCTGCGATTCCTACGTCGAACATCCGGTCAGGGAATTCCTTTGCGAAGCCTTCAAGCTTTGAACCGACAGGCATAGCCGGCGTAATGGCTACAATGCGTCCGTCCTCGCGCGCCATTCGCTGCACAGTTCCGCTGACAAGACCGCTCCACGAAGGAGCTGCGGCTTTCGGCTTTACAAAGTCACCGGTATTAATTTTATATGGTCCGGTACCATGCCATGTCCCAATCGTATCGGTCTCAGCCGGTTTGTACCCCTTCCCTTTTTTCGTGATGACGTGCAGAAGAACAGGGCCTTTCGTTTTTTTGGCGTATTGAAGATTCTCAATCAGCTCATGATAAGAATGTCCGTCCACCGGGCCCAAATACGTAAAACCGAGCTCCTCGAAAAACATTCCGGAGACGAGCATGTATTTCAGGCTGTCTTTGACCCGTTCCGCCGTGGCGGCAAGCTTGCCCCCAACTGCCGGAATCTTTTTAAATAAGTATTCAAGCTCATCTTTCACCCACTGGTATTTCCCCGCAGTACGGAGCCGTCCGAGCATAGAGTGAATGGCACCGACATTTGGCGCAATACTCATTTCATTATCATTAAGGATGACAATCATGTCTTTTTTCTCGTCGCCGATGTGGTTAAGGGCTTCGAGCGCCATACCGCCGGTCAGCGCGCCGTCACCAATGATCGGAATAATATATTCATCCGTTCCTTTAATATCACGGGCAGCTGCCATTCCCATCGCGCCTGACAGAGAAGTCGAGCTGTGCCCGGTTTCCCAAACATCGTGCTCGCTTTCACTTCGCTTTGGAAATCCGCAAAGCCCTTTGTACTGGCGAAGCGTCGCAAATTCTTTTCCGCGTCCTGTCAGCAGCTTATGGACATACGACTGATGGCCTACATCCCATAAAAATTTGTCTTTCGGGCTGTTAAATTCCTTATGCAGGGCAACAGTAAGCTCTACGACACCTAAGTTTGGGCCGATGTGGCCGCCGGAAGCGGATAAACTGGTAATTAAAAACTGACGGATTTCATCACTTAATTTCTCTAATTCATCAATGGACATGTTTTTTAAAAACGACGGGTCCTGTATTGATAAAAGATCCAAAGCGGATCAACTCACTTTCAGCATGAATTTCTGCAATGATACATGTCTTTTGCATGCCGAGCTGACAATAATCTCAGACATAAAAAAAGACAAACGCGCTTTTCCTTTTCATTTTTCATATAAACTGCTTACATTTTACCATATCTCGTGCAGCCGCTTCAAATTAGGATCGTTTTAGTGATCTCTTGCCGCAATTAAATCACAAAGCTCAAATAAAAGGTCTTTTTGAAGAGAGAGTCCGCCGATCAATCGCTTCGCCTCTTTTATATGAACATCCAATTTATGTTTGGCCCCTTCCAATGAAAGAAGTGACGGGTATGTCGATTTGTCATTTGTGGTATCCGAGCCGACACGTTTGCCGATTTTCTCTTCACTGCCTTCTAAATCTAAAATATCGTCTCTGATTTGAAATCCGATTCCAATGTGGCTGCTGAAGGTACGCAGTGTTTCAATTTCTTCCTCAGGCGCATCAGCCAAAATAGCACCGGCGATTACACAAAAGCCAAGAAGCTTGGCAGTTTTCCGTTCATGAATGGATTCGAGCTCTTCAAGCGTGACTTGTCGGTTTTCCGCTTCCATATCAGCTACTTGCCCCCCGACCATGCCTTCGGTGCCTGCCGCTGAAATCAGTTCATTCACAAGCCGCAGGCGCTTTTCTGCTGACACCTCGTCTGACACGTGGGAGGTAATCAGCTTAAAGCTTTCTGTGAGTAGCCCGTCACCCGCTAATACTGCCGTCGCTTCACCAAACACTTTATGGTTTGTCGGCTTCCCGCGGCGCAAATCGTCATCATCCATGCATGGAAGATCATCATGAATTAACGAATACGTGTGAATCATTTCGACAGCACAGCCCACCGGAATGCCGTCTTTTTCGCTTTTTCCATATGCGTTTAAAACAGCCAGTACAATCAGAGGCCGCAACCGCTTTCCGCCGGCCTCTAGAGAATACAGCATAGATTTCTTTAATGAGTCCGGCATATCAAGCTTTTCAGTATAGACAGAAAGCTGATTTTCAATTATTTTTTTCCGGTCCGCCAGAAAGCTCGTTAAGTTATTTGTCACCTTCGTCTTCCTCCTGAACACTGAAAGGTGCCAGTTCGCCATCTTCTTTTAAAATGAAGTCCATTTGCTTTTCGACTTTTTGCAGCTTTTCATGGCACATTTTTGACAGAGCCATGCCTTCTTGGAAATAGTTAATGGCTTGCTCTAGAGGCACATCTCCCTCTTCAAGCTTTGATACAATGCTCTCAAGCCCTTTCATCGCTTCTTCAAATGTCATATTTTCATTTTTTTTCACGTCTGTCATTTTTCTTCCCCTCTCTTTTCTAATACTTCACAGGTCAGCACGCCATCCTTCAGCTTGACTTCAAGCCGGTCCTGCTCTTCTATCTGACTGACACTTTTAATGAGTTTATCTTCTTTATAAGCCAAGCTGTATCCTCTTTCCATCACTTGAAGAGGGCTTAGTGCATTCAGCTTGCCAAGAACGGTTTGAAATTGGGAATGCAGCTGCTTCATTTGGATATTCATATTTTTTCTCAGCTGATTTGTTTGTTCCTGGTATCGTGTTCTCGCTTGTTTTAGCTGTTCATGAGGATGCAGTGCCTCTAATCTGTACGTTTCACGCTCCAGCTGTCTGCTTTTCCGATCTAAAAGAGCGGTCAGCTGTGCTTGAAACTGCTGGTACGCGAGGTCAAACTGCTGCTCTTTTTGCGCATACAAACGCTTTGGAAAACGAAAGGCATAAGACGATTGCAGCGTTTGGATCCGTTCTTTTTTCTGGCCGAGATGCTGCTGCATTGCTCTTGTCATTCTGACTTCCGCTGTTTTTGTCCGTTCGATTAAATCAGTGGTATGAGGCACAGCAATCTCAGCTGCTCCTGTCGGCGTCGCGGCTCTGATATCGGCGACAAAATCACTGATCGTAAAATCCGTCTCATGTCCGACTGCCGATATAATCGGAATATTGGAAGCAAAGATGGCGCGTGCTACAATTTCTTCATTGAATGCCCACAGTTCTTCTATCGAACCGCCGCCTCTCCCGACAATTAATACGTCGCAAATCTCTTTTTCATTTGCCTCTTCAATGCGCGTAACGATGGATCTGCTCGCATTTTCACCTTGTACGAGCGCTGGAAGAACAATGACTTTTACAAGGGGATATCTTCTTTTTAGAGTTGTAATAACGTCTCTGACAGCGGCACCCGTTGGAGATGTCACAACCCCGATTGTGGCTGGAAATGCGGGGATTTGTTTTTTGTAGCGGTCGTCAAATAAACCTTCTCCGGCAAGCTTCTTTTTTAATTCTTCGTACGCTAAATAAAGCGCTCCAACCCCGTCAGGCTGCATTTCTTTGGCATATAATTGATAGTTTCCGCTCGGTTCATATACGGAAATTCCGCCTCTTACCAGCACTTTCATTCCGTTTTCAGGTTTAAAAGGCAGACGCTCGCTTTGTCTCGCGAACATCACCGACTGCATTCTTGCGTTTTCGTCTTTTAAAGTGAAATAAATATGCCCTCGTGTGTGTATCTTTACATTCGACAATTCGCCTTTAATCCAAATATTTTCAAGGTGAGGATCTACATCGAATTTTCGTTTTATATACTTTGTCAGCGCTGAGACGGTCACATACGCTGCTTCACCCATGTCTAAAAACTCCTCTCCTAAGCATTCCTGCACCATAACTAAAGAAAACCCGCCCTGGCTTTAGGAGCCTGAAGAAGCGGGTATCGTGCTCATATTCAAGGCGGGCAAACATTTCGCCTGTGAATATCTCCAATTATCTATGATAACGTACGTTTCGCAGATTTAACAGTATTATGCGCAAGCATCGTGATGGTCATCGGACCTACTCCGCCCGGAACCGGCGTGATGAAGGACGCTTTTTCCTTTGCCCCTTCAAATTCAACGTCTCCGCAAAGCTTTCCGTTTTCCAGACGGTTAACGCCGACGTCAATGACAACAGCGCCCTCTTTGATCTGGTCTGCACTGATGAAGTTGGCTCTGCCGACTGCCACCACCAGGATGTCCGCTTTTTTCGTATGTTCAGTAATATTTTCTGTTCTTGAATGACAGTAAGTAACCGTCGCGTTTTCATTTAATAAAAGCTGGCCGACAGGTTTGCCGACAATGTTGCTTCGGCCGACTACAACAACCTCTTTACCGGAAAGGTCAATATTGGTTTTCTTCAAAAGCTCAACAATTCCATGAGGCGTGCAAGGAAGAAACGTATCTTCGCCAAGCAGCATTTTCCCTACGTTTAACGGATGAAAACCGTCTACATCTTTATCAGGAGAGATACGTTCGATCACCGCTTTTTCAGAAATATGGTCTGGGAGCGGAAGCTGAACGAGAATGCCATGAAACTCAGGGTCTTGGTTATATTGATCAATAATGGAAAGCAGTTCAGCTTCTGTGAGGCTGCTGTCAAATTGATCGAGCTTGAAATTCATTCCCATTGTTTCTGCCGCTTTTTTCTTTCCTCGCACGTAAGAGTGAGAAGCAGGATCATCTCCAATCAAAATAACCGCCAGTCCGGGAGTGACGCCTTGCTTTTTAAGCTCTTCTACCTCTTTTGCCAATTGTTCGCGTTTTTCTCTAGCCGTTTCTTTTCCGTCGATGATTGTTGCAGTCATTTTCTTTCCTCCTATGATTGTTCAATATCAGATTTAATGTTAGAAAGAACCCCGTTTACAAACTTTGTCGCTTTGTCATCACCAAACCGTTTTGCCAGCTCAATCGCTTCGTTCATGGAGACATTCACCGGAATGTCTTCGGCATATGCCATTTCATATGCTGCCAGGCGCAAAATCGCACGGTCAACATTGGCAATCCGATCGAGCTTCCAATTCACCAGATGCTTGGAGATCATTTCATCCAGCTGGTCTTGGTGTTCCAATACCCCGTGTACAAGCTGTTCAAAGAAAGGATCTGTTTTTTCTTCATCCAGTGCGTGTTCTATGGCTTCATTCACTGCAATATCGCTGACATCAATTTGAAATAGTGCCTGCAAAGCTTTTTCTCTTGCTGTTCTTCTTTTCATTTTCTTTCTCCTTTGATCCTCTTTATCCGCTTGTCGTTAAGCCACAAAGAGATCATAACATATTTTTTTCGTATCCGCATATTGAAATCAAGGTTTTTTACCCTATTGCCGAATATTTTCACACACCTTAATATGATTATTCGGATTTCACGTTCATGAAGAAACTCGGCTATGTAAGCCGGCTTTCTTCATGCTTTGAAATAAAGGGTAACGTGTAAAAAAACCAAAGGGCCGCCCTCCCCTTGGTTTCGTGTTAAGCCATTTACATTTCTTCGTCGATTTGGACTTCTTGGGCTTTTGTGTCAAATTGAATGCCGACGATGTGAATATTGATCTCGTTAATCGAAAGAGACGTCATATTTAATAAGGTTTGACGAATGTTTTCCTGAACGGATGCTGCAACTTTCGGAATCGAAACGCCAAATGTAACGACACAGTATACATCGATCGTAATTCCGTCATCCGCCAGGTCGACTTTGACACCTTTGCCATGATTCACTTTGCCAAAGCGCTCAACGACGCCTGTCGCAAAGTTTCCGCGCATTTCGGCAACTCCATCAACTTCTGATGCTGCAATGCCGGCAATGACCTCAATGACCTCCGGTGCAATCTCAACCTTACCCAAATGCGTATCTTCGTGATCCATTTTAAGCAAGCTGTTGTCTTTCATTCAATTCACCTCCGTAAAAATTATGAGCCCATTACATCATATGTTTCTAAAAATTTCGTATTAAACTCTCCGCTCACAAATGTTTCGTGTTCAAGCAGTTTTAAATGGAAAGGGATTGTTGTCTCAATGCCTTCGATGACGAATTCGCTCAATGCGCGCTTCATGCGGGCAATCGCTTCATCCCTCGTTTTTCCGTATGTGATTACCTTTGCAATCATGCTGTCATAGTACGGTGGGATGGAATAGCCAGGGTACGCAGCTGAATCGACACGGACACCAAGACCGCCAGGAGGCAGGTACATTTTAATTTCACCAGGTGACGGCATGAAATTTTTGCTTGGGTTTTCTGCGTTGATTCGGCATTCGATGGCCCAGCCTTCAAATTCAACATCTTCTTGCTTGAGGCTCAGTTCCATTCCTGAAGCCACTTTGATTTGTTCCTTGATCAGGTCAGTTCCCGTCACCATTTCTGTGACTGGGTGCTCCACCTGGATTCTCGTGTTCATTTCCATGAAGTAATAGCGCTGTTCATTGTAGTCATAGATAAATTCAACTGTTCCAGCACCTGTATAGCCAACCGCTTTTGCAGCCTTTACCGCTGCATCTCCCATTTGCTCCCTGATTTCTGAATCAAGGGCAGGAGATGGTGATTCTTCCAAAAGCTTTTGCAGGCGTCTTTGGATCGAGCAGTCGCGTTCGCCCAAATGGATCGTATTTCCGTAGTTATCAGCAAGCACTTGGATCTCAACGTGGCGAAAATCTTCTATGTATTTTTCGATGTATACACCTGGATTCCCAAATGCAGTTGCCGCTTCCTGCTGTGTAATCTTAATGCCATTAATCAGTTCCTCTTCAGTGCGGGCAACCCTAATTCCTTTTCCGCCTCCGCCTGCGGTGGCTTTTATAATTACAGGATACCCAATTTCATTAGCAAGCGAAACCGCTTCTTCCACATTTTCTATAATTCCCTGTGAACCCGGTACGATTGGCACGCCGGCCTGTTTCATCGTTTCCCGCGCAACGTCTTTTGTTCCCATTTTTGAAATGGCGTCAGCGCTCGGGCCGACAAACGTGACATTAACTTCTTCACATAATTCAGCGAAATCAGCATTTTCAGCTAAAAATCCGTATCCCGGATGAATGGCGTCCGTGCCAGTCAGCTTTGCAACACTCACAATATTTGTAACATTTAAATAGCTGTCTTTTGATGCTTTCGGTCCGATACAAAAAGCTTCATCGGCCATTTGAACATGAAGGGCATCTTTATCAGCTTCTGAATAAACAGCGACAGTCTCAATTCCGAGCTCTCTGCAGGCTCTGATGATTCTGACAGCAATTTCTCCTCTGTTGGCGATCAATAGCTTTTTAATCATGTTAAGTCTCCTTACTCCGCTTTTACAAGAAATAGAGGTTGTCCGTATTCGACCAGCTGGCCGTTTTCTACTAATACTTCAACGATTTCGCCTTTCACTTCTGCTTCGATTTCGTTGAAAAGCTTCATCGCTTCTACAATGCAGACAACTGTGTTTTCATTTACTTTTGAACCGGCTGTTACATACGG
Organism: Bacillus sp. GW821-FHT01G09; assembly: GCF_059422205.1. Classification (NCBI taxonomy): domain Bacteria; kingdom Bacillati; phylum Bacillota; class Bacilli; order Caryophanales; family Bacillaceae; genus Bacillus; species Bacillus sp. GW821-FHT01G09. The sequence continues at coordinate 391,691 of NZ_JBWKWL010000004.1, forward strand.
GCCAGCTTCCGGTGATGAAGAAGCATAAAATGTTCCTACCATTGGTGAAGTGATTTTATGCAGATTCTCATCTTGCTTTGGTGCTTCTTGGGCAGGTGCTGCTTGCTGCGCTTGCGGCTGGACTGCCTGCGGAGCCTGTGCTTGTACAGGTGCTGCCGGTGCCTGCTGCATGACTTGAACCGTGCCTGCTTCGTGTTTTTTCAGTTTTAAGGATACACCTTCATTTTCATATACGAATTCGTCAATTGTAGACTCGTCAATTGCTTTAATCAGCTCGTGGATTTCTTTGATATTTAACATTCAATCGCACTCCTATGTATGAAATTTCTTTTTTTATAGGTTACTACTAAAAGTACATACTATGTTCATCTTACAGGAGCGGACTTTTGAATTCAACTCTAATATGACAGCAACGCAAAAAGCCCGCTTGTTTAGCGGGCTTTTTTCCCTCATTCTTATTTAGAGGGTTCAAATGTGACAGCGACATCTTTCATTGTTTTGATTTCTTTTGCCACAAGGTCTATAATGGCTGTCGCCTTCGATTTAGAGTGTTTGTCTGATTTGACTGTAATATTGATTTTATCTCCTTCAGCATTAACAAGCGCATCCTCGTAACCTTGTGTTTTAATCAGCGTTTCCAGCTGTTTTTCTGTTCCTTCCACTTCACTGAGAGCCGTCATTTTATCGTATGCTTCGCTTTTCTCCTTGGCTGTTGCATCATCGCTTGATACAATGGCATTCAGCTCTTCTCTTTCTTTGCTTCTGGCATCTTCTAAATCAAGACGGTACGTTGTAAACAAATCATCATCGGCTGTTTCCGTAACAACAGTTCCTTTTTCACTGGCTTCAGCGGATGTTTCCTTGTCTGCTGATGAATCTTTCGTTCCCTTTGTTCCATCTTCTTTTCCTTTTTCAGTTTCTGTACCGCTTTTTTCCTTCGTGTCTTGCTTGGCAGGCGCTTTTTCAGTTGCGACCTCTCCGCTGTCAGACGCGCTTTTTTCACTTTGCATCTGCACGGCGTTTTTGCTTTCCGGCGACATGATATAGTAGACGCTTAACACCACGACAAGACTGAGCATTGTTAATAGCCAAACGGTTTGTTTTTTAAGCATTTATGAATCCTCCTTTATTTTTTTAGGGGCAACCGCAACCCGGTGGCTTGGAACATCCAGGACCCGTGTCACCGCTTCGATAATGGTTTGTTTTATTTGAACGTTGTCCACTCCTTGAGCAACAACGAGTACACCGCGTATATCAGGTTTTTTCGTTTGGACGACGACAGGTGTTTCTTTATCGCCGTTTTTGATCATGACGATTTCTTCCTCCGATGTTTGGTCTGTAACGCTTCTTGTTCCGCCTTCTTTGTCAGTTTCTTCAGTGGTTGTATTTTTGTTTGATTTGTTTTTTTCGTATACTTTCAGCGACGTTGCATCTACATTCACGACAACCGAGACATCGTCCACACCAATGATTGTTTCAAGGATTTCTTTCAGCTGATTTTCGTATTCTTTTTCATAGTCATCGATCGAGTCTTTAGGTTTATCAGATTTTGAGGCTTTAAACACTTCGGCTGTTTTCTCTTTGCTGTCTGCGGAATGTTGCGATGATACGGCCGTTATCGTTTTGGCGTTTTCAGTTTTCTCAGGTGAAGAAAACAGCTGGCTGACAAGCATAAAGGAAACTCCGAGAACAAAAACGAATAGAAAGTAATGATATTTGGTCAGCTTCGGCTTTTCGCCGTCCTTCGTTTGTCCCGGAAGAAACTGCTTTTTCAATACATTCCATAATCCGTTTTTATTCATTGCCGACACTCTCCCCGCCTTCCATATGAACCGTAATTTTCTCACTTCCGATTTCCCAAATGTCCGCGAGCCGCGTTTGTATCTGTTTGGCTTCTTTTTGTTCGGCTGCTTCTTTTGTTACGTATGCATGATCTGTATCAATGTGGACCGGCGCGACCGTTTGGACCGTTTTTTCAGAAGACGGGGCCATATACACGCTGATTGTTTTAATATCCTCTTCTGAATCTACCTTTTCTCCTGCCGTGAGTTTGATGCGGCCTACTTTATATTCATCATGACTGAATCTCTCCTCCGCTTTCTTTTTTAGTTGGACAGCCATTTCTTCTAGAATATATGCGCGCTGGGAAGCTTGTATTTCTATTTTTTTTGAATTGATTTGATTTTTTATGTCGGCAGACTCTGACTGCCCGTTTTTTGTGAGATATTCAAAGATGATTTCGGGGTCTGTCTTGAAAAGTTTAAAAATCGGCGTAAGCATGACGACAATCAAGAGCAGGCTGACTACCATTTTTGCGTACTTTTGCATGCTGGAGCTCGGCAGCAGCATATCAATCACAATTGCAAATAGGATAAACAACACGATAGTGGTAAGCCATTCCGTTAAAAAACTCATTCGCCTGCCTCCTTCATTTCATCATCATCGTGAGGTTTCCGGCTGTGATTATGACAGTAAGGCTTAAAAAAAACATGAGAGACACAATAGCGAGAGCTGCAAAAATATAAATGACGCTTTTGCTGATGACGTCGAGGCAGGTGATGACGGGTCCGCCTCCAAGCGGCTGAAGAATCGCGGCTGCCAGCTTATAAATAAAAGCGAGGGAAAGCACTTTGATTGCCGGAAATGCCGCGATACAGATCAAAATAGCGACACCGAGAATCCCTACCGTATTTTTCAGCAGTAAAGAGGCGCTGATTACTGTATCTGTTGCGTCTGTAAACATTCGGCCAAGCACAGGAATAAAATTTCCGGTTATAAATTTAGCCGTCCTGAGCGTAATGCCGTCTGTCACTGCAGCTGAGGCTCCCTGAACAGAGATGACGCCGAGAAAGATGGTAAGAAAAACAGCCAGCGCTCCGATGGCGATATTTCTGAGCAGGTTAGCCAGCTGCGTTACTTTGTATTGTTCGGTCATGGTGCTGACAATGCTCAGAATCGCTGATAAGAAAATCAGCGGCATGACGATATTCTGAATCAAGAGACCGCTCGTGTTCATCAGGAAGAGGATAACAGGATGAAAGAAGGCAGCAGATACAGCTCCGCCTGAGGAAGCCAAAAGCGCCAAGAGGAGCGGAATGAGCGCCAGGATAAAGCTGGTCATCGTCTGAATCGCCTCAGTTGCATAGTTAATTGCCACATGAAAGCTATTAAGCGCAAGGATAATCAGCACCATGTACACAATTGAGTAAGCGACCTTACTGACGGTGCTTTGCTGAAAAGCATTTTGCAGAAGCTGCAGAATGACGCAAAAAATCGTGAGCAAAATCAATGTGCCCAGCAGCTTTCCGTTGGCAAGCACTTCATGAAACAAATAAGAAAAGAGAGCTTTCAGCCATTCTTGCGGTGAGAATGATTTATCGCCATTGATAAACTCCATTAAGCTGCCTTTTTGGCTTTCCGGCAGCAGTCCACCGTATTCTGTCATAATGTCATTCCAAAATTCCCCGATCTTATCTGTTTCAAGCGAGGCTGCTGTCCTTTCCGCTAATTGCTCAGCTGTTTCAGCATGGTCTTCCGTTTTTTCTGCATTACCAGCTGCTTGTACAATTTCTGCACGGCCTGCTATAATCAGCACGGCCAAAAGCAAAACCCATTGAAAGCGCTTCAATCTACCGCCTCCTTTCGGTTATGACATAGAAGGTATAAGTCCGAGAATCGTCTCGATAATGACGGTTAAAATAGGCACAGCCATAACGAGAATTAAAATTTTTCCCGCCAATTCTATTTTCGAGGCGATGGCCCCTTGGCCGGCATCTTTTGTGAGCTGCGCCCCGAATTCAGCAATATAGGCGATTCCGATAATCTTTAAAATGGTTTCAACATAGACCATGTTGACATTTGCATTAATCGCAATTTTTTCTATCATTCGAATAATGTCGTAGATTTGGTCTACCAAATAAAGAAAAATGGCACATCCGGCAAAAACGACGATTAAAAACGCAAAAGTCGGCTTTTGTTCTTTTACGATTAAAGAAAGGAAGGTGGCGATCAGCCCTAAACCTACAATTTGAACAATGTCAATCTGCAAGCCCCCCTATCCTTGGAATAAAAACACAGCTTTTATCTTTTTAAATAGGTCATCTACAATCGTGGCGACCATAAATAAAATATAGATAAAACCTAACAGCGTCACCCACTGAGCGTATTCTTTCTTGCCCATCTGATCCAATATCGTGTGTAAAAAAGCGACCACGATCCCCACTCCGGCGATTTGAAATATGACATTCACGTCTACTCCCATTTTATTTTTGCTCCCCTCACGTTTACATCAATAGAAGAATGAGTAACAAGCCCGCTAAAAAGCCCAAACTTTTTATCATCTTTTCATTTTTCGCTTGCGCCTGCTCAGCATCCGCTTCCGAGGCTTCCAAATGTGTCAGCGCCAGCTTGATGTGCTTTTGCTGAGAGATTCGATCATGAATCCCAAGCGTCTCGCCAAACTGCTTCAGCACTTCGTATTCGCTTTTTTTCAAAGACAGGGTGTCCCATACCTTCTTTAAGCTTTGCTCCCACGCCGTTTTCGCGGAATCACTTCCCTTGTCCAGCTGATCACTGAATGCGGAAAAAAGAGCTGAAACAGGCTGTGCGAGCTGTTTGGCAATCTGCTGTGAAGCAGTATGAAGCGGTGTATGGCCGTACATGATTTCAGCCTCGAGGGATTGAAGCGCCGCACGCAGCTGGCGGATTTGCCGCGGCCGTTCTGTATAAATCTTCGCCATCTCAAAACCTGTCCATGTTGTCGCTACCACAATGAATACAGCGCCCAGCAGCTTCAGCATGTTTTCACGCCCGTCGTTCTAGACAGCACATTTCCGTCTTTGTCATAAATTTGGCTCACTGTGCCCGGCCCCTTCGCTCTCGATAATTCCAAATAGCGGTCAAAGGCTCTTTCTTCCCACAAACGCTTCAATGAAGGCCGCTTCATCAGGTCGGATATGCTCCAGCCATGCGCCGACACGATTACTGAAACACCGGCATGCAGCGCCTCCAGAAGTGCATCTGTATCTTCCATACGCCCGATTTCATCGACAATCATCACCTCAGGGCTCATGGATCGAATCATCATCATCAGCCCTTCAGCTTTTGGACAGGCGTCTAACACGTCAATTCTCTGACCAAATTGATGCTGCGGAATGCCGCGAAGACACCCGGCAATTTCTGACCGTTCATCGACGATTCCTGTCTTAACGGGCAGCATGGGTTTTTTGCCGGTGCTTGAGAGCCTCGCAAGGTCCCGGAGAAGTGTTGTTTTGCCGGTTTGGGGCGGTCCGATAATCAGCGTATTCAGCCAGCTGTTTTGATATAAGTATGGAAGCAGCGGCTCCGCAATCCCCAGCTTTTGCCGGGCAATTCGTATATTAAAAGATGCGATGTCACGGAGGCCTTTCACACCTCCGTTTTCCGTAATGACTCTGCCCGCCAGTCCGACTCTGTGGCCGCCTCTGATCGTGACATACCCTTTCTTCAGCTCTTCTTCTAGTGTATACATACTATAGTTGCTGAGCCGGCTCAGGATCAGATGGGCATCCTCGGCCGTGCCCGCATAGGACAAATAAACAGGTTGTCCTCTTCGAATCAATTCAACAGGGCGGTTGATCCGAATTCTGACTTCTTCGATTTCCAGCCATTGTTGTTCCGGTATTTCAGAAAGGGCGTTTTTCATGGATTCAGGGAGAACCTCAGCAATTTCATTCAACAGAGCCTCCTCCTTTCTACCGATTGGCTTCTTTAAAATGTATGATGTGAGGCAGACTTTATGACAAGCCTCTCTTTATTTATGAACACCCGCCAAAATCAAAACAACACCCGTAAAAATCAGAATCAGCTTTGCATACGAAAGCTGCCCGGCAATTTGGTAGATTCCGACAGTCATTGTAATGATAAAAATCAACGGACCGACAATAGCGAGAATGCTGTTAACCACAACCGCCTTCCGGACATCGTTGGTCACAAGCATGACAATTGCTGCCGTCAGCTCAATCATAGAGGATAAAACTCGTAATCCCGCCATTGTTAAAACAGTAGAATTGATATTTCCAAGTAAAAATTTCATAGCACTCTCCCAACCTCCCATTTTTTTATATGATATGCTCTAGCTTGCTGAAGTAGTCTTGTCATTTTCGTATAAAAGAAAGATTCTGTTTTTGGGCACAAAAAAAGCCTGCTCCCATTTGGGAACAGACTTCTTTTTTTCTTTCTATGCTCTTGAAACGTAAGAACCGTCTGATGTATTGACAACAAGTGTGTCGCCTTCATTCACAAAGAACGGCACGTTTACAACAAGCCCGGTTTCAGTTTTCGCAGGTTTTGTACCGCCTGACGCTGTATCACCTTTAATACCAGGTTCAGTTTCAACAACTTTCAGCTCAACTGTGTTTGGAAGTTCGATACCAAGTGTTTCATCCTGGTACATCATGATATGCACAGACATGTTTTCTAGCAGGTATTTTAATTCTTCTTCGATTTGAGTTGCGCTCAGTTCAAGCTGCTCATAAGAAGAAGTATCCATAAATACGTGCTGATCTCCGTTTGCATATAGATATTGCATTGTTTTGGTTTCGATTTGCGCTTTCGCTACTTTTTCACCAGCGCGGAATGTTTTTTCCTGAATCGCGCCAGTGCGAAGGTTGCGGAGTTTAGAGCGGACAAATGCCGCACCTTTTCCAGGTTTTACGTGCTGGAAGTCAACGACGCGCCAAATGCCGCCATCTACTTCAATTGTTAATCCTGTACGGAAATCGTTAACTGAAATCATGTTTAATGTCCTCCTATATTCCAATCACAAAATAATAAGTTCTTTTGGGGAATGGGTGATTATCCGGTTGCCGTTTTCTGTAATCACGATGTCATCTTCAATGCGGACACCGCCTGTTTCTGGTATGTAAATGCCCGGCTCCACTGTGACCACCATACCCGGTTCAAGGATAGCTGAAGATCTGACGGATAATCCCGGCGATTCATGAACTTCCATGCCGAGCCCGTGCCCGGTTGAATGGCCGAAATAGTCACCGTAGCCTTTTGCAGCAATATGATCCCTTGTGAGGGCGTCAGCCTCTTTTCCTGTCATTCCCGGCTTAATATGTGCGACGCCAAGCGCCTGAGCATCAAATACAACCTGATAGATCTCCTTCAATTGATCACTGGGCTGACCTACAGCGACCGTCCGGGTAATATCAGAACAATATCCTTTATAATAAGCGCCAAAATCAAGCGTAACAAGGTCTCCGCTTTCAATCAGTTTGTCACTGGCCACACCGTGCGGAAGGCTTGAACGAAGGCCTGAGGCGACAATCATATCAAAAGAAGAGCTGTCTGCTCCCTGGCTTCTCATATAAAACTCCAGCTCATTGGCAACAGCGATTTCAGAAATGCCGGGTTTCATAAACGTCAAGATATGTCTGAAGGCATCATCTGCAATCTTCGCAGCTTCCTCTAATATCTTAATCTCTTCACTAGACTTAATCAAGCGCAACTTTTCCACGGATTCAGCCACAGGCACTAATTCGGCATCACTGATAACGGCGCTGTATGAAGCGTAAGTGCCATATGTCATGCTGTTCTGTTCAAAGCCGAGACGCTTGATGCCAAACGATTCAACAGTGTTGGCAGTGGTCTGAATCAGGCTGCCGCCATGTTCAATGATCTCAAAGCCCTTTACCTGAACCTTCGCCTGCTCAGTATAACGAAAATCCGTAATAAACGCTGCTTTGTCACCCGATATAACAGCCAAACCCGCTGAACCTGTAAACCCTGTCATATAGCGTACATTCGTGCTGCTTGTAATCAGCATGCCGTCAATTCCCAGCTGTCCAAACAGGTTTCTTAATTTCTCTAGCTTCATCTTGATTCTCCCCCTTGCTGGCTTAATAAGTAGCGAACAGCAAGCTTGTAGCCTTCAGCTCCAAGACCGACAATCTGCCCTTTCGCAACAGGAGCGATAACCGACTGATGCCTGAATTCTTCCCTGGCGTATAAGTTTGATAAATGCACCTCTACCACAGGAAGACTGATGCTTGAAACAGCATCCCTGATCGCATAGCTGTAATGACTCAGGGCGCCAGGGTTCAGAACAATCCCGCTGTATTGCTCCTCAGCCTCATGTATCGCATCTATCAAATCACCTTCGTGATTAGACTGGAAGAAAGTGAGCTGGATATGTAAGGCTTCAGCAAACTGAAAAAGATCTGTTTCAATATCGGTCAGTGTCTGGCGGCCGAATACTTCAGGCTCACGCTTCCCAAGCCGGTTAACATTCGGTCCGTTCAAAATCAAAAAATGAGGCACATAATCTCTCCTTTTCGCGAGGGTTTCTCATGTAAAAAATGTTCACTTCTCGTGAACATTTTATCATACTGGAAAAGGATTATACACTATTCTCTATGCATTCCCAGCGCACGTGCAAGCTTTTCCGAATTCAGCTCATTGTATTCAAATGAAATGGAATACCCGACAAACAGCCCGTAAAGCAAATAAATGCAAATGGTCGTAATAATTGTATCTGATGTCAGTTCGGTCACCGTGCGCACTTCTGGAAAAATCGGATTAAAAACAAAAAACACGAGCAGCCAAAGCACCAAGCCGTATAAAATACCCGGCCACATTGTTTTTAAACGTTTCAATAGAAGAAAATAAAGAAACGCTGCGCCAATTGAAATTACTCCAATCAAAATGATGCTGATTACCGTTCCCAGCCCATGTTTTTTCCACTCTCCGAGCACAAACGGCTGCAATATCATATTCGGGCTGATTTCGGAAAAATGAAACAAATATGCGATATAAGCAACGAAACTCCAAAGTACACCTCCGCAAAAACCTGTTGCCGCCACTCTGCCGGCCATTGAAACAGGCGGCTTTTGCTTCTCATTCAATTCTTCATTTTGTTCTGTATCTTTTTCGCTTGTCATCATGGCACCTCCAGTTAAAGTGTGCCCCAAAAATGAAATGTCAATAAAAAAGCTCACACTTTTTGGCAGCTGCGAGTAAAATTTGAAAATAACGGGTATAATGCATGTAGAAAAAGCAAGGCTATGGCAATTTTTTCAGCCTGTCAATCTAGAGGTTTAGCGCTGTTTCCTGTACAATAGAGTGAAAGGAAATGGTTAGCAATCCTAAAGAAATAGGCAGGTTGATAATATGTCAAAACATAAAGTTCCGCCCGCTTACGGCGGGCAGGCTGTTGTGGAAGGCGTTATGTTTGGCGGAAAGCATCATTACGTTACAGCCATCAGAAGAACGGATGGAAGCATTGACTTTTTTAAGCTTCCACGCAAACACAACCCGAAACTGAACATCGTGAAAAAGATACCGTTTTTACGGGGGATCGCGGCCATTATCGAAGCGAGTGCAAACGGCACAAAGCATCTGAATTTTTCAAGCGAACGTTACGGGCTCGATCCATCTGAAGACGAGACACTTGAGCAGGAAGAAAAAAAATCCTCCGGGCTGTCTATGTATCTCAGCCTCGCAGTTATAGGCGTCCTATCATTTTTGTTCAGTAAATTCGTATTTACATTGGTTCCAGTTTTCTTAGCTGAACTGACAAGGCCGATTTTTTCCTCGGACACAGCGCAAATCGCGGTTGAAAGCCTGTTTAAGTTGATTTTGCTGCTCGGTTACATCTATTTTTTGTCCATGACACCGCTCATTAAAAGAGTGTTTCAATATCATGGAGCCGAACATAAAGTCATAAACTGTTATGAACAGAATTTGCCAATTACCGTAGAGAATGTCCAAAACCAATCTCGGCTTCATTACCGCTGCGGATCAAGCTTTATTTTATTTACGATTATTGTCGGCATGTTTGTTTATTTACTCGTTCCGACAGATCCGCTTTGGCTGCGTGTTATAGATCGTGTCGCACTGATACCGGTCGTGCTTGGTATATCCTTTGAAGTTCTGCAGCTGACAAACAAAGTGCGTGACATTCCCGGTCTGAAATTACTTGGGTACCCGGGACTTTGGCTTCAGCTGTTAACCACAAAGGAACCTAAGGATGACCAGGTTGAAGTTGCCATCGAAAGCTTTAACGAACTTCTCAGACTCGAAGAATTGTCTGAGCAAAATCAGAAGCCTTCTCACAACGTCATCTAAAATCCGTTGCCCTGCTATTACTTTCGGAGGTGGACAGTTATGAATCATCGTGTACAACCTATTATTGCTGTATTAATTGCGCTGGGAGCGTTCGGTTTCCTCTATGTGCTGGTAACCAATCCCGGAGAAATGGCAAAAATGGCGGTAACCGTCATCGTGGCAGGTATCATTATTTATTTTATTGTGAAATATGTAATGAATCGAAATGCGGGCAGCGAAGGAGCAGCCTTCAAAAAAGCGGCGAAACAATCGCGGCGCCGGATGAAAGAACAAAAAGCAAAACACCGCGCCGGACATAAGGGACGTGTCAGCCACCTGCGAAGCGTTCCGAGCGCCAGCAAGCCTAAGCCGATGATTCTCAAGAAAAAAAGCCAGACTCAGCTGACTGTTATAGAAGGGAAAAAAAATAAAAAGAAAAACAGGGCGCTTTTTTAATAGGTCCACTGCTTTAAAAACAGCTCTGTCCGTCTTTTACCTAGCTCAATCAGGGCTAGTTTTTTTTGTTGTGTTAAATGAAAATCAGTTGCCATTACGCCATCAACCGGGAGAAAAATGATATTTTGTTCATAGCGTGATGCAATGTGCCTTGCGTCATGGGCATCCTTCATCGTTTCAAACAGGGCGCCGAACAGTTCAAAAGCGTTGCGGATATTTTTTTTCGGACGCTCTCTTTCACGCGGCGCAAGCGTCACACCGATCACAGGGCGCTTTCTTTCCTTTGAAAACAGCCAGATGGGGAAATTGCTTAACACACCTCCGTCGACAACCGTGGCGGTGCCTGTGTCCGTTTTTAATTTTATCGGTTCAAAAAAATACGGAATGCTGCAGCTCATTCTGACCGCTCTGGCAACCGGGAACATATCGGGATTTAACCCGTAACGGGCCAAATCGTCCGGCAAAACAATCATGGTGCCGTTTGTCAGATCAGAAGCAATAAGGCGCAGAGACCCTTTCTGCAAATCGCCGAAAACCCTTATGCCTTTCGCTCTTAACAGATCAGCAATCCATTTTTCTATCGTATCGCCTTTGTATAAGCCAAGACGCCAGTAGATGGACACCCACTGGAGCATTTTTAAGGGGAGAAAAGAGTACCTCTGATCCAGCAATTTCTCTCCGTCCACTTCTTCAATTAAAGCGTGGATTTCCTTACTGGTGTAACCTGACGCAATGAAAGCGGCAATAATGGCGCCCGCGCTTGTACCCGCAACCCTTTTAAAGCGGAAGCCTTTTTCCTCAAGCGCTTCATAAGCGCCTGCAAGCGCAATGCCTTTTACTCCTCCGCCGGAAAACACACCGTCAATATACATCTCATTCCCTCCCCCTCCATCCGATCGTTTATTACCATTTTAAGAAAACATGCGAAGAAATAGACCAACGAATGACGGGCGGCGCAGCGCATCAAAAAAGACGGCCTCCTTTGAGACCGCCTTTTTACTGATTATGATGTTCTGTTTTCTTTTGGATTGATTTCAGATCTTTTTTACGGGCATCATCTTCTTCAAAATATTGAACAAGATCCCCGATGCGATCAATGCTGTTCCAGCTTAAATGATGTTCGATTCCTTCGACATCGTTATATATTTTCTCTTCATCAACACCAATGATTCTTAAAAACTGCTCAAGCAATTCATGTCTGTATACCAGCCGTTTGCCTATTTTTTTCCCTTTAGACGTTAACACGAGACCGCGATATTTTTCATAAATTAAATATTCGTCTTTATCTAGTTTTTGAACCATTTTTGTTACAGAGGAGGGATGGACTGCCAATGCTTCCGCGATATCGGAAACTCGTGCATATCCTTTTTCTTCAATCAGCATATAAATCTGTTCAATATAATCTTCCATACTTGGTGTTGTCATCGAAACCCTCCCAAAAAGCACCTTAACTTTATAAACCATTACAAGTTTACACTAATGAACTTGAAAAAACAAGGATGCTCCGCGGGTCAAAAGCCCTGTTTACCGCTTATAATTCCATTCATCTGAAGCGTACTTTGTTTCAGCCAAGTGATGAACAAAATCAAGCTCTTCCTGAGAAAGTTCATATGGCTCCAAATGAATGTTAAGACCTGTTTCAAATCCTTCTTTAAAGGCTTTACGAGCCTCATCCATCGTCACCCGCTTTTCAGTGAGTTCATTAATGGCAACCGCTTTATTTTTGAAATTGCGCTGCATCCGTTCTCTTACTCTTTCACTCGGATATAAGAACAGATCGAACAGCTTATCCTCATCCAAATCAAGCAGAATGGAGCCATGCTGAAGAATCACGCCTTTTTGTCTCGTTTGCGCGCTTCCCGCCACCTTGCGCCCCTCAACCACTAGCTCATACCATGAAGGCGCGTCAAAACAAACAGATGACCGCGGATTTTTTAAGCTTTCTTTTTCTTTTTCAGTTCTCGGGATGGCAAAGTAAGCGTCCAGACCGAGATTTCTAAAGCCTTGAAGTATGCCTTCTGAAATAACCCGGTAAGCCTCAGTAACAGTTGCCGGCATCTCGGGGTGCTCTTCCGAAACAATTACGCTGTATGTCAGTTCCTGATCGTGCAGCACACCTCTCCCGCCGGTCGGGCGTCTGACGAATCCGAGATTATATTTATGTACTGCTTCAAAATTGATTTCCTTTTTAATATTTTGAAAATACCCTACAGAAAGTGTCGCCGGATTCCAGCCGTAAAAACGGATAACCGGGGGGATTTTCTTTTCGCTGTGCCAATATAAAAGCGCTTCATCAAGCGCCATATTGAATGCAGGACTTGCATTGCCTGAGTCTATAAACCGCCAAGTTTCTTTTTGCATTTTAAGACCTTCCTTACCGTTTTAATAGAATCAGTTTATCAAACTGTCGGGAAAATGAAAAATATTTTAGTTCCATTATAGATGACAATCACGCTGTGCTTTACTATAATAGTATTTGTCGAAAACGGCTCTATGACCTTGTTTTATGAAGCAGGGTTTTGATTTTATATGCTAAAGGAGTAGAATCACATTGTCTAATATGATCGTTTTGATTATTTTTGCTGCATTTATCATCTATATGATTGCTTCATATGTCTATCAGCAGCGAATTATGAAAACACTTACCGAAGAAGAATTCCGCGCGGGTTACCGCAAAGCGCAGCTTATTGATGTTCGTGAGCCAAATGAGTTTGAGGGCGGACATATTTTAGGCGCCCGCAACATCCCGCTTTCCCAGCTGAAACAGAGAAAAAATGAGATCCGTACGGACAAGCCTGTTTACCTGTACTGCCAAAACAGTGTCCGCAGCGGACGCGCGGCACAAACCCTGCGCAAAAACGGCTGCACTGAGATTTACAACCTAAAAGGCGGCTTTAAAAAATGGGGCGGAAAGATTAAAGCGAAGAAATAAAGCAAACAGCTGTCTGGTAGACAGCTGTTTTTATTTATCTTTCTTCTGCCTCGTATCTGAGCACCGGGTGTCTCGCCGCTTTTGTTTCATCCATTCTTTTTACAATCGTTGTATGCGGGGCCTCCTGAACAAGCTCCGGATTCTCCTCCGCTTCTTTTGCGATTTGAATCATAGCATCAATAAACGCGTCCAGTGTTTCCTTTGATTCGGTCTCTGTCGGCTCGATCATGATGCATTCTTCAACATTAAGCGGGAAATAAATCGTCGGCGGATGATAGCCGAAATCAAGCAGCCGTTTTGCAATATCAAGCGTACGCACTCCCAGCTTTTTCTGCCGCTTCCCTGATAATACAAATTCATGCTTGCAATGACGGTCAAACGGAAGATCGTAATAAGGCGCGAGCTTCCTCATCATATAGTTGGCGTTTAACACTGCGTTCTCAGTAACAGCCTTTAATCCGTCAGGCCCCATGGAGCGAATATACGTATACGCTCTCACATTAATGCCAAAGTTGCCGTAATACGGCTTCACTCGGCCAATCGCATGAGGGCGGTCATAATCAAACGTAAAGCGCCCTTCTTTTTTGACTAAAACTGGCTTTGGCAAATAAGGAATCAGATCTTTTTTTACGCCGACAGGGCCTGAGCCGGGGCCTCCGCCGCCATGAGGGCCTGTGAATGTTTTATGCAGGTTGAGGTGCACCACGTCAAATCCCATATCTCCAGGTCTCGCCTTGCTTAAAACGGCATTTAAATTAGCGCCGTCATAATACAGTTTCCCCCCCGCTTGGTGTACAATTTCCGCCATCTCTGTAATCTGCTCCTCAAACAAGCCGAGCGTGTTCGGATTCGTCAGCATAAGAGCTGCAGTTTCTTCATTCACTGCTCTTTTTAAATCCTCTAAATCAACAAGCCCTTTTTCATTCGATTTCACCGTAACGGTTTCAAAGCCTGCTACTGTTGCTGATGCAGGATTCGTCCCATGCGCGGAATCAGGGACAATGACCTTCGTCCGCTTGAAATCCCCGCGAGCTTCATGATAGGCACGGATCATCATCAGCCCCGTCCATTCGCCGTGCGCTCCGGCAGCAGGCTGAAGCGTAACCTCATCCATTCCCGTTATTTCTTCAAGGTGCTTGCTTAAATCATATAAAAGCTCTAATGCGCCTTGCACCGTGTCTTCATCCTGAAGGGGATGAATCGCAGCAAAACCAGGTATACGTGCGATTTTTTCATTGATTTTCGGATTATATTTCATCGTGCAAGAACCGAGAGGATAAAAACCGGAATCCACCCCGTGATTGCGTTTGGACAGCGCTGTATAATGGCGCATGATGTCCAGCTCTGAAACCTCCGGCAGCGCTGCGTCTTCGTCACGAATATAGGTGTCTGACAAGAGGTCCTCCAATTCGATTTCCGGTACATCGAGCTCCGGCAGACTGTAGCCGATTCGGCCTTCTCTTGAAAGTTCAAAAATAAGTGCCTGGTCCTGATTACTCATGGCGATCCCCCAATTCCTGAATGAGTGCGTCAATTTCTTCTTTTGTTCTCAGCTCCGTTACAGCAATCAGCATATGGCAGTCCAGCTCCGGATACGTCAACCCAAGATCATATCCGCCAATCATGCCTTTTGCCAGCAAACGCCTGTTCACAGCTCTCACCGGCTCATCCAGTTTGATGACAAATTCATTAAACATCGGCCCATCAAACATAACGGTAAGGCCTGCTTTTTTTGCTTCTTGCTTTGCATAGTTGGCTTTTAAGAGATTTTGGCGGGCTATATCTTTTACGCCGTTTTTTCCGAGAGCAGTCATGGCCACTGATGCTGCCAGCGCATTTAAAGCTTGGTTGGAGCATATATTTGATGTTGCTTTATCCCGGCGGATATGCTGCTCCCTGGCTTGCAGGGTAAGCACAAAGCCTCTTTTTCCGTTTTCGTCTTCCGTTTGTCCGACAAGACGGCCCGGCACCTTTCTCATTAATTTTTTAGTAACGGCAAAAAAGCCGCAATGCGGGCCGCCGTATGCTGAAGGAATGCCGAAAGGCTGCGCATCACCGACGACGATATCAGACTGAAACTTGCCCGGCGGAGTGAGAAGACCTAGCGCCAGCGGGTTGGCTGAAACAATAAACATGGATTTCCCTTGATGAGCGATAGGCTCAATATCCTTTAGCGGCTCGATCCGGCCGAAAAAATTCGGGTACTGAACGATCACTGCGGCTGTGTTCTCGCAAACGGTTTGGCGCAATGCATCAAGATCCGTAACGCCATCCGCAGCGGGTACTTCAACAACATCAATATACTGACCTTTTGCGTACGTTTTCAGCACCTCTCGCGATTCAGGATGCACGGTTTTTGACACAACAATTTTTTTCTTTTTCGTGTGGCCTGAAGCAAGCATTGCTGCTTCTGCCAAGGCTGTTCCGCCGTCATACATCGAGGAGTTGGCGATATCCATGCCTGTCAGTTCACAGATCATCGTTTGGAATTCAAAAATAGCCTGGAGCTCTCCTTGTGAAATCTCTGGCTGATAAGGCGTATATGCGGTATAAAACTCAGAGCGCGAAATAACATGATCCACAATGACAGGCTGATAGTGGTCATATACACCCGCTCCTAAGAAAGAAGCGTATTGTACGGTATCACGATTTTTAGAGGCCAGCTTTGTCAGTTCTCTAATTAATTCTGTTTCTGATTTCGCTTTTTTGATTTGATACTCTTTTTTATATTTGACGTTTTCCGGTATATCAGCAAATAAATCATCGATGCTGCTTACGCCGATAGTAGCAAGCATCTCCTGTTTATCCTTTTCTGTTGCGGGCAAATAACGGTGCTTCATGTGTTGTCTCCTCTCTCCAAGAAAAAATATTAGCGTTTATAAAATGGTGTTTTGACAACCTTTGCTTTCACTAATTTTTTGCGAATCTCTACATCTACAACAGTCCCGATCTCACTCGTTTCCGAATCAATTAAGGCAAGGCCGACGTTTTTCCCTAATGTCGGTGACTGCGTGCCGGTTGTCACCTTTCCGACAAACCTGCCATTTTGAAAAACCTCATATCCGTGCCGCGGTATCCCTTTTTCAATCATTTCGAGACCGACAAGTTTGCGCTTCGCTCCGTTTTCTTTTTGTTCACTCAATACTGACTTGCCAAAAAAGTCAGACTCCTTTTTGTGCTTTACAGCAAAGCCTATACCTGCTTCAATCGGTGTAATATCCCGGGTCAGCTCCTGACCGTAGAGCGGGAGCTTCGCTTCAAACCGGAGTGTATCACGTGCACCGAGACCGCATGGAATCAATCCGTATGCATCCCCTGCATCGATGATTTTTTTCCAAATATGCATAGCATCATCACTGCGGCAGTAAATTTCATACCCGTCTTCTCCCGTATAGCCAGTGCGTGAAATAAGTGCTTTGCGGCCGCTGATATCGGCTTCATCAATAAACGCAAACGGCTTTAATGCAGACACATCCGCATCTGTCAGATTTTTTAAGATCGCTTCTGCTTTCGGTCCCTGTACAGCCAAGAGCGCGATTTGATCTGACTGATTGTCAATCTGCACATCACCTGCTGCATGTTCTTTCATCCAAGCCAAGTCTTTATCTATATTAGAAGCATTAATGACAAGCAGATAGCAGTTCTCTCCTTTTTGATAGATAAGCAAATCATCGACGGTTCCGCCATCCGGGTAACACATCGCTGTATATTGAGCACGGCCTGGCGTTAACGCGGAAACATCATTTGTCATCAATCTTTGCAAAAAAGACAGACTGTCGTTCCCTGACACTTCGACTTCTCCCATATGAGATACATCAAACAAACCGGCTGCAGTTCGGACAGCCTCGTGTTCTTTTTTTATAGAAGAAAATTGAACAGGAAGCTCCCAGCCTCCGAAATCAATCGTTTTTCCTCCATATTCATTATACAGGTCAAATAACGGCGTTCTTTTCAGCATCTAATTCCTCCCCTTTATCAACGGCGCAGCTAAAAAATATACAAAAAAGGACAGAGAAACACCTCATGTAAAATGAAGGTTCTCTGTCCTGGCACCTGAAAGTTTACTTTGCATACGCAAAGACGTCCCCTTTGGTGGTTTGCGCATCCGCACAAACACTCTCCAGAGTTGCGTCGAGCAAGAGTTCTTTTGCCTGAGAGATTCACTCCGCAGTTTGCTCCTTCGGCGCCTGTATCCCGAGGTTTTCGGTCAGGTCTCTCCCCTTGCTGTCATTCGCTCATATTTTCATGCTGTTATGGACATACTATAGCAATATCTTACATCAAATACATACTCATATCCTACCATCATCACTATATGCTGGGCAACAGCAATTTGGGCAGATTTTTCTTATATTATTCATCTTAAGAATCGAAGAATAAGAAAGGCGGTTTCAAAGCAATGAATACAGAAATGATCTACGATGCAAAATGGCCTGAAGAATTTGCTGAAAGACTGAAAAACGATGGCCCTTGGGCAAACTGGGAACTGTACAAGCTCTCTGCAGAAATCCAGAAAACATTAGCAATTCCAGAGTTTGAAGGCTTACGGGCTCCTTTATATCTGCCTTCCTTTACGCCGCTCCCCCACCAGCTTGAAGTGGCGCAAAAAGTGGTTGAAAAAATGAACGGGAAAGCGATTTTAGCAGATGAGGTTGGTCTCGGAAAAACGGTTGAAGCTGGACTGATTCTAAAAGAATATATGATTCGCGGGTTAGCAAAAAAAATTTTGATCCTTGTGCCCGCTTCCCTTGTGTCACAATGGGTCAAAGAGCTTCAGGAAAAATTTTTGATTCCGGCTGTTGAACAAAAGAAAAGCTATGTGTGGGAGCAATGCGATATTGTCGTCTCATCAATAGACACCGCGAAGCGCTCGCCCCATCGAGAAATCGTTCTGTCTATCCCATATGATCTTGTCATTATTGATGAGGCACACAAACTGAAAAATAGCAAAACGAAGAACTATGAATTTGTCCGGAATCTCGTAAAAAAATATTGCCTGCTTCTTACCGCGACGCCAATCCAGAACCGTATCGAAGAGATTTTCAATTTGGTGTCCTTATTAAAACCCGGCCATTTAGGCAGTCAGAATCACTTTCAGGAGGAGTTCGCCAAGAAGAAATCCAGTTTAGAAGCGCATGAACATTTAAAAGATCTTGTGAATAAAGTCATGATCCGTAACAGGCGGCATGATACAGGGCTGAATTGGAAACAGCGCCATGTTGAAACAGTGCCGATTCAATTTTCTCCATCAGAGCAGGCGCTTTATGATGAAATTTCTCGCTTGAAGGAAAGTATCAATAAACCGGCCAGCATGTTCTCGATTATGACCTTGCAAAGAGAATGCTGTTCGAGCAGAGAAGCGGTATATATGACGCTGAAAAAGATGCTTGATCAAAAAGAGAAACAAGCACCTGCCATTGATGAGGATACGATTTCAGTTTTGATAGATCGCATCAATCAAGTGACACAAAACTCTAAAGCGCTTCAAGTTGTTGACTTGATCAAAAAGATCGACGATAAGGTCATCATTTTTACAGAATACCGTGCAACCCAGATTTATCTGCAGTGGTTTCTTCAGCAAAACGGCATCAGTTCTGTGCCGTTTAGAGGCGGATTTAAACGTGGAAAAAAAGACTGGATGAAGGATCTTTTCCGCGGAAAAATCCAAGTCCTTATTGCAACTGAAGCAGGCGGTGAGGGAATTAACCTGCAATTTTGCAATCACATGATCAACTATGACCTGCCATGGAACCCGATGCGGCTTGAGCAAAGAATCGGAAGAATTCACAGACTCGGGCAGGAGCGTGACGTGCATATTTATAACATGGCGACAAAACATACGGTGGAAGAGCATATTCTAAAGCTTTTATATGAAAAAATTCATTTGTTTGAAAAAGTGGTCGGTGAACTTGATGATATTTTAACGAAGATACAAGTGAACAATTTTGAAGAGCACCTTCATGACATTTTGTATCACTCAGCAACAGAAGAAGAAATGAAAATAAAAATGGATAACTTAACCTCATTTTTGTCTTATAAAAAACAGCTGCCTGCTGAAAAAAGAGGATCTTAGCCTGTAAGGAGGTTTTATTAGTGAGACAGCAAGAGGTTCACGATTTTCTGCTGCGTTTTTTTCAAGCAAACAGCTGCCAAATCGTCGATCAAGGCTTAGGCTATATGACAGTGCAGCTTACAGTTGAAATGGACAAACAAATCATGAACCGCCCTTTCTACTGGCATTGGCGCGAGAAGACAGGCGGTGATCCGAATCCAATGAAAATCACTTTTATTACAGATAAAGAAAATGCGCCAAAAGACCTAGATGGTGAATTTATATATTTTGGGGCCCCGCGTCTTTTTCAAATATTTAAAGCTGTTAAACAAAATGGGAGATTTACCAGAATGTATGAGAAAATTGAATCAGCCGGAGCTAAAGTCCCACTTCAGCCTTGGCTTGGTATAAATGTCACGATTTCATACCAGTCCGACATGAAAAAGGATAAGTTATTGTCACTAGGTCTTCACCTAGTCTCTGGAACGATAATTGAAGATTTTCAAAGCAAGCTGACCCAGTTTTCACTGACGTCTCAAATATGTGACTATTGCTTCACCATTTCACCTATGATCAAACCAGAAAGCGGACTTAAGCGTATGGAAAACTATATTTCCAAATCCGCTATGCAGGAGCCGTCCGACTGGGCGGAACAGGCGGTTAACAGGTGGAAGAATGATATGACATTGCTTGATAAGTTTTACGAGCATATAGAAGAAAAACCAGAAGAATACCATCTAGAAAAACAGGCGCTGAAAACCTTGTATCAACCAAAGATATCAGTTGAAATTGAAAATGGCGGATTGTTTTATCTGCAAAATAATATTTCAAGCTAACTTTTTTACCATTCGACATCATTCTCGTTTTTTTTGAGAAAATACGATTATAATAAAGGTATATTGGAAAAAAATTCTGGCGATTTAATGGCAAATGACTTCCAGAGACTAATGAAGCATACAATAAGTCATGGCCGGACTGGCTGAAATACATAAACAAGTATTTTAGGAGGAGAAACTGCATGAAGAATGCAAAACAAGAGCACTTTGAATTGGATCAAGAATGGGTTGAATTAATGGTGGAAGCCAAAGAGGCAAATATCAGCCCGGAAGAAATACGAAAATATTTACTTTTAAACAAAAAGTCTGCTCATCCTGGTCCGGCAGCCAGAAGTCATACCGTAAATCCTTTCTGAATGTGCTATAATATCACAAGGAAGGTGATGACATTGATTGGCCAGCGTATTAAACAATACCGTAAAGAAAAAGGCTACTCACTATCAGAACTAGCTGAAAAAGCTGGGGTAGCGAAGTCTTATTTAAGCTCAATAGAACGAAATCTACAAACGAACCCCTCCATTCAATTTCTCGAAAAAGTCTCCGCTGTTCTGGACGTCTCGGTTCATACTTTGCTCGATGAGAAACATGAAACCGAATACGATGGTCAATTAGATAGTGAATGGGAGAAATTGGTTCGCGATGCGATGACATCCGGGGTATCGAAAAAACAATTTCGTGAATTTTTAGATTATCAAAAATGGAGAAAATCTCAAAAAGAGGAGTAGTGCCTGAGCAGAGGCACTAACTCCTCTTTTGTCAATAAACATCGAGACGGCCCAGTATATGAATACTGGGCCGTCTCTTTTTATTGCTGTTATTAATTTTTATCCTCGCTGTGCGCTTTTTCATTTTCTTTCACATAACCGTCTTTATCAGTATGGTCCTTTTTGATTGTCAAGCCGTTCCACTGTGTAGCTTCGAACGAGAATTGAAGCTTAATGGAGTTGCCTTGATATTTATTTTGAACCATAAGCCCGTTTTCATCTTTTGTTTTATCATCTTTGAATTGGATTTCCATTTGAACCTGATCGAAGTCAGTTGGTGTTTTTGGAACACCATCATATTCAGGAGCGGTTTTACCGTCAATTGTTGCTACATTGACTTTACCGCTTGCATTTAAGAATTTAGGGTCAATTTGTTTTTTGATTTTTTCAGTAGCCGCTACATCATTTTTAGCAGACATCAAATACAAGTCTTTAAGGTTCGCATCATCTAAAATAATGTTTTTCGGGTAACCATTGCCGCCCTCTTTTCCAACTGTCAACAATGTCACTTCAAACTGGCTGAGGAAATCTTCTGGAGATGTATTGCTGCCGCCGTTTGCTTTAAAATCTCCATAATTAAGCGCCATTAGAACTTCTTTGATCGCAAGTGATCCGTTATTTTCAAATTGGAAATCCTTTGTCAACTTATCTCCCGGCTTTAGATTTGATAAGTTCACACTCGCTGAATTCTCTTTAGCAGATAAATCAAGCGTACCTGATGCAAAAGTAGCATCCTTTGATTTAATGTCGTTAAATGCTGCCCATGTTCCTCCTCCAACTAAAGCTAATCCTAGTGCTGCAGAAGCAACTCCTAAACTCAATTTCTTTTTCATACCCATGGTAAACTCCCCTTTTATTGAATGATTTTATATCGAAACCTGTTGCCAGGTTTACAACTGAAGTTAAGTAGACATGGTGCTGTCCTTTGTATCTGTTTCCAAGGCTTTTGTCTTTCTTTCAATTTCTCTAATGGCGCTGCTGATCGTCACAAAAGCGTAAACTAACAGCATCACGCCGGGAACAATCAATAATACAGCCGTTCCAATCGGCTGGCTGGCAAAATGAAGCATATAGCCGGCATATGGAAGCTGAAAACCTGTGTATTGCGCGCGAACATTTTCGTCCGATACAGGCGCTGAATCAGCTGCTGCATTATTATCACCTTTTGTTTTAAATAACAAATGGTCTCCTTGCTTTGTTATGTCAACAATTCTGTGGGTGACCGCCGTATTTGCATCCTGCATAAATGTAATAACGTCACCTTTTTGGAGCTCTTTCACATCAGTGATTTCTTTGACCAATATTAAGGAACCTGTATTGAACTCCGGCTCCATCGAACCTGACAGAACTGATTTCAGCGTATACCCAAACACTGCCGGCTCTCCCCCGGATGAACGTGTTGAAATCACGACAAGTGTCAGCACAATAATAAGAGTAAAGATGATCACGTATAAAATATTACTGATCAGCTTCATTGCTTTTTTCATCCTCTTCCCCGCTTTCCTTCTGGTCTGATTGAGTTTCTTTTTCTTTGGTTACAGCTTCTTGAGATGTTTCTTCTTTCATTGTTTTTTCCTGTATATCTTTTTGTGTTGTTTCATTCTCCTTTTTGACGTCCGACTTTGTTTCTTTTTTAGGGACTGTCGGTTTTTCATCGCATTTTGCAAGCCTCATAGGCTCCGACCACTCAAATGTACTGCCGTTTGCCGGGTAGCCTGCCGGTTTATATACTTTAAATGCATAAATGCCGGGTTTCATTTTTTTCTTCGTCTCAATTTTATAAAGTGAATCGCCAATTTGATTGGAGACAAATCCTTTTTCGATCACGTTCCCATCCTTTAAC
Organism: Bacillus sp. GW821-FHT01G09; assembly: GCF_059422205.1. Classification (NCBI taxonomy): domain Bacteria; kingdom Bacillati; phylum Bacillota; class Bacilli; order Caryophanales; family Bacillaceae; genus Bacillus; species Bacillus sp. GW821-FHT01G09. The sequence goes on from NZ_JBWKWL010000004.1 coordinate 414,663, forward strand.
GGTTTGCGGGCATTTTCAAGCTTATGAAGCTCCCACTTCCACTTTGATTTCTTAAGTTTCTCACCTGTATTTTCGAGCACAGCAAATAAGGCGAAAGGTGAGCATACAGTGCCTTTCGTATCCGTTTGATCTGATATGTGCAAATCACTTTGATCCCAGCGTTTATCATAATGGCAGTTTTTATCTGTATGCTGAAAGTCTTTACACGTTTGAAGTGAGACATCAAATGTTTCAATATCATGAAAAGCAGCGCTTGTATCATCGGAAAATTGTAAGCATAGTGCGGCAGTCAGACTGAAAATGACTGAAAGCTGAAAGATAAGCAGAACTTTCAGTTTCGTCTTCGCATTTTGCTGATTGTGAAACAATCGAAACATATCTTACCCTCCTGTAAAACACTGTAACTTGATATGACAATCGTTCTCTTTAAAGAACTTCACAAATAGAGTATAATCAACGATTTATAGATTTAAAAACACCGAAATCGCTCATTTCGTTCGTTTAAAAGAATGTTTTCATCATATTACAAAGTCTTGCTCAGTATTGCTCATTTTTTCAATTTTTTTGAAATTTTTGGGATTGTTATGTGAGAATTTAAATGCATATCCCATTATTATTTGGTAATAATAAACAAAGAAAGGGTGACAGCATGATGATCAAACAATGTGTGATTTGTCTATCTCTTCTCGTCTTTGGCACCACAGCCGCTCACGCAGAAGAAACACCGCTTATAACCGCCCGCCACATGTCCAAATGGGAAGAGATTGCTGTAAAAGAAGCAAAAAAAAGGTACCCGCTCGCACAGGTACTGTTCAAACAAAAAGTATGGGACCGTAAAAGAAAAGATGAAGCAGTGAAGCAATACCATTTAACTCTAAGGGAAGGGTCAAAAGAATTCGGCGTTTTTGTGACGATTTCATTTGATCCTTATAGCCAAAAGGTCAATAAAATCGCCATATTAGAAGAATATCAATAAGGTCCTCCATTTTTTTAAGGACCTTATTCGTTTATTTGCGGTTATTTTTTCCGTTTCAGCCAAAGTCGGAAGCCATAGGGTAAAATACCGAACCACTGCTGGGAAGCAGGCGTTTTTGTTTCTTTCCGCACCTCTTTTCGTTCTTTTCGCTCATCTCTCGGAGTATCTATATATTTGACAAATTGCTGCGTCATATATTTAACATAATCATTCGTTTTCACGTGATCACCTCATCATTCAATTATTATGAGTGTTGTCTCACATGACTTTTTTTATACCCTTTACACTGTTTTATTCTGTCCATCTCAGCAGTTTTTTCTGTTTTTGATCAAACACGATCTGTGCAGTTCTTTCTGTTCCCGACTCCGTTGACACTCTTAAGTTGATTTCTTTTTGTTCTTTTATCGATGTATCATGAATGTAATAAGAAACCCGTCCATATGGAAATTGCTGCGTACCCTCCTGGCCTTTCCGTTTCTCTAGAACGTGCCGAATCGAAAGAAGCGTACCATTTTGAAGCAAATTCTCTCCTATGTATAACTCTTTTGTTTCCTTCTCAAACATGCAGCGTGAAATATATTGAGCAGCAGCAAAGTTCACGATTAACAGCACAAGCGCTGACACAAAAAGAACAGCTGGATAAATAAACCCTCTTGTACGATACATTCACCCCCCTCCTAAATACGAATAGACTGGAAAAGCAGTTTGATACACTTTTTGGTTCTCACTCTGAATTTTCAGCAAAACAACACCATTTTCAATATCAGCTTTCATGGCAGTAATATGATCTAAAATCGGAACATGCCCTTTGCCATCCACTCTTTTTCTTATCATTGAATGATAAATTTCGAAACGGATGTCCTGCCCGGAAAGATTGGTGCAGGTTAACACGCTCCCATGCTCGGCTGTCTTAACTGCCTGTGACTCCTTGCATTCATTCATCATCTGTTCTATCGAAACCATCCATTCTTGCTGTGTGAAACCGTCATGTTCCTGCTGTCGAGACAAAAACAGATGGAAAATCGCAGCTAACGATCCTGATATGAGCAAAAAGACTGAGAGCGAAAATAATACGTTAAGAAGCGTGTAGCCATTCTGTCTGCAGGATGCTGAGGCAATATGATTTTTCTTTATAAGCTGTGGCTTTGATACATACGTTTTGATATTCGCCCTCCTCCTCCCACTTCATTGCGTAGATATGATTGTTCTTTGTAATCGTTTTTGACGCGGCTCCTTCACCACTCATGACATATTTGCTAATGCTCTCATTCATCATCTGATAGCCGATTTCTCGTGATTCCGCCATTTTTTCATCAGCCATCAGCTTGTCCCACAAGGGGACGACTGTCAGCAGCACAAACAGCCACAGGCTTAGCGCAGACATTGTTTCTATTGTAGAAAAACCTTTATTTTCTCTCCACATTGACTCTCCCGCTCCCTAGATAAACTGTTATGTCATAAACGGCATGGCCTTTTACTCGTATTTTTCCGCCTGCATTCGGGTGCCCTTTCTCATTAAATTCCAAACGGTCTTTTAATGTCAGCAGTTCTATAGAAAGTCCCGTTGCATACGGACGTTCAATAACCGTATCACCAATGACTAATTGATATTCTTTTTTATGAAAGAGAATTTTTGTTCTTTGTTGACGGGAAATAGCAGTCTGCTGTGTGAGCATAATGTCATTTTTCAGCTGCCTTGCTGCCTGTCGGACAGCTGTATTGTCATAAGCAGGAGGAAGTGTAGTGAAGACGGCCACCAGGAGGATAGAGGCAAGGCTTAACACAAGCAAACTTTCTAAAAGGGTAAACCCCTCCTCCTCGTTTAATTTAATGTTCAACCTTAACTTCTCCGCCGGTGATGATAATGTGCTTCCCATTTGGACAGACAGCATCCTTTTTCACATAGCCCTCTGACTGTAAATCGGCAAGGCTCGGAGTTTGTCCTTCATGATCAAGCTCAAATGCAGTCACTTGTGCCTTAACCATGTTTTGTAGGCCTTCACAGCCCTTTTTTTGAATGGTTTGATTATGTTTCGTGACGTTCGGTATCGTAATTAAAAGCAAGATCGAAATAATAAAGAGCACGATTAACATTTCAACAAGTGTAAATCCTTTCTCATTCATCAGCCTCTTCCTTTCACATTTGATTCATCATCTGATACATAGGCACAAGCATAGATAAATACACAAGTAAGATCATCGCTGCAACAAATCCATAAATCATTGGCTGAAGAATGCCTGTCCATTTTTGCGCCTTGTGTTCCAGCCGCTGCAATATGAACTGGCTGTATGTGAAAAGCTCTCGATCCAATCGGCCGCTCAGCTGGCCGTGAGATATGACTTTTGAAAAATCAGTTTCATAAAAAGGGCTTCCACAAATAGCGGCTTCAATTGACTCACCGGCTTTTAGCCGTTCAATCAATTGTTCAGCCTCGCAGCGGTAGAAAGGGAGAAACGTTTGATATTTAAATGCATTAAGGCTGTCATAAATTGAGAGGCCTGATTTTAAAAGGCTGCTTAGCTGCAAAGAAAAAAAGTAACTGTTAAACAGCTTGACAAGCTTTCCAACCAAAGGAATCCTGACACAAATCAGCATTTGCCGGGCAGGTGATTTTTTCTTAAACACAAGCCAATAATAAATCCCGATACCTGCTGTAAAAAGAGCCAGCAAAATGATCACAAGATCAATATGCTGGAAAAAAGCAAAAAGCATATCGGTTGAACGTGAGGTTTCCATATTCATCGATTGATAGATACCGGAAAACTGAGGAATGATGATGGACTGTAACATATAAAACATGACAGCGACCGTAAATATGAGGAAAAGCGGATAGCGCAGCACTCTTTTCAGCTGGTCTGCCTGTGCAATTTTTCGTTCCAGCAGCTCTCCGCTCTGGATCATGGAAGCAGGCAGTTCACCATGTGTTTCAGCAAAATAACAAATACCTACGGCTTCCTTATGAAATGACAAACTCTTTAGTACTTGATAAAACGGAGCCCCTTCCCTCAAACAAGTGACCGTATCAGTCAAGTCAGCCGCCTGCCTCTTATTCATCTGAAGTTCCATCAGGCGTAATCCATCCAGAAGCGTATATCCCCCCGCAGTCATTTCACCGAGCCGCTTTAATAACCTGGCTTGATCCTTTAATGACCAGACTTTTCTAATCTTTTTCATGATAAACCCACCGGTCATAGTTGTTTGTCGTTAAATAGCCGAGCGCAATTCCTTTCCTGATAATTTGACGAAGCGTTTGATATTGGTAATTTGCATGATTTCCTTTTGCCTCCTGGATACATTGCTGAAGATTTTTCCCGTATAGAAGCTCATAAACACTAGCTCTCCTGGTATTTCGTGACTGTCGGCAATACACTGATGAACATCCGTTTTCACAAAACGGGCAAGCCAAATCAACCAAGCGCTGAGCCGCTATTGCAATGACAGTCTGTTCAATTTCATTCATATTGATACCGAATTCAAGCAGTCTGTAAATTGCGCCCTTTGCGTCTCTCGTATGAAGGCTCGTCAGTACCAGATGTCCCGTCATCGCTGCCCGCACCGCAATTTCAGCTGTTTCCGCGTCTCTGATCTCACCTAAAATAATCATATCGGGATCATGGCGCAAAATTGCTTTCAGACCTGCGGAATAAGTTACACCGGCTTTTTCATTCACCTGAACCTGAAGAACATCTTCGTCCCTTGTTTCAACAGGATCCTCTAATGTGACAATATTTCGATTAAAGTGTTTTTTTGCATATTGAACGAGAGAGTATAATGTGGTAGTCTTTCCTGAACCAGTTGGCCCGGTAAAAATGAGCATGCCATGGGAATGTTTTAAAAACGAGAGTAATGTGGCTCCTGTCTTCGGAAATAGCGACAATTTATCAATCGAAGGGATATTGTATTGGGGCATCACTCTGATCACGAGGCTTTCTTCATTAATTGTGGGCAGCGTTGACATTCTTAAATGAACATTTCCCTCTTTCAGCTTTAACGTAAGCGAACCGTTTTGCGGCTTTCGCCTTTCACCTATATCCATTGCTGAAAGAAATTTAAAATGTGAAATCAGCCTTACGCACTCTTCTTTTTTCATGTCCCTTTTTTTCAGCAAGGCATGATCGACCCGAAAATGAATGATAGCGTCCCGCTCCCTCGGCACGATGTGAATATCAGAAGCCTTTGTTAGATATGCCTCTTCAATCAAGTTTTTGCTTAACTTTTCTATTGAATCCAATTTGATTCCCTCTCCTTTCAACGCATATTGTAGAAAAAGAAGAAACGGTAATCAAACAGGGAAAACGTGATTTTGAGAGATGTTATATGCTGAAAAAACAATTCTTTCTGGCAAGAAAAAAAACTTTCAACTGAATGTGCCCCTTTCATTATAATTTTCCCAATAATAAAAAAGCAGACATGGTCACCATGCCTGCTTGAGGTCCATTTTCATTATGCTGTTTTCGCTTTTTGACCAGTATCTTTTTCAACGGAAAGGTCGCCTAATGCAACAATACCGGTCATTTGGTCATTTTCAAGAATCGATAAACTGCGGATTTGATGCCCTGCCATAAGCGCCTTGACATCGTATCCGGTCACCCTGATATGTCTGGTGAAAAAGCGGGGCACGCTGCACAAAATATGAAACATCCTATAGAGTCCGCCTTTTTCGAGGTTTCTTTTTCTTCTTCCGCTCCTGCAGCATATCTCCCGTCCAGCCTTTTTTTCTCAAATAGAGATAGATCAGAACTGTAGATGTGACAATCAATAAGAGAGAAAAGAGATATCCGTATTTCCAATTCAGTTCCGGCATCACTGAAAAGTTCATCCCCCATAAGGCACCCAGAGCTGTAATCGGCGTAAAAAGCGTCGTAAAAATGGTCAGTGCTTTTACAATTTCATTTCCCCTATGTGAGGTAATGACTTCCTCTGAATGCAGCAGATTGTTAAGCTCCCCTTCAAATTCGCTGATGTATGTAAATCCCCTATCAATTTTCAGTTGTGTCCGCTGATAATCCTTTTTCTCTTCATTTTGAGGTAAAAAGGTTTCTTTCAACGCCATTTCAATTTTTTTGGCGCTTAATATTAAATTTTTCCAAATCATCAGTTCATGGCGCAGGAGATGGACGCGGTTTAAAATGCTTTTGCTATTGTCGTCTTTAATCTGCCATCTGAGCTTTCTCAGCTTTACTTCAAATTCATCAACACCGATTAAATACGCATTCATTAGTTCGCCGAGAAGAATTAAAAACCCCTCTATCGCATTGTCCGCTCTTTCCATTTGCCGGACAACTTCTTTTCCTTTAATCTCTCTCAAAATCGAAAAGTCAAAATTGATTGTAAAAAAATATTGTCTGGTGATATAAAAGTGAAAAACAGTATGGTCTTTTTCTTCACCAAGCCCCTGATCATAAACAATCGACCCAAATACCGCTTCATTTTCCGTATCAGTTGTATCTACCCGCAAAAAATTAACGTGGTGGTTATTTTCAAACCACTTTTCACACTGAGGCCAGTGAGAAAAATGGATTAGATCTCTTGCCTTACTTCTTTCTTGAGGCCCCATTTGGTACCAAAACCAATCCTTTCCTGAATGTGCCTTCATGTCAAGATCCTCCAAACTTTTGTTCTTTATTCTTTAATTGCCCAATAACCGCGTCACTAAACCAGTCTGCCGCTTCAACACATGTTTTATGAGCATTTTCAGGTGGTATGGAATGTAGAAAGACATCGGAAAAGGGAGGTGCATGCCTTCCTTGGAGAAGGCAGTTGTTTTGGAATTTGTCAATTTACTAGCAGTCGCTATTCTCATTTTGTTAACAGGATTTTTTGTTGCCGTAGAATTTTCAATCGTAAAAGTGCGGCGGTCCAAAATTGATCAGCTTGTCGCAAAAGGAAAGAAAGGTGCTAAAGCGGCAAAGCATGTCATCACTCACCTTGATGAATATTTATCAGCCTGTCAGCTGGGCATCACAGTCGCAGCTTTAGGTCTGGGATGGCTTGGGGAACCGACTGTGCAAACTCTGCTTCGACCGCTTTTTCATAAAGCAGGCTTAAATGAATCGCTTACCCACCTGCTTTCACTCGTCATCGCATTTTTAGCGGTTACGTATTTAAATGTCGTTATTGGGGAACTGGCGCCAAAGAGTTTTGCCATTCAAAAAGCAGAAAGCATTACCTTGTTGTTCGCTAAACCGCTTATTTGGTTTTATAAGATCATGTTTCCATTCATTTGGCTGTTGAACCACTCTGCCCGATTGATTACAGGAGTGTTTGGGCTGAAGCCGGCATCAGAGCATGAGCTGGCTTATACAGAGGAAGAACTTCGGGTCCTATTGGCTGAAAGCTATAAAAGCGGCGAGATCAGAAAAAGTGAATTAAAGTACATGAATAATATCTTCACCTTTGATAAACGAATGGCAAAGGAAATTATGGTGCCGCGAAATGAAATGGTTAGTTTGTCACTAGATGAAGACTCCATTTCAAATCTTCAGGAAACAGTCAAGCAAACAAAATATACACGGTACCCGGTTGTAAGAGAGGATAAAGATAACGTCATTGGCGTGATTAATATGAAAGAAGTGCTGTTTTCCATGCTGACGAAAGATTTTTCAATCAAGAAGCATCAAATTGAACCTTTCGTACAGCCCGTTATCCATGTCATTGAGACGATTCCTATTTATAAACTACTGCTGAAAATGCAAAAGGAACGCACTCATATGGCGATCCTCATAGATGAATATGGAGGGACGTCCGGTTTGGTCACTGTCGAGGATATTATCGAGGAAATTGTAGGAGAAATCCGTGATGAATTTGATGCGGATGAAGTGCCTCATATCCGCAAACTTGGAAAGGATCATTACTTGTTAAATGCAAAATTATTAATCAGCGATGTTAACAGCCTGCTTGGAACCGATTTATCAGACGCAGAAGTAGACACCTTGGGCGGCTGGTTTTTGACACAAAACATAGACGCTGAGCCTGAAAGTACCATAGAACATGATGGCTACTCTTTTAAGGTAAAAGACATCAACAGCCATCACATTTTATTTATAGAAGTTAAAAAAGCTGAATAGCCCGTGAAAGGCTGTTCAGCTGCTATCTTTCAGATAAACATGGCAAAGGCATCAGCACTCTTTTATTTTAAACCCTTTATTGGCCAGGGCTTTAGCAAGACTTTGCTCGGTTTTCACATTCGAAAAATCCAGACCCAGCTTCACGACAGTTTGGGCAATTTCCGGCCTGATTCCTGAAATAATCGTCTCAATGCCGAGCAATTTGGTGCTGTCAATCACTTTAAAAATTTGATAGGCTACCATGGTATCAACGATAGGAACGCCCGAAATATCTAAAAATAAATACGAGAGCTTTAACGCTGAGCACTGCTCCAGCACAGACTCCAAAATCGTCCTCGCTCTGTACGTATCAATTTCACCGACAAGCGGAAGAATCCCAATTCCATCAGTAATCGGCATAATCGGCGCACTCAATTCATTAATCATTTCTTTTTGCGCGTTTAATTGTATCATGGTCACCTGGTGATATTCTTCTGTAAACACTTCAATGATCTCATCAATGTTTTGATTCAAGATCCGGCTCCACTCATAAAAATCCTGAATGCTGATGTCTTGAGAAGAAGCTTCGCTGAATTTCTGAATCCATTCAAACATGATGTGCCTGAAGGTGTTAAACTGGCCGACACTTTCTGTTACCGTCACTTCATGAACGGCACGGTCTCTGGCGCATTGAAGAGACCACCTGTTGAGCTCATCCTCTACGTCTTCTTTTCTAAGGGATTTTGCTACGATGGTCACCAATAATTCATGCTGGTCTTTTAACTTTTGTTCTAATTTTTGCTGATCTTTCGCTGAATACAGCCAGCTGCCTTTTGACGTACAAACTTCCAGCCATTGTTGCGTGATATCTTCTTTGTGCTCTGTTAAGTGCTGATCAAGAGCTATCATCTTAATGAGTTACCTCCTGTTTTTGAAAAATGTACGCTATATATGTATAACGCGTCTGCCTTTACACATACTATGTTTACATTCAATGGGCTATAGCCAAGCGGTAAGGCAATGGACTTTGACTCCGTGATCGTTGGTTCGAATCCAGCTAGCCCAGTTTCTGAACAGGTGAAAAACCGAAGATAAGCTGATTCGTATAAATCAGCGGATCTTCGGTTTTTCATCATGCAGATTGATGAACCGTTTTCTTCTTCGATAACTTCAACAGTTCTCCCGGGTTATAACCAATCACTAGCTTTTTGTTGTCTACTAGAATCGGGCGTCGCAAAAGCTTCGGCTTTTCGATTAAAAGTTCCAGCACCTCATTTACCGTCATTTCTTCAATGTTTAAATTTAAATTTTTGAAAGTCTGGCTTCTTGTCGCCAAAATTTCATCAATTCCTTCTGTCGTTAACGATAAAATGTACTTTAATTCTTCTCTTGTCGGGGTTTCTCTGAATAAGTGCCGTTCGTTAAATTCAATTTGATGTGCTTTAAGCCAATGTTTTGTTTTTCGGCATGACGTGCAGCTTGGATATGAGTAAAAAGTTAATTGTTGTTCCATTCGTTTTTTCCTCCTCAGTTAACCATCTCTTTGTAGAATAACTACCCGGATCATTTTTCATTTAAACCATTTACAGAACTTTTTTCGGATTATTTTTTAAAAAACATTCATACAATAGTAAACACAATCAAAGGGACAAATTCCATTTGTATATTAATAATGAAAATGTTTACATTTCTAGGTGTGATCTATTATAATAACAGTCAGAGGGACTCTCGGGAGGGGATAAAAATGAATCGCATGTTCCGGGTGTTAGGATTTTGGACGGGAATTTTTGCAGTCATGTTTTATTTAGGTGATATGAAAGATGCTTCCCTTTTATTTTTTGGACAGACGATCTTATTTGTGTTTCTATCGTATTTGAACTTAACCGAACGCATGTATATTTATATTTTTGGCGCTTATTTAACAATTTTCTTCGCCGGCTTTACATATTACTCAATTTTTATTATGGTGCCCGGCGGCGGAGGCCATTAAATGCAGAAAGAGACAAACCTTATCGGTTTGTCTCTTTTTTTTACAATGAAAATCCATTTAAAAACGGATTTTGGTCCTGCTCAGTCAGTACGTCTGTTTCAGGTCCATGGCCGCTTAACACCAGCGTGTGTTCCGGAAGCGTAAGCAGTTTTTCATGAATGGACGTCAGCAGTGTCTCTTGATCGCCGCCTATTAAATCCGTACGTCCTATACCGCCTTGGAACAAAACATCTCCGGAAATGACCAAGTCTGCATCTTTCACGTAGTAAGACACACTGCCTGGTGAATGCCCCGGCGTAAATAATGTTTCCAAATGAAACGGCCCGATATTCAACTCACCGTCGCCTTCAATTAGATGATCTGCAGGCTTAGCTGTGACCTCTATCCCTCGCAGCATGCCGGAGCCGTTTAAAGAAGCATCCGTAAGCCAATTTTTTTCATTTTGATGCAGGTAAACAGGGATATCCCATTTTTCTCTCACTTCATCAAGCGCCCCAATATGGTCAAAATGGGCATGTGTAAGCAAAATGGCTAAAGGCGTCAGCCCTTTTTCTTTTATGTATTGATTGATTTTATGTCCCTCGCCGCCCGGATCAAAAATCAGGCATTGATCATCACTGATGAGAAAATATGCGTTCGCTTGAATCGGCCCTACTGGCATTCGTCTCCATTTCACTATTATCACCTCTTTCTTTTTTATGCTCTTATTATGAGGGTTTTTTAAAAAAGATTCAAACAATCGCAATGAAAACGCTATCGACAAACCTATAAAAAACAGGTAGAATAAAACTGGAAAGAATTGCAGGTTTTTCAATGTAAAGGGGGCTGTGTTATGTTACTTGTCGTGATTTTCGGCCTTGTCGCTCTTTTCGCTTTATGGGGAGTCTTGCGTTCTGTTAGAAATAAAAATATACTCGGGTTTTTATTAGCCGGTGCCACCTTATTTGTCTTTGGCTGGTTTACCGTGATGACCGTAATAAACAGCGGGTATCCAACCGCACATTAAAACCTGTATCCGATGGGATACAGGTTTATTTTTATGGCTGTAAATGTTTATTGACACTTTCTATTTTGCTCTCAAGCGTCGTTTTTTTGTCACGCCTGTCATCGATGCGGATATTCGTTGCCACTCTGTGCAACCCTTTTTGAAATGGCGCTTCGTGAATTGCCTGAATGACTGCAAAAAGGTCACTGAGTTCTCCCTCGATCAGCGTATTCATCGGTGTCAGCTGATATTTGATTTTCCCTTCTGCTTGATATCCTTCTAATATCTTTTGCACATCGGCTACGTAAGCACTGACACTAGGTGTTTCAGTACCGATTGGGATAATGGTTACATCTGCGATAGCCATCGTTATTTCATCTCCTTTTGATCAATGATGAGTTGCTTCGTTTCATGTGATTTCAATAAAATAATTTGCTCAAAATGAAAGCCGTATAACGCATATTTCCCGTTCGGAGATATTTGAATCGGCTCCATTTCCCGCAGAGACACAAGATCCTTTGTCTCTCCCGATGCTACATTGACTGCTGCGAGCTTATATGCATCGCCGCTTTGTTTGAATGTATAAAACAGGCCTCCTGCTTCATCATAGTCATACTCCATTGGAGCTAAACTTGTATATTTCGCTTGGAGCGGCCATTTCGCTGTAACAGGTGATGTTGATTGCGGCGTTTTAAACTGATACGTCCCTTTTCCTCCGGAAGCTGATTTGACAGTAAAACTCATTTTATGGAAAGAATCGAAGAATAGAACGTCATCCTCAAGCTTCTGTTTCGTCTTAGAAGCTGTATCGAACGTATATAAAGGCCCTGTTTTATCGTCTCTTCCCTCTTTTACATAATCAAATGTATTTTTGGATGTCCAATGAATGAACGGAACCTGTACCGGGCTTAAGAAAGATTCGTCTTTTTTAGCATTCACCTGATATGTATGGAAATCCCAGTTTTCATTGAATTCCGTCACCATCATTTGATAAGGATCATACTGATTCCAAGCAGCCTCCAGCTCATACGTTTCGTAATCTTTTTCGTAAAGCGTCTCTCCTTCTGCATTAAGCAAAACCACTGCCGTCTTTTGGCTATGTGTGATTTGCAGCAGAATCATCTGCTCCCTCGCATTGATTTGAACATCAACGATTTGACCATCCGTTTGATAGAGCTTTTTCGCTTTGCCTGTAAAGATGCGGTATGCAAAAAGCTCTGTTTTCGTCGGATTAGACGCAGTATATAATATTGTGCTGTTATTCAGCCAGCCTTCCGCCCCATCCGCTTTTTCCGCGGAAAGCGGTATGATGTTTTTTTTCTCATCTTTTGCCGCCGATGCCTGTTTTTGCTGCTGATGAGATGGTTCGCATGCCGATAAACTAAACAGCAATACCGCCAGCAGAATAAAACAAACTGATCTCATCAGCATTCCCCTCCGATCATCTTTATTGTCTCATATTTGCTTCGGCAGAAAAAAGAAAAAGTTTCAGTTACTCATGAAAAAATAACGCCCTCCACAAGATGCCGTTTGTGGCGTTATATATGTGTGAAAACTGCTGAAACGGCAAAGGATTTTGGCCTTTTCCAAGTTCCACCGTATACCCTTCCTTAAAGTAATGGTGAATAAACCAATCACGAAATCCAGCATAGCTGTCTATATCCCTTACTCCCTTATAAATGTTCCCGCTTAACTCCTCAAAATCCTTTATGACGGCAGCAGATTCCTCAGGCTCAAGGCCTTTATAGCCCCAATAAATTTCTTCCCCTTGAGTATGAAGAGCCAGCAATCTGTCAGGCGGATTCTCCGTTATCAGCCGGTACATCGCAATAGATTCCGGCTCCGTAAGCGGAGAGATTCCCGGAAAATCGCGGTAGCTGGGTGCTGTCGGTTTTCGGTATTTTTCAATTTCCCATAATGATGGAAATTGTTTATTTAAATCAACCCCGTTTATATTCGCCTTCCATTCATTAAAATTCGGACGATGTTCATTTAGCCTTTCGAGCTCATCTCTTCTGGCTCCCATGACTTCTGATCCGTTTAAAACAAGATCAACGCCATCCGGATTGACAAGAGGAACGAGGGATAAGGATGTGCAGTTAAACAGCTTTATGGGAGAAAAGCCAAAGAAAGGCGAATTGCAGCATAATGACATACAGTATTCCTTAAACCATTTTAGCAGGACAGACGTTGTAATCCACTCATTCGCATGAAATGACGCGTTCATATGGACCTTTTTTACGGCATGCTCCCCACCAGCCTTCAGCTCCCAGATAGGCCTGCCGAGTATAGAACGGCCAATTTCCCGGCATGAGACAAACGGAAAAACATCAATGATCTTCTTTATTTCCTTTTCAACAGCTGAATCATCATAGATTTTCTCTTGCTCAATCCAGCTATCAGAAAGTTTCAGTTGCCGAGGCTGTAAAAAGCGCTTTATGTCCTGAATGGTTTGAAGCTCTTTGCCGCTATGCTCCTCTATCACATAACCAGGGCAATACAATTGATGTTTTTGTGCGGAGCGATTTGCACTTTTAAGCAATTCCTCGTCTATCTTCAGTTCTTTCGCCACTCTGGCCAAATTGTTCTTGATCTCAGGTTTCACCGTAATAAACGCCATCATCATCCCCCTTTTTTGTTACTATATGACAGCATATTTAAAAAAAGAAAGCCTCCCGCTCACTTTGACGCGGGAGACATTGTGATTACGATGCCTGATCAAGCATTTGTTTTTCTTTCCGTTTTGACGAATTGTCCAGCCTTTTCTGGTCATAAAATCGCAACAAATCCCCATAAATGATTTCATCAGAAAGTGATAGCTCCTGTTTTGCTTTATCAGCAAATGCTTCACATTGTTTTGTCTCCTCTAACGGTTTTCCCGTCTCTTTGTCATAACACGCACCGTCTGTATAAACAACCTGATCTGTGATAAAGCTCCCGTCCCGGAGCACCGTAAAGTCCAGTTTTTCGTCTGAAAGCAGATCGTTGCCGAATTGAATTTGATCTTTCGTATCAATCCCTAAAAGATTCATTAGCGTCGGCCTGATATCAATCTGCCCGCCTACTGTTTCAATGGTTTGCGGCTTTTTATCAGTAATACCCGGAATATGGATGACCAGCGGCACTTTTTGGAGCTGTACCTCTTCAAATGGAGTTATTTCTTTTCCTAAAAACTGCCCCATCGCTTCATTATGGTTTTCTGATATACCATAATGGTCACCGTACAATACAATTACAGAATTGTCGTATAATCCGTCTTCCTTCAGCTTTTCGATAAACCGTTTCAGCGCATCATCCTGATAACGCACTGTCGGAAAATATTTATTTAGCGTCTGGCTGCTTGAATCATATTCATCAATCAATTGATCCTCTTCATCAAGATCAAACGGGAAGTGGTTCGTCAGTGTAATCAGCCTCGAGTAAAACGGCTGAGGCAGATTTTTCATCAGCTCTGAAGACTGCTCAAAAAATTCTTTATCCTTCAGTCCCCAGCCGACTGAATTTTCGTCAGTTACATCATACGAGTTAATATCAAAAAACGAATCATATCCAAATGAGTCGTACATTAAATCACGATTCCAAAAGCTCTTATTATTAGCGTGGAGGACCGCTGAATAGTATCCGCTGTTTTTCAAAATTTCAGGAGCGGCCATATATTGATTGCCCGCATTCGTAAAAAACACGGCACCTCGTCCAAGCGGATACAGTGAATTGTCCACGATAAATTCAGAATCCGAGGTTTTCCCCTGGCCTGTTTGGTGGTAAACATTATTAAAGTTGTAGCTCTGTTTTATAAAGTCATTCAGAAAAGGCGTGATTTCTTCTCCATTCAATTTTTCATTAATCACGAAGCTTTGCGTCGATTCTAAGGATACGAGAATGACGTTCCTTCCTTTTGCAGCGCCGAATAAGCGTTTGTTGGCATCCTTCGCATTAGCGGTTACGTAGTTTTCAATCTCCGTCAGGCTGTTGCTGTCTGCCAACGCTCTCTGTGCGGATTGCTTTGACTGAAGAACGCCATCGTAAATATGAAAATTAAACAGGCTAATGTTTTTAACAAGCATTTCTCTGTCAAATGAGCGTGTCAATAGCTGAGGTCTTTCCGCCTCAGACAAGCCCAGGTTGAAGAAATAAACAGAAGCAACGAACAAAAAATAAGCCGCCCGTTCATTTTTCGTTGAGGGAATGTCCGATTGAAAAGCTTTTTGCCGGATGTGAAGCCATATTAAAACCGCAATATCTACAGCTAATAGGAGGTCTGTCGGCTCTAGAAGTGTTCCGATGCTGCTTCCGAGATCACCCATATTGCTCGTTTGAAAAAGAACAGGGATTGTTAAGAAATCATTGTAAAAACGGTAAAAAACCATATTTGCCAGCAATACAAACGTGACAAGACAGCTCATCGCGATAATGTAGCGATTTCTGTTTTTGCCTTTTAAAAACAGGCTGAGGCCAAAAATAAGCAACAAAAAACTCAATGGGTTGATAAACAGAATAAATTCCTGTGTTAGATTGTCGATTTTAATATGAAAACTGGTTTTGTAAACAGCATACGTTTTCAGCCACATCAATAAAATGGCAATCAGCATAAATGAAATCTTCGAAAAAAACGTTTTTCGCATTTCAACCTCCTATGCAGCACGCTCAAAAAAATCAGTCTATTCCCAACATTCTCATTAACACATCAAATTAAATCTTAACCTGAGCACAACAAAAAATCAATTTCATTTACACAATTTTAACAATTTTGATGTTTAAGCCATTCATTTTTAGCGATCCAAGCGCCTCCGATAACGCCGGCATCATTTCCAAGTGCTGCGATTGAAATATCAGCAGCTTGGGCTGCCCGCGGAAACGCGCATTTGCGGAATGTTTTCTCGACTTTTGATCTCAGCAATTCTCCGGCTCTCGATACGCCGCCGCCAAGAACGATTTTGGACGGATTAAGCGAGCTTGCCAAATTTCCGAGCACCAAACCAAGATGCTTGGCTACATAATCAACCACCTCAAGGGCAATTTCATCATTTTCACCCGCCGCTTCAAACACATCCCGCGCTGACAATTGTTCGGTTGCTTTTAAACGTGTCGTCTTTTTAGCATTTGCTATTTTTTCTTTTGCAATTCTTACAATTCCGGTTGCTGACGCAATTGTTTCGATACAGCCCGTTTTGCCGCAGTTGCAGGGCGCTCCGCCTTCAGGGATGCTGCAAATATGGCCGATTTCTCCGCCGGCGCCATTTATGCCATGTACAATTTCACCATTTGCAATGATGCCGCCGCCAACTCCTGTGCCAAGCGTCACGAGAATGACGTCTTTTGCGCCATCACCCGCTCCCTTCCACATTTCCCCGAGCGCAGCAATATTCGCGTCATTTTCTATAACAGCTGGGATGCCGGTTTCTGTCTCCAGATGGTTTTTCAAAGCATAATTTTCCCACCCTAGATTTACTGTTTCATAAACAACTCCTGCCGCCATATCTACAGGGCCTGGTGCACCCATTCCGATGTATTTGATGATGTGCTTCGGTTTTTGCAGCTCATCCAGCTTGCTGTCGATTGTTTTTGCAATTGTGACAGTAATCGTGTCGCCGGTTTTATCAGTCGGAACTTCCCACTTATGCTGAATTTCGCCATATTGATTAATAAAAGCGAGTTTAATCGTCGTTCCTCCCAGGTCAATGCCCGCAAACCATATCTCGTCCATTTTTATCACCTTAGCCTTTATAAAAATCTCTTCCGTTTTTTGTTTGTTCCAATTCTTTTCGAAGGACAGCTGCCGCTCTGGCCCACTGCTCCTTTTCAATCATGTGGTTCATGTATAATTCCTTTAATTCATCCAGCATAAACTCAATTTCAAGCTCTCTGTCTCCAAAATAAACAATATGGCCAAATGTTTTTAACAGCTGCTGCACATCATAAAATGTATTCATTTTTTCCTCACCATTTCTTGAACTTAACTATCATAAGCGTATTCATATGGAAGCGGTCAGTCAAGAAGAAAACGCTGACAAAAAATCCAGCTTCCTTTCCATATTCCACCTTTATGATTCTTTATTGTTTTCAATTTGCTGCTGCAGCTCCTTGTAGCGCTGCTCCTTCGGCTTCAGTTTCACAGCCGTCCGGATGGCCTTTTCTGCTTGTGCAAGCTCATTTTTTTCCGCATACAATAACGCTAAATTGTAATAGGAAGCATGGTCTTTAGGTTCTTTTTTCACTGCTCGTTCCAAAAGGGAAACCGCCTGATCATATTCGCCGATTTTAATATCAGAAACAGCAAGAATTTTCAAAAGATCGGCAGAGGCATCTTTTTGCGCTGCTTCTCCGTTCAGCAATTCTGTTACTTCTTCATACTTTCCTTCCTGATACAGCTCGCTTGCCTGCTGAATCAGCGCTGACTCCTGGTGTGAAGGCGAATGCAATCCGTAATATAAAAATCCGGCAGCCAAAGCAATCAGCAAAACCGCTGACAACAATCTTTTTCCAAAGGCTCTGGCTTTGGGCAACCCCGATGCTGCTGCGGCGAAAAAGCCGCCAATCAAGCCGCCGATATGTCCTGAATTATCAATATTCGAAACTGCAAAACCAAAGCCAAGATTGATGATAATAATGACAATAATATTGGTTCCTATGGTTCTTAAAAACATTTTTCGATTGGACAAAGCAACATACAGTAATGCGCCTAAGCATCCGAATATGGCTCCTGATGCCCCTGCCGAAGGATACGGGCTGAACACAAAACTCGCAATCGAACCCGTAATGCCAGCAGCCAGATAAATCAGCAAAAATCTCCCCGATCCATACATCCGCTCAACCGCTGTACCAACCGACCATAAAGCCAGCGTATTAAAAGCTAAATGCGCTATGCCGATGTGAAGCACGATCGGTGTCAGAAGCCGCCACCATTCTCCTTGTGCAATCAGGCTGTTTTCCTTTGCTCCAAAAGCGACCAGCGTCTCCGTATTAGTGCTGCCTCCGTTTATTTCGAGCAAGAAAAACATCAGGATCTGAAGCGCAATAAATAAATATGTAAAAATCGGTTTTCCGTTTTGAAAAACCGCCGCTTCAGTTTTTCTCTGTTCTTCTTGTTTCAGCACTAGCGAAAGGAAGCGTTCTCGTGCCATTTGCGCGTCTTCAAACGAAGCGTGTTCCTCTGTACAATCTTCTGTACGAAATGATGGAAAAACCGCTTGAAGATCATCTCGAAGCATCGTTCCTCTAACGATCGCCGGCTCAACTGACACAGTTCCCTTCTCAAAAGTTTTTTTTGCAATCTCTTCCCAGTCATCAACAGGGGCATCCGTTGAAAAAAACACATTCAGCAGCTTCATCCTTCGTCTGCCCAATTGATGTCTGACTCGTTCTACTCGTTCGGCCTGCTCTTCGATGTCTCTAACCATTTCTTGACGGAAATCAAGATCGTGCTTATAAAGACGAACTAGATCATGAGAGCACTTGTCCGGCGCTTCCAGCCATATTTCATCTGACTCACCGGCTTGTATGACGCCATACCCGCTATTCACCAGGTGCGCCGCAATTTTCCAATATGTATACTCCAGCAAAAACATGTTTACCGCTCCAATAGTTTTTTTTCATTATAACAGCTGGCGCTCCGAAACGCCTACTGAAAGCAAAAAATCCCGTTTTTCACGGGATTTTAGAAAGCTTGTTGTATAAACTTATTGCGGATAAATGGAATTCTTAAAAACAAATGGATAAAAGACCGCCTGATTCCTGGCTGGCTGAGTACAGTATTCATAAGACGGTAGCGATTTTGATAAAACATGACGGCAGAAACCGCGAAAATGGCATATATCAAAAGTTTTTTCATTATATCCCTCCTGCCAATAGGGTTTGTTATTCTGCCTTATTTATTCTCGAATCAGGGACAGGAAAGTTATGAAAAACAAGAAATGATCCGATCCTCTGTTATCAGCTTATGTACCGGGATGTCATGCGGCAGACTGGGTACGTGCGCAAACAACTGGCACTCCAAAAGCAAAGAGACTGTCTTCCCTTCATATGCACTTAAATAGCGATCATAATAGCCGCCTCCAAAGCCGACCCTAAACCCGTTAACATCAAAACAAACACCTGGAACGATCACCAAGTCAATTTGTGATGGGTTTACTTCCTTTGTTTTTTCAATTACCGGCTCGAGCAGTCCGGCGTACACGGTTTCGAGCTGATCATCAGTCTGATATGTGCGAAATTGCATTTTCTTCGTGTCCGGATGGCATTTTGGGATGCAAACTTGTTTCCCTTCTTCCCAAGCCTGCTCAATGACAGGACGCGTCGGTATCTCTAATCCTCTGGAGATGGTGACCGCAATGGTGCCGGCATTTTGCCACTCCGGCAGAGAAAACAAATACTTATACATACGTTCCGTTTTTTGAAGCAGATCTTCATTTGATAAAGCAGACAGTGCCTCCAGCGTCTTTTTTCTTAATTGTGATTTCATCTCTCATCCCCCTCGGAATAGAAAAAAAGCCAGAACCTTTTTCAAAGCTCTGGCTTTTTTCTTACACCTCAAACAGCAAAGCTGTTATTTTGTTTCACGGTGTAACGTAGATTTTTTATCACGTGGGCAATATTTTTTAAATTCAACGCGGTCTGGATTGTTGCGTTTGTTCTTTTTAGAAATATAGTTACGCTCACCACATTCAGTGCAAGCCAAAGTAATATTAACGCGCATTATTTTCCCTCCAAACTAAAATCATTTACTTATTCAGACTTATATATAATACCACTATAATGGACGGAATGCTAGGCTGTTTTTCAATGAATTGCTGAATTATTGATGATACGCTCATAAAGCTGCAAATATGATGACGTAATGAGTCGGGGGTGGTGGAGCTTAAACACTTGTTGTCTGCCAGCTTCTTTTATCCGGCGGGCTTTCTCCCGGTCTATTAAAAAGCTGTCCAGCAGATCAGCCGCTTCCTGTACGCGCGTAAAATCAGCGATGACTGCCGTTTTGTCATGAACGGCATAGTCACAAAAACCACCCGACTGAGAAACGACAGTCAGCACACCTTGTTCCATGCTTTCTTGCGCGGCAAGCCCAAACGGTTCATAAGAACTAGGGAAAACAGCCATTTCACAGTGAGACAGTAACGTTCTGATGTCTTTCCAATTGAGAAACGGCAGGAACATGACGCGATCCTTCAGGTTATATGCCGCAGCCAATTTCTCATAGCAGGACAGAGACGGCCCCTCCCCAGCCAGCACTAGATAGAGGTCAGGCTGACGCTGCTTCAAGATGGCAAACACCTTTAACAGCTGCGAAAATCCTTTTTCCGGAACAAACCTTCCATATGAAAAGAGGAATCTTCTATTCATGCTTCTTGGTATTTTCCCCTTCTCTTCCTCCATAGATGCAGGGCTCGGGATAACGGTTAATTTTTTATGTGCCGACTTATCAAGAGACCGCTTCATAAATGTGCTTAATACGATTAAAGCATCAGCGGACTCTATAAGGAGCCGTTCGGTCTTGAGCCTGTAAGGGTGTGGGGCTTCTCGGCACACCTTCTTCCTTTCTCTTTCAAGACCGTGGATTGTCGCAGCAAGCGGAAGGCCAAGCCGTTGTTTCAAATACTGGGCGGCAGAGGCAGTTGTGTCATCATGGGCATGAATCAGATCAAAGCGTTTATTGTGTGATAACACATGGCGAACCATTGTAAAGTTAGCATCAGCTATGTAATCTTCAAACTTCGCATACGAAAACAGCTGCCCGCTCGGAGTACAAACTGTAATGTTGATATGAGGGTTTAAATAGGAAATGAGGCGGTTTAAATGGACACCGAGCCCGCTTTTCGGCTCATCGGGATGTTCGGGTGAAAGCATGAGAATGTTCACCGTTCTTTTTCCCCTCTCCCATAACAGGTGTATGCAGAAAATTGCGCCTCCCAACTGGTGTGCGCTTCTTCAATCTGAAAACTGTTTATATGACGAATCCCATTTTCATCAAGGTATATGTCGTCTGTATCGGCAAGCTTGAGAGAGACATTCATTGAATTCACAATTCTGTATTCAGCCCGATATACAGCATCACCAGCCGCCTGTCTAATCGTCCATTCGCCTTTATCATACGTTGTGCGTTTTGTACTGACAGCTTCAATGTCTTTTCTTTTGATGACAATGCGCAATTCTTTTATCATATCCTGCGTTTTTTCGAAAAGGACCGCTTCAGCCAGCCGCATTGTTTCTTCTGAGATTTCCCAGCTTACGGTCAGGGTGTGAGCGTTTTGAATGATTATGTCGAATGTGTCCCTAAAAAAGGAAAGCTTATGTCGTATATTATAGGGAAATGGGTGTTTATCCATGGACTCCTAACATTCTCCTTTCCAATCGTTCACTTCGTGTTCCTATTAAACCATTACATAAAGAAGAAGCAAAGAAAGATTTCTCGACAAAATCTCGTTTTTTTCGCGAATTCCTTTAGAAACTATTGGTTTTATGGTATAAAAAAGAAGGATAAAAAAAGAATAGAAGGTGATGAAACGTGGAAATTGCTATTATTGCGTTGTTTATCGTCAGTATAGCGCTAATTGCATTCTCATATTCTCAAAGAGACCCGATGAAAGATGTAGAACAGGAGCTCGAAACACTGCAGCTTTCTGCGATGCAGGAAATTTACAAGCTCAAAAAGAAAATGACAGTGCTTGAGGAAGAATTACTGGAAACAAACCTTGTCATTCGCAAATCAAAGCAGAACGACATCAATCAAAAAATCGCTAAACAAATACTTTCTAAATATAATAACGGTATGTCAGCTGAAGCGATTGCTAAAGCTGAGCATGTATCAGTGGAAGACGTGAATACGATTATCAAAGATAATGAGAAGGTGCTCGTATGACAAAACGGGGCATTCAGGCATTTGCTGGCGGCATCATTTTAGCGACAGCCGTTCTTGCAGCTGTTTTTTATCTGACTGACGAAGACCAGGCCGCTGCTGTAAAAGAAAATAAAACAGTAACCGAACAAGACGTGAACAATTATCTTGATTCTAAAAAATTGGTTTCTGTCAACCGTGATGAATATCAAAAACTTCTCGATTCAAAAGAGAAATCCTTAAACAATGACAGCGGCTCAGACACGAAATCAGACAAAGTCAAAACGTACAAGCTCACCATTAAAGACGGCATGAGCACGGCGGATGTATCTGCTATTCTTGAAAAAGAGGGCATTATCTCCTCGGCTCAAGACTTTAATGACTACGTCATTGATGCCGGCTATCACAAAGAAATTCGTGCCGGCGAGTTTAAAGTAAAATCAGACATGAGTTTCAAAAAAATCGTAAAAACGTTAACACGATAAAAAAACAGGCTGACTCAGCCTGTTTTTTCATCCAAACTTTCCTGAAATGTAATCGAGCGTTCTTTGGTCCTTCGGGTTAGAGAACATTTTATTCGTATTGTCGCATTCAACAAGCTCGCCCATGTAGAAAAAGGCGGTTTGATCAGAAACCCTTGCTGCCTGCTGCATGTTATGCGTGACAATGACAATTGTGTATTTATTTTTCAGCTCTAGAATGAGTTCTTCAATTTTTCTCGTTGAGATTGGATCTAGTGCAGATGTCGGTTCATCCATCAGCAAAATATCAGGATTGGTCGCAAGTGCTCTGGCGATGCAAAGACGCTGCTGCTGGCCCCCTGACAGCGAAAGAGCGGACGTATGCAATCGATCCTTCACCTCATCCCATAACGCCACGTCTTTTAATGACTTTTCCACAATTTCCTGAAGCTTCTTCTTATTTTTGGTGCCGTGGACTCTCGGTCCGTAAGCCACATTATCAAAAATAGATTGCGGAAACGGATTCCCTTTTTGGAATACCATTCCGATATTTTTTCGCAAATCCACGATGTCCACTTTATCCTTTAAAATGTTGCTGCCATTATAGTTCAGCTCACCTGCAAGCTTTACATTCGGCGTCATTTGAATCATTAAATTCAATGTCTTGATAAAGGTCGATTTCCCGCATCCGGATGGCCCGATAATCGCCGTAACCTCATTTTCATAAATGCTCAAATTGATATTTTTTAAAGCATGATGCTGTCCATACCATAAGTTCATTCCATTGACTTGATAGACTTCCTGTTTCATTACAGCTTCGGTAGCAATACTCATTGCCGCCCTCCTATCCGAATTTCCCGTTAATATAATCCTCTGTCTTTTGCTTTTTCGGACTCGTGAAAATCTGTTCGGTCTGTCCGTATTCTACAAGCTCGCCGTTTAAAAAGAATGCCGTCCGGTCAGAAACCCGCAGAGCCTGCTGCATATTGTGCGTGACAATAATAATTGAGTATTCTCTTTTCAATCCTGTAATTAATTCCTCTATTTTCGCATTTGAAATCGGATCAAGCGCTGAAGCTGGTTCATCAAGCAGAAGAACAGCCGGCTTCATCGCAAGCGTTCTCGCGATGCATAAACGCTGCTGCTGGCCGCCGGATAACGAGAGTGCGGATGAATGTAAACGATCCTTCACCTCATCCCAGAGGGCCGCTTTTGTTAAACTTTCTTCCACAATTTCATCTAAAACAGCTTTATTCCGCTCTCCGGCATATTTCAATGCATGTGTGATATTCGCATAGATCGATTTCGGAAATGGATTTGGTTTTTGAAAAACCATTCCGATTTCTCTTCTCAAGCTGACAACGTTAATATTGCCGCCCAATATATTTAATCCTTCATAAAGGATTTCACCTTCCGCTCTTGCAGATGGAATTAAATCGTTCATTCGGTTAATATTTCTCAAAAAAGTAGATTTTCCGCATCCCGACGGCCCAATTAAAGCAGTCACCGCATTTTTTTCAATATCCATGTTTACATGATGAACTGCTTGTTTATTTCCATAAAAAATAGACAGATCTTTGACCTCAAGCACGTGGTTCTGCTTCGGAACAATAACAGCTCGCTCAGGTTTTTCTTTTACCATTTGTTCAGACATGTTTTTCGCCTCTTTCCGTTCTAATTTGCCGTAAGCTTTTTGTAGATCATCGTGCCAAGCCATCTCGCCGCGAGATTAAACACAAGAACAGAAATCACCAGCACGGCAGAACCACCGTTGGCAATCGCTTCAGCATCCGGAATCATTCCTTGTGTATTGACGTTCCAAATGTGGACCGCAAGTGTTTCAGCGGGCCTGAAAATATTAAGCGGTGATGTTTCCGAAAACGGGTTCCACTCCGTAAAATTAAGACGCGGTGTTGTCAGGCCTGCCGTAAATAATAATGCGGCCGCTTCCCCGAACACCCTTCCTGACGCTAAAATTGCTCCTGTGATGATAGAAGGAATCGCACTTGGAATTAAAACGGTTTTTACGGTATGCCAGCGTGATACACCTAAAGCGAGAGAGGCTTCCTTCAGATCTTTAGGGACTGAACGGATCGCGTCTTCTGTCACACGCACCATGACAGGAAGGTTAAAAACAGTTAACGCAAGCGCCCCGCCTATGATCGTATATCCCCAGCCTGTTAAGTTGACAAACATCAATAATCCAAACATTCCAATGACAATAGACGGAAGAGATGAAAGCACCTCTATACATGTTCTGATGAAGTCAGTTACTTTGTTATTAGGCGCGTATTCAGCCATGAAGACTCCGCCGCCCACACCGAGCGGGATTGTAATCAGCATTGTAATAAACAAAATATAAAAGGAGTTAAACAGCTGATCTCGTATGCCTCCTCCAGCTGCAATGGCGCTCGATTTTGTTGTAATAAATTGAAAACTGAGTTGAGAAACACCGTTTATAATAATATAGGAAAACAAACCTACTAAAATGGCAGCGATAATGGCTGCACACAAACCAAACATTCCGGTCGCCAGTTTATCTGTTATTTTGCGGTTCATTACACTTTCCTCCTAGATGACAAGTAGCGAATAAGCAGGATGAACAAGAATGACATCACCAGAAGCACAAGCCCCATTGACCACAGCGTATTGTTTTCAACACTTCCGTATGTGGTGTGGCCCATATTCAGCGTGATGATCGTTGTCAGCGTTCCCGCAGTGTCAAACAGGCTTTCCGGCAATACTCTTGTATTTCCAATGACCATCTGAACAGCCAAAGCTTCACCGAACGCCCGAGCCATGCCTAACACAACAGCTGTCATCAATGTTGGAAAAGCTGCAGGCACAAGTACTTTTCTGATCGTCTGCCATCTTGTCGCACCAAGCGCGTAAGAACCCTCTCGTAAACTCTTCGGAAGAGAAGCCATTGCATCAGCAGAAATCGATGTGATCGTCGGCAGAATCATGACGGAAAGGACAATCGTTCCCGCCAATAAACTGTGCCCTGTTCCGCTCGATTTGAACTGGGCGATAAACGGCACCAATACTGTAAGACCTATGAATCCATAAACAACAGATGGAATACCGACTAAAAGCTCAATCACCGGCTGCAGCACTTTCTTTCCCCAATTCGGGGCAATCTCTGTCATAAAAATCGCACCTGCAATGCCAAGCGGCGCAGCGATTAGAGCAGAAAGAATCGTTACTGCAAATGAGCCAAAAATAAATGGCAGCACTCCGTATTTCGGATCAGTATCTGTAGGATTCCAATTTAAGCTCGTTAAGAATTCAATTGGGCTTACACCATTTACAAGAAAAGATTGCAGCCCCTTCACGCCGAGGAAAATGGTGATCGCAACAGATGCCGCAATCATAATCAGCGCACATGCTGTCACAATCATTCTTCCCCGAACTTCATCCAATTGCCGATTTTGCCTTGAGCTGATTAAACGCTCGCTCACAGACATATTTTCTCTATTGTTTATCATTGTTTTACACTCCTATGAATGTGTTAAGAGGAGAAACGGTTGTCCCCGCACTCCTCTTTTTATTAAGATCAGCTTTGCTTCCCGTTGGCATCGCGTGTCACTTTCATATCAGTAACCGGAATGTAGCCTTGGTCAGTAACAATGCTTTTTTGAATGTCTTCACTCTTTAGATAATCAAGAAATTCTTTAGCTAAACCTGTCGCTTCACCTTTTGTATAAGAATGCTGATAAGCCCAGATCGGATACTCGCCAGTTGCTACATTTTTCGCTTCAGGTTTAACACCGTCAATAGATAGAGCAGTTACTTTGTCATCTGTTAAATATGAGAATGCAAGATATCCAATCGCTCCCGGAGTATCAGCAATGATCTTTTTCACCGTGTTGGAGGAATCTTCAGTAATGCCTTCTGCAGGCTCCGCTCCGTCAAGCGCATATTTCACAAATGTAGCACGTGTGCCAGAAGAATCAGGACGGTTTACAAGTGTAATCTTTTGGTCTTTGCCGCCGAGCTCTTTCCAGTTTTTGATTTTGCCAGTGAAGATTTTTTTCAATTCATCTTTTGAAATATCCTTCACACCAGCATCAGGGTTTACAGCTGCTGCCATACCAACTACAGCGACTTGATGATCGACAAGCGCTTTTGCATCGATGCCTTCTTTTTCTTCAGCAAAAACGTCTGAATTCCCGATCTGAACAGCTCCTTCAGAGACTTGAGAAAGCCCTGTTCCAGAACCGCCAGCTTGTACCTGTATATCAGCATCAGGGTTTTCTTCCATAAATTTTTCCGCGGCTGCAAGTACTAGTGGCTGCATAGCCGATGAACCAGAAATGGTTAAAGAACCTGATGCCTTTTCTTCTCCTTTTGCAGAATCGCTATTCGATTTTTTACTTTCTCCTGCATTTCCGCATGCAGCTGCAATCATCATAAAAGCAGCCATCAGAAGCATAAGCACCAATTTGTTTTTTTTCATTTCCTGAATTCCCCCTGCGTATAATGTGTAATTTGTCCTACACGTATAGAGTAAAGGTTCTATGTAAAAAGGGTTTGAACCGAATGTTAAGGTTTTGTAAATCAGTGCGTTTTTTTGTATAAAAAAAAACGCCCACATCATGTGAGCGTTTCTTTTTAGTTATCAGAAGACGTTGTGTTTTCTGCATTTTCTTCGATTTTGTTTTTATTCTTTTGCTGAGTATCTTCTTTGTCCTGCTTCGATTTCAGCTCAAAATATTTATCCATTACTTCTCTGCCGATTTCGTTTGTAATGGTATATTTAGCGCTGTAATCAATATAAGCCCAAGGGACTACTACAGAGATCGCAATCTCAGGATTATCAGCCGGTGCATAGGCAACAAGTGTCGTATTATAAGTCGCTGTTCCTGTTTTTGATTTATCAGGTCCATCATAGAACGATTGTGCTGTTCCTGTTTTACCAGCAGGCTGATATGACGCTGAAGCAAATTGGCTGGCAGCTGTCCCTTTTGTCATTACCCGTCTGAATCCGGCCTGAACCTCTTTAATGTATTCACTCTTCATGTCGATTTTATTCAGCACTTCCGGCTGAACGGATTGTACGACAGCACCGATCCCTCTTTTAGCATCAGGTTCTCTGACTTCCTTTACAAGCTGAGGCTTTAAGCGATATCCGCCGTTTGCAATCGTTGATACGTATTGCGCAAGTTCCAGCGGTGTATACGTGTCGTATTGCCCGATCGCATAGTCAAGCAAGAATCCCGTCAATCTGTCTGTTCCTTTATAACCTGTCATTTCATTCGGAAGATCAATTCCAGTTTTGACACCCAGTCCAAATTGGCTGAAGTAATTACGGAACGTATCAAAGGCCGTCGTATCAATCGGTAAAGCTTGGTGCGGTTTATATTCACCTTTTCCGAGCGCGATCGCAGTTTTAAACATAAATACGTTGGAAGACTGCTCTAAGGCTCTTTGAATATTGACCGGTCCTAAGTTAGTCCATGATTTTTTACCATTTTTATCCTGACTGCCGATATACAATGGTTCATCCTGAAAAACAGTATTCAGATTAATAGCTCCGGTTTGAAGGCCTGTCAAGACTGTTGCGCCTTTGACCGCTGATCCCATGGCATAAGATGACGTCATTGTACCTAAAGCGTAATCATCAATTTTATATTTCCCATTTTCTTGTTTAATCTGCTTGCCCGCCATTGAAAGCACTTCACCGTTTCTTGGGTCCATCATCACAACGAATGCCCGGTCTAACAATTGCGTGCTTGGTCTTGCTTTAGCAGATTTGAGGTTCTTCTCAATGATTTTTTCCACTTCTTTTTGCAAATCAATGTCAATCGTAAGCACGAGATCCTTACCGGCTTTGCCTTCAGATACCGTTTTTGTTCCCGTGACATTGCCGTTTGAATCTGTGATATTTTCGACTTTGGCTTTTTGGCCCTGCAGAAGGCTTTCATATTGGTATTCCAGATAACTTTTTCCGACCCTGTCATTTCGGCTGTAGCCAAGCGACAGGTAATGCTCGAGCAAGTTGGACGGCAATCCTTCATTAGAGCTGGAAACACTTCCGAGCACTGAGCGAAGAAGGTTTTTATACGGATATTCACGTTCCCAATCGGACGTGACATCAACACCTGGCAGTTCGTCTAAATGTTCACTTACCACTGCCATTTCCTTCGCTGATACATCTTCGTTTTTGATATATTGAGGGGTCAATGCATAGCCCGAATCCATCTGTCTTTTGATAGCGAGGATCTGCATATCTTTATCCGTCAATTCATTCAGCTGCTTATCAGTAATCCGTTTTAGCTGAAGCTGGTATAAATCATCATCGGATAATTTTTTCTCTTCGACCTGCTGTCTTTCTTTAGAGCTAATGAGCTTTTTCGCTTCTTTCGGTCTAGTCAAAATCCAATAATCTTTTTTATCCCGTTCTGTTACTTTTTTTGTATCGACTTTGATCATGTCAGACAGCTTTTTTGCGATCTTTAAGCGCTGTTCTTGCGTGGTCGATTTAGATCTCGTGTATGTGATTGCATTTAAAGCCTTATTTGTCACAATGGCATTAAAGTTTCGATCATAAATTTTCCCGCGTGGTACCGCTGAGCTGACTTCACTTTGTTCCTGCTTATTCGCTTGGTTTTTGTAATCATCGCCTTGCACGATCTGCTTGATGCCCAGTTCCACAATAATCCAGGTAAATATAACAAAGGCAGCTAAAAATAAAATATTCAGCCGGATCGGAAGCGACTTCTTTTTCTCTTTATGATTTTGCTTTTTTGGTTTATTTCTCCTCATAACATCACCTTTTCTATTTACAGAAAGAAAAGACACTCAAGTAAGAGTGCCAGTTTTCATTTTAAAGGTTTTTTCGACTTTTTTCTACAGATAACCCCTTTTTGGCAAAAAAATTATCTCTCGCCTTTTAACAGGGTCGGTTCTGTTACCCGTTTTTGGCCGTCTTCTTCCATGGTTTCATTTTCCCCTTCTTTCTCCTTAAAACGGATATCCTTGACAAAGTAATAAATCAAAGGATGTCCTATACCCAATATCGCAAGTGACAAAGGAATTCCCATATCCTCTTTCAGAAGGGCCACGATCAGGAGAAAGCACAAAATGGAAACAATTCTGCCGGCATTCAAGAACATTTCTCTAAGCACGATATATTCAATTCTTGCTTTTCTGGCATGTCTCGCGCGCCCTATCACATCATATGTAAGTGATACATATGGCACAAGCAACAGAGGATAGCCGATGGCAATAAAAACGCCATACGTTAATAATGTCGAAAAGCTCATATGGAACAGAATCAAAAACAGCGCGCCATACAAAATAAGTCCGCCCAGCAAAATCGATTTTTTTCTCGCCTTTTTCTTAATCAGCCTGGATGCAAAGTAGTAGGCAAAGAAGGAAACAGCTGAATTGACAAGACCGAATGTACCGAGAGCAAGTTCGCTGTTTGTCTCAATAAATACAAACACACTGATTAAAAAGACAAAAATCCCTTCTCTCAAACCCTGAAAAAAATGCGCATTCGTGATTCTCCGCCAATTCATATTGCTATGGCGCTCTCCAAATACTTTGCTCAGCATAAAACGGCCCTTTGATTCTCTCCGTTTTAAGAAAAAGCTCATCACGACAGCTAGGGCAAATAAACTGAGGGAGAGACTGAAAATCACTGTATAACCCGTATTATTTTCAAGCCTTGAGATCACGAATCCGGCTACAATCGGGCCGATCATTCCTGCAGAGGAAGACAGAATGCCCATAAACCCGTTGAAAAAGTCTCGCGTATCCGGCTCTGTTATTTCAAAGGTCAGCACGTTAAACGCTAGCCAATAAAAGCCATAGCCCACTCCGAGCACCGCGCCGATTAGCACGAGGCGGCTGGCCGCCGTTTCTCCGGCTAAAAGCACACTTAAATAAAAGGCAGCTAAAAAAATGACGCCGAACCTTAAAATGAATACCCTGTCTATTTTTTTGGCTAACCGTCCAGCCAAATAAAAGGTTATCGGCTGCATTGTCACAATGGATAAATTATATATCGCCAAATCAATAAATTTCCCTGACTGCTTCCAAAGATACACATTAACAAATGTATTGGACAGTGCAATTCCCAGCGAGTAAAGCCCGCCAATGGTCAGCAGAAAGAGTAACCCTTTGTTTACGTCTACATCGCCTATCACTTTTTTTAGTTTGCTCATTACTGACTCCCCTTTACTATCCCTTAGTCTGTCTCACTCAAACCGAGATATGTAAAAAGAAGACATAAAAAAACAAGGCCCCATAATGAGGACCTTGTTTGTGCCATTATTTTGCTTCGCTGTATAGACGAGCCACTTCGTCCCAGTTTACAACATTCCAGAAAGCTGAAATGTAATCAGGACGGCGGTTTTGATAGTTAAGGTAGTAAGCATGCTCCCAAACGTCAAGACCTAAGATAGGCGTTTTGCCTTCTGAAAGCGGAGAATCTTGGTTTGGCGTGCTTGTGATTTCAAGTTTACCGTTGTTCACAACAAGCCATGCCCAGCCAGAACCGAAGCGTCCAGCTGCTGCTGCTGCGAATTGCTCTTTGAATTTGTCAAAGCTTCCAAATACACTGTTGATCTCTTCAGCAAGCGCGCCAGTCGGTTCGCCTCCGCCGTTTGGAGATAAAAGTGTCCAGAATAATTTGTGGTTTGCGTGTCCGCCGCCGTTGTTGCGGACTGCAGTGCGGATGTTTTCAGGAACAGAATCAAGATCTGCAACAAGCTCTTCAACTGATTTGTTGGCAAGAGCAGTGTTTCCTTCAACCGCTTTGTTTAAATTTGTAACGTATGTGTTGTGGTGTTTCGTATGGTGAATAGTCATAGTTTCCTTGTCGATATGCGGTTCTAAAGCATCGTACGCATAAGGTAATTCTGGAAGTTCGTAAGCCATGATAATTCCTCCTTA
Source organism: Bacillus sp. GW821-FHT01G09 (assembly GCF_059422205.1). NCBI lineage: Bacteria > Bacillati > Bacillota > Bacilli > Caryophanales > Bacillaceae > Bacillus > Bacillus sp. GW821-FHT01G09. The sequence goes on from NZ_JBWKWL010000004.1 coordinate 445,857, forward strand.
GTATATATGTACTGAAATGCCGCTTCACAGCGAGCCTTTCTTCATTCAATGTAACAAAAGAATGCTTTGTAATCAATGAAAAAGCTCACGATTTGGCTCATTTCAGCGGACATATTTCACTTTAACCGATAATCTGCCCCATTAAACCTGCCGCCAGCATTTCTTATAGGACCGTCCATAAAAAATATCCGATCATCAAAAGCTGTATGATGCCCTTGGCAATAACCCCTGTTAAAAAACCAATGAGTGAGCCGAGGCCAATTTTAAACGCTGACTTTAAGTCCTTCTGATGGACGATAAGTTCTGCGCAAACAGCCCCGATAAACGGACCCAATATGATCCCTGCAACCGGAATGACAAAAGGCCCGATTAATAAACCGATCGTGCTTCCCCATATGGCAGCTTTGCTTCCTCCGAACCTTTTTACTCCAAGCAGATTCGACACGTAATCTGCTGCGAATAATACTGCGGCAAAAACTGCCTCAACAAGCCAGAACATATAAGAATACGGACTGAATGAAAATAAAAATCCGTACAATACAAATCCGGCAACAATAAATACTACGCTCGGAATAACAGGATACACCAGCCCGATAAAGGCAATGATAAAAACCGCTGCAATTAACAGCCAATACAACATATCCATAGCTTCCATCCTCCCATTTTACTCTGTCTTCTTCATGTCTTCCTTGTATTCACACGCATGCAACGATACAATAAGCAACATATATTAGTTTAGCTAGGAAGTGAAGATAGTGAATGTGTTTCAGCTTTTCATTAAAAGTACATACTCTCCCCGTGATATTGCAAAAACAAGATTTCAAGGAATCGGAAAAGCGATTCTTTATGTATTTTTGCTCTCTGTCCTGTTTGCAATCCCTACCGCTTATTATGTAAGTACAGGGACCGTAAAATCAATGAACGGCTTTAAAACTGTTTTAAACAAAGATTTCCCTGATTTCACAATTTCAAACGGCAAACTTCAAACGGATGAAAAAAAAGCCACGGAATCTCAGGCAAATGGTTTCGTCATCGTGTTCGATCCAACAGACTCCTATGGCACTGAACAAATTGAAGCAAAGCAAAACGCAATCGGCATCCTTCAGAACAAATTTGTTTTGGCCATTGACGGACAAGCCCAAGAAATGTCTTACTCAATGATGCCGTCAGAGTTACAGAAAAAAGATGTCATTGCAGGTTTAAACCAAAATAAAGCGATGATCGTAACTGTTCTCTCAGCTCTTATTTTTCTCGTAACAGCAGCGGGAAAATTTATTGAAGTATCGTTTTTAGCGCTTATCGGGTTAATCATTAAGAATTCGCAGAAAAAACATTTATCCTATCATCAGCTCTGGAAGCTTTCTGCTTATTCCATCACCCTTTCAACTGTATTCTTTACAATCATGCGGGCATTAGAAGCAACCGTACCAAGTGAATTTTTGCTGAACTGGTTTGTCAATTTTGTCATCCTGTTTCTCGTTTTAAAAGAGATTCCGTCCAAAAAAGCTGCTGTATAAACCGAGGCTGCATTCGCAGTCTCTTTTCTTTTGTCATGAATCGAAATGGACAAGCATACTATGGTATAAAATTTCGTATGCGGGAGGAAAAGCGATGAAGCGTCTCACCTTAGTATGCAGCATTGTTTTTATACTTTTTATTCTTTTTTATGACCTTAAAATTGGAACCATACCCATTCAGGACCTCCCTGTCTATGAAGCATCAGCAAAAACGGCTGTACAAGAACCGGCTTATAAAACGGTGAAGGTAAAGCCGGGTGATACGGTTATGTCGATAGTCGGATCAGCAGGTTCTCCGGATGACATTGTAAAGGATTTTGAAGCACTGAATCCAAATGTGAAAGCTAACGCCATTCAAGCCGGAACAGCGTATAAATTCCCGGTCTACCCTTAATTTAACGTTAATTTCTTGTCAGTTCGGCGAAGACACTGTTACAATGTAATTTGTAAAATAAATTCACATAAACCATACTAGAATTGTTATATCTAGAAGCGGCAACTACAATTAAGGAGCGATTGCAAGTGAGTGAAATCACACATCGTACAAAAACGCGTCCCGTCAAAGTGGGACCTTTAACAATAGGCGGCAACAATGAAGTTGTCATCCAAAGCATGACAACAACAAAAACACATGATGTAGAAGCAACGGTTGCGGAAATTAACCGTTTGGCTGAAGCCGGATGCCAAATCGTTCGGGTAGCATGTCCGGATGAACGGGCGGCAAACGCCATTGCGGATATTAAAAAGCGCATTTCCATTCCTCTCGTTGTTGACATACATTTCGATTATAAACTTGCGTTGAAAGCCATTGAAGGCGGCGCAGATAAAATCCGAATCAACCCCGGCAATATCGGCCGGCGCGAAAAAGTTGAAGCGGTTGTTAAAGCGGCCAAAGACAAAGGCATTCCGATCAGAATCGGAGTAAACGCCGGTTCATTGGAAAAACGCATTTTAGAAAAATACGGTTATCCGACTGCCGATGGAATGGTAGAAAGCGCACTTCATCACATTAAAATTCTTGAGGATCTTGATTTTCACGATATTATTGTCAGCATGAAGGCCTCTGACGTGAACCTTGCAATCGAGGCTTATGAAAAAGCAGCGAAAGCGTTTGACTACCCGCTTCACCTCGGGATCACCGAGTCAGGAACGCTGTTTGCCGGCACAGTAAAGAGCGCAGCAGGACTCGGCGCCATTTTAAGCAAAGGCATCGGGAACACCATGCGCATTTCACTAAGCGCAGACCCTGTAGAAGAGGTAAAAGTAGCAAGGGAGCTTCTGAAATCTTTCGGCTTAGCCTCCAATGCTGCCACGCTCATCTCATGCCCGACTTGCGGCCGTATTGAAATTGATCTAATCAGCATTGCCAATGAAGTGGAAGAGTATATTTCTAAGATAAAAGCGCCGATTAAAGTTGCTGTTCTCGGCTGCGCTGTAAACGGACCTGGTGAAGCGAGAGAAGCTGATATCGGAATCGCCGGCGCACGCGGTGAAGGGCTGCTGTTCCGGAAAGGGAAAATTGTCCGTAAGGTTCCAGAGGAAACGATGGTAGAAGAACTCAAAAAAGAAATTGACATTCTTGCTGAGGAACACTACGCAAAACTTGAAGCTGAAAAAGCAAAATTAAAAGAAGAAACACAAAAAGCTTGACGGGAACCCGTCAAGCTTTTTTGTGTTAGAAAAATGGAATAATAAATATTCCAAGCACTAATGAAACGACACCGATACCCATTGCCCAGGCTCCAAGGCCTTGAGCACCTCTTCTTCTTGCGATATAGCCGACAATAATACCGGCAGCTCCCAATAAAACAGGCAGTACAAACAATGAAATGATGGACAAGGCTAAAGCGATGTACCCTATTCCCCGTCCTTCATTGACATTGCCGTCGCTGCGATCATTGTCTTGGTCATTGCTGCGGTCAGCAGCACGATAAGGCTCTGCGATTTCAGCAGCTGTTTCCTCAAAAAAACCGTCATTGTCGCGGGTAATATTTGTCCCTTCAGATCCATGATCAACATAGTAACTGTTGTTATCACGCTTTTCGTAATCGTTTGCCACCTTCAATTCCCCCTTCTGTTTTATTAAAGGAGCTTTTATAGTTTGATCCATTTTGCCTGATTCATGTTTGCTAAACTTTTCTGTTAATGTCAATTGTTTATGTTACACTTGAAGGGATGAAACTGAAGGAGTGTGGGCATGTTACGCTTAGGAATAGATATTGACGGCACAATCACGGCTCAGGATACATTCGTCCCTTATTTGAACCGTTCGTTTAATCTTTCCATTTCATTAAACGATATGACGGATTATGATTTAACAAAGCTGTTAAACATTACCCAGGAAGAATTTTGGGATTGGATGAATCAAAATGAAGCAATCATATATAAGGAAGCATTGCTTGCACAGCATGCGAAACAGTCACTTGATCTTCTCAAAGAGGAGCACAAGCTTATTTATATTACAGCGAGACGGACTCATTTAACTGATATTACCTATGAATGGTTTGACAGACAAAACATTCATTATGACCACATCGAACTCGTTGGCGGTCATCACAAAGTTGAAGCGGTCAAGGATCATAACATCGACCTGTTTTTTGAAGATCATCACGGGAACGCCATGATGATTGCGAAAGAAGCCGGGATACCGGTGATTTTGTTCAATTCCCCTTATAATCAGCTTCCGATTGATTCAAACATCATCAGAGTAAACAACTGGCTAGAAGCCGTTCAATGGATGAACAACAACAAGCATCACTTTATACGCGTCAATAACTGAAAAAGGAGCCCAAACCGGGCCCCTTTTTCATATATACGCATTTTACGCAGTAGTGTTGTCTTGGTTTTCCGCTGTACAATCAGGGCATGTGCCGTAAATCTCAAATTTATGCCCGCTGACCTGATAGCCATCCAAATCATCACAAAGCTTGTCCATCGGACATGATTCAATTTCCTTTGTTTTGCCGCAGGCAAGACAAATAAAATGATGGTGGTGATGGGTGAATGAACACTTAAATCTGAAAAGCTTTTCACCGGACAGCTCAGTTGTTTCCAAAATCCCAAGTTCTTCATATAAAGAAAGATTTCTGTAGATTGTATCAAAGCTTAAGCCTGGATAATCATCATTCAGTGCAGACAGTACGTTTTTAGCGGTAAGATATCTGTCTGAATCAGCAAAAAGCTGCAGCATATCCTCCCGTTTGTTTGTATATTTATATCCGTTTTCTTTTAGTAGGTTCAGCGCTTCTTGGACGTTCATGAAGGGTCCCCCTTTTCGCTTTGCTTAAGAACGTATCACATGTATGAAAAAGAAAATGGCAGCTGTCTGTCCAGCAAGCCATTTTCTTTACTGCAGATAAAATTATACCCATAAAATGAATAAAAGTAAATGAAAGCCTAGTGGATTGCGTTTTTGAATTTTCCGCCTCTCGTTTCATGAGTATTCATAATTGTTATGAATGCATTTTGATCAACTTCAAACACGATCGATTTGAGCTTTGTCACTTCCAGCCTTGTGACAACCGCGTAAATTACGTCTTTTTCTTCGTCCGTATACCCGCCTTTCCCCTTCAACTTCGTTGTGCCCCGACCAAGACGGTGCAAAATCGCGTCGGAAATCTCATCATACTGCTCAGACACAATAATGACAGCTTTTGTTTCATCAAGCCCTTGGATCACGGCATCAATCGTTTTCATCGCAATATAATAAGTCATGAATGAGTACATCGCTTGCTCAGGACCGAACACAAAAACTGCCCAAATGAAGATGAACACATTGATGAACATAACGAACTCACCTACTGAAAACGGGAGTTTTTTGGTCAGCAAAATACCGAGAATTTCTGTACCATCCATTGAACCTCCGTTTCGAATAACAAGCCCGACGCCAAAGCCGAGTAAAAGACCTCCGAACACAGTAGCCAAAATAGGCTGGGTTGTAATGGCTTCTACATGGTGAAGTGAGGATTCAATAACGGCAAGCCCGACAATCCCTATAAACGTAGAGACTAGAAAGGTCTTACCGATATATTTATATCCGAAGATCATAAAAGGAATATTTAATATGACAACGAAAAAAGCGAAATTGAGAAAGGGGTTTGACATAAAGAGGTGGTCTAAAATAAGTGATACACCGATAATCCCGCCATCAATAAAATCATTGGGGATTAAAAATAATTCGATACTTACAGCCGCAGATGCAGCACCTACCAGAATCATGAAGACCCTGAAAATAAAATGGGTAAATGTTTCTTTCTTATGTTGTTTTGTTGGGGTCATAAAATCTCCTTTCCTGCAATAACTATTTTAAATACATTATAAATCTATTTTACCATTAAACACTGACACATTTTACTGATTTGCCCATACATTAAGTCTGGAGGTGGAATGACCGATGATTTTATTTCAAAGAATTATTTTACAGCGGCTTAATCAGGCTACTGCTGATGATTTGCTGAAGTACTCAAAACAATACGGAATCAGCTTAACAAGATCGCAGGCCGTTGAAGTAGCGAACTTGTTATACGGGAAAAATGTAAACATCTTTAATGAGAGTGAACGAATGCGGCTGTTGAAACAAGTAGAGACGATTACATCGAAAGAAACAGCTCAAACAGTTAATGAACTATTCAAACAATTTACAAGCTAAAAAATGGGGGTGTTATCCCCCATTTTTTATTGCTGTAAAATCTTTTCGAGCAATGTATCATCAAATTGTTTTTCTTTCAGCATTTCAATCTCAAAACGGTATGGCGGTTTTTTGTTCTTTTTATCTTCACCGACATATGGTGTTTCAAGAATTTTTGGAATGTCTTTTAACTGCTCATGGTGAACAACATATTGCAGTGCGTTAAAACCTATTTCACCAAAGCCAATATTTTCATGGCGGTCTTTTCTCGCACCTTTGACATTTTTGCTGTCATTGATATGAAGCACTTTGATACGGTCAATGCCAATGATTTTATCGAACTCATTCAGCACTCCGTCAAAGTCTTCGACAATGTTATACCCGGCATCATGTGTATGGCACGTGTCAAAGCACACTGACAGCTGCTCATTGTGTGTAACGCCTTCGATAATCTGTGCAAGCTCCTCAAAGCTTCTGCCGCATTCTGATCCTTTTCCAGCCATTGTTTCTAATGCAATCTGGACATTTTGATTCGGATCAATCACTTCATTTAAGCCTTCAATAATTTTTTTGATGCCGGCTTCAGCTCCTGCCCCTACATGAGCGCCAGGATGAAGGACAATTTGCTTCGCTCCGATGGCAGCTGTCCGTTCAATTTCTGAACGAAGAAAATCAACACCCAGCTCAAAAGTGGACGGATTTGTCGTGTTGCCAATATTAATAATATAAGGCGCGTGTACGATAATCTCGTCAATGCCGTTTTCTTGCATATGTGCCCGGCCTGCTTCTATATTTAAGTCTTCAATTTTCTTTCGGCGCGTATTTTGCGGTGCGCCTGTATAGATCATAAACGTATTCGCCCCATAAGAGACTGCTTCCTGGCTTGCAGCCAGAAGCATATGTTTTCCGCTCATAGAGACGTGTGAGCCTATTCTCAACAACAGGTTCCCCTACTTTCTTTTCTTAGATTGGTTTCTTCTCTGTTTTTTCTTGATTTTCTCCATCTCATAGCTCATTTTCTTTTTATACCCAGGCTTAACCTTCTTCGGCTTTTTCACGAGACGATGAGCAATTTCATCCGCTTCATTCGGCGTTTTTTTACGCTTTTTGCGGCGCTGACGGTCATCGCCTTTTTTCCATTCGCCCTTGTCAAGCTCTAAGTAATCAAATTCGATGCCCATTTTTTCAAGTCTTACTAATGCATCCTCATCAGTAAGCTCATAAATGGTCATCGCTTGTCCTGATGAGCCGGCACGAGCCGTTCTGCCCACACGGTGAACATAGAAATCGAGATCATCCGGCAGCTCATAGTTGATAACATGGCTGACACCTTTAATATCAATACCTCTTGCGGCAAGGTCAGTTGCAATGACATATGTGAATTCCAAATCATTGATCTGCTTCATGACTTTTTTCCGCTCACGTGGTGTTAATCCGCCGTGCAGCAAGCCAATTTTCATGCCTTTGCCAGTCAGATACTGGGCAATATGGTCAGCCGTATTTTTCGTGTTGGCAAACACAATCCCCAGGTATGGATTCAGATGCGACATGATGTCAAAAAGGAGCTTGTCCTTGTCACGATGTTTCGAAGGAATGAGGATATGCTCAATTTTCGCAGCAGTCACCTGTTTTGGCTCCACATGGGCGTATTTCGGATTTTCCATGTATTTCTTCAAAAATGGTTTCAGCTTTTCCGGTATGGTCGCTGAGAACACAAGCATTTGCAGATCCTCAGGCATGCGGGAACCGATGTAATCTACATCTGCAAGGAATCCCATGTCCAGCATTAAATCCGCTTCATCAATAACAAGAGATTCCGCTTTATGAACACTTAACGCCTGTTCTTTGATTAAGTCAGCAATCCGTCCGGGTGTACCAACAACAAGATGCGGCTGTATTTTCAATTTATCAATTGATTTTTGTTTATCAGTGCCTCCGATAAAACATTTCGAGCGAATCTGACTGCCTTCCTCACCCTGTGTGATTTTAAGCGCTTCCTGATAAATCTGGTTGGCAAGCTCTCTTGTCGGAGCCGTAATGACTACCTGAACGACATCCTTAGCAGGATCGATTTTGTTTAATAAAGGCAGTAAATAAGCGTGAGTCTTTCCAGTACCCGTCTGAGACTGGCCGATGACGCTTTCTTTTTTTAACACTGCAGGAATCAGCCTTTTCTGGATATCAGTCGGTTCGTAAAAACCAAGGCGATGTACTGCATCTATAATAAATGGTTTCAATTCATAAAGTTCAAATTTCGTTTCTTTCATTTTTCCCAGCTCCTTAAAGCGGCACATTATGTGTCCATCATCACATTATACCCGATTTTGCTTAAAAACACCACGTTTGCAAGGCGTTTGTTTTATTCAGTTATGTAAAGCAAATACCGCAGCCCATGCATATTCTAATAGCAGAGAGAGCTGAAAGGAGGTACAAGTATGTTTTCACCGCAGCAGCCAATGAGAAATTACCCACAGCCCGGACCGCCCCGCCCCATGCCAAATCAGCGAATGGCGGGCAGAAGACCGCCTAATATGCGAGGACCTTCATTTGGAGCACAGCAGCAAGGTTTTCAGCAAGCCGGACAATTTCTTCCTCAGGCAAATGCCGGAGCGAGAAATGGTGCAGGTGCAGGCGGAGGCTTAAAAGGAATGCTGTCAAGGTTCCTACCCGGCGGAGGAGGCGCTGGCAGCGCCGGAGTTCCTGGAATTCCAGGAGCAGGTGCAGCAGCGAGCGGAGGTGCTGGCCTGCAAGGCATTCAAAATATCGCCAATCCTGCATCATTATCCAGTATGCTTGGAAATGTGCAAAAAGTACTCGGCATGGCGCAGCAAGTCACCCCTATGATCCAGCAGTACGGCCCATTAGTCCGCAATCTGCCAGCAATGATGAAGCTGTACAGCCAATTAAGTAAAAGTGATGATACTGAGACAGAGGCCAATGAGGAAAGTGAAAAACAATCCGTTTCAGAAGAATCATCAGAAAAAGAGAAAGAGACTGAAACAAAAACCTCAGATGGGAACAAAAAATCAAAACCAAAAAGTTCTTCTCTCCCAAAGAAATCTAAAACAACTGACAATAAAGAACAAGAATCAAAAACGTCTGCCCCGAAGAAAAAGGAAGCTGCCTCTCCTGCTCCGAAAAGAACATCAGGCAGTTCAAAACCGAGATTATATATTTAACATTCTTTGATATCTGAAGTGAGATTGGCTATAATGAGATCAGAAGAATGCAAGAATAGAGCCGTTTGATTACGGCTTTTTATATTGCCTTTACTCACTTCAGTATTGGAGGACAACCGAAAATGGACGTAATTAAAATTTCACCGCGCGGCTATTGCTATGGTGTTGTTGATGCTATGGTCATTGCCAAAAATGCGTCACTAGATAAAAGCTTGCCAAGACCCATCTATATACTCGGGATGATTGTTCATAATAAACACGTCACTGATGCGTTTGAAGAGGAAGGGATTTTTACATTGGACGGCTCTAACCGTCTGGACATCTTAAAGCAGGTTGACAAAGGAACTGTCATTTTCACTGCGCACGGTGTTTCTCCCGAAGTCAGAAGAATCGCAGAAGAAAAAGGGTTAGTCGCAATTGATGCTACATGTCCGGATGTGACGAAAACTCATAATCTAATCTTAGAGATGAAAGAAAAAGGATATCACGTGATCTATATCGGCAAAAAAGGGCATCCAGAGCCTGAGGGAGCCGTTGGCGTAGCGCCGGAGATCGTTCACTTAGTTGAAACAGAAGAAGATGTAAAGAACCTTGATATCCAAGCAGAGAAGTTAATCGTGACGAATCAAACAACAATGTCTCAATGGGATGTTCACGACATTATGGAGCTTGTCAAAGAAAAATATCCTCATGTCGAATATCACCAAGAGATTTGCCTCGCTACTCAAGTGCGGCAGGAAGCTGTATCAGAGCAGGCAAAAAAAGCGGACTTAACAATCGTTGTCGGAGACCCGAAAAGCAACAATTCAAATAGGCTTGCTCAAGTGTCAGAAGAAATAGCCGGGACAAAAGCATACCGGATCGGTGACTTAAGCGAATTGAAGCTCGAATGGCTGAAAGGCGTTAATACCGTTGCAGTTACAGCGGGAGCTTCAACACCGACGCCGATCACAAAAGAAGTCATTCGCTTTTTAGAGCAGTTTGATCACGAAGATCCATCAACTTGGACAACTGAACATAATATACCGCTCAAAAAAATACTTCCAAAAGTAAAAGCAAAAAACTGAGGCTGTAAAAGCCTCAGTTTTTTTATAGAAATGTAAATGGATTTGTATCTGTTTCAGAAACAAAGATATTCACGCCAAACTTTTTATCATTACACATTGATGTCAGTTTTCTCGTGACGCCTTCTTTCATGATTTTTTCCGCGTAATGGCCCGGATCAACCACATTTAGGCCAAGCATCATCGCATCATGGGCCACATGGAAGTATAAATCTCCTGTGACGTAAACATCGGCTCCCTTTCGTTTTGCATGATGAATATACTTGTTTCCATCTCCGCCAAGAACAGCTACTTTTTTCACCATGCTGTCAGCATCCCCCACCATTCTGACACCATTGACGTCAAGCTTGTCTTTCACAAATAAAGCGAATTCCTTGAGCGTCATCTCATTTTTAAGGGTTCCGACACGGCCGAGCCCTTTTTCGGCGGGAGTCTGTTCGATAGGATAGATATCGTAAGCGACTTCTTCATATGGATGGCTTTTTATCATTGCATTGATAACAGCTTTTTCGACGCTTTTAGGAAATACAGTCTCAAGCCTTACTTCATGAACAAGCTCAAGCTCTCCCACTTCACCGATAAAAGGCTTAGCTCCGTCTAATGGTTTAAAACTGCCGATTCCTTCAGATGAAAACGCGCAATGGCTGTATTCACCGATATGGCCAGCCCCCGCATTTCCGAGCGCGGCTCTGACCTGCTCTTCATATTCCTTCGGCACGTATACTGCCAGCTTTTTCAGAGGATCCGTATAAGTAGGCACCAGCACTTCCGTCTCACTCAGCTCTAATGCTTCAGCAAGCAAATCATTCACACCGCCGTCCGCAACGTCTAAATTTGTATGAGCTGCATAAACAGCAATATCATGCTTCAAACACTTTTCAATTAACCTTCCGGCAGGCTGATCTGTTGAAATATGCTTTAGCGGCCGGAAAATTGGTGGATGGTGTGCAATAATCAAGTCAACCTCTTTTTCAATCGCTTCATCGATAACGCTCTCTAACACATCAAGTGTAACCATCACATTTTTAATTGGTTTGTTTAAGGTGCCGATTTGCAGGCCGATTTTATCTCCTTCAACCGCATAGGCTTTCGGGGAAAATTGTTCAAACAGCTGGATGATCTGCTGCCCATTTACACTTTTAGCCATGATCGATTACCTCCTTTAACAGCTCCATTCGATCGGCGAGCTCCTTTAATTTTTGTTTGTTTTGCTCTGTATCCGCCGCTTGGCTGATCTGTTCATAAATGCTTTGAGTGTGCTGAAGCTCTTGTGTCCACTTTTTCAAAAAGACAGCATTTTTTTCTTTTGCCAAGAAAGGGCCGACAAGCATCCCGGCTGATAAAGAAATACCGTCATAAGCCGCATCCCTGTCTCCCGCTTCGGCTACCAGCACCTCATAGCACTTTCCGTCCTCTTCAAGGATTACCTCATCTATCAGCGCATATCCTTCTTTATAAAGCCACTCCCTGATATGAACAGCATGAATATTCGGCTGTAAAATGAACCGTTCTTTCCCCGTTAATTTGTCTTTGCCCGCTTCTAAAATGTGAGCGATCAAAGCCCCGCCCATTCCGGCAATCGTAATGGCATCAGCTTCACCTTTTTTAATCACTTCCAGTCCGTCTCCCTGCCTTACAGAAATGTGCGAGTTTAAGCCTGATTTTTCAACCTGCCGCTTTGCAGACAAAAATGGGCCATCTGTGATTTCTCCGGCAATCGCCCCGCTGGCTTTATGATTCAGCACCGCATAACAAGGAAGGTATGCGTGATCAGAGCCGATATCGGCCATCACCGCTCCATTCGGTATGTACTCCGCTACTGTTTGCAATCGTTTAGATAATTTTAATTCGTTCACTTGTCATCACAACTTTTCTCAATCATTTTTTCCTTTACTATCATATAAAAAATCAGCCCGGAATCCAAGCTGAAGCAAATGATTTTGAGATTATTTCTTTTGATGCGGGTCTGCACGCGGCAGTCAAAAATAAAAGGCTGTCGAGAACATCTCGGCGGCCTGTGAATGTATAAAGAGAAAAATGGTTCTTTTATTTAATTTTTGACACCCACTCTGCCATATCATCCAGCTTATCGGCCGGAACAAGACCGGAAGGCATTCCATTACCGCCTTTTTCGATCTTTGTTTTAATTTCAGCGACATCTTTCTTATCCCCTACACCTTTTAAGCTAGGACCCGAAACACCTTCATAATTTTCACCGTGGCATGCGATGCAGTTTGCCTTGTAAATTTCTTCTGGTGAAGCGTTTGCATCTTTCTTTTCAGCAGATTTGCTTTCTCCTCCGCTTGCAATCTCCCGAGAGTCATCAAGTCCTTTTACTGATAAAAAGAAAGTTAGACCAATTCCTAAAACAGCGATCAGCAAAAATGGAATAAGCGGGTTCCATTTCATTTCCCTTCCCCCTTTTTGATCCTTCCCCCTATGTAAACACTTCTAATTCTAACTTATTTTTACAAAAAGTAAATGGATTGCTATACAAAAGTTTTTTATTCACACTTTATACAAAATTGAATTGAAACATGCCTAAATCTCTAATATCCTTTTTATTCTATTGTATAATGTATTGTATACGCTTACAATAGAAAATATGGAATTAGATTTTGAAATTTTTCATCACAATGTTCATTTGCAAATGACATCATTTTTCAGTAAAATAAAGGCATATTATCCATATATCTTTTTAAAAAAGAAGAACGGATCATCAAGACCCGTTCCATCTTATTCGAGGAAATCTTTCAAACGTTTACTTCTGCTAGGATGTCTTAGTTTCCGCAACGCTTTGGCTTCGATTTGTCGAATACGCTCTCTCGTTACTCCAAATACTTTGCCGACCTCTTCTAATGTTCTTGTACGGCCGTCATCAAGACCGAATCGAAGACGCAATACATTTTCTTCACGATCAGTTAACGTATCAAGCACATCTTCCAGCTGCTCTTTCAATAGCTCGTATGCGGCGTGGTCAGAAGGTGAAGTTGCTTCTTGGTCTTCAATGAAATCACCAAGGTGCGAGTCATCCTCTTCACCGATCGGTGTTTCCAGCGATACCGGCTCTTGAGCAATCTTTAAGATTTCGCGTACTTTTTCAGGCGTTAAATCCATATCTTCCGCAATTTCTTCAGGTGTTGGTTCTCTGCCTAAGTCTTGCAGTAATTGACGCTGCACACGGATTAATTTATTAATGGTTTCAACCATATGAACGGGAATCCGGATCGTTCTCGCCTGATCGGCAATGGCGCGTGTAATCGCCTGTCTGATCCACCACGTAGCATACGTACTGAATTTATAACCTTTGCGATAATCAAATTTTTCAACGGCTTTCATCAGGCCCATGTTTCCTTCCTGGATCAGATCAAGGAACAGCATACCGCGTCCGACATACCGTTTTGCGATACTGACAACAAGCCGCAGGTTCGCTTCAGCCAATCTGCGTTTAGATTCTTCGTCACCTTCTTCAATCTTTTGAGCGTAGGCGATTTCTTCTTTTGCAGAAAGAAGGTTAACCCGACCGATTTCCTTTAAATACATACGAACTGGGTCATTGATTTTAACGCCAGGCGGTACACTTAGGTCATTAAGGTCAAATTCTTCTTCGGCTTTGGCAAGCTGCTGAATATTAGGATCTTCTGTTTCTTCATTCTCACTAATTAATTCAACACCTTGTTCACCTAAAAATTCATAATACTCATCCATTTGGTCTGATTCAATTTCAAAGCTGGACATACGCTCAGCAATTTCTTCATATGTCAAAACGCCACGTTTTTTACCAGACTCTGTTAATTGCTCTTTTACTTGGTCGAATGTTAATTCTGTCTCGTGGGTTTGTTTATCAGCCATTATGGATCCCTCCTTCCAAAGCTTGCAACGAATTCTATAAGCGGTATGATTCTTATTCGGTCCATTCAGGCGTTTTCTATGTGAACTGCCTTTAACAATGTGCGAATAATGAAATGACAATTCATGATGAGGTTAAGCGATCTATTTGCTCCTCCGCAAGGAATCATTGCCAATAAATGCTCCTCATCAGTTCTCCAGTTATTTTAAAGATCGGTTCAATGTAACGATTTCTTGAGCCAGAGAAGCAGCTCTTAAAAAATCTTTTTGCCTTTCGGCTTCGGCTCTTTCCGCCTCTTTTTCTTTTATCATTGACCAATTTCTTTGATTCAACACTTTTTTTACATAATCTGATAACTCGGCTTCGCTAAGCTCTTGACTAACCTGAAGCATTAATATATCAGACAAGAGCTGGCTTATATGATCATCCGTCACCCTGGCCATCAGATGCTGAGGCGTCAGCTCGGCTCCCTCTTCATAAAAAGCATAAAGATAGGCGGCTAATGCCCGGTGCTCATCAATATTAAATTGAAACCCTACCCGATCAATCACTTTTTTGATGACGCTCCGATCTCGAAGCATGTGAGCGAGTAACAGCCTTTCTGCATTTTCATACGCCGGACGCAAACGTTTTTGCCTTGCTTTTGTCGTCAGATGCGCTCGCCGCGTTTTTGTTTCACCGCTATTGTCAGCAGGTTTGTTTTGCTTGCTGAAAACAGACAGCTGCTCAGTTAAAGACTCCTGTGAAAGCGAAAACTCTGAAGCAAGCTGCTTTACATAGACTTCCTGCTCTAGAGACCCTGAAAGCGTGCTGATTTCTTTCAGTACGTCTTTAATGTAAGCTAGTCGGTCGCCTTCATCGGACAGGTTCTTTCCTTTTCGGAAATATTGCATTTTGAACGCCATTACGGTGACACTGGCGTCAATAATGTCATTTTTAAATTTTTCCCCGCCGAATTTTTTGATGTAATCATCAGGATCCAATCCGTCAGGAATCATTGCAACTCTGACTTTGCAGCCTTTTTTTTGCAGAAGCTCCGAAGCTTTTAAGGTGGCTTCATAACCGGCTTTATCAGAGTCATAGCAAAGAATGATTTCTTCGACGTTTCTTCTCAGGATCTTGACATGATCATCTGTAAGAGACGTTCCCATCGTGGCTATGCTTTCTTTTACACCCGAGCTTACGGCCGATATGACATCAGCAAACCCTTCAAATAAGACTGCTCTTTCCTGCTTTCTGATATGAAGGCGGGCCTTATAAAAATTGTAAAGCAGTTTACTTTTATGAAAGAGCGGGGTTTCAGGACTGTTCATATACTTAGGCTGCTGGCTGCCAAGAGCCCTGCCTGAGAAAGCAACAACAGCCCCGTGATGATCATGGATCGGAAACATGACACGGTTTCTGAAGCGGTCGAAATATCCGCTTCCGTCTTCGCGTCTGATCAGGAGACCCGCTTTTTCCATTTGCGCCTCACTAAATCCCCTCTTTACAAGGAATTTCGTGATAAAGTCCCAAGAATCAAGAGCATAGCCAATCTGAAATTCATCAATCAGCTCTTTCGTAAAGCCCCTAGAAAGCAGATAATCCAGTGCCTCTTGACCTTCTTTTGTATTTATTAACAAATGATGGTAAAATTTCTTCAGGAGCTCATGTGCCTCAGCCATTTTTTGTTCTCCAGAAGACTCTGGCCGGGCTCCGGAATGGACTGTTATATCATCTGGAAAATCAATTTGGTATTTGTCAGCAAGGTGAGAAACCGACTCGGCAAAAGAATAGCCTTCCATCTGCCTTAAAAAAGAGAAAACATTGCCGCCCGCTCCGCAGCCAAAGCAATGAAAAATCTGTTTGTCGGGCGATACGGAAAACGAAGGTGTGCTTTCTCCATGAAAAGGACAGAGTCCAAAGTAGTTTCGGCCTTGCTTCTTTAATTGAACATAATCACCTATGACTTCAACGATATCTGCCGACTTTTGCACCTGATCCACAATTTCATCTGGTATCCGATTTCCCATCTTATAACACTCCGTCGTACATTATTCGATGCTTTAGTGCAAAATCCCTTCATCGTTCGACAGGATTTTTTGCAGCAGTGCAATAAATCGTTCTCGATCTTCTTTATTCAATTTTTTAGGCCCTTTGGCATATACGCCTTTTCTTCTTTGTTTGCCGGAAAAATGACGGCCCTCTAGAGCAAAATCAATCGTGTCTTCTTTGTAAAGACGACCTCTTTCCGACATAACAGAGACATTTCTGTTCAACAGCAGAGATGCTAATCCGATGTCCTGCGTCACAACAATATCTCCCGGTTTCACGTGATTTGCGATATATAAATCAGCAGCTTCTTTATGAGGATCAACATACTTCCATTTTTCTTCATTGCTTCTGGAAAGCTGATAATGTTCAAATGAAGCGACAAAAAGAACTTGAACTTCATACTCGGATGCTGTTTGTAAAATTTCATCTTTTACCGGACAAGCATCAGCATCGACAAAAATCGTCTTTTCTTGTTCATTAAGAAGAGTAATTCTCCATCCCTCCATTAAACTCCTGCATAAAAGCAAGCAAAATCGCACATCCTTTATTATTGTGGATGTATATGAATTTGTCGAAAAATTTCCGGGAGAAATTCTTGACATCTTACCCATAATAGTTTATTCGTATCACACGATCCTTAAACCTAAAATTAATCATTTTATCACAATTTTTTATTATAATACAAACTTCACAAAGATGCTATTGTTTTTCATTATTCCCTTTTGGCACAGCCAAAAACCCAGGATAGAGCGTCCTGAGTTATATGTTTTTTGTTTTGAGATGATGGATAATATTTGCTGTTTCCTCAACCGCTTTATTTGAAACATCAACAACCTGGCAGCCGATCCGATCCACAATCTTTTCGAAATACTCGAGTTCCTCTTTGATTCTGTTGATATTTGCATAAATCGCTTTATCATTAAGCCCGAGTGATTTTAAACGTTCTTTTCTGATATGATTCAGTTTATCAGGGCTAATCTTTAAACCGATGCATTTTTTCGGATCAACGTTAAAGAGTTCTTCCGGCGGATCAACCTCCGGTACAATCGGAACATTGGCAACCTTCAGGCGTTTGTGTGCGAGATATTGAGACAGCGGTGTTTTAGACGTTCTTGAAACGCCGATCAAAACGATATCAGCTTTTAAAATCCCTCTTGGATCACGTCCATCATCGTATTTAACTGCAAACTCGATGGCCTCCACTTTTTTGAAATAATCTTCATCAAGCTGGCGCACCCGCCCCGGTTCGTATTTCGCTGTTAAACCGTAGGCTGTTTCCATTTTATCAATCAACGGGCCGATAATATCATAATATAAAACATTTGCTTTTTCCGCTTCGGCTATCAAATATTCTCTGATTTCCGGCACCACGAGTGTAAAACAGATAATGCCGCCGTCTGCCTTTGCAAGTGAAATCACTTCATTGATAGTGCCTATATCTTCAACATAAGGAATTCTTCTTACATGGGTATCATCCGCCGATCCGTTAAATTGGCTGAGTGCTGCTTTCACTACCAATTCAGCCGTTTCACCGACGGAATCCGATACAACATAGATGATGCGGTTATTCATATTATCCCCCCGTTAGTTTGCAATCTTATAGGATTTCATTTTCAGATAAACTGACAAGTATTTTGGTCATATTTGTTTTTGTCACTCTGCCGATCACTTCAAAGCCTTTATCGGTGTCTTTGATGACAGGCAGTGCATCAATTTGTTTTTCTATTAAGTGCTTTGCAATGTCCATCACATAATCCTCGCGTCTGCACACCGTAATGTTCGGCATCCTTGTCATGATGATGTGAACAGGGACCGATGTAAGCTCCTGCTGGCCAATGCTCGCTCTGAGCAAGTCTTTTCGTGAAAGCACCCCGACTAAAACAGCATCGCGGTCCACCACAAACAGAGTACCTACATCTTCTAAAAACATGGTGCAAATCGCATCGTACACAGAAACGTTTTCGTGAATCACTACGGGGATAGATTGAAAGTCTTTCACCTGAAGCTTTTTGAGTTTATCCGCCAAAAGCTGTGTGCCGGTTTTTCCCGTATAGAAATAACCGACTCTCGGGCGCGCCTCGAGGAATCCTGACATGGTGAGTATGGCTAAATCCGGGCGCAATGTCGCCCTGGTTAGGTTCAGCTTTTCTGCAATATGCTCCCCTGTAATCGGCCCGTTTTCTTTTACAATCTGCAAAATATGTTCTTGCCGTTTATTTAGTTCGATCGTACTCACCACCTTTTCACTTCATAGCTATGTAAAGAAATAATAATCCATATTATAACGTAAATATCTTGTAATCAAACAAAAAACATATAAATGGGGAAAAGACGATTACCGATCACACAGCAACCGCCTTTTCTCTCTTTATTTTACAATAAGGGCATTCATATTCGCAAAGGACTTGATCTCATCCGCCAAGCTTACCATTTGCGCTAATCGATTTGCCTTTAATGCCTCATTATCCGCTATAACCATTGTATGATCGAAGTAAGCATCGATCGGTTCTTTTAAGGCTGCAAGTGAAGCAAGCGCCGCCTCATAATCTTTTTTGCTGAAGTTTTCCTGCAGATTTTGCTTCGCTGTTTGGTAGGCATCAAACAGTTTTGCTTCGTATTCATTTTCAAACAGATCAGGCTGAATGTCTCCGCGGACTCCTTTTTTGCTGATAGAGATCACTCGGCCTAACGCTTCGGCTGTTTCCTTAAAGCCAGGTGCACCAAGCTTTTGCTCCAGTACTTGTGCTTTATGCAGCGCAGAGTACGGCTCAAGCTCAGAGCTTTCCAGCACGGCGTCAATGACATCATGTCTGATTTGTTCAGCATTCAAGACATATTTCAAGCGCTGAGTGAAGAAATCCAGCAGTTCATTTTCTTTATCGGTTTGTACGAAAGTAAGCAGCTCTTCAAATGAAATTCCCCAGTTGCGGTCAAGAAGAATCGCAACAATACCGCTTGCTTGGCGGCGCAGTCCGTAAGGGTCCTGGGAACCGGTCGGAATTACGCCGATAGAGAAGAATGAAGCGATTGTGTCAAGCTTATCCGCCATTGCTACAACAGCTCCGGTGAAAGTAGAAGGCGTTTCTCCGCCCGCTGATCTAGGCATATAATGTTCATTGACTGCCGCCGCCACAGCTTCATCTTCGCCAAGCATTCTCGCATACTTTTCGCCCATAATTCCTTGAAGTTCAGGGAATTCATATATCATATGTGTCACAAGGTCGAATTTAGAAATTTCAGCAGCCCGCTTCACATGTTTTAATGTATCTTCATCAGCCTGAAGACGAACGGCAAGTTTCTCTGCGATTGATGTGACTCTTCTAACCTTATCAGCAAGAGAACCAAGCTCTTCATGGAAAACGATATTTTCAAGCTTCTTCACATTTGCATCAATGTTTAGTTTCTGATCTTCCTTGTAGAAGAATGACGCATCAGATAAACGTGCGCGCAGCACTTTTTCATTGCCTCGGGCCACATTTTCAATCGCGTGGCTGTTGCCGTTTCGGACTGTGATAAAGTGAGGCAGCAGGTCACCGTTTTTGTCTTTGACAGGGAAGTAGCGCTGATGCTCTTTCATTGTCGTGACAAGCACTTCTTCAGGAATTGACAGAAACTCGGATTCAAATGAACCGTAAAGAGCTGTCGGGTATTCTACTAAATGATTCACTTCATCAAGAAGGTCTTCGTCAACTGGAATGCTCCAATTGTTTTCAGCAGCCATTGTTTCCAGCTGAGATTGAATCATTTGCTTTCGGACGCTAGGATCAGCAATAACATGCTGTTCTTTCAGCTGCTCTTCATAAGCTGAAGGTGATTCAATTGACACTTCATGTCCGAGGAAACGGTGTCCCTGTGTTGTCCGTCCAGACTCAACGTTTGTGATCGAAAATGGAATGACATCCTGTCCAAATAATGCGACAATCCATTTGATCGGTCGGATATAACGCAAATCTTCATTTCCCCAGCGCATGTTTTTCGGGAAATGCAAGCTTGTAATTAAACCGCTCAATTCTGGCAGAAGCGACTTCGTTTCTTGGCCGGCTTGGAATTTTTGCACGAATACATACTCTATGCCTTTTACTTCTTTGATATACAGGTCTTCCACATTCGCGCCTTGGCCTTTTGAAAAGCCGATTGCCGCTTTTGTCCAGTTCCCGTCCGCATCAAGGGCAATTTTTTTCGCAGGCCCTTTTGCTTCTTCTTTTATATCATCCTGCTTTTCTGCGACATCCTTAACGAACACAGCAAGACGTCTCGGTGTATTGAAGAGTTTCACTTCACCGTGAGTAATATTTTTTTCTTTAAGCCAGCCTGTCAGCTTGTCGCCAAGCTGAACCATGCTTTCATTCAAAAAGCGCGCCGGCATTTCCTCTAATCCGATCTCTAAAAGTAAATCCTGTTTACTCATGAGAAGAACCCTCCCCTTTAAGCATTGGGAACCCTAGTTTTTCTCGTTCCTCATAATAGGTTTTTGCTACTTTTCTAGCTAAATTCCGCACTCTTGCGATATAGCCCGTCCGCTCGGTAACAGAGATCGCACCTTTGGCGTCAAGCAGATTGAAGGTGTGCGAGCATTTCAGTACATAGTCATATGCTGGATGAACAAGTCCGTTATCCATTTGCTTGATCGCTTCTTTTTCATATGTGCTGAACAATTGGAACAGCATATCGACGTCTGATGTTTCAAACGTATAAACGGAATGTTCATATTCAGCCATCATGAATAAATCTTTTACTGTAAACCCTGACGTCCATTCCAAGTCAAACACGTTTTCTTTATCTTGGATATAAGACGCGAGACGTTCAATTCCATACGTAATCTCTACAGAAACGGGTTTACACTCTAATCCCCCGACCTGCTGGAAATACGTAAATTGTGTTATCTCCATTCCGTCAAGCCAAACTTCCCAGCCTAGACCCGCGCAGCCTAAAGACGGATTCTCCCAGTTGTCTTCAACAAAGCGAATATCGTGCTCAAGCGGATCAATTCCAAGAGCACGCAAGGAATCTAAATACAGTTCTTGAATGTTATCAGGAGACGGTTTAATAATGACCTGGAACTGATGATGCTGATACAGTCTGTTCGGGTTCTCCCCGTAGCGGCCGTCTGCAGGACGTCTGGAAGGCTCTACATAAGCCACTTTCCACGGCTCAGGGCCGATACTGCGCAAAAATGTATACGGGCTCATCGTGCCGGCTCCTTTTTCTACATCGTAAGCCTGCATAAGCACACAGCCCTGACTGGACCAATGCTTTTGCAAGGTTAGAATCATGTCTTGAATATTCATTTCAAGCACCTCCACTTTTCTTTCATAAGTTGACTGCGGCAGCAACCAAAAAACTCCCGTCTCTATGCTTGCCAGCCGCAAACATAGGGACGAGAGTTCTCCCGCGGTTCCACCCTAGTTGCTGAGAACAAAATCCCAGCCTCTTTTTTTAAAATTGCTCAAGAATGCCTTTCGTTGCGTGCTCATCCTTAGCTTACACCGCCCTAAGGTCGCTTTCATGAGGTAAACGCAAGTACTTCTTTCTCTCACTGCAACATATTTTATAATAAATGATCATATAAAAAGATGGACCAAATGTCAACTTTTGTTTTCACCCATAAGATGTTTCATGCTTTCCATTTGATCTAAAAAGCGCTTTGATTTTAAATACAATCCCGAATATTCTTCGTAATATAAATCAATCACTTGCTTTAATTCAGCTTTTGTTTCCTCTTTTAAGGACACATTGCCGAGTCTCGACAGATCAAAATAGTAGAAGAGTCTTAACAGCCTTGCCGTTTGCGGTTTAATCGGTATCCTGTAAGGATCTTTTTCAAAACAGCGGTGGCATATAAAACCATTATCACGAACAGAAAAATGAAAGGTTCCGTCTTGGCTTTTACAATGTACACAATGATTTAGCTCAGGATACAGGCCCATGACACCGAGCATCTTCATTTGAACAATGAAGGTGATAACATCCGGATCTGTTCCTTCATTCAGCTGTTTTAATGATTCTAATATGAATTCAAATAAATAAGGATTTGACTTTTTTTCTTCTGTGCCTCTGTCGACTAACTCAGCAATATAGGCAGCATATGCTGTTAAAAACAAGTCTTCCCTGATGCCTCTCATGCTGAGGATCATTTCCCCCTGCTGAAGCGTTCCGAGGCCCGATGTTTTTTGCATTAAGAAAGAACCATACAAAAAGGGCTGGCTGACTGCTGATAAACGGCTGTTCGGTTTTTTGGCGCCTCGTGCCATAACACCTATTTTTCCGTGTTCTCTTGTCAGTAATGTTACGATTTTATTCGTCTCTCCGTAATCATTTGTGCGAAGAACGATTCCTTCACATTTTGTCAGCATTTCCGCACCTTCCTCAAGCAGGAGCGGCCAAGAGGTTTATAAAATTGGATAATCAAATCGGGCTAGCTCATCTTCTAGTTCTTCGGGTCTTTCCATGTTCTCTTTTTCCAGTTCTTTAAAAAGAAGATACGTATCAACATTTCCTGTTTGAGAAAATACGTTCCAGGTAAAATTCAACACAAGAAACCCACCTTTCTGTAGTTAAACTAGCTTACCTAAACTCCAAATTCTTACCTTTATCTTGACCAGATGTCCTCCATTTCATGTTAAACAAAATTTGCTAATGTATCCCTGTTCCTGTGAGATAATGACACACACAGCAAGAGATTAATATTCGTCCTCTTTAAAGCCAAAATCGCGAAGCTGGGACATTTTATTACGCCAGTCTTTCTGCACTTTCACCCACAATT
The DNA here is from genome assembly GCF_059422205.1 of Bacillus sp. GW821-FHT01G09. Taxonomy (NCBI): domain Bacteria; kingdom Bacillati; phylum Bacillota; class Bacilli; order Caryophanales; family Bacillaceae; genus Bacillus; species Bacillus sp. GW821-FHT01G09. Next base: position 468,891 of record NZ_JBWKWL010000004.1, read on the forward strand.
CAAGGTAGACACGGGAGCCCAACAGTGCTTCAATATCCGCTCTCGCTCTTTTTCCAACCTCTTTTAGAAGGCTTCCTTTTTTACCGATCACGATGCCTTTCTGGGAATCCCGCTCGACCACAATCGTTGCCGCTACGTGCACAGAACCGTTGTCCTGCCCTTTGATGGATTCGATGGCCACCGCAATGCTGTGCGGGATTTCTTCTCTCGTCAAATGCAGCACCTTTTCCCTGATTAATTCAGAAATGATAAATCGCTCAGGGTGGTCAGTTACCTGGTCACTCGGATAGAATTGCGGCCCTTCCGGCAAATACGCTTCAATCTGAGCGAGCAAGGTTTCGATGTTATTTCCTTCTAAAGCAGAAATCGGAACAATTTCCTTAAAAGGATAACGTCTGCGGTATTCGTCAATTAGCAGAAGCAATTGGTCGGGATGAATTTTATCAATTTTGTTTACGATTAAAAATACAGGCGTAGACATCGTCTGCAATTTCTCAATGATGAATTCGTCGCCCTTCCCGTAGCCTTCCTCAGCATTGATCATAAACAAGATCAAATCGACTTCTTTTAATGTATTTTGCGCCACTTTCATCATAAAGTCCCCAAGCTTATGCTTAGGTTTATGAATCCCTGGTGTGTCAATAAAAATGGTTTGTGATGTGCCTGTCGTCAGTACTCCTTGCACCTTGTTTCTCGTCGTTTGGGGCTTATCGCTCATGATCGCGATTTTTTGTCCAATGACTCTGTTCAAAAATGTAGATTTTCCTACGTTTGGTCTTCCAATAATGGATACAAATCCTGATTTAAAGCTTTCGTTCGTCATGTAAATCCTCCGATGAAAATGCGCCTGGCAATAATTCTTCCACAGTCATTTCTTTTATTTGTCCTTGTAAATTAGTCAGTACGACAATAACGTCTTTTGTGCAAAGCTCAGAAATCACCTGGCGGCAGGCTCCGCACGGAGATACCGGTCCAGGGGTGTCAGCCGCAACGGCCAGCATCTGAAACTCTGTATCCCCTTCAGAAACAGCTTTAAATAAAGCGGTACGCTCGGCGCAATTGCACATGCTGTATGCCGCGTTCTCAATGTTGCAGCCTCTGTACACTTTTCCATCCTTGGTAAGAAGAGCGGCTCCTACTTGGAATTTGGAATACGGCGCATATGCCATATCACGCGCTTTTAAAGCTTCTGTTATTAATTCTTGTCTGTTCATGTGTACATTCCTCTCTTACCTATAATGGTACCGCTATCACTTTATATTTTACATAATCGCGCGCTTTTTTTCACGCCCATTTCTAAAAATGTAAAATAAATGTAAGAATTTTCAGCCATTACAGCTTTGGCAAAAAAATAAGTATACCAATGATACACGAAATCACGGCAAAAACGCAAACAGCCCCGGCGGCAGCGTCCTTGGCCGCTTTAGCAAGAGGGTGATGTTTGTCAGTTATTAAATCAACCGTATGTTCAATGGCTGTATTTAAAAGCTCAAGCGAAAACATACCGCCTATCAAAAGGAATATAATCATCCACTCAATCATGCTGAGCTCTACAAGGAAGCCGCAAATGAGAACAGCGCAGGCGGCTGCGGCATGAAATTGGAAATTCCGCTCCGTCCGCGCTGTTTCCCAGATGCCCCGGCCTGCATGCACGAAGCTTTTGAAGAATCGCTTCAGCTCATTTCTATGATCTTTTGAGTCCATAAGCGTCCAGCAATTCCTTTTGCTTAGTAAACATCTCCTCTTCTTCCTCTTTCGTCATATGGTCATATCCTAAAAGGTGCAGAAATCCGTGTACAGCTAGAAATCCGAGCTCTCTTTTAAAAGAATGATTATACTCCTCTGCCTGCTCTCTTGTGCGATCGGCACTGATGATAATATCACCTAAAACCGGAGGCATTTCGGCGCCCACGATTTCGACCTCACCTTCTCCCTCTTCTTCAAGAGCAAATGAGATGACATCTGTCGGAGCATCCTTTCCCCGGTATTCTTTGTTAATCTGATGTATGTCATCATTGGAAACAATCGTGACAGAAACTTCAGCCTGATCCTGAACGCCTTCACGCTCAGCGGCAAATTGAAGCAGATTTTCTACTTCTTTGAGCATCTCTTCTGAGACGCTTCCTGTTTCATCAACGATATCAATCAGTAAACTCATCTATTTCACCTTCTTAGTAGCCTCCGGATATTCAATCCGGGAGTGGAAAATTCCTTTTAATGTTGCACAGAGCGTTTTTGCGATTGTATCCAGCTCTTTAAATGTCAAATCGCATTCACTGAACTGTCCGTCCTGAAGCTTATCGGATATAATACCCCGGACAAGCTTTTCAATTCGTTCAGGATTTGGATTATGCATGGATCTGACGGCCGCTTCAACACTGTCGGCCACTGATATAATTGCGGCTTCCTTTGATTGCGGCTTCGGCCCCGGATAACGGAACTCTTCCTCTGTAATCTGGTCGCCTTTTTCCTTTGCTTTATAGTAAAAAAACTTTAAAAGCGAGGTTCCATGATGCTGCTCAGCAATATCGACAAGCTCTTTCGGAAATTTATAGCTCCTCAGCATATTCGCACCGTCTGTCGTATGCGAGATGATAATATTTTTACTCAACTGAGGTGACAGCTTGTCATGCGGATTGTCAATATTCATTTGGTTTTCAATAAAATATTGCGGTCGCTTTGTTTTTCCGAGATCGTGATAATATGCGCCGACTCTTGCAAGCAAACCATTAGCCCCAACCGCTTCACAGGCTGCCTCTGATAAATTGGCAACCATTACACTGTGATGATATGTACCTGGTGTTTCTGTCAGTATTTTGCGCAATAGCGGATGGTTAGGATTAGACAGCTCGAGCAGCCTCATGGTGGATAAAATGCCAAAGCCCGTCTCAAAAAACGGCATCAGGCCGATGATTAATACAGATGAAGCAAACCCCGACACAACCCCCATGAGCATTAACGTGCCGATTTCAAGACCCGACAGCGCAGTGTTCTGGATCAATAATAAAGAAAGAACGACAACCATATTAATAAACGCTACGAAAAGCCCGGTCTGCAAAATCTTTGATCTGGCATTGTGCTTTCCTAAAAATAATACACCTGAAATCCCGCTGATCAAATAATAAATCCCTATGACATAATTGAATGTTCCTGTCACACCCTGATTAAACATCATACTTCCGCAAATCGCAAGAATGATACTTCCCAAAATGGCAATGCGTTCATTCATCAGCAGTTTGATTAAGATGGCTCCGGCCGCAATGGGGACCAGATAGCCGATATTATTATACTCCATCTTCTGAAACAAACTGACAACCTCCATGATCACAAGCAAAAGTGTTGTGATAATCGAGAATAACAGAATGGATTGGTTTTTAAACTTCAGATTTTGTTTCTGTTTTTCAAAATAATATACAAGTGTTGCAATGAAAAGTCCGATCATAATCAATAGCCCGCTGATCGGTTTAAAGAGATTTGAGTTATTTAATAACCCGGTCAGCTCAAGTTTCCTGTACACTTCCCGATCAATGAGGTCATTTTCTTCCACAAGCACTTGTCCCTGTTTGATTTGAACCTGCTGGACATTGTCTGAAGCTTCCTGCCGTTTTGCCTCTGTTGCTTTCGGATCAAAGACGTAATTCGGAATAATAGCAAAACGCCCGATTTCTGTCGCAGCTCCCAAGTATTTAGACGGAATAGAATTGCTCTTTAGCTCTTTTTCTACCTTATCCTTTGCATCAGATAGTTTATCCGAAGGGATTTCACTGCTCATGACCGTATTTACTGCGGTAATGACCGTATCTCTGACAAAAGAAAAGTCTTCACTGTCTGCTTTCAGCAATGTCTTAATTGAGTCCTCGGATATGGAATCATTCACATCTGACGTCAATTTATCCTTTACGGATTTGACCATTGATTTTTCCGATGGTGATTTGCTGCCTTCTTCCGATGATTTTTTCACTTCACTGATACTGTCGAATATTGATGACACAAGGTCAATCCGATTATCTGTGTATTCTTTTTTTAATGTATATTGATCCTCAACCGCGTCCTCAGCGGCTTGCTTTTTTTCCTCTGTGGCTTTTTGATCTTCCACGGTTGCCGGAGCATAAATGGTCTTGTCGCTGACTGAAAACAGGTCTAAATCAAGTGTTTCCGGCTTAACATGTACAAAGAGCAAAGCAAACATAATGGCAGCCAGCAGAAGATACAGCAGTACATGCATGGAGCGGGCATTTTTAAAACTGCTCCATTTTTTTGAGCTGCTTTTGGTCTTAGCCTTCTTTTTCAACACAAGAACCTCCTCTTGAAACATCAAGCCAATAAGCAATCATAAAAATGACCCGATAACGCGCGATCGGGTCATTCAGCATTAATTTTGCTTATCGTATGCTTCAATAATTTTCGCAACAAGCGGATGTCTGACCACGTCTGTCTGGTCTAGCTCAATCATAGAAATGCCGTCTATTCCTTTCAGCATCTCCTTCGCTACTGCAAGTCCCGATTTGACGCCTTTCGGCAGATCAATTTGGCTAACGTCACCTGTAATGATCATTTTAGAGCCAAAACCCAGTCTCGTCAAAAACATTTTCATTTGAGCAGGCGTGGTATTCTGTGCTTCATCAAGTATAACATAAGCATCATCGAGCGTCCGTCCCCTCATATATGCGAGCGGAGCAATTTCAATGATGCCTCTTTCCATCAGACGTTCTGTATGATCTGCCCCAAGCACATCATGGAGAGCGTCATACAGCGGGCGCAAATAAGGATCTACTTTTTCTTTTAGGTCACCTGGGAGAAAACCAAGGCTTTCACCAGCTTCCACGGCAGGTCTTGTTAAAATGATTTTTTTGATATGTCCGTTTTTTAAAGCATGGACTGCTTTTACGACAGCCAGGTACGTTTTCCCGGTTCCCGCCGGACCAATGCCGAATACAAGGTCATTCCGCTTCATAGCGGCCACGTATTCCCGCTGTCCCATTGTTTTTACACGGATTGATTTGCCTTTTGCGTTTTTTGTAATTTCTTCTTCATACATGCTTTCAAAGTATTCAAGTTCATTCTTCTTTGCCATTTTGATGGCGTAAATCACATCACGTTCAGAGATCTCTATCCCCTTGCGAATTAAAGCGAGGAGCGATCCCAGCAGCCTGTCTGCAATCTGAAACGATTCATCATCGCCTGAAACATAAATCGTCTCGCCGCGCGTAATGATATTTACATTCAGATCTTTCTCCATCAATTTCAAAAAAGAATCTTGGTTCCCGAAGAGTGAAAGCGCCTCGTCCGGGTTTTTCAGTTTTTGATTCATCGCAAGTAAATGTTCTGTCATTCTTCAGTCTCCCTGACAATAGGTGTGGTTTGAACGATATCTTCTATAACTTGGTAGAGAATAATCAACTTTACTTTACCATTCTCAACAGTCTGGTGCAAAACTTTTTCACTTTTCACCTCGCCGTTTTCGCCTATTTTATCCTCTACATCCTGTTTACCCAATTTAATGCCTTCTTGAACTGCTTCTTCTTTCGTATATTTTCGTAAAGCCTCTTCACTTTCTCTCGTTTGCTCTTTGACATAGGATACAGGGAGCTTAAATCCGAGAAAATGAAGCGAATGCTTTTCTTGTTCTGTTTTTGGATGCTTCAATTCCTCTTTTTTAAACGTCATCCCCCAGATCGGGATTGCCAACGAGCCAAAAGAAAGCTTGTGCTTTGTCCTTACTTTGCCCGTATAGACGTTAAATAATGTTTCAAGCGGGACTGTCACTTCTGATCTATACCAGGTTTCTCCGTAAATTTCAGCTTTTGAGGCGACTTCCTGCTGATGGTCTTCGCTGCCGATCAGCCCCGAAACAAGCAGCTGACCCTTTTCAACATGATCGTGTATGGCAGCCATGGGCTGTCCTTTTTGCACAAACATTCTCGTAATCGTTGCTTTCTTTTTGGCGACAATATTGCGCGGGCTAACATACTTTTCTTTTTCGGGCTCATTTTTCTCCACGACTTTCATGTGAATGGTCGTCCCCTTCAGATCAACTCCGACCCAAGTGATATTGTCTATTCCATTGGTTAATGATTTCTGTATTTTTTCGGGCGACATCATTAAAAACTGCAGACGGCCCTTTTTGACGCCGATTTCATTAAGATGCTGCCTCATTTGATGTTCTGTTTCAGGCTTAGCGCCTGTCACATCAATTTTCCACACCATATTGGACAGCAAAAACAAAAGGATGAAAAAAATCGCAAAACCGATCGTAAACCCTATATTCAGCTTTGATTTCAGCAACAGGAAGGGAAAACCCTTCCGATTGATAAATCGGGCTTTACATTTAAATTTACTTCTCACCCGCCGAAAGGCATGTACATCCTGAAGCTGTATATATAACGATACGGCTTCTTTCTTTTTTTTGACATGAAAGACCGGAATCCCCTGTCTTGTGCATTCATTAAGGAGCCGCTCAATCCCTCTTCCCGTCAATTCAAGCTGGACCTTACCCGAAAAAAAAGACAGCCATTTATTTTTCACAACGTTTCCCCCTCGGCTTTATGACTCAACATATCGAACGACATCAATCGTACCCTCCAAAAGTATCTCTTCCGGAAGAATCGCCTTGATGACAAAATTTTTACCAGATATGATGCACTGGCCCTGCTTCAGCATCAGCCTCACTTCATTCTCACTGAAAAGCAAAAGGCCTCTGTGGTTTTCTATGTAGATATGAAGTCTGCCAACCATTGTAATCCTCGGCAGATCCATCATAACGTCCGGGGGAATTTCCAATGCTCTTGTCAGCCAAGCTTTCATACGATTCTTTCTTTGCCCCATACAAAAAGAACCCCCTTTCATCTCATATGTATGATTTGAAAGGAGGTTCTAACACTTTAATTTTTACGGGCCGGGCGCATCGTACGGTGAGGTTTTTTCGCCCGTGGAGGCCCGAACACCTCTCCTAGAACGATCCCCTGTACGACGGTGTCTTTATTCATCTGAAGCATTTTTTGTTTTGTGTATACTGTTTTTTGTTTGGCAGCAGCAAGATCTCGTTCCAGCCCTTTCAGGTTTCTTGCTGTTTCCCTGCGTCTTTCTTCCGCTTCCCGTCTTGCCTGTTCCATACGGTTAGGGATAGGTGCAGGGGCATCTTCTTTTGACTGCTTCTTTTGAGGAGAAGCAGATTGCACGTGTTGAGGTTTTTTTCTTTTTTGGCTGTTTTCCTTTTCATCTTTGCTCTTTTTGCCGAAAATCGCAGAAATGATTCCGATGATCGCTGCAATAATAAGCGGATTGGTCAGTAAATCTTCCATCAGCGTTCTCCCTTCTTAGAGAGATTATGATTTGCGGTCTTCATCCGAAGGGTCTTTCGTCAGCTTGCCGAATGAATCACGCATTTCTGTGTCAGCATCGATGTTCTTGATATTCATGTAATCCATGACGCCAATATTCCCTTCACGCAAAGCTTCTGCCATCGCAAGCGGCACTTCCGCCTCGGCTTCTACCACTTTCGCGCGCATTTCTTCTACGCGGGCACGCATTTCCTGTTCTTGAGCGACAGCCATCGCACGTCGTTCTTCCGCTTTTGCCTGCGCGATGTTTTTATCAGCCTCAGCCTGATCGGTTTGTAAAATTGCACCGATGTTTTTGCCGATATCTACATCTGCAATATCAATTGAGAGAATTTCAAACGCAGTTCCTGAGTCCAATCCTTTTCCAAGGACTGTCTGAGAAATCATGTCAGGGTTTTCAAGCACTTTTTTATGATTGCCAGATGAACCGATTGTAGAAACGATCCCCTCACCTACACGAGCTACAATGGTTTCTTCTCCTGCTCCCCCGACGAGGCGCTCGATATTCGCTCTTACTGTGATTCTCGCTTTCGCTTTCACTTCAATCCCGTCCATTGCGACACCGGCAATGAACGGTGTTTCAATCACCTTAGGATTAACGCTCATTTGAACAGCTTCCAACACGTCCCGGCCTGCAAGATCAATGGCAGCACAGCGCTCGAATGTGAGTTCAATGTTAGCTCGCTGAGCGGCGATAAGCGCGTTGACGACTCTGTCAACATTACCTCCGGCCAGGTAGTGGCTTTCAAGCTGGTTTGTTCCAACATTAAGTCCCGCTTTATGGGCTTTAATCAGCGGGTTAACAACCCGATTCGGAATGACACGGCGAAGCCTCATCCCAACTAGAGTGAAAATGCTGATTTTCACTCCGGCTGCCAAAGCTGAAATCCAAAGCATTACAGGCACAAATGTAAAAAATACTGCCAAAACAATGATCGCTACTGCGACAATTGCCAGAATCATAAGTGTTGACGGATCCATATAACTTCTCCTCGTTTCTATTTAAATTTCTCTCACGACAATGCGTGAGCCTTCTACTTTTATCACTTTTACTTTTTTATCTTTTTCTGTAAACGATCCCTCCGATACAACGTCAAGGCGTTCATCATCAATAATGACGGTACCGGAAGGACGCAGCGGTGTAAAGGTTATACCCACTTTTCCCATTAAGTCCGTGCGCGTTTGATTTGAAACGTAGCCGCTCTCCGTATTTGTAGAATCATTTAATATCAATTTCTTAAAGAATTTCATACGCTTTCCCAACACCCTTGTCAGTAAAATAAAAGCTGTAATCGAAACAGCTGAGGCGATCAAGAGAGAAACCGCCATTACAGTGAAGCTCCCCGCGGCTAAAAACAGGCTCGCAATAATCGCTCCCAAGCCCAGTAATCCAATGATTCCTCCGGGAAGAAAAATCTCAAGCAGGATGAGGATCACCCCTGCTATAAAGAGGAGAACCGTCTCATACCCGGCAAGGCCGGCTGCAAGATGCCCGTAAAAGAACAGCAATAACGCAATGAGTCCAGCCGTTCCAGGGAGGCCGACACCCGGTGAAAAAAGCTCCACCGTCAGACCTAAAAAAGCGATTGTCAGCAGAATAGGGACAATGACCGGATTCGTCAGCCACCTTGCCGTCTTTTCCGCAAAGCTCTCCTTTGCGTAGCTGATCTGCGCTTTTTCGAACCCAAGCTTCTTTACGAGCGTGGACAAATTGTCAGCAGTGCCTTCTGAATAGCCTATCTCAATTGCCTTGTCTGCGTTAAGTGTCAGCAGATCTCCTTTAGGCGCGCCAACTTCCTTAGCATCTATATCCGGGTCAGCCATTGCGAGCGCATATTTTGGATCGCGGTTATTTTTCACTGCGGCATCTTCCATCTCTGCCAGCCAAAGTGATTGAGCTTTTTGGTCAGCGGCATTGCCTTGGCCATCAACAATCGCGGCGGCTCCCATTTTTCCGCCAGGCGCCATATAAATGTGATCTGCTTGCAGTGCAATATATGCACCAGCAGACAACGCGCGTTTGTTGACATATGCAGTTACGGGGATCTCGCTTTCCGTTATCAAATCGGCCATATCAATAGCAGATTTGACCAATCCCCCCGGGGTATTGATATCAAGAATAATATGGTCTGCATGTGCATCCTTTGCGTCTTGTAACGAACGGGACAAAAACGAGGCGAGACCCTGTTCGACATTTTTTTCAACCGGAATCACATAAACAGTTTGTTTTTCTGCTTTTGCGTTCAGTTGTACGCCTAATAAAGAAAGTAAAAATATACTCAAAAGAGCAGCACGGAATCCTTTGATTTGAAGCAAGGGCGGTGTATCCCTCCTTCCTTTTATAATAAGTGCCTTCTCTTCATACGTAACAAATGTATCAAAGGTTTCATTTTTTTATGTATAAAAAAAGACATCTCTCTTAGAAAGATGTCCTTTTCTTTGCCATTTAAGACAGTTGACTGCTCACAAGCTTATTAATTAAACTTCCGTCAGCTTTACCTTTTACTTTAGGCATAATTGCCCCCATCACTTTGCCCATGTCCGCTTTTGAGCTCGCACCGACCTCCGCGATGGTTTCATTTACGATTGTACGCAGCTCTTCTTCTGACAGCTGCTCAGGTAAATAAACTTCTAAAATGTCCAGCTCTTTTTGAACTTTATCTACTAAATCTAAACGATTAGCGTTTGAAAATTCCTGGAGGGAGTCTTTACGTTGCTTAAGTTCACGAGAAAGGACAGTGAGTTCCTCATCCTCGGTCAAACTGTCTTTCTTAAGCTTAATTGCTTCATTTTGAAGTGAAGCCTTAACCATTCGAACGACAGTCAGTTTGTCTTTCTCACGGTTTTTCATATACAGCTTCATATCCTGGTTGAGACGCTCAAGAAGACTCATAAATCCACCCTCTTTTAGAATTTGCGTTTTCTAGCAGCTTCAGACTTTTTCTTGCGCTTTACGCTAGGTTTTTCATAAAATTCACGCTTTCTTGCTTCTTGCAAAGTACCTGTCTTTGATACACTGCGTTTGAAGCGACGAAGAGCATCTTCAAGCGATTCGTTTTTTCTAACGACCGTTTTTGACATTCTCTTTCCCTCCCTCCGAATACACCAATCGACTACCTTTAAGTTACACATATAAACATGTACTTTGACATTATAATATAAGCCATCAGTCAGGTCAACTAAGTGAGTTCACTTTTCCGTCATGAGTGCGACTGCCTGTCTATATAATGATAGAAAGGGGTTGGTGAATAGGATGTTAATTTTGATTAGCTTTACTGCTCTTATATTATTCTTTCTCGCAGGCATGAACATGCTTCGAAAGGGCTTAATTTCAATGGCGTACTCAAAAATTGAAGAACGTTTGCTTTTATTTACGGACCATCCGTTAAAAGCGTTTCTTATCAGCATTGTATTTACGGGGATACTTCAGAGCAGTTCAGCCTTTATGGTCATTGTCATCGGCTTTGTAAGTGCGGGCGTTCTTTCTTTTAAGCGGACAATACCGATGATTCTGGGGACGAATGTTGGCTCTACTTTTACAACTGAATTTATTGCTATCAAAATGGATATTTTGATTTGGGTTCTTTTAATAGGAGGTTTATTGTTTTTTCTGACTGGCAGGTATCCTTTGAAACAGCTGGGAACAAGCTTCCTTGGACTGGGCATCATCTTCTTTTGCATCAGCGGATTCAGCCACCTTGCCGGGCCGCTGACAAAGCTGAAAACGGGAGCCGACGTTCTATACCATGTTAACGATTCAAACTGGTCCGCTTTGCTCATCGGGATGGTGTTAACTGCCATCATTCACTCCAGTTCTGTCTGTATCGGCATTTTGATGAGTTTTATGAATGAAGGGATTATCGGACTGACACAGGCGATGAGCGTCGTACTCGGATCAAATATCGGGACATGCATTACAGCTGTCATGGCTGCTGTATCCGGCGGATATGCGGCGAAACAGACAGCGTATGCGCATGTGGTATTTAACGTGCTAGGGGTGGCTCTAGTATTGCCTTTTCTGACCGCAGCGACCGGCTTTGTAGAGCAGTTATCACCCGATCCTGCCCAAAGAATTGCTCATTTCAGTCTTTTATTTAATGTAGTAACAGCTCTTTTATTTCTTCCGCTTACAAACTTGTTTTACCGATTGATTCACCTTCTTATCCCGGCTAAATAAAAAACCGGTACATTTTAATGCACCGATTTTTTAGGTTAAGAAGACAAACGCATGTGTTCAGTTATTTCATCCTCAACCACACGGACAAACTGTCCTTCGTTGTAAGGATAACCTGCTTTTAGGATTTTGACTTTTACGATTTTGCCGATCATATCTTCCGTACCTTTGAAAACAACCTTCATATAATTGTCTGTGTAACCGACAAACATATTTTCTTCTTCTGTTTCCTTAAACGCTTCCTCAGGGATAATCTCAAGCACTTCATTTTCATACTGAGAAGCGTATTCTTTTGCAAGCTGGTCAGAAAGAGCAATCAGGCGATGCACACGTTCGTTTTTCACGTTTTCATCCACTTGGTCTTCCATTCGTGCAGCTGGTGTTCCTGTACGTTTACTGTAAGGGAAAACATGCAGCTCAGAGAATTTATGTTCTTTAATAAAGTTATAGGTTTCCATAAATTCTTCTTCTGTTTCTCCAGGGAACCCGACGATGACATCAGAAGTAACAGCTAAGCCTGGCAGTGCTTTTTTCAATTTATTTAAACGGTCTGCAAAGAATTCCATTGTATATTTGCGTCTCATCCGTTTAAGCACTGTGTTTGATCCGGATTGGATAGGAATATGCAGATGATTCACTATCTTATCTGAGCGGTCTAAGACCTCGATCACTTCGTCAGTGATTTGGCTGGCTTCGATTGAAGAAATTCTGATCCGTTTCACGCCTTCCACACGGGTGTCTAATTCGCTCAAAAGCTTCGCGAAGTTGTAATCTTTCATATCTTCGCCGTAGCCGCCTGTATGAATACCCGTAAGAACAATTTCCTTATATCCGGCATCGACAAGCTGCTGCGCTTGTTTAATGACTTCTTCAGGGTCGCGGGAGCGGAGCAGGCCGCGCGCCCACGGAATGATACAGAATGTGCAGAAATTATTGCAGCCCTCCTGTATTTTCAATGACGCTCTTGTCCGGTCCGTGAAAGCAGGCACATCTAGCTCTTCATAGACTCTTGCTTTCATGATGTTGCTGACGCCATTAATCGGCTGGCGTTCTTCTCGGTATTGGTCAATGTAGCCAAGCATTTTTTCACGGTCCTGTGTTCCGACTACAATGTCGACACCGGGGATCGCCATAATCTCAGCAGGTGAGGTTTGCGCGTAGCAGCCTGTGACACAGATGACACCGTCAGGATTTTGACGAATGGCGCGTCTGATCACTTGGCGGCTTTTTTTATCTCCCGTATTTGTAACCGTACATGTATTAATGACATATACATCAGCTGTTTGTTCAAAGTCTCTTCTTTCATAGCCCGCTTCTTTGAAAAGCTGCCAGATTGCTTCTGTTTCATAATGGTTGACTTTACAGCCAAGCGTATGGAAAGCAACAGTTGCCATTACTGATCACCTCTTAATAACTCTGTTTGATAAGAAATCGCGCTCAACGCGTATAGCGGAGCGGTTTCTGTCCTTAAAATTCTCGGTCCAAGGCCGCACGGCACACCGTCTTGCTCTGTGAGCCGTTCAACCTCCGCTTCTGTTAAACCGCCTTCGGGACCAAATACGATCAATAGAGATGATCCTTTCGGAAGGCTGCTTACAATCGCGCTGAATGCGCTTATTTCCCCTTGCTTCGATGACTCCTCGTATGCAACGACACATTTATCGAAATCCTGCATCCTTTGAAGAAGCTGCTGAAAAGAATGGACATCCATCACTCGCGGCACTTCGTTACGGTACGATTGTTCAGCCGCTTCCTTCGCAATTTTCGTCCATCTTTCCCGCTTTTTCTTTGCCTTTTTGTCATCCAGCTTGACAACAGAACGCGCGGCTTGGAAAGGAATAAAGGCATGAGCTCCGAGCTCAGTCCCCTTTTGGATAATCCATTCAAGCTTATCTCCTTTCGGAAGGCCGCTCGCAATATAGACCTTTATCGGAAGCTCTCTGTTTTCATTCGTCCATTCTATCACAAGGCAGGACACTTTATCTTTGGAAACAGATTGAAGTTCACATTTTGCCTCGAAGCCGTCTTGAGAGCAGCAGATAATCTGATCTCCCTCATTCATTCTCATCACGTTCACAATATGATGAACATCTTCGCCGGTAATCGAAAAAGCCGGCGCTTCCTCTATTTGCTGCTTCGTGAGCTCGATAAAATATCGTTGCATACGCTGTGACACCTACTAACTGTTATTTTTTCGCAATAATACTGACCCAATCTTCCATTGAAAGGATTTCTACAATGGTAAAGCCAGCTTGTTCCAGTGCTTCTTTTACTTCTTGTTTTTTATGACCGATGATTCCTGACGTAATAAAGTGGCCGCCTTCTTTTAACAGGCTGTACGCTTGTGAAGTAAAGCGAAGAATGACTTCAGCCAAAATGTTGGCCACAATCACATCATGTTCCCCTTCAATCCCGTCTAACAAATTGTTTTGCTTCACTTGAGCAATATCGCTGACTTTGTTCAGCTTGAGATTGAGGCGTGCACTTTCTACAGCCACGGGATCAAGATCGTAGGCATGAACCGATTCAGCCTCAAGCATTGCAGCCGCAATACTTAAAATTCCCGAACCAGTGCCGACATCAATCACCTTATCACCCTTTTGCACAAAGCGTTCAAGCGCCTGAATGCAGAGTACGGTTGTGGGATGTGTCCCTGTGCCGAAAGCCATTCCCGGGTCCATTTCAATAATCAGTTCATCAGTATGGACCGGCGTATATTCCTCCCACGTCGGCACAATTGTAAACTTTTCAGAAATTTTCACAGGATGATAATATTTTTTCCAGGCAGTCGCCCACTCTTCTTCATTTACTTCAGAAATAGTGATGTGGTTTCTGCCCAAATCAATATTGTAAAGAAGGAGATTATTAATCGTTTCTTTAATGCCGTCTACAGTTTCGCCCAGAAAACTGTTAACCGGCAGATATGCTTTGACAATGACACCCTCATCTGGGTAATCATTGGGGTCGAGCTGGTAGATTTCCCCGTACACATTCTCACGTTCTTTAATTAAATCAAGCGGGTCCTCTATCACAACCCCACTTGCACCAGCTTCATGCAATATATTTGAGATAGGTTCGACCGCTTCATGTGTTGTGTGAATGCTTAATTCGGACCATTTCAAAACTACCAACTCCTCATCCAATAATTAATCGCCTTTAAACGCACGTTTTACCTTGTCAAAGAAACTCATTTCCTGTTCGTCAGGCAGGTTTCCGCTGACTTCGGCAAATTCGCGGATAATGTCTTTTTGTTTATCAGTCAGATTTGTCGGCGTAACGACGCGGACGACGATATGCTGGTCACCCTGTCCATAGCCTCTGACATTTTGAACGCCTTTGCCTCTTAATCTGAATTTCGTTCCTGTTTGTGTACCGGCCGGAATTTTCAATTTCACTTTTCCATGCAGCGTCGGCACTTCTACCTCATCTCCAAGAGCAGCCTGAGCAAACGTTAACGGCATTTCACAGTAAATATCATCGCCGTCACGCTCGAAAAACTCGTGTGCGCGTACATGGAACACGACAAATAAATCCCCAGCAGGGCCGCCGTTTATTCCTGGTTCACCCTGTCCCGAGAGACGAAGCTGCTGCCCGTCATCTACACCGGCTGGAATTGTCACATTGATTTTCTTGCGTTTTTTGATTTTTCCTTTGCCGCCGCAGTCCACACATTTGTTTTTAATGATTTTGCCTGTACCTTCACAGTGGTGGCAGACCCGTCTGTTAACGACTTTTCCAAACGGTGTATTTTGCTCCACGTTTAACTGGCCGGAGCCTCCGCAGTGGGAGCATGTTTCTGGATTTGTTCCAGGTTTCGCACCTGAGCCTTTACATGTCTCGCACGTTTCCTCGCGGGGAATTTCGATGGTTGTTTCTTTACCGAAAGCCGCATCCTCAAACGACAGGGTCATCGTATACTGTAAATCAGCACCCTGGCGCGGAGCATTTGGATCTCTCCGTCTTGTGCCTCCGCCGAAAATACTTGAGAAAATATCATCGAAACCAAAACCGCCGAAATCGCCGCCGCCAAAACCTCCGCCGCCGAAGCCTTGGTTAGGATCAGTGTGACCAAATTGATCGTAATGCGCACGTTTTTGGTCATCTGACAGCGTTTCGTACGCTTCTTTTACCTCTTTAAATTTTTCATCTGATCCGGCTTCTTTGTTAATATCAGGATGATATTTTTTTGACAGCTTCCGATAAGCTTTTTTAATTTCATCCTTTGAAGCGCTCTTACTTACTCCCAGCACTTCATAGTAATCACGCTTACTCATCTCGCTTCACTCTCCCGAATTTCTCACATAAATTAGATTGTATCATTTTGAATTATGATTTTTCAATTCCTTTTATCCCGGGCAAGAAAAAAAGTCAAAGCCAAGAGATGCCTGACTTTGACTTTCTAATCATTGAATCAGATTATGAAATGTGTTCTTTTCGGTCAGCTCCGGAAGCGGGGCTGACACTAAAAAGAACTTATTTTTTGTTTTGGTCGTCGTTTACTTCTTCGTATTCAGCGTCGACAACGTTGTCATCCGCTTTGCCTTCAGCGTTTGCTCCGCCTTGAGCTTGCTGTGCTTTAGCAGCTTCTTCATAAAGCTTCATAGAAAGCTCTTGAACGATTGTTTGAAGCTCATCTTTTTTCGCTTTGATCTCTTCAAATTCGTTTTTCTCAATTGCTGCTTTTAAAGCGTCTTTGGCATCGTTGGCTTTTTTCACTTGTTCTTCATCCACTTTGCCTTCAAGATCTTTTAATGTTTTCTCAGTTTGGAAAACAAGCTGATCTGCTTCGTTGCGGACTTCGATTTCTTCTTTTTTCTTCGCATCAGCGTCAGCATTTTCTTCCGCTTCTTTAACCATGCGTTCGATCTCTTCATCTGAAAGACCTGAAGAAGATTTAATTGTAATGTTTTGTTCTTTCCCTGTGCCTAAGTCTTTTGCTCTTACGTTTACGATACCGTTTTTGTCAATATCGAAAGAAACTTCGATTTGAGGCACGCCGCGCGGTGCTGGCGGGATATCAGTAAGCTGGAAGCGGCCGAGTGTTTTGTTGTCGGCAGACATTGGGCGCTCACCTTGAAGAACATGGATATCAACAGCTGTTTGGTTATCAGCAGCAGTTGAGAACACTTGAGATTTGCTTGTCGGGATCGTCGTGTTGCGGTCGATCAGTTTTGTAAACACGCCGCCCATTGTTTCGATACCGAGAGAAAGCGGTGTAACGTCAAGCAGAACAACATCTTTTACGTCACCTGTGATAACGCCGCCCTGAATCGCAGCACCTAGCGCTACAACTTCATCCGGGTTTACGCCTTTATGCGCTTCTTTTCCAGTTTCTTTTTTGATTGCTTCTTGTACGGCAGGGATACGAGTTGATCCGCCGACAAGGATGACTTTGTCGATTTCGCTTGCAGAAAGTCCTGCATCTTGAAGCGCTTGACGGACAGGACCCATTGTGCGCTCTACTAAATGAGAAGAAAGCTCTTCGAATTTAGCACGAGTTAATGTAAGTTCAAGGTGAAGCGGTCCTGCTTCTCCAGCTGTGATAAACGGTAAAGAAATTTGCGTAGAAGATACGCCGGAAAGATCTTTTTTCGCTTTTTCAGCTGCGTCTTTCAAACGCTGAAGCGCCATTTTGTCTTTTGATAAATCAATGCCGTTTTCTTTTTTGAATTCAGACACAAGATGATCGATGATAACTTGGTCAAAATCGTCCCCGCCCAGACGGTTGTCGCCGGCAGTTGAACGAACTTCGAATACACCGTCGCCAAGCTCAAGGATGGAAACGTCGAATGTACCGCCGCCAAGGTCGTATACTAGGATCGTTTGATCTTCATCTGTTTTATCAAGTCCGTATGCAAGCGCTGCTGCAGTCGGCTCGTTGATGATACGTTCTACTTCAAGACCTGCAATTTTACCAGCGTCTTTTGTTGCTTGACGCTCAGCATCGTTAAAGTATGCAGGAACTGTGATAACTGCTTTTGATACTGTTTCGCCAAGATAGCTTTCAGCGTATGATTTAAGGTGTTGAAGGATGATAGCAGACACTTCTTGTGGAGTGTAATCCTTTCCTTCAATTTCAACTTTATAATCAGTACCCATATGACGTTTGACTGACATAATTGTGTTAGGGTTTGTAATAGATTGGCGTTTAGCCACTTCCCCTACTTGACGTTCGCCGTTTTTAAACGCAACAACTGATGGCGTTGTGCGGTTTCCTTCAGCGTTAGCAATAACTTTAGGCTCGCCGCCTTCAAGCACTGCCACACATGAGTTTGTTGTTCCTAAGTCGATTCCGATAACTTTACTCACTTGAATAACCTCCTGCTATGTAATTATTGATTCACTTTGACCATGGAAGGGCGAATGACGCGATCCTTCAGCTTATAGCCTTTTTGCATTTCCTCAACAACAATGTTGGAGCCGTAGTTTTCGTCTTCAGCCTGCATAACAGCTTGGTGCAGATTAGGATCAAATTCCTGCCCTACAGCTTCGATGGCTTCGACGCCTTCTTTTTTCAAGGCTTCTACGAGCTGACGGTGGACCATTTCCATTCCCTGGAGCAAACTTTTCGTCTGTTCATTGTCGGCTTCAACCTGAAGCGCTCGTTCAAAGCTGTCAAGAGCCGGCAGCAAATCAGTCACGATATTTTGAGAACGGTATTTTTGGGACGCTTCCATCTCTAAACGGCTGCGTCGTTTATAGTTTTCAAAGTCTGCTTGAACACGCAAAAGTTTGTTTTCTTTTTCCTCAAGCAAACCTTGCAATTCGTTAATTTGGTTTTGAAGAAGTTCGCTTTCATTTGTTTCTTCCTGCTGTTCATCAGCGGCAGCTTGTTCTTCAATGATTTCTTGCTCTTCTGTTTCGTTTTGTTCAACGGTTTGTTTTTCTTCTGACATTGTGTTCACCTCCCTCAAAGTGTAAGGAGAAGGACAGGTGCTGCCCTTCGATAAAATTTGCCAAAATTCCCTTATTCATCATACAGACTTGTTAATGCTTTTGACAAGTCCGAAGTCACATGCTGAAGCAGGCTGACAACCCTGGAATAATTCATGCGTGTCGGGCCGATAATCGCAATTGAGCCGATCTGCTTCTGGTCTACGGAATAAGAAGCCGTAATCAGACTGCAATTTTCCATCTCTTCATAGTCGTTTTCTTTTCCGATTTTAATCGAAATTCCCGTGTGCGGGGATTGAACCAGCTTTAAAACATCCTGTTCTTTCTCAATTAATGAAAGCAGCGACCGAACTCGGGTGATATCATGGAACTCCGGCTGGTTCAGCATATTGATTTTCCCGCCAAAAAACAACTTTTCAACGTGATTTGTGGAATGAAAGGTTGAACGAAGCGCGTCGAGTATATTGTCATAGTTTTTAATGTGCTGTCTTAGGTACATGACAACTTCTTTAAATATGCGCTCATTCAGTTCATCCATTGGAACGCCGCTTAAACGGTCGTTCAGTATATTTACCAGTTTTTCAATATCAGACAGATCCATTTTGGCCGGAAAGTTAATCGTTTTGTTTTCCACATGCCCCGTATTGGTAACGAGAATCGCTACCGCCATATCAGGCTGAATCGGAATGATTTGAATCTGTTTAAGGTAATTCTCACTCAGCTTCGGCCCGAGTACGATGGATGTGTAATTCGTCAGATCGGACAAAATTTGCGCTGATTTTTGAACTGTCTTCTCCAGCTCGAAAATTTTCTCTTTGAAGATCGAGTGGATTTGGTCCAGGTCGCTTTTCGTCAGTTTGACGGGTGACAGCAAATGGTCAACATAGTACCGATACCCTTTTTCTGACGGAACACGTCCTGAGGATGAATGGGTTTTTTCAATAAAGCCCAATTCCTCCAAGTCAGCCATCTCGTTTCTTATTGTTGCAGAGCTAAATGTGATTTCATCTTTTTTCGAAAGAGTTCTTGATCCCACCGGCTGTGCCGATTTAATAAAATCGTTGATTATAACCTGAAGGATCAGCAGCTGACGATTTGTTAACATCATCATCACCTCTGTTAGCACTCTCAATAAGCGAGTGCTAATTCTATAACAAAAGTATCAAACCACAAGAAAAATGTCAATTATAACTCACCCAAAAAAGCGCCAAAAACTTCATTGCCTAATAATTTCCCTTGATGAGTCAAATAAACGGCAGACTCCGAATTGTGAATCAGCCCTTTTTCAGCGAGGTCTTTTAACACGCTTGGGAAAAGTCCATCCAGGGAACGGCCGTATTTTTCTGCGAATCGTTTTTTGCTGACACCGGCTGTTTTTCTCAAACCTAAAAACATTTCTTCCTCAATCTGTTCTTCTGTTGTCACTTCATGTGTATCTCTGTACGGAAAACCCTTTTCAGCTATCAGGTCAATGTAATGCTTAACAGGTCCGACGTTCACTGTTCGTGTGCCGCCGATATATCCGTGAGCGCCGGCTCCGAAACCGAAATATTGTTCGTTGCTCCAATACGTTAGATTGTGCTTAGATTCCATGCCTGCCTTAGCAAAGTTGCTGATTTCATATTGATGGATGCCGTGAGCTTCCATCTGGCTCATCACCATTTCATACATTTCAGCTTCCTGCTCCTGCGGCGGAAGATGAAGCCGCCCTTTTTGCATCAAATTATAAAATACCGTTTTCGGTTCTACAATAAGGGAGTAAACGGAATAATGCTCGGCATCCAATGATAAAGCAGTGTTTATGGAATGTTCCAGATGCTTGAGGGTTTGCCCCGGAAGCCCGAACATGAGATCAAGACTGATATTCTCAAAACCGATTTCCCGCGCTCTTTCAAAAGAGGTGAATACATCTTTTTGCTTGTGCACTCGGCCGATTTTTTCTAACAGATCGTCTTCGAACGTTTGCACACCAAAGCTGAGGCGATTTACGCCTGCTTCTTTTAATATTTTTAATTTCTCTGCGGACAAGTCGTCCGGATTCGCTTCAACCGCAAATTCCGATAAGTCGCTTGAGGGCTTCAGTACGCGGTTGATCATGTCCATCAGCTTTTTGAGCTGTTCCTCAGACAGGGAGGTCGGCGTGCCTCCTCCGATAAAGATTGTTTTGAGATCAGGCTGCCCAGTTTTTGCTATTGTATTTATCATTTCCTGTTCGAGTGCGTTTAAATACTCGTCGACTGGCTGACTTTGAATAAAATATTTATTGAAATCGCAGTAGTGGCAAATATGCTCACAAAATGGGATATGGATATAAGCTGATTTCAACGGATTCACCTTCTTTACAGAAAGAAGCCGCAGTACAAGACTGCGGCGGCTTCTATTGTTTTTTCGGACTGTCGTCCATTTTCAGAACTGCCATAAATGCTTCTTGCGGCACTTCAACTGAGCCGACCTGCTTCATACGGCGTTTTCCTTCTTTTTGTTTTTCAAGAAGTTTCCGTTTACGTGAGATGTCCCCTCCGTAACATTTAGCCAATACGTTTTTACGCATTGCTTTTATGGTGGAGCGGGCCACGATTTTCTGGCCGATTGCGGCTTGTACCGGAACTTCAAACTGCTGGCGCGGAATGAGTTCTTTCAGTTTTTCAACGATCACTTTTCCGCGTTCATATGCGTAATCACGATGCACGATAAAGGAAAGGGCATCGATTTTTTCACCATTCAGCATAATGTCCATTTTCACAAGCTTGGACGGTTTGTAGCCGATCAGTTCATAATCAAAGGACGCATAGCCTTTAGTGCTTGATTTCAGCTGGTCAAAAAACTCATATACGATTTCCGCTAATGGCATATCATAAATGATGCTGACACGGTTTGCGTCTAAATACTGCATATCAATGAAATTGCCTCGTTTTCCTTGGCAAAGCTCCATTACAGCGCCGACATAGTCATTCGGCACCATCATCGTCGCTTTTACGTATGGCTCCTCAACTCGTTCGATCTTTTGAGGATCCGGCATGTTAGACGGGTTGTCGACAACGACCTTTTCGCCGTCTGTCATATACACGTCATAGATAACGCTTGGCGCTGTCGTAATCAGGTCGATGTTGAACTCACGCTCAATTCGCTCCTGAATGATCTCCATGTGAAGCATGCCTAAAAATCCGCAGCGGAACCCGAATCCAAGCGCTTGCGAAGTTTCCGCTTCATATTGAAGGGAGGAATCATTCAGCTCAAGCTTTTCAAGAGCTTCCCTTAAATCATTATACTTCGCTGTATCAATCGGATACAAACCACAGTACACCATCGGGTTTAGCTTGCGGTATCCCGGCAGCGCTTCTTCTGCAGGATTAGCAGCGCTCGTTATTGTATCACCGACACGTGTGTCACCGACATTTTTGATTGAGGCAGTCAGGAAGCCTACATCACCGACCGTCAGTTCATTTGTCGGAGTTGCTTTCGGCGTGAACACGCCTACCTCTGTTACTTCGAATTCTTTGCCGGTTGCCATCATTTTGATTTTTTGTCCCGGCTTTACCGTTCCTTCAACGACTCTGATATAAGCCACGACACCGCGGTAGGCGTCATAAAGCGAGTCGAAGATCAGCGCTTTGAGCGGCGCCTCCGGATCTCCGGTCGGAGCTGGCACCTTTTCTACGATTTGTTCTAAAATCTCCTCAATCCCAATACCGGCTTTTGCTGAAGCAAGCACGGCTTCTGATGCATCAAGGCCGATAACGTCTTCTACCTCTTGGCGCACACGTTCAGGCTCGGCGCTCGGAAGGTCGATTTTATTGATGACCGGAAGGATTTCAAGATCGTTGTCAAGCGCTAAGTAGACATTGGCGAGCGTCTGCGCTTCAATCCCCTGGGCTGCATCTACGACAAGAATCGCTCCCTCACAGGCAGCAAGGCTTCGGGATACTTCATATGTGAAGTCGACGTGTCCCGGCGTATCGATTAGATGAAAGATATATTCTTCTCCGTCTTTTGCTTTATATTTAAGCTGAACAGAGTTTAATTTAATGGTTATGCCCCGCTCACGTTCAAGATCCATAGAATCGAGCAATTGTTCTTTCATTTCTCGTTGAGTGATTGCCGACGTTTTTTCTAAAATACGATCCGCTAAGGTCGATTTTCCGTGGTCAATATGGGCAATGATAGAGAAATTCCGTATTCTCGATTGCCTCTCTAAACGCTTTTCTTTATCTGTCACAATCTATCACTCCTACTATTAAACGCAAAATACACTAGCTTAGATTATATCAATAGGATTGTAAAGATTCAATGTAAAACAAGAAAGAGAAAAGTTCCCTATCATATCTGGGCTGCTTTTCTCTTTCACGTACTTATTGATTCATATCCCGTATCCATTCATACATTGACTGGGCAGTATTGGTTACGGTGTTCGAAAGCGCTTTTCCGGCTTTTGAAAACATATTGAATGTCTCCACCTTTTCCAGCTCTTTTTGTTTTTCTTCTAAATCTTTTGCCGTGACTGTTTCTCCTAGGATTGAGGCTTCTTTTTCATTATCTTTTCCGTCGGTGAGCGTAAACGCCCCCTTCAGTGAAGGGTCATGATAGCCTTTCATACTCAGCATCCCGTTGTTTGCCTGCTGCATGCCGAACAGTACGCCTAAAAACATGATCGTGACAAGCAGTAAGCATTTTCCAAAGTATGCAATCAAATCAACCACCTATTTCTTATTGTTTTTTCGTCTCCCCGCTCGCTGCGTTGACCTTTTCAGCATCCCAGTACATTTCGCTGAATACGTCCGCGGCCGCGTTAGCCGCACGCTGCAGCTCTTCGAGATTATTATCTACTCCGCCAAATTCGAGCAAAAGCGCTCTATCGGTTAAATCCTGATTGTAAACACCATTATCGCCTGGCGAGCCTTTGGAAAAGACACCTGTGCTAAGTCCGGGGTATTTTTTCTCCATCAGTTTATGAAGCTCACTCGCAATTTTATAGTTTTCTTCGAAGTTTTTGCTTTTTTTCCCGACGACAAAGGCTACCCTGGCATAGCTTTTTCCTTTAATCGTTGCGGTTGTGTCTTTTTTGCGCCGTGAGTCTCTGTGGATGTCAATGATATATTGCAGATTTTTGTTTGAAGCGAGGGCGTCTTTCACAACCGGCCTTGATTCATCATAGGACCTGGCATAGTTTAAGCCTTTTTTATTCAATTTTGACTGTATATCGGTTTTATTCACTGTGGCTCCGATTCCCTGGGATTCAAGCGCTTGTCCGAACATATCTCCTACAAGCGTGACGTTGGCTTTAGAATGGCGCGCCATGTCAGGATCGGTCTCGCCTTTTAATAGAGGGAGATATGATTCCGTATTGTGCGTGTGATAGATAAACACAACCTTTTTATCACCTGTTGTTTGTTTGGGCGGATCTTTTTGCGCATTATCTGATTGCGTTTGCTGTTTTTCAATCTCTGCCAAATTCGCTTCCCTTTCTTCCTCCATCACCTTAGACGGCGGCGGCGATTCCGCAGGCATATTCGTATAATCGGTCCCTTGTCCAGCTAACAAAATCTCGGTATCAAATTGTGCAAACCCTGGCAGCTCCCGGCCGAGAAAGCTCCGTGGATCTTCGAGGTTAATGCTCGTCGCCAGCTTTAAAGAAAGACGAGAAAGATGAAATGAGCTGTCTGTTTGAGAGAGGTCAGAAGCGAAATAATGGTTTTCCATCCGCAGCAAATGTGCAAACACGTCACCCGGCAATTCTTCAGCTATCCCATAAAAAGAGTCAGACGACGGCCTAAGTTCCGGCCGGAGAGACGTCAGCACACCGGATAAAACAAAAATCACGATAAGGCTTACGATAAATAGAAAGATGGCTTTTACCGCTTTCCCTCCATTTACCGCAACAACAATTTGTCTGTTTCTGCGTTTATTTCTCATTGAATCCCTCCAGCGCTTGTCTAGTAATTACTCTATGAACAAGCTAGAGGAAGTAGAACTGTTTAGTGATTGTAGGAGCCTTTGTTTTCTTGTGACACTTTTTCATGAAGCGCTGTGTTTAATCCGTTCGCTAAAACATTTGCCATATCGTCGATAAATGAATCGACTTCCTTCGGCGTAACCATTAAGTTGTGCCCTAAAGGCGAAAGCACCTCGTGAATGAGCTGCCGTTTTTCATCCTCTTGAAGGGTTCCGACAATACCTAGGAACGATTGGCGCTGCTTTTGATCAGGAAGATCTTCTTCAGTGAGCACTTTCTTCTTCCCAAAGGTCATGCCTGCCGGAACAAGCGATCTTGACGGCCTGTTATCCTTCATTTCTCTGCCAAAATGTTTTAATATGTAGTCCACCGTGTCGCTGGCAATTGTCACGGCATCAACTACTGTCGGAACACCGATAGCGATCACCGGAACACCAAGCGTGTCTTTGCTTAAATCTTTTCGTTTATTCCCCACTCCAGATCCCGGGTGAATGCCTGTATCCGATATTTGAATGGTTGTGTTGACCCTTTCCACCGCCCGCGCCGCCAACGCATCAATGGCGATGACAAAATCAGGCTTCGATTGCTCAATCACACCTTTAATAATGTCACTTGTTTCGATTCCTGTTATCCCCATTACACCCGGTGCAAATGCACTGACAGGCCTGTAACCCTCCTGTACGTTTTCCGGCTGAAGCTTAAACAAGTGCCTTGTTACCAACAGATTTTCTACTGCCATCGGTCCAAGCGCGTCAGGTGTCACGTTCCAGTTGCCGAGCCCAACGATCAAACAGCTCGCATCTTTTGAGATATTAAGGTTTTCAAGAAAAGCTGAGAATTCCTCTGCAAAGACAGCAGAGACCTTCTCCTGCATTTCCGAATCATTCTCCCTGATTCCCTGTGCTTCAAGCGTTAAATAGCGCCCTTCTTTTTTTCCCGAAAGCTCTGCGCCTTCCTTTGTAACATCAACTGTGCGGATTTTAATGCCGCCGTGATCACGCTCTTTTTCAATAAAGCCTTTAATTTCTTTTGTCGGCACAGCCTGCTGATTGGCCATTGCTTCCTTCGTTTCCACTGCCAAATCGGTACGTATCAAATACTGATTCACATCTAGCTCACTTTTTTTCATACAGGGGCCTCCTTCACATTAAGTACCTATATTGTTGCCATTTGCTGAATGAATCATGCTAAAAAGAGAACCTTCAATGAAAAATACTTTACATTTATATTGCAATCTAAAGGTGTGTTTGATAGAATACAATTTGTTCTATTGTGAAGAAGATTTAACCTTAAGACACTGTGCTACAGGTTGTATCTTAGGAGGTGAAACACATGCCAAACATTAAATCAGCGATTAAACGTACAAAAACAAACAACGAACGCCGCGTTCATAACGCGACAATCAAATCTGCTATGCGTACTGCAATCAAACAAGTTGAAGCTTCTGTTGCCAACAACGAAGCTGACAAAGCGAAAACTGCTCTTACTGAAGCAGCTAAACGTATTGATAAAGCAGTGAAAACAGGTCTTGTACACAAAAATACCGCAGCTCGATACAAATCAAGACTAGCGAAAAAAGTGAACGGACTTTCTGCATAATATAAAAACGATCCTCAATAATGGGGATCGTTTTTTTCATTTCTTTTTAACAGCTGTAAAAGGAACAGTTCGAGCAGGAGCTGCTTGTCCTTTTTCCCGGTTTTCATCTCATAGTCCATGACAGCAAGCTGTTCAATAATTGAACGGAGCTCCTCCTCTGAAAAAAGCCTTGCTTGATCCATCGCCAGCTTTACCCGAAATGGGTGAACTTTTAGATTAGAAGCGATTTGTTTTTGTCCGTATCCCTGTTCCGCGAAGTACTTTGTCTGCAGAATCAGCCGGAACTGGTTCGAAATAAGCGCCATAATTTTGATCGGTTCTTCATTTTGTTTAAGCAAATCATAAAAAATTTGCAGACTCTCTGTTCGTTTTCGGTTGACGATTTTATTGATCAGCTCAAAAATATTTTGTTCAAGGCTTCTAGCAACAAGCATTTTTACATCATCCAGCGTAATTTCTTCACGATCTCCAATAAACGTGCAGAGCTTTTGAATCTCCTGAAAAATCGATGACAGATGCCCGTTCACAAGCAGAACCAAATGCTCCGCCGCTTCCGTGCCGATTGTTTTCTGCTCTGTTTTTGCAAGGTTGACAGTAAAGTCTGTCGTTTCCTTTGCGTTTAATTCCTTCGCCTCCATCATAAACGCGTGCTTCTTTAACGCTTTCGTCAGCTTTTTCCGCTCATCAAGCTTTTCATACGGAGCAAGCAGGACAAAGACTGTGTAAGGCGCAGGTGATTGTATATATGATTCAAGCGCACTGACGTTGTGCTCAATTTTTTCTTTTTTCTTTTCACCTGTTAAAAAATATGGATTTTTCACAATGACAAGACGCCGCTCCCCCATAAACGGAAACGTTTCAGCATCTGCAATTGCTTGATCCAGCGGGTCCTCTTCCAGATCAAAAACGGACAGATTGAAATCCTTTGTCTCCTGATCAACGACCGTCTGTCTGATCCTGCTGACGGTTTCTTGCAGCAGATATGTCTCTTTTCCGTATAAACAATAAACCGGATGGACATCTCCTTTTTTCAGGCTTTTCCACACATCAAATACCATTGTTGTACGACTTCCTCTCTTTCATCATCCCCTTCTATCCTAAATTGAGTTTGCAAAATAGTAAAGAGGAAGCCTGACTGCTGCTTCCCCATTTATATTAAACGCCTGTTCGCAAGCCCCCGGGACAGCTTGTAAAAAGGCGATAATCACCAGAACAGAAAACGTTACCTTAGCTTCTAGATTTTTCAAAACAATTCCATTATACTTAAATCAGTCAGGAGGGATAAAGTTGAATGATTTTGAAAAAAACGTTCAAAGCAAACGAAATGATGCTGTAGATTCAGCTGTTGGTTTTGTTGTGTCCTTCGGATTTTTCGCCTTCTTGTTTGTCATGGCAACGGTTATTCACCTAGTTGGTTCATAACAGCGACTGCCCGGGCTGCTGATTTCTCGGCAGTCTTTTTTAGTTCGTCTCTGTTATATCTGATGTATCATATGGAGGATAGACAGAAAAGGTTCCAACTCTGTTTTTGTATCTATATTGGATCGTTCCGTTTTGATCTGTTCGCAGCACGCGGATAGAATGTCTCTGTAATAGTTGCAGAACTTCTTGATGAGGATGATGGTACCGATTGTTTTTCCCGGCTGAGATAATGGCCGTTTTCGGCTGAAGCTGTTGGATGAATTCTTCACCGGTAGAGCCTTTGCTCCCATGGTGCCCCACCTTTAAGACATCTGCTTTAATATTTGGAAACACGTTCATCACCTCCTGTTCCCCTTCTTTCTCCAGATCACCTGTCAAGATCCAGCTCATACCGCCGGTCTCCATCCACAGAACGAGAGAGGAATTATTTTTGCTTGCAGGATCAGGTGCTTCAGGTGACAGTACATGGAACTGCAAATCCTTTATTTGCAATACATCGCCTCGCTTCACCTCTTCAATTGTCACTCCCTCTTCTCTGGCTGTCTGAACCACTTTCTCATCTTTAGGTTCAGAAACGAACCCTTTCGGAATCATGAGACGCTTTACTTTATGATGCTTCAGCAGAGTCTCCGCCTCTCCAATATGATCTTGGTCAGCGTGCGTCAGAATTAAAGCATCAAGCTGTTTGATTCCCTTAGCAGTTAAAAACGGAATCAGCACCTTTTCCCCCAGTGAAAACGGATGCTGTTTTTCGCGCCAAGGCTCTGACGAGTAAGACAAAGTGCCGCCGGTATCAATTAAGACATGACCCCGCTGATGCGGAGCACCTACATACATGCTGTCACCCTGCCCAATATCTAGCATATCCACTTCTCCTTCGGAACTAAGACGCGGATACACAAAGAGCAGAAACAGCACCGTGCAGCAAATGCCGCCGGTTACCATCAACTGCGACAAGGAGCGTTTTTCAATTGCCATAAGCAATAGGATGATCGTGACCGTGAATAAAAAAAGCAAAACAGGTGCAGGATGTGCGATCATAATCGTGAACACATCAACATCTGCAATGTTTGTGATTAGCCTATTGGTCCAGCTTATCAATAAATCAAACCAGCTGAAAAACAATCTCCCAAACGAAGCGGAAAGACTTAATAGAAGAACACCTGCTACAGCTCCCGGCAAAATACAGAAGGTATAAAATGGTACCATCAACATATTCATCGGTACGCTAATTATAGAAAACTGATGAAAATGATACAGGAGAATCGGAAGCGAGCCCAGCTGAGCGATGAGTGATACAATTGTCAGCTGTCCCAAGGAGGTTTTAACCTGCTGAAAAATAGAAGAGGATAGAATTAAAGAAAAACTGACGGCGAACGATAGCTGAAAACCGGCTTCAAAGAGATGATAAGGATTGAAGAGCAGAAGGACGATGTATGAAAGGCAAATTGCAGTTGCAGAGTGGACACGCCATTTGACAAGACTTCCAGCTAAGTAAACACCCGACATGAGAGCGGCGCGTAGCACTGAAGGAGCAGCGCCGGTCAACATCACATAGAACGGCAGAAATAACAGCAACAGAATTGACGCCTTCTCTCTAGTTATACCAAGGCGGATCATGATATAAAACAAACCTGCTGTCAAAATCCCCACATGGAGTCCTGATATTGCCAAGAGATGGACAACACCAAGCTTTTGATACGCGGTAAGCACTTCATCCTCCACATAAAATCTGTCACCAACTGTAAGTGCCTGTACAATCCCTGCCGAATCAGGAGGCAGAAGGCTGTTTGTGAATGATATGATATGTTTTCTCAAACTGAGCACCTTGTACTTGAAATTTTCAGGTTCGCTGCAGTTTTGGATAGACGTGACAGAGTAGTTCCAATGAATATGCTGCCGATAGAGATACTCGTTATAATCAAATGCACCCGGCACAGTTGCGTGTTTCGGTTCTTCTAATGTACCAGTCAATTCACATGACATTCCTGGTTCTATGTATAACAGCTGTTCTTTTTCACCAGCAGACTGAATGCGATACGCAGCAGCCCATTTTTCCTTATCAGGTGTCTCAACCATCATAGACATACGGTCGCCGTCAATTTTGGGAATAGTGTCAATCACTGCCTTGAATTGATAAGTTCCCTGCCGATAGGAAGAGACATTCTGAGAATCTGTGACTGCATACAGTACAAAAAACAATATAAAAGAGAAGAAACAAACAATAATAAGAAAAGCGTGCCTCGTTTTGATTAAAATGATGAGGAGAAGGAGGATGAAAAGAAAAATAGCGGGGAAATAAGCGGCGGCAGTAATTCCAACCGTTGCCGAAGCTGCCGCCATAGGCAATAACAAACGCGAATTACGCATTCATCACACGTAGCTCGTGAAAAGTGTATTCGCCTGTTCATGTATCTTTTTCAATTCTTCCTCCGCTAAACCGGCATCGGCCAATTTCCCTATAAGACCCGCTACAAATGAAAGCTTTTCTCTGTTTTTCAGATCAACGATCATTTCATCGAGTTCAACCTGTTCAACAGTTACACCCGCCTGTTCAAATAATTCCTGCGCATACGGATGTGTTTTGTAATCCTCAGCATAATAAACCGTTTTGATACCAGCTTGAATAATAGATTTGCAGCATTGAATGCACGGATAATGCGTCACATAAATCTCCGCTCCATCAGTCGGCACCCCAAACTTAGAACATTGAAGAATCGCATTCATTTCAGCGTGAATCGTTCTTGCACAATGATCATCTATCATTAAGCATCCTTCATCTGCACAATGTACGCCGCCCGCGATTGACCCGTTGTAGCCTCCTGCTATCATGCGTTTGTCTCTGACTATAGTAGCGCCGACAGATAATCTCGGACATGTGCTGCGCAGCGCCAATAAATGGCTTTGAGCCATAAAGTATTGATTCCATGAAATTCGTTCCACGTTGTTCCCTCCAAATGTTGTATTGCCTGACCTTTAGTTTACCTATCATAATGCATGACCGTCAAATCACTTTACTGTAATGGAAGACTTTATTTTCTCAAATGACTTTTCACCTATTCCTGAAACCTTAGTGATATCTTCAATTGTTTGGAAACGACCGTTTTCTTCCCGGTATGCAATAATAGCTTCAGCTTTGGATGGCCCCACCCCTGAGATGCCTTGTAACTCCTCTAAGGTTGCTGTATTGATATTCACCAGCGCTCCCTTCCCTCCATCGCTTTGGACAGACCCTCCACCACCACCTTGCTGCACTGCTGTTTCCTCTCCCTTTTTCGGGATGTACACCACTGTCCCGTCCTGCAGAATCTCCGCCAAATTTACTTGCGCTTCGTCTGCTTGTTCACTGGTCCCGCCCGCTTTCTCAATTGCCTGAGATACTCTGTCCCCTGTTCGCATTTCATAAACGCCAGGATGCTGAACAGCACCTTTGATGTCTATCACAATTATTTCGTTTGACTCGTCGTTGTTTGCTTCCTGCTTTACCACTGTATTTTCTGCCTCTGTTGGTGCAGCTTGCTTCACCGGCTCTTTATTTTTCCCTGTGGCCAGAAAGATCATAATCGTTGTGAAAACAGCCGCAGAAGCCGCTAAAATAATTGCTTTCTTATGCTGATTCAACCAATTCATCGTGCATGTTCCCCGCTTTCGTCATATTTTATTTTCATAACACATATGGTTTAGAGGATAATAGCTCAAAGGAGGGGAAACCATTGAAGATAGGCTTTATCGGCACAGGAAATATGGGTACGATCCTTATCGAATCATTTATTGAATCAAAAGCAGCCGATCCCTCAAACATGACAATCACAAACCGCACAATTGAAAAAGCGTTACACATAAAAAACCGCTACAACAGCATAAACGTTACCGAAAGTCTCGAAAAGCTCGTTTCTGAGAACGAGATGATTTTTATTTGTGTTAAGCCGCTTGATATATATCCTTTACTGGCAAGAGCGCTACCTTATTTAAGAAAAGATCATATTCTCATTTCAATTACAAGCCCCGTTCAAACCGAACAGCTCGAACAATATGTGCCGTGTCAAGTGGCGCGAGTGATCCCAAGTATTACGAACAGAGCGCTGGCAGGTGTTTCTCTCGTCACGTTCGGCACAAGCTGCGGCGAATCTGCAAAAGCGAAAATCAATGAGCTGATGCAGCATATCTCTCATCCGCTGCAAATTGAAAGTGACATCACAAGGGTTGCATCAGACATCGTAAGCTGCGGCCCCGCTTTTATGAGCTATCTGATCCAGCGGTTTATAGATGCAGCTGTTTCGGAGACATCAGTGTCTAAACAGGACGCGATTTTGATGTGTAAGGAAATGCTTGTCGGAATGGGAAAACTGTTAGAAACCGAATTGTATACCCTGCCTGCATTACAGGAAAAGGTTTGCGTTAAAGGCGGTGTAACAGGAGAAGGCATTAAAGCGCTGGAAAGCGGTGTGCAGGATATGTTTCACCGGGTATTTCAAAATACTCATATGAAGTACGAGGAGGATATTTCCGCAGTGAAAAAGCAGTTTCATGTGTAGACGAGTATGTCATACTTTCGTCTGTACTGCAAAAGCATAAAAAAGCATTTTAAAAAACCATCGTTTTAAGAAACGATGGTTTTTGATTTCTGCGCCTTGAAAAAGAGGCGTTCTGATTGTGCTGATGGCTCGGTATCCGTAAAATCAGCTGTCACGCGATGGAGCTGAAAGCCGCAGTTCTTAAGCATTTCTTCGTATTCTTCCACCGGGAACGTTCTTTGCTCGTGTGTCTCATCAAAACGATCATACGCTTCTCCGTTCCACACAAAAAACGACATATCATGAATGACAGAAAGCTCGTCACTTCCGGCAAAGCTCTGCCAAATATAGCTGATATCTTCGTCCTGGTCAGCAAATGTGCTATCCGGAAAGACTTCCGCAATTTTAAAAGATGAATGAACATCAAACAGCAGAATGCCTTCAGGCTTTAATACCCGAAAAACACTGTTAAAGGTTTCGATCACATCATTTTTTGTTTTCAAATAATTTAATGAGTCACAGCATATCACAACAGCGTCAAACTGACCGTCAAAGCCGGTAATCTCTCTCATATCCTGCTGAAGAAATAAAATAGGCTGGCTACTCGATACCTTTTGCTGGGCGAAAGAAAGCATCTCTTCGCTGAGATCGATGCCTGTAACCTCGAAGCCTTTTTCGGCAAGCCGGATGGAGATTTCCCCCGTGCCGCATGCCAGATCGAGAATACGACCTTTTTCCGGGAGAGATGCTTCAATCCAATTTGTCCATTGATCGTAAGGCGCGTGTGACATTAACTCGTCATACACGCTTGCAAAGCCTTGATAAATCATTGATTCATTCCAAAGTCAAGATCTGCGAGCGGAGCGTCTCCCCACAGCTTTTCAAGGTTGTAGTAGCTTCTTTCGTCCTTGTGGAAGACATGGACAATTACATCGCCTAGATCAACGAGAACCCATCTTGCTTCATCAAAGCCTTCCATCTTTTTGACTTGAATGCCGTTTTCATCAGCCTGATCCTTGATTTCACGGGCAATCGCCTGTACCTGTTTATCTGAATTTCCGTGGCAGATCAGAAAATAATCAGCAACCAGAGAAATACCTTCCATATCCAGTGCTAAAATATCCTCTGCCCGTTTATCGTCGCAAGCCGCAGCTGCGATCTTTAAAATGGACTTTTGGTTCATTCACAAATTCCTCCTGTTCAGCTGCCAGACACAAGCCAGTTATATGTTAAAAATGTGTCTGGAAAAACCGGTTGATTTTTTTTCATAAGAAAAACCATTGTATTTTTAATGGACTGAATCAGCGCTTGATTCAAATCTGTCTCAGCAAGCTTACGCACCTCATCGACACCGGGAAATGCCCGATTTGGCTCAATGTAATCGGCAACGTAAATGACTTTTTCTAAAAGTGTCATGCCGGGGCGCCCTGAGGTATGATACCTAATGGCGTCAAGAATGTCTTCATCTTGAACCCCTGCCTCTCTTTGGACCAAATAAGCTCCGACCGGAGCGTGCCAGAGCTCCGGATTATGATCCAATAAATGCGCAGGCATTTTTTCTCGCGCAATAATTTGTTTCATTTCTTCTTTCGGGCGGAATTTGGCGTAATCATGAAAGATTGCCGCTGTTTCCGCTTTTTTAGAATCGGCTCCAAAACGCTCCGCAAGTTCGATCGCCGTGTTCATCACGCCAACCGTATGGATATATCGGTGTTCGGTCAATTGCTGCTTCACGCATGCAAGTGCCTCCTCACGATTCATATAAACCATTCTCCTCTACATACTTCTTCACTTTATCAGGGATTAAGTAGTCAGTGGGCTTCTTGCTTTTAAACCGTTCCCTTATCATAGTTGATGATACCTCAAATTCCGGAACGTCTGCAAAGAGAAGCGGATAAGGGGTTTCAACATGAAAACCGGGGCGCTTTACTCCAATAAATTGAATGAGGTTCAGCAGCTCGTCCAGCTTATACCATTTCGGCAAATATTCAATCATATCAGCGCCGATAATAAAGAACAGCTGATCATTTGGATAACGCTGCTTCAGTAAAGAAACGGTATCAAAGGTATATGACGGTCCTTCTCTTTCCATTTCAACAAGCTCCAGCTTAAAGGACGGATTAGATTGAATTGCAAGCTTTAGCATTTCCACGCGATGAAAGCTGTCGGTATAGTCTTCGTTCTGTTTATGCGGCGGAATTTGATTAGGCATAAACCAAATTTCATCAAGCCCTGCCTGGTACAGCACCTCATTCGCCATTAAGAGGTGACCATTATGCGGAGGGTCAAACGTGCCTCCGAAAATTCCGATTTTCTTCATTTCAACCACCTTTAAGGAAGCTCGATTTGTTTATTTTCCTTTGATTCCTTATATAACACAATCGTATTGCCGATTGTCTGCACCAATTGAGAGCGGCTTCCTTTTACAAGAGCTTCCGCTACATCGTTTTTATCCTCTTCGCAATTCTGAAGCACGCTGACTTTAATGAGCTCTCTCGCTTCAAGTGCCTCAGCAATTTGTTTAATCATGTTGTCGTTTACTCCGCCTTTACCTACTTGAAAAATCGGCGTTAAATGATGCGCTTTTGAACGCAAAAAACGTTTTTGTTTACCTGTTAACATTCTGTTCCTCCTAATTTTCCTATTACAATGGATCTCATTTTTTCAATATTAGGCTCTTGTCCAGTCCACAATTGGAAAGACAATGCTGCCTGTTCAACAAACATGCCCACACCGTCGAGTGTTTTCAAGCCTTTTTGGCTTGCTTCTTTTAAAAGGGCCGTCTGTATTGGATTATACACGATATCACATACGACGGCACTGCTCGCGGCACGCTGTAATGAAAGCGGCACATCGTCCACGTTCGGATACATGCCCACAGACGTTGTATGGATGATAACATCATACTGCTCAAGACGTTCTTCTGCTTCTTTTATGCTTAATACTTCTTTATTGTGAAACGAGGGAGTAGCTTCTGTAAGCCGCTTTGCTTTTTCTAACGTCCGGTTGCAAATGTCAAATTTTTTCGGGGTATTTCGGACAATTGTTGTAAAAATGGCTCTCGCCGCTCCGCCAGCGCCGATCATTAAGAATGACAGTTCAGAGATGGGCTTGTCTAATACCTTCATTAATGACTTCACGAAGCCTTCCCCATCGGTATTGTATCCGACAAGCTTATCTCCCTCTCTTCTGACCGTGTTTACGGCACCGAGCACTTTTGCACTCTCATCAATATGATCCAGATAATCCATAATGGAAACCTTGTGCGGAACAGTCACATTGATTCCTTGTACGCCTAGAGCTCTTATTCCTTTTACCGCATCCTCCAGATCATTCCCTTCTACCTTGAAGGCATGATAATGTCCGTCAAGCCCGAGGTCTTTCAATGATGCGTTATGAATATCAGGTGACATAGAATGGCCAATCGGATTTCCGATAACCCCGTACAGCTTTTTCATCCTCCTCTCCCCTTTTCTTAAATTAATGAACGCCGAACAAATACATGAACGCCTTTTGGCGCGTATGCAGTTACCTTTTTATCGGCGTCATGGACAGTAACCCAGCCTAACCCAGAGAAAACGATATCTGTCTTTTTGTCTTTTATCGTAAACGTATGGGCGACCAATTCCGGAAACTCATCCATTTCATCTTTACCCGGAGGTGTGAGCAATTCCCCTGCATGCTTTTCATAAAGCGCGTCTGCATTTTCAAGTTTTGTTCTATGAATCATCAGCTCATTCGGCATATAGCAAATAAAAGGAGATCTTTCCCCAGACACATAATCAAACCTTGCAAGTCCGCCAAAATACAGTGTTTGCTGATCATTAAGCTGGAATGTGCGAGGCTTCAGCTCCTTTTTAGGAGATAATATTTTCAGATCCTTTTTATTGACATAATGCGCCATTTGATGGTTGTTGATAATTCCAGGTGTATCATAAAGCGATGAACCGTCATCCAGCGGGATTTCAATCGCATCAAGGGTTGTGCCAGGAAATTGGGATGTTGTAATAATATCTTCTTCACCTGACACTTCTTTAATAATCCGGTTAATAAAGGTTGACTTTCCTACATTTGTACATCCGACAACATAGACGTCTTTTCCGTTGCGGTAATGCTCAATCGCGTCAATTACTTCTCTGATTCCCTGGCCGCGTCCCGCACTGACCAAAAATACGTCAACCGGTTTTAAGCCAAGCTCTTTCGCTTCACGCTTCATCCATTGGATCAGACGCTCTCTTTTCAGTGACTTAGGCAAAATATCCGCTTTATTGCCAACTAATAAGATAGGGTTTCCCCCCACCAAGCGCTGCAGCCCATTAATCCAGCTGCCGTTAAAATCAAAAATATCAACAATTTTTACGACAAGAGAGTCCGTTTCTCCAATACCGTGAAGAATGTTCAAAAAATCATCATCAGTTAAGGAGACATCTTGTATTTCATTATAGTTTTTCAGTCTGAAGCAACGCTGGCAAATCACATTTTCTTTCGTAAGTGATGCAGGCGGCGCGTACCCCAAACCTGTTTTGTCCTCGGTTTGGATCGTAACTCCGCACCCGATACAAACAACCTTTTCCATTTCTTACTCCTCCCACTGAATGTGCCCTTTTCGTTTGAGAGCACTCAGTATTCTGCGTTCGACCTGGCGGTTAAAGCGCGTAATGAATCCGTCAGAGGAAGCGACTGGCACGACCAAAATCGTATGGTAGCCGTTTCGGTTTCCCCCGAGTACATCGGTCAGCAGCTGGTCTCCGATGACAACGCAGTCCTCTTTTTTCAGCTCCATATTGCGCACCGCTCTATTAAAGGCTTTACCCATCGGTTTTCTGGCTTTATAGATGAATGGGATTCCAAGCGGTTCTGAGAAAAGTTTCACTCTTCTTTCGTTATTATTAGAGACAATTGTCACTTTAATGCCGTGTTCCTTCATTTCTTCAAACCACTCGATCAATCGCGGCGTCGCGTTCGGCCTGTCCCATTCAACAAGCGTATTATCCAGGTCAGTAATAATTCCTTTTACATTTCGTTCCTTTAATTTCTCAGGTGTAATATGAAAAATATTTTTTACAAACTCGTCAGGTAAAAAAAACTTTTTTAACAAAACCCGCACCCTTCCCTTTTTTCTTTCTCTCAAAATGATTGTCGAAAAAAATCGAACTTGCGCCTAAATAAAAACTGAGCAAAAAAATTTCGACAAAAATTGGGTTTCTTCACCAGGTGTGGATAAATTTACACACACTATCCACTCTTATTACATCACTCTTTAGACAAATTATAAACACGATACTCACAAGTTATCCACTTTTTGGTGTGGATAACAGAACGATTGTTCTTATATGCATTTCATGGTAGATTAAAGATAACTTCAACCTCAGATGAACGCAACTTATCATTGTATGCGTTAAAATCATGAATGATTCCAACTTTTAAGGAGGTGCCTCTCCCATTAATTGGGTTCCTAGCATGAGAAAACTGTCTGATGAATTACTAATAGAATCTTATTTCAAAGCCACCGAAATGAATTTAAACCGTGACTTTATCGAGTTAATTGAAAACGAAATAAAAAGAAGATCGCTCGGACATATTATTTCCGTATCTTCTTAATAGGAATTTGTCTATTTTTTCCGGGCGTATTTCCTTTTTTTACTCAGATGACTGATATTATATCACTTTGGCTGCGCGCTTTACTACTATTTTCAGCAAAAAACACCCCTAAAAAGAGGTGTTTTAAAGGGCCGGTTATTATGCTAACCAGTATATGCCGCCCACAACCAGGAGAACAACAACTAAAACAACAATAAAAGCGTATCCATATGCTCTGCCTGCGCCATACATGTGAAGCGCCTCCTTAATAAGGTTTTATAACAGCCTATGTAGGAGAAATAAATCGGACTAGGCGGTTGTCCGGCTCAACGCTGCAGGATCTGCCCATCTTGTATTCCTTCATATACGATCCTTGCCCCTTTAGGTGTCATATGATTTCCAGAAGGATCTATAAGACC
Organism: Bacillus sp. GW821-FHT01G09; assembly: GCF_059422205.1. Taxonomy (NCBI): domain Bacteria; kingdom Bacillati; phylum Bacillota; class Bacilli; order Caryophanales; family Bacillaceae; genus Bacillus; species Bacillus sp. GW821-FHT01G09. The sequence continues at coordinate 506,783 of NZ_JBWKWL010000004.1, forward strand.
AGATTGGATAAGCGCTTCATCAGTTGCTTTTCCGCCGTCTGCTTCTATAAAATGCTTCCAGTTATCTACAAGAGGGACATCCAGGCGCTTCGACACATCTCTTGTAATATCGTTATATGAGTTGTGCCATTTCCTTGCTCCGCCTTTTGGTTCAAAAGCAGCTGCTTGATATCTGGAATAGTAAAACAAATGATGCTTCCCATTACCTTCTATAATTGGGATACACGTCATTAAGATTGGCTTGATTCCGTGTTTTCTGCTTTCTTCAATAAAATAAACCAGATTTTCTCTAAAACGCTGCTTCGACACTCTCGGTTTCCCCTCAGTCAGTATGGCAGCGTCATTGGTGCCGAACATAATAAACAAATACTTCGGTTTTTGATCCAGCACATCTGTCTGAAATCGGAGACGGGCATCCTCTGTCGTCTGTCCGCCGATTCCCGCATTGAGTATGTCAAGGTTACCGCGCTCAGCTGTTTTTAATATATTGACCCACTGCTGTGCTTTTGGATAATCGCGATAATCCCAATTAGAGCCACGCGTATTGCTGTCACCAAATGCTACAACGTCTTCGTATCCCCTTCCCTCGCATCCTGCTGTAACGAACAGCAGAAGGAAAAGGATGATAAAATGTTTCATCTTTACACCCCCAAAAGCCTCACCTTAATGTTATACCTCTGTTTCTCTTCGTTCAATGAAGAGTTTTTCGCTATCACTGTTTTTTCCTATAGTTAACGTGTCCCCCTCAGTGAATATCATTCTGCTTTCATTGCGGCGCAGCTGATGATTTTTTAAAATTCCCTTCTTTCCAATCTGAAAAACACACAAACCAAAGAAAAGAAAATAACCTGGATCCGCACTGGAAACAGGTTATCCGTTAAATCCTGCATTTACTTTAACTTCGATTTAAGCTTGGCCTTTGTTTTTGGCCCATAAATCCCGTCTGCAGTTAATCCGTTCATGAGCTGAAAACGCTTGACGGCATTCGCTGTTTTCGGTCCGTAAACTCCATCTATGCCATTGTTTTTGGCTCCCTTATCAGGGTAAAAGTGAAGTGCAGCTAAAGCCTTTTGCAGCTGGAGAATGTTTGTGCCCTTTCGATAAGGCGAAGTGAGCTTTATAACCCCAGACGGCAGAGGATATGATGGTAAAGGTTCTTTTGGAGGTGTATCCGAGGAAGAAATTCCGTTTATAAAAGAGTTCCAGTGGTTCAAGAGTTTCCGCGGACATTCTTTCCCAGACCATTTTTTGTGGGGAACAACACGATTTAACGGAATATTGTTTTCCTTCATCAGCTTTCTGATCAGCCACTGGGCATTTGATGTTGCTTTTTCAAAATCGCCATCAGCATTTTCGCAGATTTCAATCCCGATCGATTTGCGGTTTCCTGTCCCGTTTGTACCGTCTCCCGCATGCCAGCCGTTTTCATCTATCGGGAGATGCTGATAAATGACTGAATCGTCAACTGTAAAATGCCAGCTTTCGGATGTGCTCGGGTTTTTTACAAAATTGGCGTGCATTTTCGCATCAGCGCCTTTTGCTGTATTCGCTGTATTATGCACCGTAATATAAGCAGGCGTCATCGCATAGCCAGGACGATTATCATTTGATACCGGTATAAAATCCTTTTTTATGGTTACCATTTCTATCCCTCCCTATTATTAAGAATGCAGAAAACAGAGAGATGGACAGCCTTTTTTATGAGGTAAAAAAGAATTGTGTTCTCAACCTGGTTTTCAGTTGAACCGCTGAAATGGCACCAGTTATACTAATTTAGATGACGGAGGTTTTGGCTCCTGACATCACCTAAGTTGGGAGTGACCATAGACATGTTAAAAAAAGTAATAGGTATACTTGTGATTATTGCTATCATTGCAGTCGGTTTTTTTCAGAAAGAAGCTTGGCTTGATGCAATCAAAGCAGGAGGGATGTTTTCCGTTTTATTTAGTATGCTGCTGATTGCTGCCGATGTTTTTTTCCCAATAGTGCCGTTTGCTTTGATTGCTGCTTTAAATGGCGCAGTGTTCGGGACTGCAAATGGAATTTGGATTACACTGACCGGCTCAATGCTTGGTACAATATTGCTGTTTTTTCTCGCCAGGTACAGTTTTAGAGATTGGGCCAGAAAAAAAGTTCAGGCCTATCCTGCCATACAGAGCTACGAGGCTTCCTTCAACAAAAACGCTTTTACCGCTGTTTTATTAGGAAGGCTGATACCTGTCATACCTTCACTTGTAATGAACGTGATCTGCGGGCTGAGCCAAGTTCGCTGGCATGTTTTTTTCTTTGCGTCTTTAATAGGGAAAATCCCCAATATTGTTGTTGTCACTATTGCAGGTGCCAATTTCACCAGCAATAAATTATTGTCTATCAGCATTTACGGTACATATATTCTGATCATCATGGTGGTCATTTATAAAAAGTTCCCTCATCTTCTGAAGATGCCAAAAAAATAAGGAGGCTTGTTTGGCCCCCTTACTTTTTTTCTGTCGCATGGCCTCCAAATTCATTTCGAAGCGCAGCGACCACCTTTCCTGTAAACGTATCGTCTGTTAAAGAACGGTATCTCATCATCAGTGACATGGCGATGACCGGAGTTGCCGTCTGCAGATCAAGCGCGGTTTCCACCGTCCATTTTCCTTCACCTGAGGAATGCATAATGCCCTTGATCTGATCCAGTTTCGCATCCTTAGAGAAAGCTCGCTCAGTCAGTCCCATAAGCCAAGAACGAATGACAGAACCATGATTCCACACTCTGGCAACCTTCTCATAGTCAAAATCAAATTGGCTGTTTTCAAGCACTTCAAATCCTTCACCAATCGCGGCCATCATTCCATACTCAATTCCATTATGGATCATTTTTAAAAAATGTCCGCTTCCCGCTTCACCAGCGTATAGATAACCATTTTCGACGGCGGTATCACGAAAAAGCGGTTCCACAATCTCCCATGCTTCATGGTCGCCCCCCACCATAAAACAGGCTCCATGCCGTGCGCCTTCCATTCCGCCTGACGTTCCGGCATCGAGATAATGGATACCCGCTTCTTTCATTTGATTGTAGCGGCGAATTGATTCTTTATAATGAGAGTTTCCAGCTTCGATAATCATATCGCCTTTACTTAATAAAGGTGATACATCACGCAAAACAGCATCGACAATGCTATGCGGTACCATAACCCATAGGATACGCGGCGGGTCTAATAAAGAAATTAACTCTTTAAGATTCGTTGTCCCCTCAGCCCCGTATGCTTTCAGTTCATCAACAGCCGCTTGATTTACATCATATCCTACCGCTTGATGATTGCGGTCAATGAATTGCTTTCCTATGTTTATGCCCATTTTCCCTAAGCCGATTAATCCGATTTTCATATCTGTTCCTCCTGATTGTCTAAAAAGCCTTTACTCTTTATGTTCCCTTTGGATTGTATTGTGATACGCAGAAAACAAATGGGGCTTACATCGTCTGCGCATGTAAATTTTATTTTTCATGACCGACGGCGCCTGCCAGTTCTATTACTGAATCTCTTTATATCCATAATTATCGCTTTATCCTTGATTTACCATCAGTTTAAGTTAAAATATGGGAAGGATTTCGATTTTTTCAGTAAAAAGAAGGTGACATGTTGCAGAATCAATCTCATACTCTTATTGGAGTTACGAAAACCGCTGTATTCTTTTTATACGCTGCACTTGCAATCATCGGTTTTGCAATCGGGTATTTTATCCCGCAGATTGCGAAATGGGCATTATCCCTCCCGTGGATCCCTCTTGAAGGACCGCTTCGGCTCATTACCTCTTTTCAGGGATCTACAGCTGCATTTATCACTGCTCTTCTCGGTATGTGTGCGGGGATTTGGTTCGCTCATTCTGTTATTGCAATGCTGCTGTCTGTCAAAATTACAGATAACACAGTGGAATTCATCAAAGGAAAAAAAGTGCAAACAATTCATTCCGATGACATCGCTCTTGTATTTATGGATCACAAACGGCTTGTCCTCCTGGGAACAGCCGGATATGAATTGGTACGGGAAGAAATTGATGAAAAAACAGTAAACGTTGAGAAGGCCTTTAGACAGCATCATTACGAATGGGCAACAGATGGTGATCCGTTTAAAGATCAATTTCGCCGATGGATTCCTGATGCACCAGACCTATCGCAAGGCGCCCATGCCTTATTAAAAGCTCGTCACAAAGCGCTGCAGGACGAAGAAAAAGACGATATTGAAGAATTCCGTCTCGAACTGGCACAGCTGGGCATCGTTGTACGGGACGAAGGCACACGCCAATATTGGCGAAAAGCAGAAACCTATCCCCCTAAAATTCAGCACGGCGAAGGATTGTAACAACAGAGGCTCAAGAAAGAGCCTCTTCTTTATTACTGCACAATAAACAGCACTCTGGTGCCGTCAGGATAGCTGCTCATTTGATTCCCTACCCACGAGCCGGCGCCGCGATTATCAGAAGGCGTCACATATCGGACATCAGCCCCTGCGCCGCCTTCCTCGCAGACCGCCATCGGCCACTCATCCCGGTCATAGCCCGGCTTGGTCGGGATTCCCTTTAAAGATTCCTCCCGCCTTTTGTCTGCTCCATCTCTGTCAATGGTACAAATATCTGGATGTCCCTCTGCAATCGCATCTCTAATATGACTGCCGGTTTCCGGATAACGAGACAGCGGAAAATATAACACTTTGTCATACGAAGATGCGCCTTGGATCTGTTGCGGAACCATTAAACAAAGAAGAACTGCTGCAGCAAGAAACAGGCCTGCCATCCATTTTTTCATTCCCATCCCCCCATACCTTTGTTCATTTCAATGTATGGGCGCTTGATAAAGATTATTTTTAACATTTGAAGTTAGTATGCTGCTTACAAAAGCCGGACTCCCCCGCGAGAAATTTCCCGGTACAGACACAGACAGCCTCCCGGTCACATACATTTACATATAGGCTTTTGCCTACATACTTTTGTGGAGGTGACGATGGTGACAGGTGTTTTCGCAGCGCTCGGCTTTGTTGTTAAAGAGCTTGTCTTTTTAGTATCTTACGTGAAAAACAATGCCTTTCCACAACCGCTCTCAAGCAGCGAGGAAAAAAAATACTTAGAGCTCATGGCTAAAGGGGATGAACATGCCAGAAACATGCTGATTGAGCATAATCTTCGCTTGGTCGCCCATATTGTGAAAAAGTTCGAAAATACAGGTGAGGATGCAGAGGACTTAATCTCCATCGGAACGATCGGGCTTATTAAAGGAATTGAAAGCTATTCCGCTGGAAAAGGGACAAAGCTGGCGACGTATGCTGCGAGGTGTATTGAAAATGAGATTGTAATTACAAAAGGGGGGTGCATACACCCCTCTTTAATAAGTTTCAATATATACGGTGTCAGAATCCACAACGGTAACTTCTTTCACGATAAAGTTAACAATTGTTTTTTTATCTTCAAGAGTTAAGTTATCTGCACCGATTGATTGAAAATAGTCGATGGCTCTCTTTAGAGCATTTTCACTTGAGCTTGTATCATCCAGGACTTTCATTTTTGATTGAATTTCGTTACACTTTTCAGTAAGCTGGTTTTGCTTTTTTTGCAGCTCAATAATTTGTGCTTTGATTTCATCAATATCTAAATCATCGTCATCGCTTAGGCTGATTAGCGTTAAAAGACGCTTGCGGCCTTTTTTTGTTTTCTCTATCTCTTTTTGAATAAGTTCTAATTCATCAGACAGGTGATTTGATTGTTCAATCTCTTTAAAAGAAGCATATTTTTGAGGATTGGTGATGAATTTAAAAATCTCCCCCCATACATGCCGGTTCAATTTATTCTCAGACATTTCTTTTCCGCAGCCGCGATCCTTTGCGCCAGAATAATTTTTCCGGCAAGTATATACATAGTAGTCTTTACCATGTGATTTTCTTTTCTTCCCTGTCATGGTATTTCCGCATTTTCCGCATCTAACCAAACCCGATAACAAATAATTGTGAGGGCTGATACTCAAGTGTTTTCTTTTACTTTGACCTAAGAGTTCTTGAGCATAATCCCATTGTTCGGCTGGAATAATTGCTGGAATTTTAACAGTGATTTGCTCTTCTTCAGGTCTTATTTTAATTATAGATTTGTTTCCTGCCTGTTTTGAAACATAGGAACCCTCAGTGTCATATTTATACTGTTTGTGTTCACCCTTATAAGAAGAGTTCATCAATATCTGTCGAACAACCTGCCTGTGCCATACTTTGGCGCCTTTTTTTGTTTTGACCCCCATCTGAGTTAAATGCAGAGCAATACCATTTACTCTGCCGAAAAAAGGGCTCTTATGATCAGTGAAGTAGTTGAAAATCATCCGAATAATTTTTGCTTCCTCTTCAAATATCTCAAGAGTTCTTTTCTCTTTAACAAATTTATAGCCATATAGTTTGGAATCTTTAATGATCATGCCTTTTTTCATTTTTTGAAGTCGGCCACTAGATGTTCGTTCTTTGATTTTGGCTTTTTCAAATTCCGAGATCGCTCCGCGCATAGCGAAAAATAATTGGCCTTCTGGAGAATTGGCGTATTCACCATTTACAAAAATCAAAGGTATGTTTCGCTTTCGCAATTCGTCATCAATGATAAGCTGATTCATTAATTTCCGAGAAAGACGGTCAGGATCGTAACAAATGACTTGACTTATAAGTCCCTTGCTTGCATCCTCCCTCAAGCGATTCAAAGCCGGACGTTCTAAAAGCTCTCCAGAAAATCCTTCATCTGAATACTTCAGTACATCCTTAGTCCCTGCTTTCTTTATACAGGCTTCGATCTGGCTGTCGATGCTCGATCCCTTGATCGCTTGTTCCTCGGTCGATACCCTTACATATATTGCTATCACCCTGGATCTCCTTCCTATAAAGTTTTATTAAATAATGATAGCAATCGTTAATGCATTTGTCAGCTTGCGGTCCCTCCATGATAATCACCTTCATAAAATGCATCACCCCTTGGATAATGCTATGTAATTACTGTTTGTCCTAATGAGGTGATTATAAAAGTTAGGAAGGAATCATTCTGTCTGAACATTACGATATACATATAGTATGCGAATGATAAGGTGAAGGGCGGGGTTATGATGAAAACGAGTATTATTATACTGACTTATAATCAATTGGTTTTAACAAAACAATGCTTGAAGAGCATATGGAAGCATACAATTAGTGACTGTATTGAAATAATTGTTGTAGATAACGGCTCTTCTGATGGTACATGTGACTACCTCAAACAGCTCTCTTCAATTAAAGTGATTTTTAATAAAACGAACAAAGGCTTCGCAAAAGCCTGCAATCAAGGGCTTGAAGTTGCTACAGGGGACAACATTCTTTTTTTAAACAACGATACTGTTGTAACAAGTCAATGGCTGGAGCCAATGGTCAAGCTGCTTTATCAGGATGACAAAATCGGCATGGTCGGTCCTGTAAGCAATTATGTTAGTGGACCACAGCAAATCTCGGTTGACTATACCAGCTTAGAAGAAATCGAACATTTTTCTCAGCGTCATGGTATGGAACATCGGGGCAAATCAAGAGCTGTTTTAAGGCTGGTTGGATTTTGCCTTCTTGTCAAAAAAGAGGTATTGGATAAAATCGGCGGATTTGACGAGCGTTTTGAAGTTGGTTCATTTGAAGATGATGATTTATGTCTACGCGCTCTGCAGGAAGGATATCAACTGAAGATCGCTCTTGATTCGTTTGTGCATCATCAAGGGCATGCCACATTTTCCGGCAATCCCGATTTAAACATCAGCCGGTTATATCAGGTCAACCGCCAAATATTCATAGATAAATGGAAACAGGATGTGTTGGCTTTTACAGATCCCCATCCAGAGCTGACAGCGCTTGTACCTTCCTCATCCCATTCCATCCTGCATATTGGCTGCGGTGCGGGAGCTAGTGGTATAGAGCTTCTGAACCGGCAAACCTGTACATTGTATGGAATTGAAGAGGATGCGTTGTTACGGTCAATCGCAGCAACCTATTATGAACAAGTCATTTCGGCAGATGTGGAAAGATGCAATTTTCCTTATCCAGAGGTTTTTTTCGATGCAATGATGGTAGGAGACCTTTTGAATTACTCGAACAATCCACAGCGAACAATTGAGGCTCTAGCAGGTTATCTAAAGCCTTCAGGCTCGTTGATCTGCAGCATCCCGAATACAGCTTATGCAGATACGCTGATCTCTTTATTATGCGAAACACCTTCACACAATCATTTCATCACACCTCAAAACGTAAACACACTATTTCCAACACATCTTTATGAAATAAAGTCAGTCACTACTCATTCCGCCGTTCCTGAACCAAAGATACTGCTGTTTTTACAAGAACTAAAATTTCTCTCCGGACAGTTTGGTCTGCCTTTAGATCATCCATCAAAACATGCTCATATTGATTACATGTTTGTTCATGTCATAAAGAAAAAAAATAATGAAGCGGGGGTGGCAATGTGATTTCAATCAGTTTATGTATGATTGTTAAAAATGAAGAGGCTGTTATTGGCCGCTGCTTAGATTCTGTGCGGGAGATAGCCGATGAAATCAACATTGTTGATACCGGGTCAGTTGACAAGACGAAAGACATTGTTGCTCGTTATACAGACCGAATCTTTGATTTTAAATGGATCGACGATTTTGCGGCAGCCCGAAATTTTTCGTTTCAGCAGGCAACGGCCGACTATATTTTATGGCTTGATGCCGACGACGTGTTTACCGAGAAGGATCAAAAGCTGTTGCTGGATTTAAAAAGAACGCTTGATCCACATATTGACGCAGTCTCAATGAAATATCACTTGGCGTTTGATGAAGAACATAACGTCACATCCAGCTTAAGGAGATATCGGCTTGTAAAGCGAGAAAAGGGTTTTAAGTGGATTGGCGCCGTCCATGAATATTTGGAAGTGTACGGAAACCTCCACCATAGTGAAGCGGCGGTTTCTCACATGCCACTTAGCCATGATGCAGACCGAAACCTGCGGATTTATGAAAAAATGGCTTCTTCTGGAAAGGATTTTTCGCCAAGAGATTTATTTTACTATGCGAACGAGTTGTGTGATCACGGAAAAATGGAGCAAGCGATTGAGTACTATTTACGTTTTTTACAAACGAAGCAGGGATGGGTCGAGGATAATATCAGAGCGTGCAATAAATTAGCAGACTGCTATCATTCATTGGGACTGAAGGAAAAAGAATTAAGCTGGGTGCTCCACACGCTCGTCTATGGACCGCCTAGAGCAGAAACATGCTGCAGGCTGGGATTCTCTTTTTTTGAGAAAAACGATTTTCAAAGTGCGGTCTATTGGTATGAAAAAGCAATAGAAAACAAAGGTGCGGAAAGTCTGGCTTTTCAAAATCGCACCTGCGCGACCTGGCTTCCCCACCTGCAATTAGCCGTCTGCTACGATAAACTCGGCCAGCATCAGCTTGCCTATCAGCATAATGAATCGGCATTGCAATACCGTCCCCATGATTCAAGAATGCTAGCTAACAAAAAATATTTTGAAGATATCCTTCACCAGCAAGCTAGCTCCGGAGGTGAACAGCATGGAAAACAATAAAAGGTCACTAGCTGAGTCTATGAAAGAGTATCATTTAAAAGATAAAGAGTATTACAAAGGCATCAACTGGCAGCTATTCAATCTAATAGAAACAGATGCTAAAACTATTCTTGAAGTCGGATGCGCTGAAGGCTTATTTGGCGCAGCTGTTAAGGAAAAAACGAATTGCTCCTATTACGGGATCGAGTCCTATCCACCAGCTGCCGAAAAAGCAGCTCATCGTATTGACGAAGTAATAACGGGAGACATTGAAACACTGAAGCTGCCTTTTCAAAAAAATACATTTGATCACATTATATTCGGCGATGTATTGGAACACTTAAAAGACCCGTGGACAGTTTTACGTAACCTAAAGCCTTATGTAAAAGAGACAGGAAACATTTTGGCAAGCATCCCGCATATCGGGCACATCTCAATTTTCGAGAGTCTGCTGTCCGGCAAATGGACGTATACACAGGCAGGGCTGCTCGATAAAACACACCTCCGTTTTTTTACCCTGCAGGAAATGAAAAAGATGTTTCATGAAACAGATTATAAAATCAGTCAAATTGAGCCCATTCCCTTTACAACTGACTATTATGAAAAAATGATCAGTAAACTGGCTCACGTCAGAGCATGCATGGGTATTCACTACACAGATTTTGAGGAGGAAGTCAGAGCCTATCAATATGTCATAAAGGCAGAGAAAAGATGAATCAGCATACAAATGAAAATTCAATTAGCTTCATTACATGTGTGAATGACGATACCCTTTATGATCTCTGTCTAAGACATATTCAGTCTCTTTCCGTACCGCCGCATATGAAGGTAGAATTAATTAATATCCGAGACGCAGACAGTATGGCCTCCGGCTACCAAGCGGCAATGGAGGACTCAGACTCAAAATATAAAGTGTATTTACATCAGGACACATGTATTATCAATCGTTCCTTTATTTATGATATCCTTCATGTCTTTCAGCAGAATGATGGTCTGGGCATGATAGGTGTCATAGGAGCTGAAGAAGTGCCGCAAAGCGGGATTTGGTGGGAGGCTTCTAAAAAAGTCGGAAAAGTCATTGAATACCGTAGCACGTACAGTTATTTATCATTTCAAGAAATTGATGAAACTGTGAAAACAGTTCAAGCATTAGACGGTTTATTACTGGCGACTCAGTACGATGTTCCATGGCGAAAAGATATTTTTGACGGATGGCATTTATATGATACTTCTCAATGTTTTGAGTTCAGAAAAAAAGGATATATATTGGGCATCCCTCATCAGAAAGAGCCGTGGATCTTACATGCATGCGGCAATGAGTTTGATTCAGGCCAGTATTCTTATTACCTTAAAAAATTTTTGGAGGAATATTTCGAAACATGCTAAGTCTTCATTGGGCACAACAAGAAACCTACTTTACAAAAAGTAGGTTTCTTGTATCATATGCTGAATTTAAAACAAAAGCGGAGACTTTTATTCTCTATTATTAAGGGAACCTAATAGCATTTATATCTAGATTTAGTGCGCTACTGCTGCTCACATTACTTACTGTTGTAAAGATTATTCTAACTTCATAAGAAGTTGTGCCTGTGACAGTAGCAGTATTTACAAACGTTGTAGCAATTGGAAACCTTGACGTTGTGGCTGCATTAATATTTCTTTGGACAGAGCGTATATCTACCAATACGCCGTTTCTATAAACTCTGATTTCGAAAGTAAAGTTCGAGTTAGCTGTCGTTGTAACATCCACAGAAATGGCAAGATCTAATTTTATTAATTGCCCAGTGACTGTTGGCACGCTTAAAGTCCCAATTGACGTTTCAGTACCGTTAACAGCAACTGAAACTGGTCCAGCTACCTCATTGAAAAACAGCTGCGGATTTGCCCCAGTTGAACCAGTTGGACCTGTAGCTCCAGTGGCTCCGGTTGCTCCGGTTGACCCAGTTACCCCAGTAGCTCCGGTTGCTCCAGTTGACCCTGTTGGTCCAGTAGCTCCGGTTGCTCCAGTTGACCCTGTTACTCCTGTTACTCCAGTTACTCCGGTTGCTCCGGTCACTCCTGTCGCTCCTGTCGGGCCTGTTACCCCTGTTGCCCCAGTTGATCCGGTTGGTCCTGTTGCTCCAGTTGCTCCGGTTGCTCCGGTCACTCCAGTCGCTCCTGTCGGGCCTGTTACTCCGGTTGCTCCAGTTGCCCCTGTTACTCCAGTTGGTCCTGTTGCTCCGGTTGATCCTGTTTCCCCAGTAGCTCCTGTTGATCCTG
>NZ_JBWKWL010000005.1:0-442212 GCF_059422205.1 Bacillus sp. GW821-FHT01G09
GAACACGGAAGTTAAGCTCTTCAGCGCCGATGGTAGTCGGGGGTTTCCCCCTGTGAGAGTAGGACGCCGCCAAGCAAGCTTAAACCCAGCTCATTGAGCTGGGTTTTTTATTTTATATCTGTGCTGAGTTGCTTTCGGCAGTATTCATTTTATCAAGCTTCTGCTTTTTAAAGTTTTCTAATACTTTTGAATTCCAATACAATCCCCAGCATGATCAACATGAGAGTCATAAATAATCAAAATGCAGTTTGAACGGGAGACTCATCCAGAATCCATCCGACTGCAATTGGCAGGGTAGTGCCGCCAATCCATTGGCAGCGAGCAGCATGTTTGTCGTTTGTTCTGTTTTTCCATGATAAAATTGATTGGTGACAATAAAATAATGGCGAACATGCCGGCCATAAATAAGTCCTAAGAAAAAACTAAGAATAATCCCTGCAAAAGCTGTTTTATTGATTGCCAAAATACAGAGTTAAATGAGGCCGCTCATATTTATCAGCCTGAGATAATGATGATAGGTTATTTTTTCGGAAACCGGCTCGGGTTGCCAAATGAGAGAAAAGATATTACTGTCATTAAAACGATTCTTGGTTTCATCCGGATATGATAAAATGTCTCAGACTATATTTGAGCCATTTTTTTCTTCAGCAATCATCTTGCGTAATTGATAAAAATTTATTATGATACTCTTTGTATGACAACTCCTTGCCTCAATACAATATACTCAACGTTTCCCCGTTTTCCCCGGTCGTTTTTCTTTTCATTTTCTCCCGTAAAATAAAAAAGCTCTCAATACAATAGATATGGTGCGGATTTATTTTTTACTAAAAAGGAGTCGTTATATTTGAATAATAGTTTTACATTAAAACAGCAATGGTTCGGGAATATCCGAAAAGACATTCTTGCTGGCATTTTAGTTGCGTTAGCGTTAATACCTGAAGCGATTGGCTTTTCTATTATAGCCGGTGTGGATCCGATGGTCGGTCTTTATGCGTCATTTTGTATAGCCATTATTATTTCTATTTTTGGCGGCAGACCTGGCATGATTTCAGCTGCGACAGGCTCAATGGCAGTCGTTATGGTGTCGCTGGTTGCTGATCATGGGCTTCAGTATTTATTTGCGGCTACGATTTTGACAGGCATTATTCAGGTGATTTTAGGTATCAGTAAAATTGCAAGATTAATGAAATTCATCCCGCGTTCTGTGATGATCGGGTTTGTGAATGCGCTGGCGATTCTTATCTTCTCTGCGCAGCTTCCCCAGTTTGAAGGTGCTTCTTGGAGCATGTATGCGATGCTTGCCGGGTCGTTGGTTATTATTTATGTGCTGCCAAGGTTTACGACTGCTGTTCCGTCTCCGCTTGTGGCGATTATTGTGATGACAATTATTGCGGTCACTTTCCATGTGGATGTGCGGACGGTTGGTGATATGGGCAATATTTCTAGTTCGTTGCCTCATTTCTTAATCCCTGATGTTCCGTTTACCTTTGAAACACTGCAAATTATTTTTCCTTATTCAATTGCTTTAGCGTTTGTCGGGTTGCTTGAATCTTTGCTGACAGCACAGATTATTGATGAAATGACGGATACGGACAGTGATAAAAATAAAGAGAGCCGCGGACAGGGAATTGCGAATATCGTGACTGGATTCTTTGGCGGAATGGCAGGCTGCGCTATGATCGGACAATCTGTCATTAATACAAAAGCGGGCGGTCGCGGACGTTTGTCAGCATTTGTTGCCGGTGCTTTTCTGATGTTTTTAATTGCGGTGTTAAGTCATGTCGTGGTGAAAATCCCAATGGCGGCGTTAGTAGCTGTAATGGTTATGGTGTCTGTCGGCACTTTTGATTGGTCTTCTTTAAAAGGTCTCAAAAAAGCGCCGCTCACGGACTCGATTGTCATGGTTGTGACTGTGGTTACGGTTGTTGTGACGGATGACTTATCTAAGGGTGTATTTGTCGGTGTTCTTTTAAGTGCCGTGTTCTTTGTAGCAAAAATCTCGAAGCTGAAAATCGTTTCTCATGCAGAGGATCAAAAGCTTAGAACGTATCAAGTGAAGGGGCAAATCTTTTTTGCGTCAGTGACTGATCTTACGAATGCGTTTATATATCAAGAGGATATTGAGCGGATTGTGATTGACTTAACTGAAGCTCACGTATGGGACGATTCTGGTGCGGCCGCACTTGATAAGATTGTTGCGAAGTTTAAGGAACAAGGCATTGAAGCTGAGTTAAAAGGTTTGAATAAAGCGAGTAAATCTCTAATGAAACAGATGGCATAAAATAGAGAAGCCCAGATGAATGAGATCTGGGCTTTTTTATATAACATACACTTAAGCAGCATTGATATAATAGAGAGAAGAGAAATTTTAAATAGGGGACTTGCATATGATGCTTCAGAAGCTGAACCGTGTATTGGGGAGAGTGATGCCGCTGTTAACGCCGACTAGTGTGGTGTTGGGCGTGCTGCTGTCTCAGTTTTTAAATGGGTATGAATGGGCTGTGCCTTGGATCTTTGCTTTTATTACGTTTGCAGGCAGTTTGAGCGCGAACTTTCAATCTTTGAGACATGCATTGTCTCATCCTCTCCCTATGATTCTTGCACTATTCGTTCTTCATATTTTCATGCCGCTTTTTGCTTGGGGCAGCGGCCATCTTATATTTAAAGGTGATCCTTTGACGATTACCGGTTTAACATTGGCTGTTGTGATTCCTACGGGGATTACAAGCTTGATTTGGGCAGCGATGTACAAAGGGAATGTCGGTTTGACACTTTCGATTATTTTAGTTGATACTGTGCTGTCACCGCTAATCGTACCGCTGAGTCTTTCATTGCTGGCCGGCGCTCAGGTTCACATGGATGTGTGGGGAATGATGAAAGGTCTGATTGTAATGGTCGTGATTCCTTCTTTTTTGGGCATGCTGTTTAATCAGATGTCATCTCCAGAAAGAACTGCGTCTGTGAGCAGTGCGCTGTCGCCTTTTTCAAAGCTTTGCTTGATGGCAGTGATTGCGATTAACAGTTCAGCGATTGCTCCTTATTTCAAATCCATTGATTTGAGATTTGCAGGAATAGCTGTAACGGTATTCTTTATCGCGTTAACAGGCTATGCCGCTGCTTGGCTGATCGGAAAAATGATGAAAAGGCGGCAAGAGGAAATAGTCTCTCTTATATTTACGGGAGGCATGAGGAATATTAGTGCCGGCGCAGTTCTTGCCGTTACGTTCTTCCCGTCTCAGGTTGCCGTTCCTGTTGTGATCGGCATGCTGTTTCAGCAGATATTGGCTGCTTTGTTTGGCTATATGCTGAATCGTTTTGAATTAAAACCAATGTTGCAGAAAGCATAAAAAAACCGCTCATAGGGTTGAGCGGTTTTTTCCGTATAGCCATTCGAGCGCGTTGATGAACTGTTTGCAGAAATACTTGCGGTGGTGCACCGCTCCTTTTTCAATTGAAAGACACAACTGGTCTTCAGTGAAGCCTTTTTCTTTTAGACTTTGATGAACTTGCTTTGTTTTTTTCAGCATATGTCGCTGAATGGATTGTTTTTCACGGCCTTCTTCACTCCCGATAGACATGAAAACACGTGCAGTGCCGGGCTTTAAAGAAGATATATGAATGGTTTCCGCTGCGTTCTCGTACCAGTATGAACCTGATATAGAGCCTATTTTCCCGAACATTGACGGATATTTTAATATGGCGAACATTGAGATGAGGCCGCCTAATGAGGCACCGATCATTCCTCTTGACTGCGGTTCCCTGGTGACGTTCCAGTTTTCTTCGATTAGCGGAATGAACTGGTTCGTTATATCAGACAGATAGTGATATCCCATTCCGCCGAAGTCCGTGAACCGATCACTGAGTGATGCAGCCGGCCATGGGGTGTATTCATCAAGCCGGTTTTCGGGTTCGATACCGATCAGCACGAGTTCAGGGAGCCTGTGCTGTTGAAATGCGCTTTCTAATAATTCGATTTGGTTTTGGAACAAAGAACTGCCATCCTGCACGTAAACAGCAGGAAATCCCCCGCTGTCTGTGCTGTAGGAAGGAGGGAGGTACAGCGTGAACCTCCTGTTGCCGGCTTTGTGTTCTGAAAGAGATCCTTTCAAGCATTCTCCCCCTTTTTTTGCTTGAAAAGCAGATATAAGAAATAAGGAACTCCGAGGATCGCCAAAATGATGCCTGCGGGCACTTCTGCGGGCTGAAAAAACAGTTTTCCGGCAAAGTCTGCGCTTATCACAAGAAGCATCCCGATTAAACCGCTCAGTGGCAGGATATAGCGATGTTCGACGCCAGCCAGTCTCCGTGAGATATGGGGAGCAATTAAGCCGACAAACGCCATACTTCCCGCTACGGAGACACAGGCGCTGATGATTGCTACACAGGCAACGAGCAGGATGGTTTTTTCTTTATTTGATGAAATGCCGAGGCTTCTGACTGTGTCTTCATCAAAACGAATGGTGTCGAGCAGGCGGGATTTGCCGATAAGAATCGGTATAAACAGCAGCATCCATGGGAGAACGGCTGTGATATACGTCCAGTTGGCAGACCAGATGCTTCCGTTTTTCCACACCATGGCCATTTGATAGTCTTGCGGGTCCATTTTTAAAGATAAAAACAAAGACAGGGCGCTGAATCCTGAATTGATCGCAATCCCTACCAGAATAATTCTTCCTGAATCTAAATTGCCTCTGTGCCATGCAAATATGTAAATCAGGATCGCCGCGATGAGCCCGCCTATCAATCCAAAGAGCGGCATTCCCATCGCTGCAGCTATGGATGTCACTTCCTTCTGGCCTTGGAATAAGAGCATAAACGCTACAATGCCAGCTCCTGCCCCTGCGTTGATTCCGAGAATTCCAGGGTCAGCAAGCCCGTTTCTCGTGATGGCCTGGATAACAGCGCCTGCAATGCCAAGACCGAGTCCAATAATAGCAGCCATGACAACCCGCGGCAGTCTTAAATCGAACAACAAAATTTCATACTGCGGATTCGGGTCGATTTGAAAAAGAGTGGAGAGCAGCTCAGCAGGACGAACAGAAAATGATCCGCTCGTTAAGCTGAAATAGCTGACAACAAGAATCAAAGCGATGAACAATGCATATTTTTTAGCCATTTTGCTCCCCTCCTTTTCGTTTAATTAAATAAAGGAAGAAAGGTACGCCGATAATGGATGTTACGACCTCAATCGGTGTTTCAAACGGATAGTTGATAAATCTGCTTGCGAGATCACACAAGGTTAAAAAGATTCCGCCCAAAATACAGGAACACGGAATCAGCCTGCTGTAATCAGAGCCGACGAGAAATCTCGTGATATGCGGAACAACCAACCCGACAAACGCAATTTTTCCGGCCAGCGCTACGGCACTGCCGGTTAAAATGATGACGGAAAGCATCGCCATGATTTTAATGGTTTTTTTCTTTTGCCCCAGGCTTTTAGAAATGTCGTCCCCTAATGATACAGCGGTTACCTTTTTGCTGAGAGAAATGGCCATTATAATGCCAATCAGGAAAAACGGAGCGGCAAGCTTCAGGAAATCTGGACTCATTTGATGAAGTCTGGCACTGTACCAGAAACTGAGATCCTGAGAAATTTGAAAATAAATCGACATGGCCGCTGATAAGCTGCTGAGCAACATGCTTGTGACTGTGCCGATGATGGCGAGCTGCACGGGGGTAAATCCGTTTGGCATCATGGCGGCAAGGCCGAATACTAACACCGCTCCTAACGCTGAGCCGATAAAAGAGTATATCATCATTTCAATCGAAGATGATTGCGGGAGCAGAACCATGCAAAGCGTAATGATAAACGCTGAACCATCTAAAACACCCATAATGGATGGCGAAGCTAAATAATTGCGCGTAATGCCCTGCATAAGCGCTCCAGAAACAGCAAGGGCTGCCCCTATGAGCAGAGCGCCGGCAGCCCTTGGAATCCGGGAATGCCATATAATTTGATGGTCTGTGTTTCCCGGATCGAAATGAATAAGAGATGTAAAAACAATATCTGTGCTAAGATGCTTTGCCCCATAAAGGATTGAAAGTAAAAGTGACAGCGCTATAGCAAATGGAGAAGTAATCAATATGATACGTGTCCACTGTTTTGAATACATACAAAAACCTACTCTGAATTAGTTTTGTGTCAATTTTTCAGCAGCCGCTTTCAGGAAACGGACTTTGCTCCAAGCTGTGCCGCCTTGTGCGAGAGGGTCCACTGAGTTGACATACACATGGTCTTCTTTGACTGCTTTAAGGCTTTTCCAGATTGGATTTTTCTCTAAATCTTTTAAGGCATCAGGTTTGTCTGCATTTTCATCATCAGAAAATTGGACGAAAATATGGTCCGGGTTCATTTCACTTAATTTTTCTAATGAAATCAGCTCTTGCGCTTTTGCAGCTTTTACTTCGTTCGGCGCCTTAAGGCCTAAATCACCGTATAGTGTGGAGTTGAAATACACCTGTTCAGGGTAAATGTAAATGTTGCCTTGTCTGATTCTGATGACAAGCGCTTTTGAATCTTTCGCTTTATCGTTGATTTTTGTTTTTGTTTCTTTTAGATCCTGTTCATAGTCTGCAATAATTTTCTTTGCTTTTTTCTCTTTTCCAGTCAGCTGGGCAAGAAGCATCATGTTTTCCTTCCAGTTTGAAGAGATATGAGAAACTGGGATCGTCGTGCCTGCTGTGCTGATTTTTTGCAGCGTTTTTTCCGGAAACTTTGTTGAAGCAAGGATAACATCTGGCTTCATTTCAAGAATCTTTTCAATATTTGGCTCCATTTTTTCTCCGGTTGGTTCGGCTTTATCAGTGATGTCTTTGAACATATCAGGGAATTTGCCGGAGAATGAAATTGCGCCTTGCGGATGAACGTCAAGCAATTTCGCGTCTTCCATTGATTCAACGCTTCCCGTAATGGCAATTTTGTTTGTCGGTACAGTTACTTCATATGTTTTATCAAGGTATTCAATTTTCTTCTTCTCAGATGCTGTGCCGCTTGCCTTGCTGGCAGTTGATTCATTTTTGCTGCCGCAAGCTGCCGCTGTCAGCGCGAGAAGCAAGATTAATAAGGTAAGAGATATCTTTTTCATCTATAGAGCCTCCTGTTCAATTGATAACTATTATCAATTGGAATTATAGAGAATGAACAGATATAACACCATGGACAAATTCCTGATTTATCATGGACAATCTCCGGATAGTAAAGAAACAGTTTGCTGAACGATGCGTTCGTGCCCGCAAGCTGAGTATTCATTCCATGGATCAAGGGATAGAAGATAAACACGGTTATTCCGTACCGCGCTTAGGTTTTGCCATGCTTCTGTCTGCTGTAATTGCTGGTAGTAAGCTATGGTCTCCGGCTCTTTAAAAAGAAAAAGCATCATACAGTCAGCTTGGTAATTTGCGATATTTTCTAACGAAATCGCTTGTTCTGAAGGTGTGTCAGCCGTTGCTGCCGAGCTGAATCCTAAATCCCCAAAGAAAACTTCGCGGACACTTCGGTTATGTGCCAGATAGAAGTTTTGCTTATGCAGCCTCAAAAAGAGAAAACGCAGCCCTTGAACGTGCTGAAGTGTTTTTTTGGCGGCTGTTGTCTGCTGGTCATAATCCGCTAGCCACTTCTCTGCTTCGGACTCCTCCTTTAAAAATGAGGCAGTTTGCAGAAAGTGGGTTCTCCAGCTTTCTTCTGAAGGAAGGTACATGACTTCTGCGATGCGATTCAGGCGATCTTGTTCTTCTGGAGAAATAGAATCCATGCTGACAATCACATCTGGTTCTGCCTGTGATAACGTGTACAGGTTTTCTTCCCACTTTTCATTAAACCGGTATGCACTGAGCTGGACGGGTATATCTGTCGAATAATGCTGATAGTAGTAAGACGTCCATTTCGGATGCAGAGCGGCCGCAAAAGGTATGTGGTGAAGAGGGATGAGATGGCCCATTGTGCCCCTTCCGTATGCGGCGATTTTCTTTCGGCGTTTTTTCATATAGCTTGTAGGTGAACAGCCTGTATATTTTTTGAAGATTCTGCTGAAATAAAATTCATCTTGATAACCGGTTTGGTGTGCGATTTCTTTCAATTTGCAGTTTGATTTTGCCATGAGCCGTTTTGCCTTTGTGATTCGTGTTTTCGTAATAAATTCTGTTACGCTCTGTCCTGTCCATTTTTTAAAGCTTTCACTGTAGTGTTTGGCACTGATTCCTGCCATTTGCGACAGCTGGGCAAGCGTGATTTTTGTATCGGCATGGGTTTCGATATAGTGTTTTGTTTTTTCGATTGCTGAATGTGTATCCGTTTGATCAGATAAACTTGCAGTAAAGAGGTCATAAATCAGGCTTTGTACTTCAATCACACATTTTAGCTGAGAAAGCTGAGACGATTCATTCCATAGTGCGGCAAGCTCTTGAAGCCGGACTGCAATATTTTCGATATGTGAAACATTCATAAGCTTCAGGTTGGCTAATTCTGATTCTGTGCACGGTGTGTAAATATCTTGGCCGGCTTCCTTGATATAGCTTTGAAGCCTGATCAGACAGGCATCTATATGTCCATCGGCTGCTGGCATAAAGCCAAAGGTCTCGTTAGGCGGACAAACATAAAGTGTCTTTTTTTGCAAAGGATTGGTGTTTGTTCCGATCGAAATATAGCCGTTTCCTTTTAAATGAAAAATCAGCACGAATGAATCGGCTAATTGCTGTTCTGAGAAGAGATCACTTGTCTTTTTTAGATATTCAATTTGTACCGGTTGATAAATCACTGCATTTTGCACGAGTAGACCACCTTTTCAGAAGCTTTCAATTGATAATCATTTTCAATAAAAATTGTACCAAATAAATGAAAGTTTTCCTATATAAAGCGGGTGGGTTTTTAGCATGAAAAAAACCTTACTTATGTGTAAAAGTAAGGGTCTTTCGTTCAGTAAGAATATGTTACACGTGTAACATACGATGCTTACGTTCTAATAAATGAGATATTTTTTTCTTGTTTTGCTGAATTGTTGGAGTGTTTTTTCATAGCTGTTTATGATGTCCTCAACCGAAGTTCCATTTTCAATTTTTGTCCTGATCCAGCCGTTGCCTGCCAGTTTATCGAATGAACCTGTTGACAGGAACTCAAAATCCTCAGGATAGAGATCGTGTATGGTTTTAATGACTGAAAGACCCGTTTTAACGGCTTCAAACTTATCTCTGTCTGTCACATAGAGCTGCACACCGTGGCAAAGCGTTCCTTGATGTTTAGAAAACGTCGGTGTGAAGGATGCTGCCCTAAATGTTACGCCCGGCAAATGGAGGCTGTTTAATGTTTCTTCAAGTTCTGTGCTTTTGATAAAGGGAGCTCCGATCAATTCGAATGGCTTTGTTGTCCCTCGCCCTTCGGATATATTTGTTCCTTCAATCAGCCCGGTTGCAGGATAAACAAATGTGCTTTCCACCGTCGGCATGTTAGGCGAAGGGAGGACGAAAGGCAATCGGGTATCGTCAAAATCCATTTTTCGTTTCCAGTGTTTCATTTTTACCACTATAAGATCGGCATCAATACTAAATTCTTTGTTGAACAGTAAAGCCAATTCGCCTATCGTCATCCCATGCTTCAATGGAATGGGATACAATCCGACAAATGAGGCGTATTCAGGTTCTAAAATTGATCCTTCAATATGATTCCCGCCTTGAGGATTCGGACGGTCCAGCACCATAAATGGAATGCCGTTTTCTTTAGCGGCTTCCATTGCGTATGCCATTGTATAAATGTACGTGTAGAAACGGGTCCCGACATCCTGAATGTCAAACATTAGAATATCGACATTTTTCAGCATTTCTGGAGTCGGTTTTTTCGTTTTTCCGTAGAGGCTGTATACGGGAACCCCAGTTTTTTCGTCAATGTAAGAGCCTACTTCGTCTCCAGCCTGGGCGTCACCTCGGACGCCGTGTTCAGGGCCGAATAAAGCTGTCAGTTTGATATCCGGGTTCTCGTAAAGGATATCGACACTGCTTTTCAGAGATGCGTTTACTCCGGTTGGATTGGTGATCAGTCCGATACGTTTTCCCTTGAGCTGTTTTTTATAGTCTGGCAAGAGCGTGTCTATACCAGTTTGGACTTTAGATTTTTTAGCCGTTTGATTCTTTGAATCGGGTGAAGCAGAGGCAGCGGTTATCGTTCCGAACATCATGAGCCCTGTCAGAAAAGCGAATATTGTTTTTCTCATGTGTCCCTCCTTATTAAAGCGGTTTTCCCGTTTTGATATTTAATCCGTAGCCATATGGATAAAGGGTGTCCCCCGGGTTCGTGACTGATGGGATGTCAACTGGAAGTGTGCCTTTAGGTTTTGCCTGCCCGAAAATCGCCATCACTCCGGCCGGAATATTAGGTTGAAGATAACGGCCATTTGCGTATCCTTTAAAGCCATAGACTGCAATCAGTGCCTTTGCTTCTTCGAAATTGGCTGCATCATAGGGGTTGCGCAGGCTCATTAAGACAAATGGTTTGTTGTGCTGCAGTGCGGCTTTCATGACAGCTCTCGGAAACACGGTGGCCCATTTGCTTGAATCTGATATTGTGTCGTCGATGACACCGTCGTTGACGACAGGGTCATTTTTGACGACATAGGAGCCGGTTATGATATAATCAGCCTTTTTTACTTGTTTTGCATGCTCGGCATTAAATACTTGGTTGGCAAAATTCATTTTGTCGACAGATACGGGTTTGATTTTCTTTCGCTTGATGAGATCGTGAATGGTTTGTTCGATTGAAGCAGTTTGTTCTTCGTAAGGTGCAACAATTAAGATGTGGCTGCCTTTTTTAGGCTTGAACGGCAAAGTGTGCTGTTCATTTTTTAATACGGTCACTGCTTTTTCAGCTATTTTTTTCTCTGCTTTGAGGTGACGCTTGCTTCCTACGATTTTTTGGGCTTTGGCTATTTTTTCGTTTGTACTGTCGTCATTTCGCGCTGGATACATGCCGCGTTTTATTTTCAGGGAAATGATTCTTTCAACTGATTTGTTGATTTGTTGTTCAGGGATATCCCCGTTTTTTACGGCTTCTTTTAAAGCTTGAATGACACGTGCGAATTTCTGTTCTTCTTTCATTGAAGTGACTGAGGCTGGCATTAATGCAATATCGACACCAGCTTTTACGGCCATGACCACAGCCTCTTCCTGTCCGAAATGATCTGCGATTGCCTTCATATTGAGCGCATCGGTAACGATCACACCATTAAAGCCCATTTCCTGACGAAGAAGACCTGTCATCACTTTTTTTGAAAGTGTAGCTGGAACCAGAATGTCCGATCCATCGAGTTTGCTTTTGTAAGTGGTGTCATCAAAGGCGGGAAACTGAACATGGGCTGTCATCACCATATCAGCACCAGCATCAATTGCTTTTTGAAAAGGATAAAGCTCGACCTCACGAAGCCGTTCTTGGCCATGGGAAACGAGCGGCAGTCCATAATGGCTGTCAACGTCCGTGTCTCCATGTCCCGGGAAATGTTTGAGGGCAGACGCGATATCCTGCCGCTGCAACCCTTTCATCGTATATAGACCGAGGCGTGATGTCAGTTCTCGATTGGAGCTGAATGACCGTACGCCGATTACAGGATTATCAGGATTATTGTTAATGTCCACGACAGGGCTGAAATCTGTATTGATGCCTAAGGCAGAGAGCTCTTTCCCGATGATGCTGCCGGTCTGATACGCATTGATTCTGCTTCTGGCTGCGCCCAGTGCCATATTCCCTGGGAAATTAGTGCCCTCCCCTAACCGCGTTACAATGCCGCCTTCCTGATCAATACTCAGCATGAGCGGGATTTTTGGACTTGCCTTTTGGTAATCGTCTGTCAGTTGGACAGTTTGTTTTGTTGTTTTTACATTTTCAGCAAAAAGGATGATGCCTCCGAATTGATATTTCTTGACGAGGCTGGCGACTTCATCATTCATTTCTGTAAGGGCTTGCGGAGAGGACTCGCCTTCCTTTTGCCAATTTCTAAAATCAGGCATCAGCATCTGGCCGAGTTTTTCATCTAACGACATACGATTGACAATCTGATTGGCATCGATTGAACGTTTGGATGCAGAGGCTTCTGTCTGTCTGGCCCCGAAAAAGCATGAAAGAAAGAGAACGGCTGAAAGGATAAGCGGAAAGACAGGTCTCATAGAAACTTCCTCCTATCGTCTAATCATTCACTCCATCGCTTCATAAATCGCGGTTATGACACTTCCATAACTGCCTGTTGCAAATTGATCACCCTCAAAGACGTTTGGATTTTCTTCTGGATCAATAACTGGTGTATGCTTTTTATTTGTTAACAATGCGATGCCTAAATTGTATGCTGGATCAATAATTGTAACTGTCCCTGTCCAGCCGGTATGCCCGTAAGCATTTTCACTGGCATGAGGGCCAAACATCCATTCCATGCTTTTACTTCCGTTCCGCCTCCAGCCAAGAGCGAATGTCGGGTCTGTTGCTGAAGGTGCTGTAAACAGGTCGGCTGTTTTCTGATCAAATAAAGAAATGTTTCGGTATGAACCTTTGTTTAACATGACTTGCAGCAGTATGGCCATATCATCTGCATTTGAGAACAATCCGGCATGCCCAGACACGCCATCCATTGAGTAAAACGCTTTTTCGTCATGCACCTCTCCTTGCAGCGTGTTTGTGCGGATGTTAGGGAATTGAATAACGCCGTCACGTGTATTGCCCATTCGTTCAGTAGCTGCGAAATGTTTCGGTTTAAAGCCCTTTTGCAGCGGATTGTACAAGGTATGCTTCAGCCTGAGCGGTTTGTAGAGCTCTTGCTCCGTGTAGACATCAAGCGGTTTGCCAGTGAGTTTTTCGACAATACACCCAAGTAGCATATATCCAATGTCACTGTATACGTGTTTTGTCCCGGTTTGATAATCGAGCGGAATTTTCGTCAAATATTCAATCGTTTTGTCCCGTTCTTGGGAATAGTACTTGCCGGCTTTTTCCGGCGTGTAAAAGTAAAAGCTTGATGGGAGCCCTGATTGGTGCTGGAGGACATCAATGACACGTATCTTGTCTTTTCCTTTTATGAGGTCACCCGGCTGATCCTTGAAACCCGGCAAATATGCAGAAACTTTTTCATAGACGTCAAGTTTTCCTTGGCTGACTAAGCGCTGCAATGCAAAATTTGTTGCGTACATTTTTGTATTTGAGGCTAAGTCAAACATCGTGCGGGTTTTCATTTTGGCCGGACGGCGCAGCAGTTCTGACCCTTCGTACTTTTTACTGTAGCCGTATGCTGCTTTTTTTATGATGCGTCCATCCTTCACCACCACAAGAACGGCGCCTGGAAATCCTGCTGCAATATCCCGTTCTATCATCTGATCTACCTTCTTTAGCTTCTTCGTCGAGAATTGTGCAGTTTCTGCATTTATGGTTTTCGGCTCAACCAAGTTGTCTGCTGTTTGTGCGAAGGTTTCATTTGGCGCGAATATCGATAGGGTTAAAATGGCACTGAATATGAACAGTGTCTTTGTTTTCACAGGCTAGCCCCTTTCTGTGCTTCTATCCCGTTTACTATCCCTAAAACAGAAACAATTTAATCGAACTGAGAAGCCATTTCATCTTTATATCCGAATGCATAGGTCAATAAAAAACCGGCCGCATAGGAAATAAAGAGCCCAACGATATACAGGATGATTTGCGAAGGCAGGACTAGAAAGGAAAGCGGCAGTCCGGAGACACCAATCGCAATGGTGGCTACTTGAAAATACGCTTGAAAGGCGCCGCCGATTCCAGCTCCTAAACATGCTGTTAAAAACGGACGGCCAAGCGGCAGCGTGACTCCGAAAATAAGCGGTTCACCAATGCCGAGCAGTCCCGATGGAAGCCCGCCGGCGATTGCTTTCCTCAGTGTTGTTTTTTTCGTCTTCACGAAAACGGCAAAGGCCGCGCCTACCTGTCCTGCACCTCCCATAGCCAAAATAGGGAGCAGAGGATCATTGCCAATTGAATTGATCAGTTCCATGTGCACAGGCGTCAAGCCTTGATGCAGTCCGGTTACGACGAGAGGAAGGAAGGTTGCGCCCAGAATAAAGCCTGCAGCGATGCCGCCGATGTCCAGGATGGACAGAAGGCCGGATGTAATGGCATCAGAAATGAATCCGCCTAAAGGCATAAATACGACATACGTTACGATTCCGGTGATTAACAGTGAAACGGTGGGTGTGACAATGATATCGAGTGATTGAGGAATAAAACGGCGAATAAATTGTTCGGTGTAAGCAATGAATATGGCTGCGAAAAGGACGCCGATCAGACCTCCCCTGCCCGGGAGAAGCTCTTCTCCAAATAAACTGATTTTTACGATCTCCGGATTGATAATCAAGATCCCGGCCAAAGCCCCAAGTGCGGGTGTCCCGCCAAATTCTTTCGAAGCGTTAATACCGACGAGAATGCCGAGATAAGTGAACAGCCCTGATCCGATGACTGTCAGGATAACCGCAATTTGTGAGTCTGCAGAGAGCCAGCCTGCTTGAATAATTGCTTTGGTAATCCCAGTAATTAAACCGGAAGCGACTAGAGCGGGAATAAGAGGGATAAAAATGCTGGCAATTTTACGTAAGAAAAGTTTGAAAGGAGTGGCGTTTTTTCGATTGATATCGGCTTTCTTTTTGGCCGCTGCTTCTTTGACATCGGCACCTTCTTCTGCTGACACGAGCTTTGAGAAAGCAGCTGTAACATGATTGACAACTCCTGTGCCGAGGATAATTTGTAAGGTTTCAGCTTCAACGACCCCCAATACGCCGTCAAGCTTTCTTAAAGCCTGAGCATCCGCTTTGCTTTCATCGTAAGGCGTAATGCGCAGGCGTGTCATGCAATGCGTATATGAAGAAATATTGGATTTTCCTCCGCATAACTCAAGGATTTTCTGTGCGAGATGATGGTAGTTATTTTCTTTGCTCATTAAAACCCCTCCCCTTCAAGATGCCTTATTTTTTTCTCATAGATTGGATGGCTGCTCTCGTTTTATCTATATAACCGGTTGTCGTTTCATACTGCTCAGCCGCCATGCCTAAAAACAAAACATCAATTATAAAAAGCTGGGCGAGGCGGGAGGAAGTGGCTGCACTTCGAATCAAGGCTTCATTGGAATGGGCTGTATACAAAGGGACATCAGCCAGTGCGGAGACGGATGTCTGACTGAATTGTGTGAGGCTGATCGTTGTGATGCCTTTTTCCTTGGCCATGGCAAACAGTTCAATGATTTCCTGTGTCTCTCCTGAAAACGAAATGGCGAATACGATGTCGTCTTTATCTGCATTTGCGATTAAAGATGCCACAAGATGAGTGTCTGTAAACGCGGTTGCTTGTTTATGAATGCGAAGCCACTTTTGCTGGGCGTCCTTGGCGACAATGCCGGAAGCCCCGAGGCCGATAAAATGCACGGTATGAGCTTTGAGAAGCAGAGAAACCGCTCGTTCAAGCTCTTTGTAGTCCATCAGGTCTGAAGTATCCTGAATGGCTTGAATGGCATTGCCGGCCGTTTTTTCGGAAATGGAGGGCAGCGGCTCGTGGGGAACAATATCCCGGTAGCCCTGAAACGTAGGCTTTGCCAGATCGCCCGCTACTCTCATTTTTAAATCTTGAAATCCTTTTAAACCGAGTGATTTGCAGAGCCTGATGACGGCAGCGTCACTTGAATTGGCTAAGGCGCTGATTTCGTTGACCGTGCTTTCGATTGCTTTGTGGGGATGGGCTAGGATATAATCTGCAAGTTTGCGCTCGGATGGAGGGAGCTTATGCTTCATTGATTGGATGATCGCTAAACCGCCTGTGGCCATTCTAGTTCTCTCCTTATCATGGATGGTAATGTTCGATTGCTTTGTCAATGAAACCGTTCGCTTCATCGAGTAATGTCTTTGCTTGTTTCTGATCTGTGCTTGTTTTGAGCATGACGATTGCTGTTTTGACGTGATGATCGGCTTGTTCCAGAGTGTATCTGGCTGTGTCGTATGAAGCGTTTGTAAGGCTTTGGATAATGCTGATGGCGCGTTCTTTTAGTTTTTTGTTGCTGACGTTGACGTCTACCATCAAGTTTTCGTAAACCTTGCCGATTTTGACCATTACAGCGGTAGATATCATGTTTAGAATCATTTTATGAGCGGTTGCGGCTTTCATACGTGTTGATCCTGTAATGGCCTCAGGTCCGACGACAACCTCAATGCTGTGATCCGCATCCTTGCTGATGGCGGAATTTTCATTGCAAGTAAGGGCGATGGTGTGTGCTCCGACTTTGCGGGCGTATCTTAGGGCGCCTGCGGCGTACGGTGTGCGGCCGCTTGCTGCGATGGCAATGACGGTGTCATTTGAAGTGAGCTGTATGTTTCTTAAATCTTCAGCTCCTGCTTCTTCACTGTCTTCAATGCCCTCTGCTGCCTGTAAAAAGGCTTTGGGGCCTCCAGCCATGATTCCGATGACCTGATCTGGGCTTACGCTGTAGGTGGGAGGACATTCAACAGCATCCATGACGCCGAGTCTGCCACTTGTGCCGGCGCCTGTATATATGAGCCGGCCTCCATTTTGAAACGATTCATATGCGCAGTCTACAGCTGTTTTGATGTCGGGGAGAACCTCCTGAACGGCTGCAGCGACTTTCATATCTTCGTTGTTGATCATTTTGAGGATGCCGAGAGTGTTTGCTTTGTGGATTTCAACTGTTTGGCTATTGCGTGATTCCGTTGTAAGACGGTGAAGGTTTAATGGTTCTGACATGAGGATGCCCCCTGTTTTAAAATGATATATCTCAATATTCAGTATATTCATCTCTGTTATGATATTTCAACTATGTTTTTAAATTTTTGAAATTTTATTTCACTCAAGACTATAAGAAATGATGAAGGATCAACTGTTCTCCAAGCGGGCCGATTCTTCGCCGTCCTTTATCAAGGAACCCGCTTTTCATATAAAGGTGTTTTGCGCGTATGTTCAGATGATTGACGGCCAAGATGATTTCGTCGCACCATGGAAAATATCCGCTCACAAAAGCGGGAAGCAAAAGCATGGCTTTTTTCGCATAGCCTTTTCCGTGATGCACAGCGTTTAAAGACAGGGAGCTGAGCAGTAAAGCAAATGGATTGTTAGAATAAGAAGCAAGCGTTTCTTTTGATGCATGTAAAATGAAAAAACCGACTGGAAGGTCGTCTTTTAAGATGACAACCGGGTATCGGTCCTGTATGCCCAGAGCCTGAGACAGCACCTCTTTCGGGAGGGAGGTAAAGCGTTTGTCATCGTTGGTGAGCGTGAATGATTGGAGCTCGGGCAAGTGTTCAGGCTTATAGAAGGATAAAGAAATGTCTTGAGTCATGGGGGTGGCCTCCTTACAATATGTCGTTAAGCTCGTTTTCCGAAATGACGCGGTAGCCCGCTTGTTTTAACAGTGCGGCGGTTACTCCGCTGCCGGTGATTTTTTTGCCAGAGAATGTGCCGTTATAGATAAAACCGCTTCCGCAAGATGGACTGTTTTCTTTTAATATGACGGCAGAAGCGTTGATTTCTTTTGCGTAAGCCAATGTTTTCGCGGCGCCTTCCATATATAGTTCTGTGACGTCTTCTCCTGAAGCTGTCACGATTTTCGCTGTTCCATTGAGGACATCCTCGCCGGTGCCTCCTATGATTTCTGCGGGTTCGCGTGGGGTAGAGAAGCCGCCGAGAAGTTCAGGGCAAGCCATGACTGCTTTCTTTTCATCGACGAGTTTTCTGATTTTCTCCGACGCTGCGTGAGAGCCGTTATATCTGCATTCAATGCCTCCAAGGCAAGAACTGACTAGAATCATATTGGTTTCTCCTCTCTTGCTTTGCTTGTCTCTATCATAAAATAAATGGCTTTAGTTGGGAGGCTTTTTCAGTTAAAAAAGGAGTTAAAAAGTTTGAAAATAAAAAATTTAATTTTCCTCTTTACAAACAGGGGGTGACCTGTATATAATAACTTTTGTCAGCTCGACGAGAACACAACGGCCCGTTGGTCAAGCGGTTAAGACACCGCCCTTTCACGGCGGTAACACGGGTTCGAATCCCGTACGGGTCACCATTTGGAGGATTAGCTCAGCTGGGAGAGCATCTGCCTTACAAGCAGAGGGTCGGCGGTTCGAGCCCGTCATCCTCCACCATCTTGCCGGTGTAGCTCAATTGGTAGAGCAACTGACTTGTAATCAGTAGGTTGGGGGTTCAAGTCCTCTTGCCGGCACTGTTTTTTCAAAATTTTATGTGGAGGGGTAGCGAAGTGGCTAAACGCGGCGGACTGTAAATCCGCTCCCTCAGGGTTCGGCAGTTCGAATCTGCCCCCCTCCACCATTATTGGGCTATAGCCAAGCGGTAAGGCAACGGACTTTGACTCCGTCATGCGTTGGTTCGAATCCAGCTAGCCCAGTCACAGACACCTTTGATCAAAAGGTGTCTTTTTTCTTTTCGGAAAAATCATTCCAACTTCTAACTGTTCAGTCTGTATAATAATTTTAAAAATATGTTAAGGTAGTTTATTCACGAATTACCATCTACACCCTGCCAAAAATTTGATAAACTTATTTTATAAAAAAATTGAAACCTTTTGAAACGAAGCTCGTATACATACAGACCGGTGAAGGCAGAGGTTAGATAAATATGGAAATGATGATTAAAAAAAGAATTAAACAAGTCAAAAAAGGCGACCAGAATGCATTTGCGGACATCGTAGATATTTACAAAGATAAAATTTATCAGCTTTGCTACCGTATGCTTGGCAATGTGCATGAGGCGGAGGATATTGCACAGGAAGCTTTCATCAGAGCGTACGTTAATATCGACAGTTTTGATATTAACCGGAAATTTTCAACTTGGCTTTATCGAATCGCGACCAATTTGACCATTGACCGCATTCGCAAAAAGAAGCCGGATTATTACCTCGATGCAGAGGTGGCTGGTACGGAAGGCTTGACCATGTATTCTCAAATCGCCGCAGATGGTGTTTTGCCTGAAGATGCAGTTGTGTCGCTGGAGCTCTCAAACACGATACAGCAGAAAATTTTAAAGCTTCCTGACAAATACAGAACAGTCATCGTATTAAAGTATATTGACGAACTCTCATTAATTGAAATCGGGGAGATTCTAAACATTCCTGTGGGGACTGTGAAAACGCGGATTCACAGAGGCAGAGAGGCTCTTAGAAAACAATTAAGGGATCTTTAAGTGGGGTGATGAAATGAGCTGTCCTGAACAAATTGTGCAGCTTATGCATATGCATCTTGATGGAGATATCCTTCCAAAAGATGAACACGTATTAAATGAACATCTGGAGACATGCGAGAAATGCAGAAAGCATTTTTACGAGATGGAGAAATCCATAGCGCTTGTACGGAGCACATCGCATGTCGAAGCCCCCGCGGATTTTACCGCTAATGTCATGGCAAAATTGCCTAAGGAGAAGAAAAGAGCTTCTGTAAAAAGATGGTTCAGAACCCATCCCGTTATCGCAGCTGCTGCGGTATTCATCATTTTGATGGGCGGGGGTTTTTTTAACAGCTGGCATAATGACCACAATTTCAGCGTGTCCAAGCAGCCGAATCTTGTGGTTCATAACCATACTGTGACCGTACCAGAAGGTGAGACGGTCAAAGGTGATGTCACTGTCAAAAACGGCAAGCTGATTATTAAAGGCAAAATAGACGGGGATGTAACCGTCGTAAACGGCGAAAAGTATATGGCCTCTGCTGGACAAGTCACCGGTCAGATTGAAGAAATCAATCAATTATTCGACTGGACATGGTACAAGATGAAGTCTGCGGGGAAAAGTGTACTCGATGCATTCAATCCGAACGGAGAAGAGTAAAGCGCGTTAGCCGCTTTGCTCTTTTTTTGCGGGCTGAGAGCGCTGGCACATTTCACTTGCTAAATCGAAATGTGGTATAATGGGCTCGCTATGTAAAGTACATATGCGTAACACGTAAAACACAAAATACGAAATGACTGAAATCTTGGAGGACGAGGAAATGGCTTTTGAGGATATCCCTTTTTTGCAGTACCTCGGCAATGCCGTTGATATTCTCCTTGTTTGGTATGTGATATATAAATTGATTATGGTGATACGCGGCACGAAAGCGGTTCAGCTGTTAAAAGGAATTGTAGTCATCGTGCTTGTTCGTATGGCCAGCCAATATTTGGGCCTCAGCACACTTCAATGGCTGATGGACCAAGCGATAACATGGGGATTTTTAGCGATTATTATTATTTTTCAGCCTGAGCTGAGAAGAGCGCTTGAACAGCTAGGCCGCGGCCGCTTTTTTTCGAGGAGCGGCACGCCTGTTGAAGAAGCGCAGCAGAAAACGATTGAGGCCATTACAAAAGCGATCAATTATATGGCGAAACGCCGTATAGGCGCCTTGCTGACCATTGAGCGGGATACTGGAATGGGGGATTATATTGAGACCGGCATACCACTGAATGCCAAAGTCAGCTCTGAGCTGCTGATCAATATTTTTATCCCAAACACCCCGCTTCATGACGGTGCGGTGATTATGAAAAATAATGAAATTGCCGCGGCCGCCTGTTATCTGCCGCTTTCTGAGAGCCCGTTTATTTCAAAAGAACTGGGCACGCGGCACAGAGCGGCTGTCGGTATCAGTGAAGTAACAGACAGTTTGACGATTATTGTGTCTGAAGAGACCGGCGGCGTCAGTGTGGCAAAGAACGGCGACCTTCACAGAGAGCTTACAGAAGAAGCGCTGAAAGAAATGCTTGAAGCCGAGTTTAAGAAAAACACCAGAGACACTTCTTCTAACCGCTGGTATTGGAGGGGCAAGAAAAATGGATAAATTCTTAAACAACCGCTGGGCTGTGAAAATCATTGCTCTGCTTTTCGCGCTCTTGCTTTATGTGGCGGTTAACAGCAACCAAGCACCGACTCCGAAAAAACCGGGTGAATCTTTCTTTCCGACATCAACAACTGATGAAGCAACTCTGACTGATATTCCGGTTAAAGCGTATTATGATGATGAAAATTACGTCGTAACGGGTGTTCCGCAAACGGTTAATGTCACGATAAAAGGCTCGACAAGCGCCGTGAAAAAGGCTCGGCAGACCAAAAACTTTGAAATATATGCTGATATGGAACATTTGAAAACCGGCACACATAAGGTTGAGCTTAAGGCCAAAAACGTGTCGGATGGGCTGACAATCTCAATTAATCCGTCTGTTACGACAGTGACCATTCAGGAACGGACGACCAAAAGTTTTCCCGTAGAAGTGGAGTACTACAACAAAAGCAAGATGAAAAAAGGCTATTCTCCGGAGCAGCCGATTGTCAGTCCGAAAAATGTGCAGATTACCGGATCGAAAAATGTCATCGATAATATTTCTCTTGTAAAAGCTTCAGTGAATTTGGAAAACGCAGATGAAACGATTGAAAAGGAAGCGAAAGTGACTGTCTATGATAAAGACGGAAACGCGCTTCCTGTCGACGTGGAGCCCTCGGTCATCAAGATTACCGTTCCGGTGACAAGCCCGAGTAAAAAAGTGCCCTTTAAAATTGAACGGACAGGAAGCCTTCCTGACGGTGTCAGCATAGCGAATATTGAATCCAGCCCCAGTGAGGTAACGGTTTACGGCTCACAGGATGTGTTGGATTCTCTTGAATTTATTGACGGCGTCAGCTTAGATTTAAGTAAAATTAACAAGGATTCCGATATCGAGGCAGATATTCCGCTTCCTGACGGTGTCAAAAAAATCTCACCGTCAAAGGTGACTTTGCATATAGAAGTCGACAGTGAAGCGGATCAGAAGTTCGAGAATGTCCCTATCAAGACTGTAGGGCTGAGCAGCTCACAAAACATTGAATTTCTTGATCCTGAATCACAAGCGATAGATGTAACGGCTAAAGGCTCTCCCACGAATATAAATAAACTGAAAAAATCAGATATTGAATTGTATGTGAATGTTTCAGATTTAGAGGACGGGGAGCATAGCGTGAAGCTTGAAGTGAACGGGCCACAGAATGTAACTTGGTCCTTGGGGCGGAAAAACGCCAAAATCAAGCTGACGTCTAAGAAAAGCAATACATCAACGAATGATAACAGCAGCAATACATCAGGGAACCAGGATGACACAGATAAACAAACAAATGATCAAAAGAACAATCAGCAAGAAGATACAAAGAACACTGATAAAAACAACAACGATCAAAACCAAGACGAAAATAAAGATCAAAACCAAGATCAGGATGAGGATGAATCCACTGCAAATTCACAATCCTCATCGGAATAAAAAAGGAGCGATTATAAAATGGGCAAGTATTTTGGAACAGACGGTGTAAGAGGTGTCGCCAATAGTGAGCTTACACCTGAGCTGGCCTTTAAAGTCGGACGTTTCGGCGGTTATGTGCTGACAAAAGACAAACAACGTCCAAAAGTGCTGATAGGCCGCGATACACGCATCTCCGGCCATATGCTGGAGGGAGCCCTTGTCGCCGGACTTTTATCCATTGGCGCAGAAGTCATGCGCCTGGGTGTCATTTCTACACCAGGTGTATCTTATTTGACAAAAGCGATGGATGCAGAGGCGGGCGTCATGATTTCCGCTTCTCATAACCCAGTGCAGGATAACGGCATCAAATTCTTTGGGGGAGATGGATTTAAGCTTTCTGATGAACAAGAGGCTGAAATTGAGCGCCTGATGGACGAACCTGAGGATAAGCTGCCAAGACCTGTCGGAGCAGACCTTGGACTTGTAAACGATTATTTTGAAGGCGGACAAAAATATCTGCAATTCTTAAAACAGACAGCTGATGAAGATTTCACAGGCATTCATGTGGCATTGGACTGTGCCCATGGCGCAACGTCAGCCTTGGCGACACACCTGTTTGCTGATTTAGATGCAGATGTTTCTACAATGGGGACTTCCCCGAACGGATTAAACATTAATGACGGCGTCGGTTCGACTCATCCCGAAGCGCTCAGCGCGTTTGTCAAAGAGAAAAACGCGGATCTCGGTCTTGCGTTCGACGGTGACGGCGACCGCCTGATTGCTGTCGATGAAAAAGGAAATATTGTAGACGGCGACCAAATCATGTACATATGCTCAAAACATCTGAAATCAGAGGGCCGTTTAAAGGATGATACTTTGGTTTCAACCGTGATGAGCAACCTCGGCTTCTATAAGGCGCTCGAAAAAGAAGGCATCAAAAGCGTGCAGACAGCTGTCGGCGACCGCTACGTAGTAGAAGCAATGAAAAAAGACGGCTACAACGTCGGCGGAGAGCAGTCAGGACATCTTATTTTCCTTGATTACAACACGACAGGGGACGGTTTATTGTCTGCTATTATGCTGATGAACACTTTGAAAGCAACAGGCAAGCCGCTGTCAGAGCTTGCAGCTGAAATGCAGAAGTTCCCGCAGCTGTTAGTCAATGTGAGAGTGACTGATAAATATAAAGTTGAAGAAAATGAAAAAGTAAAAGCAGTTATTTCTGAAGTTGAAAAAGAAATGAACGGCGACGGCCGGATTTTGGTGCGCCCTTCAGGAACTGAACCGCTCGTCCGTGTCATGGCTGAAGCGAAGACGAAAGAGCTGTGCGATGAGTATGTCAATCGCATTGTTGAAGTCGTCCGGTCAGAAATGGGATTAGAGTAACGAAGTCTATTATCAGAGAGTGAACAAGACAAGCGAGGATTACATAAGATAATTGTGAGACATACGGCAAAGTTGTTTAAAAAACAATTGACCGTTTATGCCACATGTTGTAAAATCAAGCTTGTCTTGTTCTTATTTTCTCAATAGGAAAAGAAGACGGGATTATTGCTTTACCTATAATTATAGCGCCCGAACTAAGCGCCCGGAAAAAGGCTTAGTTGACGAGGATGGAGGTTATCGAATTTTCGGCGGATGCCTCCCGGCTGAGTATGCAGATCACAGCCGTAAGGATTTCTTCAAACCAAGGGGGTGACTCCTTGAACAAAGAGAAATCACATGATCTTCCAAAAAACATGTAGGAGGGGACGATTGAAAGTCCCCTTGAAATTTGACTTTCTTCGTCTCCTTTTACAATCTTAGGAGGAAGAAAAATATGTGTGGAATCGTAGGTTATATCGGTCAGCTTGATGCGAAGGAAATTTTATTAAAAGGGTTAGAGAAGCTTGAGTATCGCGGTTATGACTCTGCTGGTATTGCTGTTGCCAACGAACAGGGAATCCATGTGTTCAAAGAAAAAGGACGCATTGCAGATCTTCGTGAAGTTGTGGATGCCAATGTAGAAGCGAAAGCCGGAATTGGGCATACTCGCTGGGCTACACACGGCGAACCAAGCTATCTGAACGCTCACCCGCATCAAAGCGCACTGGGACGCTTTACACTTGTTCATAACGGCGTGATCGAGAACTATGTTCAGCTGAAGCAAGAGTATTTGCAAGATGTAGAGCTCAAAAGTGACACCGATACAGAAGTAGTCGTTCAAGTAATCGAGCAATTCGTCAATGGAGGACTTGAGACAGAAGAAGCGTTCCGCAAAACACTTACACTGTTAAAAGGCTCTTATGCAATTGCTTTATTCGATAACGACAACAGAGAAACGATTTTTGTAGCGAAAAACAAAAGCCCTCTATTAGTAGGTCTTGGAGATACATTCAACGTCGTAGCATCTGATGCAATGGCGATGCTTCAAGTAACCAACGAATATGTTGAGCTGATGGATAAAGAAATGGTTATCGTCACTGATGACCAAGTTGTCATCAAAAACCTTGATGGTGACGTGATTACACGTGCGTCTTATATTGCTGAGCTTGATGCCAGTGATATCGAAAAAGGCACGTACCCTCACTACATGTTGAAAGAAACGGATGAGCAGCCTGTTGTTATGCGCAAAATCATCCAAACGTATCAAGATGAAAACGGCAAGCTGTCTGTGCCTGGTGATATCGCTGCCGCTGTAGCGGAAGCGGACCGCATCTATATCATTGGCTGCGGAACAAGCTACCATGCAGGACTTGTCGGTAAACAATATATTGAAATGTGGGCAAACGTGCCGGTTGAAGTGCATGTAGCGAGTGAATTCTCCTACAACATGCCGCTTCTGTCTAAGAAACCGCTCTTCATTTTCCTTTCTCAAAGCGGAGAAACAGCAGACAGCCGCGCGGTTCTCGTTCAAGTCAAAGCACTCGGACACAAAGCCCTAACAATCACAAACGTACCTGGATCAACGCTTTCTCGTGAAGCTGACTATACATTGCTGCTTCATGCAGGCCCTGAGATCGCTGTTGCGTCAACGAAAGCATACACTGCACAAATTGCAGTTCTTGCGGTTCTTGCTTCTGTGGCTGCTGACAAAAACGGCATCGATATCGGATTTGACCTCGTCAAAGAACTCGGTATCGCTGCAAACGCAATGGAAGCTCTATGCGACCAGAAAGACGAAATGGAAATGATCGCCCGTGAATACCTGACTGTATCCAGAAACGCTTTCTTCATCGGACGCGGCCTTGACTACTTCGTATGTGTCGAAGGCGCACTGAAGCTGAAAGAGATTTCTTACATCCAGGCAGAAGGTTTTGCCGGCGGGGAGCTAAAGCACGGAACGATTGCCTTGATCGAACAAGGAACACCAGTATTCGCACTGGCAACTCAAGAGCACGTAAACCTAAGCATCCGCGGAAACGTCAAAGAAGTTGCCGCTCGCGGAGCAAACACATGCATCATCTCACTAAAAGGCCTAGACGATGCGGATGACAGATTCGTACTGCCGGAAGTAAACCCAGCGCTTGCTCCGTTGGTATCTGTTGTTCCATTGCAGCTGATCGCTTACTATGCTGCACTGCATCGCGGCTGTGATGTTGATAAACCGCGTAACCTTGCGAAGAGTGTTACTGTGGAGTAATAAATGTTTAACCCCTTTGGATAAGATTGTCTAAAGGGGTGTTTTTATGTCCAAAAGAGAAAGAACGTCTACAGTGGAAAAATGGATTAAAGAAGGTAATGGTACAGGACCCGACTATCGATCGGCCATGGCTATAGATTTAAGATGTTTCCTCATAAGGCCAGTTAACGAGCTTAAAAGGCTTTAAAACTAGTGACTGCATGAATTTTTCAGTGGAGCGAAATTGCTTTTACTTTCACCTGAATTTTCTTATGTAATAGCAGACCGGAGAGCCTATTGTAATGACAACAGATTTTTTATGACATTTAATAAGGGGCGAGAAATTCATGACATTAAAATGAAAGATGAAAAGAGAATGTACTTGTGGGCCTTAGGTTTTAAAATTCATTCTTTTGTTATTGAGTACATTCCGGTTTAAGTTGAAATGATTCAGTAAAGAACACGCCATAAATAAAAGGTAGCGTATGATTGCCATTCTTTCCATGGAACCGATATTTCTAAGATTTCATCTTTCGTAGGCTTTCGGTTCATATTACGTAATATTTTTATCGAATGAATAAGACCCACATCATCGATTGGAAAAGCTGTCGGGAACCTAAGGCAGCGCATTAGAACATAATTGGCTGTCCAAGGACCGATTCCTCGTATTTTAATTAAGTTTTTTTCAGCATCTTTAAAGTTCATTTTCATTAATTTTTCCCTCGATAATTCTCCACTTGCCATTAATCTGGCTATTCCAATGATATATTCACTTTTTTTTACCGTCATTTTAATATCTGCCAGGTCGGTAGGGGTTAACCGTGCAATTCGTTCGTACGGTGGGAACACCCAATACTTTATACCATTCCATTCAATATAATCGCCAAATGCTTCTACAAATTGCTTCTTTAAGGAGTACGCGAAGGCTAAGTTAATTTGTTGTCCTAAAACTCCCCAACATAAAGCTTCAAATAAATCGGGAATGCCGATAACTCGCAACCCATAAAATTTTCGGGCAGGCATTTTAAGTAATGGATCTGCTTTTGCCATTTCATAAAATGGTGTTAAATCGTTATCAAGATCAAACCATTCATGAATATATTTTACAATCTCTTCCCGTTTCCACTGCTCAACAGGTCTAGAATCGTTTAGGAATTGAACAACCATTTGTTTATTATTGATTACGCTTACCTGCACTAAGGACCGAATTTCCCCAATGGCTATAACTTTTGTAATGATATTGTTCTCTATTTCATACATGCACTCATTTTTTTCTCTGGTTAGATAGCCTAGGTTCGCATTCATGTCGAAAATTTCAGGTAATGTAATGACAATAACATCATTGACTTCATGCCATGTCACTTTTTCATTCTCCTTATCTTAAATAATTATAAGAAAACTCACGCTGGTTGAAATTAGTTTATCACATAATCATCTTTACTCATTTTGTTATCTTGCTATTACATTCTAACCACCTTATTTTTTTCTATTTATGAGGTTATAGTGTAGTTATCAAGAATGCTAAACGGGAGTAGATAAAAATGGCCCAAGATATAAAAAACGCGTGTCGAAAATTTAAATTGGGATTCAATTCAAACTGAATTAGATGAGCATTGTAAGGAGAGGTGAGATAAATGCCGGATAGTATCAATAACGGACATAAAGAGAGCCATGAGCATAGAATTTCGAGTGATGTAGAAATGATAACAGATGAAAAGTGGCAAGCAATTATAAATAATGATGCAGCGTACAATAATCAATTTTTCTACGCTGTAAAATCGACAGGGATATTCTGTAAACCATCCTGTAAATCTCGCGTTCCGAAAAAAGAAAATGTATGCATTTTTCCAAACGCAGAACAAGCTCTCCGCGCAAATTTTCGACCTTGTAAACGTTGCAAGCCCACTAATGAAAAAATGCCTGATAGCGAGTGGGTTGATCTAATTACTGAATACATTGATAAAAATTTCACAGAAAAATTAACGCTAGAATCGTTAGCAGATATTTGTCATGGGAGTCCGTATCATATGCATCGAACATTTAAAAAGATTAAAGGCATTACGCTGGTTGAGTATATACAACAAGTTAGAGTACACGCGGCTAAAAAGTATTTGATTCAGACAAATAAATCGATTGGAGATA
This sequence comes from Bacillus sp. GW821-FHT01G09, assembly GCF_059422205.1. Lineage (NCBI taxonomy): Bacteria > Bacillati > Bacillota > Bacilli > Caryophanales > Bacillaceae > Bacillus > Bacillus sp. GW821-FHT01G09. The sequence continues at coordinate 27,966 of NZ_JBWKWL010000005.1, forward strand.
TCGCTATATGTGTGGGTATAGCTAACGCGCCTTATTTTATTACTTTATTTAAAAAGAAAACTGGACAGACACCAGCACAATTTCGTCAAATGAGTAAAATGGAGGAAACGTACAATGGAAACAAATAAACCAACCCTTTATTGGTCTTTACTAATGTTCAAGGATTGGAATTTTTACATTGCTTCAACTTTAAAGGGGCTTGTGTTTGTAGGTTCACAGAACAAACCAATCGAGGAATTGTTCGAATGGGCTAGGAAACGCTTTCCGGGAAGTCTTCTTGTTGAAGATGATGATAAGCTTGAACCCTATGCCGTTGAAATCACTCAATATCTAGAAGGAAAGCGGAAAAACTTTACTGTTCCAGTTGAGTACGCCGGTACGCAATTTCAGCTAGCAGTCTGGAATGCACTTTGTGAAATTCCTTATGGACAGACGAAATCCTATTCCGACATTGCAAATGAAATAAATAAACCAGCAGCTGTTCGTGCTGTAGGTGCGGCTATTGGGGCTAATCCGGTATTAATTACTGTACCGTGCCATCGTGTAATAGGAAAGAATGGCTCATTAACTGGCTATCGGGGCAGATTCGAAATGAAGACACTGCTCCTCGATCTGGAAAAGCGAGCTTCATCTGAAATGGATGTTCCTCATTGAAAGTGAATCATCTATAATGGGTTGGATTCTTTTAGAGGAAAGTAAAGACCAGTTTACTGATAAACTTGACAACTTTTAAAATTTAGCATATCTTATACGTAACTTAATAATCGATGCAGATGTTTATTTTTCCTTTTAAAATATGTAGGCCTTTAGCATTCTTTTCATATTTAATTTTAAATATTGATAGGATGAAAAAGTATCCTAATAAAAAAGGAAGAGAACATGAGTCGATTTATTTGATAATCAGGACTATATTAAAGGAAATGAAAACATAGCATAAAGTAAAGACCAATAATAAGGTAGCACTTCAAAAAACTTCGCTGAAGTTAGTTGAAGTGAAGCCGACAATTTTCAGGATTCAATGATCTAACATAATCATTGAAATTTTGAAGTTGTCGGCTTTTTTGTTGGAAAAAAATAGAGATAAATAAAAATTGAAATAAATAATAGACAAATATGATCTGATTGAAAGGTCTTTTGAACAATAATGAGTTTTAAAAAAGGGAGAATTTAGAATGTTAGTTTCGCTGAGTTTGTCATCATTATTAACATTATTTTTTATTATGCTTATGGCTTCTGGGATAAGTGGACTATTGTTTTTACATCCGCGAGTACCCTTGAGTTTTGTTCGCATTCATATTGGGATCTTGGCTTTACCACTTTTGGTTTCCTTACTGATTCTTGCCAATAGTGGTGTGAGTGGAAATGTTGGCCCTTGGCACTTAGATTCCTTAGCTTGTTTAATGACTTTCTTTGTTCTTGCAATTGGATTCATCATTCAGCGTTTTTCTGTACGTTACTTAATGGGGGATCGATCTTATCGAAAATATTTTACGCTTTTTACTTTCACAACAGGTGCTGCTTCAATGACATGGTTAAGTGGCGATCTCCGCTTGATGGTTCTATTTTGGGGAGCAACTCTTGTTGGTTTAACCTTACTTATTAGGTTAAACAGTGCTTGGCAAGTGGCTAGTGAAGCAGCCAAGGTTTCTGGCCGCTTATTTTTGTTAAGTTGGTTTTCTCTGTTTTTCGCAATGATGTGGCTTTTTCATGCCACAGGTCAATGGCAGTTATCATTGGTTGTAACAAATGAAAGTTTAGCTGGGCTGGGAGAATGGGAGAGAACAGGGATTCAGCTATTGATTGTACTGGCGGTGATCATTCCTGCAGCTCAATGGCCATTCCAAAGATGGTTGGTTGAGTCTATTGTTGCTCCAACCCCTGTTTCTGCAATTATGCATGCAGGTTTAGTAAATGCTGGAGGAATAATACTAACTCGATTTTCACCTCTATTTCATGGTAGTATCGCTTCGATTATCTTACTTCTGCTTGCTGGCATTTCTGTATTGATTGGAACTGGAATTAGTTTAGTCCAGGTTGATTATAAACGCCAGTTAGTAGGCTCCACGATTGGACAAATGGGGTTTATGCTCATTCAGTGTGCATTAGGCGCCTATATAGCAGCCATTATTCATCTTATTTTACATGGTTTATTCAAGGCTACGTTGTTTCTACAAGCTGGTTCAGCAGTAGGGCGTCATGAAGTATCGGCTCGTACTAATGAAAGAACATCCTATTTATGGGTCATGGCTGGTCGGATTTTATCCTTAGTTATAGGTGTTGCTTTTTGGCTCACTGCTCCTGGAGAGGGATATCAATTCATTAGTGCGCTGATCTTAGGGTGGTCATTGTCCGTTTCTTGGACTCAGCTTGTCGCTTTTGGAGAGGGCCGAATTGGCCGAATTGCCGGCTTAACTGTTTTAGGAGGAGCAGCCCTCGTATATTTTATCATTCATAACCTTTTCTATAAGTGGCTGCATACAACCATTTTTCAAAGTGTTCAACCTCCAATGTCAGCTGTCATGATTGTCGTATGTCTCTTACTATTTGGCAGTGCTTTAGGTACGTGGGTTGCTCGTCATCGTTCTTCCGTTTTTTTCGCGGTACTCTATCTTTGGTTAGTCCGATTAGGTGAAGCAAAACCAAAGTCAGTAGAGAGTCACCCAGACTACCTTAAACAATATATTTCATAAGGAGCTAATCTGAGATGGGCATTACATCCGTATTAACGAAAGATAATGTAAAAAAGATAGATACAGATATTGATGTTCAAGAAAGGGATCTTAACGTTTTCATTACATCTGCCAGCCGAGTGATTGCGCCACTTTGGCCTATTTCTACATTTGCTGCACGTAATCCGTGGATGGGACTTGAAAACCAATCTTTTGATCAGGTTGCAAGTTGGTTGAAAAACACTCGCGATGTTGATATATACCCTAGTGCGTCTATGATCCGTTCAGCAAAGAATAAAGGTGAGATTGATGAAGATTTTGTGGAAATGGGGCTGCAGCGTTGGCTTGATTCACATTCCTATCACATCCCACGGGACGTAGCAGAGCGATTTTGTCATGCTGCATTAAAGTTAGATCCCCTGCCTTCCGACCTTTTATCATCACATGAGCTGGAGAAATTAGTAGGTGAATGTAGTGGATTGGATCATATCGAGAATGTGTTTATGCAGCCACTAAGTTCGTATATAGAGAATCAAGATGGTGAAAGGCTAGTCAATATACTAGATCATCATGTCATTAAGTGGAGTAAATTATATCTTGATGACTCTCAAGCAGGCTGGACAATGCCTAATCGTGAGGAAGGTTTCTATCGTGCTTGGCAGCATCTCATTCAATATGATCCAGCACTTAGCAAAAAGCAGCGAGAAAGGGTAAAGGATTGGCCGAAAGAGGCACATTTGGCTTTACAGGAAGCCTTATTCGCACTAGAAATCCCAGAGTCAGAAATCCAGACTTATCTTGAAGGTCATTTACTTTCATTACCTGGATGGGCAGGGATGATGCTTTGGCGCTCCCAGCAATCGAGCCACGAACATGCACTCCTAACAGAATATTTAGCGGTTCGAATATCCATGGAGTGGGCTCTTATAAAGCCATACTTACCTTTGACTAATGAACGATCTAAGAAAAAAATTTCAATTGCTCCCCTTATAGCAGCTTGGATTCATTGGGGTGGGCTTACATTAGAAGAATGGTCACAGATGACGGCCATTGAACAAAACGAATATTTATCATTTGCCTACAGCTTTGATGAGAAACTTCGCAAGAAACTTTGGTTAGAAGCTTGGGAGCAAACGTACACTGATCGATTAAGCCAGAAGATCATCTCGAAACAACGTGAAACCGGCGGTAAAAAATCTGCATTAGCTCAATTAGCATTCTGCATCGATGTACGATCAGAACCTTTTCGTCGTCAACTAGAAAAAGAAGGCCCGTTTGAAACGATTGGTATTGCTGGTTTCTTCGGGGTGCCGATTGCAACTTGTGAACTTGGCAGTAAACACAGTCATGCTTCCTTACCGATCATACAAAAACCGCAAAATAAAATAAAAGAGTTCGCAGATGAGGATGTATTCAAAAAATACAATCAACGGAAGCAAGCAATTCATTCTTTAAGCCATACCTTTAAAACGATGAAGCAGAATGCGCTTTCGAGCTTACTACTGCCTGAGCTAAGCGGACCTTGGCTTACTCTGCAAATGGCAGCCCGTAGCTTTGTGCCAAGAAAGGCGGGTCGTTTCATTCGTAATCTCCGTGAGGCTTGGTTGCGCAAACCTGATACAAAACTCTCGCTTCATCATGATACTACAGAGGCAGAAATACCTGTGGGTTTTACTGATGAAGAAAAAGTGAACTATGCTCGCCAAGCATTAAAAATGATGGGGTTAACAGAAAACATCGCACCCTTGGTCGTGATCTGCGGGCATGGCAGTCAAAGCACTAATAATCCTTATTCCGCAGCCCTTGATTGTGGTGCCTGCGGTGGAGCGGCCGGTGGATTCAATGCTAGAGTTTTAGCTGCTTTATGTAATCTATCAGAGGTACGAGAAGCTCTTTTAGCTGAAGGAATTCAAATTCCTGAGGATACGGTTTTTGCAGCAGCTGAACATAATACAACAGTAGATGAATTACATTGGCTTTATGTACCAGAGCTTTCCGAAGCTGCACAAGAAGCATTTGAACAAATTGAAGCCGTGATGCCGAAAGTGAGACATCATGTAAACGCAGAACGTCTAGCCCAATTACCGAATTTCCAATCGAAGCTAAAAAATCCGAAGGCTGAGGCAAACCGATTTGCGGAAGATTGGAGTGAGATACGTCCGGAATGGGGACTGGCTCGTAATGCCGCTTTTATTATCGGTAAACGTGAACTAACTCAGGATTGTGATTTGGAAGGCAGAGCCTTTCTCCATAATTATGATTGGAAGCAGGATGAAAGCGGTGAACTCCTAGCAAATATTATTGCAGGACCTGGTACTGTAGCCCAATGGATTAATTTACAATATTACGCATCAACGGTAGCGCCTCATTATTATGGCAGCGGAAATAAAGCAACTCAAACCGTTACTGCAGGTCTCGGCGTTATGCAGGGGAATGCAAGCGATTTGTTAGCCGGACTGCCTTGGCAATCCGTCATGGAATCAGATCACGAGGCCTATCATTCTCCTCTTCGTTTATTGATACTCATCCAAGCACCTAGAGAATATGTAGAACGGTTATTAAATCATGACTCAGCATTTCTGCAAAAAGTTCAAAATGGATGGGTCCGACTGGCTAGTCTTGATCCAGAAGGATGTTGGGAAAGCTGGTAATGATGAATCTAAGCATTTATCAAATGGATTTGTTACTCAATACAAAAATGATAAACATAAGGAAGAGGTGTGCTGTATGAATGTAAACCAAAATAAAAAAGTATTATTTTTGACGGATATTGAAAACGGTTTGGAGCCTATTTTACAAGAAGCGACTAACACTTCTGCAGAGAATATGTTGACTATACAAAGCTATGGTGCCAGTATTTCACATCCTTATGGAGAAATTATGAGGTCTGTTATTTTTGCGATTTATCAGGAAGATGTTGAGGAGATTTTTGTAGTAGGAACAAAAGATAAGAAGACTTCCGCAGGTAATGGACTAACTCAACTTGAAACAATGAAAGATAAAATACAAACATTGGATTATCTCTTTCAAAATTGCAAGCCTGAGTTTTTTGGTGGTACGGTCGATGAATGGCTTAATGAAAATAGCAGTGACACCATTGAAAAAAGTGTTGATATGATTCGACATCATCCACTAGTGCCGTCATATGTTAAAGTTAGAGGTTTATTCGTTAATCATAAGGATGGAAAACCCTCAATTATGGAGGGGCCTGATGCTAAAACAGGTCAAGCCATACCTGATCATTGCTTGTCATGATGAAATTCAGGTTCAACTTCTAAACACCATATATGGAGAAAGCAGTTCTAAGGAGATTGTATGAGCGCTAATTTAACTGATTTTGTCACGAAAACAATAGAGGACATGAACTCGTTTGATCGTGAAAATATGGAATGTATGAAAAAACTAATTAGAAAAGCAATTGATTTTTATCATCTTAAATCTTATGAAGAAGTTGAGGAAACCCATTCAGGAAATGTTCGATTTTTGCATGTCCACTCTATGATGGAAGAAAATATGTTATCCAAAATGATAGTGGTCACAAGAAACGGTAAAACTGATTTGGATATTGAAGGTGTATATGAAGGATATGTTGTAAGAGAATATTAATGAGACGAAATCACAAGTAGAATATGCCAATTTTTTTGCTCAGGAGATGTATTAGATATGAAAAAGTCGAAGGGTTCTATTGAATCAGAGATCAGTAAGTCCATTACTCAATGGGAGAAGGATTATCTTGGACGGGGGTCTGTATCTGTTAAGACTGATATACTGCGGGACATGATCATCGTCAATTTAAAAGGGATTTTAACACCAGCCGAATATGTAGTTTGTGGGTCAAAAGAGGGTATGTTATCTATCAAACAAACTCGTTCAGAGTTAGTCGAATCAGGTATAGAAGGCCTTAAGGATATTATCTTAAAAATAACCGGAGAAAAAGTGAAAAGTTTTCATACTGATTTAAGCTCCCGGACAGGTGAACGAGTGATGGTGTTTAAATTATGTAATGATCTAGAGAAAAATTTGGAAAAGATCTTATAATCTAAAGAAAATAAAATGTTTTGACGGTATGGAATCTGTTGTGAATTGAACATAATGAACTGCCGCTTCTTTTGTTTTACAAATATGGCATCATTGATAACTTTTATTCATATCCTAAGCGGACATAAAGAGAGGTCAATTCATAGTATACTGACTTGTTATTCCTGTCGAAAGATCTAACATCCGCTGTTGTTATGAGCGGATGTTTTTTACATCTAAATTTGCTGCTGGTGATTAGTCACTTGAACAATACCAAATTCATTTTAATTGAAAACATCCTTGTCACCTGCTGGGTTCCTCCAAGTGTTTAGTGACATGATTATGAGACCAATTTCGTAAAGCTTGATGATAAATTTAAGCGGTGAACAAAATTGATATGCTGTCTTCAGTTTCATTTCACGGAATTAGTCAGAGATAAACCTTTAATTAAATATATCCAAAAAACGGATTGACATATCGAAATATAACGATATAATAATCGATATGGAACCAATTGAAGTATTCAAAGCCTTATCAAATGAATCAAGGCTGCAAATTTTACAATGGCTGAAGGAGCCCGATCGTCATTTTGCACCCCATGAAGGGATTGATATGAACACAATCGGGGTATGTGTCAGTCAAATAACAGACAAATTGAAAATGACGCAATCGACAGCTTCTCAATATCTTACCATCCTTTTAAGAGCCGGCTTGATTAAGGCGGAGCGTATTGGAAAGTACACATATTACAAAAGAGATGAAGAAGCCATTGGGAAACTTGCTGACTTTCTTAAAACAGAGATATAAAAATAAACATCAAAAGATGTTTATTTTTACACCATACATATCGACATATTACGATGTGTTTATTTTTTATAATAACATATCGATAATTCGTGATATGTTTATTAATAATTAAGGAGTGAATGTTTTATGTCTAACACTTGGAAAATTTATATTTTAGCCATTGTCAGCTTTTTAGTTGGAACCTCAGAGTACATCATTTCCGGAATTTTGGATCAAATTGCTCATACTCTCGGGATCACTTTAGCTGCCGCGGGCCAGCTTATTACCATTTTCTCACTTGTATATGCTCTTTCTACACCCGTACTTATGGCGTTGACAGCAAGTATGGATAGACGCAAATTGATGATGTATGCCCTAGGTTTGTTTGTGTTCGGTAATGTCCTGGCTTTTGTACTGCCTGGTTATGGATGGTTTATTGCAGCGCGGATCATTATGGCGATGGGAGCAGGTGTGGTGGTTGTCACCGCATTAACGATTGCCGCTAAGATTGCATCGGAAGGGAAGCAGGGAAGTGCCATCGCTACGGTCGTGATGGGATTTACCGCTTCTTTAATCATTGGTGTTCCGCTTGGAAGAATGATAGCAGTAGCATTAGGCTGGAAGTCTGTATTTGGAGCAATTGCTTTGTTGGGATTGATCGCAATGGTCGTTATTTTCTTTACTCTTCCGCATACTGAAGGGGATAAGCCTGTGCCTTTGCTTCAACAGCTTGCTCTTTTCAAAAAACGGAAAGTGGCTATGGGATTATCAATCACTTTCTTCTGGCTCGGGGGATATTCTGTTGCTTACACTTATTTGTCACCGTATCTCTTGAACATCTCAGGTATAAACGGCAAGTTGCTTAGCGGTGTTTTGCTTATATTTGGAATTGCCAGTTTGGTTGGATCAAAGTTTGGGGGATATAGCACCGATAAATGGGGAGTGCCCTTTACACTCGTTGGTGGGATGACGTTGCATATCGTCACACTGATTCTGCTGTCACTTGTTACTCATTCCTATATCGGAGTGTTGGTGATTCTCATATTATGGTCGTTTGCCGCATGGTCTACAGGTCCGACACAGCAATTTCACCTGGCTACAATAGAACCGGAAATGTCAGGTGTTTTGCTTAGCATGAATCAGTCAATGATGCAATTTGCCATGGCGGTCGGCGCAGGTATAGGAGGGGTTTTTGTGGAAAACGTATCATTGGCCTCGATTACCTGGGTTGGTGCGTTAGGGGTTATGATTGCCATTATTGCATCATTGCTGATTTTCAATTCGCAACCGAAACAAGCGCTAAAAGATATCAATCAATAATTTCGAAAGATCTAACATCCGCTCGTTATACAAGCGGGTGTTTTTTTATACGCTCAACTAGAAGGCACACTGTAGCTGAAAGGGATTTTTGCCGACGGAAAGCTGAAGCACAGCAAGTTATAATATACTAGGAAGGGAAATAACGGTATGGCGGAAGGGTTCTAACGCTTCTCGCCTGTAAGATCATTACTTTGAGGATGTGTCATCGTGAATCAAAAGACGTACATTGAAATGAGCAGGACATCGCAGTACATCAACAAAATGAGAGAGTATTCAGTGCTAATTGATGGGGCTGAGATGGGAAATATCAAAGATGGAGGGAGGCTGCGAATTGATTTACCGCCTGGTGAGCATGTTATTCAAGTGAAGATTGCTTGGTGTACAAGCCCAACTTTGAGGTTTACTTTAGCGGAAGGAGAAGTGTTGAAGTTTAGATGCGGAAGTCCACTTCGAGGATGGAAGTTGCTTTTGGCGCTTTTTTCTGTTTTGGGCCGTCCTGAAAATTATCTGTTTATCGAGCAGGAAGAAGAGAAAAAGCTTTGTGGTGACTTTGTTGTGTGAATAAATAGGAATAAATAGATTAAATACCCTGAATTATGTTTTGTGAAAGATTGATATAAGCGGTAGCCTTCTCAATGTCGTTCTCCTTGGAGAAGGCTGCGTATAAGAAATTCTCGGACTTTGCGGATAGACCTTCCGATATCCATTTCAGGATTAATGTCTTCTGGGTGGAGAGTCCGATTTCATCATAGTATCGCAGTGTTTTTGTTGATACTTTGCATATCTTTGAAAATTCGCTGATCGATAGCCGAGTGATCACCTCCATGCTCCAAATGTACACCTTTCCGTAAGGGCAAAGTTAAATGTGAAAATAAAACTGTTCCAAAGTTAATCAGAAATTTATTTTCATATTGTATCCTTTCAGTATCAAGTGAAAGGAGCATCATATGAAAACATTATGGAAAGTCCTCAAAATTGTTTTTGTCAGCTTGGCTGCTTTGGTTTTGCTTGTATCCGTCTCGGTATTTATTTATCACCATTTCCAGCTAAATAAGGAGGCGGCACTGCTGAAAGGTAAAGGCACAGTAGTCGATGTTGACGGTAAAAAGATGAATGTGTATCAAGAGGGAAGCGGGAAGGATACGTTTGTGTTTATGTCCGGTTCGGGTATTGCTGCGCCTGCTTATGAAATGAAGGGGCTGTACAGCAAGTTTTCAAAAGAAAATAAGATTGCTGTTGTAGATCGGGCAGGTTATGGAAACAGTGAAGTGTCTCACGATGACAGAGATATTGATACGGTATTGGAACAGACGAGGAAAGCGCTTATGAAAAGCGGAAATAAGCCTCCTTATATTTTAATGCCTCATTCGATATCCGGGATTGAAGCGATGTATTGGGCACAGAAATATCCTAAGGAAATCAAGGCCATTATTGCGATGGATATTGGATTGCCCCAGCAGTACGTCACGTATAAATTGAGCGGAGTTGACCGATTGAAAGTGAGAGGGTTCCACTTGTTAACCTCGATTGGTTTTCATCGATTTATACCTTCCGCTGTATATAATCCCGAGGTGATTCGGCAGTCGTTTTTAACTGATGAAGAAAAAGAAATCTATAAAGCCATTAACTTTAAGCAATTTTTTAATGCAGATATGGAGCATGAGCTTTTGCAGTCTTACCAAAACGGCAGCAAATCTGTGAATCTGCCGGCGCCAAAGGAAACTCCCGTCTTGATTTTAGATGCGGTCTCTGACCAAAATAGACATTCAAAGTATGCTATACAAAACCGAAAAGACTATGAAGCGTTTGCGGCTCAATTCAATACTGCCGATATAAAGGAACTGAGGGGAACACACAGTATTTATTTATATCAGCCTGATCAAATATATAAACTGTCCATGGAGTTTATGAGAAAGGTTCGCTAGGATGAAGAGTTATCATATTTTAATCGTTGAAGACGATGTGATGATTGGTGATTTGCTGCAAAAGATTTTGCAGCGTGAGGGATATCGTGTGATATGGAAAACAGATGGGGCGGATGTGCTTTCGGTGATTCAGAAGGTGGATTTGGTCATTATGGATGTGATGCTGCCGGGTGAAGACGGGTATCAAATGTCTGCAAAAATCAAAGAGCTGGGGCTGGGCATTCCGGTTATTTTTCTCTCAGCCCGCAATGACATGGACAGCAAGCTTCAAGGTTTGCAGATCGGCGAGGATTATATGGTAAAGCCCTTTGATCCGAGAGAGCTGCTATTAAGAATGCGGAATATGCTTGAGCATCATTATGGCACCTTTACGCAAATCAAACATTTGTATATTGATGCAGTAACGAAAAAAGTGTTCAATGAAAGCCTGCATGATGAGGTATTGTTTACTGCGATTGAGCGGAAAATTTTCTTTTATTTATATGAAAATAGAGACAGTATCCTGACAAAGGAACATTTCTTTGAATATCTATGGCAGCTCGAAGATAGAAACCCGAATATTGTCAATGTGCATATTAAAAAAATCAGAGCTAAAATCAATGATCAAGCGGGTGAGATGATTGAAAATATATATGGAGAAGGGTATCGGCTGAATACCGTTGTGAAGAAATGAAGCTCAAGACAAAATATCAGTTGTTATTGTTTACGGCCGTCATTAGTGTTCCGATGCTATTGCTGGCGGTCAGTGTTTTGATGTCTGTGATTTATGACAGCATGTTTAAAACGATGAATCATGGTATGCCCTTTCACAGGTCGTTTGCGTACCCGGCAATGATCGTTGTATTTTTGATATCGCTCTTATTGTTAGCTTTTTTATTTTCAAAGTCGATTCATTCTCTGTTGCATAAAATCAATCTATTAAATCAAACCATTCGGCATTTGGCGAGTGATCAAAGGGTGCCCGATAAAATTGAAGTGAAGCGTGCGGATGAAATCGGGGAACTGATCAAGTCGGTCAATTTGTTAATTGAACGGACGACATATCGTGAACTGGAGCTGAGACAGCAAGAGGAAATCAAAAAGGAGCTTTTGCAAAAACTGCGGCATGACATTAATACACCTTTAACGGCTCTCAGACTGCAGTTATTTTATTTGGAAGACCAATGTCATGGTCAGGCTGTATTCGAATCATTGTATCAGCAAATCGAATATATCTCGGAATTAACCAATGAATTCAATCTATATTCCGCTGAGACGCTGGAAAGCTCTTATATTGTAAATGAAGAAGTGCGTCTAAACGAGCTATTAGAAACAGCGGTGAAAAAGTGGGATTATTTATACAGTATGAGTGGGATTGAGCTGCACTATAAGCCGGCAGATCAAGATGTGATATGGATGAGCAACGCGTTATGGATGCAAAGGCTGTTTGATAATATTTTTCAAAATACGTTAAAGCATTCAAAAGCTGAAAAGATGGAAGTCACGATTGAACATGGCGATGTTTTTATTCGTGATGACGGTATTGGATTTGATCGGAATGAGAGCAGTGAGGGACTTGGGTTAAAGATTATTGAGGATACATGCAGGCTGCTTGCGATTACTTATGAGCTGCATACAAATGATAACGGAACGGGGTTCTTGTTTTCAAAAGAGTGACCCCGCTGATGTTTTTCTTTCTCCTATAAAATTTATATAATAGGGAGAAAGAAATGGGGTGAACAGCATATGTTTAAAAAAATCATCAAAACGATTAAGTACCTCTCAAGCAGTTCTAGTGACCGATATCGCAGACACCGGCATTACAGCAGCAGTCGGCGCAGACATTATCGCAGCTACAGCAGCAGTTCGGGCAATAGAAGACACTACGACCGTTATGGCGGCAGTCATCGTTACAAACGCCGGAGCTACAGCAGCAGTTAATCCAAAAAAGTTCTTGTTCCGCTTTTGGGACAAGGGTTTTTTTATGTGACCGATTGAATGGCCCGGTTTAGATCCTCGCGAATGGAAGCGGTGTGCTGATACTCTTCCTCAATGCCCAATAATCTTTTCAGCAGCAAGGTTACTTCCTTTGTCAGTGTTAATTCCTCCAGCCAAGTGCCGTTTTTCTTCTTTTTTCCTTTATATTGAGAGTACAGCAGGAATAACAGCGTTTCTCCGAGATCGAAGAAGTCATCCTGTTTTCGTACCTTTATTTCCTCCATTTCTTCAGGAGTCAATTGTTTGGCAAGGCCGAAATCGATGAGGCAGAGCCTGCCGTCATTGATGATGATATTAGGCGTTCTGATGTCGCTGTGGAAGATAAGGCGATCATGCAGGTATTCTATAATCTCAAGCAGCTGCGAAATCAGTTGTAATGCCATAAGCTCTGTGAACGGCTGTTTTCGAAAAAATAATAATTCTTCTATATTCTCTCCCTCAATGAACTGCATGACATAATAAGCCTGTCCGTCTATGATGAACTCATCTATGAAGCCCGGAATTTGCGGGTGGTGAATGCTTTTGAGAAGTTTTATTTCCTGCTGGAACCGGACTTTTTCTTTTTCCTTTTTCGCTTTTGTCGGCCGAAGCTGTTTTAAGACATAAGGTGTTTGAGCTAGGATATCGGTGCACAAATAAACCAAACCGTAGCCTCCCATACCGAGGCACTCTTCGATTTTGTATTGATGATTTAAGATAACGCCGTTCTTTAGAGGGCGGTCAAATAGCAGTTTTTTTAGAAGTTTTAATGCCATGTCTGCACTTCCCTTGGTTGTACTGACTATAGTTTACCTTCTAGACTGAGAATAAAAAAGAGCCGGATAACCGGCTCGGTATAAGTTAAAACTGCTTTGTCACGTCGTATTCATAATCTATTTTTGCTTTTACGTTGCTCATCGTCGATCTGGCTGTCGCTAATGTATTATATTTAAAACTCCATACCTTTGCCACACTGAGTTGATCTGACAAAGAGATATCATAAGACCCTGAAGTCGAGCTGTTTACAAGAGCACGGCGCCATTCGTTGTTTTCGCTCGTCATGATCAGGTGGCGTGTATTTCCCTGGCTTGGTGTTTGAGTGGCGGTTGTCTGAACTCTGGTTACAATGGCATCACGCGGTATCCCAGATTGGTTTGTTAAATCAACCTTGATCACGCTGGAGTCAGAACCTGAGGGGCTAAGGCTTGTATTTCCTTTATTTTCAGCAACGCCGCTGAATTGGAACGTTCCGCTGCCTGATTTGATTCGGTCTTCAATTGAAAGTGTAAAATACATGTTTCCGGTATAGGTGCCTCGTGACACTTTCACATAAAAGGTATCTGTCGTGTTTTGGGCGTCTGCATTTGCATAAATAAAAGAAGAAAACGTATTAGGGTTAATGACTTCTGTCCCTTGAGAAACAGGTATTCTATTCTTATCATAAATTTCAATTTTCATCCCTGTATACGCGCTCTGGTATGTACTCCTCACGTATACTTTTTCTCCCTTATTAGCCGTAAAAGTGAAATAGGCTTCGTCTTGACCAGCTTCCAGTATTGTTGTATCGATATTTTTATATTTCCAATAACCGATCGGCATTGCGGTATCAAATGAATTGTTTCCTGTGATAGCAGTAACTCCGACAGCTGATGCCGAATACGTAAAGGTAGATAAGACAGACAGCATAACAGCGAATGGAATAAGCCATTTTTTCACCATGCAAACAACCTCCTTTTATTTCCATCATACATAATAACGATTTAGGTGTAAATAAATGTTTTTTGAGGTTAATATATACATTATCTTTGCCGATAAAAAAGAATAAGAGAGAATACTCGGGAGGGAATTCAATGCGTCTGAATCGGCAATTTATCCGCACTCAGCTGATGGCACAGAACATATTGAGCAAGAATGCGCCTGCCAAACGGGAGAATGCGACTGAAAATCCAGCGACAGTTCTGGAAAAGGCATACAGCAGGCTTAAGTCACAATCTTCAACTGGGGGAATCAATCAGTTCAATTATTCTAAAACCAGCGTGTCGGGAAACAGCGGGATGTTCAGCAAAGTGTATCAATCAGCGAATGATCGAACAGTGACAGACACAGGGGAAGAAACAGTGATACAATCCCAAAACCCCTATGAATCTGAGAGTGATATCAGAATCAAAATACTAGATGAAAAATACAGCAGGATGAATGCGATTAATAAAACAAAGTCTGATCCATTAGGCTATATTAAGGATAAGTACCAAAATTCAAAGTCTCCTTATTTCAGAAGTGATCTGTCAGCTGCAGAAAGACAGGCCGCTTACGATAATGAAACAGAATGGCTATTCAAAGGGAAGGCGCAAAACTATAACCTCCAGGATGCTGCGTTTCGGAATGTCACATTTCATGGGGAAGTGGAAGCTGAGAATGAAAAGGTGTATCAGCGGGGACAGGTTAACCAGCAGCTGCAAGTGCTGTTGAATCGAAACCATATTCATATTCCAGAGGGGACAGAGCTGACGTTTACAATCACACCGATTGACTATCAGGTGCGGGTGAGCGGGACAGACGATCAGGATCTGATCAAGCAAATTGAGCAAGTGCTGCAATCTGGAGACAACAGCAAAGAACTATTTTTACACATCATGAAAAGCCAAAGCAGTGATTCAACACAATTTTCCGAAGAGGCCTATCAAAAGTATCAGGCAGCTCGTGAGATGTACGAAGTCACAGGCTATCAATTGAAGGATTTAGAAGTCATTGATGGACGGTACGTCACGCCTGAGGGACGTGACTTAATAGATGTATATAAGGAAGAACTTGAAAAAGATCCAGTGCAGAAGCAAACGGCTTCTTATGCTATATCTTACTATCGTTCAGAGCTCAGTAAAATCGCGGAAGCCGGGTATAATGCCATTCCGGATTTCATCCTATCAATTGATTACAGCAATGGATCTCTGAGAGATGTGGGACAAAGCAAGAGCTATGGGACCGGAGATACCGGGTGGCTTGAAGCATTAAAGCGTCAAACGGGTGTGAATTATTAAGTAAGCTGTTCATGTAGAACAGCTTATTTTTTATGAGAATCTAAGGGGTGTATTAATTTCAATATTCAAACAATTTTATTATTTTTATATAAAAGATTTTAAAAGAAGTGAACGATTCAAAACTCTGAACAAAGGTGTTTACCTGAAAAAAACAATTGTATTTTCCAGAGAAATTTATTATGATGAAATAAGTAATTTAGGAGATTATATAACAATTTTAAGTTTGAATTTTCTGATTGTTATCACTGATTCATGTGAAGGCAAGCAGGTCTGCTATTTTCTCATTTATGAGTATTTTGATAGGAGGAGGAAGAGGAGTGGCAAATAAAGAATTAAAGAGGGGCCTGGGTGCGCGCCATATTCAGATGATCGCCTTGGGCGGTACGATCGGTGTTGGCTTGTTTATGGGTTCTGCCAGCACGATTTCATGGACTGGCCCATCTGTCCTTCTGGCTTATGCAATATGCGGAATTTTTATCTTTTTTATTATGCGTGCGATGGGTGAAATGCTGTATGTCGAGCCGAGCACAGGTTCTTTTGCGACGTTCGGCCATCAATATATTCATCCGATGGCAGGTTATATAACAGCATGGAGCAACTGGTTCCAGTGGATTATCGTCGGCATGTCAGAAATTATCGCTGTCGGTTCTTATATGAAGTATTGGTTCCCGGATTTGCCTGCTTGGATACCTGGTATCGTGGCAATGGTGATTCTTGGTGCGGCGAATTTAATTTCTGTTAAGTCGTTTGGGGAATTTGAGTTTTGGTTTGCGATGATTAAAATCGTGACGATTATCTTGATGATTATTGCGGGAATCGGAATTATTTTCTTCGGTTTTGGCAATGGCGGAGATGCGATCGGTTTGTCGAACCTGTGGTCTCACGGGGGCTTCTTTGCAGGAGGTTTCTCTGGTTTCTTCTTTGCACTGTCTCTTGTCATTGCGGCCTATCAAGGAGTTGAGCTGATCGGGATTACAGCGGGTGAAGCGAAGGACCCGCAAAACACGCTAAGAAATGCGATTCAAAGTATTATCTGGCGTATTTTGATTTTCTACATTGGTGCTATTTTTGTGATCGTGACGGTGTATCCTTGGGATGAGCTCAACTCACTCGGAAGTCCGTTTGTGTCTACGTTCTCGAAAATTGGAATTACGGCAGCGGCCGGCATTATTAACTTTGTCGTGATTACTGCTGCAATGTCCGGCTGTAACAGCGGTATTTTCAGCGCGGGCCGCATGCTGTATACACTGGGTGTCAATGGACAAGCACCGAAATTCTTTAAGAAGATTTCACGCAATGGTGTGCCGCTGTATGGCACAATTGCGGTGCTGATCGGTTTGGCTGTCGGTGTTGTGCTGAACTATATCGCTCCGCCGAAGATCTTTGTCTATGTATACAGCGCAAGCGTGCTCCCAGGGATGATTCCTTGGTTTATCATTTTGATCAGCCATATCGGATTCAGAAAAGCGAAGGGCGCTGCATTAGATAAACATCCATTCAAAATGCCGTTTGCTCCTTTTACAAACTATTTGACGATTGCTTTCTTGCTGATGGTTCTGGTTGGCATGTGGTTTAACGATGATACTCGTATCTCTCTGATTGTAGGCGTAATTTTCTTAGCGCTTGTGGTCATTAGTTATTATGTGTTTGGGATTGGCAAACGCACGCAGGCCAATTTGACAAAAAGCGAACAAGCAGCTGAATAACGATAAAAAAGAGACATTCGCGGATGTCTCTTTTTTTATTTTTCGCGTATGGATTTTCCCTATTTTAGCAAGCTATAGGGTAAAGATAGCAGAAGGAAAGGTGTTCATAAAATGGATGTTACACTCGGTTATTTGCGCGAATCACTTTCGAATCATCTAGAAAATGAAGTCTGCCAGCGTATTTGCAAGAAGATGCTGGCGAAGCGTTATGCAAATGAAGGGGAATTTGTAAAAGACTTAGATGATAATGAAATGTCTTTTTTGAACCATGTATTAGAAAAAGAAATTAAGTATGCCCAGAATGAACAGGATCAAAAACGGGCCAAGGAATTAAACGAGGTGTATGAATTACTGCTTTGAGAAAGGCGGGTAAGAAATGGGAGCAATTGAACGAAGCGGATATACATTTCAGCCGGAGTTTAGCGTTGTCCGTCAAAACGGAGCCATCCATGTGTACCATCAAGGAGAATTTGTGGAAGAAATCGAATTTGAATTTAACGGGGAATATCCCGATCATGATTTGATTGAAGAGCTTGTGAATCATTATTGTTTTGAGCATGAGATTTAGAGCCCTGCCGTGCAGGGCTCTTTTATTTAGGATGTGATCAGGCCATACTTTTTCAGGATATCCACGGTGATGTTTTTGGCTTTTGTGCCGGAATCATCGACATTGGTGACAAAGACATAAGAGCCATGCTCTGTTTTGATGAATCCGACAAACCATCCTAATCCCATATCAGTCAGGCGGGTTCCGGTTTTCCCGTAGAGCGTGTAATGATCGCCTTCCTCTTGAATCATCATGCGCTTGACGGTTTTCATTACCGGCTTGTCAAATGGAAGCTCCTCTTTAGCCAGTTTCTCCAAAAAAGTTTCTTGTTCCAGCGGAGATATTGTAAGCGAGCTTTGCAGCCAAAACTGGTCGATTCCCCCGCTGATATCCTCGTTGCCATATGATAGTGTATGAAGCCATGATTTCATCCTTTCCTCGCCGATATCCCGCGCTAATTCCTGATAATACCAGATTGCGGATTCGCGTATGGCCGAGCCAAGCGTATGGTCGCGGTTCCATGATTCGAATTCACGCTTGACCCCGTCCCATCGTTTAACATCGTATTCATCTCTTACAGCTTTGACCTGCAAACCGATTAAGGCGTTCACGACTTTAAAGGTGGATTGCGGAGTTTGTCTTTGATTTGCCCGTTTTCTGTTATAGACAAAAGTCTGATCCTTTTGTAAATCGTGAAGAATGAAGGTTCCATCCGTATCCTTGAATTCGACATCGACATGCATTCTGCTGACATTCAAGTGTTTTTCATGAGCAGATGATGCTGCGTGGACGGAGAAGCCGCCGATCCCTGCAATACTCAGCACAAGCACAATATATATCCATTTTTTCATTTTGTTCTCCCCTTTGTTTTGATTAACTACCTTTTCTCTCTTTCGTTTGTTCTTCCTTTAAAAAATAATCAAAAAGCGCTTAAATTTGGTTTTGTAAACAAATACTGTTACTGGGTTTATAGTCGGAAGATAACGTGAAAATAGAGGGTAAAAAGGAAGGCAGGGTAAGCGGATGAATGAGCAGATTCCACATGACAAAAGTCTCGATAACAGTCTGACACTGCTGAAGGAAGGGTATTTATTTATTAAAAACAGAACAGAGCGCTACAATTCAGATCTGTTTCAGGCCCGTTTGTTGGGAAAAAACTTTATTTGCATGACTGGCGCTGAGGCGGCGAAGGTGTTTTATGATATGGATCGATTCCAGCGGCAGAACGCTTTGCCTAAGCGGGTGCAGAAATCGCTGTTTGGTGTTAATGCGATTCAGGGAATGGATGGCAGCGCGCATATCCATCGGAAGATGCTTTTTCTATCATTAATGACACCGCCGCATCAAAAACGTTTGGCTGAGTTGATGACAGAGGAGTGGAAAGCAGCAGTCACAAGATGGGAGAAGGCAGATGAGGTTGTGTTATTTGAAGAAGCAAAAGAAATCCTGTGCCGGGTAGCGTGCTATTGGGCAGGTGTTCCGTTGAAGGAAACGGAAGTCAAAGAGAGAGCGGATGACTTCATTGACATGGTCGACGCGTTCGGTGCTGTGGGACCGCGGCATTGGAAGGGAAGAAGAGCAAGGCCGCGTGCGGAAGAGTGGATTGAAGTCATGATTGAAGATGCTCGTGCCGGCTTGCTGAAAACGACTCCCGGAACAGCGCTGCATGAAATGGCTTTTCACACACAAGAAGATGGAAGCCAGTTGGATTCCCGCATGGCAGCCATTGAGCTGATTAATGTATTGCGGCCTATTGTCGCCATTTCTTACTTTCTGGTGTTTTCAGCTTTGGCGCTTCATGAGCATCCGAAATATAAGGAATGGCTGCGGTCTGGAAACAGCCAGGAAAGAGAAATGTTTGTGCAGGAGGTCCGCAGATATTATCCGTTCGGTCCGTTTTTAGGGGCGCTTGTCAAAAAAGATTTTGTATGGAATAACTGTGAGTTTAAGAAGGGCACATCGGTGCTGCTTGATGTATATGGAACGAACCACGACCCTCGTCTATGGGATCATCCCGATGAATTCCGGCCTGAACGATTTGCGGAGCGGGAAGAAAATCCGTTTGATATGATTCCTCAAGGCGGGGGGCACGCCGAGAAAGGCCACCGCTGTCCAGGGGAAGGCATTACAATTGAAGTCATGAAAGCGAGCCTGGATTTCCTCGTCCATCAGATTGAATACGATGTTCCGGAACAATCACTGCATTACAGTCTCGCCAGAATGCCGTCATTGCCTGAAAGCGGCTTTGTAATGAGCGGAATTAGACGAAAAAGTTAAATTAAAAAGCTCTCTTCCTTTATCGAAGAGAGCTTTTTGATTACTTCTTTTTTTCATCGTAGTATTGGACGGGATACATGGAGCCTTCTGATACCATTTTGTTGTCCTCGATATCTTGCGGGTCAGGGTGGCCGGCTTTATCAACTGGGAACGTTTCCATGTCTGGCTGTTTTGTTATTTTCATCTTCATGCTGTGAATGAATTCTCTTGCCTTTTGGCGATTTGACGGGTCTTTTAATAGATAAGAAGTGATGCCGACAGTTGAAACAGCGAGACCTGAAAGTAACAGCTTTTGTTTCATGGTGATACTCCTTTCTATTTTAAGAATAGTGTTTCCTGTATCATTCCCGTTTTGGAAATAGCTAAACCTATTATGTTTTTATCATTGGAATTAACAGTAAATTCCATTTAAGAAGAAATTAGTGACTTCATTCCTGTATTGGAAGGTAATATACATTGACTTATTATAGTTTCAGTCAAAATTCGATAAATATTGACAAAGTAAAGTAATCAGAATAATAATATAATTAGCAAGAGAATGTCATCATACATGAAAGGTGTTTACGATATGAATCAATTGCATCGAAGAATGGGAACGTTTTCCCTCATGATGGTCGGGCTCGGGTCGATGATCGGTTCAGGCTGGCTGTTCGGGGCTTGGCGTGCGGCTCAAATAGCAGGACCAGCTGCTATTATTTCATGGGTTATTGGAATGGTCGTCATTTTATTTATTGCTCTTTCTTATAGTGAACTAGGTTCTATGTTTCCTGAAGCGGGGGGAATGGTAAAATATACGCAATATTCACATGGTTCGTTTATCGGTTTTATTGCGGGCTGGGCCAACTGGATTGCGATTGTGTCCGTCATTCCGGTTGAAGCGGTGGCCTCCGTTCAATATATGAGTTCTTGGCCTTGGGAATGGGCGAAATGGACAAGCGGTTTGGTGAAGAATGGAACGCTGACTGGGGAAGGACTAGCATTTGCCTCTGTATTGCTTCTCATTTATTTTCTGCTGAACTACTGGACAGTCAATCTATTTTCGAAAGCGAATTCATTAATTACGATTTTTAAAATTATTATTCCGGGTCTTACGATTGGAGCTTTGCTGTTTGTCGGATTCCACGGAGAAAACTTTACTGGCGGTCAAAGCATTGCGCCGAATGGCTGGGCAAGTGTGCTGACGGCGGTTGCCACTTCAGGTATCGTTTTTGCGTTTAATGGTTTCCAAAGCCCGATTAATATGGCGGGTGAAGCAAAAAATCCGGGGAAATCAATCCCGATTGCGGTTGTTGGCTCTCTTTTCGTTGCGACAGTGATTTATGTCCTGCTGCAGATCGCCTTCATTGGAGCTGTGAATCCTTCTGATATTGCTCACGGCTGGAGCCATCTGAATTTTAATTCTCCTTTTGCTGATCTGGCGATTGCGCTGAATATTAACTGGCTAGTTATTGTGTTATATGCAGATGCATTTGTATCACCGTCTGGAACGGGGATTACGTATACGGCGACAACGTCCCGAATGATTTACGGAATGGAAAAAAACAAATACATGCCGAGTATATTCGGGAAGCTTCATCCGATTTACGGCGTTCCGCGACAAGCAATGTTCTTTAACTTGATTGTGTCGTTCATCTTTTTGTTCCTGTTCAGAGGGTGGGGTGTATTAGCGGAAATTATTTCCGTTGCTACGTTAATTTCTTATATCACCGGCCCGATCACAGTGATGACATTGAGACGGACGGGGAAAGACCTGTACAGGCCTCTTCGTTTAAAAGGCTTAAACGTGATTGCGCCGCTTGGATTTATCTTCGCGTCACTGGTGCTGTATTGGGCGCGCTGGCCGTTAACAGGGCAGGTCCTGTTTATTATCCTGATCGGTCTTCCGATTTATTTCTATTATCAGGCGAAGGCAAAATGGAAAGGGTTTGGCCGGAACTTTAAAGCCGGCGTCTGGATGGTGTTTTATCTGCTGGCCATGATGGTCATTTCTTATTTGGGCAGTGATAAATTCGGCGGCCTGAATGTCATTCATTATGGCTGGGATATGGTTCTGATTGCGATGGTATCACTTGTATTCTATGTGTGGGCGCTGAAGAGCGGCTACCAGACAGAATACTTAAAGGATGCGAAAGAGATAAATTCTCAGCTGCTTAATGGACAGTCAGAAGCTGCTGCCGGAAAAGAATAAAATATAGAAGAAAACCTTGCTATAGTTGTCGCAAGGTTTTTTGCTTTTAATAACCCTTTTTTACTTTGTGGAAAAGATCAGGATAGTTGGTGAACACTCCTGTTACGCCCCAATCAAGCAGGCGATGCATATCAGCTTCATTATTGACTGTGTAAGGGTGAAGCAGGAGGCCGTGGCTGCGGATCATACGGACGTTTTCTTGATTTAAAGCTTTATAATCCGGGCCCGCACCGACAGCGTATGTTTTGATTTCTTCCAGGGCAGCATCTGTCATTGACGCCATTTGTTTGGCTTCCAGCAATTGAACGGTCGGCAGTTTTGGCTGTAATTGATGGACTTTTACCAGACTTTCTTTGCTGAACGATTGAATGATCACCTGGCCTGGCTTAGAATGCTTCCCCAGTAATTTATGTTTCTGCAAAGAAGCGATCAGTTTTTCTTCCATACCTGGGTAGGTGTCAGGCGATTTTGTTTCAATGTAGTAGTTCGCGTGCTTTCCGAAACGGTCTAATACCTCTTCTAATGTAGGAACTTTAAGGCCGACGTACTGCGGCTTTGCTTTTTCCGGATAGGCTTCATTAAACCAAGAACCGGCGTCAAGCTTCTTAATGTCTGCGAGCGTATGGTCTTTCACCCAGCCCGTTCCGTTTGTGGTACGGTCCAGTTTTTCGTCATGCATGACAATCAATTTTCCGTCTTTTGTCATTTGCAGATCCAATTCAATATAATCAGCTTTCATTTTCTGAGCGGTTTCGTAAGACAGAATCGTGTGCTCAGGCACATATCCAGAAGCCCCTCTGTGCGCGACGGTCAGGATACGGTCAGGTGACAGCAGGTTTCCTTTTGACGCTGCCGACACTGGCGTTACCATAAATGAGAGTAAGCCCAGCGACAGAACAAACAAGGCCAGTATTCTATTTTTTCTCATGATTTTTCCTCCTTATAGATAAGCACTACCTGTCTTTCATATTAAAAAACGGATGTAAACCGCGTGTTGGAAAACTATTAATCTTTTATGTGTCTTTCTTAAACATGCTCTGCCCGTTTTCCTGTATTCCATGTCAAAGCCAAGAAGACGATGGCAAGAACGCAAGAAGAGATCAGCATGATAAAGCCGCCGTTCCAGTTAAAACGGTCAACGACAAAGCCCATAATGGCGTTTGCGAAGGCGGATCCGCCGATGTATCCGAAAAATCCGGTCAAACCGGCTGCAGTTCCGGCTGCTTTTTTCGGTGCTAGATCAATTGCTTGCAGGCCGATCAGCATAACAGGTCCGTAGATTAAGAAACCAATGCTGATTAAGGCGATATTGTCTACGAGCGGATTGCCGGCCGGATTCAGCCAGTACACCAATACGGCAATGAAAACACCCGCCATAAACAAAACGCCTGCCGGTGCCCGGCGGCTTTTGAAGAATCGGTCACTGATCCAGCCGCACAAGATCGTTCCCGGTATGCCTGCGTATTCGTAAAGAAAATACGACCAGCGCGAGTCTTCAGGAGAAAAGCCTTTGGCTTCTGTTAAGTAAGTAGGCGCCCAGTCAACCACGCCGTATCGCACGAAATAAACAAATACATTGGCAAAAGCGATGTACCAAAGAAATTTGTTGTTCAGCACATATTGAAAAAGAATTTCTTTTGTTGTTAATTCTTTTTCCTGATTTTTAAAAGCGTGTTTTGGATAGTCATTCCGATACTCTTCAATTGGCGGGAGTCCGCAGGATTGAGGCGTATCACGAACCAATAAAACAATTAAAAATGAAATGATAATGGCGATGATGGCAGGGAAGAAAAACACGCTTTTCCAAGTGACGAACATCGCGATCCCAAGAGTGACAAGCGGAGCAAGAATACCGCCGCCTATGTTATGGGCGACATTCCAGATCGACATTTTTGTGCCGCGTTCACTTATAGAGAACCAATGGGCCATCGTCCTGCCGCATGGCGGCCAGCCCATTCCTTGAAACCATCCGTTGATAAACATAAAAATAAACATGATGGTGACGCTCGAAGTCACCCAAGGCATTGAAACGAATAGAATATTAACGATTGCTGATAAAAATAGGCCTGTCGCCAGAAAATATCTCGGATTACAGCGGTCAGACACCATTCCCATGATGAATTTGCTGAAGCCGTACGCAATGGACACAGCGGCCAGCACCAAACCCAGTTCTGTTTTCGAAAATCCCTGTTCCTGCAGATAAGGAATGGCGAAGGCAAAGTTTTTCCGCAGCAGGTAGTAGCCTGCGTAGCCAATGAAAATACCAATGAATACTTGCAGCCTGAGCCGTTTGTATGCCGCATCCATCTTTGAATCGTCCAGTCTCTCAATGTGAGGAGCCGGTTTAAATATATTAAGCATTAACAATTATCCCCCTTTGCTGTTTGTGCTGGATGTGTGGCGTGCCTCCTTTCCCGAAAAACAAAAAGAGCCAGAAAACACCCCTTGTCAAAAGGGGTTGGATTCCTGGCTCTCCTCATCTCCATCCAAGCTATTAACTTATCATGATAGCGCTTTCTTAAATTATCATAGTCCGGAGCGAATGTAAACGGGGAATTTTCAAATTGGGCCTTAGGGAAGTAAATATTATCCTTTTACTAAATGCAGTTATGTTTTTTTACTAGTAACATAAAAATCTGGAGGGAGGCTGTTTAAAGGTGGATGAATTAGATATCGCATTCTTTATTTTACCGTTAGGAATTATGCTGCTATCGATTGTCGGGACCTGTATTTGTAAAAACCCGTATCTGATGCCAATGCTTAGTTTGGTGATTTCTCTTGTGCTCACCTTTACCATTTTTAATGAATCATTTTTGGGATGGGCTGTTGTCTATAGCTTGGTTTCTCTGGCTTTATCCTATATCACATTGATTGTGGTAAGGAAAAGGAAGGAATCAGGAAATTAAAAAGACCTCACTTTCTAACATATCGTTGACTAAGGCAACTATATGTGATTATAATTGGCTTAGTCAACAATATTAGAAAGTGGGGATTGATTTGAAAACAAGAGAATCATCTGTCGGATTAAAATTCAGAAAGTTCAATCGATTTTATACAAACGTCCTTGGTTTCCTTAATGAGCACATTTACGACAGCCCGTTTTCCTTAACAGAAACACGGATTTTATTTGAGATTTATAATACGCCTAATTGTACGGCAAAAGCTCTTCAGGATAAGCTGGGGCTTGACCGGGGATATGTCAGCAGGATTGTGAAGCAGTTTGAAAAAGAAGATTTGATCTATAAACAGAGGAGCAAAGATGACGCCCGCCAACATTATATTTTTGTCACAGAAACAGGAAAAACGATTTATAAAAAGCTGGAGGAGAAAGCCAACGAACAAGTAGAACTGATGCTGAAGGAAATCAACCAAAAGGAGCAGCACAAGCTTGCCGAGGCAATGGCAGAGATTGAAGCGATCCTTTCACAATCGCTTTCTGCCAGAGCATCAGAGATATCGATTAGAGATTATTTTCTTTCGGAGGATCTTCAACTCCTTATTGAGAAACAAAGACAATTTTACGCGGAGGCTCACGGTTGGGATGACACGTTTTTAGCTTATCTTCAGGAGACATTTGACGCTGACATCGAAAAAATATGGATTGCGGAAAGCGGCGGGAAATTTGCCGGCTCTGTCGGGTTGGTCAAGCATGATGAAAAGACAGTCCAGCTCAGATGGTTTCTGGTTGATGCGGATTTTCGGGGCAGGGGGCTCGGCACGCAATTGCTGGAGCATCTGGTTGCATACTGCCAAGACATGAAGTTTGACCGCATTTTCCTTTGGACGGTGAGTACCATGGCTGAGGCTCGTCCGCTCTATGAAAAATTTGGATTCAAGATAAGTGAAGTGAAACAAGAAGCGCCATTATGGGGACAGCAGCTGACAGAAGAACGGTGGGATTTGGAGCTGTCATGAAAAGACTGCATTATGCTTGGGTCATCGTCTCCGTCACCTTCTTGATCTTATTGGCGGTTCAGGGGGTGCGGCTGTCGTTTGGTGCGTTTGTGGAGCCGTGGGAACGGCAGTTTTCAATGGATAGAAGCACCATCTCGCTGATTTCGACGATGAGTTTTATTGTTTATGGCATATCACAGCCTGTGATCGGTCGGCTTGTGGACAAATGGGGTGCCCGGGCTGTTTTGGCATGGAGTGCGTTACTGACAGGAGTCAGCATTTTCTTAACATACCTAGTGACTTCGCCTTGGGAGCTGTTTTTGCTTTATGGGCTGGGTGTCTCGCTTGGAGTGGGCGGAGCATCGAATGTGGCGGCAAGTGTATTGGTCGTCAATTGGTTCAGCAAAAAGCGGGGACTAGCCTTTGGGATCATGGAAGCAGGCTTTGGCGCGGGGCAAATGCTTCTCGTTCCCGGCTCACTCATGTTGATCCATTGGTTTAGCTGGAAGCTGACGGTTGTGGTGTTGGGACTGCTGTTAATCGTGATTGTCTTTCCGGCTGCGCTGCTGATGCTGCGGAACAATCCTTCAGAAAAGAATACAGAGCCGATAGGCGGACTGGCTGCATCAGAAAAAGAAACAGCACCCAAAACAACAGCTCTTTCAGTGGCCGGGATGTTTCGTATGAGGCAATTCTGGTTCTTGATTTTTCCGTTTTTGATCTGTGGTTTTACGACCGTGGGGCTGATGGATACCCATTTGATTCCATTTTCTCATGATCATGGCTTTTCAACGACAGTCACGAGTGCTGCTGTCAGTCTGCTGGCAGGCTTTAATATTGCTGGCATCTTGCTGTCCGGAATTGTAGCGGATCGGTGGAGCAGCCGGAAAATCCTGTGCTTTTTATATGCGGTGCGGGCGCTGTCGATCGTGATTCTTATTTACAGCCACGAGCCCTACTTGCTTTTAGCCTTTGCGATTTTGTTTGGATTAGTGGACTTTGCAACGGTAGCACCGACTCAAATACTCGCCACCCAGTACTTTCAAAACTACTCGATCGGCCTCATGATTGGCTGGCTGTCACTCGCCCATCAGATCGGATCGGCACTAGGTGCGTATGTGCCCGGCGTCATCTACACGGTAACGGGTGAGTATACACTGGCTTTTTATTTGTCGATTGGAATGCTCGTGCTTGCGAGCGTAATGAATGTGATGCTGAGGGAGCCAGCGGCGGTTACGCGTGACAGTGCGGCTGTGATAGAGAAGTGATGAGAGCAGAGGATAAGCATCTCTGATTTGGGATTATTCAGAGATGCTTTTTTTGTATTTTTATTCTAATACGAAGTCGATCATACCGACTATGCGGGCGTTTTCGGATTTTTGTTTGAAGCGTTCTGAACGATTATATTAGCGTAAAACCTCAAACATCTATTGGGAAGTTGAGATTATTTAACATATTTTCACAATAGTTGATTTGTAACGCAGCGTGAGATGTCTGTCGTCTACCCATAAACTGTAATTTAGACATTAAGCATCCATTTTACATTCGTTCTCCAACAGCTTCGCTTTCGGTTTCATCTCCGAGATGTAGAGGCCTAAAAGCGTAAGGGCGCCTCCTAGAAGAGCGATCCATGTCATGTTTTCATGCAGGATCAGGACGGAGGCGGCGATTGTGATAACCGGGACCATGTATATATAAGCACTGGATTTGACGGCTCCGAGCACGCCGACTGAATAATTCCAAGTGGCGAAGCACAGGGCCGAAGCGCCAATCCCTAAGAAAAGCATGTTGAGTATATTTGAAGCAGATGAAAATCGGCTAAGGTCAAAATGGAAGTCGAACAAAAATAAAGCGGGAACCATAAACAATAAACCATACAAAAATACTCTCTGTGTCAGCTCGATGATGTGGTGTTCGTAAGCGCTTAATTTTTTCATGAATATCGAGTATCCGCCAAACACGAGAGCAGCCCCGGCAGCCATGATGTCTCCGAGCGGATTTAGACGCAGTACGATATTGCCGTTGAACGTAATCAATAAAAGCCCGATCAGTGCCGAGCCAAATCCAATGAAAAAAGTCAGCCGCAGTTTTTCGCCTTCAAGCAGAAAATGGGCCAGCACCGCAGTGATCATCGGAATAATGGCCACGATCATGCCGACATTGGATGCGTATGTATAGGTGAGAGCTATATTTTCTAATAGAAAGTATAAGGTTACGCCAAATAAACCAGCCCCGGCAAATAACAGCTCCTGCCGCCAATTCCTGAACGGAATCATGTTGGGACGGACGAGGATAAGAGCGATAAAGCCCATCAAAAACCGATAAAATAATATTTCCATTGGAGAGAAGTCAGCCAGCAGAACTTTTGTCGAAATAAAGGTCGTCCCCCAAATCAGAATGGTCACAATGGCTGCGATATGCCCCGAAGTTTCTCTTTGTATGTTCATCTGTGAAGCTCCTTTTCAAAAATCTTCATGTATTGCTTCGGCGTCAGCCCCACCTGCCGTTTAAAAAACTTCGTCATATGGCTCTGATCGCTGAATCCTGTCTGAAATGCCGCATCAATCGGCCTTACCCCTTGTTCAAGGAGTTTTTTCGCTTGATTAATCCGGATTGTTTCCATGTAGCTATTAGGGGTAATGCCTTTTTGTTTTGTAAATGAACGCAATAAATGATACTTGCTCCAGCCTGTTAATTCACTCAAATCATTGAGTGTGACATTTTCGGCATAATGCTCTTCTAAAAATTCACAAACCATTTTGACTTCGTCTGATGGTTCTGGAACGCTGCTAAGGAACGTGACATCTGAATAACGGCGGATCAGCTCTTCTAATAGATGAAGAAACAGCTCCTCTTTACGCAAAGCTTGTTTTTCCTCGGATATCAAAATATGCAATTCCTGCAGGCTGGCTGTCAGCTCATGGCGGAATAACACATGCTGGGAGAAATAAGGGAGATGCCCGGAGCCAGTAATCTCTTTCACCGCCTTCTCCATGATATCCGGCATAACATTGATACACCGATAATCAAGCGTCCGGCCGTCAATCTGTTCACAGCTATGCGTGTCACGGGGGTTAAAGAGGAGAAGATCACCTGGATTGATGATATATTCTTGATCCTGACAGGCCAGATACCGTTGCCCTTTTTCAATAAATCCAATCACATAATAATCGTGAAAGTGGTTCGGGAACTTTTGCATAATTCCCTTGAAGCGGTAGGCTTCTATATGAAGGTGTGGGTCAAGCTGCAGTGTGCGGGTTTCGTTTTGCATGGGATGCCTCCTGTCGGTGTGGTCTTGGATTAAGTGTAGCATGATTTAGGGGGATTTCTTGTATGATGTTGCTGTTTAGGAATAGAGAAAGCAGACCGTTATTGGTCTGCTTTCGTTTAAGAATTTAAAAGATTTCATTCCTCAATAATAATTATCCCTTTTTTAATAAAAATTTATTTTTCAAATATTTCAGTTATAATGGTTTGGAACAGATAGGAGGGCAAAGATGTATCAATCAAAGAAGGTTTTATTGTTAGGTTCAGGTGAGTTAGGTAAAGAGGTAGTGATTGAAGCCCAGCGTCTTGGGGTACAGACGGTGGCAGTTGACAGTTACGAGCATGCTCCGGCGATGCAGGTCGCGCATAACAGTTATGTCGTTGATATGCTGGACCCAGAGCAGATCAGAACCATCATTGAGAAAGAAAATCCGGATTTGATTGTGCCTGAGGTGGAGGCGATCGCGACGGATGAATTGCTGAAGCTTGAAGAGGAAGGATTTCACATCATCCCGAATGCCCGTGCGGCCAAGCTGACGATGGATCGGGAAGGCATCAGACGGCTTGCGGCGGAAACGCTTGGACTTGCGACGGCTGGCTATGAATTTGCGAATACATATGATGAATTTATACAAGCGGCAGCACAGATTGGTTTTCCTTGTGTCGTTAAACCATTGATGAGTTCTTCTGGAAAAGGCCAAAGTATCTGCCGCTCTGAAGCGGATTTAGAGAGCTGCTGGGAGACGGCGATGGAAGGCGGACGGGTGAAAAACGGCCGCGTGATCGTTGAGGAGTTTATCCCATTCGAATCAGAAATCACACTCTTAACCGTACGTGCGGCTAACGGTACGACATTTTGCGAGCCGATCGGTCATGTGCAAAAGGACGGGGATTATATCGAATCGTGGCAGCCGCATGATATGACAGAGCAGCAAATAGAAGAAGCGAAGCATATTGCGAAAACGATCACGGATGAGCTTGGCGGATACGGCCTGTTTGGTGTTGAGCTGTTCCTTGCGAAAGATAGGGTATATTTCAGTGAGGTATCTCCTCGTCCGCATGATACGGGTCTTGTCACGCTGGTGACGCAAAATTTGTCAGAATTTGCACTGCATGTCCGGGCGATTCTGGGCTTTCCGATTACAGAAATCACACAGCTTTCTCCTGGCGCCAGCAGACCCCTCAAAGCGCCGGAAGAATTAGCGGATTACACTGTTGAAGGATTGGAAAACGCACTGGCAGTCCCAAAGACTCAAGTGCGCGTCTTTGGAAAGCCGATAACGAAAGCCGGACGTCGTATGGCAGTTGCGCTTTCTGCTGCTGATACAGTTGAAACGGCAAGAGAGAATGCAAAGAAAGCGTTGGATCAGCTAACGATAAAATAGAGTTTGAGCAGGCCTTGTCATGGTACAAGGCCTGTTTTTTTCTTTCTCCGTAAAAGTTTTATCATAAGAATCAGAAACCTGATTATAATGTAAAAGTCTTCCATCAATACGGGTGGTTGACACTAAAGGAGGGAGATGACAAAATGAAATTAGTTCCAAGATTCAGAAAACAATGGTTCGCTTACTTAACGGTTTTGTGTTTGGCTTTGGCAGCAGCGGTATCTTTTGGCGTACCGGCAAAAGCGGCAGAGAACCCGCAAACTTCTGTATCGAATACCGGTAAAGAAGCTGATGCTACGAAAAACCAAACGTCAAAAGCAGAACAGGTTTCCGCCCCTTATGAGGGAACCGGAAAAACAAGTAAATCGTTATACGGCGGCCAAACGGAACTGGAGAAAAATATTCAAACCTTACAGCCTTCGAGCATTATCGGAACTGATGAACGCACCAGAATCTCCAGCACGACATCTTTTCCATATAGAGCAACCGTTCAACTGTCAATCAAGTATCCCAACACTTCAAGCACTTATGGATGTACCGGATTTTTAGTCAATCCAAATACAGTCGTCACGGCTGGACATTGTGTGTACAGCCAGGATCATGGATGGGCTTCGACGATAACCGCCGCGCCGGGCCGCAATGGTTCGTCATATCCGTACGGCACTTATTCAGGCACGATGTTTTACTCCGTCAAAGGATGGACGGAAAGCAAAGACACCAACTATGATTACGGAGCTATTAAATTAAACGGTTCTCCTGGAAACACGGTTGGCTGGTACGGCTACCGGACTACAAACAGCAGCAGTCCCGTGGGTCTTTCCTCGTCAGTGACAGGATTCCCGTGTGACAAAACCTTTGGCACGATGTGGTCTGATACAAAGCCGATTCGCTCCGCTGAAACGTATAAGCTGACCTATACAACCGATACGTACGGCTGCCAAAGCGGCTCGCCTGTTTATCGAAACTACAGTGATACAGGGCAGACAGCGATTGCCATTCACACGAACGGAGGATCGTCATATAACTTGGGAACAAGGGTGACGAACGATGTATTCAACAATATTCAATATTGGGCAAATCAATAAATACAGCAAACTAGCCATATTCATGTCTATTTTGTTTTTATGCGGATGCAGTTCGCAGACGCATTCTTCTCAAAAAGAAACGACTATTCCTGTCACTCTTCATGTGGAGGATGCTAAGGGGCTGCCGGTCGCAGGGGTTCAAGTGACGATTGTCAAAGCGCCCTCTTCAGATGAGGAGCCGAGTACAGAGATTGGCGAGATACTCGGTAAAACAGACAAAAACGGTGATATCAAATGGGATACCGGCAGAAAAGGCGATTACTCAGTCGCGTTGACGAAGGGTGAAATATCAGTAACCCATCACATCTCGTTAACAGAGGATAAGAAAGATCATGCCATTCCATTAGTCTTCAAAGAATAGCAGTTTCCTTGATTTTAAGGAAACTGCCTTTTTTATTTATTGCAGGACACCAAACTATATACTGGAAATTTATTATGTGAGATAATAAGAAATAGGTATTTTTTCTTACGAGACAAAAGGGGCGTTATCCTTTATTTTATATCAATCAAACCCGGAGGAAAAAGAAGAAAATGATACAAGATTCAATGCAGTTTGCCGCGGTTGAAAGTGGTCTGCGCTTTTACCAGGCATATGATCAAAGCCTTTCTTTGTGGCCGATTGAGTCGGAAGCATTCTATGTTTCTACTCGTTTTGGAAAAACACATATCATTGCAAGTGGGCCAAAGGACGCACCTTCGCTCATTTTGCTTCACGGAGGCCTTTTCAGCTCTGCGATGTGGTATCCGAATATCGCGGCGTTGAGCCGTCAATTTCGTACATATGCGGTCGATATAATAGGAGACAAAAATAAAAGTATACCATCAGCAGCCATGGAAACGAGAGCTGATTTTGCAGAATGGATGAAAGATGTCTTTGATTCTCTTGGACTTGAGACGGCACACCTGGCCGGCCTTTCGCTTGGCGGCTCCCATATCGTGAATTTCTTACTCCGCGCGCCCGAAAGAGTAGAGCGGGCGGTTGTTATGAGTCCCGCTGAAGCGTTTATTTCATTTCATCCGGATGTCTATAAATACGCTGCAGAGCTTACAGGGGCAAGAGGAGCTGAATCATATATCAAGTGGATCACAGGCGACAGTTATGATCTGCATCCTTTACTGCAAAGACAAATTGTGGCGGGCGTGGAATGGCAGGATGAGCAAAGGAGCCTGAAGCCGACAGAAAACGGCTTTCCGTACGTGTTCACAGACCAGGAATTGAAATCAATACAAGTCCCGGTACTTCTGATGTTCGGTGAGCACGAGGTCATGTACCATCAGCAAATGGCCTTTGAGCGGGCTTCGGTATTGGTGCCGGGAATTCAGGCTGAAATCGTAAAGAACGCCGGACATCTGTTATCTCTGGAGCAGCCAGAGTACGTCAATCAACGCGTCTTGTCCTTTTTATGCGGGGGGATAAAATAGTAAGGAACATGAAAAGATTGGCATTCATTTTTCAAAAGGTAACAAATGTTGTATAATAATAGAATTTGAATGCTGCTTTTTTGGGAGCATTCTATGTTATCATGCTTATTGGAGAAAAATTTTTCCTGTAACGCTATTCGATCACTATCGTCAAATAATATAGATGGTTTTACAATTGGAGGTTTGGTTACACTGTGAATTACATCCCCTGTATGATTACGATAGGAAACTTCATTTGCGGATTGCTGGCGATTCATTCCTTGCTATATCACAACATTCATTCAGCAGTGCTTTTTATTTTTACAGGCATGTTCCTTGATTTCTTTGACGGGATGGCTGCTCGTAAGCTGAATGCCGTTTCTGATATGGGGAAAGAACTGGATTCGTTTGCCGATCTGGTTACCTTTGGGGTGGCTCCTTCTATGCTTGCTTACAGTGTCGCGTTGTATACCCTGCCATTTATCGGGATCTTATGCGCATTGACGTACAGCATTTGCGGAATGCTTCGCCTCTCTAAATTTAACATTGAACAAAGCAAGCTCCCGACATTTATCGGTATGCCGATTCCGTTTGCGGGCATGTGTCTCGTTATTTTAAGCTTTACCTATAACCCGATCCTTCTGGCAATCGGCACTTGCGGACTTTCATATTTGATGGTGAGTAAAATAAAATTCCCTCATTTTAAAAAACATGCGGCAGAAAACCTGGAGTCCGGGAGATGGAATTAGTTCAGCAGCTCATAGCGGATTACGGTTATCTCGCTATTTTTTTGATGCTCGTATTAGGGATTGTAGGATTGCCGATTCCAGATGAAGTAATGATGACCGTTGTTGGCTATTTCACGCATACCGATGTATTGAATTATGAGCTTTCGATATTGATTAGTTTTGTCGGGGCTTTGTTAGGTATGCTGATCAGCTACATGATTGGCAGAAAAGCCGGACGCCCGTTTATCGATAAGTACGGCAAGTGGGTCGGCTTAAAAGAAAAGAGAATGATGAAAGTGGAAAAATGGATGAAGAAATACGGTCCATATTCTCTTATTTTAGGTTATTTTATTCCCGGCGTCAGACATGTGACGTGCTACTTTTCGGGGATCGGCAAAATGGATCTGAAAACGTATGTTGCGTTTGCGGCAATCGGAGCCTTTTTGTGGTGCTTTGTTTTTATTACAATCGGAAGGGTTATAGGGATTATTCATGTTTAATACGGCTGTAAAGATTCTGTATCGATCATTGATAGAGCTGACGAATCATCGTTTGTCATCCTATCTGATTAAAGGATTTTGCGAGTCGAAAATCAGCAAACCGGTCATTCCGCTTTTCTCAAAACATTTTCGGCTGAATTGGGATGATGTGGACGGTACGGCTGCTGATTACGGATCGCTGTCCGAATTGTTCATTCGACAAATAAATCTGGAGCGGCGCCCTGTGTCAAAAGAGGCGCATGCGGTGGTCAGCCCTGTTGATGGTGTAGTTCAGACGGTAGGAATCATCAACCCGAATCAAACCTTTACGGTGAAGGGAAAAGATTACTCATTCGCTGAGCTGACCGGCTGTAAAAGCGCAGACCATCAATACAATGGCGGTTACTTCGTCGTGCTGTATCTAAGCCCGAGGCATTATCACCGTTTCCATTCTCCGATCAGCTGCAGGTATCAAAAGCTGGCCGAGCTCGGAAATCGCTCATACCCGGTAAATCAACTAGGCTTAAAATACGGGAAAGATGTGCTGTCGAAAAATTATCGGTTTGTGTACGAGCTGAATAGCGGCAGCCGAAATGTCCTGATGATTCCTGTCGGCGCGATGAATATTAATTCTATCGTGCAGACGAGCACCCGTGCTGAATTGGAGATCGGCGAAGAGCTGGGATACTTTTCATTTGGCTCAACCGTCATTTTGATTTTTGAAAAAGACGCGTTCCAGCCGTCCGCCCATTTAGCAGAAGGCCAAGAAGTTCAAGTCGGAGAACTGATAGGTTATGAAGAGTAAAAAGAGGAGCTTGCATAAACGCAGCGCCTCTTTTTTTTGAAGAAAGGTGAGATTCATGGAGAAACAAATCATCAGCTGGATTACAGATTATCAGAACACCGGAGATGAAGCCGTCCTGCGGCAAGTGCGAGAAGTGTGCTGGCCGATCGTTGAAGCGGTTTTGCAAGAGAAGGCAATAGATGATGAACAAGCGAACAATTTGCGCGAAAAAGGAATCGAGCGGTTTCCATTCATCATCAGCAAATACCAAGCGGATGTGCAGCTTCCGGTTGAGACATTTTTACGAAATACGTATCGGTTTTACTTTCATCAGGTGATGAGAGAATCCAGCTAAAGCTTCTTTCAACAGAGAAGCTTTTTTTTTGTTGGTGAAAAAAGGAATCTTTTTCTATATCTATCTCGTAATGACTAGAGAACCTAGCAGAAAAGGAGAGATAGAATTGAAACGAATGATAGTGAGAATGACTCTGCCGCTGCTGATTGTCTGTCTGGCGTTTTCTTCTTTTTCAGTCTCGGCACGTGCTGCTTCTGAAGAAAAATATTGGGATTCATGGATTGAACGACATGCACAGCCACTGGATGCTTCCAATGCTTCAAACAAAGACCTTCGATTTCTAAAGAAGGTGCTGAAAGGGAAACGAATCGTTCAGTTAGGGGAAACGACACACGGCGCTGGTGAAATCAACGCCACAAAGGTCAGAATGATCAAATATCTCCACGAAGAGCTGGGATACGATGTATTGGCATTTGAGTCTGGCTTTCCTGATACAAATGCATCCTACCTTAATATGGACCAATTAACCCCTAAAAGCACGATGAAAAACTCCATTTACGCTGTATGGCACACAGAAGATGTCGTTGAATTGTTTGATTACATGAAAGAGCAAAAAGAGAAAGGCGATCCGCTGATCCTTACCGGTTTTGATATTCAAAGCATGAAGAATTCATTCAATGATGCTGCGACTCATTGGGTAAAAGCGGTGGACCCTGAGAAAGCAGAGTTGCTCTCCCAATCAGAAAATGATTTTTCAACATTAGTGACAGACAGCAATACGTTTG
Organism: Bacillus sp. GW821-FHT01G09; assembly: GCF_059422205.1. Lineage (NCBI taxonomy): Bacteria > Bacillati > Bacillota > Bacilli > Caryophanales > Bacillaceae > Bacillus > Bacillus sp. GW821-FHT01G09. The sequence continues at coordinate 64,495 of NZ_JBWKWL010000005.1, forward strand.
ATGAATTTTCGCAAAAGAAGGAAAAGCTTGTGAAAAACTATCAGAAGCTGATCAAGTTCACTAAAACACATGCTTCAGAGCTAAAAGAAAACCTTCCAAAAGAGCCGAAAGCTTATGAGATGTTTATGCATTCTCTTCAGCTGAGAATTGACGTAATGGAAACGTATATGCTGGAAGAAATGAAAGAAAAACTAGAGGAGTATCCGGAGAATATTGAGGATTTTTCATTCTTTATGAGAGACCGCATGATGGCTGAACAATTTCAGTGGGTAGCTGACACCCTTTATCCGAAAAAGAAAATCATTGTCTGGGGCCACAATTACCATCTACGCAAACAGAATACGAAGATGATAAAGGACTGGGTACAGCTAAACGGCCCTAACATGGGTGATTATTTGCCGGAGCAGCTGAAAAAACAAACATATACGATTGGCATTTATGCTTACTCAGGTGCGAGTCTTGATAGCTCCGATAATAAGACTGTTAAGCCGGTTACAAGCCCGCCGCCGTCTGAGAGCCTTGAAGCTTTGCTGAAAGCGGCGGACCGACCGGCTGTTTTTGTTGATTTTCTCCATACAAAAAACAAGAAAGGCACTTCGTGGATGTATACCCCCCGCACAGCACTCTATTGGGGATTCACAGAAGAGCAGATGATCCTTAAGGAACAATATGACGGTGTCATTTGGCTGGAGCATATCACGCCATCTGTCATTATCAAGTGAGCGGTGTCCCCTGTGGTATAACAGGTGGAGTTCACCTTTTGTTTGATAGTTTTCAGATAACTACATTGATTAGTAAATGAATGGAAAATACTTGTGTGCCGTGAGAAACCCTTGTGCTGCTTAGGTTTGTAAGAGCTTGGATATTTTTATCAGTCTGGGCGGATCTGTTCATCTTTGCGGCATTTTCCTGTATGATATAGTAAGAGTGTGCATAGCAACTAACTATAATTGAACAGGGTGTTTAAACATGGAAAAACAATACAGAGTATTACTTTACTATAAATATGTTCCGATTGAAGATCCAGAGGCGTTTAGAGAGCAGCATCTGGCTTTTTGTAAGGAGCTTGGTTTGTTAGGCCGTATCCTTGTTTCTTCTGAAGGAATTAACGGTACGGTATCAGGTACGGTTGAACAGACTGAAAAATATATGGAAACAATGAAAGCTGATCCTCGTTTTGCGGACATGGTATTTAAAATTGATGAAGCAGAAGGCCATGCCTTCAAAAAAATCTTCGTCCGCCATAAAAAAGAGCTTGTAACGCTTCGTCTTGAAGATGATGTCGATCCGAACGAAACAACAGGCCAGCATTTGAAGCCTGCAGAATTTTATGAGAAGATGCAGGATCCAAACACAATTGTCATCGACGCGCGTAACGATTACGAGTATGACCTTGGCCATTTCAGAGGTGCGGTCCGTCCTGACATCGAAGCCTTCCGCGAATTACCTGAATGGATCGAAGAGCACAAAGATATGCTTGAAGGCAAAAAGATTTTAACGTACTGTACAGGCGGCGTACGCTGTGAAAAGTTCTCAGGATGGCTGGTGAAGCAAGGCTTTGAAGATGTAGCACAGCTTGACGGCGGAATCGTGACATACGGAAAAGATCCAGAGGTGCAAGGCAAGCTTTGGGACGGCCAGTGCTACGTATTTGATGAAAGAATCAGCGTGCCTGTCAACCGTGTCGAGCATGTGATTGTCGGCAAGGACTACTTTACAGGAGAACCGTGTGAGCGTTATGTGAACTGCGCAAATCCATCTTGCAATAAAAAAATGATATGCACACCGGAAAATGAGTATAAATATATGCGCAGCTGCAGCCACGAATGCCGCACGAACCCAAGAAACCTGTATGTGAAAGAGCATAATATGACAGAAGAAGAAGTAAACGCAAGACTGGCAGCGATTGAAACAGAAGATCACGCTGCTGCTGAATAAAAAAAGAACACCTCGTATTGAGGTGTTCTTTTTTTCTATATGCTTTCAGTTTGGCTGTTTGCGGAAACCCATTCTTTTTGGCGGAAGGCCTTTTCCCATTTTGATACCACGATACAGGCGATCGCATGTCCCGGTACGTTCACGCCCGTTCTCGCCATGTCCATGACGCGGTCAACACCCGCGATAATGGCAACGCCTTCAGCCGGCAGTCCTACAGCATTGGCAGTCGCCAGAAGAACTACAAGCGATCCTGAGGGTACAGCTGCAATGCCTTTACTGGTCATCACAAGCACAAGCATCATGAGCAGCTGCTGGGACAATGTCATGTCTACTTGAAAGGCCTGTGCGAGAAAGATACAAGAAACCGATAAATATAAGCTGGAGCCGTCACAGTTCAATGACAAGCCGGAGGGAACGACAAATGATACCACTCGTTTGGGACAGCCGTATTTCTCCATTCTATCCATTAGCTGAGGGAGAATGGTTTCAGTGCTGGTGGTGGAAAATGCAATTAAAAACAGATCCCATATCATTTTCAATACTTCGAAATACTTAATCTGAAAGATGAGACCGACAAGCGGAAAGAGGACAAAGAGGATCAGGAACAGGCCAAGGAATACGGTGCCAACCAGCTTAAACATAGGGAGGAGGAGTTCAATGCCATATTGGCCCACAGAAGCTGCCATCAGGGCTAACACGCCGATAGGAGCAGTGACCATGACGATTTGCGTGAGCTTGAACATAATCTGAGCGGTAGATTCAAAGAACTTCATTACTGGTTCAGAAGCTTTGCCGATACCAGCGGCGGCGACACCAAATAAAATGGCGAAGAAAATAACAGCAAGCAAATCATTTCTGGCCATGACATCAATAATGTTTGTAGGGATAATATCCAGGATCATTTGCTTGAAATCAACAACTTTGTCTGTGTAGCCGGAAAGTTCATGAATATCTTTTTTTGCCAAATGGGAGAGGTCAAGCCCGACACCTGGTTTTAAGACATTCGCTAATAAAAGTCCAAGCCCTAATACCAACGTTGTAATCACTTCGAACCAAATGATCGTCTTGATACCGAGGCTGCCCATTTTTTTCATGCTTCCGCTTCCTGCGGCTCCAATGACAATGGTAGAAAACACAATCGGCACAACAATCATTTTAATCAGGCGGATAAATCCATCTCCGACAGGCCTCAGTGCCATCCCGAAATCAGGAAAAAAGTGGCCGATCACTGCGCCGACAGCCAAAGCGATTAAAATTTGAAACGCGATTAATTTTTTCAAATGAATCCCCCTTTAGAACGATAGAATTTAGGCATATTCATATCATTCGTGATTCAAATGCAAACACCTTTTTTCAAGTTATTTTATTTTGACAGCGCTTTCATTATGTTGGCGAAAAAGTCCCCCGCACCAGGGGGGACTTTTTTACTTCATTTGAATGTGCTTTAGATCTTCTTCAGAGGTATTTGTGAAAATAACCGGTGTTATGGCTGAAGCGGCATGCTGCTTGATGTAATTGAGATCAAAGGTGAGAAGCAGTTCGCCTTGTTTGACGGCTTGTCCGCTTGTGACATGTGCTTCAAAGCCTTCCCCATTCAGTTTGACGGTATCAACGCCGACATGAATCAGGATTTCAGTGCCGCCGGCGCTCATAAAGCCGATGGCGTGTTTTGTCGGAAAAATCGAGACGATCTCGCCGTCCGCAGGTGCAACGACTTTTCCTTCTGATGGTATAATCGCAAATCCCTCGCCCATCATTTTTTCTGAAAAGACTTGATCAGGCACATCCCCTAAAGAGACTGTTTCTCCTTTAATCGGATAGATAAAGGTCTCACCGGAATCGGGCTTCTGCTGTTTGTCAGTTACCGTGTCCAGCGCGGCGGCGGTGGCAGGGACGCCTCCGGCCATGATTGTTTTGATGTCGTCTTTTAAGGCATCGGACTTGGTTCCGAATATTGCCTGGAAGTTGTTGTTGACCTCCAGCACACCTACTGCACCAAGCCGTTTTAATTCATCCTTGCTGACTTGGCTTGGCTGATGAACGGTCACACGAAGCCTTGTGATACATGCATCCAGGTTAGCGATATTTTGCTGTCCGCCCAAGGCCTGCAGCACGTGAAAGGCAAGCTGGTCTTTTGCAACTGGAGCTTTCTCCTCATTCTGACCGTCTTCATCTGTCTCACGGCCGGGCGTTTTCAAATTCCATTTCAGAATCGCAAATCGGAACAAATAATAATAAATGAAAGCAAACACGATCCCGACAGGAATGACAACCCAGCCGTTTGTAGACAGTCCGTAGTTCAAGACGTAGTCAATTCCGCCGCCTGAGAACGTATAGCCGTGGCGGACATGGAATAAATCACAAACGACAAAGATGACGCCGGCAAGAATAGAGTTAATCAAATAGAGCACAGGCGCAACGAACAAGAAAGAAAACTCAACCGGCTCTGTAATTCCGGTCAGCATAGATGTGAGTGCCGCAGAAATCATCACGCCGGAGATCATTTTTTTCTTTTCCGGACGCGCGGTATGGATAATGGCAAGAGCAACTGCCGGCAGACAGAAAATCATGTAAGGGAAATCCCCCATCATAAAGCGCCCGGCTGTCGGGTCTCCCGCGAAAAACCTTGTCAGGTCGCCGGTTACGGTGTTGCCTGTTGATGGGTCTGTGTATTCTCCCATCATAAAATAGAAAGGCGTATAAAAAATATGATGCAGGCCAAAAGGAATCAGCAAACGATAGATCGTTGCATAAAAGAACAGGCCGACTGTTGAATCGGCAATTAAACTGCTGGCTGCGTTAATTCCGTTTTGGATCAGCGGCCAAACGAATGAGAAAAAGACGCCGATCACCAATGAACTGACGGAAGTAATAATCGGGACAAAGCGTTTTCCAGAGAAAAATCCAAGGACCGGATGCAGCTCGATTGATGAAAACCGCTTATATAAATAGGCGGCGAGAAGCCCGATAATGATTCCTCCGAAAACCCCCATATCAATCAGGTGCTCGGCTCCTTCATACGGAGGCTGAAGGCCGAGTAATTTTCCCATATTGTCGAGGGTGACGGTTAAAATTAAGTATCCGATGACAGCGGCAAGTCCGGCTACACCTTCTCCGCCGGCTAATCCGATCGCGACCCCCACGGCGAAAATCAGCGGGAGATTATCGAATACAACGCCGCCTGCATCCTTTATAATAGGGATGTTCAGTAAATCCTTGTCTCCGAAACGGAGCAAAAGACCTGCTGCCGGCAGGACGGCAACCGGAGTCATCAACGCGCGGCCAAGCTGCTGCAGAATTTGAAATGCCTTTTTAAACATGACAGTCTCCTTTTATTGTTTTATGAGCATGGAGCACTCTTTAATTTTTGAGCTGCTTTATAATCGGCGATAACGGTTACATGATTGTGTTTTTGAAGAATGGAGGCTGGTACTTCTGTCGTGACAGGACCTTCAGCCATCTTTTGAATAGCGTCTGCTTTTTCCTCGCCGCTTGCTAAAAGCACAATATGTTTGCTGAATTCCATGATGGTTTTAATGCCCATTGAAATCGCGAGTCTCGGCACCAGCACCGGATCACCGCCGAAGAATCTGGCATTTGCCTGTATCGTGCTTTCCGAGAGCTTCACAACACGTGTCCGGTCCTCAAAATCAGATCCCGGTTCATTGAAACCGATATGGCCATTGGCGCCGATGCCGAGAATTTGGACATCAATGCCTCCCGCCTGGCGGATGAGATCCTCGTATACTTTGCATGCCGCCTCAAGCTGCGGATTGTCTCCTTGCGGGATATGAATATGATCAGGCTGCATATTGATATGCTGAAAAAGATGCTCATGCATAAAATGGTTATAACTTTGCGGATGAGATGGAGAGAGACCAGCGTATTCATCCAAATTAAATGTAGTAACCTTTGAAAAATCAATTTCGCCTGCCTGATAGTCTGAAATCAACTGCTTATACAAGCCGACCGGTGTGCTTCCTGTTGCCAGGCCGAGAACGGCATCTTTCTTAGATTGTATTTGTTCTTTAATAATGGCAGCGCTTAACTTACAGAGTTCTTCGTAGTGCTCGGCGATCAGAATCTTCATGTGACACCCCCTCAAAGAGATAGACAAGCACCTTATTTGTTATGACCAATTTATGATACTTGTCATTACGAATTTAGCACCGCCCTTATCAAACTGTCAATATTAATTTCAGAAAATTTGTTATAAAAGAAGGATACAAATCTTTCATATTGGGATGGCAAATGGTATTATGGTCTCAATTAAAAAGAACGGAATGCATACAGAATGGGGAGAATGAAATGACAGCTTTATATTCTGTTATCAAGTTTAAAATCATTGAGTTAATTAAATCGGGCAAATATCAGGCGAATGATCAGCTGCCGACGGAGAGTGAGTTTTGCGAACAATATGATGTCAGCAGAACAACTGTGAGGCTGGCTCTGCAGCAGCTAGAGCTTGAGGGATATATTAAAAGAATTCAAGGAAAAGGGACATTTGTATCGGCGGCAAAAATACAAACGCCGATTCCGCATAAGATTACGAGCTTTGCGGAACAAATGAGAGGCCTTCGTTCTGAATCAAAAGTGCTTGAGCTTGTGGTGATTCCTGCCGATCACTCCATTGCCGAGCTTTTGAAAATGAAAGAGAATGAACCTGTCAACAAGCTTGTCAGAGTCAGATACGCCGAGGGGGAACCTTTGCAGTATCATACCTCATATATTCCCTGGAAGGCGGCACCGGGGCTGGCGCAGGAGGAATGCACCGGCTCGCTGTTTGAATTGTTAAGGACAAAATACAATATTGAAATCAGCAGGGGCACGGAATCGATCGAACCGATTTTAACGGATGAAACGATCAGCGGCCACTTATTAACCAATGTCGGTGCGCCTGCGTTTTTATCAGAATCCCTTACCTATGATAAAAATGAAGAAGTGGTGGAATATGCGCAAATTATTACCCGGGGAGACCGAACGAAATTCACCGTTGAACAGTCATATCATTCATAAAGCAATGTGTTTTAAGAAGGGAATGGTGGTTCTATGTTTTTATTGACGAATGGAAAAGTGCTGTGGGGAGCAGTGATTGCTGCATTCATCCTTTCAATTGTGCTTTACCCTTTTCTGCCGACGCAGATGCCGATTCATTATGATGTTGCGAACAGTCCGAATCTGACGGTTAACAAGCTGGCGGGGACTGTGATGCTGCCTGTTTTGATGGTGGTGTTTGCATGGGCGCGGAAGATCAATTGGCAATTAGTGTTCGCAGTGTATATTTTGCTGATTTGCCACATTGTCGTCCTTTGTTTAGCGGTCTAAATCAAACAGCCAGAATAAAACTGGCTGTTTTTCTTTAATTTCAGCTTCATCTGACAATGAATGTGGTGTATAATAGCTGATGATCCTAAAGAATATTCTGAAATTTATAGGTGTGAAGCGGCGTATTATTAAAGGAAAGGCTGTATACTTTTTGCAGCTTTAAAAAGACTGAATATTTAAACAATTATGTGAAAGGTGTGCTGATTAGATTGAATAAGCTTATTGAACGAGAAAAAACTGTATATTATAAGGAAAAGCCCGACCCGTCTTCCTTGGGGTTTGGACAATATTTTACAGATTATATGTTTGTGATGGACTACGAAGAGGGGATTGGATGGCATCATCCGAGAATTGCGCCGTACGCACCGCTTACGCTTGATCCGTCTTCATCTGTTTTTCATTACGGCCAGGCTGTTTTTGAAGGATTAAAAGCATACAGAACAGACGACGGCAGGGTGCTGCTGTTCCGTCCGGATCAAAATATCAAACGGCTGAACAGATCGTGTGAGCGCATGAGCATGCCTCCTTTAGACGAAGAGCTGGTGCTTGAGGCATTGACGCAATTAGTTGAGCTGGAGAAAGAGTGGGTTCCAAAGGAAAAAGGAACGTCACTGTATATTCGTCCTTTTGTCATTGCCACAGAACCGAGTCTCGGTGTGAAGGCATCCAGGAGCTATACATTTATGATCGTGCTTTCGCCTGTCGGCTCCTATTATGGCGACGATCAGCTGAAGCCGGTTAGAATCTATGTCGAAGATGAGTATGTGCGGGCGGTCAACGGAGGAGTCGGGTTTGCAAAAACGGCTGGAAACTATGCCGCCAGTCTTCAGGCACAGCGGAAAGCGAATGAACTGGGCTATGACCAGGTACTGTGGCTGGACGCCATCGAAAAGAAATATGTGGAAGAAGTAGGGAGCATGAACATCTTTTTCGTCATAAACGGGGAAGCTGTCACACCTGCTTTAAGCGGAAGCATTTTAAGCGGGGTTACACGTGCGTCTGCGATTGAATTGATTCGAAGCTGGGGCATTCCGGTTCGTGAAGAGAGAATATCGATTGATGAGGTGTATGCGGCCTCTGCACGCGGAGAATTGACAGAGGTCTTCGGCACAGGCACGGCAGCCGTCGTTACGCCTGTCGGTGAACTCAACATTCATGGAAAAACGGTGATTGTAGGAGACGGGCAAATCGGGGACCTCTCGAAAAAGCTGTATGAAACGATAACAGATATTCAGCTTGGCAAGGTGAAAGGCCCGTTTAACTGGACAGTGGAAGTGTGAAAATCGAAAAAGAACCTGCCCGAAGGCAGGTTCTTTTTATTTTGAATGAGTCATATCAGCAGCCGGCTGGCTTTTGCGGTTTTTCACATAATATATTGCATAGCAAATGGCCATAAACGGAACACCGCAATACAGTGCGATTCTTTGATTCGGATCAAAGGCAATGCCAATGACGGAAGCCAGGCATAACAGAAACGCTGCAATCGGCACGAACGGATACAAAGGGGTTCTGTATTTCAAATCAGTAACCTTGTTTCCCGCTTCGATATAACGTTTTCTGAACATGAATTGAGAAGCAGCGATACCCATCCACACGACAACGACGGCAAAACCGGAAATCGACACGAGCACAACGTATACAGTGTCTGGCGCAAATACGCTGGACAGCAACGACAGAATGCCGCCGATCATGCTGAACACCAGCGCGTTAAAAGGGGTTCCTTTTGACGTCAGCTTTGCAAATGTCGGATGAAGCGTTTTTTCTTTTGATAAAGACCACAGCATCCGGGAAGAAGCGTAGAGTCCGGAATTAGCCGCTGACAGGATCGCTGTCAGGATAACAAAGTTCATGATATCGGCTGCGTATGGTACACCGACTCTGTCAAAGACAGCGACAAACGGGCTTTTGATGACACCTGCATCTTGAATCGGAATCAGCCCTGACAGCACAAAAATAGTTCCGACAAAGAAGAGTGAGAGACGCCAGACCGTTGTTTTAATCGCTTTTGGTATCGTCTTGTCAGGATCAACGCTTTCACCGGCTGCGATTCCGATTAGTTCCGTTCCCGAAAAGGCAAAATTGACGGACAGCATCGTCATCAAAATCGGGCCAAATCCATTTGGAAAAAGTCCGCCTTCCGCCGTGAAGTTGGACAGCATCGGAGCGGCTTCTCCGCCTTTGATCGGGATGATGCCGAACATGGCAGAGCCGCCTAAAAGAATAAATAATACAATGGCTAATACTTTGATGCTGGAAAACCAAAATTCTGATTCAGCGAAAAACTTGACCGAAAATGCGTTAAGCAAGAAAATGAACAGCGCAAAGACGGCACTCCACATCCAAACCGATGTATGGGGGAACCAGCGCTGCATTAACAGGCCGGCTGCTGTGAATTCTGATCCCAATGCCACGGTCCATGTCAGCCAATACAGCCAAGCGACCGTAAATCCGGTGCCCGGCCCTATGTATTTGGCTGCATAGGTGTGAAAGGCGCCGGTCACAGGCATGGCGACTGACAGCTCACCGAGGCATAGCATGACAAGGTAGACGATGCCGGCCCCGACTAAGTAGGCAAGTATCGTTCCGGCCGGGCCTGCTTGCTGAATGGTATAACCAGAGCTTAAAAACAGCCCGGTTCCGATGACACCTCCCAAGGAAAGCATAAAGAGGTGCCGGCTTTTCATACTTCTCTGAAAGTTTGTCTCATTCTTGTTGTGGGCAGAGTTCATCTTTTTCCAACTTTCTATCGGCGATTTATTTCCTTCCTAATAAAAAATCTCATGTCAGGAAGTGACACGAGACTCCGGCGAACCGGCTTTAAGTTAGAATATACAAACTATTCCGATAAGTCAAGTTGTTTTTAAAGAGCGGGCCCAAGCCGCAATTTCTTGAATATCTTCGGGTTTTGTCCGGCAGCAGCCGCCAATCAGTCTCGCCCCTTTTTCATGCCAGGTGCGGGCGCTCGCCCCGTAAGATTCTGCGCATGCTGCGCCGTTCCACGTTTTTGTTTCCGGATCATATTGCTCACCTGAATTCGGGTAGACAATGATCGGTTTTGACGTGTTCTTTTTTAACTCCTCTATCAAGGAAGGGATATGCTGAAGCGGCGTGCAGTTGATGCCGAGTGCTGCAATTTGGCGGTGTTCATCAAGCCACGATGCGCAGTCAGCTGCAGGTGTTCCGTCACTGATATGCAGGCCGTCTTTAGCACTGAAGCTGATCCACGCATACGTTTCAGGAAATTCCTTCAACAGCTGAACAATCGCTTTGGCTTCAGTCAGACACGGAATCGTTTCACATGCCAAAACATCAGCTCCGGCTTCAATCAGCGCCTTCATCCGGGGACGATGAAATTCAATCAGTTCATCTTCTGGTATTGCGTAGTTGCCGCGATATTCAGACCCGTCTGCAAGATAAGCGCCATAAGGGCCTACGGAAGCCGCAATGATCGGTTTTGGCCGATTCAAACGGTTCTCTTCAAGCGACCAAAATTCATCGCGTGCTTCAGCTGCTATGCTGACGGACAACTCGATGAGCCGGCGTGCTTCCGCTTCGCTCAGCTCGCGTGCGGCAAAGCCTTCAAATGTAGACTGATAGCTGGCGGTGATTGCACAATCGGCGCCTGCCGCGAAATAATCAGTATGAACTTGTTTAATCAGCTCCGGCTCTTCCATCAGGATTTTTGCCGACCACAGACTGTCGTTCAAATCACAGCCCTTGCGTTCAAGCTCGGTCGCCATGGCGCCGTCTAGCACAATAAGCGGGTATGTATCTAATATGTGTTGGATAGGATTCATAGAATGTACCGATGCCTTCTTTCAGATTTTTTTGAAAAAGATATGAAAATCGTAATGGAGGCTTACGTGTTTGTCAATAAACGCAAAAAGGGAAAGGTGTTCAGCCCATATGTCTGAACACCCTTTTCTTATGATATTTGTTTGTTGTGCGTGTCAGTCTTTGTGTCTGAAACCGGCCAGCACTCAATGCCATTATGGTTTTTGAGCACATCTTTATAAAAGACCGGATCCTTGCCTGCTTTTTTCTGGCGTGTATAGTCTTTCAGCGCCGTAAAAACGACCTTTGATAGTAAGAAAATCGCGATTAAATTCACGATGACCATCAAACCCATGAACAAATCAGCAAGATCCCAGACGAGCTGGACTTTGGCAACACAGCCAAACACGATCATTGCCAGCACGCCGATACGGTAGACAAAAATCAGTTTTTTGCTTTTGTTCAAAAAGCCGATATTGGTTTCGCCATAATAATAGTTTCCAATTAGAGCACAGAATCCGAATAACAAAATCAGAATCGCGAGAAAGCCTGATGCCCATGATCCGACATGGGAGCTGAGGGAGGCTTGTGTCAAGGCGATTCCGCTCAGACCCGGAGTATGATAGGCATCCGAAAACAGGATGATAAAGGCGGTGCTTGTACAAATGACCAGTGTATCTGTCAGTACACCAAAAGCTTGGATCAGCCCCTGTTTGACGGGATGGCTTGTTGTGGCGGTGGCAGCGGCATTCGGTGCGCTTCCCATTCCCGCTTCGTTTGAAAAGATTCCCCGTCTGACGCCTTGCATGAGTGCCGCGCCCAAAGCCCCACCGGCGGCCTGATCAAAACCAAACGCATTTTTCACGATTAGCGCAAGCACACCTGGCAGCTGCGTAATGTTGGTGAAAATGACGAAAAACGCAACTCCGATATACAGGACAGCCAATACGACGACAATGGATTCAGCCAGCTTTGCAATGCGCTTGACTCCGCCAAAAATAATCGTGCCGAATACAGCAATTAAAATGAGTCCCAATGTCAGGCGGTTTGTGCCAAACGCGTTTTCAAAGGCAAGGCTGACTGTATTGGATTGAACCGAGTTGAAGACGATACCGAACGATAAGGTGATTAACACAGCGAACAGCGCGCCCATCCACCTTTTGTTCAGCCCTTTTTCCATGTAATACGCCGGCCCGCCGCGGAAGCCGTTTACATCTTTTACTTTATAAATCTGAGCCAGTGTGCTTTCCACAAAGCTGGATGCTGATCCGATAATGGCGATAATCCACATCCAGAAGATTGCACCGGGCCCGCCGAGTGCAATGGCGATGGCAATGCCCGTAATATTTCCCGTTCCGACACGGGCCGCCATGCTGATGCAAAAGGCTTGAAACGGAGAAATGGTGTTTTTCGACCGGGAAGCAGCACCTTCTCTTAATACCCTGACCATTTCTTTCAGCATGCGAACCTGTAAAAACTTAAGCCTGAACGTAAAATAGATTCCCAGAGAAAGGAGCAAAACAATTAATAACTTTGACCACAAAAGATCATTTGCGATACCCACGATATGTTCCAGGATTTGCTGCATAGAATCACCTCTTTTTTCATATTTAAAAAATGCTGAGCTCCCACTCCTGCGCCATATGCTTCAGCAGCATACCGCCAGTGAGGCTGTTACCGTATTCATCAATGGCAGGCCCGTAAATGCCGATGCCGCATCCGGATTGAAAAGGCTGTTCTCTTCTGGCGCTTGGAGGCACCAGCGCCATGATGCCGCCGGAGACGCCGCTTTTGGCCGGCACGCCGACAAACGCCGCATATTTGCCTGAAGCGTTGTACATGCCGCACGTCAGCATTAATGCCTTGGCCAATTTTGCCACATCTTTTGGAATCACCTGCTCGCGTCGAATCGGATGATACCCGTCATGAGCAAGGATCAGGCCGATCAACGCAATATCTTCTGTGGTGCTCTCCATAGCGCATTGCTTCAAGTACACCTCAAGTGTTTCTTCTACTTCAGCTTCTAAAAAGTTTGTTTCTTTTAAATAGTAGGCCAGCGCTCTGTTGCGGTGGGCGGTTTCCCATTCAGAACGGAATACTTCCTCATGAATTCTCGGCCGTTTTCCTATCAAAGTTTCCATCACCGAGTAAAGAAACTCTAGCTTTTCGTATGCCGATTCTCCGGGAAGAATCGAAGCGATGGTGAGGGCGCCCGCGTTGATCATGGGATTGAAGGGCTTTCCCGGCTTGTTGATTTCGAGCCGAATGATTGAATTAAAGGCGTCGCCTGTCGGCTCGACATCCACGCGGTCCAGCACATAGGGAATGCCGCGGCTCATGCAGGCGGCAATAAAGCTAATCACTTTTGAAATGCTTTGCAGGGTAAAAGAGACGTTCCAGTCGCCGGCGTGTATCATCGTTCCATCAGGCTCCAATACACAGATGCCGAGCTGTGAATCATTGACTTTTCCTAAAGCGGGGATATAGTTTGCACTTTGTCCATTGGCGGCAAAAGGGCGATAGTATTCAACCCAATCATGAAGCTGTAACGCCGGGTTTATGTCTTTCTGGTGCTCTTTTATCAATTCTTTCATCGAATTCCTCCTCACTGATTTTTTTCTTAAAGGACTGAGGTGTATCAAAACGAAGGCTAAAGGGGCGTTAAACGCTTTCATAATAGCGGAAGGTATAATTACTGTATAATGGAGACTACAGAATCATACAAAATACGACAAAAACATTTTGAAAATAAGCAGTAAGATTTATAAAAACCTCATGTTCTGGGTCAAAAGCAATTTGCAGGTTTTCTCCCGATTCCCCAAAATAAAAAGCGAGGATGTGATCAACATAAAACTGGAACGGTTTATTGAAAAAGACGGATATATACTGGCCCTCATGCTGATTACGGTGCCGCTGGCCGGTGAACTGAAATTTTATCCCCTCAATGAAGAATTCCGGGTCAGCTTTGGGGCACCGGTTTTTTTCTTCTTTTTATCGTTGTTGCGGCAAGTGCCCGCTGTGCTGCCGGGTTTTCTGACTGGAGCGGCTGTTTTCATCTTTCGCGTCTTTCTGGAATTATGGGGCGGAGGACACAATGGGCTGACTCCGATTCTGTATGATCAAGCGTCTGGCTTTTTCTTTTATATGACTTACGCCTGTCTGTTTTCCATATTAAAGGCCAATCGTTTCCGTGAACGGCCGATTATGCTCGGTTTCATTGGGTTTATGATTGAAGTTGTGTCAGATTGTGTCGAGCTAACTGTGCAATTTCTCATTTTTCATACGGTTGTTACGCCTGAGAAAATCACTGACATTGCGGTGATTGCGATTTCTCACACATTTATTGTGATGAGCTTTTATAGTGTGCTGAAGCTGTATGAAACACAATCGAGAGAAAAACAGACAAGGCAGCAGCACGAGCACATGCTGATGATCGTTTCCAATTTATATGAAGAAACGGTGCACCTAAAAAAGACATTGAAAACGACAGAGAAAGTGACAAACAATTCGTATCAGCTCTATCGGGAAATGAAGGGCAAGGATGTTCAGCTGAGCGGCAGAATCCTGAGACTGGCCGGAGAAATTCATGAAGTGAAAAAGGACAACCAGCGGATATTCGCAGGGCTTTCAAAACTGATTTCGAATGAAAGTTTGAGAGATTATATGAGGGCTTCTGATTTGCTGCAGCTCGTGATTCGAATGAATGAAAAGTACGCTGAAGCACTAGGGAAGCAGATTGATTTTTACTGCTCGATCGAGGGAGAGCATGACGAATATCACGTATTTATCGTGCTTTCGATCATTAATAATCTAACAGCAAATGCGGTAGAGGCTATGGATGAAGAGGGAATGGTCAGCCTGAGGCTCCGTAAGCCAAATGAGAGTATGGTAGAATTCCAGGTGGAAGACAATGGCCCCGGGATTTCCGAGAAAATCGGAGACATTGTGTTTGACCCGGGCTTTACTTCAAAATATGACGAATTTGGCACGCCTTCTACGGGTATCGGACTTTCCTACGTAAAGGAAATCGTGACAGAGCTAGAAGGGGATATCACGTTTGATAATCAGCAGCGGGGAGTGGTGTTTGCCATCAGGCTGCCTGTCCGGCATTTGATTCAGAAAGGGTGAACCAAAAGCTATGCGTTTTTTTATTGCAGATGATGACCGTGCGGTGCGGTCAATTTTAAGGCAGATCATTGAGGACGAAGATCTCGGGGAAGCTGCTGGTGAAGCAGACGACGGAAGCCAAGTGGAAGGGCATATGCTGCAATTTAAGGAGATTGATATTTTATTAATCGATCTGTTAATGCCCGGAAGAGATGGCATTGAGACGATTCGTCAGATCCAGAATACGTACTCCGGCAAAATCGTAATGATCTCTCAAGTGGAGGCGAAGGAAATGGTCGGGGAAGCGTACTCGCTCGGCATCGAATATTTTATCCATAAGCCGATTAACCGCATTGAAATTGTCACGGTTCTCCAAAAGGTGAAGGAGCGGATCGAGCTTGAACACTCGATTGGAGCCATTCAGCATTCTCTAAGCCGGCTTGTCAATCGGACTGAACGGAAAGCGCGTCCCCAGCAGAAGAGTGACAGCGGTTTAAAAGAGGCAGGAACATTCCTGTTGTCCGAGCTGGGCATGATGGGAGAAGGCGGCGCACATGATCTCATGGCGGTCCTGCAGTATTTAGCAGAACACGAGCAATCCGAGCCGCACGAAAAACAAAGCCCTTCGCTAAAACAAATATTCACCCAAGTAGCGGTACGGAAGCTGGGGACAGGGGCCTCACAGACGGAAGTCAATCGCGAAATGAAAGCCTCGGAGCAGCGTATCCGCAGAGCGATTATTCATTCGCTGCACCATTTTGCTTCACTGGGCACAACTGATTTTTCGAATCCAAAATTTGAAACCTATGCATCGAAATTCTTTGATTTTCCGGTTGTCAGCCAGAAAATGAAAGAACTCCAATCCAAGGATGCAAAACCCCTTGCACCTGCTAGAATAAATATGAAAAAATTCATCCACGTGTTTTTTTTGGAAGCAAAGCTTTTGCATGAGACGATGAAACAAAGAAGGATATAAACCAAACAGCCGGCTGACCTGGCTGTTTTTTTGCTGCGCAGAATCCCGGCCGGACAGTGATTTACCGCTTTTTTATAAAATATCAGAAAATAAAGATATTGACTTATTGTTTATTTGTCTTACAATTAAACAAAAGGATATATGGGGAAGGAGCGGATGTGAAAGGAAAATTAATAAAAGCGCTTACAGATAGAGGCTGTATACACAAATAACAGGAGGTTATGTTGATGAGCCGTATCAGAAAAGCACCCGCTGGAATTTTAGGTTTTCCGGTTGCTCCTTTTAACACACAAGGAAAACTGGAGGAAGAAGCTCTTTTTCAAAACATTGAGTTTTTGCTGAATGAGGGCTTGGAAGCGATTTTTATCGCTTGCGGGTCTGGTGAATTCCAATCTCTCAGCCAGAAGGAATATGAGCAAATGGTGGAAGTCGCAGTCTCGGCAGCCGGAGGAAAGGTGCCGGTCTACACGGGGGTGGGCGGCAACCTCAGCACAGCGCTTGATTGGGCGCAGCTGTCGGAGAAAAAAGGCGCCGACGGCTACTTGATCCTGCCTCCGTATTTGGTGCATGGCGAACAGGAGGGGCTGTACCAGTATGCGAAAACGATTATTGAAAGCACTGACTTGAACGCGATTCTTTATCAGCGCGATAACGCCGTTCTCTCTGTTGAACAGATCAAACGTCTGACCGAATGTGAACAGCTTGTCGGTGTCAAAGACGGGGTAGGAAATATGGATTTGAATATCAACCTCGTCTATACGATCGGCGACCGCTTAGGATGGCTCAACGGAATGCCGATGGCTGAAGTGACGATGCCGGCTTATCTGCCGATCGGGTTCCACTCTTACTCTTCAGCGATTTCAAATTATATCCCGCATATTTCGCGAATGTTCTATGATGCATTGAAAAATGGAAATGACGAGCTTGTGAAGGAACTCTATCGGCATGTGATTCTTCCGATCAACGACATTCGCAAACAACGAAAAGGCTACGCCGTATCCTTAATTAAAGCCGGTATGGAAATCATGGGTTTGAATGTAAGGAATACAGCCAGACCGCCTGTCGGCCCGGTTGAAAAAGATCATTATCAGCAATTGGAAGCAATTTTGAAGCAGGCGGCTGACCGTTTTCCGAAAAAAGCCGCGACGGTTTGACCAGAAAAAACACGAAAGGGGCAATGGGCATGTCTGTGATCACGGAACAAAACACGTACCTCAACTTTATTAACGGAGAGTGGGTTAAGTCTCAATCAGGCGATATGGTCAAGGTCGAAAACCCTGCCGATGTGAATGATATTGTCGGATATGTACAGAATTCAACAGCTGAAGATGTGGAACGTGCCGTCGCCGCCGCCAATGAAGCCAAAACGGCTTGGAGAAAGCTGACGGGTGCCGAACGCGGCCAATACTTATACAAAACAGCGGATATCATGGAGCAGCGCTTGGAGGAAATCGCCGCCTGTGCAACGCGTGAAATGGGTAAAACATTGCCGGAAGCGAAGGGAGAAACAGCCCGTGGGATTGCCATTCTGCGCTATTACGCCGGAGAGGGCATGCGAAAAACGGGTGACGTCATTCCGTCTACTGACAAAGCCGCGCTCATGTTTACCACCCGTGTTCCGCTCGGTGTGGTCGGCGTGATTTCTCCGTGGAACTTCCCAGTGGCGATTCCGATTTGGAAAATGGCGCCGGCATTGGTATACGGCAATACCGTTGTCATCAAACCGGCGACAGAAACAGCTGTGACATGCGCGAAGATCATTGCCTGCTTTGAGGAAGCGGGGCTCCCGGCAGGGGTCATCAATTTGGTGACAGGCCCGGGTTCTGTTGTCGGTCAGGGGCTTGCTGAGCATGACGGTGTAAACGCCGTTACGTTTACCGGTTCAAATCAAGTCGGAAAAATCATCGGGCAAGCCGCTTTAGCGAGGGGAGCCAAGTACCAGCTTGAGATGGGCGGCAAAAACCCTGTCATCGTAGCTGATGACGCTGACCTTGAAGCTGCGGCCGAAGCTGTCATAACGGGGGCCTTCCGTTCAACCGGCCAGAAATGCACCGCGACAAGCCGTGTCATTGTACAAAGCGGAATTTATGAGCGCTTTAAAGAAAAACTGCTCCAGCGCACAAAAGATATTACAATCGGAGACAGCTTAAAAGAGGATGTCTGGATGGGACCGATTGCCAGCAAGAATCAGCTTGATAACTGCCTGTCATACATTGAGAAAGGCAAACAGGAGGGGGCTTCCCTTTTAATAGGAGGAGAAAAGCTGGAGAACGGAAAGTATCAAAACGGCTATTATGTTCAGCCTGCCATCTTTGACAATGTGACATCTGAGATGACAATTGCCCAGGAGGAAATTTTCGGTCCGGTGATCGCCTTGATCAAGGTGGACTCGATGGAGGAGGCGCTGAACATCGCCAATGATGTGAAGTTCGGTTTAAGTGCATCCATCTTCACGGAAAACATCGGCCGAATGCTTTCTTTCATTGATGAAATCGATGCCGGGCTGGTTCGGATCAATGCAGAAAGCGCAGGTGTTGAGCTGCAGGCGCCTTTTGGCGGCATGAAGCAGTCGAGCTCCCACTCCCGAGAACAGGGTGAGGCAGCGAAGGACTTTTTCACAGCGATCAAAACCGTTTTTGTGAAGCCGTAATGGTGCTGGAAAGAGACGTGCGTCTCTTTCCCGGCTTTATCACAGCCAGCATATGATTCTCTACTTTGAAAAGGAGAAGATACTATGAAAAAAGACTTTGCGAATGTTACACCGGCGGGCAAAAAAACGTCCGTGCGCTGGTTCATCGTGTTTATGCTGTTTCTTGTGACCTCTATTAACTACGCGGATCGAGCGACGCTTTCTATCACCGGAGATTCCGTCCAGCACGATTTGGGATTGGACTCGGTCGCCATGGGATATGTCTTTTCTGCCTTTGGCTGGGCCTATGTCATCGGACAGCTTCCGGGCGGCTGGCTGCTGGACCGTTTTGGTTCAAAGACTATCATAGCGTTAAGCATCTTTTTCTGGTCGTTTTTTACGCTGCTGCAAGGGGCGATTGGCTTTTTCTCCGCCGGCACAGCGATTATCCTGCTGTTTGCACTGCGTTTTCTGGTTGGTTTATCAGAAGCGCCTTCATTTCCCGGAAACGGCAGAGTTGTTGCTTCATGGTTTCCAAGCTCCGAGCGCGGGACAGCTTCAGCCTTTTTTAATTCAGCACAATACTTCGCAATCGTCATTTTTTCTCCTTTAATGGGCTGGCTTACCCACTCTTTCGGCTGGCATTCCGTCTTCGTTGTCATGGGTATTGCGGGCATTCTTCTGGCTGTCATCTGGCTAAAAACGGTGTATGAACCGAAAAAACACCCAAAGGTTAATGAAGCTGAGCTTGCGTACATCGAACAGGGCGGCGGGCTGATTTCCATGGATGACAGTAAAAGCAAACAAGAAACAGAATCGAAATGGCCGTATATCAAACAGCTGTTAACGAACCGCATGCTGATTGGCGTGTACATCGCGCAATACTGTATTACGACTCTCACCTATTTCTTTCTCACATGGTTTCCGGTATATTTGGTTCAGGCCCGCGGCATGTCTATTCTTGAAGCTGGGTTTGTCGCTTCCCTGCCGGCGCTGTGCGGATTTGCCGGCGGCGTCCTTGGGGGCATTGTGTCAGACATCTTACTCAAAAAAGGCCGTTCACTGACCTTTGCAAGAAAAGTGCCAATCATTGCCGGCATGCTGCTGTCTTGCAGTATGATTGTCTGCAACTACACAGATTCAGCATGGCTCGTCGTTGTCATTATGTCGCTCGCGTTTTTCGGAAAAGGCTTCGGCGCATTGGGTTGGGCTGTCGTGTCGGACACGTCTCCGAAAGAATGTGCAGGATTAAGCGGCGGTTTGTTCAACACTTTCGGGAATATTGCCTCAATTACAACACCGATTATTATCGGATACATTGTCAATGCCACTGGATCTTTCAATGGCGCGCTTGTGTTTGTCGGCGCTAACGCGATTGCGGCGATCCTCAGCTATTTGCTGCTGGTCGGGCCGATCAAACGGGTCGTGTTAAAGAAACAAGAACAAGACCCCGATCAATCGTTGCCTGTCTAATATTTATGAAAGCGCTTTATAAAGGGAGGAAAATGCATGAGTTCACCGATACAAGAGCAGGTTCAAAAAGAAAAAAGATCGAATATTCCCTCAATTTCTGAAATGAAGGTGATTCCTGTTGCGGGACATGACAGCATGCTGCTGAATCTAAGCGGAGCACACAGCCCGTTTTTTACCCGGAATATCGTAATCTTAACAGACAGCAGCGGAAATCAGGGAGTCGGCGAGGTGCCTGGCGGAGAGCATATTCGCCGCACACTGGAGCTGTCAGAGCCGCTTGTTGTCGGAAAATCTATCGGTGCGTACCAGGCGATATTGCAAACGGTCAGAAAGCAGTTTGGCGATCAGGACAGGGGAGGGCGAGGAAACCAGACGTTTGATTTGCGCACCACTGTGCACGCCGTCACCGCACTGGAAGCGGCTTTGTTAGATTTGCTTGGAAAGTTTCTTCAGGAACCGGTCGCGGCTTTGCTGGGCGAAGGGAAGCAGCGTGATGAAGTAAAAATGCTCGGTTACCTCTTTTACATCGGCGACCGAAATCGGACGACCTTGCCGTATCAAAGCGATGAGCAGTCAGATTGTGCCTGGTTCCGTCTGCGCCATGAGGAAGCGCTGACGCCGGAGGCCATTGTGCGTCTTGCCGAATCCGCACAGGAGCGCTATGGCTTTCAGGATTTCAAATTGAAAGGCGGGGTGCTGCGGGGAGAAGAGGAAATCGAAGCTGTTACCGCATTATCGAAACGTTTTCCAGAGGCAAGGATCACTCTTGATCCGAACGGGGCATGGTCATTAGAGGAAGCTATTGCATTATGCAAAGGAAAGCAAGATGTGCTCGCGTATGCGGAAGATCCATGCGGGGATGAGAATGGCTACTCCGCTCGTGAAGTAATGGCTGAATTCCGCCGCGCGACAGGGCTTCCGACTGCGACAAATATGATTGCGACTGACTGGCGGGAAATGGGTCACGCGATTCAGCTCCACGCGGTCGATATACCGCTGGCTGATCCGCATTTTTGGACGATGCAAGGGTCGGTGCGGGTTGCGCAAATGTGCCATGATTGGGGTTTGACATGGGGCTCGCACTCCAACAACCACTTTGATATTTCCCTAGCGATGTTTACCCATGTAGCAGCAGCGGCTCCGGGGCGGATCACGGCGATTGATACCCATTGGATCTGGCAGGACGGGCAGCGATTAACGAAACAGCCTTTTGAGATTTCTTCTGGCTGTGTCAAGGTGCCGGATAAGCCTGGACTAGGCGTCGATATTGATATGGAACAAGTGGAAAAAGCGCATGAGATCTATCGGAAAATGAATTTAGGCGCACGGAATGACGCGATCCCAATGCAGTTTCTGATCCGCAACTGGGAATTTGACCGGAAGCGCCCGTGTCTTGTGCGATAAGTTTGATTGTAAATATTGTCATATCCGCTATTTTGTCTTACAATTGAACAACTGAAGGGAGAGTTGTTCGTGTACGAAGGTTTAGAGGATTTGAAAGTCGATACAGTCAATCGGAAAACATTAGCCAAGCAGGTCATCGAACGGATTGTCCATTTATTATCGAGCGGACAGTTGAGGGCCGGAGACAAATTGCCGACAGAAATGGAACTGATGGACATTTTGCATGTCAGCAGGCCGGTGCTTAGGGAGGCGCTCAGTTCACTTGAAACGCTGGGCGTCATTACGAGAAAAACACGAGGGGGCACATATTTCAACGATAAAATTGGCATGCAGCCGTTTTCAGTCATGCTTGCTTTGGCCACTGATAATCTTCCGGCTATCATTGAAGCGCGGATGGCGCTAGAACTCGGGCTCGTGACAATTGCCGCGGAAAAAATCAATGAGGAAGAGCTTCAGCGTTTGCAGAAGACGATCGACGATATTGCCAACAGCACTGACAATCTTTATGGTGAAGCGGATAAAGAGTTCCATCGAATTATTGCGTTAAGCGCTAATAACCCCGTCGTTGAAGGGATGATTCAGTCCCTGCTGATTACCCATGCGAAAATTGACAGCCAAATTCCGTACAGGGAGAGAGATGTAACGGTCGAATATCACAAAAAAATCTACGACGCCCTTGCCAAAAGAGATCCGTACAAAGCACATTACCACATGTATGAACATCTGAAATTTGTCCGTGACAAAATTCTAAAAGGAATGGATGAAAAATAATGGTGAGCAACCGCAGTTGAAACGTAAGAGCTGCGGTTTTTTTAAAACCAATTTAGAAAACGCTTACTAA
This sequence comes from Bacillus sp. GW821-FHT01G09, assembly GCF_059422205.1. Taxonomy (NCBI): domain Bacteria; kingdom Bacillati; phylum Bacillota; class Bacilli; order Caryophanales; family Bacillaceae; genus Bacillus; species Bacillus sp. GW821-FHT01G09. The sequence continues at coordinate 86,962 of NZ_JBWKWL010000005.1, forward strand.
GATATGAGGAGTGATTTTCATATGGCGATGAACCTCAGGAAGAACCAAACCCCCCTTTACATCAAAGTGCATGAAATAGATAACACTGCGATTATTGTAAATGATGGAGGACTGCCAAAGGGCACTGTTTTCTCATGCGGGCTCGTACTTGAAGAGGATGTTCCTCAAGGCCATAAGGTGGCCCTCACCGATCTCAATCAAGGGGACGAGATCGTGCGTTACGGAGAGGTGATCGGATTTGCTGATGAGACGATCAAACGCGGGAGCTGGATACGGGAAGCCCTCGTGAGAATGCCCGCTCCTCCGGCGTTAGACGATCTTCCTCTCGCAAACAGAGTGCCGCAGCCGCGGCCCCCTCTTGAAGGCTACACGTTTGAGGGATACCGAAATGCGGATGGCAGTGCGGGAACAAAAAATATCCTCGGCATCACGACAAGTGTTCAATGTGTTGTTGGCGTTTTGGATTATGCAGTCAAACGAATAAAAGAAGAGCTGCTGCCGAAATACCCAAATGTCGATGACGTTGTGCCGCTGCATCATCAATACGGATGCGGTGTGGCGATCAATGCGCCCGACGCTGTCATTCCGATCCGCACGATTCAAAATCTCGCGAAGCATCCGAACTTCGGCGGAGAAGTAATGGTCATCGGATTGGGCTGTGAAAAGCTCCTCCCGGAAAGAATTGCCTCCGAAAATGATGATGACATTCTATCGCTCCAGGATCACCGAGGTTTTGCGGCGATGATCCAATCCATTTTGGAAATGGCGGAGGAACGGTTAATCAGGCTGAACAGCAGAACCCGGGTGTCATGTCCTGTTTCGGATCTGGTTATCGGCCTGCAATGCGGCGGCAGTGATGCGTTTTCCGGCGTGACGGCGAACCCTGCCGTGGGGTATGCGGCTGATTTATTGGTTCGCGCAGGTGCAACGGTTTTGTTTTCTGAAGTGACAGAGGTGCGGGATGCCATTCATTTATTAACGCCGCGGGCTGTCAGTGAAGAGGTCGGACAATCACTGATCAAAGAGATGAAGTGGTATGACAGCTATCTTCGGCGGGGAGACGCAGACCGAAGCGCAAACCCGTCACCAGGCAATAAAAAAGGCGGATTATCCAATGTGGTGGAAAAAGCGTTAGGCTCGGTAGCGAAATCAGGCACAAGCCCCATCTCCGGCGTGCTCGGCCCTGGTGAAAGAGCAGAGCAAAAAGGCCTGCTGTTCGCGGCGACACCGGCAAGCGATTTTGTGTGCGGCACCCTGCAGCTGGCTGCGGGCATGAATCTGCAGGTGTTTACGACAGGGAGGGGAACACCATATGGCCTGGCTGCTGCACCGGTGCTGAAAGTATCGACTCGGCATTCCTTATCAGAGCATTGGGCTGATTTAATCGATATCAATGCCGGACGAATCGCGACAGGAGAGGCCAGTATCGAAGACGTAGGCTGGGAAATCTTCAGGACGATTTTGGATGTAGCAAGCGGCCATAAACAAACGTGGGCAGACCGTTGGGGCCTTCATAATGATTTGTGCTTGTTTAATCCTGCTCCAGTGACTTGATTCATGTTTTTATAGCAGGAAGATGGAATATGCTGTAAAATGAAAATCAGCGTATAGGAAATGGAGGGGTTATAGCATGGCATTCATTAGATTCCGAGTGACACGAATTCAATAGTGAACAACTCTCGCCTGAATGCGGGAGAATCGGGATGAATCCGCCTATGTATAAGCCCTTATATGGTTATCAAAAAAGAGGGTGGCGTGCCTGCCCTTTTTTGTGCCTTCAAGCATCCCTTCTCTCTACTGCAGGCCTGAGCATGAGAAAGGGGAAATGGGATGACAAACCTTAACGAAAAACAGCTTATCACTGAGATTGTCGGGCTTGCACGCAGCCAAGGTTTGACGGTTCATTCTGAGAACGCGCAATTGAATGAAACCGGAATGGACTTTCAAGTTGTATTTGCCAAGGACGACACAGGTATGCCATGGGTGCTGCGAAAACCGCGGCGAAGTGATGTTGTGGAAAGAGCATCTGCAGAAGGCATAACGCTTGCCTTTCTCCGCGCGAATCTGACTGCTGATGTGCCGGATTGGAGAATTCATACACCGGAATTGATCGCTTACCCAATGTTAAAAGGGACGCCGGCTGCTGGAATTGACTTGGAACAAAAGCAATATGTATGGAATATGGATCATCAGCCGCCGTCAGACGACTTTGTCCGCACACTTGCCGACATACTGGCTGAATTACATGGCACGGATCAAATATCTGCTGGGCAATCCGGAATAGAAGTGATAAGGCCAGAAGATTTCAGGCAAATGACAGCAGACTCTATGGTTGATGTGAAGAATAAGCTTGGTGTATCTAGTCAGCTTTGGGAAAGATGGCAAAAGTGGATAAATGATGATGCATACTGGCCTGGTTTTTCTGCACTGATACACGGCGATCTCCACCCGCCGCATATTCTTATCGACCAAAATGAACGTGTCACAGGACTTCTGGATTGGACAGAAGCGAAGGTTGCCGATCCAGCCAAGGATTTTGTTCTTTATCAAACCATTTTCGGGGAAAAAGAAACTGCCCGTTTACTTGAATACTATAATCAAGCAGGCGGCCGGAAATGGGCAAAAATGCAGGAACACATTTCAGAGATGCAGGCGGCGTATCCGGTGGAAATCGCCAAGCTCGCTCTGCAAACACAGCAGGAGGAGCACGTTCATATGGCGCTGGAAGCACTCGGTGTAATATCGGATTAAGAATTGACTTCATTTCATGAACCAAGTATTATAAACTTTACAAATAATAGAACGGATCAACAATCGTGAGGAAGAGCAAGTACGCATCAGAATGGAGGTTCAGAGAGTCGGTGGCAGGTGTGAACCGATCCTCCCCTGATGCCGAATGGGCTTCTGAATTGCTTTGCTGAACGGATAGTAGGCGATGCCGGGTTTCTCTCCCCGTTACCAAGAGAGGAGTATCGAAACATAGGTTTTCTGTACTTAGAGTGAACGGCTGTATAGCTGTTAATAAAGGTGGTACCGCGAGACCCTCGTCCTTTGCATAGGACGGGGGTTTTTGTGTTTCTTAAAGGAGGTGACGGCCAATGGACGATGGCTGGTGGTGGCATAGCAGATGAGTTAGAAAGGAGGATATCAAATGGTCATTGCAACTGATGATCTTGAGGTCGCATGTCCTAAATGTGAAAGAGCGGGAGAAATCGAAGGAACACCTTGCCCGGCCTGCAGCGGAAAAGGTGTTATTCTGACTGCTCAAGGATATACGCTTCTGGATTTTATCCAAAAGCATTTGAATAAGTAAAGGAGAAAAGCTGAGATGAGATGAGAGCAGAAGAGCAGAGTAAGATTCGTGAGGCCGCAGCAGGTACGATTTTTTTGCTGATCGGAACAGTTTGTTTTGCGTCTAAATCGATTTGGATAAAATGGGCATACCAAATGGGTGCTGAGCCAGATGCCGTGCTGCTATACAGGCAGCTGCTGGCTGTTCCGCTGTTTTGGCTGATTTTTTTAATATACCGTCCTCCAATGCCAGACGGTAAGAAAAAAGGAGACCTATGGAAGGCTTGTGGCGCGGGAGTGTTTTGTTTTTTTCTGTCTCCCTTGCTTGATTTTATCGGGCTGAACCATGTATCCGCAATGGTTGAACGTATATTGCTGATGAGCTATCCGTTGTTTGTGTTTGGATTCACCGCGTGTCGTGACCGGAAAAGGTCCTCAATTCAGGACCTCTTCGCAGTTCTGGCGGTCATGTTTGGGCTTTTCTTGGCGCTGGGCGGCTGGAATGCTGAGCTTTTCCAGGCGAATATGATTGGAGCTGTATTCATTTTGTTATCTTCGGCCGTCTATGCTGGTTATCTTGTCCTTTCCGGGCATCTCGTCCATCAAATCGGGGGGATCCGTCTCAATGCATACGGGATGACAGCTGCTGGAGCTGCCATGATGCTTTACACAGGGATAAAATCGGCGGCTGGCATGAATACGCCAATGGCAGCATATCCGCTTTCTATGTATGGTTTGTTCGCGGTAATTGCAGTCGTTACCACAGTGATTCCATTTGTGCTAATGCTTGAGGGCATAAAACGAATCGGGGCACAGCGAGCCGCCGCCATTTCAATGGCAGGGCCTATCCTGACGATTTTCTATGGAGCTTTATTTCTCGGTGAACGGCTCGGGCTTATTCAAGTCATTGGATGCGCTGCCGTATTCTTTGTCATTACGGGCATGGAATACAGGAAGCTGAAAACAGGAAAAAAAGAATAATTTATATAAAACACACACGTTTTTCAATTACAATAAGTGTAATTACGTGTGTGTTTTTTGATTTTGTAAAGGTTAGGTGAGAAGATGCAGCGCATATTGCTTGTAGAAGACGACCACTCAATCAGTGAAATGGTGGATCATTATTTAACAAAAGAAGGCTTTGGAATTGTGCATGCCTTCGACGGAGAAGAGGGCATCCGGCTGTTTCAGCAGGGTTCATACGATTTGGTCCTCCTTGATATCATGCTCCCGAAGCTGAACGGCATGGATTTTCTGAAAATCATCCGGGAAAAAAGCAATATACCGGTCTTAATGATTTCGGCAAAAGACGGAGAGGTGGACAAGGCATTGGGACTGGGCTTTGGGGCGGATGATTATATCGCCAAACCGTTTTCGATGATTGAGCTGACAGCCAGAGTAAAAGCCGCGATACGGCGGGCGACGCAATATTCGGCAGAGGAGCCGGCTGTGAATAAGGTGATCCGGATTCACCAGCTGGCGATAGATGTAGACAATGTTTCCGTCTTGAAAAACGGACAACCGCTCCAGCTGACGTCAACAGAATGGCAGCTGCTGTGCTTATTTGCATCAAATCCTAAAAAAGTGTTTACGAAAGAACAAATCTACCGTTCCGTTTGGAATGAAGAGTACTTTGATGATCAGAACATCATTAACGTACATATGCGGCGGCTCAGAGAGAAAATTGAGGATGACCCCTCCTCCCCTCAATATATTAAAACGTTATGGGGCATCGGTTATAAATTAGGAGAGTTTTAGAATGACAGTGCTATGGGTGGCCGCTGTCATCGCTCTGGCGTGTCTGAATGTGATTCAATTCATAATGAAAAAGAAGCGGGACGGGAATCTAGCTTACACGGCTGACCAGCTTAGCTACATGCTCAGCCGGGATTCGGCAGGACAAATTTTGCTTCCTACAGACGATCATGCGCTCAAAAGCTTGCTTGTTAACATTAATCTTTTCGTTGAGAATCGTCAGCAGATCAGCGCCCAATTTGCCAAAACAGAGCAATCCATGAAGCGGATGCTGACCAATATGTCTCACGACCTGAAAACGCCGTTAACGGTCATTCTCGGTTATATCGAAGCCATTCAAAGTGACCCGAACATGCCGGACGAAGAGCGGGAAAGATTGCTGGAGAAGCTCCGCCAGAAAACAAATGAACTCATTCAGATGATCAACTCCTTTTTTGATTTAGCGAAATTAGAATCTGAAGATAAAGAGATCCCGATTACCAAAGTACATATGAACGACATATGCAAACGAAATATCCTGCACTATTATGACGCTGTTCAGTCAAAAGGCTTTCAAGCAGCCATCGATATCCCGGATACGCCGGTGTATGCGCAGGCGAATGAAGAGGCTCTGGACAGAATCCTGCAAAACCTATTGTCCAATGCGATTCAATATGGCGCGGCCGGCAAGTTAATCGGGCTGATGCTGTCTTATGATGAGAGGAACATCGCCATCACCGTATGGGATCGCGGAAAAGGGATTAGTGAAACCGATCAGCAGCGGGTGTTTGAGAGGCTGTACACACTTGAAGAATCCAGAAATAAAGCATTTCAAGGAAGCGGCCTGGGTTTAACCATCACAAAACGGCTTACAGAAAAAATGGGAGGCACCATATCCGTCCAAAGCAAGCCGTACGAACGGACTGCATTTACGATCACATTGAAACGCATGACATATTAATCGTAAGAATTTCTTAAGGTTTGAGAAATAAAAATGACAGGGCTCGCCGCTACAATAGAAAACAGGAAAAGAGAGGGAAGGAGAAACAAAGTTGACTTATATCGTACAAACAAACGGGCTGACCAAAACATATCAGGGCAAAGAGGTCGTATCCAATGTCAGCATGCATATTAAAAAAGGTGAAATCTATGGCTTTCTCGGCCCGAACGGCGCGGGGAAAACAACCATTATGAAAATGCTGACGAGCCTTGTCAAACCGACAAGCGGTGAAATCATCATTCTTGGGAACAAGTTCACCCACACGTCATATGAGGTGCTGGGGAACATCGGCAGCATGATTGAATATCCGATTTTTTATGAAAACCTGACAGCTGAAGAAAATTTAGATCTGCATTGTGAATATATGGGATATCACAATAAAAAAGCCATACAAGAAGTGCTGGATATGGTGAATTTAAAACAAATCGACAAAAAACCCGTCAAAACCTTTTCCCTCGGGATGAAGCAGCGCCTTGGAATTGCGCGTGCCATCCTCACGAAGCCGGACCTGCTCATTTTGGATGAGCCGGTGAATGGTCTTGACCCTATCGGCATTAAAAAGATCAGGCAATTGTTTCAAGTGCTGTGCAAAGAGTACGGGATGACACTGCTGATCTCAAGCCACCTGCTGGGTGAAATCGAACAAATCGCGGACACAATCGGCGTCATTCGGGACGGCAGGCTGCTTGAAGAGGTATCAATGGAGGATGTCAGGGGCCAGAACACTGAATACATCGAGCTTGTTACATCGAATCAGACAAAGGCCTGCTTTGTGCTGGAGAAAGAGCTGCAATTAACCAACTTTAAAATTTTAAATGAGAAAACAATCCGAATTTACGAAGCCGAAGCCTCACAGCCTGCTATATCCAAAGCGCTGATTTTAAATGATGTAGACATTGAATCAATGAACAAAAAGTATACGTCGCTGGAGGATTATTTTATCAAATTGATCAACGGCAATAGCATCAGTGCGTAAAGGAGGAGAGACACGTTGATGAATTTGATCAGAATCGAATTAAGAAAAATGAAAATGGGCTGGTATATCAGAGGTGCCCTCATTGCCAACGTGATCATTATGGGTTTTATGTGGCTGATCAGTTATTCCGAAAAAGCCGATGGCGGGGTTTCGTTCCAAAGTACGGATGAAGCATTCCTCATCATCGGCACCTTCGTCAGAGCGGTATTTATCGTATTTGGCGCTGTGCTGATCGTAAAATTGGTGATTTCGGAATATAAAAACAAAACCATTCTTGTGATGTTCACGTACCCGATCAGCCGTAAAAAGCTGCTCACCGCTAAGCTCATGATCGCGGGCGGACTGACGTTTATCACGATTTTACTTTCAAATATACTCATAGCCGCCGGTTTCTTTTGGCTGAACTCGATCTACCATTTCATACCAGGAGAGCTTACTTTCGAGATCATTTCTCAACAGGCGGTCAAAATGGCGGTTTTCGCTTTTGGCGCCGCTGGAACCAGTTTAGTTCCCATCTTTTTTGGGATGCGTAAACACTCGGTTCCGGCAACCATCATTTCGTCTGTAGTGATTGTTATGCTCATCAGTTCAACAAGTCCGGGCTTCTCGATTTCATCTGTTGTGTATATCCCGTTATCGTTAGCGGCATTCGGATTGTTCTTTTCCTACATGGCGATCAGGAATGCGGACAAGCAGGATGCGTAAACAAAGGCGCCCAATATGTATAAAAGGCCGATGCTGTCAGCACCGGCCTTTCTATTATGAGTCTGTTCTTGTTTCAAGATAATGCTTCTTGCCAATCTCTTTGCTCATCATATAGAAATGGAAGCAATATTCACCGATTGCCATGACGATTGCGCCGAATAAAGCCGCCAACGCAACTTCACCGCCAGTCATCCCCAGGGAAAGCGGCATGCCCATCAGCCAGATCACAAGAAAGGCCAAGCCAAAATCAGCCAAAGTTGCAATCATATTATTCCATCTCGGCAATACATAAAGATCGCCCAGCAAATAAGAAATAACCCCTAACACAATCGTCATTAGCAGCGTATCACCAAACGTGAAACCAAAGCCCAGACCAAGCACCAGATACAACACAATAATCGTCATAATACCTTTAATAGCGAGCGCTTTCACATGTGTCATTACAATTCCTCCTTTTGTCATTTGATTTGTTATGTATAATTCCTCAAATGTAAAAAGTTAAACCTTATTTCTTTTCGGAGGCGGGTGCAAATCTGCTGGGGAGGGGTCAATGATGTGAATCCAGGAATTGAGGCTGCGGCGCTTCGACAGCGGAAACGTGAAGCTTGTACTGCACCGGACGCTGCTTTGATGCCCAACAGCCCATTATGTTTGCTGTTTTTAGATGAATAAATTTAAAAACTTCTCCTGTCCCTCCGTCATCACTTCTGAAGTAATGAAATATGATGAAAAGAGATCAAGGGGAGGTGACGTGATGGCGGTCGTAAGAGCAACGAGTGCGGATGTCGATTTGATGGCAAGGCTGCTCAGAGCGGAAGCGGAAGGCGAAGGCAAGCAGGGGATGCTGCTTGTCGGCAACGTTGGAATTAATCGGCTGCGGGCGAATTGCTCAGATTTTAAAGGCCTCCGCACCATCAGGCAGATGATTTATCAGCCACACGCGTTTGAGGCTGTGACTCATGGATATTTTTATCAAAGGGCGCGAGATAGCGAGCGTGCTCTTGCACGGCGGTCGATTAACGGTGAAAGACGCTGGCCGGCAAAATTTAGTTTGTGGTACTTCAGGCCGGAGGGAGACTGTCCAGCCCAGTGGTATAACCAGCCGTTTGTGGCCAGATTTAAGTCACACTGCTTTTATCAGCCGACGGCGGAGACGTGTGAAAATGTATATAACACATTTTAGAGACAGGACACCGTTCAAATTGAACGGTGTTTTTATTTGAAAAGATGCAATGGAAAATATTCCTGTGAGATAATCGAAGAAAAAAGAGCTGACGGAGATGACAGAATGGCAACATTGACCTGCAAAAGAAAAGTGTAAAGATCGTACTGGAGAAAAAGCAGTTAACGAAGGTGACGGCTCGTGTCGGACTGGTTCTTGATATTACGGGATCGATGAGACCGCTCTATAAAAACGGGGCGGTTCAAAATGTGGTGGAGCGGATTTTGGCAGTGGCTGATCAGTTTGATGATAACGGTTTGCTGGATGTATGGGTGTATGATAATGAATTTTCCCGATTAAAGCCAGTTTCAGAAAAGGAGTTTTCGGGCTATGTCGATCGTGAAATTTTAAATAATGACCGCTTGCATAAATTCGGCAGAAATGATGAGCCGCCAGTCATGAAGGACGTGCTGCGCAAATATGTAGCGGAGGAACCGAGCTCGTATCCTGCTTTCATTGTTTTTATCAATGACGGGGGCTGTAAAAAGTCAATCAAACCGATAATTGAAGCTTCTTCTGATAAACCGGTATTCTGGCAGTTTGTCGCATCGGAAACGGAAACTTTGATTTTCTCAATAAACTGGATACGTTAGAAGGGCGTGTCGTTGATAACACGAACTTCCTGCATATCGAAGAGATTGACCGCATTTCTGATGATGAGCTTTATGATGCTCTGCTTGCTGAATTTCCATTTTGGCTAAAAGAAGCGACGGAAAAAGGGATTGTAAGAGAACAAGAGCCTCCTGCTGAAAAGCCGAAAAAGAAGGGCTTTTTCAGCAGATTGTTTTCGAAATAACTGATAAGGCACTGAGTCATTCTGCGAAATGGCTCGGTGTTTTTGTTTTTTTAAGATCATGTGAAGAAAAATAGGCCGAATGGGCGGCTTGCAAACGACAGGATATGCAGAAAACGCGTCATTCAGCCAGCTTTCGGCATGTTTCAGCGGCAGGCTTATGAGGGAAGACCTGTTTTTGATGTTCAGCGCTTACAATCGGTTCACACTTCTTCACAGTCGTTTAACAATGATTTCCTATAATGGAGACGATCAATGAGGAGAGAGGGGATCTTGAATGGCATACGACAGTCGTTTTGATGAATGGGTACAGAAACTGAAAGAGGAAAGCTTTCAAAACAATACGTTTGACCGCCGTAAATTTATTCAAGGAGCGGGGAAGATTGCAGGACTTTCTCTTGGATTAACGATTGCCCAGTCGGTTGGGGCCTTTGAAGTAAATGCTGCGCCTAAATTCTCAAGCTATCCGTTTACATTAGGGGTAGCGTCAGGTGATCCGCTTTCTGACAGTGTCGTGCTTTGGACACGCCTGGCACCAGATCCGCTGAATGGCGGGGGAATGCCGAAGCAAGCAGTGCCTGTCAAATGGGAGGTCGCAAAGGATGAGCATTTCCGCAAAATCGTAAGAAAAGGCACTGAAATGGCGAAACCGAGTCTTGCCCATTCCGTTCATGTGGAAGCGGATGGGCTTGAGCCGAACAAAGTGTACTATTACCGTTTCAAAACCGGCCATGAACTAAGCCCTGTCGGAAAAACAAAAACACTGCCTGCCCCTGGCGCCAATGTGCCGCAAATGACCTTTGCATTTGCTTCCTGCCAGCAATATGAGCACGGATATTATACGGCCTACAAGCATATGGCAAAGGAAAAGCTTGATCTTGTCTTCCATCTCGGTGATTACATATATGAATACGGTCCAAATGAATATGTATCAAAAACAGGCAATGTCCGCACGCACAACAGCGCGGAAATCATTACGCTGCAAGACTATCGGAACCGTCATGCTCAATACCGTTCTGACGCCAATCTTAAAGCTGCACATGCGGCGTTCCCTTGGGTTGTAACCTGGGATGACCATGAAGTTGAAAACAACTATGCCAATAAAATACCTGAAAAAGGACAGTCGGTTGAAGCATTCGTGCTCCGTCGCGCGGCAGCATACCAGGCATACTATGAACATATGCCGCTCCGCATTTCCTCTTTGCCGAATGGCCCAGATATGCAGCTGTACCGGCACTTTACGTACGGAAACCTGGCGTCCTTCAATGTGCTTGATACCCGCCAGTACAGGGACGACCAAGCCAATAACGACGGCAATAAGCCGCCTTCTGATGAATCGCGCAATCCGAATCGGACTCTGCTTGGAAAAGAACAGGAGCAGTGGCTCTTCAACAATTTGGGCAGCTCGACAGCCCACTGGAATGTGCTGGCGCAGCAGATTTTCTTTGCCAAGTGGAATTTCGGGACAAGCGCAAGCCCGATCTACAGCATGGATTCGTGGGACGGCTACCCGGCTCAGCGCGAACGGGTTATCAATTTCATTAAAAGCAAAAATCTGAATAATGTTGTCGTACTGACAGGTGATGTACACGCAAGCTGGGCATCGAATTTGCATGTCGATTTCGAGAAAACAAGTTCAAAAATATTCGGAGCCGAATTTGTCGGAACCTCGATCACTTCCGGAGGAAACGGCGCCGATAAGCGGGCGGATACGGACCAAATTTTAAAAGAAAATCCGCACATCAAGTTCTTTAACGACTATCGCGGATATGTCCGCTGTACAGTGACGCCTCACCAGTGGAAAGCCGATTATCGGGTCATGCCGTTTGTGACCGAGCCGGGCGCAGCCATTTCCACGCGGGCTTCATTCGTTTACCAGAAAGACCAAACTGGGTTGAGAAAGGTATCATCCACAACAATCCAAGGCGGGGTGAAGCAATCCGATGAGGTCGAAGAGGATCGTTTCTTTGCGCACAACAAAGCCCACGAAAAACAAATGATTAAGAAGCGGGCAAAAATCACGAATTAAGGAGTGGAAATTATGTTTTCAAACATTGGAATACCGGGTTTGATTCTGATCTTCGTCATCGCCCTCATTATTTTTGGCCCTTCCAAGCTGCCGGAAATCGGGCGTGCCGCCGGACGGACACTGCTGGAATTTAAAAGCGCCACAAAATCACTTGTGTCTGGTGATGAAAAAGAAGAGAAATCAGCTGAGCTGACAGCGGTGAAGCAGGACAAAAACGCGGGCTGAGTGCTGATGAGGCAGACACCGGGTCTGCCTCTTTTTTTATGAAAGGGAGGGCTTTTTTGAATGGATAAAAAAGAAACCCATCTGATCGGGCATTTAGAAGAGCTTCGCCGCCGGATTATCGTCACCCTTGCGGCATTTTTTCTATTTCTCATCACGGCTTTTTTGTTCGTACAGGACATTTATGACTGGCTGATCAGGGATTTGGATGGAAAGCTGGCTGTGCTTGGGCCGAGTGAAATCCTCTGGGTGTATATGATGCTTTCCGGCATTTGTGCCATTGCGGCTTCTATCCCTGTTGCCGCGTACCAGCTGTGGCGTTTCGTTGCACCCGCGCTGACGAAAACGGAGCGCAAGGTGACGCTCATGTACATACCAGGTTTATTTGCGTTGTTTTTGGCGGGCATCTCCTTCGGATACTTTGTCTTGTTTCCGATCGTGCTCAGCTTTTTGACTCATTTATCCTCTGGCCACTTTGAAACGATGTTTACGGCTGACCGCTACTTTAGGTTTATGGTGAATTTGAGCCTGCCGTTCGGCTTCTTGTTTGAGATGCCCTTGGTGGTGATGTTTTTAACAAGGCTGGGCATCTTAAATCCTTACAGACTGGCCAAAGCGAGAAAGCTTTCCTATTTTCTGCTGATTGTCGTGTCCATATTGATTACACCGCCTGATTTTATTTCTGATTTTCTCGTGATGATCCCGCTTCTTGTCCTGTTTGAAGTGAGTGTCACCCTATCGGCGTTTGTCTACAAAAAGAGGCTGAGGGAAGAAACAGCGGCGGCCGCTTAGTGCAGCGTACCGCCCGGTGACTTCACATCCTCATCATATTGTGCGGCCGTAACAGCGGCGATTCTCAATGCCCGGACAATCGTGTCCAGGCTGAGGCTCGGCGCTGTTTTGTCGATTGTTTGCTGCGGAATGTAAGGAATATGAATAAAACCGCCGCGAATGTGCGGGGATGTCCGGCTAATGTGATCCATTAACCCGTAGAACAAATAGTTGCATACAAAGGTCCCCGCTGTGTATGAAACCGCAGCTGGAATGCCGTGTTCCTTCATCTTAGCAGTCATTCGTTTCACGGGAAGCCCTGTCCAGTAAGCGGCGGGCCCATCTGGAGAAATCTCTTCATCAATCGGCTGATGCCCTTCGTTATCGGGGATTCGCGCATCTGCAAGGTTGATCGCCACCCGTTCCGGTGTAATCTGCATCCGTCCTCCTGCTTGGCCGACACAAATCACGATATCCGGCTGATGTTTTTGAATGGCTTGGCGCAGAGTGTCCAGAGCGGATCTAAAGACAGTAGGAATTTGTTCCGCTGTAATGATTGCCTCATCCGTCTCGAAGCCATTAAGCCGTTTCGCCGCTTCCCATGATGGATTGACGGTTTCTTTGTCAAAAGGGTCAAAGCCTGTGATCAGCACTTTTTTTCTCATTCTCCCATCTCCTTTTTCTTTTATTCTATTGTTTATTTATGGGTTTTTCATCAAAATAATGTAAAGGAGTGAATCATAATGGAGCATTTGCCGCAGCAGTATCGTCATTTATTCCCAATCTTGCAGACGCATACGATGCTTGCCAGCTGTTCTCAGAGCGCATTGGCAGAGCCTGTATCAAGGGCGATCCAGGATTATCATGACAGCCTGCTGTATATGGGGACGAACTGGAAAGAAGCGATCGAAAAAACAGAGTTTGCGAGAAACGAGTTTGCAAAGCTGATCGGGGCTGAACCGGATGAAGTGGCGATTGTGCCGTCAGTTTCTGATGCGCTGGTTTCTGTAGCATCGTCCTTAACTGCATTTGGAAAGAAGCACGTTGTATATACAGATATGGATTTTCCGGCGGTGCCTCATGTTTGGCAGGTACACTCCGATTATACCGTATCCGTCATTCCATCAATAGACGGTGTGATGCCGCTCGAACAGTATGAAACGCATATTTCGGATGAAACAGTACTGACGTGTGTTCCTCACGTTCATTATCGTGACGGCTATGTTCAGGATATAAAAGCGATTGCCGAGATTTCTCAGAGAAAGGGCTCTTTATTGTTTGTAGATGCTTATCAATCAGCCGGGCATATTCCCATTGATGTGAAGGAATGGGGCGCAGATATGCTGGCGGCAGGCACCCGGAAGTATTTGCTCGGCATACCGGGTGTGGCGTTTCTTTATGTGAGAAAGGAGCTGGCTGACGCACTGAAGCCGAAAGCATCAGCTTGGTTCGGCAGAGAGAACGGATTTGATGGGGCTTATGCAAAAGGCGCGCGCCGTTTTCAAACGGGCACCCCAGCTTTTATCAGCGTATACGCAGCTGTAGCGGCTTTATCGCTGCTGAATCATATTGGGGTTTCTCATATCCGGGATCATGTGAAAACGATCTGTGCCGATGCAATTCAATATGCCGCTGAAAAAGGCCTGAAGCTGGCGGCGGGACAAGAGGGGATTCAGCCGGGCATGGTTGCGATCCGGGATGAGCGGGCATCGGAAACGGCGGCGTTGCTGAAGAAGAAAAAAGTGATTTGCGCGCCGCGGGACAATGTCATCCGTCTCGCTCCCCATTTTTATAATACGAAGGAGGACATGCGGCACGCGATTGATGAAATCGTGGCGAAAACGATCCACAAGTAAACATAAAAAAAGCCCCTGAACACTAGTCAGGGGCTTTTCATATTAATGATCTACCTTCACGCGCTTCATAAAGAAAGCGCCAATTAAACCGATAATGGCAACAATCATTGCAAACACAAATGCGTGCTGTACGCCTGCTGTCAAAGCTTGCGGGATGACTGCCGGATCGGCAGGATTTTTGACTGTACTCATATAATCATGCTGGCCTGCAGCCATAATGCTGACCGCAACCGCTGTTCCGATAGCGCCGGCCATTTGCTGCAGCGTGTTCATAATGGCGGTGCCGTCTGGATAAAATTCGCGCGGCAGTTGGTTTAAACCGTTTGTCTGCGCAGGCATCATGATCATAGAAATCCCGATCATCAAGCAGGTGTGCAGGATGATAATCAGCACAGCCGTTGAAGTGGTCGTTACATTTGAGAAGAACCATAGTACAACGGTGACAATCACAAATCCCGGAATGACAAGCCATTTCGGCCCGTATTTATCGAACAAGCGGCCTGTAACAGGGGACATAAATCCATTTAAAATACCGCCCGGCAAGAGAACAAGACCAGATGCAAATGCAGTCAGGACTAAGCCGCCTTGCAGATACATCGGCAGAAGCAGCATAGATGACAGAATGACCATCATACAAATGAACACCATGATCACACCCAAAATAAACATCGGGTATTTGAACGCACGGAGGTTCATCATCGGCTGCTTCATTGTCAGCTGGCGGATTGAAAATAGGATAAGGCCGACAACGCCGACAATCAGCGACACGATAACAGTCGGGCTGGACCATCCCCCGGAGCCTTCACCCGCGTTGCTGAATCCGAACACAATGCCGCCGAAGCCAATCGTCGACAGGATGATAGACAATACATCGATTTTCGGCTTTGTCGTCTCAGATACATTCTGCATATATGCGATACCGAAAACAAGCGCCAGCACAAGGAACGGAAGAGAGATCCAGAAAATCCAGTGCCAGTTGAGATGCTCCAGAACCAATCCTGAGAAAGTTGGGCCGATGGCGGGCGCGAACATAATGACAAGACCGATCGTTCCCATTGCGGCGCCCCGTTTATGAGGCGGGAAAATCACCAAGATTGTGTTAAACATTAGGGGCAGTAAAAGACCGGTTCCAAGTGCCTGAACGATCCTTGCCGCTAATAAAAACGAGAAGCTCGGCGCAAGCGCCGCAATGAATGTACCTAAAATTGAAAAGATAAGTGACACGGTAAATAGCTGTCTTGTTGTGAACCACTGCAACAGCAGTCCTGAAACAGGAACAAGGATACCGAGTACAAGCAGGTAGCCCGTCGTTAACCATTGGACGGTTGCCGCTGTAATGTTCAATTCCTTCATAAGGTCGGTTAACGCAATATTCAGCGCTGTTTCACTGAACATGCCGATAAAACCGGCCAACAGCAAGGAAATCATAATCGGCATCACTTTGTATCGCTGAGATGCTTTAGCTGTTGTTTCCAAAATCATTTCCCCTCTCTATCAACTGCATGTAGTATGTCGTTTTTTTATCTTTTCAGCAGGTCAGGAATGCAGCTGGAGATATGAAGGAGCGGCGTACTGTTTTTTGCCGTCAAAGATAAAAGGATGCCACCTTCAATCATCGCGTTAACCACAGTGCTGGCTTCTTTTGCACGGCTCTCGCTGCAGCCAGTCTGCCGCAGTTTTTCCTCATACACAGAGGCCCATTCTTTGTAGGCTTCATGACAGGCTTCGCGCAACGGTTCGCTTTTCAATGACGTCTCAGCCGCTAGCAAGCCCACAGGCAAGCCTTCAATGTCTTCCGTACATGAAAACTGGCAGGAGAGCTCCTTCAAAAAGGCTTGAATGCCTTCCGCTGGATCGGTGTAGGCTTCCATGCAGTCCGCGATTTTCTGACGGATATACTCCTTCATCTCATTCACGGCTTCGATCGCAAGCTGTTCTTTACCGCCGGGAAAGTGGTAGTAAAGAGAGCCTTTAGGCGCGCCGCTTTCCTTTATAATCTGGTTCAGCCCCGTGCCGTAATACCCCTGCAGCTGAAAAAGCCGGGTAGCTGCCGAAAGGATTTTCTCACGGGAATCTCCATAACTCATAACATTCCCACCTTACTGAATTGCAATCAAAAATATAGTGACTGGTCTATTATCTTGATTCAATCATCAATTGTCAAGAAAAATTCATTGTATGAAAAGACAAAAAAAGAAGGATATGACAACAAAAAATACTGAGAGAAAAGCTGACTGATCTTTTGACTGAATAGATAAAATACTCAATGATTAATCATCATATGGATGTAAGGAGAGAAATAGATGAAAAAACAACGAATGCTCGTACTTTTTACCGCACTATTGTTTGTTTTTACCGGATGTTCACATTCTCCTGAAACAAAAGAATCCCCGAAAGAAAAAACGCAGACACAAAAAGTCTCTTCGGCTTCTGCCTCTGAAAAAAAGGATCTGCCAAACATTAGAATTTTAGCGACAGGAGGCACGATAGCTGGTGCCGATCAATCGAAAACCTCAACGACTGAATATAAAGCAGGTGTTGTCGGCGTTGAATCACTGATCGAGGCAGTTCCAGAAATGAAGGACATTGCAAACGTCGGCGGCGAGCAGATTGTTAACGTCGGCAGCACAAATATTGATAATAAAATATTGCTGAAGCTGGCGAAACGCATCAACCACTTGCTCGCTTCAGATGATGTAGACGGAATCGTCGTGACTCATGGAACAGATACATTGGAGGAAACCGCTTATTTTTTGAATCTTACCGTGAAAAGGGATAAACCGGTTGTTATTGTCGGTTCGATGAGACCTTCCACAGCCATCAGCGCTGATGGGCCTTCTAACCTGTACAATGCAGTTAAAGTGGCAGGTGCACCTGAGGCAAAAGGGAAAGGGACGCTTGTTGTTCTTAACGACCGGATTGCCTCAGCCCGATATGTCACCAAAACAAACACAACCACAACAGATACATTTAAATCAGAAGAAATGGGCTTCGTCGGAACAATTGCAGATGATATCTATTTTAATAATGAGATTACCCGTAAGCATACGAAGGACACGGATTTCTCGGTTTCTAATCTTGATGAGCTGCCGCAGGTTGACATTATCTATGGATACCAAAATGACGGAAGCTACCTGTTTGACGCTGCTGTAAAAGCCGGAGCAAAGGGGATTGTATTTGCCGGTTCTGGGAACGGGTCTTTATCTGACGCAGCCGAAAAAGGGGCGGACAGCGCAGTCAAAAAAGGCGTCACAGTGGTGCGCTCTACCCGCACGGGAAATGGTGTCGTCACACCAAACCAAGACTATGCGGAAAAGGACTTGCTGGCATCGAACTCTTTAAACCCCCAAAAAGCACGGATGTTGCTGATGCTTGCGCTCACCAAAACAAATGATCCTCAAAAAATCCAAGCTTATTTCAATGAGTATTGAAGAAAAGAAGGCGAATAAGCCTTCTTTTTTTGGCTTTTTAGGACCAATAATGACCTATGAATCTTAAAATTTCTTTAAAAATAAGCCAAAATTACCCTTTACTTAATTAATTTGGTAACGTAATATATTTGGAGAATTTGTTACAAAAAAAGGAGGATATTATGAAATTTGTAAAAAGAAGGATCATTGCACTTGTAACAATTTTGATGCTGTCTGTTACATCGCTGTTTGCGTTGCAGCCGTCAGCAAAAGCCGCTGAACACAATCCAGTCGTTATGGTTCACGGTATTGGAGGGGCATCATTCAATTTTGCGGGAATTAAGAGCTATCTCGTATCTCAGGGCTGGTCGCGGGACAAGCTGTATGCAGTTGATTTTTGGGACAAGACAGGCACAAATTATAACAATGGCCCGGTATTATCACGATTTGTGCAAAAGGTTTTAGATGAAACGGGTGCGAAAAAAGTGGATATTGTCGCTCACAGCATGGGGGGCGCGAACACACTTTACTACATAAAAAATCTGGACGGCGGAAATAAAATTGCAAACGTCGTAACGCTTGGCGGCGCCAACCGTTTGACGACAGGCAAGGCGCTTCCGGGAACAGATCCAAATCAAAAGATTTTATACACATCCATTTACAGCAGTGCCGATATGATTGTCATGAATTACTTATCAAGATTAGATGGTGCGAGAAACGTTCAAATCCATGGCGTTGGACACATCGGTTTATTGATGAGCAGCCAAGTCAACAGCCTGATCAAAGAAGGGCTGAACGGCGGGGGCCAGAATACGAATTAATGAAAAACAAAACCTTGAAGAATGCTATTCTTCAAGGTTATTCTGCTTTCAGCACAATGGTTTTCGCAGCCATATCATGAACGGTTTGTTTTTTCTTCGTAAATGCGGCAGTCAAATAGATCAGGCGGGAGAACACATGCACCCACGCTATCAGGTAACGGACAATGGCTTGCGGGAAGGATATTTTTTTATATGTTTCGTCCCTCACGATTTGCAGCCCAATGATTTTTTTGCCCAGCGTGCCCTTCCAATTTGTCAGCGGCATCAGCAAAGGGTACACAATCAGCATCAATATGGCGACAATAATGACACCGGCGGACCCATCGCCAAACGTAAATCCGGCTGCCAAAATCACTGCTGCGGCAATGATTACATCAAGTAAAAGAGCGCAGGCGCGCAGCATGAAACCAGCTAGTTCCAATAGAAACACTCCTTAAAATGTTAAATAAATACCTAATGATTGTAAAAAAGAAGGGCCTAAAGTGGGAATAGGTGATAAGCCTTAAATCACAAAAGTTGGTGAAAATGTCATAGGTAAATTGGCATAATCAGCCAGCTTATTACATTACCAAATTCTTTTTTAGCCCGAAACCAAGCCCTCAGAAGTTATTTTTGTTAAAATAGAAAAGTTACAACAGAATTCGGAGGGTTTATTGTGGGAAAAGTGAAACGAAATGCCCCTTGCCCATGCGGCAGCGGCAAGAAATATAAAAAATGCTGCGGAAGTAAAGTTGTCGACTTCCCGGCGGAACTAGCGGCAAAAGAAGCGAAACAAATTCAGGAAGACTTAGTGGAGTATGCCTTCACAGTACATAGAGAAAGCATTTCAGGCTTTATCAACCAGCATGATTTTCTTTCTGCTATGGACAGACAGACGAAAGACATCAGCGTATTTAACTTAGGAATCTGGGGAATCTTCTTCCACCCGCTTGCTGGTGAGAAGACAATCTTCGAAGAGTACCTTCAGAAAAAAGGCGATTCGATCACTCGTCCGAAAACGCGTGAGATCGTAGAATCATGGCAGAGCATGACGCCTGCTTTATTGCTGCTGAAAGACCTGAAGGAAGGCATCATTCACTTTGAAGATGTCATTACGGCAAAACAATTCGAAGTGGAAATGGACGCCAGCAATCAAGACCTTCCTCCAGTGGGAAGCCTGATTCTTGGATACCCAATCCACGAAGCGGAAAAAGCAGAATTCTTCATGCAGTTCACGATCTTCCCGGTGAAGAGAACAGAAGCGCTGATCAGCAAGGTGAAGAAATATGCGGATGCCGCTGTGAAGGACGGCAAAACGCCGGAGGACTTCATGAAGCAGGAATTCAACAACGTTCTGTTCGCGTTGTTAGCTGAGAAAGATGAAGAGCCACAAGCAGAGAAAGCGGAAGTAAGCACTGTTGAGTGGGCAAATGACTTGGAGAAAGAAACCGCTGCGGCTATTGAAGAAGGCATGAGCGGGGAAGAGTATCCGACTGAATTGATCCCAGCTGTTATTGCCATCTGGAAAACATTCTGCGAGAAAAAATCACCTGTCATCAGAAAGCCGGAAGCTTTTGCTGCGGCAGTTGAATATTATGTAAACGCGATTTCTCTTAACGGCGCGTCCGTTTCTCAAGCTAAACTGGCGAAAAAATACGGCGTCAGTGCATCAACGATTTCCAGCCGTTACAAAGAAATTGAAAGCACGCTGCAAGATGAAGCAGATCGTTTTGCACAAGCGTTATCCTCATAATGAAAAAAACCTTGAAAAGCTTGGCTTTTCAAGGTTTTTTTATTTCTGAAACGGAATTTTGATTTCTAACCGGAAGACGGGGTGGCGGTAGGTAAAATCCAGCCTGCCAAAAGCGCTCTTCACCAGTTTTTGAATGATATATGTGCCCATGCCTTCATGAGCGCCGTTTTTCGTTGAGCGGCCAAACGATTGATAAATTGTATCGAGCACTTTTGGGTCCATCCCGGGAGTGCTGTTTTCACAAGTCAGTACATAAAGCCCGCTGCGCAGTGAAGTCTCCAGTTTAATCTCTGCTTTTTCTCGGGTCTCCGCCGCGCTGTCGAGCGCATTTTCTAATATGTTGCCGACCAAGCTGACCTGATCAGCAGGCGAAAACGGAAGGGAAGAAAGCGGTGTATGCATATGCAGCGAAACACTCACATTCGAGGCGCGGGCTTTTTCTAAAAAATCATAAAGCACCCCTGCAACGTACGCGTTCTCTCCTTTCAAAAAACGGTCATATTGACTGAATTGATCCGCCCAGTTTTGAATATATGCTTGTGTATCTGCCTTGGGCTGAGCTGATTTGATTGCAGTGATATGTTTCATTGTGTCATGATTCCGGCTTCTGACATCAATCAGCATTTGATTGGCGTGCTGTTCAGCTTGAGTCAGCTTATCAATTTGATCAGAAAGCCTTGCCTGCAAAGCAGACTGTCCGATACGGAGCCCTTCACACCCTGCAAATATCGCGATTACACATAATGCCGGCATGATGTCTGTGCCGATCAGCACTACTCCCGCCGACATCACTTGAATCACGGCAATCCATGCACAAAGCCCTGAGGAACAGTGTTTCCACACCCGCTTCGTATTCCAAATGTACAATCCTGCAGCAGCTGCGCCTAAAACAGCGGTGAGCCAAGAGGCGGCTGTACTGTGTGAAAAAGCAGCAGCTCCCTGATAACATATGAAACTAAATAAAATCAGATAAAGACATTGAAAAAGGGTAATCACGTACTAAACTCCTCAAAAATAGTAGTTTTGAAAATAATCAAGCTGCTGCTTAGTGATCATCGCTTTTTTAGACGTTCCCTCAAAGGAAACTGTGAATGAATGCTTGGTATAAGCGGAAAAATGCTTTATGTAATGAATGTTGATAATAAAGGAACGATGCGAACGGAGAAAATCTTTTTCGGGCAGGTCGCCTTTAATATCATTTAATGTTTGATACGTTTGCACCTCTTCGGCGGTTGTCACAATCGTCGTCGAACGTCCCGTCCGTTCTGCGAAAATAATATCCTTCTTTTGCAGGACGTGCATTTCAGACTTTTGCTTTATCAATATACGCCCATTCAAACTCGTTTCCGTTTTCTTTTTCAAGTACCGGTCGAAGGAAGCGGCCAGACGATCGGCATAGTACGGCTTCATAATATAATCATGGACGTTCAGGTCAAAGGCGTGAACCGCATAACCGCCGTGGCCGGTAACAAAAATCACATCCACATCAAGTGAATGGGATTTGATCAAATCAGCAAGCTCGTAGCCAGACATATGGGGCATCTCGATATCGGCAAGCAGCAGATCAATGTCTCCGTTCTTTACCCGCCTGTAGGCTTCCTTCGCTGAATCGGTGGAAAAGACAATTTCGACGTCCTGCATTCTGGACACGATCGCTTCCAGCTTCTCTAAATCTACTCGATAATCATCTACAAGTCCGACTTTTACCATTATCATTCCCCTAGTTACATAGAATCATCTTTATTCTATCCCATTTCGCGACATAAAAAGAACTCTTTGCGACAACTTTATCCAACTAATCCAGCTTTTCGTATATAGTCATTACTAGAAATAAAGATAAGGGAGATTGTGACATGATTACACTGACCGATTGCAGCCGCAGGTTTCAGGATAAGAAAAAAGTAGTCAAAGCGGTGCGAGATGTAAGTTTAACAATTGAAAAAGGAGAAGTCGTCGGCATTCTCGGAGAAAACGGTGCCGGCAAAACGACGATGCTGAGAATGATTGCTTCCTTGCTTGAACCATCACAGGGTGTAATCACAGTAGACGGCTTTGACACGGTCAAGCAGCGTGCTGAAGTCAAAAAAAGAATCGGTGTCTTATTCGGAGGAGAAACCGGGCTTTACGACAGGATGACCGCTAAAGAAAATCTCCAATACTTCGGCAGGCTGTATGGGCTGAACCGCCACGAGATCAAAGCAAGAATAGAAGATTTATCGAAACGGTTCGGCATGCGCGATTATATGAACCGGAGAGTGGGCGGGTTTTCGAAAGGCATGAGGCAGAAAGTCGCCATTGCCAGAGCGCTGATTCACGATCCGGACATCATTTTATTTGATGAGCCGACAACTGGGCTTGATATTACGTCAAGCAACATCTTCCGCGAATTTATACAGCAGCTGAAAAGAGAACAAAAAACGATTCTTTTCTCCAGCCACATTATGGAGGAAGTGCAGGCGCTCTGTGACAGTGTCATCATGATTCACAGCGGAGAGGTGATTTACCGAGGGGCGCTTGAATCACTATACGAGAGCGAGCGCAGTGAGGATTTGAATTACATCTTTATGTCTAAGCTTGTCAGGGGGATTTCTTAAATGCTGAGCCATATTTATAAAAAAGAAATGATCGACGCTTTGCGCGACAGAAAAACGATTTTACTCACAATCTTAGTGCCGATGATTATGATGCTTGGACTTGTCTTTTTTTATGAAAGCATGCTGTCCGACAAAGGGGAGCAGTACACGCTGGCTGTCGGCCATTCGCTTCCGCCCGCACTGGAAAGCAAGCTTAATGAGATTGACGAAATCAGCGTAAAAACATTTGCAAAGCCTGAAGAGGCAGTTGATGAAGGAAAAGCAGATGCCTATCTGAACGTCCCGAAAGAGTTCGACTCATATGTCAACAGCATGACACCTTTTAAGGTTGATGTTTACGGCAATTCAATCGATCAAGGGTCTTCAAATGCCATGCAGCTTGTGCAGTCTGCCTTAGATCAGTACAAAAATGAAATTGTGCAGCAACGTTTAACAAATAAGCGCATTGATCAATCGGTCATCCAGCCATTTACGATTCAGCAAAAGGAAGCGGATGAGGAGAAAGGGACTTCCGCTATTATGCTTTCCGCCATTCTGCCCATGCTGATTCTGACTTCCATTGTTTCCGGCGCAATGCCGATCGCTCTTGATATCATGGCCGGTGAAAAGGATCGGAAGTCAATCGAGGCGCTGCTATTAACGCCAGTCAGCAGAAACAAAATGCTGGTCGGCAAGTGGCTTGCGGTTTCCACTTTTGGCGTGGCTTCAGGTGTATTGGCTTTGGTGTTTTTGATTTTGTCCACCGTGTTATTTACCGAAAATTTAAAAACGGCCTTCCAGCTGGGAGATCATATGTGGAGTGTAATCGGCGCTTCAGCCTTAATCATTGTGCTCTCTGCATTGCTGATATCTGCGATGGAGCTTTTCATCAGCATCATGTCCAGCTCGGTAAAAGAAGCGCAAAGTTATATGTCTCTCGTCGTCTTTTTGCCTGTATTCCCGATGTTTTTCATCTTCAGCAAGGCACCGAACCAATTTGACTTATCATACTTTCTCATCCCGTTTCTGAACCTGCATGCGTTATTTAAACAGCTCTTATTCGGGATGGTTGATCCGGCTGCCATTTTATATACGTCGGGAATAATCGCCGTGCTGATCGCCATCTTCTTTTTACTAGCCAGAGCCTGCTTCCTGAAAGACAAATGGGTTCTCCCAAAATAAACTTGCGAAAGGAGAA
This sequence comes from Bacillus sp. GW821-FHT01G09, assembly GCF_059422205.1. Lineage (NCBI taxonomy): Bacteria > Bacillati > Bacillota > Bacilli > Caryophanales > Bacillaceae > Bacillus > Bacillus sp. GW821-FHT01G09. The sequence continues at coordinate 111,295 of NZ_JBWKWL010000005.1, forward strand.
ATACACTTTCTCCTTTTTGTATATCCTGAAAAAAGAAGGAAAATAGAAAAAGGATATCTAATACAAAAAGTGACCCTGCACTATTTTTCATCAAAATTGGTTTCAAAGGAGAAGGAACAATGGATCAAACACGTACACTCGGCAAAACGAAGCTGAAGGTGAAGCGGATCGGATTCGGCGCGAATGCGGTCGGCGGGCATAATCTATTTCCAAATCTAAATGATGAAACAGGGAAGGATTTAGTGCGCACGGCATTGGATGGCGGCGTCAATTTTATCGATACCGCCTTTATATATGGATTGGGGCGATCTGAAGAATTAATCGGCGAAGTCGTACAGGAACGCGGCGTGCGGAATGAGCTCATCATCGCCACCAAAGGAGCTCATAAAGAAGTGGACGGCAGCATTGAATTAGACAATAGCCGGGAGTTTCTTCGCAGCGAGGTCGAGAAGAGCCTGAAGCGGCTGAAAACAGATTACATTGATTTGTATTATGTTCACTTTCCGGATGGAAAAACACCTCTCGCTGAAGTGGCGGGCACTTTGAAAGAGCTGAAGGATGAGGGGAAAATCAAAGCAATCGGCGCTTCGAACCTCGATTATCAGCAATTGCAGGATTTTAATGCTGATGGCTATTTGGAGGTCTTCCAGGCCGAATATTCTCTCATACAGCGTGATGCCGAGAAAGAGCTTCTTCCATACTGTGAACAACAAGGCATTTCCTTTATTCCTTACTTTCCGCTTGCGTCCGGACTGCTGACAGGAAAATTCACGCGAGACACAGTCTTTGATGATTTCAGAAAGGATAAACCTCAATTTCAGGGTGAAACGTTTATCCACAATCTCAAAAAAGTAGATAAGCTGAAAGCAGTAGCGGAGGAAAAACAAGTGGATACGGCACATGTCGCCTTGGCGTGGCTGTTAACGAGACCGGCGATTGATGCCATTATTCCAGGAGCTAAACGACCTGAGCAATTACAGGATAACCTGAAAACCTTGAACATTGAACTCACCGAAGATGAAGTGAATTTCATCAGCGACATTTTTAAATAAAAAGGAAATAGCCGTCAAGGCTATTTCCTTTTGGTGTTTTATTCTTTGATGAATGCTTCGACTAATTCTGCTGCTCTGTAATCATCCATATCAAGCTGCCATTGGTCGATGTCATTTTTCTTCATTTTCACTTCAACTGTTTTTTCAGATGAAGCAGGTCCAAGCTTTTTGAATTCCTCAGGGTAGACTTGAAGCGCGTATTTCACTGCCTCTTCATAGCTGGCACTAGAGTTTTTACTGTAGTAGTCTTTCACTTTGTCTTCGATGCGGTCTGAAAGAGAAGATGCATCTACAGGTTTAACTGTGGCTTCAACAATTGCTTCGTCTTTAGAGATTGAAGTCGTTTTTGCTTGAATGGAAGAGTTTTTGCTTAATCCCTCTTTAATGCCGTTCACGATATTATCAAGCGCTTTGCTGTCCGCATATGTGCTGGAAAGGCCGGAAGCTGAGAGATAACCGTCTTTGGCTGATTCATTAAAATCATTTACAATTTCATTTTTGTTAGCGCCGGTGATTTTTTCGAAATCGGCGTTATCTTTGCCGAAAAGAAGGACATCAACATAAGCTGATAACGCTTTTGCAGAATCTTGGAGCTTATCTGCCGTCGCCAGGATTTTTTTGTCTTTTCCGTCAATTTTAAAAGTAACTGATTTTGGCTTTTTATCACCGTAAGATTCCGGCGTATAGTTAAGCTCGTATTGCTTGCCTTTATCTACAACGAAGAAAAGATTTCCTTCAACGGATTTGTCAGCGTTAATCGTGCTGCCTTGAAGCTTTTCGCTATAGTCTTCAGGGTCTGTGTCAGACATTTTGGTATCACCTTGATACAATGTGAAATCCATACTGTCTACATTCAGCGGGTCTTTTCCTGTGTTTTTCACCGCGACATTGACTTTTAACACAAGCTGGTCATCTGAAGTGGACTTATCATATTTAGACGGAAGTGTGTAAGAGACATCCTTGATTTTGACTTGAGCTATATCTGAGCTTTTTTCTGTTTCTGATTCTTTCTTCTCCGCGCTTGTTTTGCTGCCGGAACAAGCAGCTGTAAACATCATCAGCAGAAGAATTAGGAAAACAGCGTACGTTTTTTTCTGAAACATTCATTTTTCCTCCTCAAATGGTTTAGGAAAGGGGAGTCTTTTGTCTTTGAGAAATGGATCTTTTTGAATGGATTAGCATCATATAACCAAAAAAATCAGTTCTTTTCTCACGGTTTTCACCGGATTTTCTGGAAACTCCGCCCTCCTTTGTCATGAATGGACCTATAAAAAGTTACAACGGAATTAATTTTAAGATTATTAGCTTTTATATTGAATAGGTTCATCATCCTATTTTTGGTGAAAAATGTTCTGGTAAAACTGGTAAACTCAGAAAACTGTGTATTTTAGACTATTACTTTTTGATTAGTTGGAGGGAACTTAAGAAGGATGAAAGGGGCTGCCTTTGTGAAGAAAGAGGGACTGAAACAAAAAGCACTGGAAATCGGCCGGGTGCCGACACAATTAAAACTGGAAATTGAAGATTATGGCGGTGATGACAAAAGAGTCTGTTTTTGTTGGACAGATCCTCAGGATGAGAATATAGGCATTATCGTGGAACTTGGACCGGATGGGGAGCTGGAATCCCTTTCCCGTGATATTGAGCCTGAAAGCGGAGAAAGGCTGTCTGAGGAGAAACTAGAGGATATCATGCGCCAATTTGTCGAGACTCATCATCCGGGGGCACTCTCTGCCTTTGTTCGTGAAGAAAATGACCGTGCATACGGCGATAAAGTGAGATTTTCATATGTTCAAATGGAGGCTGGGCTTCCTCTCCCCATGAGCGGATTTATGGCTGATGTTTCCTTATCAGGTGAGATCGTTTACTTCCGCTATTACGGCGAATCGGGCAGCATCATCAAGCCAAAGAGGGTTGCGGATGTTGAAGAGGCACTTGCCTTTATCAAGAAGGACGTGGAGTTCGACCTTTTGTTTGAGGTTCTCCATCGTTCTGTTTACAAAAACGGAGATGATCAGCCGCATTTGGTGTATGAGCCTGAATGTAGGGCGATTACCGTACCTGCGGATTTGGTTCAAGAAGAACAAGGTGGAGTTGATGATGACGATGATTACAGGGAGCCGGAGAGCTTTCCTCTCCCTTTATTCGAGGGCATCCGCGAAAAGGCCGATCCTGACAGCATGATTGGTATTGAAAATGGGTTTGTCAAAGAGCGGGAAGCGGATTTGGGAGATGGGAGAATCGGAATCGTTTGGCGGAATCCGGATGACCCTGTGTATCAGCCGGCGGATAAAAGCATGGACAGCTGGTTTAAGGGACGGACTCATCAAGTGCTGAAAACCATCTATCACAAAGAAACCGGAAAACTCGAAGGCGTCATGTCATTTATGGAGAAAAAAGGGCCGCTGACAGTAACCTTGGCAGAGTGTGAAAAAATCGCGCTTCGCTTTCTGTTTGCTTTATTTCCGAATGCCGATCAATATTTTAGGATCAGATACGACGAAAAGGATGAAGAAGAAAACGCAGTCGCTGGTTTTACGTTTGAAGCGCATTGTCACGGAGTTCCGATCCGATTTGGGCAGATCAGAATTTGTGTCAGCCGCCAGACAGGGGATATCACCGTTTATATGGGACCGGATATTGACCCAAATAAGCTGGCAGCCATTGATCCCATTCCGGCCATTTCAGTTGAACAAGCCAAGGCTATCTTTTGGCAGCATTTTAAAGTTGAGCTTGGCTGGGAGAGAGAATATCACGATAATGAAGAACACAGCTACCGGCTCGTCTATAAGCCGGTGTATCCGCATTTTATCGATGCACATACAGGAGAGGCTGTCTTCAGCATATGGTGAAACAGCCAAAAGTCACACAATTTCCTCGGATATGGAAGAGAGTATGTGATGAAAGTAACAGAAAGAATCTCGAAAAACAATGACAATAATAGAAAAGGACCTTTCTTCACTTTAAATGAAGAAAGGTCTTTTTATATAATAAACAGGATTCTCTTTGTCGTAGACTCTTTGAAAGGGATGACTTCATTGGTTAATAAACAGCTGAAAAAGAAGGCGCAGGAGATCGGAAATGTACCGACGCATTATGAGCTTGAGATAGAAGATTACGACCAAAAGCAAAAGAAGAACGGGCAGGCATATTTTATCTGGAAGGACCCTAAAGATCCGGAAAAGCACATTACAGTTGAACTTAGAAATGACGGCGCTTTGCTCACCTTTTCAACAACTGTCCGCTCCGAGACAGACAAACAACTTCCAGATGCCGAGCTGAAGCTGACGGCTCTTCAGTTTGCCGCTGCCCATCATCCCGGCACATTTATGAATTTTCATTTTCAAGGCAAGGAAGAACGGGGGCAGCACATCCGGTTTGTCTATACCAAAATGGAGCTGGGGCTTCCGATTCCCAATTCAGGATTTTTAATTGATATGACACGCAGCGGTCAGATTGTCCACTTTCTATATTACGGGGAAGGGCATAAAGCCGAAGTTCCGACGGAATTTGTAGCAAAAGAGAAGGTTGTGTCCCATTACTTAAACACAATGTCTTTTGAGCTGATGTACGATGTCATTGATGGCGAACAGGAACCAAGGCTTGTTTATGAACCGATTCTCCCGGGATACAGCTATCCCGCAGATGTAGACGAAATTGTGCCCGACCAGCATATCGCAGATGAAAGAATAGAAAACACGGCGCCACTGCCGCCGCTTCAGTACAAGGAAGAAGTTGATATATTTGCCTTGCTGGGTTTTACCTCTGATATGCAGAAAGTCAGTGAAAGAGACTTTGGAGAACAAATTGGAAGCACGTGGCGCAGGGGCGCTGCGCCGGAGCGTAAGGATTTAAGCATAGGAAGCTATTTTGAAACGAGAAATAAAAACACAATCAAAATGAAGACGGATAAAAGAACAGGAAAATTAAAAGCAACGCTTTCTTTTATGGAGCGGCCGAACAACCGCCAACGCTCCACGGAAGAATGCCAAGAGATAGCGCTTCAATTTTTGTATGCCCTCTATCCGAGAGCGGCTGAGTTTTTCAGGGTGAATCCCGTCCGAATTGATGAAAGAGGGAGAGTCCGCAACCATTTTTCTGTCTGGTATAAAGGAGTGCCGCTGCGGTTCGGCGCTGCCCGCATCATTGTCAATCCGGAAACTGGGTTGATTGACGCTTTTATGGCGCCTGATATTGAACCTGAACAATTGGAAGCGATAAATCACAGGCCGGATGTTTCCGCTGAAGAAGCGAGAGAAGCGTTTTTAGCCGCTTTTGATGTGAAGCTGGAATGGCAGCCTGACTTTACTGCAGGCAGTGACCAGCACTACAAACTTGTCTATAAGCCGGTTTACCCTTCCTATATTGATGCGCACATAAGGAAAAAGAAAAGGCTGTGAGGGGTGTCTAGTTAGGAATCATCTCCAAGTGGGGGTAGTCCTTGAATCGTTTCCAATCCCCGCCCCATTCAAAACCGAGTGTCTTAGCGATCTCGACAACCTCCAGCCAATCTGATTTTCCGTTTTGATTGCCGTCATATTCCATATCCCATATGATGCTTCCATCCTTTTTTTGAAGGGCGAAATCAATCGCTAAACCATAGTTATGATACGATTCCCCTCCTCTTGCATAGGTGACAATATTCCCTTTTTTTGTACGTCCCTGTTTATATAATTCATCTTGTTCCTTAAAGGACCTGAATCCTTCAGTAATGACGACGGTAATGCCTTTATTCGCTGCAGCGCCTTTGAGTGCATCGGCATTCTGCTTCACAATCGGATGAAGATCCGAGGGGACAGGCATGTCCTGCAGAGCGTTTTGAGAATGCCATTCATGCCGAATATAACTAAAACAAAGATCTAGAAGAAATAGAATACATAAGATAACAAATGTTTTTGCGGGTAACTTCATATCGGTCTCACTTTCTCAAGATGTGCTGAATGTTAACGCTTTTAAGTGATTGACTCTCTCTAAAAGCGAACAGCTATGATAAAATATAACATAAATAGTAGCAGGAGGAAGGAGGCAGACCGATGAGAGCAAAGATTCCATCAGAAGAAGTAGCAGTAAAGCTGAATGAATGGTACAAGCTCATTCGCGCATTTGAAGCAGATCAAGCAGAAGCGTTAAAGCAGGAGATTGAATACGATTTAGAAGATATGGAAGAGAACCAGGACTTGCTTTTATATTTTTCTTTGATGGAATTCCGGCATCGAATCATGCTTGATAAGCTGATGCCGGTGAAAGACAGCGACACCAAGCCTCCGTTCTCTGATATGCTGAACGAAATTGAAAGCAATCAGCAAAAACTCACGGGCTTATTGGAATACTACTTTTATTATTTCAGAGGAATGTACGAATTCAAGCAGAAAAATTTCATATTAGCGATCGACCATTATAAACATGCCGAGGAAAAGCTCGAGTATGTCGAAGATGAGATCGAAAAAGCTGAGTTTCTATTTAAAGTCGCAGAAGTGTATTATCACATCAAACAAACGTATTTTTCCATGAATTATGCGAGCCAGGCGCTTGATATCTATACGAAATATGAACTGTACGGTCGCCGCCGGGTTCAGTGTGAATTTATCATCGCCGGAAATTTGACCGATGTGTATCATCATGAAAAAGCACTGACCCACTTGTGCAGCGCTTTAGATCATGCCAGGCAGCTTGAAGAAGCATACATGATCGCCGCTGCCTATTATAATGTCGGACACTGTAAGTACAGTCTGGGTGATTACAAAGAAGCGGAGGGCTATTTCAAAACAGCCGCCGCCATTTTTGAGGAGCAAAACTTTCAGCAAGCTGTTCAAGCTGTATTTTCACTGACCCATATCTACTGTAAAGAGGGAAAATACGACAAGGCAGTAGAGGCGTATGACCGTGGGATAAAGAGCGCGGCTGAATGGGAGGATGACATGTACTTGACGAAATTCCGCCTCATTCATGAGCTGTATCTTGGAAGCGGCGACCTGAACGTGCTTACAGAATGCTTTGACCTGCTGGAATCAAGGCAGCTTCTTGCCGACGCCGAAGATCTGCTGCATGATACAGCGGAACGTTTCAATCAGCTGGAACATTACGAGTCCGCCGCTTTCTTTTACCGCAGGCTGCTGAATATTAAAAAGAAGCTTGCCGAGCAGCGTTTTCAATAGGAAATGGCAGAGAACTACAGGTTCTCTGCTTTTTTTGTGCTGTTTTCAACTCGGAAAAACAGGGTATTTTCCACTGCATAGTGAGAAACAGAGGAGGATATCAAGTATGTACAAAGATTTAACCGGAAAAACAGCGATTGTGACAGGGTCTTCAAAAGGAATCGGGAAAGCCATTGCGGAACGGTTCGGACAGGAGAAAATGAATGTTGTTGTAAATTACCACAGCGACCCGTCTGGAGCAGATGAAACTCTGGAAATCATTAAGCAGAACGGAGGGAAAGCCGTCTCAGTTGAGGCGGACGTGTCAAAAGAAGAGGGGATTCAGGCGCTCTTGGACACAGCTTTAGAGCATTTCGGCACGCTCGATGTGATGGTAAACAACTCCGGTTTTAACGGCGTTGAGGCGATGCCGCATGAGATGAGTCTTGAAGATTGGCAGAGAGTGATTGATGTCAATGTTACCGGAACCTTTCTGGGAGCGAAAGCAGCACTTAACCACATGATGAAAAACAATATCAAGGGCAATGTGCTGAATATCTCAAGTGTTCATCAGCAGATTCCGCGCCCTGTCAACGTTCAGTATTCCACATCCAAAGGCGGCATCAAGATGATGACGGAAACGCTGGCGCTCAATTATGCGGATAAGGGAATCCGCGTCAATGCGATAGCGCCCGGCACCATTGCCACAGAATCAAATGTTGATACGAAAAAGGAAGAGAGCAGGCAAAAACAATTGAAAAAAATCCCGATGAAAGCCTTCGGAAAGCCTGAAGAAGTGGCGGCAGCAGCGGCTTGGCTCGTATCTGAGGAAGCAAGCTATGTGACCGGCACAACACTTTTCGTCGATGGCGGGATGACACTTTATCCGTCTCAGCTTGAATAGAACACAAAACAGGGGGATTGCGGGATGAAAACAGACTGGTGGAAGGATGCAGTGGTGTACCAAATTTACCCGAGAAGCTTTCAGGACAGCGATGGAGACGGAATTGGGGATTTGCGGGGGATTATTTCCCGTCTTGACTACATAAAGGAGCTCGGGGCAGATGTGATTTGGATTTGCCCGATCTATCCTTCTCCGAATGTTGATTACGGCTATGATGTGACAAACCATAAGGCGATTATGGATTCTTACGGAACAATGGACGATTTTCACGAGCTGCTGGACCAGGTGCATCAGCGGGGATTAAAGCTGGTGATGGACTTTGTGTTAAATCACACCTCGGTCGAGCATCCGTGGTTTAAAGAAGCGGAGCTGGACAAAAACAGCAAATACCGCAGCTATTATTATTGGCGTCCCGGCACAAAGAACGGCCCGCCGACGGACTGGCTTTCAAACTATGGGTGCCCGGTCTGGCAATACGAGGAGCACACCGGAGAATACTATCTCCATATGAATGCCGTCAAACAAGCTGATTTAAACTGGGAAAATCCCGAAGTTCGCCAGGCGGTGTATGACATGATGAAATTTTGGCTCGATAAAGGGGTCGACGGTTTGCGAATTGATCAGCTCCATCTCATTTCTAAGAAAGAATATCTTCCTTCGTATGAGGACTATATCAATCAGCAGGCAGAGCCGAAGCCCTTTCAGCCAAATGGCGAACGAATCCATGACTATTTAAAAGAAATGACAGATGAAGTGTTTTCCCAATATGATGTCATGTCTGTCGGAGAGGTCGGCAGTGTCACACCGGAAGAAGGCCTGAAATATACGGGAACAGATAAGCATGAGCTGAATATGATTTTTCACTTTCAGCATATGGAGCTTGATCAGCAGCCCGGAAAAGAACATTGGGATTTGAAGCCCCTTGAGCTTTCTGATTTAAAATCGGTTTTGACAAAATGGCAAAAGAAGCTTGAACATCAAGGCTGGAATACATTGTTTTGGTGCAACCATGACCAGCCCCGGATTGTGTCCAGATTCGGAGACGATGGGGAATACCGCAAAACATCAGCGAAAATGCTGGCAACCGTACTTTATTTTATGAAGGGCACACCGTATATTTATCAGGGAGAAGAAATCGGGATGACAAACGCGCCGTTTACCCGGATTGAAGACTACAAAGATATCCAAACGATCAATATGTATCATAAACGGGTGTTTGAAAAAGGCTATGATCCAAATGATGTGATGAGATCGATCTTAGCCAAAAGCCGGGATCACGCCCGGACCCCGATGCAGTGGAACAGCGGCAAAAATGCCGGATTTACTGACGGCACGCCTTGGCTGAAGGTCAATCCAAACTTCACCGCAATCAATGTGGAGGAAGCGCAGGGAGATCCTGATTCGGTCTTAATCTATTACAAAAAGCTGATCAGCCTGAGAAAGCAGTACGCTGACCTCATGAAAGGGAGCTTTGATCTTTTGCTTCCGGATGATCCGCAGTTGTTTGTATACATGAGAGAAAACAGTAAACAGCAGCTTTTGTCGGTCAATAATTTTTCAAAAGAGCAGGCTGTTTTTCAGTGGCCCAAGAACTGCGGCAAAGCTCAGGCCTCTCTGCTTCTCAGCAATTATAACAACGATGATCTTGCTGACGAAATGGTGTTCCGGCCTTATGAGAGCAGGGTCTATCTTCTGGACAAAACAAACTAATGATTGAAGTAGCCCGGCATTTTTAGCCGGGTTTTTTTAGTACATATATTCGCTCTGCAGGCGGGAAGAATAAATGAAAATGAAATTTATTCTTGCAAAACGTAATGACTTCGGTTTATTATGATATAGGATTACAAAATCGTTATCATTTTGATTTAAAGTTTCTGAAAAAGAGGGGATATACGATATGTTTAAAAAATGGAGCGGTTTGTTTGTGATTGCAGCGTGCTTTTTATTGGTTGCAGCATGCGGCAACTCATCAACAAAAGGGTCGGCGGATTCAAAGGGTGATAAACTGCACGTTGTCACAACGTTCTACCCGATGTATGAATTCACAAAACAAATTGTAAAAGACAAAGGCGATGTGGATCTGTTAATCCCATCTTCCGTTGAACCGCATGATTGGGAACCGACGCCGAAAGACATTGTCAACATTCAGGATGCTGATTTGTTTGTTTATAATAGTGAATACATGGAGACATGGGTTCCGTCAGCTGAAAAAAGCATGGGCCAAGGCCATGCCGTTTTCGTTAATGCAAGCAAAGGCATTGATTTAATGGAAGGCTCTGAAGAAGAACACGAAGAGCATGATCATGGGGAACATGAGCACAGTCATGCAATGGACCCTCACGTATGGCTCAGCCCTGTTCTGGCACAGAAGGAAGTTAAAAATATTACGGCGCAAATCGTGAAGCAGGACCCGGATAACAAAGAATACTATGAGAAAAATAGTAAAGAATATATTGCAAAACTGCAGGATCTTGATAAACTATATCGTACAACCGCAAAAAAAGCGGAGAAAAAAGAATTTATCACGCAGCATACAGCTTTTGGCTATCTGGCAAAAGAATACGGCTTGAAGCAGGTTCCGATTGCAGGGCTTTCACCTGACCAAGAACCGAGCGCAGCCAGCTTGGCAAAGCTGAAAACATATGCCAAAGAACATAATGTAAAAGTCATTTACTTTGAAGAAATTGCATCCTCAAAGGTCGCAGATACGCTCGCCAGTGAAATCGGCGCGAAGACAGAAGTGCTGAATACACTGGAAGGCTTGAGCAAAGAAAAACAGGATAAAGGTTTAGGGTATATCGACATTATGAAACAAAACCTCGATGCCCTGAAAGATTCACTATTGGTTAAATCATAAGATAGTGTGCGCCGGAGGGTGCACACTATTTCTTTGTGAGAAAGGAAGATTAACATGAATCTCGTCTCATTGAAAGATATCGTTTTCGGCTATTCCCATACGCCTGTTTTAGATAAAGTATCACTTGATATTGAAAGCGGTGAGTTCGTCGGCATCACTGGACCAAACGGCGCCTCTAAATCGACGCTCATAAAGGTAATGCTCGGCATGCTGAAACCGTGGGAAGGCACAGTGACGATCAGTAAAAGGAATACAGAAGGGAAACGCCTGACCATAGGGTACGTCCCGCAGCAAATTTCTTCATTTAATGCCGGCTTTCCGAGCACGGTGCTGGAGCTTGTTCAGTCAGGCCGCTATACAAAAGGGAAATGGTTTAAACGTTTAAATGAAGAAGATCATCTTGAAGTAGAAAAAGCACTGAAAATGGTGGAAATGTGGGAGCTCCGTCATCGTAAAATCGGTGATTTATCAGGCGGACAGAAACAGAAAATCTGTATCGCCAGAATGCTCGCCAGCAACCCGGATCTGCTGATGCTGGACGAACCGACGACAGCTGTTGATTACGACAGCAGAAAAGGATTTTACGAATTTATGCATCACCTCGTGAAAAATCACAACCGCACAGTTGTGATGGTTACTCACGAACAAAACGAAGTACAGCAATTTTTAGATAAAGTGATTCGATTAGAGAGAGGAGAAAAAGGCGGATGGAAATGTTTGACTTGGAATTCATGCGACGAGCTTTTTTAGCAGGCGGCATGATCGCCGTCATGGCTCCGATACTAGGAGTGTATCTCGTTCTCAGAAGACAGGCCTTAATGGCTGACACACTTTCACATATCTCATTGTCAGGTGTTGCCATCGGCTTTTTTCTCAGCACCAATATAACCGCAGCGAGCATAGTCGTCGTGACCATCGGCGCGATCGGAATTGAATACATGCGGCGGGCGTATCGGACTTATTCAGAAGTGTCCATTGCCATCTTAATGGCAGCTGGTTTGTCCTTCGCGATGTTTTTAATCAGCCTTTCCAAAGGCACAGCCAATATGAGCATCGATCAATACCTATTTGGATCGCTTGTGACAGTAAACCAGCAGCAGGTCTATATTATCAGTATTATCACACTGCTGATCCTGCTTTATTTTATCGTACTGAGAAGGCCGCTCTACCTGCTGACGTTTGATGAAGCAACAGCCAAAACGTCGGGAATCAATACAAACGTTCTCTCGTTGTCATTCAGTATTGTCACAGGCCTTGCGATTTCAGTCATTATTCCGATCATCGGGGTCCTTCTTGTATCGGCCCTGCTCGTATTGCCGGCAGCATTCGCCATCAGAATTGCAAAAGGCTTTAACATGGTTTTCATTACAGCCATACTCATTTCGTTATTCAGCGTATTTACGGGACTGACATCATCCTATCAGCTCGGGACGCCGCCAGGTCCGTCTATTACCCTGCTATTGATCGTTTTGCTATTAATCGGATTTGCAGTTCAGGGAGTTTGGACGTTTATCAAAAAAGAAGCTCAGCGCAAAAAAAGGCGCTGATAACATAAAAAGCAGTTTTCCCTAGGAAAAACTGCTTTTTTTATAGAAACAATCCGGCAAGGCGCTCATACGATTCTTTTTTCGCCTCAAAATTAAACACATTGCACAGAACCATGATTTCATTTGTTTCATAGCGGTCTATGAGGTCTAACAGCTGTTGTTTGACAGTGGTTGGAGAACCGATCACCATCCGCTTTCTGTTTTCTTCTATGAGTTTTTTATCGGACGCTGTATAGGGATGGGCTTTAGCCTCCTCGATGCTTGGCACGCGGCTGTCCAAGCCTTTTCCGACGCGAAGAAGCCACAAATCCTGGCTTAATGCGAGTTCTTCTGCCTCTTCATCTGTTTTCGCGCAAATGACAAAAATCGTAAAAAGTGCGGACGGATTCGAAAAATGGGCTGAGGGCCGAAAGCTTTCCCGGTAGATGCGGAATGCATTTTCTCCTCGCTCGGGATTAATGAAATGCCCAAACACATATCCAATCCCCTGGTGCGCCGCGCGTCTTGCGCTGTTTTCACCAAGACCAAGCACCCATAGCTCGGGTGCCGTGCCAATAAGGGGCGCCGCTTTGATTCCGGCATACGGATGGTCGGGAGGAAGGGAATCTGTTAGAAAATAAGAGACATCCTGCAGCTGTCTGTTAAATTCGGTTAAGCTTTTTTTCACCCCGTCCGTTAATGCTAGCCTGGTTTTTGTCGTGCCGCCGGGGGAGCGACCGACGCCGAGGTCAATCCGGTTTGGATACAGGGCCTCAAGCTGGCGAAAGGTTTCAGCCACTTTAAATGGGCTGTATTGGGGCAGAAGCACGCCGCCTGATCCGATACGAATGGTGTTTGTCTGTGCTGCGATGCGGGCGATCATGATTTCAGGCGCTGTGCTTGCCAGTCCTTTCGTGCTGTGATGCTCGGCAAACCAATAACGCTTATAGCCCCACTGTTCGCTTAATTGGGCAAGCTCAACCGAATGCTGAAGAGTTGTCACAGGGCTTTCTCCTTTAGAAACAGGTGCCTGATCAAGTATGCTTAAATGAATCAAAAGGCCGCTTCCTTTCTGTCTGTTTTTAGATGGTGACACAAGAATAGGCAAAATGACTTGCCCGCGTCAAATGGTTTGTTTAAGAAGCGCACTTTATAGCATTTGCAAATCATATATCAAATATGGAAGTTTTTTTTCGAGGTTTTTCGTCAATTATTCTTAACTTTTACGAAACTTTGATATAATAACAAACGTATATATTAGTAATTTACGGCTTATTTTCCTTGTGAGCGTAAAAATAAATGTGACTATCTTCACATTTCGATGAGTAGGAGTGAATCGTGTGGCAATTTCTTTAGAAAAAGGTCAACGAATTGATTTAACAAAAGGAAAAGCCGGTCTGTCAAAATTGATGGTCGGTCTCGGCTGGGACCCAGTGTCCTCAGGCGGAGGATTCTTCAGCAAACTGCTTGGCGGAGGCGGTCCGAATATCGACTGTGACGCTTCAGTGCTGATGCTGGAAAACGGAAAATTCACCGATAAGAAAAACCTGATTTATTTCGGCAACCTGAAAAGCCGCTGCGGCGGTGTACAGCATACAGGCGACAACCTGACGGGTGACGGTGCGGGCGATGACGAGCAAATTATGATAGATTTAGATAAAGTGCCTGGAAACATCGATAAGCTTGTATTTGTAGTGAACATTTACGATTGTGTCAGAAGAAAACAAGATTTCGGCATGATTCAAAATGCGTTTATCCGCGTAGTTGATCAATCTAATCACGAGGAAATGCTCAAGTACAATTTGAGAGACAATTACGCCGGCAGAACAAGCCTGATTACAGCAGAAATCTACCGCAGCGGCAGTGAGTGGAAGTTTGCGGCGATCGGTGAAGGCACAAACGATACGAGATTAGAAGATATTATCAGCCGATACGTATAAAAGAAAAGGAGTGGATGAAACATGACAATTTCATTGGCAAAAGGACAAAAAGTAGATTTAACAAAAACAAATCCGGGTCTTTCAAAGGTTGTTGTCGGTTTAGGCTGGGATACGAACAAGTATGACGGCGGGCACGACTTTGATCTTGACTCAAGTGTGTTTCTGTTAGACGCTGCAGGCAAATGCGCATCTCCAAACGACTTTATTTTCTACAACCAGCTTGAAGGCGGCAACGGTTCAGTCGTTCATTCAGGCGACAACCTGACTGGTGCTGGCGAAGGCGATGATGAGAATGTAAAAGTAAATCTCAGCGCTGTACCGGCAAACATTGATAAAATCTCATTTGTTATTACCATTCACGATGCAGAGGCGCGCAGCCAAAACTTTGGACAAGTATCAAACGCGTTTGTCCGCATCGTAAATGAAGAAACAAATGAAGAGCTCATCCGTTACGATCTTGCAGAAGATTTCTCTATTGAAACGGCAATCATTGCAGGGGAGCTTTACAGACATAACGGCGAGTGGAAATTCTCCGCAATCGGCTCAGGCTACCAAGGGGGCCTTGCCCGCATTGCAACAGACTACGGTTTGCAAGTCGGTTAAGACAAATACGAAGAGCAGAAAGGAGAGAGGCAGTATGGCCATTCAATTATCAAAAGGACAGCGCATTGATTTAACGAAAACAAATCCGGGACTGACAAAAGCGGTGATCGGCTTAGGCTGGGATACAAACAAGTATTCCGGCGGACACGATTTTGACCTGGATGCTTCGGCCTTTTTAGTTGATGCGCATGATAACTGCGTAAATGATCTCGATTTCGTCTTCTATAATAACCTTGAACATCCGAGCGGCGGTGTCATCCATACGGGTGACAACCGCACGGGTGAGGGCGACGGAGATGATGAGCAGATTATCGTTGATTTCTCAAAAATCCCTGCTCACATTGAGAAAATCGGCATCACAGTGACCATTCACGACGCTGAAGCACGCAGCCAAAACTTTGGACAAGTTTCCAATGCATTTGTCCGCGTTGTGGATGAAGAAACGCAGAATGAGCTTCTTCGCTTCGATTTGGGAGAAGACTTCTCCATTGAAACAGCTGTTGTCGTTTGTGAGCTTTACAGACACGGCGGCGAGTGGAAATTCAATGCGATCGGCAGCGGATTTTCCGGCGGGCTGGCTGCATTGTGCCGGAATTACGGTTTGCAAGTGTAAGCGAGTGACAAATAGAGGAGTCACCGTTTCAAATTAATAGGAGGAAAAAACTTGGACTTTTTACATCATATTTTGTCTACGTATGCTTCATTTTTCGATTGGAAAATGTGGGGGGAAGTTCTGACCGATCCTGTTTCCTGGGGTTTGATCGGTTCCCTTGTTGTTTTGGAAGGCCTTTTATCGGCCGATAACGCGCTTGTTCTTGCGGTCATGGTTAAACACCTGCCGGAAAAACAGCGGAAAAAAGCGTTAACGTATGGTTTGTTTGGAGCTTATATTTTCAGGTTTATTTTCATCGGGCTCGGTATGCTTCTCATTAAATTCTGGTGGATCAAGGTGCTTGGCGCGCTTTACCTGGCTTGGCTCGTCATTAAGCACTTCTGGATAGGCGAAAAAGAAGAGGAAGCGGACGGCATGAAGAAAAACTCTT
This sequence comes from Bacillus sp. GW821-FHT01G09, assembly GCF_059422205.1. Lineage (NCBI taxonomy): Bacteria > Bacillati > Bacillota > Bacilli > Caryophanales > Bacillaceae > Bacillus > Bacillus sp. GW821-FHT01G09. The sequence continues at coordinate 127,354 of NZ_JBWKWL010000005.1, forward strand.
GGATGGTCCGTACGTTCGGGATCTTCTGGGCGACTGTCATTTCAGTAGAATTAATGGATCTTGCCTTCTCTGTGGACAGCATCCTGGCCGCGTTTGCAGTATCTGAAAAAGTATGGGTGCTTCTGATTGGCGGTATGCTTGGTATTTTAATGATGCGTACAGTGGCAAAAGTGTTCCTTGTGCTGATTGATAAAATTCCTGAGCTGGAAAACACAGCATTCGTCTTAATCGGCATTATCGCGCTGAAAATGGCGGGGAGCGCTTTCCATTACGAAATGCCGCACTCTGTATTCTTCATCATCATTATCGCTGCATTTGCGGTAACATTGATCATTCACTACATCAATAAACAAAAGCAGGTGCGCGAACAAACAGCCGCTTCAAAAGAAGAATAAAACAAAACAAGGAGGGAGGTTCAATGTCCTTCCTTTTTTGTTACCGAAATATCGTTCAATGACAAACCGGAAAGGAGGATATGATGAGACAAGAAGAACTAACCATTCATAAAGCACTTCCGGCTGATGGCGATTGGAAAAGCCTGCTGTTTCAGCCATTGCCGGAGCGGGATCACTATAAAACTGCACAAGGCCTTTCTTTTTCTCGTCTTGCCGGACAGATATTGGGCACGCCTATTGATGAGACGGACTACTATAACGAGCTGTATGAGCTGTCTGTAAACGACCGCATAACGATTTTGAGTGAAACGCTTGATAAAACAATCGAACCGGAAACATTTCAAAAGCTTCAGCATATTCATTCCATCAATCAGAAAGAAAAAGGGCTGTCAGTCAGCCGCTTTGTTGCCTTTCTGGACGGGGAAAAGCTGATTGCGAAGCACTCAAATCCCTTGATGCACCGCCATTTAAGAAAAGCGCTGATGACGCTTTTACATACCTTTGCGGACAGTCATGAAAAGGGGCTGAATCATCCTGATTTTCGCAGAGTGCTGCTTGATGTCTCGAAGTTTTCCTTAAACCATCTGAACCCTTGGCTGGAAAAAACCGATATAGAGCGGGAGATGCCGAAGGTTGTTTGGTATGGAGATGCGACGAAAAGCCAGCTCTATTTCTTATATTATCTGATGCTAGTCGGCTGTGATGTACTACTGTTCCATCCGGCGGGAACGGATCAGCTGGCGCTTGTCGACCCGAAGCAGGAGCTCGGTTTTACGGAAAAGCTCCCGGATGTTTCTGAGCTTCAGCCGTTTCCGAAAGAAAAACCTGACCGGAAATCAACAGTGGCTTACCGCTCAACAAAGGAAATTGAACATGTGCTGAATCACGAGGAATCCATGCTGTATAAGCCGTGGCAGTTCAGAGATCACACACCGGTGCCTGTTACGCTGAAAACGACCTATGATGAATTGTTTTTAATCACGAAAGAACGCGCCTTTATTCGGCCGAATTTCAAAGCAGATAAATATTCCATTGAGATTCCGAATGTATTCGCCAAAATTATGGGCGTGTCGAAAGACAATAAGGAATATTGGAACAGGCTTCATACTCTAGCGGATTATCAGGAAACAGAAATTGTCAGAAGCTTTCCATTTACAGAAGAAATAAAGTCGAACTATCAATTTCACTACAGCCACGCACTTGATCAAGAAGGGAACATTGATCCGGACAAGCTGATGGCAAGCAATGTGTGGCAGTACAAACAGCTGCCGGCAGGCGTTCAGACTGCCATTGCCAAAACGATTTCGAGAATGTGCAGGCACCCGCGGCTTAAGGCTTTGCATCAGGAACAAGTCAAGGATGTTCAAATCTATTTGTTTAAACAAACAACAAACCTGCCTGCTAATCTGCTGAAATTGATTCAAATGTTCGACTATGCGCAAACCGTTCCGAAACTCGTTTTATATCATACGGAAATGAGCGGCGGACTCGCGCGTTCGGATGCTGCCGCCCTGCTGTTCCTGAATGAAATCGGAATCGATATCATCATTTATAATCCGCCCGGACACCAAGATATTGAGCAGTTTATTGAAGAGGACCAGTATGATATCCACTGGCTGGATGACATGGTGTTTCAGCAGGACTACAAAGAGCCTTCGCTTGTGAAAAGGCTCTTCAGAACCATTACCCAAAAATAAGGAGAGAAGAAAAGCATGACAACAGAAAATCAAAATCCGCTTGTTCTCGATAAAAATGAAGAGATTTCCCAGCAAAAAGCTGACGATATCCGTCTTCAGCTCCGTCAGGAACCAGAAGTGAAGCGGCTTGCTCAACAAATTGACGTCAAAAACCAAATGGAGCTGCTTGAGTACGGCAAGGAGCCGGCCGTTGAAATATCCAAGTTCTCTGACCGCATCTTAGGGATGATGAAAACAACAAGCGTGACAGACTCCGGCACAATGCTGACTCAGCTTGGGAAAATCATGGACCGCTTCGACAAAAATGATTTTGATGAGCCAAAGGGATTAATGGCGAAAATTTTTAAACGCGGCGGCAGCATGATTGAAAAAATCTTTAAAAAGTATCAGACACTTGGCGGAGAGATTGAAAAAATCCACGTTGAGATTTCAAAATACAAAGATGAGATGACGAAGACGAACTACACGCTCGATGAAATGTATGAAAACAATATCAAATACTATATGGAGCTTGAAAAATACGTCGTTGCCGGGCAGATGAAACTGGAAGAGATGCAGTCGATCCTTCCTTCATATGAGGAAAAAGCGGCAAGCGGAAACCAGCTGGCGCAAATGCAGCTCGATACATTGCGCAACGGCATTCAGGCGCTTGAGGAACGGGTGTATGATCTGGACATGGCACGGATGGTGGCGCTTCAAACCGCACCTCAAATCCGTCTCCTGCAGCGAGGAAATGCAAAGCTGATCGGGAAAATCAACTCCGCGTTTATCATTACCATTCCGATTTTCAAAAACGGCATTATTCAGGCTGTTACGGTAAAGCGGCAAAAGCTTGTGGCTGATTCCATGAGCGAGCTTGACCGCCGGACAAACGAGATGCTGAAACGAAATGCTGAAAACATCTCGAGCCAAAGTGTTGAAATTGCCAGAATGGCCGGCAGACCGAGCATAGATATTGAAACGATCGAATCGTCTTGGAACACGATTGTCAGCGGCATGCAGGAAACAAAACAAATCGAAGAAGAAAACAAGCGCCTCCGCGAAGACGGCGCGAGACGAATTGCACAGCTTCAGGATAATATTAAAAAAGCAGCATTGCAGCAATAATAAAAACCCCGCTTGTGGACCATAAGCGGGGTTTTTCAATTACATCATTTAGTTAATGACAATGTGTAAAGACAGGTGTAAACTTAAACGGTAATCATTTTGCATATCAGAGGTGTTGGCAATGGGAAAACAACAGCCTATATCCCAGCGTAAACTGCTGGGCATCGCCGGTTTGGGGTGGCTGTTTGATGCAATGGATGTCGGAATATTATCGTTTATTATCGCCGCGCTCCATGTAGAGTGGAATCTGTCGCCCGAGGAAATGAAATGGATCGGAAGCGTCAATTCCATCGGCATGGCTGCGGGTGCGTTTTTGTTTGGTTTGCTTGCTGATCGAATTGGCCGCAAAAAAGTGTTTATCATCACCCTTTTATGCTTTTCCATCGGAAGCGGCATTTCCGCTTTTGTGACGAGCTTATCGGCATTTCTAATCCTTCGTTTCGTGATTGGTATGGGACTTGGCGGCGAGCTTCCAGTCGCTTCAACACTCGTTTCGGAAGCGGTTGTGCCTGAAAAGCGAGGCAGAGTGATTGTGCTTTTGGAAAGCTTTTGGGCCGTGGGCTGGCTCGCAGCAGCCTTGATTTCTTACTTTGTGATACCAAGCTTCGGCTGGCAGGCTGCCCTTCTGTTAACTGCGCTGACTGCTTTTTATGCGCTGTACCTGCGGACGAGTCTGCCTGATTCGCCGAAATATGAATCGCTTTCTGCCAAAAAGAGGTCGGTGTGGGAGAATGTAAAAAGCGTCTGGGCAAGACAGTATATACGGCCGACCGTGATGCTGTCGATCGTTTGGTTCTGTGTGGTGTTTTCTTATTACGGCATGTTCCTATGGCTCCCGAGTGTCATGCTGCTGAAAGGCTTCAGCATGATTCAAAGCTTTGAATATGTCCTGCTGATGACGCTTGCTCAGCTACCTGGCTATTTCTCTGCCGCATGGCTGATTGAAAAAGCGGGCCGGAAGTGGATACTCGTCATTTACTTGATTGGCACAGCAGGAAGCGCCTATTTCTTCGGAACGGCGGATTCCTTAAGTCTTCTGCTTACGGCTGGAATGCTGTTATCGTTTTTCAATCTCGGTGCATGGGGCGTGCTGTATGCTTATACCCCGGAGCAATACCCGACTGCGATTCGAGCAACAGGTTCAGGAACGACAGCAGCGTTTGGAAGAATCGGCGGCATCTTCGGGCCTTTGCTCGTCGGAACTCTGGCAGCCCGTCATATTTCGTTTTCGGTCATCTTTTCAATCTTTTGCATTGCAATCTTACTCGCGGTTGCTTGTATTTTGATTATGGGGAAAGAAACGAAACAAACTGAGCTAGAATAGGAAAAGCACCTCTTGAAAGAGGTGCTTTCAGCGTGTCGACAAACCCTCGCATTCGTTGTCAGGACTGCGCTTCGGTGCTCAATGCGAAGTGGATCAACGGCTAAATTCTCAGGCGTCCTGCCTAAACGCCGTCGTCATCACATCCTGTGAATGTCCGCTCCTATGCTCGTCCTTCCTAGACTTCAAGGGTTTTCAATCACGCTGAAAAGATGACAAAATCCTAAAATGAAAACCATTTTAGGATTTTGTCAACAATCTGAGGCACCTCTTGAATGAGGTGCTTTTTTTACAATTGCGCCCGGGCTGCGGATTGGCGTTTCCCGGTTTTACTGATTGCCTGGTAGAGCGTCATAGAAAGTATGAACAAAATGGCAGTAAATCCTGTGACAGCTCCGAAATGCTGTGTGCTTTGATATAAAAAACCTGCAATACTTGTACCGACAGTGGTTCCGGCATACATAGCGGCATTGGAAAGGGAAGCGATGGTTCCTCGCGCATTCGGTGCAATGGATTGAAAGACACCCATCATTAACGGAAAGATGATGCCAGCTGTAAAGAACGTGAGAAAAAAGCCGGCTTCTACTAAAAACAAGTTTGGAAAGAACGGAAGAGCGAAATAGAGAGCGCCCATTAGCAGCATCCCGCTGATCAGTGTTTTAAACATGCCCAGCTTTTCTGAAACCCGGCTGCCGATAAGGCTCCCGAGCATATTTCCCAGTCCGAGTACAAGCATAGCTGCGCCAATTTGTGACACGGTTAAATGATAATCCGCGGAAAGCCAAGTACCCAGAAAGCTGAACGAAGCGAAGTTTCCGGTTTGAAACAGAAAATAGGCAAGCAGAATGACCGATGTTTTCGGCAATGAAAAAAGCTCCCGGTAGGGGTTGACAATTGATGGTCGCGCCAATGGTTCAGAAGGCAGGATATCAGGCATGACCGCCGCCAGGATCAATAGAAGAATAAGCGAGCACGCTGACAAAACGAAAAATGGCGTATGCCATGTAAAGGAAGCGAGAAACCCTCCAATAGGAAGTCCGAGCATTTGTGAAGCGGCCAAACCTGCTGTCGCAATCCCCATGCCTTTTATGATCTGAGAAGGCCGGACAATGACTGGGATGGACGCCCAAATTTGAGGCGTCACAAACGCAGCGCTAACGCCTGCGGCAAAACGGAACAGGCACATGGCGGCAAAAGAGGGAGCGATGCCGCATAAAAACGTGGATACGATAAAGCCTGCAAGTCCCCACAGCATGACTGTTTTCCTGTTCAGCCGGTCTGAGATTGGGCCTGCAATGAAAGCGAAGAGCGCATAACCGAGTGCATAAGCACTGACCATCCAGCCTGACAAATCAGTAGAGACATGAAACTGATTCTGTAAAAGGGGGAGAAGCGGCGAAAGCAAAAAGGTATCCGTGCCAATGACAAACATGACACTGAAGAAAAGCCAAATGCGATTCAAATTTTATCACTCCTATTGTTTTATAACTTTGAAACTATGAAACAGATATGTATAGAGAAAACCCTTTGTTAGAGGGTTTCCAAAAAGCCAGGCAGGTATGTGTGAAAGGTGTCTTCACGCAGACTGACGTATTTTGTCCGCGAATCTTTCCGGGTTGCCGTCAATCCCGCTTCACGCAGCGTTTTAAAATGATAAGATGCCGTGGTTTTGACAATATTGCACTTTTCACCTACTTCACCGCAGCTGAGTTCTTTTCCGCTGACATAAAGCGTACGAATAATGGCAAGCCTTGATTCATCAGACAGTGCTTTAAAAATTTGCGCTCTGATTTGATCATCTGATTGTTTCATAGTCATGAAACTATAATACATAATTGATGTTGAAAAAGCAACTTATTTTTCCAGTAAAGGAGAGGGAAGTCATAAGAGCAAGAAGGAATTCAATTCCAATTAAAGCGTTTTCAACTAAAGATAGGCGAAAAATCACCCGTAAAATACAATCATATAGGAGGATTACAGAGCATTTAGAAGCATAAATAAGATCATGTGGTCACATGGATGTTTATAAAGAAATGGTACAGAATAAAAGAGAATATGCTGTTTGTGTGGGAAGTTACATAAATGTTACGGTAATAAAGATTGCTTAATATGGAGGGAAAATATGAGTGTAGATGAGAAACCAATTAAGATAAAAGTCGAGAAAGTCTCTAAGATTTTTGGGAAACAAACAAAGAAGGCAGTTCAAATGCTTGCCAACGGAAAGACAAAAAAAGAGATCCTGAAAGCAACCGGATCAACCGTTGGGGTTAATCAGGCAGATTTTGAAGTATATGATGGTGAGATATTTGTCATCATGGGTCTATCAGGGAGCGGTAAATCAACTTTAGTACGGATGTTAAACCGGCTTATTGAACCGACTGCCGGAAATATTTACATTGATGGTGACATGATAACAAATATGTCTAAAGACCAGCTCCGGGAAGTCCGCCGGAAGAAAATCAGCATGGTCTTCCAAAAGTTCGCTCTGTTCCCGCACAGAACGATACTTGAAAACACAGAATACGGACTGGAACTTCAAGGTGTAGACAAACAAGAGCGGCAGCAAAAAGCGCTTGAGTCTCTTAAGCTCGTCGGGCTCGAAGGGTTTGAACACCAATATCCAGACCAGCTTTCCGGCGGGATGCAGCAGCGTGTCGGCCTTGCCCGCGCGTTGACAAATGATCCGGACATCCTTCTGATGGACGAAGCGTTCAGTGCGCTTGATCCACTGATTCGTAAAGATATGCAGGATGAGCTTCTTGATCTTCACGATAATGTCGGAAAAACAATTATCTTTATTACGCATGACTTGGACGAAGCGTTGCGGATCGGCGACAGAATTGTCCTAATGAAGGACGGCAATATCGTTCAAATCGGCACACCTGAAGAAATCCTGATGAATCCATCTAACGAATATGTTGAGAAATTCGTCGAAGATGTTGATTTGTCTAAAGTCCTCACAGCAGGCCACATTATGAAACGCGCTGAAACAGTGCGGATTGATAAAGGGCCTCGCGTAGCATTGACACTGATGAAAAACCTTGGAATTTCTTCAATTTATGCAGTGGATAAACAAAAGAAATTATTAGGTGTTATCTATGCGTCTGATGCGAAAAAAGCGGCTGAGTCTGATTTGTCACTTCAAGACATCTTGAATACAGAATTTACGACTGTACCAGAGAATACGTATCTGACTGAGATTTTTGACGTTGTGTCCGATGCGAATATTCCAATTGCGGTTGTGGATGAGAAGCAAAGAATGAAAGGAATTGTCGTAAGAGGCGCGCTGATTGGCGCACTTGCCGGCAATAACGAGTATATCAACGCTGAAGGCACTGGCGAACAAACACAAGATCCTTCTGTACAGGAGGTGAAGTAAGATGGATAGACTGCCTAGAATACCTTTAGCAGATATCATTGACCGTTTTGTTGACTGGATTACGATGACGTTTGGCGGATTCTTCGACGGTATCGCTAACGGATTGGCCGCTTTTGTAAATGGAATTGTCACCGGTCTTGGATTTATTCCATCTATTTTGTTAACGATTATTTTCGCCGCACTTGCGTGGTGGATCAGTACAAGGGGAATTGCGTTATTTACGTTGATTGGATTCCTCCTGATCGATTATTTAGGATATTGGGACCCAATGCTGCAAACATTGGCGCTTGTTTTGACATCTGTGATTATTTCGATTGTGGTCGGGGTTCCGATCGGAATTTGGGCGTCTCAGAAAGAAACGGTTCGCCGTATTGTAACGCCAATTCTTGATTTAATGCAGACAATGCCTGCTTTCGTATATCTATTGCCGGCGATTTTCTTCTTTAACATCGGTGTTGTGCCGGGTGTTGTTGCATCTGTTATCTTCGCGATGCCGCCGACAATCCGCATGACTGTTCTCGGTATTAAACAAGTGCCGGCGGATTTGATTGAAGCGACTGAGGCATTCGGTTCTACAACAGCTCAGCGTTTGTTTAAAGTTCAGCTTCCGCTTGCGACAAAAACGATTTTGGCCGGAATTAACCAGAGCATCATGCTTGCGTTATCAATGGTTGTTATCGCCGCAATGGTCGGTGCACCGGGACTTGGTTCTGAAGTATACAGTGCCGTTACACAGCTGAAAACCGGGGTCGGAGTAGAGGCCGGTATCGCCATCGTTATCGTTGCCATTACCCTGGACCGTATTACTCAAAATATTAAAGTGAAGAAGAAAAGCAGGGGGAATGCCTGATGCTTAAAAAAATCATCGGCATCGGCGTTTCCGCCATGCTGGCGCTCTCACTTGCGGCTTGCGGTTCAGAAAACGATGAAAATGCATCCGCAGCAGAACAGGTGAATAAGACCATCATCGGGATTGACCCCGGTTCAGGGATTATGTCCCTGACTGACAAAGCGATGAAGGATTATGACCTGAATGACTGGACATTGATTTCAGCGTCAAGTGCTGCGATGACCGCTACGCTTAAAAAGTCATACGACCGTAAGAAACCGATTATCATTACAGGATGGACACCGCACTGGATGTTCTCCAGATATAAGCTGAAATATCTCGATGATCCGAAACAATCTTATGGCAGCGCAGAGGAAATCCATACGATCACACGCAAAGGCTTCAGCAAAGAACAGCCGAATGCCGCAAAGCTTCTGAGCCAGTTTAAATGGACGCAAGACGAAATGGGCGAAATCATGATCAAGGTGGAAGAAGGCGAGAAACCTGCCAAAGTTGCTGCCGAGTACGTCAATAAACACAAGGATCAGATTGCCGAATGGACAAAAGGCGTTCAAAAGGTAAAGGGAGACAAAATCAACCTTGCCTATGTGGCGTGGGACAGTGAGATTGCAAGTACAAACGTCATAGGCAAAGTCTTAGAAGACTTGGGCTATGAGGTAACACTTACTCAGGTAGAGGCTGGGCCGATGTGGACTGCAATTGCGACGGGAAGTGCGGATGCATCACTTTCCGCATGGCTGCCGAATACCCATAAAGCATACGCCGCTAAATATAAAGGCAAATATGATGATATTGGCACCAGTATGACTGGTGTGAAGATGGGGCTTGTTGTTCCTCAATATATGAAAAATGTCAACTCAATTGAAGATTTGAAGAAGTAATCTAAAAAGCAGCCTGTGACAGGCTGCTTTTTTTGCGTTATTTTACGTAAGCGGCAGCGGGTGAATCAGCCTTTTGAAAAGTTTTTAATACGGCATTCGCTAAAATGTGAATGCCGTTGAACATCGCATTTCTGTCAAAGGTCATGTGCGGATGATGGAGCCCCGGCTGGAGCCCGCAGCCTAGTCCGAGCATCGTTGTTTTCAGATTCGGCACCTTCACGGCGTAAAAATGGAAATCCTCTCCGCCGGTGGTGACAAGCGGATCATCAAGCCGCTCAGCCCCGATGATATCCGTAATGGCTTCTGCCATGATCGCTTCAGCTTCTTTGTTTTGTGTTGCCGCAGGAAGGCTGTGTTCTTTTTGCAGCTCGATTTTTGCGCCGAATGCAGCGGCGGCCGCTTCACAGGCTCTTTCTGTTTCGGCGATTAACGCCTCCATGGCTTCATTGGTCTGTGCGCGCAAATCAAGGCTGAACGATGCTTTTCCTGGAATGATGTTAGAGCTTTCACCGCCGGCTTGAAGTTTTGTCATTTTGACGGTATGCGGGATTTGCGGGTCAATATGAATGAGTCCGAGCTTATGTACAAGAAATGCCGCAATTTCAATGCTGTTTTTCCCGAGGTGCGGACGGGCGCCATGAGCCTCTTCCCCGATGATCGTTCCCTCAATGTGCTGGCTTGATCCGTGCAGAATAGACGGAGCGCAGCGGCCGTTCTGTGTTTCCTGGATCGGACGGACGTGAACGCCATACAAATAGTCGATATCATCAAGCACGCCTTCTTCTATCATTTTCAAGGCGCCGCCGCCTTTTTCTTCTGCCGGCTGAAAGATAAAACGGATTGTGCCCTTCGGAAGCTCAGGTTGTTTTTTGAGCAGCATTAACGTGCCCAATGCCATTGTCATATGTGAATCGTGTCCGCAGGAATGGTTGGCGCGAAATGTGCCGTTAACCTCCTGCCACAGCGCGTCAATATCAGCGCGTACCGCTACAACAGGTGAGCCTGAGCCGATTTCGCCGACAACCCCGGTGCAGTCTGAAAACGTGCGCGTCCGGCACCCTAAATCCTCAAGCTTTTGTTTCAAAAATGAAGTTGTCTCATATTCCTTCCAGCTGACTTCAGGGTTCGCGTGCAGATGCTCGAAGATGTCCATAATGGTTTGTTTCATGTCTTCTGAAAGCTTTTGCATGGTAAGAAATACCTCCTTCTATCAGAATGAATTTTTACCTTCTTTACTTTATTTATATTGAAACAGGAAGATAGGCTGTATATAATATAGCACATATTGCTACTATTCAGAATAATTAATATTTTCAAACAGAGGGGATGGATCGAAATATGAGTATGCCAGCAGCCGAAACACAGCCTAAGAAAAAACGTATGACATTTAAAATGCCTGACGCCTATGTCCTCTTATTTATGATTGCTTTCATTTGCGCAATCGCTTCATATATTGTGCCGGCAGGTGAATTTGACCGCGTGACAAAGGGGGATGTCACGACCGCTGTTCCGGGAAGCTATCATTCCATTGAACAGTCTCCGGTCAGCTTGATCAGCTTTTTTACTTCTCTACAGGATGGAATGGTTGGATCAGCACCCATCATCTTTCTGATCTTATTCACAGGCGGCACCATTGCTATTCTAGAAAAAACGGGTGCCATCAACGGCCTGATTTACAATGTCATCAGCAAATTCCGCACAAAGCAATTATTATTTATTTGTATTGTCGGCGCATTGTTCTCCATTCTCGGAACAACCGGGATTGTCGTGAATTCAGTTATCGGTTTTATCCCCATCGGCCTCATTGTGGCACGATCCTTAAAATGGGACGCAGTCGCGGGAGCCGCTGTTATTTACATCGGCTGCTACGCTGGATTTAACTCCACCATATTATCACCGTCACCGCTCGGTTTATCACAATCAATCGCGGAGCTCCCTCTTTTTTCTGGAATCGGCCTGCGAGTTGTGATATACATATGCTTTTTGCTGTCTTCTATTATTTATATCTATTTGTATACGAGAAAATTAAAAAAATCCATAGATGCCAGTGTGTTAGGAACAGATTGGTTCCCTGCGGCAGGAATGGGCGAAGCCGGTAAAGAAGAAGATCAGTCAGTGCCGTTTACCGTTCGCCATAAGCTGATTTTGGCTGTGGCGGGACTCTCACTTGTCGGATTTTTATACGGCGCTTTGAAGCTTGGCTGGTCAGATTCCCAAATGGCTGCGACATTTATTTTTATTTCTGTCCTTGCCGGTTTAATAGGCAGGCTTGCGGCGAACGATATTGCCAAAACCTTCATTACGGGCTGCCAAAGTCTTGTATACGGGGCGCTGATTGTCGGGATGGCACGAAGCATTTCCGTTATCCTTGAAAATGGAAAGCTCCTCGATACTGTCGTCAATGCTTTGGCTTCACTTTTGGATGGATTCAGCCCGATTGCCGGGGCAATCGGCATGTATATCGCCAGTGCGCTGCTTCATTTTCTCATCTCTTCAGGGTCTGGCGAAGCCGTTGTATTTATTCCAATCCTGGCACCGCTCGCTGATTTGATGGGAATCACGAGACAGGTTGCGGTGGAGGCAGTTATGCTTGGAGAAGGGGTCGTCAACTGTGTGAATCCGACATCCGGCGTTCTCATGGCGGTGCTTGCCGCCAGCGGTATTCCGTATGTCAAGTGGCTGCGGTTTATGGTGCCGCTTGCTCTGATTTGGTTCTTGATCGGGCTTGTCTTTATCGTGATCGGCGTCATGATCAATTGGGGGCCGTTTTAACGATTGCTGCCCGCCGGCTTGTACGGCGGGCTTTTGAGTTATTCATTGCAGAAGCGCAGGCTGTTATTGTAACATGTAAGCCATAAGCCATTCGTAAAAGTGCGGGAGGAAGGTCATGAATAATCTGCGTAATAGACTTTCAGGCGTGAATGGGAAAAATAAGAGAGTAAAAGAAAAAGAACAAAAAATCTGGTCGGAGATTGGGATGATAGCGGGAGCATTTGCGCTGCTTGATGTGATCATCCGCGGGATTATGTTTGCATTTCCGTTTAAAGAATGGGCTGCAAGCCTTGTGTTTTTGTTCATCATTATCTTATATTACTGCATCAGGGCTGCGGCATCCGGAATGCTCATGCCGAGAATAGACACCAAAGAAGAACTGCAAAAACGGGTGAAGCAGCAGCGAATAGAATCAATTGCGGTCGCCTTTGCGGTAGTGGTGCTTACGATGTACGACAGGGGGATTCCCCATACATTCTTCGCTTGGCTGAAAATGATTCTTCTTTTTATCGTCTGCGGCGGCGTTCTGTTTCTGCTTCGGTATGTGATTGTGAAGCTGGCTTACAGAAGAGCGGTAAAAGAAGAAATAAAAAAGAAATCATCTTGAAAAATAGATGGTTTCTTTTTTTGTTTGGAAAGCGAGGGAAGCGTTCATAGTTTCGGGCAGCTTTTTTTATAGGAACATTGATTTGTATTCACTCTGCCAAGTTGTTTTGATAGAGTGATTGTGATAATTTAAAATGTAAGCGTTGACAAAATTCTCCAGTCTTCACATCGGTTTGAAAGGAGGAAGCGGAAGAATGAAGTAAGAGGGATTTTTGACTCCGAAGTAAGTCTTCAAAAAATCAAATAAGGAGTGTCAAGAATGTTTGCAAAACGATTCAAAACCTCTTTACTGCCGTTATTCGCTGGATTTTTATTGCTGTTTCATTTGGTTCTGGCAGGACCGGCGGCTGCGAGTGCTGAAACGGCGAACAAATCGAATGAGCTTACAGCACCGTCGATCAAAAGCGGAACCATTCTTCATGCATGGAATTGGTCGTTCAATACGTTAAAACACAATATGAAGGATATTCATGATGCAGGATATACAGCCATTCAGACATCTCCGATTAACCAAGTAAAGGAAGGGAATCAAGGAGATAAAAACATGTCGAACTGGTACTGGCTGTATCAGCCGACATCGTACCAAATTGGCAACCGTTACTTAGGTACTGAACAAGAATTTAAAGAAATGTGTGCAGCCGCTGAAGAATATGGCATAAAGGTCATTGTTGACGCGGTCATCAATCATACCACCAGTGATTATGCCGCGATTTCCAATGAGGTTAAGAGTATTCCAAACTGGACACATGGAAACACACAAATTAAAAACTGGTCTGATCGATGGGATGTCACGCAGAATTCATTGCTCGGGCTGTATGACTGGAATACACAAAATACACAAGTACAGTCCTATCTGAAACGGTTCTTAGAAAGGGCATTGAATGACGGGGCAGACGGTTTTCGATTTGATGCCGCCAAACATATAGAGCTTCCGGATGATGGGAGTTACGGCAGTCAATTTTGGCCGAATATCACAAATACATCTGCAGAGTTCCAATACGGAGAAATCCTGCAGGATAGTGCCTCCAGAGATGCTGCATATGCGAATTATATGGATGTGACAGCGTCTAACTATGGGCATTCCATAAGGTCCGCTTTAAAGAATCGTAATCTGGGCGTGTCGAATATCTCCCACTATGCATCTGATGTGTCTGCGGACAAGCTAGTGACATGGGTAGAGTCGCATGATACGTATGCCAATGATGATGAAGAGTCGACATGGATGAGCGATGATGATATCCGTTTAGGCTGGGCGGTGATAGCTTCTCGTTCAGGCAGTACGCCTCTTTTCTTTTCCAGACCTGAGGGAGGCGGAAATGGTGTGAGATTCCCGGGGAAAAGCCAAATAGGCGATCGCGGGAGTGCTTTATTTGAAGATCAGGCTATCACTGCGGTCAATAGATTTCACAATGTGATGGCTGGACAGCCTGAGGAACTCTCGAACCCGAATGGAAACAACCAGATATTTATGAATCAGCGCGGCTCACATGGCGTTGTGCTGGCAAATGCAGGTTCATCCTCTGTCTCTATCAATACGGCAACAAAATTGCCTGATGGCAGGTATGACAATAAAGCTGGAGCGGGTTCATTTCAAGTGAACGATGGTAAACTGACAGGCACGATCAATGCCAGGTCTGTAGCTGTGCTTTATCCTGATGATATTGCAAAAGCGCCTCATGTTTTCCTTGAGAATTACAAAACAGGTGTAACACATTCTTTCAATGATCAACTGACGATTACCTTGCGTGCAGATGCGAATACAACAAAAGCCGTTTATCAAATCAATAATGGACCAGAGACAGCGTTTAAGGATGGAGATCAATTCACAATCGGAAAAGGAGATCCATTTGGCAAAACATACACCATCATGTTAAAAGGAACGAACAGTGATGGTGTAACGAGGACCGAGGAATACAGCTTTGTTAAAAGAGATCCAGCTTCGGCCAAAACCATCGGCTATCAAAATCCGAATCATTGGAGCCAGGTAAATGCTTATATCTATAAACATGATGGGGGCGGGGCAATTGAATTGACCGGACCTTGGCCTGGAAAACCAATGACTAAAAATGCAGATGGAATTTACACGCTGACGCTGCCTGCGGATACGGATACAACCAACGCCAAAGTGATTTTTAATAATGGCAGCGCCCAAGTGCCCGGCCAGAATCAGCCTGGCTTTGATTACGTGCAAAATGGTTTATATAATGACTCGGGCTTAAGCGGTTCTCTTCCCCATTGAGGACAATGCTAGACGGGACTTACCGAAAGAAACCATCTATGATGGTTTCTTTTTTGTTCATAAATCAGACAAAACTTTTCCCTTGCAAAAGTTTGTGAAGTGTTGCACAATATAAATGTGAAATACTTCACAAACAAAAAGACATCAAAGAGAAACATACCCTGGAAGGATGATTAATGATGAACAAACATGTAAATAAAGTAGCTTTAATCGGAGCGGGTTTTGTTGGAAGCAGTTATGCATTTGCGTTAATTAACCAAGGGATCACAGATGAGCTTGTGGTCATTGATGTAAATAAAGAAAAAGCAATGGGCGATGTGATGGATTTAAACCACGGAAAGGCGTTTGCGCCACAACCGGTCAAAACATCTTACGGAACATATGAAGACTGCAAGGATGCTGATATTGTCTGCATTTGCGCCGGAGCAAACCAAAAACCTGGTGAGACACGCCTTGAATTAGTAGAAAAGAACTTGAAGATTTTCAAAGGCATCGTTAGTGAAGTCATGGAGAGCGGATTTGACGGTATTTTCTTAATCGCGACAAATCCGGTTGATATCCTGACTTACGCAACATGGAAATTCAGCGGCCTGCCAAAAGAGCGGGTGATCGGAAGCGGCACAACACTAGATTCTGCGAGATTCCGTTTCATGCTGAGCGAATACTTTGGCGCAGCGCCTCAAAACGTGCACGCGCATATTATCGGAGAGCACGGCGACACAGAGCTTCCTGTTTGGAGCCACGCGAATGTCGGCGGTGTGCCGGTCAGTGAACTCGTTGAGAAAAACGATGCATACAAACAAGAGGAGCTGGACCAAATTGTAGATGATGTGAAAAACGCAGCTTACCATATCATTGAGAAAAAAGGCGCGACTTATTATGGGGTTGCGATGAGTCTTGCTCGCATTACAAAAGCCATTCTTCATAATGAAAACAGCATATTAACTGTCAGCACATATTTGGACGGGCAATACGGTGCAGATGACGTGTACATCGGTGTGCCGGCTGTCGTGAACCGCGGAGGGATCGCAGGTATCACTGAGCTGAACTTAAATGAGAAAGAAAAAGAACAGTTCCTTCACAGCGCCGGCGTCCTTAAAAACATTTTAAAACCTCATTTTGCAGAACAAAAAGTCAACTAACCGCAACTTTAGAGTAAAGGGCTGATTGTCAATGTGGGAGCAGTTGTATGATCCGTTTGGAAACGAGTATGTGAGCGCACTTGTGGCGCTCACTCCGATTCTCTTTTTTCTTTTGGCTTTAACTGTTTTGAAAATGAAAGGCATTCTTGCGGCATTTCTTACCCTAGCCGTCAGTTTCTTCGTCTCCGTTTGGGCATTTCATATGCCGGTTGAAAAAGCGATTTCTTCTGTTTTGTTAGGAATCGGGAGCGGGCTGTGGCCCATTGGCTACATCGTCCTGATGGCGGTGTGGCTGTATAAAATCGCAGTGAAAACCGGGAAATTTACCATTATTCGGTCCAGCATTGCCGGCATTTCGCCTGACCAACGATTACAGCTATTATTAATTGGTTTTTGTTTTAACGCGTTTTTAGAAGGCGCGGCCGGTTTTGGTGTTCCGATTGCGATTAGCGCGGCGCTGCTCGTCGAACTTGGTTTTAAACCGTTAAAAGCGGCAGCGCTCTGCTTGATTGCAAACGCCGCCTCCGGAGCCTTTGGGGCGATCGGGATTCCTGTCATCACAGGGGCGCAGATTGGTGATTTGTCTGCTCTTGAGCTGTCTCGGACATTAATGTGGACACTGCCGATGATCTCATTTTTAATACCATTCCTGCTTGTATTCTTATTAGACCGAATGAAAGGAATCAAACAGACATGGCCCGCTCTTCTGGTTGTGAGCGGTGGGTATACAGCGGTTCAGACACTGACAATGGCGGTGCTCGGGCCGGAATTAGCAAACATTTTGGCGGCCTTATTCAGCATGGGCGGGCTTGCCCTCTTCCTCCGCAAATGGCAGCCGAAAGAGATTTACCGCGAGGAAGGGGCCGGCGATGCTGGTGAGAAAAAGGCATACCGTGCCGCTGACATTGCGAAAGCGTGGTCTCCATTCTACATTTTAACTGCGGCGATCACCATCTGGAGCCTTCCAGCCTTCAAAGCGCTTTTCCAAGAAGGCGGGCTGTTATATCAATCAACGCTCCTGTTCAAAATGCCTTTTCTGCATCAGCAAATTATGAAAATGCCGCCGATTGCGCCATCTGCCATGCCGTTAGATGCAGTCTTTAAAGTTGATCTGCTGTCAGCGACTGGTACAGCGATTTTAGCGGCGGTCATCGTGACAGGGCTGTTCAGCAAAAAGTTCTCCTCTCGGGATGCCTTTGCTTCCCTGAAGGAGACAGGAAAAGAGCTGTGGGTGCCGATTATGACGATCTGCTTCGTGATGGGGTTTGCCAATCTGGCCAACTTCGCAGGGCTCAGCTCTTCAATTGGATTAGCATTGGCGAAAACAGGAGACCTGTTCCCGTTTGTCAGTCCTGTTCTTGGCTGGATTGGCGTGTTCATTACTGGTTCTGTTGTCAGCAATAACGCTTTGTTCGGTCATTTGCAGGTTGTCACCGGAGCGCAGATCGGTGCGGGTTCAGACTTGCTGTTAGCCGCAAATACGGCGGGCGGTGTCATGGCGAAACTTGTTTCTCCTCAATCTATCGCCATCGCTGCCGCAGCGGTCGGCCAAACAGGCAAGGAATCTAAACTGTTTAAAAGGACAGTGGCGTACAGCCTGATTCTGTTATTGATCATTTGTATATGGACGTTTATTCTTGCAAGATTAGGAGTGTAATAGAAAAAAGCAGTACATGCCCAGCATGTACTGCTTTTTTTATGTTAATTTGCTTTCTTTGTCATTTCGGCTGTTGTTTTCACTCTGGCTTTTCCCATAAATAAAATGGTAACCGCCGCGAGGACAATTGGAATCAAAGCGAGCAAAAAGACATACGTAATACTTGATGACATCGCGTCAATAATGCGATTCAGGATCGCATCAGGAATCTGGGAACGTGTTCCCGCTTGGAATATCTCTTGCGGGTCGCCAATTTTTTGCGTAGCACCTGATCCCGCTGAGCCTTTCATACCGCTGAAGGCGTCGCTCAGCTTGTTCGTGAATACGTTTGTTTGCACCGTTCCGAAAATGGTGACGCCTAAGGTCATGCCAAATGATCGCAAAAATGAATTTGTAGAGTTTGCCGTTCCCCGAAAGCGAGGTTCAAGATCATTCATCGATGCCGCCGGCAGCAGGGAGAAGTTAAAGCCTACACCAAAGCCTGAAATCATCATAAAGACTGTCAGCCATACCCGTGCTGTGTCAGGCGTCATATTGGAAAGAAGCAGCATGCCGATAAAGAAAGCTATAACAGATATCAGCATCAAATTGCGGAAGCTTGCCTTCGTTTGGAAGATCCCGCCGATCATGCTTCCGATGACTGATCCAATCATCATCGGCGTCAGAATGAAGCCCGCGCTTGTCGCCGAGCTGCCGTAGACCGCCTGAACGAAAATCGGAATAAATACCGCTAAAATAATAAATGTTCCGCCATACAGGAAAGCGAGAATCTGTGCTGTGGCAAACAAGCGGTTCTTAAACATCCAGAAAGAAATAATCGGCTCTTCTGCTTTTCTCTCCACAATAAAAAAGGCAATGAAGAAAACGGCGAATACAATAAACAGCCCGATGATCTGAATGGAATTCCAATCGTATGTTTTGCCGCCAAGCTCAAGGGCGAACATCAGGCATACAATAGATACGACTAAGGTAATCGCGCCGCCCCAGTCTATTTTCTGCTTTCTGTGCTCCAGAGATTCTTTGTAGTAGCGAATAATGAAAAACAATGACAATGCGCCGATCGGCACATTGATGTAAAACACCCAGTGCCAGCTGATCGAATCTGTAATGATCGCGCCTAAGAGCGGACCAAGAACACTGGATAATCCAAATACAGCACCGAACATGCCGGACATTTTTCCGCGTTTTTCCGGCGGAAACAAATCGAAGATAATGGTAAAGGCAATCGGCAGGAGCGCGCCGCCTCCGATCCCTTGAATGGCCCGGAAGATGATCAGCTGATTCATCGTCTGGGCAATCCCGCATAAAGCAGAACCGATTAAGAAAAAAATAAGTCCAAACAGGAAAAAACGTTTTCGGCCGTACATATCGGAAAGCTTGCCGTAAATCGGCATGCCAGCCATAACCGCCACCATATAGGATGCCGTCACCCAGGCAAATTTATCGAAGCTTCCAAGATCGGCTACGATATTGCCCATCGCGGTGGCAACAATCGTATTGTCCATTGCAGACATCAAGATGCCCAGCAGGAGACCGAGGACCACAAATTTGGTGGAAGCCTGTTTTGCTGTTGTTGTGTCCATTTGTTCTACCTCCTCTTACTTTTCTATGTAAGTTCTGATATCATGATAATAGTTTGATCGTTGAATATCTCGATTATCAAGATAAACTCGATTTTATAGGGAGGACTGTCAGTTGTCAACAAGAAATTCCAGAAGTGAGTTGGAAAGGACTGCTGTTCAGCTTTTTCGAAAACTGGGCACAAGAACGGTCCTGTTTCATCAGGCAGCCGCTCAAGCTCTCGGTCTGTTTCCCACCGATTTGAAATCAGCTGACATCTTAAATGAAGCAGGTCCGATGACGGCCGGAGAGCTGGGGAAAAAAACCGGCCTCAGCACGGGTTCCGTCACGGCGCTTGTTGACCGGCTGGAAAAAGCGGGGTATGTGGCTCGTGAAAAGGACCCGAACGATCGCAGGAGAGTCGTAATCGTCCCTTTGACTGCTTCGAAAAAACATATAAAGGATTTGTTCCGTCCTCTGTCTGAGTCAACGATGGATTTGTGCCGCGAATATACGGAAGAGGAGCTGGAACTCATTTTCAGTTTTGTAGGCAAAGCCGCCGATATTATGGAGGAAGAGCTTGAACGTCTGAAACAGTAAGTGAATTTGTGCATAGCTTGGCCCGTTCCCGAATAAATTGTACAAGTTACATAAGAGAAGGGAGTACGGGCCGGTGAACATTTTTTTGAGCTATATTGTGCTGGGACTGTCCTTGTCTGCGCCTGTGGGGCCAGTGAATGCGGCGCAAATAGACAAAGGAATTAAAAACGGTTTTTGGCATGCATGGATTTTCGGTTTAGGCGCCATGACAGCGGATGGGCTGTACATGCTTTTTATCTATTTCGGGCTATCGCAGTTCTTGACCGCTCCATTTGTGAAAACGTTTTTGTGGCTGTTCGGCTTTTTTGTCCTGACCTATACCGGAATTGAAACGCTGAAAAACGTCAGAGAACCGATGGATGTGCGAAGCTCGCGGGGGAAACCGTCATACAGGAAAACATTCGCATCGGGTTTTCTCATTTCATTGTCAAACCCATTGAGCATCCTTTTTTGGCTTGGAATTTACGGAAGCATTCTTGCGAAAACAGCAGAGGCCTACAATATGAATCAGCTTCTAATCTATAGCTCCGGCATCATGATCGGCATTTTAATCTGGGATTTCTGCATGGCTATCACAGCCAGTACGTTCAGAAACCTGCTTCATGAAAAGCTATTGAGAGGATTGACCGGAATCGCCGGTGTATCCCTCCTCGTGTTTGGCTTTTACTTTGGTTATCAGGGCATCAAACAGTTATTGGGCTGATTCATGAAGGACAGTCACCTGCCGCTTCCAGTTTTAATATAGTATCCAGATGATACTGGAGGTGGATCAATGGTGAATGGGATTTACACCAAAAGTTTTCTGGAACGTATTCAGGAAGAGCTTCCTGAATGGCAAAGAATCGCTTTTGAGCTGCTGGCAGAAACTCTGGCGGACGACGCGGATACGTTTCCGTGCATTCCCGGACGCCAGGCGTTTCTGACTGATCATCTTCGGATTGCTTTTGCCGGAGATCCGCGGGAAAACCGTACAGCGGAGGAACTGGCTCCGTTGCTTGCGGAGTACGGCAAGATATCGCGGGACACGGGAAAATACGCATCCCTCGTTGTGTTGTTTGATACACCGGAAGATTTGGCGGAGCATTATTCGATTGAAGCGTATGAAGAGCTGTTTTGGCGCTTTTTAAATAGACTGAGTCATCAAGACGAAAAAGAATGGCCGGAAGACATTCCGGCCGATCCTGAGCATTATAAATGGGAGTTTTGTTTTGACGGCGAGCCGTATTTCATTCTGTGCGCTACACCGGGGCACGAGGCAAGAAGAAGCCGGAGCTTTCCTTTTTTTATGGTCACGTTTCAGCCAAGGTGGGTGTTTGATGACCTAAATGGATCAACTGCATTTGGCCGTAACATGAGCAGGCTGATCCGATCTCGTTTAGAGGCCTATGATCAGGCTCCGATTCACCCGCAATTAGGCTGGTACGGAGGAAAGGATAATCGTGAATGGAAGCAGTATTTCCTCCGTGATGACGAAAAACAGGTATCGAAGTGCCCGTTTTCTTATTTAAAGAACATGTTCAACAAAATGAAATAAATCAAGGACTGGCAGGGCGATCTTTATGACCCTGCTTTTTTTGATAGATCATGGTCACGATGGCGATGATCACGAGAAAACCTATGCTGACGAAAAAACCGGGCCGGCTTGATTTTTCAAACAATGTACCGGACACAGCCGCAGCAATCAGAACCATCGCTAAATAAATTTGCGTTTTTCCCATGCCCTCGGGATCAGTCAGCTTTTTGCTGGAGAACAGGATAAACAGCCAAGTGTATAAAAGCATAAGCCCCGCAGCTGTTGTCATATGCTCATAAATGTTTTTAGGCAGCACTAACGACAGAATAATGGAGAGGACAAGCCCCGCAAACGTCAGCCCAAGTGCCGGCCAGCATATTTTTTTGCCTTCCTTTAGAGTAAAGCATTTCGGCGCGTCGCCGTCATCAGCCATTGTACAAAGCAATGTCGTAACGGCAAAAAGCGAAGCGACAAGGGTCGAGAACCCGGCGATGATGAAAATCCCGTTAAATATATCAAGGATGATCTCAAGGTTATATCCTTTTAATGATGTAATGAACGGACTGTCCTGTTCAGTAAACGCGTGTAACGGAACCAAAAGCAGAGCAAGCCCGATTGAAATGATATAAATAATCGCCAGCGTCGCCAGCATCAGTTTCCCTGATTTAGACGCTTCCTCAGGTTGTTTTAAGTGAACCGCCATCAGCCCCATGACCTCAATTCCGCCAAAAGCGTAAAACGCGTAGATTAAACCTGTCCACAGCCCCATGGCGCCGTATGGGAAAAACTCACTTGTCTTATTTGGAACATGTATGCCGTGATTTCCGCCGGACAGGATACCGCATAAAGCCAGGATGGCAATGACAATAAACATAAAAATAGCAGCTGTTTTAATGACTGCCAGCACGTTTTCTGTTTTTTCAAAGACGGACAGGCCGGTGAAAATAATAAGGAGCCCCAGTACTGCGTAGATTGAGGCGAACACCCATAGCGGCACTTGAGGAAACCAATGCTTCGTAAATAGCGAAATGGCTGTCAGCTGGCTTCCGGTAATCAGCATTTCTGATGACCAGTACACCCAGCCGTTGCTGAAGCCTGCCCATTTGCCGAATGCTTTTCGGGCATACGCACAAAACGAACCTTTTTCCGGCTGCTTCGCCGATAGCTTGGCGAGCTGTTCAAAGACAAAATACGTACCGATCCCTGCGATCAGAAATGAAAGGAGAACGGAAAAACCGCTTTTTACAATTGCGATGCTGGAACCGAGAAAGAAGCCTGTTCCAATCGTGCAGCCGACTCCGATCAGTGACAGCTGCCACCAAGCCAGATTCCCTTTTGGCTGGTCTTTTTTTGTTTGGCTCATTATTTATTCAACCCCTTTTATCTAAGGTTAGATTGTGATCTGTCCGAAGCTTATATACATCGGATTTTTGCCTCTTTTTACATGGAGAAGGAAGCGGACGCTCATACTAATGAAAAAAGGAGCAAACCAATGACACAGCAATATATTGTGGAGCCTAAAAAAGGGCTGGGGCTGAAGCTGAAAAAGGGGCAGATTTTAAAAGTGGTTGATGTAGAAGGGCAGCAGGTGGCTGATTTTGTCGCATACCATGCCAAGGATTTTTATGAACACCTTGATCAGGGAGCGACGATAGACGCCAATCACTCCATTCATGTGAAGGTCAACGACCATCTCTACTCCAACCTGTATAAGCCGATGTTAACCCTGATTGAAGATACGGTCGGCAAGCATGATCTGCTGCTGCCCGCCTGCCGTCCTGATATGAACAGGCTCTTATATGGGAAGCAAAAGGATGAGTTTCAGGATACGTGCTATGACAATATGAACCGTGCGCTTGAGCAGTTTGGCGTACCGAAGCCTCACATGCATTACCCATTTGCGATTTTTATGAATACTGTCCTTGATGAGAAAGGGAATCTGTCTGTGGAAACGCCGCTTTCGAATGCCGGAGATTATGTAAGGCTCAGGGCGGAGATGGATTTAATTGTCGCGTTTTCTTCCTGCCCGATTGAAAAAGGGAAATGCAATGGCGACAGTGTGACATCCATACGGGTTGAAGTCAGCTGATCTCTCTTGTTCACTGTGAATGAAGACCTGTGCTATATTTAATAGGGATACATAACAGTCATGATTCATTTTCATTGATTTGGGGAAATGATCAGTAATAAGGGAAAATGTACAGGAGGAATGATTGGGATGAGCATGCAGGAAAAGATTATGCGTGAGTTACATGTGAAGCCCTCAATTGATCCAAAGCAAGAAATTGAGGACCGAGTCAATTTTTTAAAACAATATGTAAAGAAAACCGGTGCTAAAGGCTTTGTATTGGGAATCAGCGGGGGCCAGGATTCAACACTTGCGGGAAGACTCGCTCAGCTTGCGGTGGAGAGCATTCGCGAAGAGGGCGGAGACGCTCAATTTATCGCGGTCCGTCTTCCGCATGGCACACAGCAGGATGAAGACGATGCCCAGCTTGCTTTGAAGTTTATTAAGCCGGATAAATCATGGAAGTTTGATATTAAATCGACAGTCAGCGCTTTTTCTGATCAGTATCAGCAGGAAACAGGCGATCAGCTGACTGACTTTAATAAAGGAAACGTAAAAGCAAGAACAAGAATGATCGCGCAATACGCGATCGGCGGCCAGGAAGGCCTGCTTGTGTTAGGAACAGACCATGCTGCTGAAGCAGTGACTGGTTTCTTTACGAAGTACGGTGACGGCGGAGCAGACCTCCTGCCGCTGACAGGCTTGACGAAGCGCCAGGGAAGAACCCTGCTGAAAGAGCTGGGTGCACCGGAACGCTTATACTTAAAAGAACCGACTGCCGATCTGCTCGACGAAAAACCGCAGCAGTCGGATGAAACAGAGCTTGGCATTTCCTACGACGAGATTGACGATTATCTCGAAGGAAAAGAAGTATCAGCGAAAGTATCAGAAGCGCTGGAAAAACGCTACAGCATGACTGAACATAAACGCCAGGTTCCGGCGTCTATGTTTGATGACTGGTGGAAATAAGTTGAAGAAAGCCCGCTCTCGGAGCGGGCTTTTGTCGTGTACAGAAGCTTTATTTGATGCGGATATGATTCAGCTTTACCATTAATCTGTCGGCGAACCTTCGGAGGCTGCCTCTTGTATCAGGATCTAATGGGAGTTCGGCTCTCGCGGCAATGTTCTCTGCCACATCCTGAATCGACAGGTTGTCTGTTTGAATGTGGTCCTCAAAAATAGGTGATGATAAGCCTTCAACGCAGCGGTCAATTTGTTTGGCGGCCCAGGAGTTTTTTCCTTCTGCTCTGGTGCGCAGCCTTTTTAACAAGGTTTCCTTTGAAGCCATTAATGTAAAGTGGTGAACGATCCTCCCTTCATGTCTGAGCCTGCCGATGATCTCATTGAAGTATTCAGGATGTACAATCGTCATGGGCACAATAATGATGCCGCGGTATGTATCTGTCAGAGAAGCTAGCAAACTGTAATTGAACGCCCGCCATAAGGGATAGCTTTGAAAATCGTCCTTTGCGATCTCCTGCGGCACCATGGAGCGCAGCGCAAAACCCATTTTCTCGGGATCATACACGTAAGATGGGTTCAGCCTTCTGTGCAGTTCGAAGGCTGTTTGTGTTTTTCCGGAACCGAATGCCCCGTTTATCCAAATGATCATCGCCATTTCTCCCTTCCTATTTATCATACAGAAAAAGACCCTTCCATCGAAGAGTCAGCTGGAAAAACAATAAAGGCGGAAGGTTTTAATGCTTTTTTGCGTCGAAGTATTAAAATACCTGCAGAAATGTTGTACAATGAATGTCATTCAGGCAAAAATGGCTAAACAACAAAGCGCACTATAAGCTTGACCGGTAAAGCCGGTATCTATATAAATATTCGCTAAATAAGCATATAATGAATATAAAATTTCATTCCTTAGGAGGATTTCGCCGAAGATGAACGCTAAACGAGCCATCCCAGTAAGAGAAAGAAATATCGTCCTGATCGGATTCATGGGTGTAGGAAAAACAACAATCGGCCAATTGGTCGCTAAAAAATTATATAGAGATTTTATTGATATTGACCAAGAGATCGAAAAGGATTTCAATATGACAATTCCTGAGATATTTGAGAAAAAGGGAGAAGACTTTTTCCGGAAAACGGAGAAGGAATATATTTTAGACATCTGCCATCATAAACGATTCAAAATCGTATCTCTGGGCGGGGGCTCTTTTAAACAAGAAGAAATCAGAAATTGCTGTCTGGAAAACTGTCTCGTGCTTCATCTGGACCTGTCATGGGAGAACTGGAAGCAGCGCGCGGATTTATTGATCGAAAGCCGCCCTGTACTGCATAACCGTTCAATGGATGAAATGGAACAGCTGTTTAACGAAAGAAAAGTCATTTATGACAAGCACAATTCAAAAGTGGCAACAGACAACCTTTCCCCGGAAGAGGTTGCCGATTACATTGTTGAGACATTAAAAATTGGCTGGGATCTTTATCAGCCGATGTAAAAAGCCGTGCGCAGCGCACGGCTTTTTTTATCGTTTTATCCCTTGTATCAAAATCGCTTTTAAACAAAAGGAGATGGGCTGTCCGTTTTGGTTCAATGTAATACAGAACGTGTCGCGTGCTTCGTCTGATGCGTGGTTCAAGTGGGCAATGATTTGTTTTTCTCGGTCAGCGGGGGTTCCGCCTCGTTTGATCCAGCTATCGTATTGAATCGGCAAGTTCCACTTTTGGATGTCTTGATAGGCCAGTTGATTGGCGCTGAACATCGACTGCCATTCTGATAATGAGCTTTCTCGAACATGGGAAGGGTCTCGAAGCCGGTTCAAATGATTGACAAACTCATCAAGAATGGGATCTTCAGGCGCGTAATGATCAACTAAGAGAAAACGTCCGTCCTGTTTTAGTACGCGTGCAACCTCGCTGACAGCTTTGCGGACATCTGAAAAATGGTGGGCTGCGTATCGGCAGGTGATGATGTCAAATGAATCGTCGGGGAAGGGGAGTGACTCTGCCGTTCCTTGCTGAAAGCGTACGTTTTCAGCTCCTTTTTCTTGCGCGAAGGAGGACGCAACCTCAACCATCTCTTTCGTCGCATCAACACCGATGCACTCCTGTACATAAGGAGAAAATGCCAGGGCCGTATGGCCGGCGCCCGCTCCTATATCCAGCACTCGATGCTCTGCCCGGCATTCCGCTGTTTTGATCATCAACCCCAAATCTTCCCCCTCGGCAAATACCTTTTCATCCCGATACATCTCGGCGTTTTTAGAAAACGGTGTTTCATTTGTCATTTGAACCAGCTCCTTCTTTTCGTAAATGATGATA
This sequence comes from Bacillus sp. GW821-FHT01G09, assembly GCF_059422205.1. Classification (NCBI taxonomy): domain Bacteria; kingdom Bacillati; phylum Bacillota; class Bacilli; order Caryophanales; family Bacillaceae; genus Bacillus; species Bacillus sp. GW821-FHT01G09. The sequence continues at coordinate 154,414 of NZ_JBWKWL010000005.1, forward strand.
TGGATTATGTTAGCAATTTCTGTTATGATTCGTCCAAGATATAAAAATGATGAAAATGATAGGTTCAACCTATGGAGGCTGAAATGGATATTAAAGTGATGGAATATGCAGCTGAAATTGCCCGGCGCCAAAGCTTTACAAAGGCGGCGGAACATCTTCATATCGCACAGCCGTCTCTCAGCCAGCAAATCAAAAAGCTTGAGGCTGAGCTGGGGCTTACCCTTTTTCACAGATCCCATAGCTCTGTTACACTGACACCTCACGGCAGGCGTTTCATTGAAAAAGCCGAGGACATCATTCGTTCCAGAGATGATTTGCTTCGGGAAATGCAGGAGCGATCACAGGGAATCGGTCATAAATTATCCATCGGGATTCCTGCTGTAACAGGGAGATATCTCTTTCCCCCGCTGCTGAAGCAGTTTTTGGCGCGCTATCCTCATGTGGAGGTTCAGCTTGTTGAAAAAGATCCGGTTTCATTAGAGGAGATGACGGCAAAGGGAGAAGTTGACCTTTCTGTTTTATCCTTGCCCATCGAGGATGAACGGCTCTCCATTACACCCTTGCTCACGGAACCGGTTGTTCTCGCGGTGCCGAAGGAAAAACAAAGGTGGATGCCGCCGGAATTGGTCGCGCTGATTGAGAAAGCGCTGGAAGAAGATGAGGGACGCCAGCCGTGTGTGCCGATTGACATGGTAAGGAACGTGCCCTTTATTCTGTTAAAAGAAGGCTTCGGCTTTCGCAGGACAGTTCTCGATCTCTGTGCGGAAAGCGGCTTTAAGCCGAATGCTGCCTTTAAGACGAGCCATATTGAAACCGCCCAATCTCTTGTGGCTAATGGATTAGGTGTGACTATGGCACCGAATATGGTCAGAAGGGATAAAGATCCGGGTGTGATCTATTTATCGATTCAATCCGCGCCATCACGAACCCTCGTCTTTGTCTTTTTAAAGAACCGCTATGTCAGTCTGACGGCCCAGGCCTTTATGGAACTAAGCCGGGAAAGTCTTAAACAAACGTTTGATGAAGGCTGTCTGGGAAACAAAGATGAAAATATTTAGAAAACAAAGACGAAACGTGGTAGTATAGGAATACAAACTAAATCTTATAAAACAAAGGGGAATAATCGGAAATGCAACTATTCGATCTGCCGCTCGACCAATTGCAAACATATAAGCCTGAAAAAACAGCACCGCAAGATTTTTCTGAGTTTTGGAAATTGTCTTTGGAGGAACTTGCAAAAGTCCAAGCAGAACCTGATTTACAGCCGGTTGACTATCCTGCTGACGGAGTAAAAGTGTACCGTCTCACATATAAAAGCTTCGGAAACGCCCGCATTACCGGATGGTACGCGGTGCCTGACAAGGAAGGCCCGCATCCGGCGATCGTAAAATATCATGGCTACAATGCAAGCTATGATGGTGAGATTCATGAAATGGTAAACTGGGCACTCCATGGCTACGCCGCATTCGGCATGCTTGTCCGCGGCCAGCAGAGCAGTGAGGATACGAGTATTTCACCGCACGGTCACGCTTTGGGCTGGATGACGAAAGGAATTCTTGATAAAGATACATACTATTACCGCGGTGTTTATTTGGACGCCGTCCGCGCGCTTGAGGTCATCAGCAGCTTCGACGAGGTTGACGAAACAAGGATCGGTGTGACAGGAGGAAGCCAAGGCGGAGGTTTAACCATTGCCGCAGCGGCGCTGTCAGACATTCCAAAAGCCGCGGTTGCCGATTATCCTTATTTAAGCAACTTCGAACGGGCCATTGATGTGGCGCTTGAACAGCCGTATCTTGAAATCAATTCCTTCTTCAGAAGAAATGGCAGTCCGGAAACAGAAGTGCAGGCGATGAAGACACTTTCATATTTCGATATTATGAATCTCGCTGACCGAGTGAAGGTGCCTGTCCTGATGTCAATCGGCCTGATTGACAAGGTCACGCCGCCGTCGACCGTGTTTGCCGCCTACAATCATTTGGAAACAGAGAAAGAGCTGAAGGTGTACCGCTACTTCGGACATGAGTATATCCCTGCTTTTCAAACGGAAAAACTTGCTTTCTTTAAGCAGCATCTTAAAGGCTGATAAATGTGAAAAGCCGCCGCATATCATCAGGCGGTTTTTTTCTGCAAACTGCCGGAATGAGAACAGACTGGAGACGAATAGATATGAAACAAAGAATCATTGATGAATTAAAACGGATCGAGCAGTCATACGGAGTCAAAATCGTGTATGCCGTCGAGTCAGGAAGCCGCGCATGGGGATTTCCCTCGCAGGATAGTGATTACGACGTCCGCTTTATTTATGTGCCGAAAAAGGAGTGGTATTTTTCAATTGAGCAGGAGCGTGATGTCATTGAGGAACCGATTCACGATTTGCTGGATATCAGCGGCTGGGAGCTGAGAAAAACGCTTCGGCTTTTCAAAAAGTCAAACCCTCCGCTCCTCGAATGGCTGTCCTCAGACATTGTGTATTATGAAGCATTTACGACCGCAGAGCAGTTAAGAAAACTGCGCACGGAGGCATTTAAGCCTGAAGCAAGCGTGTATCACTATATCAATATGGCGAGAAGGAACGTCAAGGATTATCTACAAGGACAAGAGGTCAAAATTAAAAAGTACTTCTACGTTCTTCGGCCTATTTTGGCCTGCCAATGGATTGAAAAACACGGAACCATACCGCCAATGGACTTTACTGTTTTGATGAATGAACTTGTTGCTGAACCCGAGCTGAAGGCTGAAATGGAAACCTTGCTTGAACGGAAAAGAAGAGGAGAAGAGCTTGACCTCGAAGCAAGAATCAATGTTATTCACCAATTCATTGAAACGGAAATCGAAAGAATCATGGAAGCGGCAAAAGAACTGAAAGCAGAGAAAAAAGATATGACACCTGAGTTGAACCGTTTGCTTTTGAATACGGTTGAAGAAGTGTGGAAGGATGGAGGAAGCTGATGTTTTTTGTCGCTTCCTTTTCTCCTTTATTCGACAGAATCCCCCCCGACTTTCTAACTATCTGATTGTGGCAAACCCACAAAAATAATCAGAATCTTTGTATTTTGAGAATATTGTGAACGTCGGTTTTGTCCATTTACAATAAACTCATACAAATACTTCTTAGATTGCGGGGTGTTGAGGTTGGAAGTGATCACAAGAGATTTTTTCTTATTTTTATCCAAAAGCGGCTTTCTCAATAAAATGGCGAGGAACTGGGGAAGCCGGGTAGCAGCGGGTAAAATTATCGGCGGGAATGACTTTAACAGTTCAATCCCGACCATTCGACAGCTTAACAGCCAAGGCTTGTCAGTTACTGTCGATCATTTAGGCGAGTTTGTGAACAGCGCCGAGGTCGCACGGGAGCGTACGGAAGAGTGCATTCAAACCATTGCGACCATCGCGGATCAGGAGCTGAACTCACACGTTTCTTTAAAAATGACGTCTTTAGGTTTGGATATAGATATGGATTTGGTGTATGAAAATATGACAAAAATCCTTCAGACGGCCGAGAAACATAAAATCATGGTCACCATTGACATGGAGGACGAAGTCAGATGCCAGAAAACGCTTAATATTTTCAAAGATTTCAGAAAGAAATACGAGCATGTGAGCACAGTGCTGCAAGCCTATCTGTACCGGACGGAAAAAGACATTGACGATTTGGATTCTTTAAACCCGTTCCTTCGCCTTGTAAAAGGAGCTTATAAAGAATCAGAAAAAGTAGCTTTCCCGGAGAAAAGCGATGTCGATGAAAATTACAAAAAAATCATCCGAAAGCAGCTCTTAAACGGTCACTATACAGCGATTGCCACACATGACGACAAAATGATCGACTTTACAAAGCAGCTTGCCAAGGAACATGGCATTGCCAATGACAAGTTTGAATTTCAGATGCTGTACGGCATGCGGTCGCAAACCCAGCTCAGCCTCGTAAAAGAAGGTTATAACATGAGAGTCTACCTGCCATACGGCGAGGATTGGTACGGCTATTTTATGAGACGCCTTGCAGAACGTCCGTCAAACATTGCATTTGCTTTCAAAGGAATGACAAAGAAGTAAAAAAGGAGAGATTATCATGACAACACCTTACAAACACGAGCCATTCACAAATTTCCAAGATCAAAACAACGTGGAAGCGTTTAAAAAAGCGCTTGCGACAGTAAGCGAATATTTAGGAAAAGACTATCCGCTTGTCATTAACGGCGAGAGAGTGGAAACGGAAGCGAAAATCGTTTCAATCAACCCGGCTGATAAAGAAGAAGTCGTCGGCCGAGTGTCAAAAGCGTCTCAAGAGCACGCTGAGCAAGCGATTCAAGCGGCTGCAAAAGCATTTGAAGAGTGGAGATATACGTCTCCTGAAGAGAGAGCGGCTGTCCTGTTCCGCGCTGCTGCCAAAGTCCGCAGAAGAAAACATGAATTCTCAGCTTTGCTTGTGAAAGAAGCAGGAAAGCCTTGGAACGAGGCGGATGCCGATACGGCTGAAGCGATTGACTTCATGGAGTATTATGCACGCCAAATGATCGAACTGGCAAAAGGCAAACCGGTCAACAGCCGTGAAGGCGAGAAAAACCAATATGTATACACGCCGACTGGAGTGACAGTCGTTATCCCGCCTTGGAACTTCTTGTTTGCGATCATGGCAGGCACAACAGTGGCGCCGATCGTTACTGGAAACACAGTGGTTCTGAAACCTGCGAGTGCTACACCTGTTATTGCAGCAAAATTTGTTGAGGTGCTTGAAGAGTCCGGATTGCCAAAAGGCGTAGTCAACTTTGTTCCGGGAAGCGGAGCGGAAGTAGGCGACTATCTTGTTGACCATCCGAAAACAAGCCTTATCACATTTACGGGATCAAGAGAAGTTGGTACGAGAATTTTCGAACGCGCGGCGAAGGTTCAGCAGGGCCAGCAGCATTTAAAGCGTGTCATCGCTGAAATGGGCGGTAAAGATACGGTTGTTGTTGATGAGGATGCGGACATTGAATTAGCGGCTCAATCGATCTTTACTTCAGCATTCGGCTTTGCGGGACAAAAATGCTCTGCAGGTTCACGTGCAGTTGTTCATGAAAAAGTGTATGATCAAGTATTAGAGCGTGTCATTGAAATTACGGAATCAAAAGTAACAGCTAAACCTGACAGTGCAGATGTTTATATGGGACCTGTCATTGACCAAGGTTCTTATGATAAAATTATGAGCTATATTGAGATTGGAAAACAGGAAGGGCGTTTAGTAAGCGGCGGTACTGGTGATGATTCGAAAGGATACTTCATCAAACCGACGATCTTCGCTGACCTTGATCCGAAAGCAAGACTCATGCAGGAAGAAATTTTCGGACCTGTCGTTGCATTTTGTAAAGTGTCAGACTTTGATGAAGCTTTAGAAGTGGCAAACAATACTGAATATGGTTTGACAGGCGCGGTTATCACAAACAACCGCAAGCACATCGAGCGTGCGAAGCAGGAATTCCATGTCGGAAACCTATACTTCAACCGCAACTGTACAGGTGCTATCGTCGGCTACCATCCGTTTGGCGGCTTCAAAATGTCGGGAACGGATTCAAAAGCAGGCGGGCCGGATTACTTGGCTCTGCATATGCAAGCAAAAACAATCAGTGAAATGTTCTAAGCGGGACTAAATGGGCATCCTCCCTGCGGGGGTGTCCATTTCATCCATATACTATAAAAAAGAGGAGGAAGTGCCATAGAAAACACACAGCTGATTATTTCGATTTGTATTTATATGGCGGGAATGCTGCTAATCGGCTACTTTGCTTACAAGCGTACGTCGAATCTGACGGATTACATGCTGGGAGGACGCTCTTTAGGTCCGGCAGTAACCGCTCTCAGTGCCGGCGCTGCCGATATGAGCGGCTGGCTGCTGATGGGGCTTCCGGGTGCCATGTTTTCTACTGGTCTGAGCGGAGTTTGGATTGTGTTCGGACTTTGTCTTGGAGCGTGGGCGAACTGGCTTTACGTCGCACCGCGGCTGAGAACCTATACTGAAAAAGCGGGGAATTCCATTACAATTCCCGGATTCCTGGAAAATCGCTTCGGAGATCAAACAAAGCTTCTCAGACTGTTTTCGGGAATTGTCATTTTAGTCTTTTTCACGTTTTATGTATCGTCCGGCATGGTGTCCGGCGGCGTTTTATTCAACAGCATCTTGGGGATGGATTATCACACCGGCCTGTGGATTGTGACAGGTGTTGTTGTGGCATATACCCTGTTTGGCGGCTTTTTGGCAGTCAGCTGGACAGATTTTGTTCAGGGGATCATTATGTTTGCCGCACTCATTCTTGTGCCGATCGTTACGTTTTTCCACACGGGAGGAGCAGGTGATACAGTTGCTGAAATCCGCTCTGTAGATCCTGATATGTTTAATATTTTCAAAGGAACGAGCGTCCTTGGCATTATTTCTTTGTTTGCCTGGGGGCTGGGATACTTTGGCCAGCCGCATATTATTGTGCGTTTTATGGCGATCACGTCTGTCAAAGAGATCAAAAGAGCGCGCAGAATCGGGATGGGCTGGATGATTTTGTCTGCAGTAGGCGCAGTGCTGACCGGTTTGGGCGGAATCGCTTATTACCATCAGCGGGGCATGACACTGAAGGACCCTGAGACGATTTTTATTCAGTTAGGGAATATCTTGTTCCATCCGATTATCACGGGTTTTCTGATTTCAGCGATTTTGGCCGCGATTATGAGTACAATTTCTTCTCAGCTGCTTGTGACATCAAGCTCTCTGGTAGAAGATTTGTATAAGTCGATGTTCAGACGCTCAGCTTCAGATAAAGAACTGGTGTTTTTAGGCCGTCTGGCTGTTCTGGCTGTTTCAATTGTCGCGTTGGTTCTGGCTTGGGAGAAAAATAACACCATCCTTGGATTGGTCAGCTACGCGTGGGCGGGCTTCGGTGCATCATTCGGGCCGGTTGTACTGCTCAGTCTGTTTTGGAAACGAATGACCAAATGGGGGGCACTCGCCGGCATGATTGTGGGAGCAGCGACTGTAATCATTTGGGCGAATGCCGGTCTTTCGGACTTTCTGTATGAAATGATACCTGGTTTTGCTGCGAGTCTATTATCTGTCTTTTTTGTCAGCATATTGACGCAGGCTCCGTCACAAGCTGTCACAGACCAGTTCAACGACTACCAAGATACAATGTCGCAATAAAGATCGAAAGGAGGAGGAAGGGGCTGTCCCTTTTTCCTCTTTTCTCCTTTTAAGCGGCCATTTTTTTCTTTTGGAAACAAACGTATTTTTTTCTATACAAAAAGACCCCGTATGGATATGATTAAAGTAAAAAAAGTATAGGAGAAAAAGGTATGGAAGAGCTTTTAGAGAGAGTTTTTTCATTTTCAGATGTTGATAAGCTAATTGATTTTATTAGCTATGAACTGCAAAAGCCAGTGATACTGGAAAGCGCGGATTTCTTTTTGTTAGCCTATAATTCTTACTATATTAACCATTTTGATTCTGCCAACCAGCAGACTATTTTTTCGAAAAAGTGTCCGGTCCAGATTTTTGAGAGGTTTCTGAAGGACGGAATTATTGAAAAATTGAAAACAGAGCCTGAGCCTTTTCGCGTCAATAAAATTGAAAGCATCGGGTTAAACCAGAGGGTGGTCGTGAGTGCAAAGCACAAAGGGGAAGTCATGGGCTACATCTGGATTCAGGAGCTGGACCAAAATCTGACGGATGAAGAGCTCGACTTTTTGTACGAGACCTCCTTCCATGTCGGGAAAATCATTTATAAAACGAATAAATTGAAACAGGAAAAGGAAGAAAAAGCAGAGGATCTCATCAAACGGGCGATTTATCAGCAATTTACCTCTGAGAAGGAACTCAGACGGGAAGCTGAAAGGATCAACACCGTGCTGCCTTCCATGTTTTCAGTTGTTATCCTGCACGCCGCAAATGGGGATGGGGAAGCGGTTGAGGATCTAAAGGAAAATATCAGGTCGTACCTGAATTTACGGGATAAGGTCAGTCATGTCTTAACGATCGAATCAAACATTGTCATCGTCGTAGCGAGTTTTTCCCAAAAAAGCTCCGTCTCCTCAGCAGCTTCTGAGTTTATTAACAAGCTGTTAACACATTTTCACTTTCAAAAAATACCTACCCCTATTTATATCGGTATCGGAAACGAATATAATCACCTATTAAAACTTGGCAAGAGCTACACAGAAGCACTTGAAGTCATCAAAGCCGCAGAAATCACCGGCAATCAGGAAAACATTCCATATGAATATGCTAAACTCGGCATTTACCGTTATTTAGAAAGCATCGAACAGAAAAATGAATTTTTAGAATACGAGAATAAAGATTTAGCTTTATTAAAAGCGAAAGACGAAGAAAGCAGCACTGAGCTGCTCAAAACCTTGGAAATCTATCTCCTCAACAACTGCAAAACAAAACCAGCGGCAGAACAGCTGTTTATTCACCAAAATACATTGAATTACCGCATCAAACAGATTACTGAGATGACGTCGATCGATTTAAGCGATTTCAGAACGCGGTGCCAACTCTATCTCGATTTGATGCTGATGAAAAAGAAATAAAAAAGAAACCAGTACTTGTACTGGTTTCGTCTTCACTTAAAATCCTCTGTAAACATACGGATCATCAGGTTTTTTAATGGTATTCCAGTCAGTTACTTTGACGACAGGGAGAGTTGACTTGAATGGCTGGTAATATTCTGAGGCCAGAGTGCCCTTAATGTGAATCCATTCATCATCCTTGATGTCCATGTCCTTCGGAAATTCCACAAGCATCCCGTACACGCCGGAATCAGCGATACAGTGAATGATGCCAAACCTTAATACGAACAGCTGATTTTTGTTAATTGCGTTTCCTTTGTAAGCAAATCCATGGAAATCTATCGTCCGTCCGAGAAATTCACCCGGATAGTTATAGATGGTTTCCATTCCTTTTAGGAAATCGTCATCGGTCAGAGAAATCTCTTTTTTGCTGGAATACTTATTAAACAGCTGTTTCATTTGTTTGTCATAGCTGTCTTGCGCGTAATAAAGGCTGGCATCAGGCCGCAAATACTGTGTTTGGGAGTAGTGATCTCCGCTCTCCATCGCCTTAAACGAGAACCCTTTTGTTTTGACAATGGATGAGTCAAGCGTTGCAATCGGGAAGAAGATGCCTGACACCAAAGGAAAAAGAAAAACAACATAAATCAAATAACGCTGATAAAATGGCTTGTTTTGTTCATGGTCATGCTCGTGATCATGACCGCACCCGCAATCATGGTCATGGTGATGCCCGCTTTTTTCAGGCGACTTGATAAATAGGTACGCTTGGACGGCGGTCAAAATGGCCAGCAGGAAGATCGCAATAAAGGAAAGATAGGAATATTTCATATTGATATATTTTGTTAGATTTCCTGAGGCATGCAGATGATAAAAGAAAAACGTAAATCCCATCAGCACCAATAGACGAAACACCCAATCACCCCTTTACCAGTAGTGATCCCGCTAAAACAATCACGACAATGTATGTAATCAGCAGGAAAACAAATCGTTTTTTGAAGGCCGCAAGCATCATCAATAGATTCTTAATATCCACCATTGCGCCAAAGACGAGAAAGGCGATTAACGATCCTAATGAAAATGTGCTGCTGAAGGAAGACGCGATGAACGCATCAACTTCTGAACAAAGCGACAGGACAAACGCCAGACCCATCATCACGAGGGAAGAGGATACATCATTCTGCCCGATCGCAAGCAGAGTGGATGTTTTGACATACGTCTGCATAGCGGCTGCGATAAAGGCGCCGATGATTAAATATTTCCCCACGGAGAAAAATTCATCAATGGCATGCCGCAAGGTCCCGCCCAGTTTTTGGAGCAAGGTGCCGTGATAATGATGGTGGTGCCCGGGTTCATCAGGCTTTAAAAGCTGGTTATCCTTAAATTGATAGGATAAGATGACCCCGATGATCAGCGAAACGGCGAGAGCCAGTCCGCCTCTGTAAAAGACAACGCTCCATCTATTCCCGAACGCAATATAAGTAGAAAATAAAACGATAGGATTAATGATAGGCGCGGTCAGCATGAAAGCAACCCCCGCATGCAGAGGAACTCCCTTTAACAGAAGCCGCCTCGTAATCGGGATGATGCCGCATTCGCAGGCGGGAAATAAAACGCCGGCCAGCGCACCGAATAAAACGGCGAGAAAACGGTTTTTCGGCATGATTCTTGCAATCATTTCTTCAGAAACAAACATTTGAATGATTCCGGAAAGTATGACGCCAATCAGAATAAACGGAATGGCTTCTATTAAAATGCTGATAAAAATAGAATTCAGCTGAAGAAAAGATGATTGTGCTGTCACAATAAAACCTCCGCTCATGTTAAGCTGCCTTTCTTATGATACCAGAAAAAAAGGCACTGCTTGTTTGACGGAGGAGGGGAAAGGATCGTTTCACTTTGGTTAGGATTCCAAAAAGCCGAGTAAGATACTGTCTGTTTCTGCAGCTTCTTTTCCGAGCCAAATCAGGTGTCCCCATGAGTGAAGCAAACAGAGAGCAGCGCCACGAATGTGCTCTTTTGCATGATGTGCATGTGACAAGTCAACCAATCCATCATAAACACTTTGCATAATCAGCACGGGAGATATGATGGCTTGCAGGTCTTTTAAAGAGACAGCGGCGGTTTGTGACAAGTCAATCAGAAATCCTTCACCCGAGCGCTGCCGGCTGTTCATTTTCCGAAATGCTTCTATGTCTTTTTCATCCATTAAGGACTTGATTCGCTGAAACGGAATCGTGCTGAATTGGGGGCTCATAGCTCGAAACATCAAACGCGGGAAAGCGTTATTCAAAGAAGAAATCAGCTTCCATATCCACTTTTCCACCGGCGGGCGGAAGAGAATTCTCCCCAATTTATATTCAGTGTCTTTTGGGGTGAGCCATTCTTTGGTGACCGCGGATTGCAGGGTCAATGTATTTACTCTTTCTGGATAATGTGAGGCAAAGCATATGCCGCTCGGCCCTCCTGCTGAGATGGCGATCACATGGACACTGTCGATTTGTAAATGATCTAATAATTTCACATAGAAACGGCAGGCGTTGGCAAGACTTTTTCCAATTTCTTTTGACGTTCGTCCATAGCCGGGCCTTGAAGGCGTAATGATGGAATACCCTTGCTCAATCAACGCTGTGTATCCGAATTCCTCGTAACAATTTGAATGCCCGCCATGCATGACAAGGATCGGAGTTCCCTTGCCTGTCACAGAATATTCTAGTGTACTGCCATCGAAGGTGATCGTTTCGACTCGTCTTTTCATCTGTTTCACCCAATTGGTTTTTGCCTATTATAGAGTTTTGAGCAATTGACCACAAGGTAAAAGAAATGAATAAACAAAGGTCCTTGAAATATGATATACTTTGTATTGATATTCATTCTCAATTAAAACTTTGATATAGATGTGAACGGGAGGCAGGACGGATGGCTGAGAATCAAGAGGTATATGACGTTACGATTATAGGCGGGGGGCCGATTGGGCTGTTTACTGCTTTTTACTGCGGGATGCGGGAGCTAAAAACAAAGGTAATCGAATTTTTGCCGAAGCTCGGAGGGAAGGTGTCTTTATTCTTTCCTGAGAAAATCATTCGCGATATCGGCGGCATACCGGGGATTGCGGGAAAGCAGCTGATCGAGCAGCTGAAGGAGCAGGTGGCAACGTTTGATCCTGATATCGTATTGAATCAGCGTGTGACCGGGTTTGAACACCTGGATGACGGCACCATTGTACTGACGGGTTCTGAAGGGGAAAAGCACTATACAAGAACTGTGATTTTGGCTTGCGGCATGGGTACACTTGAGGTCAATGAGTTTGACAGCGAGGATGCGGCCCGTTATGCGGGCAAAAATCTTCATTACGGAGTGGAGAAGCTCGATGCGTTTAAAGATAAGCGCGTGGTGATATCAGGCGGCGGAGATACTGCGGTTGATTGGGCTAATGAGCTTGAACCGATTGCGGCGTCTGTGACTGTCGTTCATCGGCGTGAGGAATTCGGCGGAATGGAAAGCAGCGTGACGAAAATGAAGCAATCATCGGTGCGGGTGCTTACTCCTTATTGTCTAGAGCAGCTGAGCGGAGATGAAGAGCGCATCAAAAGCGTGACGATTTGTCATACTGAATCAGGCCAAAGGGAAGATATAGAGGTTGATGAGCTGATCATTAATCATGGCTTCAAAATTGATCTAGGGCCGATGATGGAGTGGGGGCTGGAGATTGAAGAAGGAAGGGTGAAAGCTGACAGACATATGCGAACGAATCTTCCGGGCGTGTTTGTGGCGGGCGATGCGGCTTTTTATGAAAGCAAGCTGAGATTAATTGCCGGCGGCTTTACCGAAGGCCCGACAGCAGTCAACAGCGCAAAGGCTTATTTGGATCCTAAGGCTGAGAATATGGCGATGTATTCAACCCATCATAAAAAATTGGTACATAAATAAAACAGCCCTTGGGGGAAAGGGCTGTTTGCCATCAGCTGTGAAGGAGTTTTCTTTCCGCTTGTTGATTTTGGATGAAAGCAAACAATTCATCTTGTTCTTGGACGACTGTGAATCCATAAGCTTCGGCAGCTGAGTCATCGCCTATACAGACGATAGGGGGCCGGCTTGCTGACGGTTCCGGCGAAATGCCAATTTGTTCGCCACCATTGATCAATTGCTGAACGGACAGCTTGTTCGGGCAAATGACCATGTGCAGCGGGGATTCACTGATGGTACGCTGAATCATGTGGGTGAACCGATCATCTATGACGTTTTCATGAGTGATATAAAACGAACAGGATTCATGCTTTTGCATGTTTTCCACTGCATGGCGGCTCCCGACAACAAGACGTTTCTCTGAATCAGGCTGAATGGCGGTGACAAGAAAGCCCCGTTTCTCAAGCTCTGTCTTTGCTTGCTCAGATGCTGCACTCAGTTTGGCTGTCAGCTGGCGGATGTCGATTTTCTGAGAAGCCAGTGCTCTGAAAAATTCACAAACCGCCCGGCGCGATGTGAAAAAAATGTCTTCAAAGGTGCCAATCTTTCGAAGAATTTCTTCATTGACAGGCATGTTTTCGGTCCGCCATTTCGGCCACTCGATGACATCGGCGCCGGAATCGCGCAGCTTGTCTGCAAGCTGGTCTTCATCTTCGCCATGAGTCACAACCATCAAATGCCGGCCGATGAGCGGTTTGCTTTCAAACCAGCTGTGTGTTTGAAAGTTGACGATGTCTCCAATGACGATAATCGCAGGGTTTGTAATCTGGTGTTCCTGCACTTTTTGCTGAATGTTCTCAAGTGTTCCTTTCACACTCCGCTGGCGGCCCCACGTTCCCCATTGGATGACAATGACAGGGACAGAAGGCGATTTCCCGTATGAAATAAGCTGCTGGCAAATATAAGACAAGTTCTTGACACCCATGTAAAAAACAAGGGTTTGAACGCTTCGGGCCAGCCCTTCCCAGTCAAGGTTCGGCGTGCCTTTTAATGATTTATCATGCGCTGTAATCATGGCAAAAGACGATGCAAAATCCCGATGCGTGACGGGGATGCCCGCATATAGCGGCGCTGCAATTCCAGAGGTGATTCCCGGCACCATTTCATAGCGAATGCCGTGCTCATGAAGAGCATCTGCTTCCTCGCCGACTCTGCCGAATACGCTCGGATCTCCGCCCTTCAAGCGAACGACGGTTAACCCATTTAATGCTTTTTCAACCAGCAGGGCGTTAATTTCTTTTTGTTTCATAAAATGGCGGTCTGGCAGTTTTCCGCAATAAATAAACTGGCAGTCCGGTGATGCAAATTCGAGCAGCTTCGGGTTGGCGAGCCGGTCATATAAAATCACATCTGCTTCCTCGAGCGCCTGTTTTCCTTTGATGGTGAGCAGGCCTGGGTCGCCGGGTCCGGCTCCCACGAAATATACGATTCCGTTCTTCATGATCATGTCATCCTTCCGTCACTGTAAAAAATGAAGGACCACTAGAAAAGTGATCCGGTCTTTTGATCAATATACGAGATAAACATGTTCTCCTTCGATCAGCGTTTCATATGTTTTGACGCATCCGTGGTCAGGTTCTTGGACGATTCCGTCTTCTAAGGAAATTTTCCAGTCGTGCATCGGGCAGAAAACATATTGACCGCTGACGATGCCTTCTGCCAGGACGCCGCCCTTATGCGGACAGCGGTTTTCAATGGCGCGGATGCTTCCGTCTGAAAGCTTGAAAACCGCGAGCTCCTTATCTTCAATATACACTGTTTTGCCTAATTGTTCAGGCAATTCTTCAATTTTTCCGATACATACTTTTGTTACGTCTTTGTTTACCATGTCCATTCCTCCTCAATGATTGTTTTTGTCATTATGATGTGGTCACGACATTTTCAAATAATTCTTTAGAGGTTTGTTTATCCTCTAAAAAGTCTTTCCACGGATCCTTGTGGACAGAGAGTGTTTCATTCATTCGGCCGTTCAGCTCCTGTCGCTTTTCCGGATCGTTTAACACGGATTGGACATGGGATAAACCGACGCGCTCAAGCCATGCGGACGTACGCTCCAGATAGTTTGCGGTTTCCCTGTAATATTGCAGGTAAGCGCCTGCGTATTCTAAGACTTCTTCATTTGTTTTCACCTTCATCAGCAAATCGCCGGCACGCAAATGGGTTCCGCCGTTTCCGCCGACATAAAGCTCCCAGCCTCCGTCGATGCCGACAACGCCAAGGTCCTTAATGCCGGATTCCGCACAGTTTCGCGGGCAGGCAGACACGGCCATTTTGACTTTGTGAGGCGTGTTCAGCCCTTCGAATTTTTTCTCAAGCGCAATGCCCAGTGCCATGGAGTCTTGTGTGCCGAAGCGGCAGAATTGCTCGCCTACACATGTTTTCACTGTGCGGAGCGTTTTTCCGTACGCGTAGCCCGATGGCATATCAAGATCTTCCCATACCTTCGGAAGGTCTTCTTTTTTCACGCCGATAAGATCAATTCGCTGGCCGCCTGTCATTTTCACGAGCGGGATCTCATATTTGTCAACGACATCGGCGATCTTGCGCAAATCTGTGGAGTTGGTCACGCCGCCGTACATCCGAGGAACGACTGAGTATGTTCCGTCTTTTTGAATATTGGCGTGCATTCGTTCATTAACAAAGCGGGATGTCCGGTCATCCTCGTATTTGGTTGGATTGATCATGCCTAAGTAGTAGTTCAGAGCGGGCCGGCATTTAGAACAGCCTTCTGGCGTTTTCCAGCCGAGCACATTCATGACTTCTCTTGTATGTGACAGCCCTTTGGCTTTGATTTCTTCTACGACTTCATCTCTCGACAATGTGGTGCAGCCGCAAATGGCTTCTTTTTGCGCTGACGCATCAAAGTCTGATCCGAGCGTATGCTGGAGGATTTCTTCTACGAGCGGCTTACAGCCTCCGCATGAGCGGGATGCACCGGTGCATGCTTTGATTTCGTCCGTTGACGAGCAGCCCTTTTCCTGTATGGCTTGAATAATCGCACCTTTTGACACGCCGTTGCAGCCGCAGATGATTTCATCGTCGCTCATCGCTGCGGTTATGCTTGTGCCTGCTTCTTGATTGAGAGGCTGTAAGATTGATATTTTAGAGGTTTCAGAGATATCGGCTTCTTTTTGAATCATAGAAAACAGGCGATTGCCTTCGCTGCTGTCGCCGAATAAAACAGCACCGACAATTTGATTGCCTCTCAGGACGATTTTTTTATAGATGCCGTCCTGCTCATCGAAGACTTTAATCGCTTTTTTCTCCTCTGATTCGTTAAAGTCACCGGCAGAGAAGACCTCGACGCCTGATACCTTTAACTGTGTGGAGAGAACGGAGCCCTCATACGGTTTTGTTTCGATGCCGCAAATATGCTTTGCCAGCACTTTTGCCTGTTCATACAGCGGCGCCACAAGCCCGTAGGCGATTCCTCGGTGCTCGGCACATTCGCCGACCGCGTAAATGTGCGGGATTTCAGTCTGCATATAATCGTTGACGATGATGCCGCGGTTAACCGGAATGCCGCTCTCGGCCCCGAGCGTTGTATTTGGGCGGATGCCGACAGCCATGACGACTAAATCAGCTTCAATGCTTGTGCCATCCTTGAATCGGAGGCCTTCGACACGGTCGTCACCGACAATTTCTTCTGTTTGCTTTTCAAGTAAAAAGGTCATACCTTGTTTTTCTAACTCGTTTTGCAGCAGGCGTCCTGCCGTTGCATCAAGCTGGCGCTCCATCAGGAATGGGGCAAGGTGGATGACGGACACATCCATGCCAAGATTCAGCAGTCCGCGAGCTGCTTCCAAACCAAGAAGTCCTCCGCCAATGACGGCAGCTTTTTTATATTGTTTTGACGCGGCGAGCATTGTGTCTGTATCTTTTATGTCCCGAAAAGCTGTGACGCCTTTTTTGTCTGCGCCCGGAATCGGAAGGATAAAAGGGACCGAGCCTGTCGCCAGGATCAATTCATCGTAAGGCTGGATTCTGTCTGCATCTGTGATGACTGTTTTGTTTTCCGTGTCCACTTTGATGACTGTTTCATTTGTATACAATTGAATGTTGTTTTCTTCGTACCAGTCCCAATCGTTTAACGTAATATCTTTAATATCTGTATCGCCTTGAAGCACTTTTGACAAAAGGATTCGGTTGTAATTGGGATGCGGTTCGGCACCGAAAATTGTGATCTGAAACTCGTCTTTAGCAACACTCAGTATCTCTTCAATGGCCCTTACCCCGGCCATTCCATTACCAACAAGAACTAGCTGTTTTTTTCCCATCAGATGATCCGCTCCTTATCAATGTTTTTTCCAGCGTAGCACAGCAAAAAGGAATATTTAAGATACATGTTATAAAATGTAACAAAATATACGAAAAGTTCTAAAAATTTTATGAAAAATTTAAATAGGTCTGATTCGGACAGCGCATACCTTAAAACCGGGCATTTTACAGGCTGGATCTAAGGCTTCTCCGATTAAATCATTCACATTTTGAGCGTCTGCCCAATGGATGGGAACAAAAACAGTATCTTTTCTGATTTGTTCTGATAATTTGCTGCGGACGGTGATGCTTCCCCGCGGCGATTCTATTTTTACCAGTACACGGTCCTCGATATTGTAGGTCGCTGCTGTTTGCGGATGGATTTCCATAAACGATTCAAAATGTCTCGCGGCAAGGGCGGCGCTTTTTCTTGTTTGGACGCCTGTTAAGTAGTGAGACATGACTCTGCCTGTCGTTAAATAAAGCGGATAATCGGCTGTCGGCTTCTCTTTTGGAACAGATGGTTCGTTTGGAATCACACTTAATGCCGCTTTTTGATCCGGATGAGCAAATGATTCTGTAAACAAGCGCCCAGTTCCGGGATGATCAGATTCCGGACACGGCCAATGAATGCCGCCTTCACGTCTGAGCCTGTCGTATGAGATGCCTGAATAATCGGCAATCCCGCCTCGGCTCGCTTCTCTCAATTCATTAAAAATATCCTCCGCTGACGTATAAGAAAAGTAGCGGCCCTTGCCGAGAGCGGATGCGAGATCACAAATGATCTGCCAATCATGCTTTGCTTCGCCGGGACATGGCCGGCTTGCTTCTCTTAATGTCACGCGTCCTTCTACATTTGTCATGGTGCCTTCATCTTCTAAGTAAGAGGAGGCGGGTAAAATCACATCTGCGTATTTCGCAGTCTCAGAAATAAACAAATCGATTGCAACAAAGAATGTCAGTTTACGTAAAGCCTTTTTTACGAGATTCGCATTTGGACTGGAGACAGCAGGATTGGAGCACATGAGGAACAATCCTTTGAAGTCGCCGTCATTGATTTTTTCCATCATTTCATAGGCTGAGACACCTTTTCGCGGCAGATCATCCTGATGGATTCCCCACACTTGCGCAACATGTGCCCGGTGTTGTTCGTTTTCAATAGATCGATAGCCCGGAAGCTGATCGGCTTTTTGGCCATGCTCTCTTGCACCTTGCCCGTTGCCTTGTCCGGTGATCGCCCCGTAACCTGAGTAAGGCTTGCCGATTTTTCCTGTGATCAGCACCATGTTTAAGAAGCCTTTCACAGCCGCTGTTCCATCGGTTTGCTGTTCAATCCCGCGGGCTGTAAACAGCATGCCGGACGTTTCCTTGGCAAACTTTACAGCCGCTTTTCTTATATCCGCCAGCGGGACACTCGTCTGTTCGGCGATGTCATTCAGGTCCAACGAGTCAGTATGCTGCTTCAGCTCTTCGAATCCATTTGTTCGTGATTGAATGAAATCCTCGTTTATAAGCTGTTCGTCAATGATGATTTTGACGAGGCCGTTGGAAAGGGCGGCGTCTGTGCCGGGTTTGATTTTCAGATGAAGATCGGCGATTTTTGTTGTTGCTGTTTCACGCGGATCAATGGCAATGATGTAAGCTCCGTTTTCTTTCGCTTTTTCAAAATACGGCATAATCGTAGGCTGGCATTCCGCGATATTGGTGCCGGCCAGAATGATCACACGGGTGTGGGGAATGTCTGATAAGGGATTCGTTAAGCCTCTATCGGCTCCGAATGTTTGGTTGGCTGCGGTTGCTGCGGCGGACATACAAAGCCTCCCGTTATAGTCGATGTATTTTGTCTGTAAGCCCACCCGTGCGAATTTCCCTAACAAATACGCCTCTTCATTTGTAATCGAGGCGCTTCCGTATACCGCCATGGCGTCATGGCCGTGTTCTGCTTGGATCATTGTCACTTGGTCTTTAATGTAATTCAATGCTTCTTCCCAGGAAACAGGGATAAACTCGCCGTTTTTCTTCAGCAGAGGGCGGGTGATGCGAGAGGAGTTCAAGGCATGCTGGTGAGCATTCATGCCCTTCATGCATAGCCGACCCTGTGTCGTAGGATTATCAATCCCGATCGCAGTGTACTTTTTGCGCGTGACGATGGTTTGTTCCACGAGCTGCATTTTGCACTGCATGCTGCAAAACGGGCATTGAGTGTCATATGTTTTTTCTGATTGGACGTCTTGCTGTTTATCACGGAAATATCTAAGCAGTCGTTCAGTCAAAATGCCTCATCCTTTCTTATATGCGCCCGTCTCTACAGTCGGGTTTTGAATCAGTGACAGATCTGTTTGGAGGCTTTCCAGAAGCTGTGCCCTTAGGTCTTCTTCGAATAGCACTTCTCTGATATGAACGATCCCGAGACGGTCTATCCACTGATGAACAGCTTCTAAGTAATGAGCCGTTTCCCGATAATACTGGATCAGTCCTTTGATCATGCCGGCAGTGCTGTCTTTGTTCTCAGTCACGCAAAACAGAGCTCCTGAACGGGCATGAGTTCCCCGGACGCCGCCGATGTGAATGTCCCAGCCAGCTTGTGTCCGAATTGCGCCGACATCTTGCAGGGCGGCATCGGTGCAGTCAGTTTCACATGATAAGCTGATAGAAATGGGAGCGGGTAAGGGAAGCGTCTCAAGTTGTCTTTCGATTTGGGCTGCCAGCTGCTGAATCGATCGATTTTGCCCGCATGTACATGCTTTGATGGTTTGCAGCGTGTGTCGGTGTTCATTAGTGTAAACGGGCATTTTCAGGTCTTTTTTCATGTTCGGGAGATCCGCAGGCTTGATCCCGGAAAGCTTCAGCCTTTGGCCGTGAGTGATGGATACGTCGGAAATGCTGTATGCCTCAATGATGTTAGCGATGGTTCTTAGCTGATCCGCGTTTGTCCGCCCCCCGTACATTTGCGGAATCAGGATGCATGTCTCTTCAGTGGCTGGCTCAGGCTGTACAAACCCGGGGTACAGCATTTCCAGATAGTATTGAATCGCAGGAACACAAGTACTGCATCCTTTTTTTGTTTTCCAGTCAAGCTGGTTCATCACTTCTGCCGGATTAGTGAATGGCCTGCGCTGAAGCTCAGCGATGATGTCGTCTTCTGTAAAATCAGTACAGCCGCAAAACGAAAGTGTGCCGGCGGGCTTCGTATATTCGCTGTTGGTCATGTACCTCAAAAGGTCTTCAACGAGCGGTTTGCATCCTCCGCAGGACCCAGAGGCTTTGGTGCAGTGCTTGACTTCCTCAACAGTTGTTAAGCTTTTCGTGTTCACCGCATCTTCAATCGCGCCTTTCGTCACTGTGTTGCATTGGCAAATCGTTTCACTGGAAGGCATGGATTCAAATAAAGTGCTGCTTGTCTCCGGTTCGATGATCTGCTTTTTGACAATGGAGATGTCTCGTTGTTTAAGCAGGCTGTCGAGAAGCCGCTGCTTGTCACGGGTGTCTCCGAATAAAATAACGCCGGCCAGTTTGTCATCTACAAAAAGCGCTTTTTTATAAACGCCTGCTTGTTCGTCGTAGATTTTGATGCTCGTCGTGCGTTCATCCTCTTGGATCTTTCCTGCTGACCACACATCGATTCCAGCTATTTTTAACGCCGCAGATGGTGCTGAGCCTTGATATTCCTCACATGGAACGCCGCAAATATGACTGGCGAGAACTTTTCCCTGCTCATAAAGCGGAGCCACCAATCCGTACACCGTTCCGTTATGCTCAGCGCATTCACCAACGGCGTAGATATTCGGTTCGCTTGTCTGCATGAAGTCATTCACGATGATCCCGCGGTTCACTTTGATTCCAGCAGATACAGCCAATTCAATATTCGGTTTGACGCCGGCCGCCATCACAATCAAGTCTGCTTTTAATGAAGAGCCATCTTTAAAATGGATTCGGTCTGCTTTCGTGGTGCCGGAAATGGAGACGGTGTCTTTCTCCAAAAGAAAGGTTAGGCCTTTTTGTTCCAGCTCTGTTTGCAGCAGCCGCGCCGCTGTTTGATCGAGCTGTTTTTGCATAATGCCGGCGGAGTGGTGAATGACGCTGACATCCATACCGAGATGCTGTAAACCGACTGCAGCTTCCAGTCCTAATAAGCCGGCTCCGATTACCGCAGCCTTTTGAAAGTGCTGGGCCATCCTCATCAGCGCTTGGCAGTCTTCTATTGTCCGAAATCCATAGACACCTTTTTTGTCTGCCCCGGGGATAGGGAGAATATGAGGGGAGGAGCCTGTTGCCACTATTAATTTGTCATACGACAGAGTGCGTTTCCGATCTGTGATGACCTGCTGCTGATCTGTATCAATTTGAATAACCGTTTCGCCTGTGTAAAGCGTGATCCCGTGCTTGTCGTACCAATCCTTGCTGTTCAGTGTAATATCATCGAGTGACGCTTCACCCTGCAATACAGAGGATAAGAGAATGCGATTGTAATTGGGATGCGGCTCGCTTCCGAAAATGACAATCTCAAACATGTGGCGATTCAGCTTTAATACTTCTTCAATACAGCGGATTCCGGCCATGCCGTTTCCCGCTAACACCAATCTTTGTTTCTTCATGTATCAGACCTCCTTTGGCGAAGCTCGTAAGTTTTCTCCTATTAAAAATTATGTCACAATGCACTGTTAACGCATTAAACGTGTCACAAAAACTTACACATGTCTTTTCCAGAAAATAATGGTCCTATATCCTTGATTCAGAAAATGTAAAATAATGAGGGGCTAGAAAGGGGAATCTTATGAAGCTGTCGGAACTGAAAACTAGCGGTCATCCACTCACTTTGCTCTGTTCCTTTTTATACTTTGATGTCAGTTTTATGATATGGGTTATGCTTGGGGCGCTGGGTGTTTATATTTCTCAGGATTTTGGCCTGTCTCCTTTTGAGAAAGGGCTTGTCGTAGCTGTGCCGATTTTATCTGGATCAGTGTTTCGTATCATTCTTGGTATTTTAACGGACAGAATCGGACCGAAAAAAACGGCAGTGATCGGGATGCTGGTGACGATGATTCCGCTGCTTTGGGGGACATTCGGCGGCCGTTCCCTGACTGAGCTGTATGCCATCGGGATTCTGCTTGGCGTGGCGGGGGCAAGCTTTGCTGTAGCGCTGCCTATGGCCAGCCGATGGTATCCGCCTCATTTGCAGGGGCTTGCGATGGGGATTGCCGGAGCGGGGAACAGCGGCACGTTGTTTGCAACCCTGTTTGGCCCTCGTCTGGCAGAGCAGTTCGGCTGGCACATTGTCATGGGAATTGCGCTAATTCCATTATTGATCGTCTTTATTCTTTTTGTATCC
Source organism: Bacillus sp. GW821-FHT01G09 (assembly GCF_059422205.1). Taxonomy (NCBI): domain Bacteria; kingdom Bacillati; phylum Bacillota; class Bacilli; order Caryophanales; family Bacillaceae; genus Bacillus; species Bacillus sp. GW821-FHT01G09. The sequence goes on from NZ_JBWKWL010000005.1 coordinate 176,495, forward strand.
ATGGCAAAGGATTCTCCTGCACAGCCGTCTCCCCAGCCGCTCAAAAGCTATCTGCATGTGTTCGGGCAAAAGGAAACATGGTTTTTCTGCCTGCTGTACAGCGTCACATTTGGCGGATTTGTCGGGCTCTCAAGCTTTTTATCTATTTTCTTTGTTGATCAATACCAGCTGTCAAAAATTCATGCGGGGGACTTCGTTACATTATGTGTGGCGGCGGGGAGCTTTTTCCGGCCTGTCGGGGGCTTGATTTCGGATCGTGTCGGCGGCACGAAAGTTCTTTCTGTACTGTTTGTCATCGTGGCACTGTGTATGGCCGGAGTCAGCAGCCTGCCATCTCTCTCAATGGTTATTGTTCTATTGTTTGTCGGAATGATGGGGCTCGGAATGGGTAACGGTGCAGTATTCCAGCTCGTGCCGCAGCGTTTTCGCAAAGAAATTGGCATGGTGACGGGAATTGTCGGTGCGGCCGGAGGAATCGGTGGGTTTTTCCTGCCGAACATCTTAGGATCTCTTAAACAGATGACAGGCACATATGCTATCGGTTTTATCACGTTTTCCTGTATCGCCCTACTGGCATTTGCACTTGTGCTTGCCGCAGGCTATTACTGGAGAAAAAGCTGGAGCGCGGAAAGCAGCCCGGCGGATGTTTAGGGTTTTGACGGACACGCGTTTGTGCGTGTCTTTTTTATTTTCTCTTGATTTTCAACAGTGAACCGATCAAAATAAATAGTAATTATTACGATTTGTTAGCGAGAGGAGTTTTCTGAATGAATCAACATACGCTGCTCCCGAAAAAAACGGAGCGTCTTCAATACTTTGGATCGGTCAGTCCGATCAAAGGCGAGAAACCAGTGGAAAAAGAGAAAATGAAGGACCTGCAAAATATCAGGAAGGATTATTTTTTTGACATTCAGCATGTAGGTGTAGCTAATGTGTCCCATCCAGTCACAATCACTTCTGCCATGATGCCTGCCGAGCAAACAACGGCTGCGAACTTTACAATGACTTGTAATTTGCCGAGAAATCAGAAGGGGATTAACATGAGCCGGTTAACAGAGCTGCTGCAAGTCTATCATCAAAATGGCTGGGTTCTCTCATTTTCCTCTCTTCAGCAATTTACGAAAGAGCTTGCAGAAAACATGGACATATCATCTGCCACAGTTGAAGTGAGGTTTCCGTGGTTTTTCGAACGGAAAAGCCCGAAGCTTGAGAAAGCGGGTTTGATGCATGCTGATATATTCATGTCTGTCACCTATCGCAAAGATCAGCCGTTTAAACAGCGTGCCGGCATCTCAGCAAAAGTAACGACTCTGTGCCCTTGCTCCAAGGAAATCAGCGAATACAGTGCCCATAATCAGAGGGGAACGGTCAGCATTTGGGCGGATATTCACCCGGCCGCATCGCTGCCAAGTGATGTTAAAGCTGATTTGCTTCACGCCGCAGAATCAAATGCTTCTGCGAGACTGCATCCGGTATTGAAGCGGCCTGATGAAAAAGCCGTGACAGAAACGGCCTATGAAAACCCGAGATTTGTTGAGGATCTCGTCCGGCTGATTGCTGCTGATTTGTTTGAGCTTGAATGGGTGTCAGCCTTTGAGATTGAATGCCGAAATGAAGAATCGATCCATCTCCACGATGCCTATGCGAAGCTGTGTTTTTCGAAGGAAGTGGATAGAATATGAAACTCTCATTATTCATTGTTGCAGTTCTTATGCCAGCCAGCCTGCTGTCAGCCTGCTCCGATCATGCAGAAGAACACGCAAGTATCAATACAAAGAAAACGGTCGAAAACATAACGGACGTTCGAAAAACAGCAAAAACAAGCATTGATTGGACGAAGCCTTCGGGCGGAGAATACCCGGATATTAAACAGAAGCATGTCTGGATTGATGTGAATGTGAAGGAGCAGAAGGCTTACATCAAGGAAGGAAGCAACACTATCTATACAATGATGATCTCTTCTGGTCTTGATCAAACAAAAGATGATGCTACGCCAAAGGGCACCTTTTATGTAGAGCCTGAACGGGGAGAATGGTTTTTCTCCGAAGGATACCAGGAAGGCGCAGAATACTGGGTATCATGGAAAAACCACGGCGAATTTCTATTTCATAGTGTGCCAATGACAAAGGATCAAAAAGTCATCAAAACGGAAGCAGAAAAACTAGGAACGAAAGCATCTCACGGTTGTATCAGGCTGATCATTCCAGATGCAAAATGGATATATGAAAATATCCCTGAACATACAAAAGTGGTGATCAGCTGAATTGAAAACCGTTGACAAAAAGGAAAAAAGACCATACAATTTAAATCGTAACAATTACGTTTTATGATAAATGGCTTATCATTGTCTGTGCATCTGTGAAAAGCGGAAAGGCATCGATTAAGGATCTTGCTGTCGGCAAGGGCAGGGATTTGCGATGGGGAAAAGGATTAAACGCGGTTGGAGCCTTTACTGATTTATAAATCGGGCGGCAGCGAGAAATGAGCGCGAAAAGCTGCTCTACACCATTGTACATATGGCAAAGTATACAATTTAAATCGTAATCATTCTATTTTAATGGAGGCATTATTATGAAAAAAATTCCGGTTACCGTACTGAGCGGTTATCTCGGTGCGGGAAAAACAACATTGCTGAACAGCATTCTGCAAAATCGCGAAGGCTTGAAAATAGCGGTTATCGTAAACGATATGAGCGAGGTGAACATTGACGCGGGCTTGGTTAAGCAGGAAGGGGGCCTTTCCAGAACAGATGAAAAGCTTGTGGAAATGTCAAACGGCTGCATTTGCTGCACGCTTCGCGAAGACTTATTAATTGAAGTTGAGAAGCTGGCAAAAGACGGACGGTTTGATTATATCGTCATCGAATCGACAGGAATCAGTGAACCGATCCCGGTGGCCCAGACTTTCTCTTATATCGATGAAGAAATGGGAATCGATCTTACAAAATTCTGTCAGCTGGATACGATGGTGACAGTGGTTGATGCCAACCGTTTTTGGCATGATTATCAGTCAGGCGAAAGCCTTCTGGACCGCAAAGAAGCATTGGGGGAAGAGGATGAAAGAGAAATCGCCGACCTCTTGATCGATCAAATTGAGTTTTGCGATGTACTGATCTTAAATAAATGTGATTTGGTCAGCGAGCAAGAGCTCGAACAGCTTGAAAAAGTTCTTCGTAAACTGCAGCCAAGAGCCAAGTTCATTCGTTCCGTCAAAGGAAATGTAAAACCGCAGGAGATTTTGCATACAGGGTTATTTAACTTCGAGGAAGCGAGCGGATCGGCGGGCTGGATTCAAGAGCTGACGGCAGGCCATGCGGAACACACCCCGGAAACAGAAGAATACGGTATCTCTTCATTTGTATATAAGAGACGTTTGCCGTTTCATTCTACACGGTTTTATCAATGGATAGATCAAATGCCAAAGAACGTGGTTCGTGCCAAAGGAATCGTCTGGTGCGCATCTCATAACAACCTCGCTTTGCTGATGTCGCAAGCAGGTCCGTCGGTTACGATTGAGCCTGTATCTTATTGGGTGGCGGCGCTGCCGAAGCTTGAGCAGGAGCAAGTCAAACAGCAGGAGCCGGAAATCCTGGAGGAGTGGGACCCGGAGTTCGGCGACCGCCTAACGCAGCTAGTTTTTATCGGAACTGACCTGGATGAAGAAACGATCACGAAAGAGCTTGATCAATGCCTGTTGACTGAGTATGAATTTGATTCCGACTGGTCGCTGTTTGAGGACCCGTTTAAATGGAAGCTGAATCAATAGAAAAAAAGCCGTCCCATGGGGAACGGCTTTTTTTAATGAAACGTTTGTTTAAACATAATGAGCGTATTTTTTCTCAAGGATATTCTGAAAGACCGCGGCAATGGAGCAGATGGCCCAATAAATGAGAGCGGTCAGAATATACATGGTCATATAATCAAACTCTCTGCCCCCGATGATTTTCGCATGCTGGAGCAATTCCGGCACTGTAATCATCGCAGCGAGAGATGACGCCTTGATTAAGTCGAGCAATACATTGGCAAGCGGAGGCAGCGCAATACGTATCGATTGCGGCAAAATGATGCCCCTCATCGTCTGCCAATAGGAAAGACCCAGCGAGGATGCGGCTTCCCACTGTCCTTTTTCGACGGATGAAATGGCTGAACGGTTAATTTCCGCAATGTAGGCGGCGCTGTTAAGGCTAAAACCGATTAAAGCAGCCGTGACAGCGGAAAATTGAATGCCGATATAAGGAAACCCGAAATAAAGGATAAACAAAATCACTAAAATCGGAACGCCCCGCATAAATGAGATATAGAGCTTCGCCGGCCATCTTAACAAAGCAAGCTTAGACATTCTGGCGAGTGATATGAACAGGCCGATCACAGTTCCTGCAAACATGCTTACAAAAGAGATGAGCAGTGTATACCCAATGCCTTTTATGACATAAGGGAACGATTCAATGGCCAGCTTCGTGTTGAAAATATATTCCCATTGAATGCTATTGATCATGGCGTCCGATTACAAATCAACGTCCTGAACGTCGGCATCAATTTTTTTTGATACATCTGCTTTATTGAAGAATTGTTTCGACAGTTTAGTCAAAGAGCCATCCTTGCTCATCTCTTTCAATGCTTCGTTCATCTTTTTCTGAAGTGCCTCATTGCTTTTTTTCATGACAAGGGCCTGTTTGTTCGGCATGTACTTGATGTCAGGATGAATTGTAATGTTGAGATCCGGGAATGCCGCGAGCGCAAGTGTCTGCAGGTAATAGTCGTTTAAAATGACGTCAGTGCGTCCGTTGGCAACATCTTTTAAATATTGCTCATTCGTCGCATTATCATAAATCACTTCTTTGGCGTCGTATTTTCTCGCGACCTCCATGTAGACGGTTGTAGCCGCGCCAGCCGCTTTCTTCCCTTTTAAATCCTTAAGCGTTTTAATCCCTGATAAATTGTCTTTTCGGACAATTGCCGTACCGTATGAATATTTATATGGAGTAGAAAATGCGAACTTCTTCTCGCGGTCCTTCGTCACATCGATGTCATTCGCGGCTGCGTCAACCTGTCCGCTGTTCACCGCTGTCAGCATCCCGTCAATGCCCATCTCCTTGAACTCAACCTTCAGTCCCAGGCGTTTTGCCGCTTCACGAACGACTTCAACCTCGTAGCCCGTCAGCTTATCGGAGCCAGAGTCGGTATCATGATAAGAAGTGGGATAAAGCGTACCTGATGTAGCGACTACGATTTTCCCTTTGTCCTTGATTTGCTCCCAGCCTGTATCCTTGGAATCGGCTTCATTTTTGCCGGAACAGGCTGCCAATATAAGAAAGAAAGCCATTGTGAAACTGAATATAACGGCTTTGGATTGCTTGAATGATTTCACCTATATTTCCCCCAATCTGTTAATCAACTAAAAAGATAGCATTGAACATAAGGGGTTGCAATATGTTGATCGCGTTTTCAAAAAGTTCGAATTGTGTATACAAAAGGCATAGTGGGTGTTTAATAGCGGCTATGAAGGGAATTGGTGATGAACAAAGGAGTTGTCCAAGGATGAATGCCCGACGTACCAAGGAAACACATGTGGACGTGAAGGATGCAGTAGATCCGTTATTCCTCTATGCCAATACCGTAAGAAATGGTCAGAAGCATGAAATCGATCTTCAGAATAAATTTAAGTCTTGCTGATGCCCCTAAGACATATGATATATCCGATGAGAAAGAAAATGGAAACATTTAAACCATAATGGGGAGTCAAATGAATATTTACAAACCAGCCGGATTTTGGATCAGACTTGGAGCTGCATTGTTAGACTATATTATAGTCTCCGTGCCGCTTTTGCTGATCTATTGGCTGATTACAGGAAAAGACCCAAACGACAGCATGTTCATCAGTTTGGTTGTTCTGCTGTATTCTATTTTGCTGCCGGTGTTTTGGCGCGGTTATCTTATCGGAAAAAGGATCTGCGGAATCAGAATCGTAAAAAAAGACGGATCACAGGTCAGTCTGTTAACAATGTTTTTACGGGTTATTGTAGCCGGCCTGGTTTACGTTATAACCTTCGGACTCGGCTTGATCGCCAGCTTGATTCTGATTGCCGTACGAGAAGACAAACGGACCCTGCATGATTTAATCGCGGGAACATATGTCACTTATGCGACCAGGTGAAGAAGAACTTAATGCTGACGAAGAGATTAGAAAGAGCGAATAATGGTTCGCTCTTTTTATTTTTATGCATAAAAAATACAAGGCAGCAAAACATATGAAAAATAGGATTGGAGGAATAAACTGGATGAAACGAATAACCATCAACATTATCACAATGTTCATTGCAGCGGCTGTCATTTCTCTGACCGGTACAGCTGAGGCCGCTGAAAAACAGCAGCAGTCTCCCGCAAATGTTACACTGACAGATCAGCAAAAGAAAGAGATTGAACAACTGGAAGCAGAGATTCTTAAAAAGCGCAAAGACATGATCTCAAAGTATGTACAATACGGTATCCTGCCTAAAGAAAGAGGAGAACACATCAAAAATCACTTGGACAAACACTTTGAAATGATGAAACAAAACGGCTTTGTTCCAAAGCACCATCCTCATCCGCATAAATTTGAAAAAAGACATTAAGATGGAAAGCATCCAATGGGAATTGGGTGCTTTTGCGTTATTTACAGGTAGGCAATATTAGCTGAGCTGTTCCGCGACTAACATCGAGTTGATATGAAACGCGTTTCATAGCCTATGATAGGTTTATCAATAATTCAGGAGTGATAAACACTATGATCCACCAGCATCCAGAATCTTTTCCGAAACATTTTTTGTGGGGCTCTGCTTCTGCAGCGTACCAGATTGAAGGCGCTTGGAATGAAGATGGCAAAGGCCCTTCTGTTTGGGATGTGTTTACGAAAATACCGGGCAAAACGTTTAAAGGAACCAATGGCGAGATTGCGGTTGACCATTATCACCGATTTAAAGAAGATGTCGCTCTGATGGCTGAGATGGGGTTAAAAGCATATCGATTTTCCGTCAGCTGGCCACGGGTTTTTCCAAAAGGAAAAGGAGAGATCAATGAAGCAGGTCTAGCGTTTTACGATAGTCTGATTGATGAATTGCTTTCTCATCACATCGAGCCGGTTCTGACTATATATCACTGGGATTTGCCTCAAGCGCTTATGGACGAATACGGCGGGTTTGAATCCAGAAACATCATAGAGGATTTTAATCACTACTGTATTACTCTTTATAAACGTTTTGGAGACAGGGTGAAATATTGGGTTACGTTAAACGAACAGAACTACAATTTTAATCACGGATTTATTACAGCCATGCATCCGCCTGGAGTGAAAGACAGAAAACGATTTTACGAAGCAAATCATATTGCGTTTCTGGCTAATGCAAAAGCCATCGAATCATTTAGAGAATATGTGCCTGAAGGCAAAATAGGTCCTAGCTTTGCTTATTCTCCGGCTTACCCTTTATCAAGCCATCCAGAGGATATACTGGCATTTGAAAACGCCGAAGAATTTATGAACAATTGGTGGCTTGACATGTATTGCTGGGGAACCTACCCGCAAATTCCATTCCGCTACTTGGAAAAACAGGGATGGGCGCCGACAATCGAAGCAGGAGATATGGAGCTGCTTGCCAAAGGGAAGCCTGATTTTGTAGGTGTCAATTATTATCAGACGATCACCTATGAACGAAATCCGCTTGATGGTGTGTCTGAAGGGAAAATGAATACGACAGGCCAAAAGGGAACCAATCAGGAGACGGGGATACCCGGAGTGTTCAAAACGAAAAAAAATCCGTATCTGACAACGAGCAACTGGGATTGGACAATTGACCCAATTGGGCTGCGTATCGGTCTTCGCCGAATTACAAGCCGCTATCAGCTTCCAGTGTTTATAACAGAGAACGGTTTGGGTGAATTTGATAAAGTTGAGGACGGCACTGTACAGGATGATTATCGAATTGATTATTTGCGTTCGCATCTTGAGCAATGCAGACAAGCCATCAGTGACGGTGTCGATTTAATCGGCTATTGCAGCTGGTCGTTTACTGATCTGTTAAGCTGGCTGAACGGCTACCAAAAAAGATACGGATTTGTATATGTCAATCGTGATGAAGAAAGCACATACGATTTAAAACGCTTGAAGAAAAAAAGCTTTTATTGGTATCAAGATGTCATCAAGACAAACGGAGAAAGTTTATAAAGAGTCCCTGAGAGTTATTCTCTCAGGGGTTTTTCATTACACAGAAACAGCATCAATAATATAAGTGTCGGCGTGCAAATCTGACATTTCAGCCGGCACAGTCCAGCATGTCAATTGATAGTCTCCTTTAGGCAGATCAAAGGACAGTCTTTTAGACATGATGCTTTCAATATGAATTCCGTTTTCTGTGACATGAAAAGGAACAGTCACTTTTGTTTCGTAGGAGTTTACTGTTTCTGAACTGTTCAGGCGCAAAAGAATAAAGGCCTTTGTATTTCGCTGTGCCTCAAAGGAAATGGCTCCGTCTGCCGCAGCATATCCTTTTTCAATCGCTTCGTCAGTCCAATCCATTACAGGAGGTGTAGAATCCTTTTGAAATACAGTAAATTGATGATATGAAATCGAAAGTTCTTGCGGCTTCCATGATTTGATCAATGTGCTGTTCCTCCTCTATGTACTGTTTACTGAATTGTGAATAAAACCTTTGTGCCGTCTGGGTAATCGGTAAGCTGATGCCCGACCCAAGAGCCTGCTCCGCGGTTGTCAGCGGGAGAAATGTATTCTACAGAAGCTCCCTCACCGCCTTCTTTGCACATGGCCATTGGCCATTCATCTCTGTCATACCCCTTTTTGGAAGGTACGTCCTTTAATGATTGCTCGCGGCGTTCCTCAGCTCCGTCTCTGTCGATAGTGCACACCTCTGAGTGCCCCTCATTTATCGCATCCTTAATATGCTTGGCCGTTTCGGGATAACGGTCAGAAGGGAAGGAGATTGTTTCATCATATTCTTTCGTTTGAGACGTTTTTTGATCAGCTGAGAAAAAGTCTCCTTTTATCAGGCCGACAGCTGCAGCTGCTATTATGACGATGACGAGAAGTATCGTTTTTATGATGTCCGTCGTGATGTTCACCTCCCGCTTTTAAAACTGACACAAGAGTAATCCAGAAAGCATTTGGTGTAAAGGTTTAAATTTTATGTTTTACGCTCAGTTTATTGCAGAAATCGTAATTTTAGCAGATCGAAATATTTGTTTTCAGCAAAATACGATTGCCAATTTACAATAATGATAGTAAGTCATCAGCCGTTTTCGGCTTGATTAATCATTTTAAATTGGCTTATGATACCGGTAAGCTCCTCAGCTAATTGAGACAGCGTTTCAGAAGCTGCGGTAATCTCCTCCATTGCAGCAAATTGCTCCTCTGTTAATGCAGCCGCTTGCCGGGTATTTTTAGTAGATTCTTTAATGTCGGCCGTATTGGCTGCAAAGGAATCATTTATTTGATGTGCACTGGCTGAAATGTTTGTTACAGATGCTGATAAATCACTAATCTCGGCACTGATTTCACCTGTTGCAGCTGCAATTTCCTTAAATGCATCTCTGGTGCGCTGGATCATGGTGACTCCTTCTGCAGCTTCTGTTTTCACATGCTCAACAGATCTTGCAGACCGGTTCATATCCTTTTGTATTTCTATGATCAGTTTTGAAATCTGCCCCGCAGACTGTTGAGACTCTTCTGCTAATTTCCGTACTTCATCAGCAACAACAGCAAAGCCTTTTCCTTGTTCACCGGCTCTGGCAGCTTCAATTGCTGCATTCAGCGCAAGCAGGTTTGTCTGATCGGCAATTTGGGTGATGACCGATAAAATTTGCTCAATTTGTTTAGAGCGGCCGTCTAACTGGTGTATGATTTCTCCGCTTTTCTGAATTGACTGGTGAATCGCATCCATTTGCGCCTGTACATTTGCAATTTCCTTTTGCCCAATGTCTGCTTTTGATTGCGCGAGCTGCCCTTTGTCAGCGATAGCGGCAGTATTTGCAGAAATATCCCGGATGTCTGCTGAAGCTTGTTTTAATGAGCTTTCACTGTTTTCAATTCGGGTGATCTGATCTTGGGCTCCATTTGCAATCTGCTGTACAGCTTCTGTGATCTTTTCTGAAGCTTGATTTGTTTCCTCTGCTCCGGCTGAGAGCTGCTGAGAGGCTGACGCAAGCTGAAGGGCTGATTGTTGTACGGTTTGTATGGTATCGTTCAGCTTCATTCTCATCTTATTATAATAGACGCTTAGTTCTGATAGCTCGTCACCGGTTTTGTCTGACACCTCTATTGTCATATCTCCGTTTCCGGCACTTTCAAAGGCGCTTTTTAAAGCGTTCAGCCGCTTGTTGATTTTTCTGGTGAAAACCAAGACAAGGATGACTGATACCATAATGACGATAACAAGAACGGTAGCGAATTGAGTGAAAAGTGATTGTGTAAGTGATGCTAAAATACTTTGATTAGCTCCGGTATACAGCATGCCGATGATGTTCCCATTTTGATCTTTTAACGGCATGTATGCAGTCTGATAAGAAGAACCTGCTACATCTGCTTGTCCGTAAAAACGCTTTCCTTTCTTTAAAACAGCGGCAATAACTTCAGAAGAAGCCTGGGTGCCGACAGCTCTTTCGCCATTCTTCATGACATTGGTTGCAACACGAGTATCGCCTTGGAAAATGGTAATGGTATCACCTGTTTTTTCGCCAAGCAGATCAACGATATCTTCATTTCCATTGATTTGTGTTTGCCCTTTATAGAGCTTATTGTTTTTCACCTGCCAGTCGCCTGTCATGACATCATCAATATAAGCGCTGCTTAAAGCGAGATCACCTTTCGCTTTTTCAGTTGCCATTTGTTTCATGCTTTCTGTAATTTCCTTAAGCATCACAGTGCCAACTGATGCGGAAAACAAAAGAATCACCACGAAAACCAGGCAAAGAATTTTAGTTCCTAGCTTCATCTCAAGTCGTTTTATCAACATAATTCCTCCCTTTATGATTTGTAGGTCATATTACTTATCGGGTTTTTGGGTTTAAAGTTTTATTTTAGAAAAAATAAAACCGGCCTGATCTTCAGGCCGGTTGTGTGATGCTATTCAAGGTTTGCGTGGTGAGTGAACATAGTTTCAGAATCGAGTCCTTTTTTCTCCATGAGTTTTAAAATCACTGCATCATAGAATAGCAGCAAAGTTTGTTCAAATAATGATCCCATTGGCTGAATGGTTTTATAGCTTCCGTTTGACTGGTCTTTAGGAGAACCAGGCATTCTGATGATGAGGTCCGCTTGTTTTCCGATGCTTGATTCCGGATTGATGGTTAAAGCGGCAACAATTCCGTGTAAGCTTTTTGCTTTTGCTGCGGTATGAATCAAGCTTTTTGTCTCGCCTGATCCTGAGCCGATAATAACTAGATCTCCTTTGGCGAGCGGCGGAGTGAGAATCTCACCTACAATATGGGCGTTGAAGCCCATGTGCATCAATCTCATCGCGAAGGATTTTGTCATCAGGCCAGACCGCCCCGCACCCGCGGTGAAAATTTGGTGGGATGAAAGAATGTGATCGGCAAGCTGGTCAGCCTCTTCATTAGAAATATAAGCTGCTGAACGGTGTAACTCATTGAGAATTTCCGCTACGTATTCAGTCGTTTTCATCGGAGTTATCCTTGGACAATCAGCTGCTTCATTTTTGAAGCTGTTTCCGCCTTATCAGCTGCGCTTGTAATTCCGCCCCCAACAATGACAAGGTCAGGGTTTTGCTTGATCACTTCTGGCAGTGTATCAAGTTTGATGCCGCCCGCGATTGCGGTTTTTGCGTTTTTTACGGTATTTTTGATTGTCGTTAATTCTTCGAAAGAGTTTTTGCCCTCTGCTTGAAGATCATAGCCAGTGTGGACGCAGATGTAGTCAACGCCTAGTGCGTCAATTTCTTTCGCACGGGATTCGATATCTTTCACGTTAATCATGTCCACTAAGATTTTCTTCTTTTGTTTTTTGGCTTCTTCTACTGCGCCTTTAATCGTTGCATCGTCTGTAGCCCCTAAAACGGTGATGATGTCAGCGCCTGCTTCCGACGCTTTCATAATTTCGTAGCCTCCGGCATCCATGATTTTCAGGTCTGCAAGAACCTTCAATTGAGGAAATGCTTCTTTTATTTCTTTAACGGCTCTTAGGCCTTCATTAATGACGACCGGTGTTCCGATTTCAACTACGTCGATGTATTGTTCTACCTCTTTGACGAGCTCAATGGCTTCCGGGATGTTGACGAGGTCTAATGCAAGCTGTAATTCCATTGTTGATCCACTCCCTTTTTCGAATTATTTTTCATTCTATAGGTTCTCTTATTTGATGAGAAGTAGGCACTTTGAAGTCAACAAGTTACTTGGAGGATACTGTGAGGAGAGACAATCAGATTTCTTTCGCTTGATTTTATGAGTGAGTATAATGAAAAAAGAGTCTGCAAAAAAGTAAGTAAGTGATGATACGTATCTAACATACAAAAAGGTTACTAAGGGGGGATTCAATTGAGCCGGATGGACGACAAAAGGTTTAATTGTGAGAAGGAATTAACGCTTGCAGTGATTGGTGGTAAATGGAAGATGCTCATTTTATGGCATTTAGGAAAAGAAGGCACAAAACGGTTCAATGAATTAAAAACATTGATTCCTGATATTACGCAGAAGATCCTCGTGAATCAGCTGAGAGAGCTTGAGCAGGATATGATTGTTCACAGGGAAGTGTATCCGGTTGTCCCGCCGAAGGTTGAGTATTCTCTGACCCCGCATGGAGAAAGCCTCATGCCTATTCTTGAAGCCATGTATGAGTGGGGGAAAGGCTATATGGAATTGATTGATATCGACAAAAATGTCATGAAAGAATCGTTGTAAGACGCTCTTCGCAAGGGTGTCTTTTTTTTGCCTTTTTTCGGTTTTTGCGCGGTACACATAGTCATGTAAAGATTGTAAATTGCATTCAGCAATAAAAAAAAATTGAAAGCAGCAGTTTGGTTTAAAAATTTTTATTTTTCTGTAAATAATGTTTAGTGGAAATGATTGCGGCATCCCGCAAAAATATCCCTGTAAATAAACTGGAATCTTTCGGCATCCCGCATGAAACTTTTCACCCATTTTTCGGTGATAAAAACATTTTTTTCATTTAAAGTGAACGGTAGTAAGATAAAAAATATTGAAAACAATGAATAAATAGCCAAAATTGTTTCCTATTAGGATAGGGGATCTTGCGGTCTTTATCCACTTATGTTAAACGCCGCAATGCTGACTGACGGCTGCCCGTTTTAATAGCGGCAATCTGTTTTTTTGTTTGGAAGCTCTGCTTTTTAAGTGTAGTACTTTGGGCTATTTCGGCTGTTAGTTCATAAGAATTAAAAGCTGATATGGATAAGAAAGAGAAAATGCGTTGCACATGTTCACTGCTTATAAAGATTAGGGGAGGTATGACAATATGGAAATAACTTTTTACCCTTTAACGGATGCACAAAAACGAATTTGGTATACAGAAAAATTTTATCCTCACACGAGCATTTCAAATCTTGCGGGGATTGGTAAGCTGGTTTCAGCTGATGCGATTGATTATGTACTTGTTGAGCAGGCGATTCAAGAGTTTATTCGCAGAAATGAAGCCATGCGCCTTCGGTTGCGGCTAGATGAAAACGGGGAGCCTGTTCAATATATTAGCGAGTATCGGCCTGTTGATATAAAACATACTGACACTACTGAAGATCCGAATGCGATAGAGTTTATTTCACAATGGAGCCGGGAGGAAACGAAGAAACCGTTGCCGCTGTACGATTGTGATTTATTTCGTTTTTCCTTGTTCACCATAAAGGAAAATGAAGTGTGGTTTTACGCAAATGTTCATCACGTGATTTCTGATGGTATCTCCATGAATATTCTCGGGAATGCGATCATGCACATTTATTTAGAATTAGCCAGCGGCTCAGAGACAAAAGAAGGAATCTCGCATTCATTTATCGATCATGTTTTATCTGAACAGGACTATGCTCAATCGAAGCGGTTTGAAAAGGACAAGACGTTTTGGAACAAACAATTTGAATCGGTGCCTGAACTTGTTTCCTTGAAACGGAATGCTTCCGCAGGAGGAAGTTTAGATGCTGAGAGGTTCTCTAAAGATGTGCCTGAAGCGCTTCATCAGCAGATTCTGTCATTTTGTGAGGCGAATAAAGTCAGTGTTCTTTCGGTATTTCAATCGTTGCTCGCCGCCTATTTGTACAGGGTCAGCGGCCAGAATGATGTTGTGACGGGAACCTTTATGGGCAACCGGACAAATGCGAAAGAGAAGCAGATGCTTGGCATGTTTGTTTCTACGGTTCCGCTTCGGACAAACATTGACGGCGGGCAGGCGTTTTTAGAATTTGTCAAAGACCGGATGAAGGATCTCATGAAGACACTCCGCCACCAAAAGTACCCGTATAATCTCCTGATCAACGATTTGCGTGAAACAAAGAGCTCTCTGACCAAGCTGTTTACTGTTTCTCTTGAATATCAGGTGATGCAGTGGCAGAAAGAAGAGGATCTTGCCTTTTTGACTGAGCCGATTTTCAGCGGCAGCGGATTAAATGATGTCTCGATCCATGTGAAGGATCGATGGGATACTGGGAAACTCACCATAGATTTTGATTACCGCACTGATTTATTTTCACGTGAAGAAATCAACATTATTTGTGAGCGCATGATTACAATGCTGGAGAACGCGTTAACGCATCCAGAACATACAATTGATGAATTAACGATGATTTCTGATGCGGAGAAAGAAAAGCTGCTTGCGAGGGCCGGCGGTAAATCTGTGAGCTACCGTAAGGACATGACGATCCCGGAACTGTTCCAAGAAAAGGCTGAGCAGCTTTCAGATCATCCGGCGGTTGTATTTGAAGATCGTACATTGTCCTATCGAACGTTACATGAACAATCGGCACGCATCGCCAATGTGCTGAAACAGAAAGGGGTTGGCCCGGACAGTCCTGTCGCGGTTTTGATTGAACGCTCTGAACGGATGATTACAGCTATCATGGGGATTTTAAAAGCCGGCGGAGCCTATGTGCCGATTGATCCGGGTTTTCCTGCTGAGCGCATTCAATATATTTTGGAGGACTGCGGGGCGGACTTCATCCTAACTGAATCGAAGGTTGCGGCGCCTGAAGCCGGTGCTGAGCTGATTGATTTAGATCAGGCAATTGCAGAAGGTGCAGAAGAAAGCCTGAATGCAGATGTGAACGCACGGAACCTTGCCTACATTATTTACACATCGGGAACAACCGGACGTCCGAAAGGCGTTATGATCGAGCATCGCCAAGTTCATCATTTGGTTGAATCTCTGCAGCAGACGATTTATCAAAGCGGCAGCCAAACCCTGCGGATGGCATTGCTTGCGCCGTTCCACTTCGATGCGTCAGTGAAGCAGATCTTCGCGTCGCTTCTTTTGGGACAAACCCTTTATATCGTACCGAAGAAAACAGTGACGAACGGGGCCGCCCTTGCTGCATATTATCGGAGAAACAGCATTGAGGCGACGGATGGAACACCGGCTCATTTGCAAATGCTGGTAGCAGCGGGCGATTTTGAAGGCCTAACACTGAAACACATGCTGATCGGAGGAGAAGGCCTGTCATCTGTTGTTGCGGACAAGCTGCTGAAGCTGTTTAAAGAAGCCGGCACAGCGCCGCGTTTGACCAATGTGTACGGACCGACTGAAACATGCGTTGACGCGTCTGTTCATCCGGTTATCCCTGAGAATGCAGTTCAATCAGCGTATGTGCCGATCGGGAAAGCGCTGGGGAATAACCGCTTATATATTTTGGATCAAAAAGGCCGGCTGCAGCCTGAAGGCGTGGCGGGCGAGCTTTATATCGCGGGAGACGGTGTGGGCCGAGGCTATTTACATTTGCCTGAATTAACGGAAGAGAAGTTTTTACAAGATCCATTCGTGCCGGGCGATCGCATGTACCGGACCGGGGATGTGGTACGCTGGCTTCCAGATGGAACAATCGAATATTTAGGCAGAGAGGATGACCAGGTCAAAGTCCGCGGATACCGGATTGAGCTTGGGGAAATTGAAGCCGTGATTCAGCAGGCGCCAGACGTTGCAAAAGCCGTTGTTTTGGCACGCCCTGACGAACAGGGAAATCTTGAGGTTTGCGCATATGTTGTGCAGAAGCCTGAAAGCGAATTTGCGCCAGCCGACTTGAGGGCGTATGCGGCCAGACAGCTTCCTGACTATATGGTGCCGGCTTACTTTACAGAAGTGACAGAAATTCCGCTTACGCCAAGCGGCAAAGTCGACCGCCGCAAGCTGTTTGCACTAGAGGTGAAGGCTGTCAGCGGCACCGCCTATACAGCGCCGCGAAATGAGACTGAAAAAGCAATCGCAGCCATTTGGCAGGACGTACTGAATGTTGAGAAGGCGGGGATCTTTGACAATTTCTTTGAAACTGGCGGGCATTCATTGAAAGCCATGACCCTTTTAACAAAGATTCATAAGCAAACAGGCGTCGAGATTCCGCTTCAATATTTGTTTGAGCATCCGACGATTGCGGCTCTTGCAGAGGAGGCTGATCACAGAGAAAGCCGGGCATTTTCGGTGATTGAACCTGCTGAAAAACAGGAGCATTACCCGCTTTCCCTGGCACAGCAGCGAACATATATCGTCAGCCAGTTCGAGGATGCGGGAGTCGGCTACAACATGCCGGCAGCAGCAATTCTGGAAGGGCCTTTAGATATTCAAAAGCTGGAGTGCGCATTTCAGGCGTTAATCCGACGCCACGAGTCATTGAGAACATCATTTGTTCTTGAAAACAGCACGCCGAGACAGAACATTCACGATAGCGTTGATTTCAACATCGAAATGATTGAAAGAGGCGGCCGCTCAGATGAGGCAATTATGGCTTCATTCGTTCGGAAATTTGATTTGGCGAAAGCTCCGCTATTCAGAATCGGTTTGCTGGGGCTTGAAGAGAACCGTCATATGCTGCTGTTTGACATGCACCATTTGATTTCTGATGGTGTATCCATTGGCATTATGCTGGAGGAGTTAGCACGCATTTATAAAGGCGAACAGCTTCCTGAACTTCGTCTCCAGTATAAGGACTACGCTGTATGGCAAAGCAGGCAGGCTGCTGAAGGGTACAAGAAGGACCAGGCTTATTGGAAGGAAGTCTTTGCAGGCGAGCTCCCGGTGCTTCAACTTCTGTCCGATTACCCAAGACCGCCTGTTCAAAGCTTTGAAGGGGATCGGGTGTCAATCAAGCTGGATGCGGGGGTAAAGGATCGCCTCAATCGTTTGGCTGAACAAAACGGCGCCACTTTATATATGGTGATGCTGTCCGCTTACTATACGCTTTTGTCAAAGTATACGGGACAGGATGACATCATTGTCGGGACACCGTCAGCCGGCAGAAATCATTCCGATACAGAGGGCATTGTCGGGATGTTCGTCAATACGCTTGCGATTCGCAGTGAGGTCAAGCAGGATGAGACGTTTACCCAATTGATCTCGCGTGTTCGTAAACAGGTGCTGAATGCCTTTTCTCATCAGGACTATCCGTTTGAGTGGCTTGTTGAAGATTTGAACATCCCGCGTGATGTTAGCAGGCATCCGCTGTTTGACACGATGTTCAGCCTTCAAAACGCGACAGAGGGTATTCCGGCTGTCGGCGATCTGTCCTTGTCTGTTCATGAGACCAATTTCAAGATTGCCAAATTTGATTTGACGGTGCAGGCGAGAGAAATCGATGAAGGCATTGAGCTTGATTTGGATTATAGCACGAAGCTGTTTAAACAAAGCACGGCAAACAGGCTGCTTACGCATTTTGCGCGTTTGCTTGAAGATGCTGCGGCTGATCCGGAGAAGCCGATTTCTGAGTATAAGCTTCTTTCTGAAGAGGCGGCTGCTTCGCAAATTCAGCAGTTTAACCCGGGCAGAACACCTTATCCGAAAGACAAAACAATTGTTCAGCTGTTTGAGGAGCAAGCGGCGAATACGCCAGACCATACTGCGCTTCAATATGAAGGCGAATCACTCACTTATCGTGAGCTGAATGAACGGGCCAATCGTTTAGCCCGCGGCATTCTTTCTCTTGGAGCTGGCGAAGGCAGGACAGCGGCTGTCTTATGTGAGCGGTCAATAGATATGATTGTGTCGATCTTGGCAGTATTAAAATCAGGTTCGGCTTATGTTCCGATTGATCCGGAACATCCGATGCAGCGGATGCAGCATTTCTTCCGTGACAGCGGAGCAAAGGTGCTTCTCACTCAGAGAAAATTAAAGGCTTTAGCGGAAGAAGCGGAATTTAAGGGCGTTATCGTGCTAGCCGATGAGGAAGAGAGCTATCATGCCGATGCGCGCAATCTCGCACTGCCTCTTGATTCTGAAGCAATGGCCAACCTGACGTATACCTCTGGAACGACTGGAACACCTAAGGGGAATATCGTGACACATGCCAATATTCTCCGCACGGTGAAGGAAACGAATTATCTCAGCATTACAGAACAGGATACGATTCTCGGTCTTTCCAATTACGTGTTTGACGCGTTTATGTTCGATATGTTCGGCTCTTTGTTAAACGGAGCCAAGCTGGTGCTGATACCGAAGGAAACCGTTTTGGACATGGCTCGCCTGTCCCGCGTCATTGAACGGGAGAACATCAGCATTCTCATGATTACAACCGCTTTGTTCCACTTGCTTGTGGACTTGAATCCGGCGTGCTTGTCAACGCTTCGCAAGATTATGTTTGGCGGGGAACGGGCTTCGGTTGAGCATGTCAGAAAAGCTTTGCAAACGGTTGGAAAGGGCAAGCTCCTTCACATGTATGGGCCGTCTGAAAGCACGGTTTTCGCGACGTATCATCCGGTTGATGAATTGGAGGAGCACACGCTGTCTGTTCCGATTGGAAAACCGGTTAGCAATACGGAAGTATACATTCTTGACCGTACGGGACACGTGCAGCCTGCCGGGATTGCCGGAGAGCTTTGCGTCAGCGGCGAAGGACTCGTGAAAGGCTATTACAACCGTCCAGAACTGACTGAGGAGAAATTTGTTCCCCATCCGTTTACATCCGGCGAACGCATGTATAAAACGGGAGACCTTGCGAGATGGCTGCCGAATGGCGACATCGAATTTATCGGGCGAATCGACCATCAGGTGAAGATTCGCGGACAGCGCATCGAGCTTGGAGAAATCGAACATCAGCTGCAAACCCATGATCGTGTTCAGGAGAGTGTTGTGCTTGCCGTTGATCAAGGAGCGGGAGATAAACTGCTTTGCGCTTACTATGTCGGAGCGGGAGACATCTCATCACAAGAGATGAGAGAGCATGCTGCGAAGGACTTGCCGGCATATATGGTTCCTGCGGTGTTTATCCAAATGGACGAGCTGCCGCTGACAGGGAACGGAAAAATTGACCGGAGAGCGCTGCCGATTCCTGATGCCAACGTTTCAAGAGGTGTTTCATATGTTGCGCCACGCAATGAAACGGAACAAAAAGTCGCAGACATTTGGGCACAGGTGCTTCAGGCTGAACAAGTCGGCGCTTATGACCACTTCTTTGACATTGGCGGACATTCATTAGCAGGCATGAAGATGCTTGCCTTGGTTCATCAGGAACTGGGCGTTGAGCTGTCACTCAAGGATCTCTTCCAGTCACCGACGGTTGAGGGCTTAGCACAGGTGATTGCCTCTGCTGAAAAAGGGACAGCCGCAAGTATCAGCCCGGCAGAGAAACAAGATACGTATCCTGTTTCTTCACCGCAAAAACGGATGTACGTGCTTCAGCAGCTTGAGGATGCGCAAACGAGCTATAACATGCCGGCGGTTCTGCGCCTGACAGGTGAGCTTGATGTTGAAAGGCTTAACAGCGTCATGCAGCAGTTAATGCAGCGTCATGAAGCCTTGAGAACCACGTTTGAAATAAAAGATGGAGAAACGGTGCAGCGGATCTGGGAAGAGGCTGAGTGTGAGATAGCCTATTTCGAAGCCCCGGAAGAAGAGAGAGAGCGGATCGTTTCTGAGTTTATTAAGCCTTTCAAAATCGACCAACTTCCACTGTTCAGAATAGGGCTTATCAAGCATTCAGACACTGAGCATGTGCTGCTGTTCGATATGCATCACATTATTTCTGACGGTGCGTCTGTCGGTGTGCTGATTGAAGAACTTTCAAAGCTGTATGACGGAGAAACCCTTGAGCCGCTCCGTATTCAATATAAGGATTATGCCGTGTGGCAGCAGCAGTTCATTCAGTCTGAGCTTTACAAGAAGCAAGAAGAGCATTGGCTGAAGGAGCTGGACGGAGAGCTGCCGGTGCTGACGCTTCCGACTGATTACAGTCGGCCTGCCGTTCAAACATTTGAGGGAGACCGCATTGCATTTTCATTAGAAGCAGGCAAAGCTGATGCTCTGCGCAGGCTTGCAAAAGAAACGGATTCCACGCTTTACATGGTGCTTCTGGCTTCATACAGTGCATTTTTATCAAAACTTAGCGGGCAAGACGATATCATCGTCGGTTCACCTGTCGCCGGACGATCTCAAGCGGACGTCAGCCGCGTCATCGGAATGTTCGTCAATACATTGGCGCTTCGCACGTATCCGAAGGGTGAAAAGACCTTTGCTGACTATCTTAACGAAGTGAAAGAAACGGCACTCAGCGCTTTTGATGCGCAGGATTACCCGCTTGAGGATTTGATCGGAAATGTTCAAGTTCAGCGTGACACAAGCAGAAACCCGTTATTCGATGCAGTTTTTTCAATGCAAAATGCGAATATAAAGGATTTAACAATGAAAGGGATTCAGCTTGAGCCGCATCCGTTTGAACGGAAAACAGCCAAGTTTGACCTCACGCTGACGGCTGACGAAACCGACGGAGGGCTTACATTCGTACTCGAATACAATACAGCTCTGTTTAAGCAGGAAACGATTGAACGATGGAAGCAATATTGGATGGAGCTTTTAGATGCAGTTACTGGGAACCCGAACCAGCCGCTTTCCAGCCTGTCACTGGTCACCGAGACAGAAAAGCAAGCGCTTCTTGAGGCATGGAAGGGCAAGGCGCTGCCTGTGCCGACAGACAAAACAGTTCATCAGCTATTCGAAGAGAATGTCCAGCGCCACAAAGACCGCCCGGCTGTCACATACAACGGCCAGTCTTGGACGTACGGCGAGCTGAATGCGAAGGCAAACCGTCTCGCGCGGATTCTGATGGACTGCGGCATCAGCCCGGATGACCGCGTCGGCATTCTCACGAAGCCGTCGCTTGAAATGTCCGCCGCGGTGCTCGGCGTCTTGAAAGCCGGAGCGGCGTTTGTGCCGATTGATCCTGACTACCCGGATCAGCGGATTGAGTATATTTTACAGGACAGCGGCGCGAAGCTCCTCTTGAAACAGGAAGGCATTTCAGTGCCGGACAGCTATACGGGAGATGTCATTCTTCTCGACGGAAGCCGCACGATTCTAAGCCTGCCGCTTGATGAAAACGACGAGGGAAATCCAGAGACGGCTGTAACCGCGGAGAACTTGGCGTACATGATTTACACGTCTGGAACGACCGGACAGCCGAAGGGTGTCATGGTCGAGCACCATGCGCTTGTGAACCTGTGCTTCTGGCACCACGACGCGTTCAGCATGACAGCGGAGGACCGCAGTGCGAAGTACGCGGGCTTCGGGTTCGACGCTTCCATTTGGGAGATGTTCCCGACCTGGACGATCGGTGCTGAACTTCACGTCATTGATGAAGCGATCCGCCTCGATATCGTCCGCCTGAACGATTATTTTGAAACGAACGGCGTAACGATCACGTTCCTGCCGACACAGCTTGCGGAACAGTTCATGGAGCTTGAGAACACATCACTTCGCGTCCTCTTGACCGGAGGAGACAAGCTGAAGCGCGCAGTGAAAAAGCCGTACACACTCGTCAACAACTACGGGCCGACAGAAAATACGGTCGTTGCCACAAGCGCAGAAATCCATCCGGAGGAAGGCTCGCTTTCCATCGGAAGGGCCATTGCCAATACGAGAGTATACATTCTCGGCGAGGGCAATCAGGTGCAGCCGGAAGGCGTAGCCGGAGAGCTTTGCGTGGCGGGGCGCGGACTGGCACGCGGCTATCTGAATCGAGAAGGCGAAACCGCGAAGCGGTTTGTCGCTGATCCGTTTGTGCCGGGTGAGCGCATGTACCGCACCGGCGATTTGGTGAAATGGACGGGCGGCGGCATCGAATACATCGGCCGGATCGACCAGCAGGTCAAGGTCCGCGGCTACCGGATCGAGCTTTCAGAAATTGAAGTCCAGCTCGCCCAGCTTTCTGAGGTGCAGGATGCGGCAGTGACAGCTGTCAAGGATAAAGGCGGCAATACAGCAATCGCGGCGTATGTCACACCGGAAACAGCTGACATAGAAGCACTAAAATCAGCACTAAAGGAAACCCTGCCGGATTACATGATCCCGGCGTTCTGGGTGACGCTGAACGAGCTTCCGGTTACGGCAAACGGCAAAGTGGACCGCAAAGCCTTGCCTGACCCGGACATCGAAGCGGGAAGCGGAGAATACAAAGCGCCGACGACCGACATGGAAGAGCTGCTTGCCGGCATCTGGCAGGACGTGCTTGGAATGTCTGAAGTCGGTGTCACCGACAATTTCTTCTCGCTTGGCGGAGATTCCATCAAAGGAATTCAAATGGCGAGCCGCTTGAACCAGCACGGCTGGAAGCTGGAAATGAAAGATCTCTTCCAGCATCCGACGATCGAGGAGCTTACCCAATATGTAGAGCGTGCCGAAGGCAAACAGGCAGACCAAGGCCCGGTGGAGGGCGAAGTCATCCTGACGCCGATCCAGCGCTGGTTCTTTGAAAAGAACTTCACGAACAAGCACCACTGGAACCAATCGGTGATGCTTCACGCCAAGAAGGGCTTTGATCCTGAACGGGTGGAGAAAACATTGCAGGCGCTGATCGAGCATCATGACGCGCTCCGCATGGTCTATCGTGAGGGACAGGAAGACGTCATTCAATACAACAGAGGTCTTGAAGCTGCTTCAGCTCAATTGGAGGTCATCCAGATTGAGGGCCAAGCTGCAGATTACGAAGACCGTATAGAGAGAGATGCGGAGCGTTTGCAAAGCAGCATCGACTTGCAGGAAGGCGGCTTGTTAAAAGCAGGCTTGTTCCAAGCGGAAGACGGAGACCACTTGCTTCTTGCCATTCACCACTTAGTGGTTGACGGCGTGTCGTGGCGGATTTTACTGGAGGATTTCGCCGCGGTATATACACAGCTTGAGCAAGGCAATGAACCGGTTCTCCCGCAGAAAACACATTCATTTGCAGAGTATGCAGAGAGATTGCAAGACTTCGCGAACTCCAAAGCCTTTTTGAAAGAAAAAGAGTATTGGAGACAGCTTGAAGAACAAGCTGTTGCGGCAAAGCTTCCGAAAGACCGCGAATCTGGTGATCAGCGAATGAAACATACAAAGACAATTGAATTCTCGCTGACTGCTGAAGAGACAGAACAGCTCACCACAAAGGTGCATGAGGCATATCACACAGAAATGAATGATATTTTGCTGACGGCATTCGGATTGGCAATGAAGGAGTGGACGGGTCAAGATCGAGTAAGTGTTCATTTAGAGGGGCATGGACGTGAAGAAATCATAGAAGACCTGACCATTTCTCGCACAGTCGGCTGGTTTACAAGTATGTACCCAATGGTGCTCGATATGAAGCATGCGGATGATCTGGGCTACCAGCTGAAGCAAATGAAAGAAGATATCAGACATGTGCCGAATAAGGGAGTCGGATACGGCATTCTGCGCTATCTGACGGCACCGGAACATAAAGAAGATGTGGCGTTCTCGATTCAGCCGGATGTCAGCTTCAACTATTTAGGTCAGTTTGACGAAATGTCGGATGCAGGTTTGTTTACGAGATCAGAGCTGCCATCAGGACAGTCATTAAGCCCTGAAACAGAAAAACCGAATGCGCTGGATGTTGTCGGATATATCGAAAACGGAAAACTGACGATGTCACTGGCCTATCATTCTCTTGAATTTCATGAAAAAACAGTACAAACATTCAGTGACAGCTTTAAAGCGCATCTTCTCAGAATCATTGAACATTGCCTATCTCAAGACGGTACGGAACTGACCCCGAGTGATCTTGGTGACGACGATTTGACGCTGGATGAGCTGGATAAATTAATGGAAATTTTCTAATAGAGGTGGCATATGAGCAAAAAATCGATTCAAAAGGTGTACGCACTGACACCAATGCAGGAGGGAATGCTGTATCATGCGATGCTTGATCCGCATTCTTCCTCGTACTTCACACAATTAGAGCTTGGGATTCACGGCGCTTTTGATCTTGAAATCTTTGAGAAAAGCGTCAATGAACTGATTCGGTCATACGATATTCTCCGTACGGTATTTGTGCATCAGCAGCTGCAAAAACCGCGTCAGGTCGTGTTAGCGGAACGCAAAACAAAGGTGCATTATGAGGATATCAGTCATGCAGACGAGAACCGCCAGAAAGAGCACATTGAGCGTTACAAACAAGACGTTCAGCGCCAAGGCTTTAACCTGGCAAAAGACATTTTGTTCAAGGTAGCGGTTTTCCGCCTTGCTGCAGATCAGCTGTATCTTGTCTGGAGCAATCATCATATTATGATGGACGGCTGGAGCATGGGCGTCCTCATGAAAAGCCTGTTCCAAAACTATGAAGCGCTCAGAGCAGGAAGGACACCTGCAAACGGTCAAGGCAAGCCTTACTCCGACTACATCAAATGGCTTGGAAAACAGGACAATGAAGAAGCGGAGAGCTACTGGAGCGAGCGCTTGGCGGGTTTTGAACAGCCAAGCGTGCTCCTGGGCCGCCTGCCTGTAAAAAAAGACGAATACGTCAATAAAGAATATTCCTTTACATGGGATGAAACACTGGTTGCCCGCATTCAGAAAACCGCAAACCTCCATCAAGTGACAGGGCCTAACCTATTTCAGGCCGTTTGGGGCATTGTTCTCAGCAAATACAACTTTACGGATGATGTTGTCTTCGGAACGGTCGTCTCAGGAAGGCCGTCTGAAATCAACGGAATTGAAACGATGGCGGGGCTGTTTATCAACACTATTCCGGTGCGGGTGAAAGTTGAACGAGATGCTGCATTCGCTGATATTTTCACAGCTGTTCAGCAGCATGCAGTAGAGGCAGAGCGTTACGATTACGTGCCGCTCTATGAGATTCAAAAACGCTCAGCCCTTGATGGCAATCTCTTAAACCATCTGGTCGCGTTTGAAAATTATCCGCTTGATCAAGAGCTTGAAAACGGCAGCATGGAAGACCGCCTCGGGTTTTCGATTAAGGTAGAAAGCGCATTTGAACAAACGAGCTTCGATTTCAACCTGATTGTGTATCCAGGCAAAACATGGACCGTCAAAATTAAATATAACGGAGCCGCCTTTGATTCCGCTTTTATCGAACGGACAGCGGAGCACCTTACCCGCATGATGGAAGCAGCTGTCGATCAGCCGGCCGCTTTTGTGCGTGAGTACGGGCTTGTTGGAGACGAAGAGCACCGGCAAATTGTCGAGGTGTTTAACAGCACGAAAGCCGAACTCCCTGAAGGAATGGCTGTTCATCAGGTGTTTGAAGAGCAAGCGAAACGGACGCCGGCGAGCACTGCCGTCGTATATGAAGGAACCGAGCTGACGTACCGCGAGCTGAATGCAGCGGCTAACCGTCTGGCGAGAAAGCTTGTCGAACAAGGGCTTCAAAAAGGGGAAACAGCAGCGATTATGAACGACCGCTCAGTAGAAACCGTTGTCGGCATGCTGGCTGTTTTAAAAGCAGGCGCCGCATATGTGCCGCTTGATCCAGCGCTTCCTGGGGATCGTCTTCGTTTCATGGCAGAGGACAGCTCCGTTCGAATGGTTTTGACCGGAAATTCTTATACAGGGCAGGCACATCAGCTGCAAGTGCCGGTTCTTACACTGGACATAGGCTTTGAAGAGAGTGAAGCGGCTGACAATCTCAACCTGCCATCCGCCCCGTCTGATTTGGCGTACATCATGTACACATCCGGTTCAACGGGCAAACCGAAAGGCGTCATGATCGAACATAAAAGCATTCTGCGCCTCGTCAAAAATGCCGGGTACGTTCCTGTTACTGAAGAGGACCGCATGGCGCAAACGGGAGCTGTCAGCTTTGATGCCGGAACGTTTGAGGTATTCGGCGCACTGCTGAATGGCGCAGCGCTTTATCCGGTCAAAAAAGAGACGCTGCTTGATGCGAAACAATTTGCTGCATTTCTGCGTGAGCAAAGAATCTCGACGATGTGGCTGACATCACCTTTATTCAACCAGCTTGCCGCAAAGGATGCGGGTATGTTCGGCAACCTGCGCCATTTAATCATCGGCGGAGATGCCCTTGTCCCGCATATTGTCAGCAAAGTAAAACAGGCATCGCCGTCGCTTTCATTGTGGAACGGATACGGCCCGACAGAAAACACGACGTTTTCAACCAGTTTTCTGATCGACCACGAGTATGGCGGCTCTATCCCAATCGGGAAGCCGATCGGAAATTCCACTGCCTACATCATGGATGAGCAGCAATGCCTGCAGCCAATCGGCGCGCCTGGTGAGCTTTGCGTAGGCGGAATCGGTGTAGCGCGTGGGTATGTCAATCTCACTGAGCTGACAGAAAAGCAATTTCTCGAAGACCCGTTCAGACCGGGTGAGAGAATTTACCGCACTGGTGACTTGGCAAGATGGCTGCCGGACGGCAATATCGAATTTTTAGGCAGAATCGACAACCAAGTAAAGGTGCGCGGCTTCCGAATTGAGCTTGGCGAAATTGAAACAAAACTGAACATGGCTGAGCATGTGACAGAGGCTGCGGTGATCATCCGCAAGAACAAAGCGGATGAAAATGAAATTTGCGCGTACTTCACAGCGGATCGTGAAGTGGCTGTGAGTGAGCTGAGAAAAACACTGTCTCAGTCTTTGCCTGACTATATGGTCCCTGCCCACCTGATTCAAATGGACAGCCTGCCGCTTACGCCAAACGGGAAAATCAACAAAAAGGAACTGCCTGCACCGCAATCAGAAGCCGTGCAGCCGGAATACGCAGCACCAGAAACAGAGAGTGAAAAGAAATTAGCGGAGATCTGGGAAGGAATACTCGGCGTCAAAGCAGGCGTTACCGATAACTTCTTTATGATCGGCGGCCATTCTTTGAAAGCGATGATGATGACGGCGAAAATTCAAGAGCATTTTCATAAGGAAGTTCCGATAAAAGTGCTTTTTGAAAAGCCGACTATTCAAGAACTGGCACTGTATTTGGAAGAGAACGAAAGCAAGGAGGAGCAGACGTTTGAATCGATCAGGCAAGCATCTTATCAGCAGCATTATCCTGTATCCCCGGCCCAGCGGAGAATGTATATTCTCAATCAGCTTGGACAAGCAAACACAAGCTACAACGTCCCCGCTGTACTTCTGCTGGAGGGAGAAGTAGATAAAGACCGGCTTGAAAACGCGATTCAGCAATTAATCAACCGGCACGAAATCCTCCGTACATCGTTTGACATAATCGACGGAGAGGTTGTGCAAACCGTTCATAAAAACATATCGTTCCAGCTGGAGGCTGCCAAGGGACGGGAAGAAGACGCGGAAGAGATAATCAAAGAATTTGTTCAGCCGTTTGAATTAAACCGCGCGCCGCTCGTCCGTTCGAAGCTTGTCCAGCTGGAAGAAAAACGCTACCTGCTGCTCATTGATATGCATCATATTATTACTGACGGAAGTTCAACAGGCATTCTAATCGGTGATCTTGCCAAAATATATCAAGGCGCAGATCTGGAACTGCCACAAATTCACTATAAAGATTACGCAGTTTGGCACAAAGAACAAACTGATTATCAAAAAGATGAGGAATACTGGCTCGATGTCTTTAAAGGCGAACTGCCAATACTGGATCTTCCCGCGGATTTCGAGCGGCCTGCTGAACGGAGCTTTGCGGGAGAGCGCGTGATGTTTGGGCTTGATAAGCAAATCACGGCTCAAATCAAATCGCTCATGGCAGAAACAGATACGACAATGTACATGTTTTTGCTGGCGGCGTTCAATGTACTCCTTTCCAAGTACGCGTCACAGGATGATATCATTGTCGGCTCGCCGACAGCTGGCAGAACACATCCTGATCTGCAAGGTGTGCCGGGTATGTTTGTCAACACGGTGGCACTCAGAACGGCACCAGCGGGAGATAAAACCTTCGCGCAATTCCTTGAAGAGGTCAAAACAGCCAGCCTTCAAGCATTCGAGCACCAGAGCTATCCGCTTGAGGAGCTGATTGAAAAGCTTCCGCTTACAAGGGATACAAGCAGAAGTCCGCTGTTCAGCGTGATGTTCAACATGCAGAATATGGAGATTCCTTCATTAAGATTAGGAGATTTGAAGATTTCCTCGTATTCCATGCTTCATCATGTTGCGAAATTTGATCTTTCCTTGGAAGCGGTCGAGCGTGAAGAGGATATCGGCCTAAGCTTTGACTATGCGACTGCCTTGTTTAAGGACGAGACGATCCGCCGCTGGAGCCGCCACTTTGTCAATATCATCAAAGCGGCTGCGGCTAATCCAAACGTTCGGCTGTCTGATGTAGATCTGCTTTCATCTGCAGAAACGGCTGCTTTGCTAGAAGAAAGACATATGACTCAAATTACCGAAGCAACCTTTGCAGCACTTTTTGAAAAACAGGCCCAGCAAACACCTGACCATCCTGCGGTGAAGGCTGGCGGAAATCTGCTGACCTATCGCGAGCTTGATGAACAGGCGAACCAGCTGGCGCATCATCTTCGTGCCCAAGGGGCAGGAAATGAAGACATTGTCGCGATTGTTATGGACCGGTCAGCTGAAGTCATGGTATCGATTCTCGGTGTCATGAAGGCGGGGGCAGCTTTCCTTCCGATTGATCCTGATACACCTGAAGAACGAATCCGTTATTCATTAGAGGACAGCGGAGCAAAATTTGCGGTCGTGAATGAAAGAAACATGACGGCTATTGGGCAATATGAAGGGACAATCGTCAGCCTTGATGACGGTAAATGGAGAAATGAAAGCAAGGAGCGCCCATCATCCATTTCCGGGTCTCGCAATCTTGCATACGTCATTTATACGTCCGGTACGACCGGAAAGCCAAAGGGCGTGCAGATTGAGCATCGCAATCTGACAAACTATGTCTCTTGGTTTAGTGAAGAGGCGAGCCTGACGGAAAATGATAAGACTGTATTGCTTTCATCTTACGCATTTGACCTTGGCTATACGAGCATGTTCCCTGTACTTCTGGGCGGGGGCGAGCTCCATATCGTCCAGAAGGAAACCTATACGGCGCCGGATGAAATAGCGCACTATATCAAGGAGCATGGGATCACTTATATCAAACTGACACCGTCTCTGTTCCATACAATAGTGAACACCGCCAGTTTTGCAAAAGATGCGAACTTTGAATCCTTGCGCTTGATCGTCTTGGGAGGAGAAAAAATCATCCCGACTGATGTTCTCGCCTTCCGTAAGATGTATGGACATACCGAATTTATCAATCACTACGGCCCGACAGAAGCAACGATCGGCGCCATCGCCGGGCGGGTTGATCTGTCTGAACCGGATGCATTTGCGAAACGCCCGACAATCGGACGGCCGATTACGAATGCCGGCGCGCTTGTCTTAAATGAAGCATTGAAGCTTGTGCCGCCGGGAGCGAGCGGACAGCTCTATATCACGGGACAGGGGCTTGCGAGAGGGTATCTCAACAGGCCTCAGCTGACAGCCGAGAGATTTGTAGAAAATCCATATTCGCGGGGAAGCCTCATGTACAAAACCGGAGATGTCGTACGAAGACTTTCTGACGGTACGCTTGCATTTATCGGCCGGGCTGATGATCAGGTGAAAATCCGCGGCTACCGCATTGAGCCGAAAGAAATTGAAACGGTCATGCTCAGCCTCAGCGTAATTCAAGAAGCGGTTGTACTAGCAGTTTCCGAGGGCGGTCTTCAAGAGCTTTGCGCGTATTATACGTCGGATCAAGCTATTGAAAAAGCAGAGCTCCGGAACCAGCTTTCCCTAACACTGCCGTCTCATATGATTCCTGCTTTCTTTGTGCAGGTTGACGCGATTCCGCTGACGGCAAACGGAAAAACCGACAGAAACGCTTTGCCGAAGCCGAACGCGGCACAATCCGGAGGCAAGGCCTTGGCCGCACCGGAGACAGCGCTTGAAGAAAGCTTATGCCGCATTTGGCAGAAAACGCTTGGCATAGAAGCCATCGGCATTGACGACAATTTTTTCGATTTAGGCGGCCATTCATTAAAAGGGATGATGCTGATTGCCAACATTCAGGCGGAATTGGAGAAAAGCGTACCGCTTAAAGCACTGTTCGAGCAGCCGACTGTTCGCCAGCTGGCGGCTTATATGGAGGCGTCTGCCGTTTCAGGCGGCCATCAAGTACTCAAACCGGCTGACAAGCAGGCTATGTATCCATTGTCATCCGCACAGAAACGGATGTACGTGCTCAATCAGCTTGACCGCCAGACGATAAGCTACAACATGCCATCTGTTCTTCTAATGGAAGGAGAGCTTGATATTTCGCGCCTGCGCGATTCACTCAATCAGCTTGTGAACCGTCACGAATCATTGCGGACGTCATTTATGGAAGCTAATGGTGAGCCTGTTCAGCGCATCATTGAGAAGGCGGAGGTTGATCTTCATGTGTTTGAAGCTAAAGAAGACGAAGCGGACCAAAAGATTAAGGAATTTATCCGGCCATTCGACTTAAACGACGCACCGCTCATTCGCGCAGCTTTGCTTCGAATAGAAGCGAAAAAACATTTGCTGCTTTTAGATATGCATCATATCATCGCAGACGGCGTCTCAAGAGGCATCTTTGTAAAAGAATTGGCGCTGCTTTACAAAGGAGAGCAGCTTCCGGAGCCGGCGCTTCATTATAAAGATTTCGCCGTTTGGCAACATGAAGCTGAGCAAAAAGAACGGATGAAGGAGCATGAGGCGTACTGGATGTCAGTTCTTTCAGGCGAGCTGCCAGAGCTTGATCTCCCGCTCGATTACGCCCGTCCGCCTGTGCAAAGCTTTAAAGGAGATACGATCCGTTTCCGTACGGGAAGTGAGACGGCAAAGGCGGTAGAAAAACTGCTTGCGGAAACCGGAACGACCTTGCACATGGTGCTCCATGCTGTTTTCCACGTCTTTTTAAGCAAAATTTCCGGACAGCGGGATATCGTCATCGGCTCCGTTACTGCCGGCCGGACGAATGCTGATGTTCAGGACATGCCGGGAATGTTCGTCAATACACTTGCCCTGAGAATGGAAGCGAAAGAACAGCAAACATTTGCGGAGCTTTTGGAGCAAGCAAAGCAGACGAACCTGTCAGCGCTTGAGCATCAGGAGTATCCGTTTGAAGATCTGGTTAATCAGCTTGATCTCCCTCGGGATATGAGCCGAAACCCATTGTTTAATGTGATGGTGACGACAGAAAACCCTGATAAAGAACAGCTTACATTGCAAAATCTGAGCATTTCACCTTATGAGGCTCATCAGGGAACTTCTAAGTTTGATCTGACACTGGGCGGATTTACTGATGAAAATGGCATTGGCTTGCAGCTCGAATATGCGACAGATCTGTTCGCAAAAGAAACAGCTGAAAAATGGAGCGAATACGTTCTGCGGCTACTAAAGGCTGTTGCGGATAACCCGAACCAGCCGCTTTCCAGCCTGTCACTCGTCACCGAGACAGAAAAGCAAGCGCTTCTTGAGGCATGGAAGGGCAAATCGCTGCCTGTGCCGACAGACAAAACGGTTCATCAGCTATTCGAAGAGACTGTCCAGCGCCACAAAGACCGCCCGGCTGTCACATACAACGGCCAGTCTTGGACGTACGGCGAGCTGAATGCGAAGGCAAACCGTCTCGCGCGGATTCTGATGGACTGCGGCATCAGCCCGGATGACCGCGTCGGCGTTCTCACGAAGCCGTCGCTTGAAATGTCCGCCGCGGTGCTCGGCGTCTTGAAAGCCGGAGCGGCGTTTGTGCCGATTGATCCTGACTATCCGGATCAGCGGATTGAGTATATTTTACAGGACAGCGGCGCGAGACTTCTCTTGAAACAGGAAGGCATTTCAGTGCCGGACAGCTATACGGGAGATGTCATTCTTCTCGACGGAAGCCGCACGATTCTAAGCCTGCCGCTTGATGAAAACGACGAGGGAAATCCAGAGACGGCTGTAACCGCGGAGAACTTGGCGTACATGATTTACACGTCTGGAACGACCGGACAGCCGAAGGGTGTCATGGTCGAGCACCATGCGCTTGTGAACCTGTGCTTCTGGCACCACGACGCGTTCGGTATGACAGCGGAGGACCGCAGTGCGAAGTACGCAGGCTTTGGATTTGACGCTTCCATTTGGGAGATGTTCCCGACCTGGACGATCGGCGCTGAGCTTCACGTCATTGATGAAGCGATCCGCCTCGATATCGTCCGCCTGAACGATTATTTTGAAACGAACGGCGTAACGATCACGTTCCTGCCGACACAGCTTGCGGAACAGTTCATGGAGCTTGAGAACACATCACTTCGCGTCCTCTTGACCGGAGGAGACAAGCTGAAGCGCGCAGTGAAAAAGCCGTACACACTCGTCAATAACTACGGGCCGACAGAAAATACGGTCGTTGCCACAAGCGCAGAAATCCATCCGGAGGAAGGCTCGCTTTCCATCGGAAGGGCCATTGCCAATACGAGAGTATACATTCTCGGAGAGGGCAATCAGGTGCAGCCGGAAGGCGTAGCCGGAGAGCTTTGCGTGGCGGGGCGCGGACTGGCACGCGGCTATCTGAATCGAGAAGACGAAACCGCGAAGCGGTTTGTCGCTGATCCGTTTGTGCCGGGTGAGCGCATGTACCGCACCGGCGATTTGGTGAAATGGACGGGCGGCGGCATCGAATACATCGGCCGGATCGACCAGCAGGTCAAGGTCCGCGGCTACCGGATCGAGCTCTCAGAAATTGAAGTCCAGCTCGCACAGCTTTCTGAGGTGCAGGATGCGGCGGTGACAGCTGTCAAGGATAAAGGAGGCAACACAGCGATCGCGGCGTATGTCACACCGGAAACAGCTGACATAGAAGCACTGAAATCAGCACTGAAGGAAACCCTGCCGGATTACATGATCCCGGCGTTCTGGGTGACGCTGAACGAGCTTCCGGTTACGGCAAACGGCAAAGTGGACCGCAAAGCCTTACCTGACCCGGACATCGAATCGGGAAGCGGAGAATACAAAGCGCCGACGACCGACATGGAAGAGCTGCTTGCCGGCATCTGGCAGGACGTGCTTGGATTGTCTGAAGTCGGTGTCACCGACAATTTCTTCTCGCTTGGCGGAGATTCCATCAAAGGAATTCAAATGGCGAGCCGCTTGAACCAGCACGGCTGGAAGCTGGAA
Organism: Bacillus sp. GW821-FHT01G09; assembly: GCF_059422205.1. Lineage (NCBI taxonomy): Bacteria > Bacillati > Bacillota > Bacilli > Caryophanales > Bacillaceae > Bacillus > Bacillus sp. GW821-FHT01G09. Next base: position 210,002 of record NZ_JBWKWL010000005.1, read on the forward strand.
ATGAAAGATCTCTTCCAGCATCCGACGATCGAGGAGCTTACCCAATATGTAGAGCGTGCCGAAGGCAAACAGGCAGACCAAGGCCCGGTGGAGGGCGAAGTCATCCTGACGCCGATCCAGCGCTGGTTCTTTGAAAAGAACTTCACGAACAAGCACCACTGGAACCAATCGGTGATGCTTCACGCCAAGAAGGGCTTTGATCCTGAACGGGTGGAGAAAACATTGCAGGCGCTGATCGAGCATCATGACGCGCTCCGCATGGTCTATCGTGAGGAGAACGGAGAGATCCTGCAAGCATATAAACCAATCAGCGAAAGCAAAGTCAGCTTTGAAATCGTGGATCTGTACGGCTCCGATGAAGAGATGCTGAGAAGCCAGATTAAAATTCTCGCGAACAAGCTGCAAAGCAGTCTCGATCTGCGAAACGGGCCGCTTTTAAAGGCGGAGCAATATCGCACAGAAGCTGGGGATCACCTGCTCATTGCTGTACACCATCTGGTGGTCGACGGTGTGTCATGGCGGATTTTGCTTGAAGACTTTGCTTCAGGCTACATGCAGGCTGAGAAAGAAGAGAGCCTTGTCTTCCCGCAAAAAACAAACTCCTTCAAGGATTGGGCGGAAGAACTGGCGGCATTCAGCCAATCAGCGCATCTTTTACAGCAGGCTGAATACTGGTCGCAAATTGCCGCTGAACAGGTTTCTCCTTTACCGAAGGATTGTGAAACTGTGCAGCGGATCGTCAAGGATACATCATCCGTCCTATGTGAATTAACGGAAGAAGACACTAAGCATCTTTTAACAGATGTTCATCAGCCATATGGAACTGAAATCAACGATATTCTTCTCAGCGCGCTCGGTTTGACAATGAAAGAATGGACAAAGGGGGCCAAAATTGGCATTAACCTTGAGGGACACGGCCGGGAGGACATCATCCCGAATGTGAATATCTCCAGAACGGTCGGCTGGTTTACGGCACAATACCCTGTTGTGCTCGACATATCTGAAGCAGATGCCTCAGCTGTGATCAAAACAGTCAAAGAAAACCTGCGCCGCATTCCGGACAAAGGTGTTGGCTACGGCATTCTTCGTTATTTCACAGAAACAGCGGAAACAAAGGGCTTCACACCGGAGATCAGCTTCAACTATTTGGGCCAATTCGACAGTGAAGTCAAAACCGATTTCTTTGAACCGTCCGCTTTCGATATGGGGCGCCAAGTAAGCGGAGAATCAGAGGCGCTGTACGCTTTAAGCTTCAGCGGCATGATCAGAAACGGCCGGTTTGTGCTTTCCTGCTCCTACAATGAGAAGGAGTTTGAAAGAGCTACAGTCGAGGAGCAAATGGAACGGTTTAAAGAAAACCTCCTGATGCTAATCCGCCATTGCACGGAAAAAGAAGACAAGGAATTCACACCAAGCGACTTTAGCACCGAAGACCTTGAAATGGACGAGATGGGAGATATCTTTGACATGCTTGAGGAGAATTTAAAATAAAACGCAAGGGAATTACAGAAGGCGGGAGCGAAACATATGAGTCAATTTAGCAAGGATCAGGTTCAAGATATGTATTACCTATCGCCGATGCAGGAAGGGATGCTTTTTCATGCCATCCTGAATCCCGGCCAAAGCTTTTACCTTGAACAAATCACGATGAAAGTAAAAGGCAGCTTGAATATCAAATGTCTTGAAGAAAGCATGAATGTGATCATGGACCGGTACGATGTATTTCGTACCGTGTTCATTCACGAAAAAGTAAAAAGGCCTGTCCAAGTCGTATTGAAAAAACGGCAGTTCCATATAGAAGAAATCGATCTGACACACTTAACGGGCAGCGAGCAAACAGCCAAAATCAATGAGTACAAAGAACAGGATAAGATCAGGGGTTTTGATTTGACGCGGGATATTCCGATGCGGGCAGCCATTTTCAAGAAAGCTGAAGAAAGCTTTGAATGGGTGTGGAGCTACCACCACATTATTTTGGACGGATGGTGCTTCGGCATCGTCGTACAGGATCTATTTAAGGTATACAATGCTCTGCGCGAACAAAAGCCGTACAGCCTGCCGCCCGTCAAACCGTATAAAGACTACATCAAGTGGCTTGAAAAGCAGGATAAACAAGCATCACTGCGTTACTGGCGCGAATATTTAGAGGACTTTGAAGGACAAACGACGTTTGCGGAGCAAAGAAAGAAACAAAAGGACGGCTATGAGCCGAAAGAGCTGCTCTTTTCACTGCCGGAGGCGGAAACAAAGGCCTTTACCGAGCTTGCAAAATCGCAGCATACCACTTTAAGTACAGCGCTGCAGGCAGTCTGGAGCGTATTGATCAGCCGCTATCAGCAGTCTGGCGATTTGGCCTTCGGTACAGTTGTTTCAGGGCGTCCCGCGGAAATCAAAGGCGTTGAACATATGGTCGGGCTGTTTATCAACGTTGTCCCGAGACGTGTGAAGCTGTCTGAGGGTATCACATTTAACGGCTTGCTCAAGCAGCTGCAGGAGCAATCGCTGCAGTCTGAGCCGCATCAATATGTGCCGCTTTATGACATCCAAAGCCAGGCCGATCAGCCGAAACTGATTGACCACATCATTGTTTTTGAGAACTATCCGCTTCAGGATGCGAAAAATGAAGAAAGCAGTGAAAACGGCTTTGATATGGTGGATGTTCATGTTTTTGAGAAGTCGAATTATGATCTCAACCTGATGGCTTCCCCGGGAGATGAGATGCTGATTAAGCTTGCCTATAATGAGAATGTGTTTGATGAGGCGTTTATCCTGCGCTTGAAATCTCAGCTTCTCACAGCAATTCAGCAGCTCATCCAGAATCCGGATCAGCCTGTCAGCACGATCAACCTCGTTGACGACAGGGAGAGAGAATTTTTGCTAACCGGCTTAAACCCGCCGGCTCAAGCTCATGAAACAAAGCCTCTGACGGATTGGTTCAAGGAATCAGTGAACGTCAATCCGGATGCGCCGGCGCTTACGTATGCCGGCCAGACCCTGTCTTATCGCGAATTAGATGAGGAAGCGAACCGCCTTGCACGCCGGCTGCAAAAACACGGTGCGGGCAAAGGCTCTGTTGTAGCGCTGTACACGAAGCGCTCACTTGAATTGGTGATCGGCATTCTCGGTGTATTAAAGGCGGGAGCAGCCTATCTGCCGGTTGATCCGAAGCTGCCAGAGGACCGAATCTCGTATATGCTGGCTGACAGTGCGGCAGCCTGTCTTCTGACGCATCAGGAGATGAAAGAACAAGCGGCTGAGCTGCCGTATACAGGCACAACGCTCTTCATTGATGATCAAACACGGTTTGAAGAACAGGCAAGCGATCCTGCAACCGCGATTGATCCTAATGATCCGGCATATATCATGTACACGTCCGGCACAACCGGAAAGCCAAAGGGCAATATGACCACTCATGCCAATATTCAGGGTTTGGTCAAGCATGTAGACTACATGGCATTTTCTGATCAGGATACGTTCTTGTCTGTTTCGAATTACGCCTTTGACGCATTTACTTTTGATTTCTATGCTTCTATGCTGAATGCGGCACGGCTCATTATCGCAGATGAACATACGCTGCTTGATACAGAACGGCTCACAGATCTGATCCTGCAAGAGAATGTCAATGTCATGTTTGCGACAACCGCACTATTTAATCTTCTCACAGATGCGGGAGAGGATTGGATGAAGGGGCTTCGCTGCGTGTTATTCGGCGGAGAGCGCGCCTCAGTGCCTCATGTCAGAAAAGCGCTGCGGGTCATGGGGCCGGGCAAGCTGATTAACTGCTACGGGCCGACTGAGGGAACAGTGTTTGCGACAGCTCACGTCGTGCATGATCTGCCGGATTCCATCTCCTCATTGCCGATTGGAAAGCCGATCAGCAATGCCAGTGTTTATATTCTGAACGAGCAAAGCCAGCTCCAGCCATTCGGGGCGGTCGGTGAACTGTGCATCAGCGGAATGGGCGTGTCAAAAGGGTATGTAAATCGTGCTGACCTCACGAAGGAAAAGTTTATTAACAACCCGTTCAAGCCGGGAGAAACGCTTTACCGCACAGGGGATTTAGCGCGCTGGCTGCCGGATGGAACGATTGAATACGCCGGCCGTATTGACGACCAGGTCAAAATACGGGGACACCGGATTGAGCTTGAAGAAATCGAAAAGCAGCTGCAGGAATACCCAGGTGTGAAAGATGCGGTCGTTGTGGCGGACCGCCCTGAGTCTGGCGATGCATCAATCAATGCCTACCTTGTGAACCGAACGCAGCTTTCAGCTGAAGACGTGAAGGCGCACCTGAAAAAACAGCTTCCTGCTTACATGGTGCCGCAAACCTTTACCTTCTTGGATGAGCTTCCTTTAACGACGAACGGGAAAGTCAATAAACGGCTGCTCCCAAAACCTGATCAGGATCAGCTGGCGGAAGAATGGATCGGACCGCGGAACGAGATGGAAGAAATAATCGCACAAATCTGGTCTGAGGTTCTCGGCAGAAAGCAAATTGGCATTCATGACGATTTCTTTGCGCTCGGAGGGCATTCCTTGAAGGCCATGACCGCCGCTTCCCGCATCAAGAAAGAGCTCGGGATTGATCTTCCAGTAAAGCTTTTGTTTGAAGCGCCGACGATCGCCGGTATTTCAGCGTATTTGAAAAACGGGGGCCCTGATGGCTTGCAGGATGTAACGATAATGAATCAGGATCAGGAGCAGATCATTTTCGCATTTCCGCCGGTCTTGGGCTATGGCCTTATGTACCAAAATCTGTCCAGCCGCTTGCCGTCATACAAGCTGTGCGCCTTTGATTTTATTGAGGAGGAAGACCGGCTTGACCGCTATGCGGATTTGATCCAGAAGCTGCAGCCGGAAGGGCCTTTAACATTGTTTGGATATTCAGCGGGATGCAGCCTGGCGTTTGAAGCTGCGAAAAAGCTTGAGGAACAAGGCCGTATTGTTCAGCGGATCATCATGGTCGATTCCTATAAAAAACAAGGTGTCAGTGATCTGGACGGACGCACGGTTGAAAGTGATGTCGAAGCGTTGATGAATGTCAATCGGGACAATGAAGCGCTCAACAGCGAAGCCGTCAAACAAGGCCTCAAGCAAAAAACACATGCCTTTTACTCATACTACGTCAACCTGATCAGCACAGGCCAGGTGAAAGCAGATATTGATCTGTTGACTTCCGGCGCTGATTTTGACATGCCGGAATGGCTTGCATCATGGGAAGAAGCTACAACAGGTGCTTACCGTGTGAAAAGAGGCTTCGGAACACACGCAGAAATGCTGCAGGGCGAAACGCTAGATAGGAATGCCGGGATTTTGCTCGAATTTCTTAATACACAAACCGTAACGGTTTCATAAATGAAGTGATGAAAGGAGGAGACAGCCAATGAGCCAACTCTTCAAATCATTTGATGCGTCGGAAAAAACACAGCTCATCTGTTTTCCGTTTGCCGGCGGCTATTCGGCGTCGTTTCGTCCTCTCCATGCTTTTTTGCAGGGGGAGTGCGAGATGCTCGCTGCCGAGCCGCCGGGACACGGCACGAATCAAACGTCAGCCATTGAGGATCTCGAAGAGCTGACGGATTTGTACAAGCAAGAACTGAACCTTCGCCCTGATCGGCCGTTTGTGCTGTTCGGACACAGTATGGGCGGAATGATCACCTTCAGGCTGGCGCAAAAGCTTGAGCGTGAAGGCGTCTTTCCGCAGGCGGTTATCATTTCTGCAATCCAGCCGCCTCATATTCAGCGGAAGAAAGTGTCCCACCTGCCTGATGATCAGTTTCTCGATCATATTATCCAATTAGGCGGAATGCCCGCAGAGCTTGTTGAAAATAAGGAGGTCATGTCCTTTTTCCTGCCTTCTTTCCGATCAGATTACCGGGCTCTTGAACAATTTGAGCTTTACGATCTGGCCCAGATTCAGTCGCCTGTTCATGTCTTTAACGGGCTTGATGATAAAAACTGCATACGAGATGCGGAAGGCTGGAAGAAGTGGGCAAAAGACATCACATTCCATCAATTTGACGGCGGGCACATGTTCCTGCTGTCACAAACGGAAGAAGTCGCAGAACGGATTTTTGCGATCTTGAATCAGCATCCGATCATTCAACCGTGATCAAAAGCGGACAGCTTCGGCTGTTCCGCTTTTTTTGTGTTGAATGCCAATTTTTGCATGATATAATAGTCGAAATACTCAAATAAAGGAAGGTCGAAACATGCGCACGTCTCCCAGGATGAAATGGTTTGTATTGCTGTTTACGTTTGTTTTCGCCATCGGAATGAACTCATTCAGAAATTCCTTTCAATTTTTTATGCTGCCAATGGCGGATGCCTTCCATGCCGACAGGTCGCTGATCTCGGTTTCTGTCAGCATTTTTATGATCACAACCGGCATCGTCCAGTTTTTTGTCGGTTTTTTTATCGACCGTTTCAGTGTCAGAAAAATTATGGCGCTTGGAGCTGTCTGCATCAGCGCAAGCTTTTTGGTGCTTCCTTATTCACCGAATGTTCATGTGTTTTCCGCCATTTACGGTGTGCTTGGCGGAAGCGGCTATTCCTGCGCGGTCGGCGTGACGACCCAGTATTTCATCAGCCGTTGGTTTGACATACACAAAGGTCTGGCGCTTGCTATTTTGACCAATGCCAACTCTGCGGGCCTGCTGCTTCTCTCGCCCATTTGGGCTGCGGCTCCGTATCATGCCGGCTGGCAGAGCACCTATACGATTTTGGGAATCGTCATGGCGGCTGTTCTGCTGCCGCTCCTCGTCTTTGGGATGAAGCACCCGCCGTATGCGCAAGCGGAGTCTGTGAAAAAATCTTATGATTGGCGGGGGTTTTGGAACGTGATGAAGCAATCCCGCCTCATTCATATCCTGTACTTCGGCGTGTTTACTTGCGGATTTACAATGGGAATTATTGATGCTCACCTCGTCCCGATACTTAAGGATGCGCATGTCTCTCATGTCAACGGAATGATGGCCGCGTTCGGGGCGTTTATCATCATTGGCGGATTATTGGCAGGCTGGCTGTCTGATCTCCTCGGGAGCAGAAGCGTCATGCTATCCATCTTATTTTTCATTCGGCTGCTCAGCCTCATTTGCCTGCTCATTCCCATTCTCGGAATTCATCAAAGCGACCTTTGGTACTTCGGGTTTATCCTGTTATTCGGGCTCAGTTACACAGGCGTGATCCCGCTGACCGCGGCGTCAATTTCGGAAAGCTATCAAACAGGATTGATCGGATCGCTGTTAGGCATCAATTTCTTTATCCATCAGGTTGCCGGAGCTCTCAGCGTGTATGCGGGCGGTTTGTTTTTTGACATGACTCATGGTTATTTGCTGATTGTCGCTGTGTGCATCGTGTTTGTGGGTTTATCGGCTGTAATAGAGCTGGTGCCGTTTTTAGATAAACAAAAGGCAAAAGAAACCCACCAATCAATATAAAAGGATCAGCACTGTCAATGCTGATCCTTTTTAAATTTGAGTTTTTTTGTTTCGGTATTTTTAAGGATAATCTCCTTGAATCTGTTCATCTCCACTTCGGAATGAAAAAAATGTTTTGGGATCGCAATATATTGGCTGCTGGATGTATTGATGCGGAAGATATTCTTATATTCGAAAACAGCTGTGATTTCATTCCAATTGAAAATGAGGTCATATTTTTTAGAACATATACGAATTCCTTCTTGGTTCAGAGTATATGTTCTTTTGGATTTCATCCGTTCGTTCTTCTTGTATGCTCTGGAAAACTTCACATATAGAAGAAGGAGGAGCAGCAGTGTAAACAGAACGGACATCACGATAATCAACATACTGTTCATAAACAAGTTAAGCGCGTCACTTCCATAAACGATACGGGGCCATCCGTTAATGAAGTTAACTGCAGCAAATATGGCGCAAAACAATAGAAAGTAAAAGCATGATATTTTTGCGATTTGATAAAAAAAGATTTCTCTTACATCCTTAAAAGTGATTTCTCCTGGAAGATTGATACTTTCACTAGCATATTGAATCATACGGTAAACCTACACCTCTAACCATGTTTTTCCTTTTAGTCTAGCATAATTTCTCATTTTTTTGCAGGCATACCAGGGCGCTTTGTTTTTTTCTCCAGATTGATATTGCTCCCCACCACGCCAATCATAATACAAACAGCCCCGGCAAGATGATACCAGGCCAGGCTTTCGTTGAGAATCACAACTCCTGCAATCATCGTCACAATGGTAGATACATGATTAAAAGCGCTCATTTTAAACGCCTCAATTCGCGACAGCGTATAGTTAGACAGAAATGAAGTGACAAGTGAAGACAGCACGCCCAAATACACAATGGCGAGAACGAAGCCGGGCTCCCGGAACGGCAGAAAATAAGTGCCGACTGTTCCCGCCGCTCCGTGACGCACAAGGGCGATGGCGTTGAAGACGACAAAGCCGATGGCTGACATGATGTAGGTGAGCTCGGTCAGCTTGAACCGCTGCGTCATTTTTCTGGCAGCAGTATTGTACATCGCTGAAGACAAAGCGGACAATAGGATCAGCAAAGACCCTTTTAAGCTGGCTGATTCCACGTCAACGCCTTTCATCACAAAAATAAACATGACGCCGGCAACGGATAAAACCGTGAACCCCTTTTGCGTCCACGTTGGGCGTTCCTTTAAAACATAAGCGGCAAAGACCATCGTGAAAATCGGAATGGCTGCCTGAATAATTCCCGCTTCAGAGGAGGACGAGTACACAAGGCCGAATGCCTGAAAGCTGAAAAATAACGCGGGATACAGCAGGGCGAGCGGCAAAATGTCAATGACGTCCTTTATGCGGATTGATAGCTTTACCCAGCCGAATAAGATCGGTATAGTGGCCGCAGCAAACGCAATGGTGAACCGATGCGCCAAAATATCAAACGGCTCTGCTGTTTGCAGTGCGATTTTTACGAATAGAAAGGATAAACCGATAATGAACGAATATAAAATAGCCGCTATATAAGCGGAGGCTTGCTGATGTTTAACCATAATGGGAAGGGCTCCTTTACCTGAATTGCAGCGCCGGTCGCTCCCTTTATTGTATGGCCGCGGTCAGAACGGTACAATGAGAAAAACAATGAACTGTACCGGTACAAAACAGGGGGAGAAGGCATGGAGAAATATATGAGTCTATTAACGAGGATAGAGGAGATGATGCAAAGCACCGCCTATCAAGAAGGAGACAGGCTTCCATCTATCCGTCAGCTGTCCGCCCGCTACCAAGTCAGCAAAAGCACAGTGATCCGCGCGCTGCAGGAGCTGGAAAAGCGCCACCTTATCTATTCTGTTCCGAAAAGCGGCTATTATATTGTGAAAAAGACAGGGAAATCAAGAAGCGGGCAGCCTGGCCCCATCGACTTTGCCACATCTGCGCCGGACCCAGATGTGTTTCCGTATCTTGATTTTCAGCACTGCATCAACAAAGCGATTGATACATACAAAAACGATTTGTTTATTTATGGGACGCCAAAGGGGCTTCCCTCACTCATCCGCGTACTCCGAAAGCTCTTGGCCAATCAACAGGTATTTGCGGATGAAAGGCATATTTTCATTACATCAGGTGTCCAGCAGGCGTTATCCTTGCTTTGTGCCATGCCGTTCCCAAATGGGAAAGAGAAGATCGCCATTGAACAGCCGGGCTACCATTTGATGGTCGAACAGCTTGAGACGCTTGGGATTCCCGCCATCGGGGTGAAACGAACGGAAGAAGGGCTTGATATAGCCGAGGTTGAGCGGTTATTTCAAACAGAATCGATTAAATTTTTTTATACGATGCCCCGCTTCCATAACCCGCTTGGCTGCTCTTTGTCAGAGCGTGATAAACAGGAGCTTGTGAGACTGGCAGAAGCGTATGATGTCTACCTCGTTGAGGATGATTACCTCGGTGATCTGGAGGAAAATAAAAAGGCAGATCCGCTGTACGCATATGATCTGTCCTCACATGTCATCTATTTGAAAAGCTTCTCGAAAATGATGTTCCCCGGCCTTCGCGTGGGGGCGGCTGTTTTGCCCGAAGCGCTGACTGACACGTTCTATGCGTACAAAAAGCTGAACGACATCGACTGTTCGATGATTTCTCAAGCGGCATTGGAGATTTACCTGAAAAGCGGTATGTACGGCAGGCATAAGGAGAAAATCAGAAATTCTTATAAAGAGCGGTCGCTGAGGCTACATCAAGCCATTCAAACACACAGGCAGCTGGGAAGCGGCCGCTTTACGTTCTCCAGCGGGCAGGCACCCTGTATGCACACCCATCTGGTGCTTCCTCAGGATCTGCCCGCCTCAAGAGTGATTCATAGGCTGAAAAAACAAGGGGTGATCCTTGAGGCGATAGACCGTCATTATTTATCAGATTATCAGAAAGAAAATCTATTAAAAATCAATATTTCCAATGTGAAAACGGAAGATATTGAGCGCGGTGTCAAGCTGTTGATGAGCCATTTATAAAAGCTCTTCGTACGAGACCATTGTGATATCCTCGGGGAAATCAGGGTGTGCGGCGCATACAGCCATTTTGTAGCCGGGATCGACCTCATACGTTTTGATATAGCATGGGGAATGGCTGTCCGGAAGCTCAATGGATACTTGTCCGTCCTGATGCAGGCGCACTGAAAAGGAATCAAGCGGAAGCGATAAGCCTTTGCCTTCCTGTTTGATAAAGCTTTCTTTCATTGACCATAGATGATAAAAATAGTCTGTCTGCTCGTCCTTGTCTTTTGCTAAAAGGTCGCTGTACTCTGTTTTTGAAAAGAAGCGCTTGGCGATCTCAAGACTGATCGGTTTCGTTTTTTCGATATCTATGCCGATCGGCTGTGAATCAAACGCGCAAATGACCCAGCGGCCGGAGTGAGAAATATTGAAATGAGCGTCGGGAAGATCAGGGATGCACGGCTTCCCGTATTCCTGCATGCTAAAGCGGATATCGGATTTGTCCAACTGATACTGCCTGCTTATGACTGAGCGAACGAGCACATCTCCCAGCAGGGTGCGGTGAGCATCTTCTTTATGATAAAATCTCCGGCATTTCTCCCGTTTTTCAGGTGATATGAAAGACATGAACCGTTCATTTTCTTCCTGTGAAAGCGGGCGGTCCATATAAATTCCGTAAATCTTCATTCTAGATCCTCCGTCTGCAAAAGATTGTCAAAACCATCCTATCATACTTCCACAAGACTCATATAGAGGAGAAAATAAAAAAACAAAGCCAAGGCGGCTTTGTTTTAGTGTACAGGCGGAGATGCTTTCACAGCGGCTGTCCGCCTTGCCACAGCATAATTCAGCAACTGGATTGACTGGGGCAATGAAAAACGCAAAATAAGTCCGGTGAGGATGGCGGTCAAAATGGTGCCAAAACCGATCGGTCCGCCCATGCCCCATGCCGCAAACAAAATGGTTAATTCCATGCCGTTCCGCACCCATTGCACATTCCAGCCGGTTTTTTCTGTAATCAGCATCATCAGTGAATCACGCGGCCCCGCGCCAAGGCCTGCTGATACATAAACACCGACGCCGTAACCAATCAGCACCACGCCTAGAGAGAAGACGATGATCGAGCCTGTGTAGGTCGAGGGGGCAGGCAGAATGAAATTGAAAAAATCTATAAATACACCAATGAGCACCATATTCAGGAGGGCCCCAATTTTCGGCCAAGCTCTCGTAAACAATGACGTGAATCCGACGATGAGCGCTCCAATAATGATGGACCACTGGCCGACGGTAAGCCCGAAGTGCTGAAACAGGCTGTAATGAAATGCATCCCACGGACTAATGCCGAGTGCTTTTCCTTCTATCGTCAGGGATACACCAAAAGCCAAAATGATCAAACCGGCAAAATAAAATGTCCAGCGCAGAACAAGTTCTTGCTTCACGTGAGGTCCCTTCTTTCGTAAAAATCAGTCGATTGTCATTGTAGCACATCTGACAGAAGGGCGGAATAGGCGAAAGGGGCTCAACAAAAAAACAGGGCCGCCGCAGGCGCCCTGTTTCAGCGTGTTGGCAAACCCTTGCATTCGTTGTCAGGCCTGTGCTTCGGTGCTCACGAATTTAACATTCGCTGTGCTCCAATGCTCGCCCTTCCTAGACTTCAAAGGTTTTCAATCACGCTGAAAATCACAAAATCCTAAAACGAAAATCGTTTTAGGATTTTGTCAATAATCTGAAACAGGGCGCTGACGCCCTGTTTTTCTTATTACAGCGGGTTCAAAATCCGGTTTAAGAACCGCTGTGTCCGTTCTTCTTTTGGTGCGGAAAAAATTTGCTCCGGCGGTCCTTGCTCCACGATAACGCCGCCGTCGATGAAGATGACTTCATCCGCAACTTCCTGCGCGAACTTGATTTCGTGGGTCACGACGACCATGGTCCAGCCTTCATTGGCCAAGTCCTTGATAACCTTCAGCACCTCTCCGACAAGCTCGGGATCAAGCGCTGAGGTCGGTTCGTCAAACAGCATGAGCTCAGGCTGAATCGCCAGTGCGCGGGCGATGCCGACGCGCTGCTGCTGGCCGCCGGAAAGCTGGAACGGATATAAATCCATTTTGTCCTTCAATCCGACTTTATCAAGAAGCTGAATCGCTTCTTTTCTGACTTCCTCTTTGTTCCGTTTTTGCACCTGAATAGGGCCCTCCATCACGTTTTCGAGGGCTGTGCGGTGCGGGAACAGGTGATACGCCTGAAACACCATTCCAGATTTTCGGCGAAGCTTTAGGATATCCGCCTGTTTCACCTTTTTAGAGAAATCGATGGAGAAATCATCAAATGCAAGCTCTCCGCGATTCGGGATCTCCAGAGCGTTCAGGCAGCGGAGCAGCGTCGTTTTCCCTGAACCTGAAGGCCCAAGTATGGCGATGACTTTTCCTTTTTCAATCTTCATATCTATCTTTTTTAAAATTTCATTTTCACCGAATGATTTGTTTAATCCTTTAACGGTAAGCATACTCGGAACCTCCTTATTTGGCCACGTAGCGGTCAAGACGCCGTTCGATGACATGCTGGACGAGTGAGAGCAGGAAGCAGATAATCCAATAAATAAAGGCTGCTTCAATATAGATCACTAAAATTTGATCAAGATTCCGCGCGCCGATTTCCTGGGCTTTTCTGAACAGCTCAGCGACCAGAATTTGAGAGGCGAGGGATGTATCTTTAATCAGGCTGATAAAGGTATTGGATAATGGCGGGATCGACACACGAAACGCCTGCGGCAAAATGACGCGGAACAGCGTTTTTTGATGTGTCATGCCAATTGTGTAGCCGGCTTCCCATTGCCCTTTCGGCACGGATAAAATAGATGCCCGAATGATTTCAGATGCATAGGCGCCGACGTTTAATGAAAAGGCGATAACTGCGCTTGGAAATGGATCTAATGTGACGTTAAAGGCCGGGAACAGATAGAAAATGATGAACAATTGAACGAGAAGAGGAGTGCCGCGTATTGCGGATACGTATACGCTGAACACCCATCTCAAAGGTCTCACTTTCGACATTCTGGCAAGCGCCGTAATCAGCGCCAGGATCATTCCGAATATAAAGGAAAGAATCGTAAGGGGAATCGTATAGTAGATTCCCCCTGAAAGTATCGGCCAGAATGACTGCTGCACCAGATCCCACGGGATCGCCGTGCCTAGCGTCAATGCCGGCAGATTATTTAGAAACATCTTCGCCGAACCATTTTTTAGAAATTTTAGAAAGAGTCCCGTCCTCTTTCATTTCTTTTAATGCTTTGTTGACTTGATCAACAACCTCGCCGCTTCCTTTACGGAACGTGAAATATGTTGACTGAGGCTCACCTGTTTCAAACGCGATTTTCACGTTTTTATTGCCAGATGTTTTTAAGTAGTTCAATACGGCAAGCTTATCGTTGTATGTCATATCGACGCGGCCTTGCTGGATCATTTGAAGGGCCTGCGCCATACCTTCAACGCCTTCTACTTTAGCGCCGGCGTTTGTAGCTAATTTGTTGTAGTTGCTTGTCAGTGATTGAGCTGACGTTTTTCCTTTTACATCTGCTTCAGACTTAATATCGTTGTTGTCTTTTTTCGTTACGACAACGGCTCTTGATGTTGTGTATTTATCTGAGAAATCATATTGATTTTCACGATCTGTTTTTCCGACTTGGTTGGCAACAACGTCAAACCGTTTGGAATTCAGGCCGGCAAACATACTGTCCCACTGTGTTTCCTTAAAGTCGACTTTAAGCCCGAGGCGTTTTGCGACTTCTGTGATAACTTCGACATCATAGCCAGTCAGTTTATCAGTGTCTTTGTCGTGGTAAGTGAACGGCTCATATGTTCCTTCCGTTCCGACTGTGAGCACACCTTTTTTCTTAATTGAAGCCCAAAGATCGCCATCTTTGGCATTATCTTTTGACTGATTGTCATTTCCTGCTCCGCAAGCTGCAAGAGCTGCAATACTTACGACCATGAATAAAGCCAATAATGCTTTTTTCATCTTATTCCCCACTTTTCTGGTTGATTTTATTGAAATAAAAAATTAGCTTACAAATCTAAAGGATAACTTTTTTTTAGTATGAGTCAAGTAATTGGTTTTCATAAGGCAAAATCTTTTAAAATAAATCCAAAAATTGCTGTGCCGGTTTAGGCAAATAACTGTCCGTTCTCCACATGACAGCTGGTGTCATAATGAAGGGATTATTTTCGATATGGACGGTGTGAACGTGATTTCTCATATGAACGGGAATCATTGTGACAGGCAAAATAGACGCGCCGAATCCGGATGACACGAGGCTGAGCAAAGTTGCAGAGTCGTGGCATTCACAAACAATGCGCGGCTCCAGGTTCAAACGATGAAATTCATTCATGACCTGATTATAGACGCCTTTTCCGTTGACAGGCCGCAGCAGGATCAGCGGAAATGAAGGAATGTCCTCCATCTTAATGGTGTCTCCGCACGGATATCCGGCTTCATCTGAAAGCACGAGCACACATGGAATGTCATCAAGCTGTTTGAATTGTACTGTGTCACTTTTGATCAGTGTTGTCGTGACCGCCGCATCGATTTGCCGGCTTTCCAGCAGTTCCAACAGTGTCGCGGGTTCATTTTCCCAAATATTAAAGGTGAGATGGGGGTATCTCTCTTTGATCTGTGTTACTTTTTCAAGCATCAGAGCCGCGCAATAAATCGTTGATCCCACGGCAAGTGTGCCGGCTACTTCCTCCTTCAGCTCCTGTACCTCAATGACTGCATCTTCAAACCTATGCAGAATCTCTTTTGCTCTTTTTAGAAAAACAGCTCCTTCATATGTAAGAGTCATTTGTTTTTTCTTGTTACGGTCAAACAGAACAACACCAAGTTCGTCCTCCAGCTGTTTGAGCTGCCTGCTTAAAGGCGGCTGCGCCATGTGAAGCTTTTTGGCTGCGGACGTAATTTTCTGTTCTTGGGCAATGGTAATGAAGTATCGAAGCTGGCGAATATCCAAAAGAAAGCGCCTCCTTATCATACCTTATAGGTATTAATTATAGATTTAATAGATATTTTTCATATGGATATATCAGGAGTATGATTGAAATGAAAGCAGAATTCAAGCGTAAAGGAGGGGGCAAAGTGAAACTCGTTGTCGGAATGACAGGGGCAACAGGGGCCATTTTCGGGGTCAGGCTGCTGCAGTGGCTGAAGGCCGCCGGAGTGGAAACCCATCTCGTTGTGTCTCCTTGGGCAAACGTCACGATCAAACACGAAACAGGCTATACGTTACAAGAAGTAGAACAACTGGCCACATACACTTACTCACATAAGGATCAGGCGGCAGCCATTTCAAGCGGGTCGTTTGATACCGATGGAATGATTGTTGCGCCGTGCAGCATGAAGTCTCTCGCAAGCATTCGCACCGGAATGGCGGATAATCTGCTGACACGTGCGGCGGATGTCATGCTCAAGGAGAGAAAAAAACTCGTCCTCTTAACGAGAGAGACGCCTTTGAACCAAATTCATCTCGAAAATATGCTAGCGCTTACGAAAATGGGCACCATCATTCTTCCTCCGATGCCGGCATTTTATAATCAGCCGAGCAGCTTAGAGGAAATGGTTGACCATATTGTTTTTAGAACGTTGGACCAATTCGGCATTCGGCTTCCTGAAGCGAAGCGCTGGAATGGGATTGAAAAACAAAAAGGAGGAGCTTGATCATGGCTTATCAAGATTTCAGAGAATTTCTCGCTGCCCTTGAAAAAGAAGGACAGCTGCTTACAGTGAATGAAGAGGTAAAGCCGGAACCGGATTTAGGGGCCGCCGCACGGGCAGCCAGCAATCTTGGCGATAAAAGCCCTGCGCTCTTATTTAACAACATTTACGGCTATCATAACGCGCGAATTGCGATGAATGTCATCGGCTCTTGGCCAAACCATGCCATGATGCTGGGCATGCCGAAAGACACACCGGTAAAAGAACAGTTTTTTGAATTCGCAAAGCGTTATGACCAGTTTCCGATGCAGGTCAAACGTGAGGAAACAGCGCCATTTCATGAAAATGAAATCACAGAAGATATCAATTTGTTCGATATACTGCCTCTTTTCAGAATTAACCAAGGTGATGGAGGCTACTATTTAGACAAAGCATGTGTCATTTCCCGTGATCTTGAAGACCCTGACAACTTCGGCAAACAAAATGTCGGCATTTACAGAATGCAGGTCAAAGGAAAAGACCGTCTCGGCATTCAGCCTGTCCCGCAGCACGATATTGCAATCCATCTGCGCCAAGCTGAAGAACGCGGCATCAATCTTCCGGTCACTATTGCGCTTGGCTGCGAGCCGGTCATTACAACGGCGGCATCGACTCCGCTTCTCTATGATCAATCAGAATACGAAATGGCAGGTGCGATTCAAGGCGAACCATATCGCATCGTCAAATCAAAGCTGTCTGATCTGGATGTTCCGTGGGGCGCTGAAGTGGTGCTTGAAGGTGAGATTATTGCCGGAGAGCGCGAATATGAAGGGCCGTTCGGTGAATTCACAGGCCATTATTCCGGCGGACGCAGCATGCCGATTATCAAAATTAAACGCGTCTATCACAGAAACAATCCGATCTTTGAACATTTATACTTAGGCATGCCTTGGACAGAATGCGATTACATGATCGGCATTAACACATGCGTGCCGCTTTATCAGCAGTTAAAAGAAGCGTACCCGAACGAAATTGTGGCAGTGAACGCCATGTACACACACGGTTTAATCGCGATTGTTTCCACAAAAACCCGCTATGGCGGATTTGCGAAAGCGGTCGGCATGCGCGCACTCACAACGCCGCACGGACTCGGCTACTGCAAAATGGTCATTGTCGTTGATGAGGATGTCGATCCATTCAACCTTCCGCAGGTCATGTGGGCGCTTTCGACCAAAATGCATCCGAAACACGATGCGGTCATCATTCCGGACTTATCTGTCCTGCCGCTTGATCCGGGATCCAATCCATCAGGAATCACTCACAAAATGATTCTTGACGCCACTACACCGGTTGCGCCGGAAACAAGAGGCCATTATTCACAGCCGCTTGATTCTCCGCTAACAACGAAAGAATGGGAACAAAAACTAATGGACTTAATGAATAAATAAGGAAAGGATGTTCGAAATGCATACATGTCCTCGATGCGACTCAAAAAAGGGAGAAGTCATGAGCAAATCGCCTGTAGAAGGCGCATGGGAAGTTTATCAGTGCCAAACATGCTTTTTTACATGGAGATCTTGTGAGCCGGAAAGCATTACAAATCCCAAAAAATACAATCCAGCGTTTAAAATTGATCCAAAGGAAACAGAAACAGCAATTGAAGTTCCGGCGGTGCCGGAACGAAAGGCTTGATCGGCGTGAACAGTATGTCAGACCGTCTCTTTGAGCTGCTTGACGGGAGATGCCTGAATGAGAAGCAGCATGAGGCCTTCGTTCTGCAAACAGTATCAGAGGATGGCTGGCCGCATGCCGCTATGATCAGTGCGGGTGAAATTATCGCGCTGAGCCGAACTGATATCCGAATCGCTCTGTGGAAAAACACAATGACTTCGGCCAACATCCTTCGCACAGGAAAAGCACAGTTCACGGCGTGGTGGAAGGGAGCGGCCTATTATGTAAAGCTTGAATGCGCGCCTTTACCGCCTTTGAAAGATGCCGAATATGATAGAGACCGTTTTTCCTGCCGCATCGTTTCAGTGAAGGAGGACGTTGCGAAATACGCTGATTTGACTTCAGGTGTCCGTATACAGCTTCACAGCCCTGAAGAGGTGCTGGGCAGATGGGAAAAGACCCTGGAAGATTTAAAACGGTAATAGCGATAGCCTGACGCCATGCGTCAGGCTTTTTTTATATAATGAAAACAAAAGGGGGCGTGAGAAATGGAACGTGCGGGGATCTGTCACTCGGACGGCTTTGATTTAGCTTATCGAATTGAGGGCGAGGGCGCACCCATCCTTGTGATCGGGAGTGCGGTTTACTATCCGCGCCTTTTTTCCTCAGATATTAAACAGAAATATCAATGGGTCTTTGTCGACCATAGGGGATTTGCTAGCCTAAGCGGGAGCTTCGTGCGGAGGATTCGAGGCTTGATGCCGTCTTGGCTGATATCGAAAGGATGAGAACATTTCTTCAGCTTGAGGATGTTACTATTCTGGGACATTCTGGGCACGCTTTTATGGCTTTAGAGTATGCCAGGACATATCCCAAACAAGTTCGGAAGGTGGCGCTCTTCAATACTGCGCCTGATAACAGTGAAGAAAGACAGCGGAAAAGCGAATCATTTTTCATGGAAACAGCCAGTCTTGAGAGAAAGAAACGCTTTGAAAAAGACATCGCGAATTTGCCGCAGGACATCGACAAAGATCCTAAAAGGCGCTTTGTGCACATGTGTATTCGCGCTGAAGCGAAAAGCTTTTATCAAGAGCGGCCGCATGCTGCGGCCTTATGGGACGGTGTATTCACGAATATGCCGATCATGGATGAATTATGGGGCAAAACATTTGCCCGGCTTGACCTTATTCAGCGGTTAGCTGATGTTCGTATGCCGGTGTATATCGGATTAGGGAGATATGATTATTTGGTTGCGCCTGTTGCGCTATGGGATGCTGTTGACGGTTTATATCCCCATGTGGATAAGGTTATTTTTGAAAAGAGCGGCCATCAGCCGATGCTGGAAGAACCGGAAGCCTTTGATCAAAGCTTCAGCAAATGGCTGGATCAATAAAAAAACAGCCCGCAGATCAAAATCCGCGGGCTGTTTCTGATTATAAGACCCCTTTCATCGCGCGTTTGATAACCGGCGAGAGCAGCAGGAGAATGCCGCCAAGAACGATAGAAATCAAACCGATGGTGCCGAAGTACATTGTTTCAGGAATTTTATCAAACAATCCGGCTACTTGGGCATTGATCGCTTGGGCTGCTGCGTTCGTCAGAAACCACATACTCATTGTCTGTGCAGAGAAGGCAGCTGGGGCCAGTTTCGTTGTCACGGATAAACCGACTGGAGACAGGCACAGCTCTCCAAGCACGACAAGCAGGAAGCTGAGAACGAGCCAAAGCGGGCTTACGAGTGCTTCTTTTCCTTGCATAGCAGGGAATACCATAATGATAAATGACAATCCGGCTAAAATAATTCCGATTGAGAATTTAACTGGTGTAGACGGCTGGCGTTTGCCAAGCTTCATCCAGAGCCATGCGAATATTGGCGCAAAAATGACGACAAACAATGGATTTAATGATTGGAACCAAGATGACTGAAGTTCGAATCCGCCCAATGAAAGTCTTATGCGTTCATCAGCGTATACCGCAAGAATGGTCGCTCCCTGTTCCTGAATGGCCCAGAACATGACAGCACCGATAAACAAAGGAATGTAAGCGGCAAGACGGGATTTTTCTGTGCTGTCCGCTTTTTTGCTTGTAAACATGATGATGAAATAAATGACAGGAATCAAAATACCGAGAATACTTACAAGGTCGATAAAACGATTGATCGTCAGCACGCCTGTTTGTACAGAGATAATCACTGCGATCGCCACGATGATAACACCGATTCCGGTGCCAATCGCAGATTTTTTAGACAGCGGATTCGGCACATTGGAACCTGCAAGCCCGAGGTTTTTCTTTCTTGTCAAAGCAAAAACGATAAGTCCGAGAAGCATTCCGACCGCGGCAGCTCCGAAGCCGAGATGATAGTTGTACTTCTGTCCGAGTGTTCCGACAATTAACGGCGCAAGTAAACCACCGAGGTTAATCCCCATGTAGAAAATACTGAAACCTGAGTCGCGGCGCGGGTCTTCTTTCGTGTAAAGATCCCCAACCACGCTTGAAACATTTGGTTTTAATAAGCCTGTTCCGACAATGATAAGCACCATGCTGATATAGAATGCGATCGCGCTGCCCGGATAGGCGAGTGCAATGTGGCCGAACATAATGAATATGCCGCCGTAAAAAACGGTGTTTGCGGTACCGAATACCCGGTCAGCGAGCCATCCGCCAATAATGGTGGACATGTATACGAGTGATCCGTAAATCGACATAATGGCAACCGCAGTGCCCTTGTCAAAGCCGAGCCCTCCGTTTACCGTCTCTGTATACAAATAGTAAAGTAAGATTGCTCTCATTCCATAGTAAGAGAAACGCTCCCAAAATTCGGTGAAAAATAGTGTAAATAGTCCTCGCGGGTGACCAAAGAACCCTTTTTGCGGGACGCTTTTAATGATACTTTCGTTATCAATCGAAGCCATGTCAGCCAAACCCTTTCTAAAAAAAGTGTATTATAAAAATCATATTCTTATATAATACTTGTGTCAATATAATTTATACTCATTTCAAATAGTTCCATATTGGAAAAATTATAAATACCTAAAAATAGTGATTTCCTCCTAATTTTTAAACTTTTTATCGTGAGATTTTCTTACACAACTATTCCTTTATATTTTTTTAATAAAATTTTAGAGAAATGTACAAGCAGATCGGGCCTTTGTGAGTAACATGATAGTAATCATAGAGAAGGAGGCTCGCAATTGGCTGAATTCATATTAAATGCAGCGGATTTCGGTGTTCCTGGAGATGGTAAAACGGATTCGACAGAACGGATTAATCAGTGCCTCAGTACAGCTGTTTCGAAAGGCTATCATACTGTCTGGTTTCCAAAGGGAACATATTTAATAGACGCAACGCTTGGCGGAGATCTTAATCAGAGGTTTCGAAACGCGGGGATCATTGTTCCCGGCAACCTTGAGATTATGATGGACCCCGAATGTATCATGAAAGTGATACCGAATAGTTCGTGGGGTTATTCCGCATTTTATGTAGGCAAGCAAGAGAATATAACCATTTCCGGAGGACAAATTATCGGCGAACGGGATGAGCATACGTATGCCTCGGCGGGGATAAGGTCAACTCATGAATGGGGCTTTGGCATATGTATTGAAGGATGCTCGAATGTTGTCATTGATGATGTGAAAATTTCTGATTTTACCGGCGATGGGATCATAGTCAGCCCAAGGGGATTAAAGACCAATCAAGATTATCGAACGTCAGAGCAAATTATCATCCGCCGCTGTGAGGTTCGGCGGTCAAGGAGAAATAACATTTCCATTACCGGATGTGACATGGTCACGGTGGAGGAATGCTTGATTGAAGATGCCGGAACGGGGAATGGAACAGCCCCGAAATTCGGAATTGACATTGAAGGATATGGCGAAGGTGACGTTGATTATGAGGAACCGATTAATGTATCAATTCGCAATAACCACTTTGTTGGAAACGTTTCAAGTTCTGTGACCAATTTTAACGGGTATGGCATTTTAATAGAAGGAAATCACTCAGACAATACAATCAGCTACGGATATGGGACGCAAACAGTGATCAAGGGCAATATTCTGAGACGCCCTGAAGACGCGGCGGCTGCGCCAAGAGTCGGGATAACCGGACTCGGTGTATCACAAGGAAAAGAGACCAGTGATGCAGTGATCGCTGGCAACCTCATTACCGGATTTTCAACTGGAATTGATGTCAGGGGAAAGAGCGTTCTTGTGACGAACAACAAAATCAGCAACTTTGAAAACACAGGGATATTGGTTTATCAGTCTTCCGACGTAAAGGTAGACGGAAACCAAATTCAAAACGGACTGTCTGAAACAAGGCGCAGCATCGGTCTTCGCGCAGTGCTGTCAGATGACATCGCTTTTCTGAATAACTGTCTCATTCAAGTCGTTGACGGTGTGAACGTTTCCGGCGGAAATATGATCATTAAAGATAATCTCCTGAGAAAATTCAGCCGGGGCATTTGGATTGCTCAAGGGAACGCGGTGATTGAAGGGAATACACTGAATCCTGACGCGTTTGAAGCAGTGCCGGAATCATATTCTGTTTCCGTCACAAACAATGCCGGCGCCATCATCAAAAACAATACATTTAAAGAGTTCAAAAATTACCCCATTTATTGCTCCACAAGTGCAAAAACCTCAATTATCGGCAACCACTTAGAGAGATCTCCGCTTTTGGTCACCATCTATATCAGCGCCGGTGTGCATGAGATTTTTGATAATACCATTTCAGTCAACAGAACAATCGGGAATCCGATTGTGATTTATATTAATGGCTCTGCAGGCTCTATCATCTCTGGAAACACCATCAATAACCTCTCCACGGGCACTGCGATAGCTATTCAAACAAACACGGCAACCAATTCCAAAATCATTGGCAACCGCATTTTTAAAGGGACAATCAACAAACACAGCAGTGATACAATAGACGGCAATATGATTGTCTGAAAAAAGCGCCCCCTCTAGGGGTTCTTTTTTTTCGATTTATAGATCACGTACATTTCTCTCACAAGTACTAAAACAAAAAATAAAAGCACGACCCATTCCGCAAATGTTGTCATCTTAAAGCTGGACATATTGTTATAAACGGCTTTTGTTAAACTGAACCCTTGAAGCATGTCCATCAACACAGAAATAGCTAATAAACAAATTAATATGACTCCGGTCACGCCCAATATCTTCATGCTTCATCATCCTCCGCTTTTAGTGTCTATCTTTGACGGAGAAGTTATACCGCATCTAACCCTAATGCATAATCTCAATTTTAAAAGGAAGAATATGAGAAAACGACAAGGAAAGGTATTTGTGTATGCCTTTATTTTCTAAGCGAAAGAACAATACCGATTCAAAAGACAAGCAGAATACAGACGAAAGGAATCAGGAACAGCAGCAAGAAAAAGAAAGGCCGGTTCTCATTTCTCCAAGTTTGGCAAAGAATATAGCGGAAACGAAAAAGGAAGTCGGAAGCAGCTCTGACGTCATCATTCGCGAGATTAAAATCGGGGAGCAGGATCGTGTCCATCTAGCTGTTATTTATATTGCTGGGCTGGTCGATAATAACACGATCCATGAGTCGTTAATCGATCCATTGGTACAGGATGAGTCTATCCAGAATTCCCATGCGATCCAGCAAATTCTTGAAAAAACGCTCCCGCTGGGCGGAGTGAAAGCGGAAAAGAGCTGGGACAAGCTTTTTTCCGAGTTAATGCTCGGCAATGCGCTCATTTTTGCTGATGGCTATGATGAAGCGCTGATTTGCAGCACTCAAGGGGGAGAGCAGCGCTCCATCCAAGAGCCGAGCACCCAGGTGTCATTCCGCGGCCCGCGCCAAGGGTTTACAGAGTCTCTGCAAACCAATATTTCCATGATCCGGCGATACATTAAAAATCCGAATTTATGGGTTGAAAAAATGAAAAAAGGTTCTGTTACGAATACGGATATCGCTCTCATGTACATTCAAGGAATATGTGATGAGAAGGTGCTGAAGGAAGTGAAGCAGCGCCTGGAAAAAATAGATATTGACAGTATTTTGGAATCTGGATATATTGAGCAGCTGATTGAAGATGAAACCTTTACGACGTTTCCGACTATGTATCATACAGAACGCCCTGATGTTGTAGCGGGTAATCTGTTAGAAGGAAGATTCGCAATTATTGTGGACGGAACACCGTTTGTGCTTATTGCCCCGGCCTTATTTGTCCAGTTTTTTCAGTCTGTTGAGGATTATTATTCGCGTTTTGACATTGCGACAAGCATAAGAATTCTTCGTGTTTTAGTCTTTTTCATTTCGCTTGTGGCTCCGGCCGTATACGTGGCAGCCACGACGTTTCATCAAGAAATGATACCGACTCAGCTGTTAGTGGTCATTGCGGCCCAGCGGGAAATTGTCCCGTTTCCGGCTGTTGTGGAGGCGCTGACGATGGAGGTTGCTTTTGAGATTCTGAGGGAAGCGGGAGTCAGGCTGCCCCGGGTTGTCGGCTCGGCAGTGTCAATCGTAGGCGCGCTCGTAATCGGCCAGGCTGCCGTACAGGCTGGTATCGTCTCTCCGGCAATGGTGATTATCGTGGCACTCACCGCGATTGCGAGCTTCGCAACACCGGCGTTTGCAATGGCGATTTCAGCTCGGCTTATTCGGTTTATCTTTATTATTGCCTCAGCTGTTATGGGTTTTTACGGGCTGATTTTAGGGATCATTATGATGTTTGTCCACTTATGCAGTCTTCGTTCATTCGGCGTTCCATATATGTCGCCGCTTGCACCCTTTTCTTCACAAGGCGTAAAGGACGCGCTTTTCAGGGTTCCGTGGTGGGCCGATGAAAAAAGGCCGGAATCGGTCAGTAAGGAAGATAAGGTGCGGCAGGGGCAAGATCAACGCCCAGAGCCGGCCGCTTCACGAGGAATGGTGAACAAAGATTTGGAAGAAGGGGATCAGAATGGTACGTAAATGTCTATTAGCCGTTCTCATGCTTTTGAGCGTCATTGTGCTGCCCGGCTGCTGGGATAAGCGGGAGCTGACGGATCTTGCGATTATCTCGGCGATTGGCATCGATCGGACAAACGACAGCAACTACGTGCTGCATCTTCAAATTATCAATCCAGGAAATGTTGCCGGCGGCCTTCAGGGAGGCGGTGCTGGAGACAGGCCGCCTGTATCTGTCTATTCGATTGAAGGTAACAATATAACGGAAGCACTCAGAAAAGCCTCAATGAAGGTATCACGGCGGCTTTATTTTGCCCATACCAATCTAGTCGTGATCAATGAAAAGCTGGCAAAAGAAGAAGGTTTGGATTTTGTATTAGATAATCTTGACCGGGACACAGAATTCAGGACAACAGCAACATTCGTCGTTGCCCATAAAACAAAAGCAGAAAATATTGTGAAAATCTTGACGCCAATTGATAAAATTCCATCAAATAAAGTCAATAAAACCCTGGATTTCACGGAGGCGCAATACGGCCGGGTGGTCAAAACCAATATTCAGGACGTTTTGAAAACACTTGCCGCCAACACTATGGCACCGGTTATCCCGGGATATATGATGATTGGTGACGATAAAAAAGGAGTCAGCATGGAAAACACGCAGGCGACTGACCCGAAAGCCATTCTCCAGGCAGATGGTTTGGCGGTTTTTGATAAGGCAGGTTATTTAAAATATTGGCTGGAAGATGATGAAAGCGTGGGGGCAGTCTGGCTTATGAATAAGATCCAGCATACGTTTATTAATGCTGACTGGGGCAAGACGAAGGATGCGGTCAGCTTGCAGGTTACCCATCAAGATACAAAACTGGTACCGAAAATGCGGAACGGACGTCCGTACATCCATGTGAAAGTGTCGGTTGAAGGTATTATAGATGCTGTCAAATACCCTTTCCAATTGTCTGATCCCAAGGTGCTGGCCGCTATTGAAAAAGCGCTCAACAAAGAGCTGGAAAGGGAAATCAGCCAAACTGTGAAAAAGATTAAGAAGAATAAAATAGATTTTATCGGTTTTGGTGACACGATATATAGAAAGTATCCGAAGCAGTGGGAGAAAATGAAGGACACATGGGACAAAGAGTATTTGCCTGAACTGCCCATCGATGTGAAGGCCGAGACGTATATCAGAAGGACGGGATTGCGAAACAATCCGATCAAACACCAGTTTAAAGATGATTAGGTCTGAAGAAAGGGGAAGTGACAGATGGAAAAAGCCAGAATAAGCATAAGGCAGCTGTTTGTCATGATTATCATTTTTGAACTGGGCAGCTCCTTATTGATTACACCGGGATCAATGGCGGGCAGGGATGCTTGGATAGCAGTTTTATTAGGCTGTGCGATCGGACTGTTTCTTTTCTATTTGTATCAAGGCATTTATCAATGTTATCCGAATTCTTCTCCGAAAGAATATATGGATGATATGCTGGGAACCAAGCTGAGCTGGCTGTTTTCATTTCTCTATATCTTGTACTTTGCCTATATTGCCGCAAGGGTGCTGCGTGACTTTGGAGAAATGCTGCTGACGTTTGCTTATCATGATACACCTATCATTATTGTAAATGCTTTATTAATGGTAGTAAGCATATATGCCGTAAGAAAAGGAATTGAAGTGCTCGCACGCGCGGCCGAACTTCTTTTCGGGGCCATGTATTTACTGGGCGCGATCGGCCTCGTGCTGATTATTGTCTCAGGCACTATAGACCCGCACAATTTAAAGCCGGTTTTGGCAAACGGCATTTCTCCTATTCTTCACTCTGTTTTCACACAGACCATGTACGTCCCATTTGGTGAAGTTGTTTTATTTGTGATGATTTTCCCTAACCTGAATGACAGAAAAGATGTGAAAAAAATGGGGATGATCGCCATGGCTATCAGCGGATTGATTGTGGCGCTCACCGTGGCGATTAATATCAGCGTGCTTGATGTTGATCTTACACTCAGATCCCAGTTTCCGCTTTTAAGCACGATCCAGACAATCAAGGTCGAAGAATTTTTAGACCGGCTCGATGTCTTTTTTATGCTGGCGCTGATCATCGGCGGCTTCTTTAAGGTCAGCCTCTACTTATATGCCACTGTGGTTGGGACATCTACGCTCTTTAAGGAAAAGAATCCCTCTCAATTGGCTTATCCGATGGGATTGGGCATCTTAATCCTTTCTATAACGATCGCGACTAACTTTTCGGAGCACTTGAATGAAGGCCTGAATGTGGTGCCGCTGTATATTCATTTGCCTTTTCAATTATTGTTTCCGCTCTTTCTGTTTATTGTGGCTGTTTGGAAAAAGAAACGAAGAGAGAAGTCAAAAGGGGCGGAAGCAAAAAAATGATAAAAAGAGCGGGGGGATGCAGCCGCCGCTCTTTTTATGTTCACTTCTATATAAAAGGGGGATATAGGGTGCGCCCCTGTCTGCACTGGCAGAGGCGCGTTTTGTTATACGACTGCGACGTTTTCCTTCACAGTAAAACTTCCTCTTGAAAGTCTGATATTGATGTCTGACACTTTTGCAATTTGTTCATCGTGCGTCACCATAATGACGCATTTATCTTCCTTGTGCGCCAGATCCTGAAAGAGCCGTACGATCTCTTTTGATGTGTCCTCATCAAGGTTTCCGGTCGGTTCATCGGCTACGATAAGATCCGTGTCACAGCAGAAAGCCCTTGTAATTGATACCCGCTGCTGCTGTCCGCCGCTCAGTGTGAGCACTTTTTGCCGGGCTTGTTTTTCGTTGATGCCAACCTTCTGCAGCATGTCAAGCGCATATGATTCTTTGTTCTTTTCTTTAGAACCTGTGATTTCCATAGCGGTTGTGACGTTCTGCAAAGCCGTCATATACGGGAGCAGGTTGTACGCCTGAAAGACGATTGATACATATTGATTTCTGAAATTGGTTAAGCCGATTTTAGAAACCGCTTTTCCGTCGTAAAGGATGTTTCCTTCTTTTGGTGCGTCAAGTCCGCCTGCCAGAGACAGGAAAGTGGTTTTCCCCGTCCCTGATGTGCCGACGATTGTGTAGAATTTGCCTTTTTGAAAGCTGATGTTAATATCCTGAAACAATGGCTGGCTTTTGTCTTTATACCAGTAGCCGACTTGCTGAAATTCTAATAAGCTCATAGGTTCCGCCTCTTTCTATTCCTGTTTTGTCAATATCGTTTTCGGATGAAGCCGCAGTACTGAAATTGACGGCAGCAATGTTGCAATGATTGCGATTAGGATGCCGATCCCGCCAAGAATAAGCATGTCGTTCATAGAAACCGCGACGTTCAGTGAATCGATAACGTCCACGTTTGATGAACTGTGGCCGAACATTCCGCCGCCCATGCCGCCACCGCCGCCGGGCATTTGTCCGCTTGCGGTTTGCGTTGAATCGGTTGATGAACTGATCTGCTGGGATAAAAGCTGATTTCCAAGCTGATTCGCGACGAGATTCCCCGTCACAGATGCAAGGCCGATAGCGATAACGGCCACAATCAGAATCTCAGTCAAGAACTGTCCAATCAATTTCCATCGTTTTTCACCGATGGCCATTAACACGCCCATTTCGTATTTGCGCTCCCTGATTGACATCATGACAATCAGGCCAAGGATGACGGCGCCTGCTACTGATACAAGATACACGACGTTTTTAGAGAAAGAAGCCACATTTTCAATCGGGCCGACCATTTGCTGGTAAAGCTGATCGTTTGTATTCAGTGTGTACGTATCGAAGTCAATTGATGTTTTCTTCGCTGCTTTTACGAAAGCATCCATATTTTTCGCGTCGTCCATATAGTAAACAGCTGAGTCAATCGTATTTTTATAGTCGTCGCCTTTCAGCGCCGCTGTCGCTGTATAAGGTGTATAAAGCTTGTTATAAGGATTTAAGAAAGAGAAATTTTGGGCTTGGTCATCACCTGAAGATGTTGTTTTATAAATACCGACGATCTTCAGCTTTACTGTTGTATCCTCATCCGTTGCTGATTCAATTGTGATCGAATCGCCAACGCTTAAATCATTTTCTTCCGCTAATGTTTCATTGATCACTGTTACTTTTTTGCCGACATCTGATTTTGTAATCGCGCGTCCGTCTGTGATTTTTGAATCTCCGTCAGAGAAATCATCGACTAACGCTGTGCTGATGACACCTTCAATCGAAAGATCGGCTTGCACCATTTGCGGTCCGCCTTGTCCGCCGCCTTGACTGTTTTTAGCATTTGAGTTTGAACTGCTTGAGCTGGAGTCGCTTGAACTAGAGCTTGAGCTTTCAATCGCATCAAAGTTTCCCGCGTTGGCTGAAGCTGATGTGGTGTAATTGTAGCTCTTCACATGATCAAGCGCTGCAAGCTTATTCGCATCAGACACTTTGATCGGTGTGGATTCGAAGCTGCGCTTTTCACCGCTGTCCTGCTGTTTTTCCATTTGCTTTTGGCGGTCAACCTGAAGTGTCACGCTTCCGCCGAGTTCCTGTCTGGCCAGTTCGCTTGACTTTTGTGCTGCCGACTGGATGGTGAGGCCTGATAGAACAAAGACACATATGACTGTAAACACAAATAATTGCAATAACGTTTTTCCCTTTTTAGCCTTCATATTCCAAAAGGCCCGTTTGATAAAGTTCATTTATGTTCCTCCGTATAGGTACTTTGATTGATAAGGCCGCCTCTGGGGCGGGCTTGCTTGTTGATAAATTAATAGTAGTCCAAAGGTATGAAAAAAATATGAACAATCTATTTCTAGTTGATGAAATAAAAACTAACAATTGTGAAACGCAAAACCTTCTGTTTAAAATGGTGCTATTATATAAAAAAGCATCAAAACAATCGGAGGATATAATGAAAATATTAATGATAGAAGATAATGTTAGTGTATGTACGATGACGGAGATGTTCTTTTTTAAAGAAGGTTTTGAAGCGGAATTCGTTCATGACGGGTTAGAAGGGTACCAGCGTTTTACGGAAGAAAATTGGGATCTGATCATTTTGGATATCATGCTTCCATCTATGGACGGCGTGACCATCTGCAGAAAAATAAGAGAGACAAGCACGGTGCCGATTATCATGCTGACTGCCAAAGACACTGAATCAGATCAGGTCATCGGCTTTGAGATGGGGGCGGACGATTATGTCACAAAGCCGTTCAGCCCGCTGACATTGGTTGCCCGCATCAAAGCCGTCATCAGAAGATATAAGGCGACAGGCAAAGCGGTTATTGATGAAGATATGATCGAAACGGAATGCTTTACCATTAATAAGAAGACGAGAGAAGTATTATTAAACGGAGAGCCTGTAGAAAATCTCACGCCGAAGGAATTCGATCTGCTTTATTACCTTGTCCAAAATCCGCGGCAGGTGTTCTCAAGAGAACAGCTGCTTGAGCAGGTATGGGGCTATCAATTTTATGGAGATGAGCGAACGGTTGACGTTCATATCAAACGGCTGCGGAAAAAGCTTGCCAGCGAAGACAAGCCTTTCTTGTATACTGTGTGGGGAGTAGGGTATAAATTTGATGAAGATTAAATATTTATATCAGCTGCTGCTAAGCCACATCAGCATTTTGATTTTAGCGTTTGTCATTATCATTTCTCTGTTTTCCCACTTTGTGAAAGAATTTGCCTATCAAAACAAAGTAGAGGAATTGACGTCATATGCGGTGCAGATCGCAAATGAATTCCAAGCCGGCCAGGTGGACATGCGCAGGCTCTATCCTTATCAGGACATTTTAAGCACAAGAAAGACGCAATTTATCATCTTTAATGAAGAGCAGCAGCCTTATTTTCTTCCTGAAGGCTTTCATCACCCACCAAGGGAACAGCTGAAGAAATCAGAATGGAATAAGCTGAAAAAAGGGCAGACTGTCATGATCAGGGCAGATGGCCGTTTTGATGATGAAGTGTCCCTTGTGGCGCAGCCTATATTTGTTCAGAACGAATTTAAAGGCGCCGTTCTGCTGATTTCTCCGATCAGCGGTGTTGAACAGATGGTCAATCAGGTCAACCTCTATATGTTTTACGCTGTGATCAGCACGCTTGTGATTACGATTCTTGTGAGCTGGCTTCTGTCCAAATTCCATGTCAAGCGGATTCAAAAGCTGAGAGAAGCGACAGATAAAGTGGCTTCCGGCGATTATGACATCCATTTGGAAAACAGCTACGGGGACGAAATCGGCGTACTGGCGTCTGACTTTAATATCATGGCGAAAAAACTAAAGCAGTCAAGGGATGAAATCAATCGCCTTGAGAAGCGGAGAAGGCAGTTTATCGCTGACGTGTCACATGAATTAAAAACACCGCTGACGACGATCAACGGTTTGGTTGAAGGGCTGAACAGCCATACGATTCCTGAGGATAAGAAGGATAAATGCTTCTCGCTGATCAGTGAGGAAACGAAGCGCATGCTGCGGCTCGTAAAAGAAAATCTGGATTATGAAAAAATCAGATCCCAGCAAATTACCTTGAACAAGCTAAACGTTCCTCTGATCGAGGTGTTTGAAATCGTGAAAGAGCACTTGCAGCAGCAGGCGGAAGAAAAACAAAACAAGCTGATGATCCAGGTAGAGGATCACGTCATCGTACATGCCGATTATGACCGGTTCATTCAAATTCTCGTCAACATTACGAAAAACAGCATCCAATTTACGAAAAACGGTGACATTTGGCTGCGCGGAATGGAAGGTTATAAAGAGACGATTATTGAAATTGAAGACACGGGTATCGGCATTCCAAAAGAGGATATTGAGCATATTTGGGAGCGGTTCTATAAAGCAGATATTTCAAGAACGAACACGGCATACGGTGAATACGGACTCGGTCTCTCGATCGTCAAGCAGCTTGTTGAAATGCACCAGGGCACAGTAGAAATCAAGAGTGAAGAAGGGAAAGGCACAAAGTTCATCATCCGCCTTCCTTTAACGGCAAAACAGCAATAGCATACAGGGCGGCGGCATCATCTGATGGAGCCGCCTTTTTTGCACACCGCTTCGGTTTATTGCGTGCTCCCGAAAACAAAGATTGCGTGTTTTTCGGGTTGGGACGGTCTATAAACATGATAAAATATGACATAAACAGTTTTTGATGGGAGAGGGTGAAGGAATGAAGAGCGGGGTAATTCCTTCTTCAGCGGTCGGTCAAAAAATTAACGAGTGGTACAGATATATCCGGACATTCAGCGTGCCGGATGCCGAAGTGTTAAAAGCTGAAATCCAGCAGGAACTGAAACACATGCAGCATGATTCCAACTTGCTGCTTTATTATTCACTAATGGAATTCCGGCACCAGCTTATGCTGGATTATCTTGAGCCGTTAGAGAAATTAAATATCGAAGACCAGCCAAGCCTGTCTGAATTATCAAGAAACATTGACAGCAACCAGGCAGATCTCAAAGGGCTGCTCGACTATTACGTGAATTTTTTTCGCGGAATGTATGAGTTTGATAAGCGGGAATTTATTTCTGCCATTACATACTATAAACAGGCGGAGAAAAAGCTCTCCTTTGTCGCAGACCATATTGAACGGGCTGAATTCTATTTTAAAATCGCGGAAGCTTATTATTATATGAAGCAAACGTATTTTTCATTGATTAATATAAAAAACGCCTATGAAATTTACGTGGAGCAGGAAACCTATAATGTGAGAATCATTCAATGCCATTTCGTGTTCGGGGTCAACCTGATGGATGAAAGAAATTTCGAACAAGCCGCACGCCATTTCAAATTGGCGCTCAATATGGCCCAAGCGGAACAAAAAGCCCAGCTGGTCGGAAGAGCATACTACAATCTCGGATTATGCTATTACAATCAAGACCTTCTAGGCCCTGCCATTGATTACTTTGAAAAAGCGGTCTCCACGTTTGAAAGCAGCAGGATCGTCAATTCTCTCCCGCAAGCCTATTTTTTAATCACCCTGATTTATTATAAACAGGGAAAACATGATAAAGCTTCGGAATATCACAAGCGGGGCTATGAATATGCTAAAGAAACAGACGATGCAGACTATGCCGTAAAATTTGAGTTTTTGAAATCCCTATATCAGGATCAGCCCAATGAAGAAGGAATCGAACGATGTTTCCAATACTTAAAAAATAAAAATATGTACGCTGATATAGAGGATTTAGCCCTAGAAGTAGCAAAATATTACTATGAACAGAAATGGTTTAAACTGTCTGCTTCCTACTTTCTACAAGTTGAAGAGGCAAGAAAACAAATACAAAGGAGTGAAGGTTTGTATGAAATTGAAATCTAAGTTGTTTGTTATTTGTTTGGCCGCAGCCGCGATTTTTACAGCGGCTGGCGTTTCTGCTAATGCGGAAGCACTCGACTTTCATGTGACAGAAAGAGGAATGACGTAAGAACAAGCCCCTTCTCATTAGCGAGAAGGGGTTTTTCTTTTCAAAAACACCGCAAGACATAGTCTTGCGGTGCCGCCTTCATGGAGATTACGTTTATTTAGTAGCCTCCTACAAATGCAGTTCCCACAATGATCAAGAGGATAAATAACACAACAATCAAAGCGAAAGAAGTTCCGTAACCTGACATTTTGTGCACCTCCTTGCGAGATTGCTTCAGCAAATGCTGCAAAACTGTGGCGGACAGGGTTCCGCAGAGACGGTCAGCAGCTTAGTAGCCGCCAACAAACGCAGTCCCTACGATAATTAAAAGAATAAACAATACAACGATTAAAGCGAAAGAACTGATGCCGCCGTAACCGCCGCCGTTAGAGTATCCTGACATAAGGTTTCACCTCCCTATGAAGGATACTATAAGATATGCTGAACCGATCCATTTGGCAGGGATAATAGTGGACAAGAGAAAAAATGAACAATTCGGCTATATGAAGGTGATATAAAAAATAGCGGGCGCTGCCGCCCGCTATTTATGTACGATTAAGAGATTAATACGCCCGCGAAAAATTCCTGGTATAACGCTTGAACGGCTTTTCTTTCTTCGGCTTCTTTTACGCCAAACATCATGCTCACTTCAGAAGACCCCTGATTGATCATTTCGATATTCACCTGTGCCTCTGATAATGCTTTGGCGGCTCTTGCCGTTGTACCGACATTGTGGCGCATCGCTTCCCCTACAACCATAATCAGGGCGAGATGATGCTCCACGATGACTTCATCGGCATGCAAATCCTCTTCGATCCGTTTGATGACGCTGCGTTCAGTGGCGGCATCCATTTGCCCCTGCCGTAAAATGATCGTCATGTCATCGATTCCCGAGGGAACATGCTCATACGTCAAACCATGCTCCTCCAGGATTTGAAGGGCTCTGCGGCCAAAACCGATTTCTCTGTTCATGAGATATTTGCTGATATAAATGCTGCAAAAACCGGTGTCGCTGGCAATGCCGACGACAGGCCCGTTTGTGTTATCCCGCTTGCTGACGACGCGGGTGCCTTCGGCTGAGGGGTTGTTCGTATTTTTGATCTGAACAGGAATCCCCGCTCTGAATGCCGGAATGAGCGCTTCATCATGAAACACTGAAAAACCCGCGTAGGACAGCTCCCGCATCTCTCTATATGTCAGCTCGCTGATTTCCTTTGGATTCTCAACGAAGGACGGATTGACAGAATACACAGCGTCTACGTCTGTAAAGTTTTCGTACAAATCGGCTTGTAGTCCGTTGGCAAGAATCGAACCGGTAATATCAGAACCGCTCCGTGAGAATGTGATCACATCGTCATCCTTGCTGAATCCGAAAAAACCGGGAAAAATGATGAGTCCGTCACGTTCCCGAAGACGATAGAGGTTTTGATAGGATTCAGGAAGAACTTGCGCGTTGCCGGGTTCATTTGTCACAAAGAGGCCGGCATCCTTCGGGTTTACATACTCCGCTTTGACGCCTTTATAGCGGAAATAAGCGGCGATCAGCTTGGCATTGTTATCCTCTCCGCTGGCCTTGACTGCGTCAAGGTATTGTTCGGGATTGCTTTTATCTCCTTCTAAAAGCGTAAACAGATCATCTCTGATTTTTTCGATAATGCCTTGCCCCAGCTGAAGCTCAGTGGCGATGAGAGCGTACCGTTCCACAACCGCTTCCGCCAGTTCAGGTGCGCTGCCTGATGCCAAATATTGTTCTGCACATGCGATTAAGAGATCAGTCACTTTCGTATCCTCGGCATAGCGTTTTCCCGGAGCTGAAACGACTACAGCTTTCCGTGCCGGGTCTGAGGTAACGATGTGAAACACCTTGTCAAGCTGGGCGCCTGAAGCAAGTGAGCTGCCTCCGAATTTAACGACCTTCATGTTTACATCTCCTAATGTTTAAAATTTTCACACAAATTTAGTATTTATTATCTCTCTTTCAGTACTGTAAATCAAGGGGTAATTTCTTTCTGGAGAGAACATTTGTATTTTTCACGAGGAATAATGTCAGGTTTGCTGACCGTATACCTGCGTTATAAAGATAAATATGGTAAACAGCCTAACGTTTTGGGATGGAAAATGGTTAGAATGATTAGTAAAATGGATAAATGACTAGGTTAATATTTTTAAAGAATATTGACTAACCCTAGAAAAATGGTAATATGTAAATGATAATGATAATCAATTACTATATGGCCATATTGTTTTGAGTCCTTGCGGAGTAGGAGATACGTTCTTTTTGCTGTAAGGATGTAAGGAGGCAGCATGAAGCTACGTTACTTATTTATTCTACTTATCATATTAGCAGTCACATCTGTATTTATCGGTGTAGAAGATCTGTCGCCGCTTGATCTCTTCGATTTAAGCAAACAAGAGGCGTCAACGCTGTTTGCAAGCCGTTTGCCGCGATTGATCAGCATTGTCATCGCGGGATTAAGCATGAGCATCTGTGGTTTGATTATGCAGCAGATCAGCAGAAATAAATTCGTGTCACCGACGACGGCGGGCACGATGGATTGGGCGAGGCTCGGCATTTTAATTTCCTTGCTGCTGTTTACATCCGCCAGTCCTTTAATCAAAATGCTGGTCGCGTTTGTCTTTGCCCTTGCAGGAAATTTTCTGTTTATGAAAATCCTTGAAAGAATCAAGTTTAACGACACCATCTTTATTCCGCTTGTCGGTTTAATGCTCGGGAATATCGTCAGTTCAATCGCGACATTTATCGCATATAAATATGACTTGATCCAGAATGTGTCATCATGGCTGCAGGGAGACTTCTCTTTAGTCGTGAAAGGAAGATACGAGCTTCTTTATCTGAGTATTCCGCTCGTCATCATTGCCTATGTGTATGCGGATAAATTCACATTGGCCGGTATGGGTGAAAGCTTTTCTGTCAACCTCGGCCTCAAGTATAAACGGGTTGTGAACATCGGGCTCATTATCGTGTCCCTGATCACGTCTCTTGTCATTTTGACTGTCGGTATGCTGCCGTTTCTCGGTTTAATCATCCCGAATATTGTATCGATTTACAGAGGAGACAATCTGAAGAGCAGCCTGCCGCATACTGCGCTGTTGGGAGCGGTTTTTGTGCTGTTTTGCGATATACTGGGCAGAATCATTATCTTCCCTTATGAAATCTCGATTGGCCTGATGGTCGGAATCATCGGCAGCGGCATTTTCCTGTTTATGCTGTTAAGGAGAAAAGCCTATGCGTAACCAGATGAAAATAGCTTTGCTCGTTGGTTTAGCCATTGTATGTATAGGCTTGTTTTTGTTTTATGACTTAGGCAATTGGGATTACACCCTGCCGAGACGAATCAAAAAAGTCGCTGCCATTGTGCTGACGGGGGGAGCGATTGCGTTTTCGACCATGATCTTTCAAACGATTACGAACAACCGCATCCTGACGCCGAGCATTTTGGGCCTTGATTCTCTCTACATGCTGATTCAGACTGGCATTATCTTTTTGTTCGGTTCTGCGAATATGGTCATCATGAATAAAAACATCAACTTTATCATCTCTGTTCTGCTGATGATACTGTTTTCTCTTGTTTTGTATCAGATCATGTTCAAGGGTGAGGGGAGAAATATCTTTTTCCTTCTGCTTATCGGAATCGTGTTTGGCACGCTGTTCAGCAGCCTGTCTTCTTTTATGCAGATGCTGATTGATCCGAACGAGTTCCAAGTTGTGCAGGACAAGATGTTTGCCAGCTTTAACAATATCAATACGGATTTGTTATGGCTCGCGTTCATCATCTTCCTGCTGACAGGCGTTTATGTCTGGCGTTTTACAAAATTTTTCGATGTGCTGTCGCTCGGACGCGAGCACGCCGTGAATTTGGGCATTGACTACGACAAAGTGGTGAAGCAGATGCTGATCGTGGTTGCGATTTTGGTTTCTGTTTCAACAGCGCTAGTCGGGCCGATTATGTTTTTAGGCCTTCTGGTCGTCAACCTGGCGAGAGAATTCCTGAAAACATATAAGCATTCATACTTAATCGCAGGCTCCGTTTTCATCAGCATCATTGCGCTGGTCGGAGGGCAGTTTGTGGTTGAGAAAGTGTTTACCTTCTCAACGACGCTGAGCGTCATTATTAATTTTGCCGGCGGGATTTATTTTATCTACTTGCTGTTAAAGGAGAATAAATCATGGTAGAGGTCAGAAATGTAAGCAAACAATATGGCGGGAAAGTTGTTCTTGAAGAGACGTCAGTCACGATTCAAAAGGGCAAAATCACCTCGTTTATCGGTCCTAACGGCGCCGGCAAAAGTACGCTGCTGTCTATCATGAGCCGCCTGATCAAAAAGGATTCCGGCGAGATTTACATAGACGGACAAGAGATTGGAGCATGTGACAGCAAAGAGCTTGCCAAGAAAATGAGCATTTTGAAGCAGGCGAACCAAATCAATATCAGGCTCACGATCAAAGACCTCGTCAGTTTTGGCAGGTTTCCGTACTCACAGGGCCGGCTGACAGAGGAAGACTGGGTTCATATCAACCAGGCGCTTAGCTATATGAAGCTGGAAGACATTCAAGACAAATACTTGGATCAGCTGAGCGGCGGACAGTGCCAAAGGGCATTTATCGCCATGGTCATTGCCCAGGACACAGATTATATCTTTCTGGATGAACCGCTGAACAATCTGGATATGAAACACTCAGTTGAAATTATGAAACTGCTGAAACGGCTGGTAGAGGAGCTTGGAAAAACGATCGTGATCGTCATTCACGATATCAATTTTGCTTCAGTCTATTCTGACTATATCGTCGCTTTGAAAAACGGCCGAATCGTTAAAGAAGGACCGCCTGAAGAAATGATAGAAACATCAGTGCTTGAGGAAATCTACGATATGACCATCCCGATTCAGACGATTGAT
Organism: Bacillus sp. GW821-FHT01G09; assembly: GCF_059422205.1. Classification (NCBI taxonomy): domain Bacteria; kingdom Bacillati; phylum Bacillota; class Bacilli; order Caryophanales; family Bacillaceae; genus Bacillus; species Bacillus sp. GW821-FHT01G09. Next base: position 247,984 of record NZ_JBWKWL010000005.1, read on the forward strand.
AATCAAAGAATAGGTGTCTATTTTTCTTAATATATAGAAGAGGTGAAGAGCATGAAAAAGTTCGCATTACTATTCATCGCTTTGGTGACGGCAGTTGTGATTTCTGCATGCGGAAACCAAAGCACAAGCAGCAAAGGTTCTGATTCTAAGGAAGAACAAATCACGGTGAAACACCAGCTGGACAAAAACGGAACAAAAGTACCGAAGAGCCCTAAAAAAGTTGTCGTATTTGACTTTGGAAGCTTAGATACATTAGATAAACTTGGACTTGATGATAAAGTAGTGGGACTGCCGAAACAAGCCCTTCCTAAATATCTGTCCAAATTCAAGGATGACAAATATGCTGATGTCGGAAGCTTAAAAGAGCCAGACTTCGAGAAAGTGGCAGATTTAGACCCTGACTTGATCATTATCTCAGGAAGACAATCTGAGTCTTACAAAGAATTTTCTAAAATTGCGCCGACAATTTACCTTGGCGTAGACACAGCGAAGTATATGGAATCATTTAAGTCTGACGCAGAAACAATCGGTAAGATCTTCGATAAAGAAGATGAAGTGAAGGATGAACTCTCAAAAATCGATCATTCAATCGCAGATGTAAAGAAAACGGCTGAAAAGCTTAACAAAAACGGTCTCGTCATCATGGCGAATGACGGGAAGATCAGCGCATTCGGTTCTAAATCAAGATATGGCCTGATCCATGACGTGTTCGGCGTGACACCGGCTGATAAAAACATCAAAGCGTCTACTCACGGACAAAGCGTTTCTTACGAGTACATTTCAAAAACAAACCCGGATTACCTGTTTGTCATTGACCGCGGTACAGCGATCGGTGAAACATCATCTACTAAACAAGTCGTTGAAAATGATTATGTGAAAAATGTAAACGCAGTGAAAAATGATCATGTCGTCTACCTTGATTCTGCTACTTGGTACTTATCAGGAGGCGGTCTTGAATCTATGGCGCAAATGATCAAAGAAGTGAAAGACGGTTTAGAAAAGTAAAACCAAAAAGAGCCTCCGCTAAATAGCGGGGCTCTTTTTTTGTTAATCAGCGTGCCGGCTGCTGTTCGGCAGGGCGCTGAGGTTTCTTTAATGTGAATGAGAGAAGGAAGCCGACAAGTGCAATGACGGCAGCCACTATAAAAGCGGCGTTCATGCCGTGCAGGGCGGCGTGCTTCACATTTGTCGTGCCTGCATGTGCGGCCTGGTTGCTCATCACGGAAACCAATAGTGCGGTTCCGATCGAGCCGCCGACTTGGCGAATCGTGTTGTTCATCGCAGTTCCGTGCGGAATCAAGTGGCGCGGCAGCGCGTTGATTCCGGCTGTTGTCACTGGCATCATGATCATGGCGGTGCCTAAGAGACGAACGGTGTATAAAACGACAATCCAAGCGAGTGACGTATGGTCAGTCAGCTGCATAAACGGCAGAGATGTCAGGAAGATGATGCAGAAACCGGCAATCGCCAGCCCTCTTCCGCCGACACGGTCAAAAATTCTGCCGATAATCGGCGACATAAAGCCCATCACAACGGCTCCCGGAAGGAGCATAAGCCCTGTATCAAAAGCTGTGACGTCTCTGACATTTTGTGTATAAAGCGGCAGGATGGTTTCCGTACCGATCAATAATGCAAAGACGAGGGTTCCCAGCAGTGTTGTTAAACTGAAAACGCCAAACGTGAAGACGCGGAATTCCAGCATCGGTTTTTCAAGCTTCATTTGTCTTGTGATAAACAAGAGCAGCGCGATGACACCCACCAGCAGTGAAATCAAGACGGTTGAACTGGACCAGCCATAAGAGCCGACGCTTGAGAAGCCGTACAGAAGGCCGCCGAACCCAAATGTTGAAAGGATGACTGATAAAATATCAATCTGTGTTTTTCTTAAAGTCGTCACGTTTTTCATCAGGATGCTGGCAAGAATCAAATCAATCACAGCAAACGGAAGAATAATATAAAACAATGATCTCCAAGAGAAAGCTTCGACAGCCCATCCGGAAAGAGTCGGTCCGATCGCAGGCGCGAATGAGATGACCAATCCGACCATACCCATAGCCTGGCCGCGTTTTTCAATCGGAAAGATTGTCAGGAATACAGTCTGCATGAGCGGCATCATAATGCCGGCTCCGGCCGCTTGAATGATACGTGCTGTCAGCAGAACCGGGAAGTTCGGCGCGAACGCTCCGACGACTGTTCCGACAGTGAAAATGCTCATTGCTGTGATGAGCAGCGCCCGGCTTGTGAATTTCTCAATTAAAAACGCGGTAATCGGAATTAAAATCCCGTTGGTTAACATAAATGATGTGGTCAGCCATTGTGCTTGGTTGGCATCGACATTGAAATCCCTCATGATATGGGGAAGTGCGGTAATCAACAATGTCTGGTTCAAAATCGCCACAAACGCTCCGGCTAACAAAATGCCGACAATGACAGAACGGTTAAAAGGTTTTTGTTCAATACTTGTGTTCAATACATATCCCTTCTTTTCTCTAAGTAATTAACAGTGTTTTTAACATGGAAACGGGCTGTGTTAAAACACCGGTTTGTTCCAGATAGCCAATCAGTGATTTGAGTAAAAAAGCGCGGGGTTCTTCCTTCTTCGCTTCTTCCTCCAGCATAGCGGCTGCGGAAGTCAGTTCATCTACGTCATAGTCCGCGGCGGACAGGGAAGAGATGCATTTATGTAATTCCTTCAGGCTTTCCGATATTAGGACTGACTTATCCTTTGGCTTGTAGGAGGATGCTGAATGAATATAAAGCTCGATGGCTTCGGGCGGAAGAAGAGACTGGCGGGTTTCCCTGTTTTTGATAATCTGATTGAGGGTGCTGATGATAAACTCTGCGATCGGGTCAAGCTCAAGCGGTTTTTCCTCGATTTTGATCAGCATTAAAAACTCACGCATCATGCCGTGAAGAATGATGACCAAATCCCACACAAACGGGAGAATGGTTTCTCCATACGCCTGGATCAGCGAATCGCGGTGCCAGCAGATAATCGTCGATCTGGTCTGATGGATATGCTGTTTGACCCGGTCATTATGCAGCTTGGGGTTTCCGTAGGTCAGCATATTGAAAAACTGCTGATTCCGCCTGAAGCCCTCCAGTTCCATTTTGACCTTTTGCGTCAAACGCTCCTCCGGTGTAAGTGCGGTATTTTCCTGAAGTCTTGAGGCTGCGGCCACCATTTGCTTCTGGTTAAATGACAGCAGCTCCAAAAGCAGATCTTCTTTAGATTGGAACAGCTTATATATCGAAGCTTTTGACATCTTACATTCTTCTGCGATCGCCTGCATGGAAACCGACGTAAAATCCTTTTCCGAAAAAAGCTTTCGCGCGGCTAACAAGATATCTGTTTTTTTATCAAGCATCTCATGGCTTCCTTCTTTCTTGAACATTAGAAAACCCATTGGTTCACAGAAAACCAATGAGTAACTATGAAAAAATTTTACCAAATAAACAAAATAGAAGTCAATGGATTTTAACCGGGTAAATGAAAGGCCTGCCGGAAAATCCGACAGGCCGAATAAGAGCTTATTTTTCAACTTTAAATCCTTGTTTTTCAAGCATTTCACGGATGTGCGGATAGTACAGGCGCTCATAGTAGGAAGCGATGCTCTGTGACCAATTTCTTGTTTCTTTTCCGTTTGTCCGTTTATTCATGTATTCAGACATCTGTTCGTCGTATGCCTGAATGTGAGACGTCAGCTCATCCTGATTCAAATAAGTTTCCTGATGATTGACAGCTTCCTGCGGCAAGCGCGGTTTTTTCGCTGAACGGTCGGCAGGATGCCCAATGACAAGGCCGGATAAAGGGAACACGTATTTTGGAAGCTCAAGCAGTTCGATCAGCTCTTGAGGGTTTCCGCGAACCGCACCGATCGGAACTGTGCCAAGTCCGAGTGACTCAGCCGCTGCTGTTGCTGTGCCGAGGGCAATACCAGCGTCTACTGCGCCGACAAGAACAGATTCCAATCCATTTGTGATTTCCATTTTGAAATCATGCAGATCTTCAAGCGCAATTTTGGCCCGATTGAAATCTGCGCAGAACAGCAGGAAAACAGGAGCTTGATCGATCCATGGCTGGCCGCCTGCCAGCTCGGAGATTTTCTTTTTGCGCTCTTTATCCTGGACTGTGATCACAGTCACTTGCTGTCCGTTGATAGAAGAAGGGGCTGATTGCACCGCTTCAATGATTTGGTCCAATTGCTCCTGAGCTACAGGCTCATCTGTGTAGCTGCGAATCGAGCGGTGGTCTGTTAAAGATTTAATCACTTCATTCATATGGGACACCCTTTCTTTACTCGCTAAGCTCTGTGCGGACAACATCAAGAGGGGCGCTCAGCAGTTCTTTTCCTTTTGCGACAAACCCTTGGAAATGCGCAGTTTCGTTATGGAATTTCATTGCCGCTTCATCTTTCCATTTTTCAAGCATGACAAATGTATTTTCTTCGCCTACTTTTTCGAATAGGTCGTATTGCGCGTTGCCTTCCTCAGCTCTTGAATGCTGAACAAGTGATTGAGCCTCGCTCAAAAATTCCTCGCGTTTTTCTGGTTTTACTTTGATGTAAGCTTGTAATACGATCATTTAAATCTCCTCCGTCGTTATGCGAATTTATTGTTCGAATTTCATCGAACTAAATGTAACATGTATTCTAAATGAGGTAAAGGAAAAACCCTTATATAGTAAAATTGTCATTCTAATTGTTGTGTGATACATTTGTGTCATGAACATTCCAAACCATCCAGAAACAGAAACATTGCAGCTGACAAAGGTTCTTCATGCACTTAGTGATCCGCTTCGTTTAGAGCTCGTCAAGCAATTAGCTGAAGCAAAAGAAAAAACGTGCAGCACCTGTGCAGATGTGCAGGTTGCCAAATCGACTTTGTCGCATCATTTTAAAGTTTTGAGAGAATCAGGCATCGCTCAAGTTCGGATAGAAGGAAAGCGCCGGTATTATTCGCTTCGCGCTGAAGACCTTGAAAAGGCATTTCCGGGCCTGCTTGAAGCCGTGCTGAATGTAGACCAGGACCGCTGGTGAATCAATCCCCTGTAACGGGGATTTTTTTATGTCCGTAAACAGCTTTGAAAAGCCGCTGCACACCCTTCTGAATATCTTCTTCCTTCAGCCGTGCAAAGCCGATAATGAGAGCGGGCCTGCCCGTTTGCCGCTTGTCTTCCTTCAAGTTAAATCGGCTCATTCCGAATATTTCAAGCTGCAGCCCGGCAGCATGTGACAGGATGTCTTGTTCGGTGCGCCTAGTATCAAATTCGGTAACAAAATGCAGCCCCGCATTTGCCCCTTTTACGGTAACCTCTTCGCTGAACTCTGCTTCTAAAGCGGTGATCAGGCGTTCTCTCTTTTCTTTATAATGCTGCTTCATTTTTTTTATATGCTTCTGATATTCACCAGACTCAATAAATTCCTGCAGGGTGAGCTGTGTAAGTGATGAGCAAGTCTGCAGATCATAGCCCCGCTGTTTGTATGTCCTCAACAGCTCAGGCGGCAACACCATATAGCTGATCCGCAAGCCGGGGAGAAGGGACTTTGAAAAGGTTCCCATATAGATGACATTTTGAAAACGGTCGAGGCTTTGCAACGCCGGAATACTGTCTACATCATATGTGAATTCACTATCATAATCGTCCTCAATGATATATCGGCGCGGCTCCTCGGCTGCCCAGTTCAGCAGCTGAATTCTTCTGGATACAGGCATAATCGTTCCGGACGGAAACTGATGCGACGGGGTGGTCACCAGCACATCTGGCTGCTGTCTGGTGATTTCAGCAATCGACATGCCCTTTTCATCCAGCATGATCGTCTTGACTTGTTTTCCGGCATTCTTCAAAAGCTGATACATGCGCCTGTAGCCAGGCTCCTCCATCGCATACACGGCTTCCTTGGGTAAAAGCTCAGTCAACAGCTGCATGAGCACCTGTGTGCCTGCCCCTATGATCATTTGTTCGGGCCTGCATTTTACACCCCTCGTCAGGGAAATGAGCCTCGTAATGGCCGCTCTCACTTCATATATCCCTTGCGGATGTGACATATCGCCGAGCGTGCGGTATGAGCGGGAGGCCGCTTTTTGCTCGCAGCGGAACCAGCTTTTGATCGGAAAATGGTCTGTATCGGAACTCATGTGTGAAAACGATATCCAATCGCTCTGGTCGATGTGAATCTCTTTTAGATCATCCGGCAGTGCAAATGGAGGGTGCTCCTCGGCGGAAAACATGTCTAGTTCCTCCACGAAGAAACCCTTTCGTTCAATGGCGTACAAATACCCCTCAGCCAGCAGCTGCTGATAGGCTGAATTCACTGAATTTACGCTGACCTTGAGATTTTCAGCCAGCTCCCGCTTGGAGGGAACCTTCGAGTGCGGCAGCAGATTGCGGCTGAGGATTTCTTTTTTCAGCTTTTGATAAATTTGCTGATAGATATAATCGGCTTGTTCTGAACGATCGAGTGTAATTGTGATATCCATTTTGTAGTTTCTCCTTCTGATACCATCAAAAAGTTATAATTGGTACTTTTCATCATACCAAAGAGAAGTCAGAATGATAAGAAAATACCGACAGGGGGATATTCACATGAGTCAAACAACAGTAAGCATCACAACTGCACAATGGCAGCAAAAACGGGATCAATTTGTGTCAAAAGGTGTGAGCAACGGCAACCGCAGTCTGGCGGTCAAAGGAGAAGGGGCCGAGCTGTACGATCTGGATGGCCGGAGATTTATTGATTTTGCAGGCGCCATCGGCACGTTAAATGTCGGACACTCGCATCCGAAGGTGGTTGAGGCTGTGAAGCGGCAGGCGGAGGAGCTGATTCATCCTGGTTTTAATGTCATGATGTACCCGACTTATATCGAGTTAGCCGAAAAACTGTGTGGCATTGCACCGGGCAGCCATGAGAAAAAAGCGATTTTTCTTAACTCAGGGGCGGAAGCGGTCGAAAACGCTGTGAAAATCGCCAGAAAGTATACAAAGCGCCAAGGCGTTGTCTCGTTTACACGCGGGTTTCACGGGCGCACGAATATGACGATGAGCATGACAAGCAAGGTAAAACCTTATAAATTCGGTTTCGGGCCTTTTGCGCCAGAGGTTTATCAAGCGCCGTTCCCTTATTATTATCAGAAGCCGGCCGGCATGAGTGATGAAAGCTATGACGATATGGTCATTCAAGCATTCAATGATTTCTTTATCGCTTCAGTGGCGCCTGAAACGGTGGCGTGTGTCGTGATGGAGCCAGTGCAGGGAGAAGGCGGATTTATTATTCCTTCGAAACGGTTCGTACAGCACGTCGCTTCATTCTGCAAAGAACACGGCATTGTTTTTGTTGCTGATGAAATCCAAACCGGCTTTGCCAGAACTGGCACTTATTTCGCAATTGAGCACTTTGATGTAGTGCCCGATCTGATCACGGTTTCTAAATCGCTTGCGGCAGGCCTGCCATTAAGCGGTGTGATCGGGCGTGCGGAAATGCTTGATGCGGCAGCGCCAGGGGAGCTGGGCGGCACGTATGCCGGCAGCCCGCTCGGCTGCGCGGCGGCTTTGGCAGTCTTGGATATTATCGAAGAAGAAGGACTGAATGAGCGATCTGAAGAAATTGGCAAAATCATTGAAGACAAGGCGTATGAGTGGAAACAAGAATTCCCATTCATCGGTGACATCCGCAGACTCGGGGCGATGGCCGGAATCGAAATCGTCAAGGATCCAGACACGCGTGAGCCTGATAAAGCAAAAGCAGCAGCGATCGCGGCCTATGCGAATCAAAACGGATTACTTTTGCTGACAGCGGGAATTAACGGTAATATCATCCGCTTTTTGACACCGCTCGTCATCTCAGACAGCCTTTTAAATGAAGGGCTCAGCATCTTGGGGGCTGGCCTGCGAGCTTAATCATTGGAAAGAAAACGGCTGGGTCTGCTATCATTTTAAGTAATCATGAAAAGAAAGGAATGTTCAATATGCCAGATCAATTAACGGTCTACAACCCGGCTACGGGCGAGGAGATCAAAACGATTCCTCAGCAATCAGCCACAGAGGTAGAAGAAGCCATTGAACGTTCACATCAAGCGTTTAAAACGTGGTCTAAAACATCAGCGAACGAAAGAGCGTCTCTTTTGAAAAAATGGTATGAGCTGATTGTTGAACATAAAGAAGAGCTTGCAGATTTAATTACAAAGGAAAACGGAAAACCATACCAGGAAGCAGTCGGCGAGGTACTTTACGGCGCAGGCTATATCGAATGGTTCGCAGAGGAAGCGAAGCGTGTGTACGGAAGAACGGTCCCGGCCCCGACAACTGGTAAACGAATTGTTGTCACACGCCAGCCGGTCGGCCCCGTTGCTGCTATCACGCCCTGGAATTTCCCGAATGCGATGATTACACGCAAAGCGGCGCCTGCTCTTGCCGCCGGCTGTACATTTATCATCAAGCCAGCGCCGGACACACCGCTGTCTGCTTATGAACTAGCGCGCCTCGCATATGAAGCGGGCATTCCGAAGGATGTTCTTCAGGTTGTGATCGGCGATGGAGAAGAAATCGGAAATGTGTTCACAAGCAGTCCGAAAATCCGCAAAATCACGTTCACAGGCTCAACACCTGTAGGGAAAATCCTTATGAAAAACAGCGCTGACACCGTAAAGCACGTCTCAATGGAGCTCGGCGGACACGCCCCGCTGATCGTAGATGAAGATGCGGACATTGACCTTGCCGTTGAACAGGCGATGGCGTCCAAATACCGAAACGCCGGCCAAACCTGCGTATGTGCCAACCGCCTGATCGTTCATGAATCCATTAAAGATGAATTTGCTGCGAAACTGAGCGAGCAAGTGTCTAAGCTGAAAGTCGGAAATGGACTTGAGGAAGGCGTCAATGTCGGCCCGATTATCAACAAACGAGGCTTCGAAAAAATCGTCAGCCAAATAGATGATGCGGTTGAAAAAGGCGCGAAAGTGATTGCTGGGGGCACATATGACCGAAACGATGACAAAGGGTGCTACTTTGTGAATCCGACAGTGCTCACCGATGTCGATACGTCCATGAACATCATGCATGAGGAAACATTCGGCCCGGTCGCCCCGATCGTCACGTTTTCTGATATTGATGAAGCGATTCAGCTTGCCAACGATACACCGTATGGCTTGGCTGCTTACTTCTTCACAGAAAACTACCGCCGCGGCATCTATATTTCCGAGAATCTAGAGTATGGCATTATCGGCTGGAATGACGGCGGACCGTCAGCGGTTCAAGCGCCATTCGGCGGAATGAAAGAAAGCGGCATCGGCCGTGAAGGCGGTTCAGAAGGTATCGAGCCGTACCTTGAAACAAAATATTTGTCCATCGGTTTATAAAAGAATGCACGCTCCTGAGAGCTGCCGGATTTTCCGGCAGCTCTTTTTGTGTTCCGGCGAATAATCACAACAATTCCAGCCAAAATAACAGCAAATACATTTTGAAAGAAGGTTCCCCAACAATGGATTTATTATTGGCTCTTCTCCCGGCTTTGTTTTGGGGGAGCATTGTTCTCTTCAATGTGAAATTAGGCGGCGGGCCGTACAGCCAGACACTGGGAACGACGATCGGGGCACTCATTGTTTCTATCGTTATTTACTTTTTTGTTCAGCCCGTTCTGTCCCTTCGCATTTTTATTGTTGGAATCGTATCCGGCTTATTTTGGTCACTTGGACAGGCCAACCAGTTGAAAAGCATTCAATTGATGGGCGTGTCGAAAACAATGCCGATTTCCACAGGAATGCAGCTCGTTTCCACCTCGCTGTTCGGTGTGATCGTGTTCCGCGAATGGTCAACACCGATTGCGATTACGCTTGGCGTTCTCGCTTTGATCTTTATCATTGTGGGAATCATTCTCACGTCCTTGGAAGATAAGAATGATAAAAAAGAGGGCGAGCCAAGCAATTTGAAAAAGGGCATTTTGATTCTCCTTGTTTCGACTCTTGGTTATTTGGTTTATGTAGTCGTGGCTAGATTATTCAATGTGTCCGGCTGGTCCGCGCTGCTGCCACAGGCAATTGGCATGGTGGTCGGGGGGTTAGTTTTAACCTATAGGCACAAACCCTTTAACAAGTATGCGATCAGAAATATTCTCCCAGGGTTAATCTGGGCAGGCGGAAATATGTTTTTGTTTATTTCTCAGCCGCGAGTCGGCGTTGCAACGAGCTTTTCCCTTTCACAAATGGGAATTGTCATTTCTACGCTCGGCGGTATTTTCATCCTGCGTGAAAAGAAAACGAAACGTCAGCTAATAGCAATTGCGATCGGGATTATCCTGATTATTGCTGCCGCCGTATTCTTAGGAATCGCCAAAACAAATTCATAACAAATGGAGGAAGATGTATATGTATCCGGACTTAAAAGGAAAAGTCGTCGCTATTACAGGAGCTGCTTCAGGGCTCGGAAAGGCAATGGCCATTCGCTTCGGCAAGGAGCAGGCAAAAGTGGTTATCAACTATTATAGTAATAAACAAGATCCGAACGAGGTAAAAGAAGAGGTCATCAAGGCGGGCGGTGAAGCTGTTGTCGTCCAAGGAGATGTCACGAAAGAGGAAGATGTAAAAAATATCGTGCAAACGGCAATTAAAGAGTTCGGCACACTCGATATTATGATTAATAATGCCGGTCTTGAAAATCCTGTGCCATCTCACGAAATGCCGCTTAAGGATTGGGATAAAGTCATCGGCACAAACTTAACAGGTGCCTTTTTAGGAAGCCGTGAAGCGATTAAATATTTCGTAGAAAACGATATCAAGGGAAATGTCATCAACATGTCCAGTGTGCACGAAGTGATTCCTTGGCCGTTATTTGTTCACTACGCGGCAAGTAAAGGCGGGATAAAGCTGATGACAGAAACATTGGCGTTGGAATACGCGCCGAAGGGCATTCGCGTGAACAATATCGGGCCAGGTGCGATCAATACGCCAATCAATGCTGAAAAATTTGCTGACCCTAAACAGAAAGCAGATGTAGAAAGCATGATTCCGATGGGCTATATCGGCGAACCGGAGGAGATCGCCGCAGTGGCAGCCTGGCTTGCTTCGAAGGAAGCCAGCTACGTCACAGGCATCACGTTATTCGCGGACGGCGGCATGACACAATATCCTTCATTCCAGGCAGGACGCGGTTAAATAAAAAAGCGACCCAGACATGACATCTGGATCGCTTTCTTTATTAGGCGCGTTTTTTCTTAACAAGCGCTGCTACAGATAAAATAATGGCAGCCGCAGATAGCACAATCGCTGTAATGTCTAGAGCTGAAGAACCTGAGTTTTCGAAATCGTCTTCTGTTTTCGTGGCGCCGTGCTCATCTGTCACTTGTTTTGCAGACGTGATGTTTGTAATGGAATGAGGTGTATCGGCATCCTCGTCACCTGTCCACTCAACAATGCTGCCGTCTTTGTAATATTGGTATGCGTCCCAAGCAGCTTCCTCCGCTTTGTCAGGGTTTTTGGCAACAAAGGTAAACTGCTGGAACTGTCCTTCCTGAATGCCTCCGTCAGTCGCCTCCCATGTCACGGACACTGATTTGTCATCATGTTTTTGAGTGGAAACCTTCCAGCCCGGAATTGGCTCATATTGCTGGAATTCAACATCCTTCGGCATTTTGAGGACAACCTTCGTTGTCGGCAGATTTTTCTCAGAAGGAACCTTCATTGTATACGTTTCCCAAGAGCCTGCAGCAGACTCAGCCGGTTTTACAGAAACATGCGCGCTGGCAGGGGCCGTAAAGAATAAGAGGGAGCCGACAATAGCCGGACATAGTGTCAATGCGATTTTTTTCAACAACGTAAACACTCCTTAATTGGTCTTTGTAAACATGATATTGATTTCGTTAAAGTCGCCGGTCAGGCCGTGGACTTTGATCTTCCAGTTTCCTTTTTCATTAATCGACAGGTTTTGATCTTGGAAGACGCCTTTTGTTTTTTCTTTTAATGTAAAGGTGCTTTTGTTTTCGCTGCCTGACAGGCCTGTTTTATAAACGGTTAACGTGATTTGCTGGATGTTTTTCACGGGATCTCCGTTATGGTCGGTGACACGCAGCTCAAAAACATTTTTTCCGGGCTGGTTTGGGCTGATGCTGAGAGAAACGCTTTGTCCGTTCTCAATCGCTTTGGTTTGGTAGAACGGTTCCGGCGCTGGCTCAGGCGGGCTTGGCAGGCTTGTAAACACGGCAGCTGTGATCAATACAGCGATGCCGATTGCCCACTCCGCTTTCAACGTTCGGCTGATTCCTGTGCGGCGCTGCTTTCTGGTAAGCAGAAAATGAATTGCGCCTAAGACCAGCATGAAAACAAACAGCCCGCTTTTCACTAAAAGAGCTTGGCCGTACGCTGTATGGAACAGTGAATCCATTGAACGAATGATGAAAAATCCATTGAGCAAGCCTGAAAACAAAATGACGCCGACTGCAGTGAGCGCCCATGGGGAGAACCGTCTGACCGTCTCCCACGCGAGCGTTTTGTCAGGCTGCCTCCATTCTTTTGAGAGCAGCAAAACGAGTGCCGCTATTCCGCCGACCCAGATGGAAGCGGAAGTTAAATGAAGGAAATCCATCAAAATGCCGACCGTTTTTTCTTCAACGACAGCAGCATGCCCGGTAAACGCCTTGGCAAGCAGGAGACCGAAAAAGAAAATGAGCGGCGCTGTCCAATAGCCAAAGGATGAAAAGCGGTTTTTCCGTATCGCAGGGATGACAGACAGTGCGAGCAGCACGAACAGCGCAGCCTGTATGATCCAAATGGAGCCGCCTGCTGTCTCAAACAGTGTTTCTCTGATGTAGCCCGGCTGGAATGCGCTGCCCCAGCCGCCGCCTGCGTTCGCTTTTGTCTGAATCGGAAGCTGAAGCAAAAGCGCCAGCCCCAATGCTGCGATCGAGCCGGTCAGGATTCGTCTCGTCCGTTTGACGAGCTGTTCTGATTTCCCTTTATACCAGAAAAGATGGAAGAAAACTGTTCCGATAAACAGAGATAGGGCTGTATACAGAATCGCGCGATCTGCTGCTGTTCCCGGATTCAGCGCTGAATCGGCTGCTTTTTGGCTGCTGAATCCGCCATCCGCTTTCCCGATACTGAACGGGATGACGCCGGAAACAGGATGCCCGTCCGCGGATACGGCATTCCATTCCGCTCTGTACACATCTTTAGGCAGATTCTTCTTCAGCTTCACTGTCATGATGTGATGATTATCTTTTTTGATTTCAGTCTTGTCCGTATCCACACGGTCGCCGTTTGAATTATAGACTTTAATGTAATGAAACCCTTCTTCAACCGGTTCATTAAATTCGATTTCCACCTGCGCAGGGGCGCTTTTTAATTCGCTGTTTTCCCCAGGTGAAGATTTGACAATATAGGCGTGAGCAAAGCTTGTTTTCGGCAGGAAAACAAGAAAAAGCAGAAGGATGATCCACCATCTGTTTCGCTTCATCACTCAGACACCACCTTCCGCTGTATGTGTTGTGTTATTTCTTGGTGCAGGTGCAGCGTTTCTTTCGGTCTTGAAGCATGTCTTCCAGCGCTTGGTCGAAAGTGCGGACGGCTCCGCCGAATCCTTTTTGAAATCGTTCGGCATGGTCAAGTGTCGCAAACGGAATGGCCTGCGGCTGGCAGCAGTGCAGGTTTAATTCAGCATTTACGACGAAATAAGCCGAACCGGCACTGACGGTTGTCTGTAACAGAAAATCTCTGCAAATCAAGTGTGAAACCTCTTCCGTTTTATCCGCGTAACGCAAAAACGCACAATGTGCGCAGCATAGCTGTTCAATGTCTTGGTTTACCGTAATCAGCTGAACCGAATGAGCTTGATTGACGGGCTTCAAGCAATAGCTGCACATATGATCCGTTTGAGGTGTTTGGGCGGGGAGCGTGATGCCGCCGGCCGTTTTAATGACCTCATTTGACTGAACCAGCTGATTGACATCTCTGTATACCGTCATTTCCGAAACGCCAAACCTTGCGCTGATGTCAGAAATTCTGAGCGCGCCTTCTTCTTTCAGCCACTTCAGTATGTGTTGTTGTCTATTAATCGGAAGCATTCATACACCCTCTTCATTAAGATCTATTTAAGCGTAGAGGATTTTAGAGACAGAGACAAGTAAGCTGATGATAAAAAATGTGAAAATATGTTGAACAGCAACAAAACGAAACAGAAGGGACTCTGGTATAATAGACATATGGAATAGAAAGTGAGGAATACCCTATGAAAGAAACACCATGCCCGAACTGCGGCAAACCTTTGACAGGCGACATGGTCAGATCATCAAATGTGCCTTGTCAATTTCGCTGCGGACACTGCCGGGAACGGCTTTATGAATATAAAGTATCAGCTCCGATTATGCTGGTATCATTAGCGGCCATCGTGCTGCTCATTTATCTTTTGCTGCTCCTCCGCAATGCGGCAGGTTCAATGCTGCCGGCTGTACAGCACGTGCCAATGGCTGTTTTTGCGCTTGTGTGCGCCTATCCCGTTTTTATTGTGAGTGAGCGGATGATCGCAAAGTACGTGATTCAAAACGGCAACATTATTTATAGAGGAAAGAGAAAAGGCTCCTGAAACCAGGAGCCTTTTTATTTTTAAAAAAATGTCACAGTCATGTGCCAAAGTCCTCTTTACTTTCAATTGTATAGGGACTGTAAGCGTTTTAACATAGAGTCAAAGGGAAGCATCATTCTCTGAACATATTTTTGCACCTTACAGCGACAAACAAAACAGGGAGGGTTTATATATGCAGCAGCAAGAACAGCAGCAAGGCGGCATGAAAGTGAAAGTGCAGCGCTTTGGGAGTTATTTGAGCGGAATGATCATGCCGAATATCGGCGCGTTCATCGCGTGGGGTATCATTACCGCGCTGTTTATTCCGGCAGGGTGGTTTCCGAATGAACAGCTGAACACGCTGGTCAGCCCGATGATTACGTATTTATTGCCGCTTTTGATAGCGTATACAGGCGGAAAAATGATCTACGACCACCGCGGCGGAGTTGTCGGAGCGACAGCGGCAATTGGGGTGATTGTCGGATCGGATATTCCAATGTTTTTAGGCGCAATGATTATGGGTCCGCTTGGCGGATACCTCATTAAACAGACTGATAAATTATTCAAGGATAAAGTCAAGCAAGGCTTTGAAATGCTGATCAACAACTTTACGGCAGGGATTGTCGGCGCGGCTTTAACGATTCTCGCGTTTTACGCCATCGGCCCGGTTGTCCTGACGCTAAATAAATTGCTGGCGGCTGGTGTGGAAGTCATTGTACACGCTAATTTACTGCCGGTAGCCAGTGTTTTTGTAGAACCGGCGAAAGTGTTGTTCCTCAACAACGCCATTAACCACGGAATCTTAAGCCCGATCGGAATCGAGCAAGCATCCCAAACAGGAAAATCAATTCTGTTTTTAGTAGAAGCAAACCCTGGACCGGGGCTCGGCATTTTGCTGGCGTACATGTTCTTTGGCAAAGGATCTTCAAAATCAACGGCTCCCGGTGCGGCGATCATCCATTTCTTCGGCGGGATTCACGAGATTTACTTCCCGTACATTCTGATGAAACCGGCCCTGATTCTCGCAGCCATTGCCGGCGGAGCAAGCGGACTCTTAACGTTTACGATCTTTAATGCCGGACTTGTCGCGGCAGCGTCACCGGGAAGCATTATCGCATTGATGGCGATGACGCCAAGAGGAGGCTATTTCGGGGTATTGGCGGGTGTATTGGTCGCTGCAGCTGTATCGTTCATCGTTTCAGCAGTGATCCTGAAATCCTCTAAAGCTAGTGAAGAAGACCTGGCTGCCGCAACAGAAAAAATGCAGTCCATGAAGGGGAAGAAAAGCCAAGCAGCAGCTGCTTTAGAGGCGGAACAAGACAAAGCAGAAGAAGCGTCTGAGCTGTCTCCTGAAAGCGTGAACAAAATTATCTTTGCGTGTGATGCGGGAATGGGATCAAGTGCCATGGGGGCATCCATCTTAAGAAACAAAGTGAAAAAAGCGGAGCTTGACATCAGTGTGACCAACACGGCCATTAATAATCTGCCAAGCGATGCGGATATTGTCATCACCCACAAAGATTTAACAGACCGCGCGAAAGCAAAGCTGCCGAACGCGACGCACATATCAGTGGATAACTTCTTAAACAGCCCGAAATACGACGAGCTGATTGAAAAGCTGAAAAAGTAATCTTATAGAAAGAGAGTGATACTCATGCAAGTACTCGCAAAGGAAAATATTAAACTCAATCAAACGGTATCATCAAAAGAAGAGGCCATCAAATTGGCAGGCCAGACGCTGATTGACAACGGCTACGTGACAGAGGATTACATTAGCAAAATGTTTGAACGTGAAGAAACGTCTTCTACGTTTATGGGGAATTTCATTGCCATTCCACACGGCACAGAAGAAGCGAAAAGCGAGGTGCTTCACTCTGGAATTTCAATCATACAGATTCCAGAGGGCGTTGAGTACGGAGAAGGCAACACGGCAAAAGTGGTATTCGGCATTGCGGGTAAAAATAATGAGCATTTAGACATTTTGTCTAACATCGCCATTATCTGCTCAGAAGAAGAAAATATTGAACGCCTGATCTCCGCTAAAAGAGAAGAAGATTTGATCGCCATTTTCAACGAGGTGAACTGACATGATCGCCTTACATTTCGGTGCGGGAAATATCGGGAGAGGATTTATCGGCGCGCTGCTTCACCATTCCGGCTATGATGTGGTGTTTGCGGATGTGAACGACACGATGGTCAGCCTCCTCAATGAAAAAAAAGAATACACAGTGGAACTGGCGGAAGAGGGACGTTCATCGGAGATCATTGGCCCGGTGAGGGCTATTAACAGCGGCAGTCAGCCCGAGGAGCTGTATCGGCTGATGAATGAGGCGGCGCTCATCACAACAGCTGTCGGCCCGAACGTGCTGAAGCTGATTGCTCCGTCTATCGCAGAAGGTTTAAGACGGAGAAACGCTGGAAACACACTGAATATCATTGCCTGCGAAAATATGATTGGCGGAAGCAGCTTCTTAAAGAAAGAGATATACAGCCATTTAACGGAAGCAGAGCAGAAATCCGTCAGTGAAACGGTAGGTTTTCCGAATTCTGCCGTTGACCGGATCGTCCCGATTCAGCATCATGAAGACCCGCTGAAAGTATCGGTTGAACCATTTTTCGAATGGGTCATTGATGAATCAGGCTTTAAAGGGAAAACACCAGTCATAAACGGCGCACTGTTTGTTGATGATTTAACGCCGTACATCGAACGGAAGCTGTTTACGGTCAATACCGGACACGCGGTCACAGCGTATGTCGGCTATCAGCGCGGACTCAAAACGGTCAAAGAAGCAATTGATCATCCGGAAATCCGCCGTGTTGTTCATTCGGCGCTGCTTGAAACTGGTGACTATCTCGTCAAATCGTATGGCTTTAAGCAAACTGAACACGAACAATATATCAAAAAAATCATCGGTCGCTTTGAAAATCCTTTCATTTCGGACGATGTGACCCGCGTAGCGAGGTCACCTCTCAGAAAACTGGGAGAAAATGATAGACTTGTAGGCCCGGCAAAGAAAATAAAAGAACCGAATGCATTGGCGGAAGGAATTGCCGCAGCACTGCGCTTCGATTTCACCGGTGACCCTGAAGCGGTTGAACTGCAAGCGCTGATCGAAGAAAAAGGATACAGCGGCGTACTTCAAGAGGTGTGCGGCATTCAGTCCCATGAACCGTTGCACGCCATCATTTTAAAGAAACTTAATCAATAACCGATCACCCGTGACACAATGTCACGGGCTTTTTTTACTATCTCGCAATCTAGTATAATAGAAAGCGCTTACGAAAACAGGGGAAGGAGAATGACGATGAAACAATTCGAGATTGCGGCAATACCGGGAGACGGAGTAGGAAAAGAGGTTGTAGCGGCTGCTGAGAAAGTGCTTCATACAGCCGCTGAGGTACACGGAGGTTTGTCATTCTCATTCACGGCTTTTCCATGGAGCTGTGATTATTACTTGGAGCACGGCAAAATGATGCCCGAAGATGGAATACATACGCTTACTCAATTTGAAGCGGTTTTTTTGGGAGCCGTCGGAAATCCGAAGCTGGTTCCCGATCATATATCGTTATGGGGACTGCTGCTGAAAATTCGGAGGGAGCTTGAGCTTTCCATTAATATGAGACCCGCCAAACAAATGGCGGGCATTACGTCGCCGCTTCTGCATCCAAATGATTTTGACCTCGTGGTGATTCGCGAGAACAGTGAAGGTGAATACAGTGAAGTCGGCGGGCGCATTCACAGAGGCGATGATGAAATCGCCATCCAGAATGCCGTGTTTACGAGAAAAGCGACAGAACGTGTCATGCGCTTTGCCTTCGAATTGGCGAAAAAACGGCGCAGCCATGTGACAAGCGCCACAAAGTCTAACGGCATTTATCACGCGATGCCGTTTTGGGATGAAGTCTTTCAGCAGACAGCCGCTGATTATAGCGGAATCGAAACATCATCTCAGCATATTGATGCGCTGGCCGCTTTTTTTGTGACGCGTCCGGAAACGTTTGATGTCATTGTGGCGAGCAACTTGTTCGGTGATATTTTAACCGACATCAGCTCAAGCCTGATGGGAAGCATCGGCATTGCGTCTTCTGCGAACATCAATCCATCTGGCAAATATCCGTCCATGTTTGAACCGGTTCACGGCTCAGCTCCTGACATTGCCGGACAGGGCCTTGCCAATCCGATCGGCCAGATTTGGACAGCGAAGCTGATGCTCGACCACTTCGGAGAGGAAGAATTGGGGGCGAAAATTCTGGATGTAATGGAGCAAGTGACTGCCGACGGCATCAAAACACGCGACATTGGGGGACAAAGCACAACGGCTGAGGTCACTGATGAAATCTGTTCGCGCTTAAGAAAGCTCTGATGAATCAGGCCGGGGCAGATGGCTGCCCCGGCCTGTCCATTTCCTTACGAAAATTTCCACGAAAGTCTAACCAAGCAGTTCCAAATGCTGTATAATAATTTGGAATTCTTAGGAAAGCATCGGGTGAAGGAAGTTGAATGCAAAAACAATCACGTTAAAGAAAAAAAGAAAAATCAAAACGATCGTTGTACTCAGTATTATTATGATCACAGCTCTCATTTTTACGATCAGATTGGTGTTTTACAAGCCTTTTCTTATTGAAGGATCATCAATGGCCCCAACGCTTAAAGACTCAGAAAGAATTCTGGTTGATAAAGCAGTCAAATGGACTGGCGGGTTTCACAGAGGCGACATCATAGTCATTCATGACAAAAAGAGCGGCCGCTCATTTGTCAAACGTTTAATCGGTTTGCCTGGTGACAGCATTAAAATGAAAAATGATCAGCTATACATAAATGATAAAAAGGTGGAAGAACCATACTTAAAGGAATATAAACAGGAGGTCAAAGAGTCGGGTGTAACCTTAACAGGTGACTTCGAAGTTGAGGTTCCTTCCGGTAAATATTTTGTGATGGGAGATAACCGTCTCAATTCACTGGATAGCAGAAACGGAATGGGCATGCCTTCTGAGGACGATATCATCGGTACTGAATCTCTCGTCTTTTATCCATTCGGTGAGATGAGACAGGCAAAATAAAACGCAATGCAACAAAGAACATGGAACGTACGGAACCAAAACACGCGATAATAAAGCACTGTAAGCGTTTAAAAAATTTCTGATGAAACTGGGCGGAGCCGTTTTTCCGCCCCGTTTTTTATGATAGAGAGCGTTTTGAAGAAAAGGGCCCTGTTGAAATAAATAGAATCAGGATTGGCGAAGCCGTGAAGCGCATCGAATTGATAAATCTCAAGATGGGTATGCTGTTTTTCCCGCAGTTTTTTGATAAGAAGCGCTACGTCAAACGACGGCTCATAATTAGGGAAAAACAATAGGACCGGGCAGGCTGGCACGTGATGAAGAGAGTCGCGTATCCGGGAACCGTAATAACAAACCGATCCGCTCACCTCAGGCATACTGCTGCATTTCCATGCGATAGTAGCCCCCACGCTGAATCCAATCACAAAGATGTGCCGTCCGGCGTTTTGCCTGATCACATTCTGGATGATGGTTTCTCCCGTTTTCAGCCGTTCGTGTTTTGTAAATTGTTCGTATGCCGTTTTTTCTTCTTGCAGTGTGTAGACTTCATCCTCGCCGAGCAGGTTGGGCGTCAACACATCATATCCAGCCATTTTGATCAGCCGGCCCATCTTTTTCATATGGCTGTTTACACCGTATATTTCGTGTACGAGAATGACAAGCGGTTTTGGGGACATAACGGCCTCCTTTTGTGTTTTTTCCATTATATCCTATCGTTTCACTTTAGGCTGAGATATAATGGTCAAAAAAAGGAGATATAAAATGAACTCATTATCTTTGCCTCACCGCTATCCATTTTTGTTTATTGATGGCGTGACGGATAGCGAGCCCGGCAAACATGCGGCAGCTTATAAGCTGATTAGTGAGAACGACTGGTTTATCACTGATACGCAAACAGAAATGCCGTTTTCACTTGTGATTGAAGCGCTTGCGCAAACCGCGGCTTTTACAGGAATTACAGATGAGAACAGCTTGGGATTATTGTCTTCGGTGAAGAAAGCGGAAAAGCTGGGAGAAGCTGTGCCTGGTGACCGGCTTGATCTTACGTTTGAAGTCACGCGCAATCGGCGCGGGTTTGTGTTCGGACATGCCAAGGCATCAGTTGGAGAGCAGCCTGTTGCTGAAGCTGAAATCGGCATCTATATTGAAAAATGAAAAAAACCCTTCACAACATTTTGTGAGGGGTTCTATTTTGTGTCGTAATCCCGTTCGCTTTGAGAGTTATCTCTTTGCTGGCGTTTGTGTTTTTCATCATTCATATTTTCCTTCAGCTCTTCATTAGGAATCGGATCGGTTAAGTCGTTGTGCTCGGGGTTTTCATTTGGTTTGTTTTGCTGTTTTCTTTCTGTCATGTTTGATCACCTCACCGTTTGTTTTCCTCTTATCCGTTCTCCTCAAACATAGGAAATCGCTTTTTTGTCCCGCTGGGTATAATGTATTAGAATAGAGAGAAGCACAACAAAAAGATAAAGAGAGGTACATATATGTCTGTTCAAAGAGAAGATGTAGATATCAAGCTGATCGCAATTGATATGGATGGTACACTGCTGAACGACGAGCAGCTGATCTCGGATGAAAACCGCAAAGCCATTCGTGAAGCGGAGGATAAAGGTGTGTATGTGGTGATCAGCACGGGCCGGACGCTGATGACGTGCCGGGAGCTGGCGGAATCGCTAAAGCTGTCATCCTTTCTAATCACGGCAAACGGCAGTGAAATTTGGGATTCGAATTTTAATTTGGTGGAACGGAAGCTGCTTCATACGGACCATATTCAAATGATGTGGGATTTGCGGAATAAGCACAACACTAATTTCTGGGCTTCTACGGTGAATAAAGTATGGAGAGGCGAGTTTCCGGAAAACATAACGGATCATGAATGGCTCAAATTCGGCTTTGACATTGAGGATGACGATATCCGAAACGAAGTGCTTGAGGAGCTGAGAAAAAACAAAGAGCTCGAAATCACAAATTCAAGTCCGACAAACATTGAAGTCAACGCGCTTGGCATCAACAAAGCTGCAGCCCTTGCCAAGGTTACGGAAAAACTCGGCTTTACAATGGAGAATGTGATGGCGATGGGCGACAGCCTTAATGACATTGCGATGATCAAAGAAGCGGGTCTTGGCGTCGCAATGGGCAATGCGCAAGACATCGTAAAAGAAACGGCTGATTATATCACGGATACAAATATTGAGGATGGTGTCGCTAAAGCGATTCGCCATTGGGTACTATAAAAAAAGAGAGTCCTAAGATGGACTCTCTTTTTTAGTTTGGCAGGTTTTCTTCTGGGACCATGGTAGGTTTTCTGACAAAAGTATTTCACAAACTGATATGATTCACTTATAATGAAATAAAGTTCAAAAATTCGGAATAGTCGTTCCGAATTTCGGGACAATAAATGACATAAAGCATATCGTTTGCTTTGGCAGGAGGGATTCTGTGTTTCAGATTGATTTAAACTGTGATTTAGGAGAAAGCTTCGGAGCCTACAAGATAGGCCTTGACCAAGATATTTTAGAGTATGTGACATCAGCGAATATCGCATGCGGATTTCATGCAGGAGATCCTAGTGTTATGCGAAAAACCGTCGCGCTTGCAGCAGAAAGAGGCGTGAAAATGGGTGCGCATCCGGGCTTGCCGGATTTACTCGGTTTTGGGCGCCGCAATATGGCGATTTCTCCTGAGGAAGCGTATGATCTTGTCGTTTATCAAATTGGCGCGCTCTCTGGCTTTCTAAAAGCAGAGGGACTTCACATGCAGCACGTCAAGCCACATGGCGCTTTATACAATATGGCGGCAGTCGATCAAAAACTGTCGGATGCTATCGCGAAAGCTGTCTATAAGGTTGATCCCGGCCTGATTCTTTTCGGTCTTGCTGAGAGCGAGCTTGTAAAAGCGGGAGAACGGATCGGACTACAGACCGCAAATGAAGTGTTCGCCGACAGAACATACCAATCGGACGGCACGCTGACACCGCGCTCCCAGCCGGACGCACTCATTGAAAGTGATGATGCCGCCGTCACCCAGGTCATCAAAATGGTGAAAGAAGGGGCGGTCAAATCTCAGCAAGGACATGATGTGTCATTAAAAGCAGATACAGTCTGCATTCATGGAGATGGAGCCCATGCGCTGACATTTGCGCAAAAAATCAGAAAACATCTCAAAGCGGCTGGAATTGAAGTGACAGCTATTTCAGAACAGAAGTCAACATAAAGGAGGAACAATAGATGGAGCAGCAGAAAAAGACAGCAGGAAAAAAAGCGGGCAGCTGGTCATTGCTGATGGGCGCCGCCTTTTTAATGGCGACATCAGCAATCGGACCGGGTTTCCTCACCCAAACCGCAACATTCACAAACACACTCGCAGCAAGCTTCGGTTTTGTCATCTTAATCTCTATTATTTTAGATATTTTCGCCCAAACCAATGTGTGGCGCATCATCGCAGTTTCTGGAAAACGAGGTCAGGAAATTGCGAATATGGTGCTTCCCGGATTGGGGTATTTCATCGCCATTCTCGTCGTGCTTGGCGGACTAGCTTTTAATATTGGGAATATCGGAGGGGCTGGGCTGGGGCTTCAGGTGCTGTTCGGCATTACACCTGAAACAGGCGCTTTAATCAGTGCCGTTATTGCCATTTTGATTTTTGTCATCAAGGAAGCAGGAAAAGCGATGGACCGTTTTACGCAAATCGCGGGGTTCGTGATGATTATTTTAACGGTCTACGTTGCGGCGACGACAGCTCCTCCGGTCGGACAGGCAGTCGCAAATACATTCGTCCCGGAACACATCAGCATATTTGCCATTGTCACCCTAGTGGGCGGAACCGTCGGCGGTTATATCACATTTGCCGGAGGACACCGTTTGCTTGATGCCGGAATTAAAGGGAAGGAATCCATTCCGCAGGTGACAAAAAGCTCGGTTGTCGGCATTTTAATTACATCTGTCATGCGTATCGCTCTTTTTCTTGCGGTTCTAGGCGTTGTATCGAAAGGCCTGCACATCGATGAAAGCAACCCGGCGGCTTCTGTCTTCAAGCTGGCTGCTGGAAATGTCGGTTATAAAATTTTCGGATTGATCATGTGGTCTGCGGCGATTACGTCTGTTATTGGAGCAGCCTATACATCTGTTTCGTTTTTCAAAACCTTTTCTCCAAAAATTGAAAAGAATTCACGCGGTATTATTATCGGATTTATTGTGATTTCTACGTTAGCTTTTATCACAATCGGCCAGCCTGCGAAGATCCTCGTCCTTGTCGGTTCACTGAACGGCTTAATTCTGCCGATTGCACTCGGAACGCTGCTTGTTGCCGCCTACAAGAAAAACATTGTCGGTGATTATAAGCATCCGCTTTGGCTGACAAGCACAGGCGCGCTTGTAGTGATTGTAATGGCAGTTATGGGAATCTACACGTTAATCACACAACTTCCTCAATTGTGGAGCTGATATAAGTGGAGCAATTAAACAAAATGGCGCCAAAGGATGTACGCGCCCTGATACGAGAGGGGAAAATAAACGGGCCGACCGCAGGCATGTCCGGCGGCTACGCCCAAGCGAATCTTGTGGTTTTGAAAAAGGACCTTGCGTTTGACTTTCTGCTGTTTTGCCAGCGAAATCCAAAGCCCTGCCCCGTGCTGGATGTGACTGAAGCAGGTTCGCCTGTGCCGTCTCTGGCTGCGCCTGATGCTGATATCAGAACGGACTTTCCGAAATACCGTATTTACAGGCACGGTATCTTAACGGAAGAAGTATCTGATATTACGCCATACTGGGAGGACGAATTTGTCGGCTTTCTGATCGGATGCAGCTTCTCCTTTGAACAGGCACTGATCAATAATGGGATAGCTGTCCGGCATATTGATGAGGGGACAAACGTCTCGATGTATAAAACGAATATCGATTGTGTTCCGGCGGGGGCGTTTCACGGACAGATGGTTGTCAGCATGAGGCCGGTTCCTGAACGGCTGGCTGTACGTGCCGCACAAGTGACCTCGCGTTTTCCGGCTGTGCACGGAGGGCCGATCCATATCGGTAATCCGGGAGCAATCGGGATTCGCGATCTCGGGAAACCGGATTTCGGAGATGCCGTTTCCATTCGTGACGGCGAGGTTCCTGTTTTTTGGGCATGCGGGGTGACCCCGCAAGCCGTGGCTATGAATGTAAAGCCTGAAATGGTCATCACACATGCGCCGGGGCATATGCTCATCACAGATATTCGAGACGAGTCGCTTGCGGTGCTGTAACCTCTCGTCATCCTGATGAACGAGAAATAAAAGAGGTGAGAAAGATGACTGTACGATATCAAATCGAACAGCTCGGTGATTCTGCAATGATGATCCGATTCGGAGAAGAAATCAATGAACAGGTTAACGGCATTGTCCATGCCGCGGCCGCTTATATAGAAGAACAGCCATTTCCGGGATTCATTGAATGTATCCCGGCTTTTACAAGTCTAACCGTATTTTATGATATGTATGAAGTGTACAAGCATTTGCCTCAAGGCATAAGCTCACCTTTTGAGAAGGTCAAGCGCGATGTCGAAGAGCGGCTGGTTGAAATAGCCGAAGACTATGAGGTCAACCGCCGCATTGTAGAAATTCCCGTCTGCTATGGCGGTGAATTCGGTCCGGATTTAGAAGAGGTGGCGAAGGTCAATCAGCTGTCACCGGAGGAAGTAATCGACATTCATACAAACGGTGAATATGTGGTATATATGCTTGGCTTCGCGCCCGGTTTTCCTTTTCTAGGCGGGATGTCAAAACGCATTGCAGCTCCGAGAAAATCATCACCAAGACCGTCGATTCCCGCAGGTTCGGTCGGTATTGCGGGATTGCAGACAGGCGTTTATCCGATTTCAACGCCGGGCGGCTGGCAGCTGATCGGCAAAACGCCGCTGGCTCTTTTCCGGCCGCAGGAAAACCCGCCGACATTGCTGCGGGCGGGAGATACTGTGAAATTCGTTCGCATCTCAGAAAAAGACTATCACGCCTATAAGGAGGAGTCCAATTGAGCATGAAAGTATTAAAGCCCGGACTGCTCACAACGGTTCAGGATATAGGCAGAACGGGTTACCAAAAATACGGCGTTCTGGCCAGCGGTGCTATGGACACGGTTTCACTGCGCATTGCCAATCTGTTGATAGGAAACGGCGAAAATGAAGCAGGTCTCGAAATAACGATGATGGGGCCCGGTCCGTCGTTTCATTTTTCAAAACAGACACTGATTGCTGTGACAGGGGCGGACTTCACGCTGCGTATTAATGACGAGGAAGCGCCTTTATGGAAGCCTGTGCTCATCAAGGAAAACAGCACGGTCAGCTTCGGCCCCTGCAAACTCGGCAGCCGTGCTTATTTGGCGGCAGCCGGCGGCATCGAGGTGCCTGCCGTCATGGAAAGTAAAAGCACATACGTCAGAGCAGGCATCGGCGGACTTCATGGCAGAGCGCTTCAAAAAGAAGATGAACTGAACATTGGAGAGATGTCAGCTCTTTCGCAAACCATCCTTTCCCGCTTAAGTTCGCAGCTTGGAAAACAGGGATTTGCAGCACCGAAGTGGTCAGTCAGCCGCAGCAGATTTCTGCCATTGAAGAAGAATCCCGTCATTCGGGTGCTGGAAGGAAAGCAATTTGCCTTTTTCACAGAAGAATCAAAAACGCGTTTTTATCAAGAAGCATTTCGTGTCACGCCGCAGTCTGACCGTATGGGCTACAGGCTCAAAGGAGAACCGCTCGAACTGAAGGCGCCGCTTGAGATGGTGTCGGAAGCGGTTTCATTCGGAACAGTTCAGGTGCCGCCTGACGGCAACCCGATTATCCTGCTTGCAGACCGGCAGACGACTGGCGGCTATCCGAGGATCGCGCACATCATATCCGCTGATCTGCCGATTGTTTCCCAAATCATGCCGGGCGAGCACGTCCAGTTTGAACCTGTGTCCCTTCAGGAGGCAGAAGCGCTTGCGGTAGAACGGGAACAGCATATAAAAGAACTGAAAACGAGAATGAAGATGGAATGGCTGACATAGCAAAGGGGATGCATGATGCAGAATAAAAACAAAACCGTAGTCAAATCTATGGCGCTGCTTAATTTGTTTTTGCACAAACCAAGCCTAACCTTAAGTGAACTGGTGTCGCTGACGGGAATGCCGAAGACCTCTGTTCACCGGATGGTCAGCTCCTTGGAGGAAATGGGGTTCCTCAGTCGGGATGCGTCCGGCGCTTATTCGCTGGGATTGGTGTTTTTGGAATTCGGACAGCTTGTCGCTGACAGGCTGGATATCAGAAAAATAGCGAAACCGGTGATGGAAGAGCTGTGCCGGGAAGTGGATGAGGCCGTGCAGTTGATCATGAGGGACGGCAATGAAGCGATATACGTTGAGAAAATAGAAGGGACACAGACTGTGCGGCTGTATACGGCGATCGGCAGGCGTTCCCCCCTATACGCGGGAGCGTGCGCCAGAAGCATTCTGTCCTTTCTTCCCCGTGAAGAAATCGAAGCATACATCAAACAAACCGAGCTCATTTCGATTGGCTCCGGAACGATTACCGATCCCGAAAAACTGCTTCAGGAGATTGATGCCTCTGTGCAAAATGGCTATACTGTCAGCTATTCAGAGCTCGAAAACTATACGGCGGCGATCGGCGCCCCGATCTTTAACCATAAGCGTCAGGTGGCAGCCGGCATTAGCATTGCAGGCTTTGAAGCGAGATTTACAGAAGACAGGCTGCCCTATTTAACAGAAAAGGTGAAGGACGCCGCTTTACAGATTTCAAGAAAAATAGGATATACATAAGTAGCCAATCTTTTCTCTGCTGCGTACATTAACGTATCGACGTTCAAGAGTGGAGGAAAGAACATGATGCTTCGATATACAGCTCTGGGCGATTCCTTGACGACAGGGAGAGGCTCCGGGCTGTTTTCACCCGGCTTCGTCCAGCGTTTTGGGGACATGATGGAAGCTGACTTGAAAACAAGAACGGCAATAAACATATTTGCCAGATCAGGCCTGAATACAGAAGAGATTTTGGGACTCCTGTCATATCCCTATGTGCAAAAATGCATTCGAGATGCTGATATGATAACGATCACAGGGTGCGGAAACGATCTCATCGATTCGGTCTTAGCCTACCAAACCTCTAAGGATGAAACGATTTTCAGCCGTGTATCCGCCCATTGCCATGAGAATTTTGAAAAGATGATTGCCAAAATCGCCGAGATTAAAGGAGAAAATCCTTCCCCGTACGCCATCCGAGTGTTCAACTTATACAATCCGTTTCCCGGCATTGAAATCGCCGGCAAATGGATCACATCCTTTAATTCACATTTAGAAACACTTGCATCAGCACCCCATGTCAAAATCGCGGATGCCTATAGCATCTTCAAAGGCAAGGAGCGGGAATATCTGTCCTTTGACGGTGTCCATCCGAACTGCAAAGGCTATCAAGCGATGGCTGAAGCCGTTCACAAGCTAGGCTATAAAGAATTATCAGTTTCATAAAAAACGCGCCTAATGACAGGCGCGTTTTTTATGTGTGATCGAAATATTAAAAGAAACTTAAAATTCTCTGTCTTCTGTTCTACAGACAAACAAAGTGCGCTAGAATAATGGAGGGCGTAGGCAAATATAGCCATAACGTTCAATATTTCGTATATAAGGAAGGATGGTCCTTTTGTTTCGGATTTTTAAAATGTCTTTTGCGGTTATCATTATTATACTGGCGCTTATTGCTTTTAACTATACGGAACACACCTCTGTTATCCAATCAGTCATGCTCGTCTTTCTTGGTGCGGTCATGTTTATGCAGGGGCTTGAAGAACGCAAAAAAGAAAATGACGGCTCAGGCGCTTTTAATATTTATACCGCCGTTTTTGTATGGTCTGTCTCCCTTATCGGTTTTACACTTCATATTATATAAATCTATTACACATCCTGAAAATGCTCGACCGTCGGGAACGGGGTATAGAACCGATGAAGCAAGGCTTTCCACTCTTGATACTCTGAAGAACCGCGAAAGCCTTCCGTATGGTCCTCAAGTGTTTCCCACTCCACAAGAAGCAGATATTTATGCGTTTCCTCCATGCATTTTGATAACGAGTGAGTGATATAGCCCTTCATGCCGGAAATAATCGGCGCCGCTTGCCGGAATGCATCCTCAAACTCTTGTTCAAGGCCTTCTTTAATGTGAAGCATTGCTGCCTCCCTGACCATGCTATCCCTTCTTTCTGTCTTTTCAAATAGTCTACAGCAAACGATAGGAGATTTCTGCAAAATCGGTGAACTTTTCCTTCATTTTCAAAAAAATCTTGCACGCACCAATTCAATTAAGAGAAAATAACAAGTGGAAGGCAGGGGAAAGTCATGTTAAAAAAGTGTATTCTACTAGTATTTCTATGCGTCGGATTGATTGGGTTAATCGGATGCTCCAAAACAGATTCACCAGAGGATCGCATGGAAGCATTCGTGAAACAGTGGAACGATCAGCAATTCGATGACATGTATCAAAGCCTGACTAAAGATGTCAAAAAAGAAATCTCCAAAAAAGATTTCGTCAACAGGTATAAAGCCATCTATGAGCAGGCCGGCGTAAAAAATTTGAAAGTCACTGCGGGAGAAGTAGATAAGGACGATCAAGACAACAAGACAATGAAACATATCCCGTATAAAGTCAGCATGAACACAAATGCCGGCAAAGTCAGCTTCAAGAATACTGCTGTGCTGAAATTAGAAAAAACAGATGACGAGGAGTCATGGAATATAGATTGGGACCCATCGTTTATTTTCAAGCAGCTGGCTGACGACAAAACCGTGCAAATTATGAGCATTGAACCGAAACGAGGCCAAATTTACGATAAAAATGGAAAAGGTTTAGCTGTCAATACAGATGTTCCGGAAATTGGAATTGTTCCCGGAGAGCTTGGCGATAAAAAAGAGAAAGTTATAAAAGAACTCGCCAAAAAACTTGATTTGACTGAAGACGACATCAAGAAAAAGCTGGATCAAGGCTGGGTAAAAGACGATTCGTTTGTGCCGCTCAAAAAGGTCAAGCCTGACAAGGAGAAATTAGTTTCTGAAGCGACGTCATTACAAGGCGTAACAAGAACGAATGTCAGCTCCCGCTACTATCCGTATGGCGAAAAGACAGCCCATTTGACAGGCTATGTCCGCGCCATTACAGCGGAAGAACTGAAGAAAAAGAAAGAAGGAACGTACAGCGATACGTCTAACATCGGTATCGCCGGACTTGAAAATGTGTATGAAGACAAGCTAAGAGGCACAACTGGCTGGAAAATCTACGTGCCGCAAACCGGGGAAGTCATCGCTGAAAAGAAAGCAAAGGACGGCGAGGATCTTCACCTCACAATTGATATCAAAACGCAAACGAAGCTGTATGATGAACTGAAGGATGACAGCGGGGCGGCAGTCGCGCTGCAGCCGAAGACAGGCGAAACACTAGCCCTTGTCAGTGCGCCTTCCTACGATCCAAACGGATTTATTTTCGGCTGGAGCGATAAGGAATGGAAAAAGCTAAACAAAGATAAAAACAATCCGTTTTCAGCGAAATTCAATAAGACATACGCGCCAGGTTCTACCATTAAACCGATTGCGGCTGCTATTGGAATCAAAAACGGCACCCTTAAAGCCGATGAGAAGAAAACAATTAAAGGCAAGGAGTGGCAAAAAGATTCGAGCTGGGGCGGCTATTCAGTGACACGTGTGTCTGAGAGACTTCAACAAGTCGATTTGGAAAACGCCCTTATTACGTCAGACAATATTTATTTTGCCCAGAATGCGCTTGATATGGGAGCGGATACCTTCACAAAAGGCTTAAAAACATTCGGTTTTTCAGAGGACGTTCCGTATGAATTCCCGATCCAGAAATCGTCTATTGCAAATGACAAGCTTGATTCAGACATTTTGCTTGCGGATACAGGCTACGGACAAGGGCAAATGCAAATGTCTCCGCTTCACTTGGCAACTGCTTACACGCCATTTGTTGACAATGGAGATCTTGTCAAACCGACGCTGATCAAAAAAGATTCACAAACAGCTGATGTTTGGCACAAGCAAGTGGTCACGAAGGAAGGAGCGGCAGACATTACAAAAGGTCTGAAAGGCGTTGTGGAAGATGAGCGCGGATCAGCGTATCAGCCTGTCGTAAAAGGAATCACAGTGGCCGGGAAAACAGGAACAGCCGAGCTGAAAACATCAAAAGATGATAAAGACGGCACGGAAAATGGCTGGTTTGTCGGCTACGATTACAAAAACAAAGACCTGCTTGTAGCCATGATGATCCAAAATGTGCAGGACCGCGGCGGCAGCCACTATGTCGTTGAGAAAGCGAAAAAGCAATTTCAATCGAATTAAAATGTCTTTTTAAAAGGAGCGAAAGGAAAAAGGGGATCTGAGGCCGAATGAACTAGTAAGGGGCAAAACCCGGTTTATACAAAGAAAAGAGGGATTTTGCATGCAGCGTATTCAATTGGCGGAGGATCTTCAATTTTCAAGAGTCATACACGGGCTTTGGCGGCTGAATGAATGGAACTATTCAGATGCTGAACTTCTGAGTCTCATTGAATGGTGTATCGATCATGGCATCACGACCTTTGATCATGCGGATATTTATGGAGGCTATACGTGCGAAAAGCTGTTTGGAAACGCCCTTGCCATTTCGCCTGGATTAAGAGAAAACATAGAGCTGGTCACAAAATGCGGTATCGTTCTTGAATCGCCTGAACGGCCCGCTCACAGATCGCATCATTATAACACAAGCAAATCGCATATTTTGGCATCCGTTGAGCAATCGCTTATGAACTTAAGGACGGATTATATTGATGTGCTGTTGATTCACAGACCGGACCCGCTCATGGATCCGGAGGGGGTAGCAGAGGCGTTTCAGGCCTTGAAATGCTCTGGCAAGGTCAGGTACTTTGGCGTTTCAAATTTTAAAGATCACCAGTATCGGATGCTGGAATCGTATTTGCCTGAGAAGCTTGTGACCAACCAGATTGAGCTTTCCGCATACGAATTAGAAAATATGCTCGACGGCACTTTGAACCTGTGCCAGGAAAAACGGATTCCGCCGATGGCTTGGTCGCCTCTGGCAGGCGGCAAAGTATTCACTGAAAACACGGATAAAGACCGGCGTGTCCGCACGGCGCTTGAATCCGTCCAAGCAGAGATTGGCGCCGCTTCATTGGACGAGGTGATGTACGCATGGCTGTATACGCATCCGGCCGACATCATGCCGATTGTCGGAAGCGGAAAGCGCGAGCGGATTTCCGCCGCGATAAATGCGTTGTCATACAAGCTTGACCAGGATCAATGGTTCCGCATTTTTACAGCCGTACAGGGTTACGATATTCCATAAAAAGCATCAGCTTACCAGCTGATGCTTTTTCAATATTGTCACACCGCTTAGTGCCAAATTACCATTTATAAGTGATTGATTCTTTCTTGAAAGCGTTTTATATTAAAAGGAAACCTCTCTATATCCTCTACTGCATCTCCTTGCGACTTCATCCGCACATCAAGATTGTCTAGGAGGTCTTTTTTATGTATATGACTGCCAGAGAACAAAAGCTGTTAAAGCACTTATTATTACAAAACAGATATATAACCGTAACTGAGCTTGCTGAGCTGATGCAAGTCAGCACGAGAACCATTCACAGGGAACTCAAATCAATTAAACCGCTGATGGAAACCGTGGGGCTTACGTTAGATAAACAGCCCGGTAAAGGGTTGAAAGCAGTGGGAAGTCCCGAGGATAAACAAAAGCTGCTTACTGATTTATCATATGAACAGCATGAATACAGCGCCGACGAACGGAAACTGCTCATTCTTTGTTCGTTATTAGAGTCTCAGGAGCCCGTCAAACTATACACGCTTGCTCATGATCTCCAGGTGACGAATGCCACGGTCAGCTATGACTTAGATGAGCTCGAGAAGTGGATTTCCCCCTTCGGACTGACACTGATCCGCAAAAGAGGTTTTGGCATCCAGCTCATAGGGCCGGAGAATGCGAAACGGAAAATTGTCGGCAACTTGATTGTGAACCGTCTCGACATCCAAATGTTTTTGGAAGCGGTTGAATTAAACATCAAAGGAAAAGCTGATTCTTCAGAGAAAATGTTCGGGGTTGTCAGCAAAGGCGAGCTGCTAAAAATGGAGCGCATCTTATTTCAGCTCAAAGAAAAAATCGCTTTTTCATTGTCCGACAGCTCCTATATAGCGCTCGTCGTCCATCTGACGTATGCGATCGAACGAATTAAGCTTGGGGAAACCATCACCATGGAGCAAAATGAGCTTGAGGAACTGAAGAACGCGAAAGAATACAGTTCGGCTCTTGAAATCGCGGGCGAGCTTGAACGTGCCTTCGGCGTGACGATCCCAGAGGCAGAGGTCGGCTATATTACAATCCACCTTCGAAGCGCCAATCGAAAATACAAAACAGAATACAAAGCGCAGGAAATTGAGCTGGAAACAGCCCTGCAAACAAAGCGGCTCATTGCTTTTATTTCAGACAAAATCAGAATGGATCTGACGAAAAACTACTCTTTATATGAAGGCTTGATTGCCCATTTGGAGCCGGCCGTCAGCCGCATAAAAGAAAATATTGAGATATACAATCCGATGAAGGAACAGATCAAGCGCGATTATTTTCTGCTTTATATGGCGATCGAAGAAGGTGTCGAAAAGTATTTTCCGGGCATGTCCTTTTCTGATGATGAAATCGCTTTTATCGTTCTTCACTTTGGCTCGGCTCTTGAAATCAAAAAAGAAGAAGCAAAAGTGAAAGCGCTTGTCGTCTGCTCAAGCGGGATCGGCTCCTCGAAAATGCTTGCCTCCAGACTGAAAAAAGAGCTGCCGGAAATTGAATCGTTTGATATGTCATCTCTGATCGAGCTAAAGGGGAAGGATGTTCAAGCCTATGATATGATTGTGTCCACTGTACCGATTCCTTATGAAAACATTGATTACATCATGGTCAGCCCGCTATTAAATGAGGAAGACGCAAACCAGGTCAAGCAGTATATCAAGCGGAAGATTCCCCTTATTCTTAACAAAAAAAGAAGCCCGAAGGAAGAGGCGCAGCAAGCTGATGTACCTGACATGCTAGAGGCGGCGGAAAGCATAGGGCGGTATATGGAAGTTATCCAAGATGTTCTGCGCCATTTTACGCTAGCTCAACTCAAAACAAACCCGGACCATAGCATGCTTCTGCTAGAGCTTTTTCAACAGCTGAAGAAGGATGGCCTGATCCGTGATCCGGAAAAAGCCGCGGTTTGCCTGGCTGAGCGGGAGAAACAAGGGGGATTGGGAATCCCCGGAACAAACATGGCGCTTTATCATCTCAAAAATGATGAAATCGTCCTGCCTTTTTTCAAAATGTTTGATCTCAGCACCTCCTATGAAGTGGATGGCATGGACGGAAATACCCTCAGGATGACACGCATTCTCGTCATGATGGCGCCTGGCTCATTATCTGCTGAAGGCTCGGAGATTTTAAGCGCGATCAGCTCGGCAATTATCGAGAGCGGAGAAAGCATGGCGGGGTTTCAGGAAGAAGGAGAACAAGAATTGTATCAGCGGTTAAACCGCATATTTTTCACATGGATGAAAGAAAAAAACATACTGTAAACCTGCATGGCACACGTCAAAAATTTGGCGTGTGTTTTTCTGTGGATGGGGAACAAAATAAGAAAATGTGGGACTATTTTATCATTCAGTATTGGAATAATTCCAAAATGAAATAGTTTTACAAGTTATCTTTTTTGGGTTAAAATGGGTGAGGTAAGGAAGAAAATCTAACAAATTATTGAAGATTCAAGAGAATATAGGAGATGACGATATGGAAACATTACAGCATCTGATTCTGCATGACATGCCGAATAGCGAAGAAATAGAGGCTGTAAAAAGCGGAGACCATACACTGACATATAAAGGTTACCGTAAACGGATTAATCAGCTGGCGAATGCCATGCTTCAAAAAGGAATTCAAAAGGGTGACCGTGTTGCATTGCTTTGCAAAAACGGCCATCCCGCATCAACTGTTATGTTCGCCGCGCTTGAAATAGGTGCTGTTGTCGTACCTGTCAGCTGGCAGCTGAAACCATATGAAATGACAGGCATTTTAAAAGCAAGTGAACCGAAAGCGATGTTTTACGGAGCGGAGTTTAAAGAGATACTGGATGAAGTTCTTCCTGAATTGTCCTCACTGTGTGTAACAATGGAAACAGGAACAGCTTACGAAACATCTGCTGAATTTGAAGCGCTGTTTGCAGGTCCTGATCATTTGCCAGAGACGGAAATGGTTTCCCCTGATGATACAGCACTTCTGATGTTTACATCTGGAACAACGGGAAACCCGAAAAGATGCATGATTACACATGGCGGCATATACAGATACGTTAAAAAATCCAACAGCTCAATAGCACGTATGAAGGGCCTTCGTTTTCTCGCGTGCCATCCGATTTATCATACGAGTGCGCTCATTTGCATCATGCTTGGAACGTTTGCAGAAACAACCTTTGTGTTTACAAAGGATCAAGATCCTGTTCACATGCTGAAGGTCATTGAAGAAGAGAAAATTCAGACCGTGATGGCTCTTCCTGTGTTTTACACGTATTTGCTTGAGGCGTGGGAAAAGCACCAAACTGACTTATCTTCACTTGTTATTTTAATGACAGGCGGAACAAAAGTGCCGAGCAGCCTAATCCGCCGCTATCTTGATATTGGCATTCCGCTCGCGCATGGCTATGGAAGCACTGAGGCTTGGGGCATCAGCACATGGACGCCTGATATGGGAATGGATAAAGCGGCATCTGCAGGAAAACCTGTGGCAGGTGTTAAAGTCAAAGTGGAAGATCCTCTGACCGGAGAAGAACTTCCTCAAGGTGAAATCGGCGAAATCGTTGTTCACACGCCATTCTTATTTAAAGGCTATGAAGACAACCCTGAAGCAACAGCGAAAGTGCTGCAAAATGGATGGTTTAAAACCGGAGATTCAGGATATGTGGATGAAGATGGCTTTATTTTCATCACGGGACGCTACAAGGATGTCATTATTTACGGAGGCGATAACGTCTATCCTGATCAGGTTGAAGAAGTTATCCAGCAGATCCCGGGAATCCTTGAAACGGCTGTGGTCGGTATTCCTGACCCGCTTTACGGTGAAAAACCGAAAGCTTTTATCGTGAAAAATGGCGGCCAGCGCATCACGGCAGAAGATGTCATCGCATTTTGTAAAGAACGCCTGTCCGCTTACAAAATACCTGAAGTTGAATTTGTTAACGAACTGCCGAAAAACAACCTTGGCAAGGTGAAAAAAGACGTCCTGCGCAATCAGGCTGTACATTCATAAAAGAAGAAGCCCGCCCACTTTATGTGGCGGGCTTCTTTGCAGTTGCACAGACGGAAAGCTCAGGCTTAATGTTCTTAAATTCTATATCAATGTCTTCGAAGCCGGCTGCTTTAAAGTCAGCAATCATCTGTCTTCCAAATGATTTGGTTTTCTCAGGACTGGCATCCGCTTCCCGCGGCTGCATCGTAATGGCTGCTTTGCCGCCTGGCTTTAATGCCCGATAAATCTGTTTCATGCCTTTTGTTTGGTCATTCCAAATGGTGTAGTTGTTAACGGAAATCACTTTATCATAAAACGAGGCGGGGAGAGGAAATGTCTCGATGCTTCCTTGTATCAGGCGCACACCCTTGGATTTCACTCTGCGGGCGGCCATCTTCAGCATGGCCTCTGACACATCAATCCCATGAAGCTGAACATCCTTCTCGCGTTTCAGCACCTGCTCTATGCAGTATCCCGGGCCAAACCCGACTTCTAAAATGCTGTCCCCGCGCGTGATACCCAGCTGATTGATTGTCCACTGATTCAGTGTTTGATTTTCAGCAGCCATGATGTACCCGGCAATCATGCCGATGACGCCCTTTGGCCTGCTGAATCTTCTAGAAAGCATGTTAATCATTCAGCAACCAACCCCCTTTTTGAGTTATTTCCTCCAAGCGTTCCATGTGAAACATTTTTCTGATAAAGCAATGCGAAGGTGCCAAGCCATGTTTATCCAAAGAGTGTGTGAGGTACACAACAAATAGACATGAAAACAAAGGAGGAGAATCATCATGGCAAATTATCCAAAAGAACTGCCGGCACAAACTCAAAGTCGCCAGCCGGGAATTGAAAGCGAAATGAATCCAAGTCCGGTGTATGAGTACGAGGATTATAAAGGAGCAGACAAATTAAAAGGAAAAGTAGCTCTTATTACAGGCGGCGACAGCGGGATCGGACGCGCGGTTTCCGTCGCTTATGCAAAGGAAGGCGCAGACATCGCCATTGTGTATAAGGATGAGCATGAAGACGCTGAGGAGACGAAGAAACGTGTTGAACAAGAAGGCGTAAAATGCCTGCTGATTGCTGGTGACGTAGGTGAAGAGGAATTCTGCAATGAAGCGGTTGAAAAAACGGTCAAGGAACTAGGCGGCCTTGACATCCTTGTCAACAATGCAGGTGAACAGCATCCGAAGGAAAGCATCAAAGAGATTACGAGCGAACAGCTTCACCGCACATTCAAAACAAACTTTTATTCTCAATTTTATTTGACTAAAAAAGCAATTGATTACCTGAAACCGGGCAGCGCCATCATCAATACGACATCCATCAACCCGTACGTAGGGAACCCGACACTGATTGATTATACAGCGACAAAAGGGGCGATCAACGCCTTTACAAGAACAATGGCGCAGGCGCTTGTCAAAGACGGCATCCGTGTAAATGCAGTCGCGCCGGGTCCAATCTGGACGCCACTAATCCCAGCTACGTTCCCTGAAGAAACAGTTGATCAATTTGGGCAAGATACGCCGATGGGCCGTCCTGGACAGCCTGTTGAGCACGTCGGCTGTTATGTGCTTCTGGCATCAGATGAGTCCTCTTACATGACAGGTCAGACCCTGCATGTCAACGGCGGAAACTTTGTGACGACATAAGAGGGAGTGAGACATATGGGCATCACGAAAGAAGAAGTGAACAGCTACTATCAAAAAGCAGGGATTGTATTAACGGACGAGGAA
The DNA here is from genome assembly GCF_059422205.1 of Bacillus sp. GW821-FHT01G09. NCBI lineage: Bacteria > Bacillati > Bacillota > Bacilli > Caryophanales > Bacillaceae > Bacillus > Bacillus sp. GW821-FHT01G09. The sequence goes on from NZ_JBWKWL010000005.1 coordinate 285,658, forward strand.
GTAGACCAAATCCAGCTGATGGATTACGGCTTAGGAAAAGAAAGAAAAGTCGGGCTCCAGCTCTTCGTCTACGTCAATACAGACCGTTATTGTTCAAAGGAATTGGTGCTGTTTCCGGGACAGACTTGCCCGGAACACCGCCATCCGCCGGTCGACGGCCAGGAAGGCAAGCAGGAGACCTTCCGCTGCCGCTACGGAAAAGTGTATCTTTACGTAGAAGGAGAAAAAACGCCGCTTCCAAAAGTTCTCCCTCCTCAGGAAGACAGAGAACACTATACGGTCTGGCACGAAATTGAGCTAGAACCGGGCGGGCAATATACAATCCCCCCGAATACAAAGCATTGGTTCCAGGCCGGGGAAGAAGGTGCCGTCGTGACGGAAATGTCATCGACGAGCACGGATAAACATGATATCTTTACCGATCCAAGGATATAAGGATGAGGCTTAGCAGCCCATCCTTTTTTGTATTGAAAAAAACGGAATCATCGCTATAATGGGTAAAAAAGGAAAGAGGGAGAGGCAATGTTCACTTGCAAGGTAAATGAGCACATCACCATCCGATTATTGGAGCCGAAGGATGCGGAGCGGCTGGCCGAACTCATTATCCAAAATCAGCAGCGGCTTGGCAAGTGGCTGTTTTGGGCGGAAAATCCAAGCAGCGCTGAAACGTACAGAGAAACGATCATTCCAAATTGGCGGTGGGAATATGCTGATCTGACCAGCATTGAAGCGGGGATCCTTTATGACGGCAGCCTATGCGGCATGATCGGACTGCATAACCTTGATCAAGTGAATCGAAAAGCGGAAATCGGATACTGGATTGCCAAAGAATTTGAAGGGAAAGGCATTATTACAGCTGCCTGCCGAAAACTCATTACGTATGCTTTTGAAGAGCTTGAGCTGAATCGTGTGGCGATCTGTGCGGCTGTCGGAAACGAAAAAAGCAGAGCGCTTCCGGAGCGGCTCGGGTTTCTAGAGGAAGGAAGGGCACGGGATGGCTTATACGTAAACGGCAGGCATCACGACCTCGTCTACTACAGTCTGTTAAAGCGTGAATGGGAAGGTGAAAAATAAAGAGCACACTTTCTTGTTTAAATCTTCCCCGGATGTGGAAAAGTAACAGCGGAGACGTTAAAAAGGAGTGATTAGAGATGAATCAGCAAGACATTAAACAAAAAGTGCTTGATGTTCTAGATCACCATAAAGTAGGTTCGCTCGCAACAGTTCAAAAGGGCAAACCGCATTCCCGCTACATGACTTTTTTCCATGACGGGCTGACGATTTACACACCGACAAGCAAGGAAACTCATAAAGCGGAAGAAATTGAGAACAACCCCAATGTCCACATTTTATTAGGCTATGATTGTGAAGGTTTTGGCGACGCATATGTCGAAGTTGCCGGAAAAGCCAAAATCAACAATTCGGCAGAACTCAAGGACAAAATATGGAGTTCCAAATTAGAGCGCTGGTTTGACGGCAAGGATGATCCGAATCTGGTGATTCTTGAAATTGAACCGGAGGATATCAGATTGATGAATGCCGGGGAGAAAACACCGGTCTCACTCGAACTATAAAAAATTTGTGTTTTCAGGGGCGATATGTTATTATGAATAGCTAGTAAGAAAAATAAGCAAATAAAAAAGAAAGTAAACTTCTTTTTTCTGTTTTGAGAGAGAAGCTTACCGCTTCCCAAGCAGCATAACCAGCTGCCCTTATTCTTTTCCTTCATAACAAATCGCCCCTAACGATGAGATGGAAAAAAGACTTTTTTGTTTTACAATTCACACCGGCGCGGCTTCGGAGCCGCAGTGACGATTGAGAGGTAGGGCTTTCGTTGTCTTGTGTTCAAGAAATTTCCATGGTGTTTACTTTCCAGAATGATTCTTCGGAACAATGCTTTATGAATCTAACCCGCCTGACTTGGCGGATGATATAATCTTTATTTGCGTATAGAAAAGAATAAGACAAACCGCCCGGCGTACGCCGGACGGTTTTTTTATTGCAAAAAACACATCGTACTGAAACCTCCTTGTCTTCTTTCCAGTCTTATCTCTAGGATGAAATTGGAGGAAGAATAACGTGCATGTCATTACAACACAAGTACTTTTTATTTTTTGTTTTTTATTGCTGATTCACTCGATAGAAACTTTAGCCTATGCCACAAGGCTTTCCGGGGCCCGCGTTGGATTTATTGCGTCCGCGCTTTCTCTGTTTAATGTCATGGTCATCGTATCCAGAATGTCGAACATGGTGCAGCAGCCCTTTACCGGGCATTTAATTGATGATGCTGGAAAAAACGCACTGGCGATTGTAGGGGAGCAGTTCCGCTTTTTAATTTTCGGATCGACAGTCGGCACCATTTTGGGCATTATCCTGCTCCCGTCTTTTGTCGCTCTTTTTTCACGGGCGATTATTCACTTGGCGGGCGGCGGCGGCTCCGTTTTTCAAGTTTTCCGAAAGGGATTCTCGAAACAAGGATTCAAAAATGCCCTTTCCTATTTGCGTCTGCCGTCTATTTCATATGTAAAAGGATTTCATATGCGCTTGATTCCGAAGCGTTTGTTTGTCATCAACATGCTGATTACATCGATTTATACGATTGGCGTGCTTTCGGCTTTATACGCAGGCCTTCTGGCGCCGGAGCGCAGTACGACAGCCGTCATGGCTTCGGGTTTGATCAACGGAATTGCGACGATGCTACTGGCCATTTTTGTTGATCCTAAGGTATCCGTTCTAGCTGATGATGTGGCAAAAGGAAAACGAAGCTATATCTATTTAAAATGGACCTCTGTCACAATGGTCACATCAAGGGTGGCGGGCACACTCCTCGCCCAGCTCATGTTTATTCCGGGGGCCTACTATATCGCGTGGCTGACAAAGTGGTTTTAATAAAAAAGGCTGGATCATAAAAATCCAGCCTTTTTTGCGTTCCCTTATTTATATTTCCTTAATCCGCGGTCGTACAAAAAATTTCCGAATGGGACGAAAGCGGCGACGAAGCCGGCAGCTGACCATTTCAGCGGCCATTTGACAGAGAAGGTTGCATAAGCCAAGACAAGCAAATACAAAATGAACAACCCGCCGTGAACCGAACCGACAATTGTCACCGCAAGCGGAAGGCCTGCCCAATATTTAAGCGGCATAGCGATGAACAACAGGATTAAGAGTGACATTCCTTCAATAAAACCCATCGTGCGAAGTCTTCCGATCGGCGTTTGCAGCATAAATCGCCCTCCTTGTGGACACGTTTTCATTTTATACTATAAACAATCTGGGGGGGTATATGACAGCTTTTAAAAAATGTTCGGAAAACATTCATTTTTACATGCCTTTTCTAGGGAACTGTACTTGTCATTTACAAAAATACCCGAGATAATGTGTACAAAATCAAAAAAGAAGGATGTTGAAATGAAACTTGACCAGATTGATCTGAATATCATTGAGGAGCTGAAGAAGGACAGCCGTTTGTCGATGAGGGAATTAGGCAGAAAAATTAAGCTGTCTCCACCATCTGTAACAGAACGGGTAAGACAGCTTGAATCGTTTGGCATCATCAAGCAATACACGCTGGAGGTCGACCAGAAAAAACTGGGGCTTCCCGTTTCCTGCATTGTGGAAGCAACCGTTAAAAACGCGGATTACGAGCGGTTCAAAAGCTATATTCAAACATTGCCGAATATTGAATTTTGCTACCGGATTGCGGGTGCAGCCTGCTATATGCTGAAAATCAATGCCGAAAGCCTCGAAGCGGTAGAAGATTTCATTAACAAAACATCGCCCTACGCGCAAACCGTCACTCACGTCATTTTCTCAGAAATTGACACGAAAAACGGGCGCGGTTAGAGAGTGCCGCGCGAAGTCTGTTATAATAACAGGATGAGCGTGAAAGAAAGAGAAGTGATCAAGCATGTCAAAAACAGTTGTATTAGCTGAAAAACCTTCAGTCGGCCGGGATTTAGCCCGGGTACTGAAGTGCCATAAAAAAGGAAACGGTTATCTCGAAGGCGATCAATATATTGTGACCTGGGCTTTAGGCCATTTGGTGACGCTTGCTGATCCGGAAGGCTACGGAAAAGAATTTCAATCATGGCGCCTAGAGGATCTGCCGATTATCCCAGAACCCTTGAAGCTTGTGGTGATAAAAAAAACCGGAAAGCAGTTCAATGCAGTCAAATCCCAGCTTACCCGTAAAGACGTCAATCAGATTGTCATCGCGACTGACGCAGGCCGGGAAGGTGAGCTTGTTGCGCGCTGGATCATTGAGAAAGCGAATGTCCGAAAACCAATCAAGCGGCTGTGGATTTCATCTGTGACGGATAAAGCGATCAAGGAAGGTTTTCAAAAGCTGCGCAGCGGCAAAGAATATGAAAACCTGTACCATTCTGCCGTCGCCAGAGCGGAAGCGGATTGGATTGTGGGGATCAATGCCACCCGTGCACTTACCACAAAATTCAATGCCCAGCTCTCATGCGGGCGTGTGCAGACTCCGACGCTTGCCATGATTGCAAAGCGCGAGGCAGACATTCAAGCGTTTACGCCCGTTCCGTATTACGGCATCCGTGCTGCAGTCGACGGCATGACGCTGACGTGGCAGGATAAGAAATCAAAGCAGACGAGAACGTTCAATCAAGATGTAACAAGCCGTCTGCTAAAAAATCTCCAAGGAAAGCAAGCGGTCGTAGCTGAGCTGAAAAAAACAGCGAAAAAAAGCTTTGCGCCTGCGCTTTATGATTTAACGGAGCTGCAGCGTGACGCCCACAAGCGCTTCGGTTTTTCTGCTAAAGAAACGCTTTCTGTACTGCAGAAGCTATATGAGCAGCATAAGCTCGTCACATATCCGCGGACGGACTCTAGATTTTTATCCAGTGACATCGTCCCGACGTTAAAAGACCGTCTGGAAGGCATGGAAGTAAAACCGTATGCCCAATATGTCAGCCAAATTAAAAAACGCGGCATTAAATCTCATAAAGGATATGTCAATGACGCGAAGGTGTCAGACCACCACGCGATTATCCCGACCGAAGAACCGCTCGTTCTCAGCAGTCTGAGTGATAAAGAACGAAAGCTGTATGACCTGATTGCGAAACGTTTCCTGGCTGTATTAATGCCTGCATTCGAATATGAGGAAACAAAGGTCATCGCAGAAATCGGCGGAGAAACCTTTACGGCGAAAGGCAAAACCGTGCAATCGCAAGGGTGGAAAGCCGTTTATGATATGGCGGATGAGGATGATGAGCAGGAGGATGACAGAGACCAGACACTTCCTGCGCTTCAAAAAGACGACACACTTGCCGTCCGTACGTTAACGGAAACAAGCGGCCAAACGAAGCCGCCTTCCCGCTTTAATGAAGGGACCTTGCTGTCTGCGATGGAAAACCCAAGCGCATTTATGCAAGGAGAAGAAAAAGGCCTCGTCAAAACGCTTGGAGAAACAGGCGGCCTCGGCACGGTGGCAACGCGTGCCGACATTATTGAAAAACTGTTCAACAGCTTTTTAATCGAGAAAAAAAACCAAGATATTTTTATCACTTCTAAAGGAAAACAGCTCCTGCAGCTTGTTCCGGAGGATCTGAAATCACCGGCCTTAACAGCAGAATGGGAGCAAAAGCTGTCTGCGATCGCGACCGGCAAATTGAAATCGGCTGTTTTTATTAAAGATATGAAGGCTTACGCTCACCAAACGGTAAAAGAAATCAAAAACAGCAGCCAAACCTTCCGACATGACAACATTACGGGAACGGCATGTCCGGAATGCGGCAAAATGATGCTGAAAGTAAACGGCAAACGCGGGACGATGCTCGTGTGCCAAGATCGTGAATGCGGAAGCAGAAAAACGATTGCCCGAAAAACAAACGCACGCTGCCCGAACTGCCATAAAAGAATGGAGCTTCGCGGCCAAGGCGAGGGCCAAACCTTTGCGTGTGTGTGCGGTCACCGTGAAAAGCTCTCTGTATTTGAAAAACGAAAAAACAAAGACAAAGCGCGTGCTACCAAACGGGACGTATCCTCTTATATGAAAAAACAAAATAAAGATGAGCCGATTAACAACGCGCTGGCAGAACAGCTGAAAAAACTCGGTTTGGATAAATAATAAAAAAACCTGTGCCTATCGCACAGGTTTTTTATTGGACTTAGGTCCTGTTTTCTTAATGTTCAAAAAGGGGAAAAAAAGCTAGCAATCTGCATTTTTTTCTTTTATAGTAAATGTACTTTGTAACATGGCAGTCATATTTTCGTCTATAACTATTTGTGAGCGTCTGATTTGCTTCAGGCGACAAAGGGGGATTTGCCTGTGAGGCATGTACTAATTGCTGTCATCTTATTCTTCTTATCTATCGGACTTTCCGCAGGGTGTGCTGAAGCTGGAAACAAGACCCAAAATCAGTCGGCGACAGAAGTGAATGCCAGCCCGCTCCAGCCGGCGGAATATTTCATCTATCACAATTTAATGAATGACAAAGGGCTGATCAAAACCGATTTTTCAGACCAGCCTTCTTACTTGTCGGAATCTCTCGGACTGTGGATGGAGTTTCTGCTCAGCAAAAATGACGCACCACATTTCCAGGATCAATATCAGCATCTGACTGATTCATTTCTGATGAGCAATCACTTGGTGACGTGGAAGATTCAAAATGGCCAAGCGAGCGGGACGAATGCGCTGATAGATGATATGAGAATTATGCTGTCTCTTGACCAAGCCGCCGCAAAATGGGGCCGCAGCGACTACGCGCAAACGGCTAGGGATATCGGCACGTCTTTGAAGACATACAATATGAACAACGGGTTTTTTACAGACTTTTACGACTCACAGGCCGCTTCAAAGGATGTGACGCTTTCATACGTCATGCCTGATGCCTTAGCTGTCTTAAAGAAGAATGGAATCATAGACGAAGAAACAGAACAGCGGAATGCCAATGTTCTCTATTCAGCTCCTTTAAAAAATGGCTTTCTGCCGAAGACATACAGCTCGGAGACGAAGGAATACACATATGATAGTGAAATCAACCTGATTGATCAGCTTTACGCTGCTTGGCATTTGCCGGAAGGGGATGAAAAAGCATCTGTTTTAGCGGACTGGATCAAGCAGGAATTTCAGAAAAACGGAAAGCTGTACGGGCGGTATTCGGCAGATACGAAGGAGCCTGCCGTCCAATATGAGTCTCCATCCGTATATGCCTTAGCCGTATTGTTTTTGACAAAACAGCATGAAAACAGTTCTGTCATCAAAGCCATATATGACAGAATGAATGACTTTGAAATTCATGATCCGGTGAAATCGTATTATGGAGGCTATATGAGCGGCACTCAGACGCATTCATTTGACAATCTGCTGCCGCTGTTAGCCGAAAGGAAGCTTTTTAATGAAAATATCATTCAGTGAATCACAAAAATTATTTGCTTATTTTTCAGGGCTCATCGCGGCCCTGTCTTTGTTTATTTATTATGTGTCAGCCCAGCAATCAGAAGGTGCTCTGATCCTTTGCATCACATTTGGCGTCATCGCCGCAGGCATCTGGTTCGGCCCGATTTACGCGCTGGCAGTGACCTTAATCGTACTCTTTGTTCTCGGCACCTTAATGATGTTTTTCCAGACTGGACAGACATCGCTCTTTCCGGCTGAGGAAGGGCTGCGAATGCTTGTCGTGTGGGGAATCGCGCTTTTGCTGTTTTCTTTTATTTCTGGAAGAATCCACGATATTACAGCAGAGCTTCGGCGCTCAATAACACGGCTTCAATCCGAAATCAAAAGCTATGTTGCTGTTGACAGAGTGACTGGTTTTGATAACAAGCAAAGGATGAATCTGGAACTTTCAGAAGAAATCAAGCGGGCGGAGCGCTACGGCAATTCTTTTGTGTTTTTGCTGCTCCATATGCATTATTTCAAAGAGTTTAAGTCTTTGTACGGTGAAAAAGAAACGGACCGCCTCTTCCAATATGTCAGTCAGCAAATCAGGACAAGCGTTCGGGAAACGGATAAGAAATTCCGTCCCTCTGATGAGCGTATCGGGATCGTGCTGACGCACACGCCTGCTGAACATATGCCGGCCGTTCTGACTAAGCTGAAGAAACAATTGGATACATATCAGCTGGAAAATGGAAAGTATGTGTCGCTTACGTTCCACGTTTGCTATTTGCCCTACCGCAACGATATCAAAACAGCTGATCAATTTTTAGAAGAACTGGAAAACGAGATGATGATGAATGAACTATAAAGGAATCACATTGCTATGCGTCATGCTTCTATTTTCAGCTATTGCGTCTTTTCCCGTTTCTGCGCAAGCGAAAGATCAAGATGCCGGCATTCTCATCATCTATTCAACCTTGGATGGCAAAGAGTCGTCACAAGTCAAAATGCTCGATTTGCTTGCGGGCCACTTTACATCCCATGTGACAGTCAAAAAAGATTCAGACGTTGAAGCGTCGGATCTCAAAGGGAAAGACCATGTGATTTATTACGGCCAAACGAAAAGAAAGCTCAGCAAAAAATTGCTGTCTCTTATCAGCGGCGTAAAAAAACCGGTTGTCGCCATTGGCTATAACGCAGGCCAAATCAGCCAATTTTCCGGTCTTTCATTAGCCCGCAAAGAAAATGTGTTTCAGGTTCACAGCAGGTCGGAAAAGGCCGATGTGTCTCTGGAAAGCGGGCTTAACGTGCTGAGTGTATCAGGCCTGAAAGGAACGGCGCTTTACACCTTCAAAGCCGATGACGGCACAACGCATTCTTTTATATGGAAAACCAAAAAAGGGAATGTGTACATTGGATTAACAAATTTGTTAAATGACAATTTGATCGTGGCGAAACAGCTCAGAGAAGCTTTCGGAGAGAAGGCGGGGACGACGTTATTGTATTTGCGTCTCGAGGATATCAGCCCGATGTCTGATGAAAAATTGCTGCTTCAAGCCGGTACATACCTGCATAAGCGGCATATTCCTTTTATCCTGGCGGTCATTCCGGTTTATTTGAATCCGGAAACAGGCGACAAAGTGTATTTGTCTGATCAACCGAAGATGGTCAAGGTGCTGAAGAAGCTGCAAAGCATGGGCGGCAGTATCATTGTTCACGGCTATACTCACGCTTATCGCTACAGTGAAACAGGAGAGGGCTTTGAATTTTGGGATGCAAAGGCGGATCAGCCGATTACATCCGGAAATGCCGAAGACCCCCCGTCCATTTTGGAGAAAGAACAGGACTTCCCGAACGAACAAGCCTATCACAGCTATCTCGAACCATTTCGGGAAAAGGAAGAAACGTATACAAAACAAAAACTGACGCGTGCCATTGAGGATTTGACATCATCGGGTCTTTACCCGCTGGCGTTTGAAGCGCCGCATTACACGATGTCCGATTATGGCTATCAAATCGCCTCGCAGTATTTTACAAGCATTTTCGGCCAGGTCCAGCTCAGCAGCACAACATGGAAAACATCCGGTGCACCTCCGTTTGTGACTGCTCCTTCGATGTTGCACGGAATGACGCTTTATCCGGAAACGATCGGCTTTGTCGACACATCAAAGCAAAACCCGATCGGTGAGATGGAGGAGCACATCTCCCAGATGATTGATTTTGAAGGCGGAGTAGCCGGAGGATTTTATCACCCGTACCTTGGGATGAAATATCTGCCGGAGCTGGTTGATCAGATGGAACGCATTCCAGACAGTGAATGGCTTGATTTAAAGAAAACGGAACAAACCGTCAAAACAGATAAAGTGGAAATTCATACAAGCGGTGACGGAACGATTCAGGTGAAAAACGGCGTAAGCGCCATTGACGAGTTTTTCGATCATCATCGCCAAACCCCTCTGGAAAAGGCGTTATGGATTCTCTCCGCTGTTGTGCTCTTATTTGTCATCATGTTTGTCAGTTATACGTTTTACTTGAGAGCCACATTGAAAAAACGAATTTTTAAGGAGAGAAGAAGCCTTGGGTAATACGCTGTTCTTTATCTCGCTAAGTTTAATATGGGTTATGCTTCTCTACCACATGTTCCTCATGCAGGGCGGGTTTCGCCACTATATGACCTTCGAACGGAATATCCCGAAGTGGAGAGAAAATATGAAGGAACTGCCGAAGGTCAGCGTCCTCATCCCGGCGCATAACGAAGAGGTTGTGATTCGGCAGACGCTGAAGGCCATGGTCAACCTTTATTATCCGAAGGACCGGCTGGAGATTATCGTCGTTAATGATAATTCATCAGACCGGACGGGTGATATCGTCAATGAATTTTCCGAGAAATACGATTTCATCAAAATGGTGATTACGAAGCCGCCAAATGCAGGAAAAGGAAAATCCTCTGCACTTAACTCGGGTTTTGCCGAATCGAACGGCGATGTGATCTGTGTGTATGACGCCGACAACACGCCTGAGAAAATGGCTGTGTATTACCTCGTGCTCGGTCTGATGAATGACGAAAAGGCAGGCGCCGTGGTAGGGAAATTCCGCGTCATCAATGCGGCAAAGACGCTGCTGACGAGGTTTATTAATATCGAAACGATCTGTTTTCAGTGGATGGCCCAGGGAGGCAGATGGAAGTGGTTCAAAATCGCCACGATCCCAGGCACCAACTTCGCGATCCGCAGAAGCATTATCGAAAAGCTCGGAGGCTGGGATGACAAAGCGCTCGCTGAGGATACTGAGCTGACCATCCGGGTATATAATCTCGGCTATCACATCCGCTTTTTCCCTGCCGCCATCACGTGGGAGCAGGAACCGGAAACATGGAAGGTATGGTGGCGCCAGCGCACCCGATGGGCGCGCGGCAATCAATATGTCGTGCTCAAATTTTTGGCGCAGTTTTTTAAGCTGAAACGAAAACGGATTATCTTTGATTTGTTTTATTTTTTCTTTACGTACTTCCTGTTTTTCTTTGGCGTGATCATGTCAAATGCGATTTTTGTAGTGAATTTGTTTTATGATTTGCATTTGTCTGTTGGATTTTTGGCAATGATTCTCTGGATTTTGGCGTTTTTCTTATTTATGACAGAGGTCATGATTACGTTGAGCATTGAAAAAACAGAAATGAACAAGCAAAACTTTTTTATCGTATTTCTCATGTACTTCACATACTCGCAGGCATGGATTGTGCTTGTTATCTACTCTTTATTCGTAGAAATCAAGCACCGTTTATTCAAGCAAGAGGTCAAATGGTACAAGACAGAACGATACAATCAACATAAAAGCGGGTGACCTTTTTGAAACAAATAATGATTTTTCTCACAAGCTTCATGCTGCTGGCGATGACTGGACAAACGGCTCTTGCCAAAGACGTACAGGTCAGCGGTTCGCTCCTCGGGAAAAGCAGCCAAGAACAAGCCAAACAGCAGGTGCTGACAAGCGAGCTGATTACACTGTATGGATCAAAAGACAGCGCAGAGCTGACGTATCAGATCCCGGCAGGCGCCTCTTCGGGCAATCAGCAATTGGTAATCGAATACGAGGCATCAAATCTTTTAATTTCTCCATCATCGTTAACGGTTGTCATTGATGATGAACCGGTCAAGACGTTAAAGCTTGATGGTGATTCCAAACGGAAAACAGTGAAGCTGAATCTGAATAAAAGCCAGTCTGCGCAAGGCTATCACAACGTAACGCTGAAATTCTACGGCGTAATGAAAGAGGGCGTGTGCGTCAGACAGGATACATCAGGCAACTGGATCAAAATTTATCCGGACAGCCGGCTGACACTTGCTGACAGCAGTGAAGCGAAGGGAACGTCGCTGGACCATTATCCGTATCCTTTCGCCCAATCTGGAAATACAGCGGAAGAAACAGCTATCGTCATTCCGGATAACCCAAGTTCAGCAGAAATAGAAGCTGCTGTTAAAACAGAAGGCTATTTGAAAACGGTGGACAGCAGTGTCAGTATTGCGTATGTCACGGAATCTGAACTGAAAAAAATCGATAAGCCGACGATTGTTATCGGCGTGGACAAGCATTGGAACGGCAAAGTGAAAAAACTGTTGAAACAAGCCGGGCTACAGGCAAAAGGAGAAAACCTTCTGCTTGCGGAGCGGGTGCTGAAAGCAGAGGGCAAACAGCAGCCGGTTCTGTTTGCGCAAGCGGCGTCCGAGGACGCGCTCACTAAAAAAATCAGCGTGATGACAGATCAGACATATACAGGCCAGCTCAGCGGCGATACACTTTCAATCAGCAAGCTTCAGCAGACTGAAAAAAAAGAAAGCGATAAGCTGACCCTTGAGAATTTTGGAGCGGGTGATATCACAATTGGAGCCGACAAAACATCTTCAGCACATTATTTTTATCCGGCTTCGGCTGTTTTAGATGAAAACCAATCGGCGAAGCTGTCGCTTAAACTGAAAAAGTCTGAAACGATTCAGGTCTCAACGGCTGAAAACGAGTCAGCCTCTCAGGCTGCAGAACTGAAAGTGATGATCAACGGCCAGCCGCACTCGGTCCGGCTTGATGAATTAGGAAAAGAAGATAAAAACGGATTCTATCATGTCACAGTGAAAGTGGACCCTAAGCTGCTGCAAAAAAACCGCTACATTGATATTCAGTTCGTCACGACCGGTTTAAAGGAAAACAACCCTTGTAACACCACTGATGAAGAAAAGTGGGTTTTTATCGATAAAAACAGTACATTATCATACGCCATCAAAGGCATGTCTCCGTCAGCGGATTTTCAAGAGTGGCCGCTGCCTTACGCCGGAAACCAGGATCAAACAACGTTAATCGTGCTTCCTGACACCGTAAGCCAATCGAAGCTAGAGGAGCTTTCTCTCGTAACAGAATCCTTTGGCAGCGAAGCACAGCATTCATATACGGTAAAGAAATCATCTGACGTTACAGCAAAGGATGCGAAAGGACGAAACCTCATTTTCATAGGGGGGATCAATCAATTTTCTCTTCTGAAGGAGAAATCATCAGATCTGCTTGTGCCGCAGGAAAAGAACGGCTCGTTTGATGTATCTAGTTTCGAGATGCTAAATGAGACGACAAAACAAGTGGTATTTACCCAAGCATCGGTTTGGGATTCACGCTATACAATGGCTGTCTTTGCACCGTCAAAAGGAGATGGCGCGGCTGTCACAAAAGAGATCATCAGTTATCTGAACAGCAACGATGAGTCGGCAACCGTCCTTAATGAAACAAATAGCCAGCAGGTGTTTACAAACCACCAGCAGCTCAAATCGGAAACAAACAGTTCCGATGCAGAACAACCAACACAGGATCATAGCCAAAAATGGATGTATATTGGTGTGCTGGCACTCATTATGGTGATTGCGGCAGTGTTCATTTGGATTGCCGTAAGACGCAGAAAAAGAAAGACAGATACAGAATAAAACAGAGGCGATTTTAGCCTCTGTTTTTTATTTTTGGTAAGTAAATTCCATTTGTGGAACCTGTCATTTTATTTTTTTCTCTCAGCCAATAAGCCTCTTTACAACGTGCGGGAACGGGAGTATGATCTCTTTTAGAAAACAAATCGCTTAATCTGAAATCAGAGCGGGGGACCCAATAGAACGGCTTTTTGCCGTTGGGGTGAATCCTTTTTAGGTAGGGCTAACTCTCATATGCCCGAATCCGTCAGCTAACCTCGTAAGCGTTCGTGAGAGGAGATGAATGAAACCTGTGTTCGATGTTATGGCACAGGGGCATCCGTTTGCCTCTGTGTTTTTTGTTGTTCATTTTTGAATGCAAATCGCATACAGAGACATCATAGCAGAAAGGACTATCATCAACATGTGAGAGCAAGACACTGATGTTTTATTGTTTTAATTGAAAAATGAGAAATTAAAAGGGGAAGACATCGATGTATCATTCAATCAAACGTTTTTTGATTGGGAAACCACTAAAATCCCAAGCAGCTGGAGAGCAAAAACTGACGAAATTAAAAGCCTTGGCTATGCTTTCCTCAGATGCGCTGTCATCTGTCGCATATGGGACAGAACAAATTCTAATCATTTTGGCAACAATCAGTGCAACCGCATTTTGGTACTCCATTCCGATTGCGGTTGGCGTTCTCATCTTGCTGCTCGCACTGATTCTTTCATACAGGCAAATTATTTACGCTTATCCGCAGGGCGGCGGGGCGTATATCGTTTCTAAAGAAAATCTCGGTGAAAAACCGGGATTGATTGCGGGCGGTTCATTGCTTGTTGATTATATTTTAACAGTAGCGGTAAGTATTTCCGCAGGCACGGATGCCATCACGTCAGCCTTTCCTGCATTGCATGATTATCATGTGCCGATCGCTATTTTTCTCGTGTTAGTGATTATGATTTTGAACCTGCGCGGGCTATCGGAATCGGCATCGATTCTTGCCTATCCGGTTTACCTGTTTGTGGTGGCGCTTTTGGTTCTCATTGCAGTCGGGTTGTTTAAACTCATGACGGGGCAAATTGACCAGCCAGCCCATCATACACCGCTCGGCACACCTGTAGCCGGCATTACGCTGTTTTTGCTGCTTAAGGCTTTTTCCTCCGGATGCTCAGCGTTGACCGGGGTTGAGGCCATTTCTAATGCGATTCCTGCATTCAAAAACCCGCCTGCGCGAAACGCGGCAAGAACGCTTGCGATGATGGGGATTTTGCTGGCGATTCTGTTTTCCGGCATCACGGTTCTCGCGTACGGGTATGGTACGGCGCCGAAACCTGATGAAACAGTGGTTTCACAAATTGCGTCCGAAACCTTCGGGCGGAATGTGTTCTATTATGTCATCCAAGGTGTCACATCGCTTATTTTGGTCCTTGCGGCAAATACGGGATTTTCAGCCTTCCCGCAGCTTGCCTTCAACCTGGCGAGAGACCAGTATATGCCGCGAATGTTTACTGTCAGGGGCGACCGCTTAGGCTTCTCAAATGGGATTATCTTTTTAGGCTTTGCCTCCATTGTTCTCATTATCTTATTCGGAGGACAGACGGAGCATTTAATCCCGTTATATGCTGTGGGCGTATTTATTCCATTTACGCTTTCACAAACCGGCATGTGCATGAAATGGATCAAGCAAAAACCAAAAGGCTGGATCGGAAAAATGCTGATCAACTCCTGCGGCGCTCTGATTTCGTTTATGGTTCTATCCATTCTGTTTGTGACGAAGTTTAATGTCGTATGGCCTGTGTTAATCTTTATGCCTATCGTTGTTTTGCTGTTTTTTGCGATTAAAAATCACTATACAGCAGTTGGCGAACAGCTTCGCATCGTAGACAAAGAGCCGGAAGAAATCAAAGGCACCGTTGTGATTGTGCCTGTGGCCGGTGTCACCACTGTCGTGCAAAAATCGATTCACTATGCGAAATCACTGTCCGATCAGGTGATCGCCGTTCACGTGTCATTTGACAGAGAACAGGAAAAGAAATTCGAAAAACGCTGGGAAGAGCTTAATAACGGAGTGCGTCTCGTTACGCTTCACTCCTCGTACAGAAGCCTTGTCCATCCGTTTGATAAGTTTTTGGAAACAGTTGAGGCAAAAGCGAAGAAGGAGCAGTTTTCCGTTATGGTGCTGTTTCCGCAATTTATAACGAAAAAACGCTGGCACACCATCCTTCACAACCAATCGGCCTTCCTCCTCAGAGTCCGGCTGTTCTGGAAAAAGGACATAATGGTTGCCACACTGCCGTATCATTTTAAAAAGTAAAGCTCTAGGACCAAGGGAATCACCTTGGTCCTTTTTTTCGGGCAAAGGAGGTATGGCGGTGTATACACAAGGTGCTTTTGTGATCGTATTGAACGAAAGTCAGCAAATTCTGCTGGTGAAACGAAAAGATGTCCCTCTATGGGATTTGCCGGGCGGCAGGGTTGATCCCGGGGAATCGGCTGAGGAAGCGGCAGTGCGGGAGGTATTGGAAGAAACGGGATACAATGCAGCGCTTTCTGCGAAAATAGGTGTTTACCAAAGGCCAAAGTTTCAAGATGAACAGCATCTGTTTTTCGGAAGCATAACAGGCGGACAAGCAGTGGCTGACGGCATAGAGACAGCGGGATTAAAGTGGGTTTCCCCGGAGCGTTTGCCGCTTTTTATGGTGCCGAACCGAAAAAGGCAGATCAATGATTTCAAGAATGGCGCTCAAGATGTAAATGTCACCGTCAAGGATAGAGGGTTGCTCGCGGCGATCGACCTGTTGAAAAGAAGACTTGGCAAGCGATAAAGGTCTCCGGGTTTTAAAGCCTTTCTCCTGTGGTATTGAAAAAAGGAAAAAGGAGGATACGTTATGGCACACAAAACTGCAGGACAAGCAATGACAGAGCTGCTTGAGCAATGGGGAGTTGATCACGTATACGGCATCCCCGGAGACAGTATAAATGAGTTTATTGAAGAATTAAGACACGAAAGAAATCAACTGAAGTTCATTCAAACTCGCCATGAAGAGGTAGCGGCACTGGCAGCCGCGGCTGAAGCAAAACTCACCGGCAAGATCGGAGTCTGTCTGTCAATCGCAGGGCCGGGAGCGGTGCACTTATTAAATGGTTTATATGATGCAAAAGCGGACGGCGCCCCTGTGCTGGCGATTGCAGGACAGGTTTCTTCTGGTGAAGTCGGACGGGACTATTTCCAGGAGATTAAGCTGGAGCAAATGTTTGAGGACGTGGCTGTGTTCAACAGAGAGGTACATAGCGCAGAATCACTTCCGGATCTCTTAAATCAGGCGATCAGGACCGCCTACAGCAAAAAAGGCGTTGCGGTATTGAGCGTGTCAGATGATTTGTTTGCGGAGAAAATCAAACGGGAGCCCGTGTATACTTCACCAGTGTATATTGAAGGGAACCTTGAACCGAAAAAAGAACAGCTCGTCACCTGCGCCCAATATATTAATAACGCTAAGAAGCCGATTATCCTGGCAGGGCAGGGAATGAAAAAGGCGAAACGGGAGCTCTTAGAATTTGCGGACAAAGCCGCCGCTCCGATCGTTGTTACACTCCCGGCAAAAGGTGTCGTTCCCGATAAGCACCCGCATTTTCTCGGCAACCTCGGGCAGATCGGAACAAAGCCGTCTTACGAGGCAATGGAGGAATGTGATTTATTAATCATGCTCGGAACGTCATTCCCATACCGTGATTATTTGCCTGATGACACGCCGGCGATACAGCTCGATTCAGACCCGGCGAAAATCGGAAAACGGTATCCGGTGACAGCGGGCCTTGTCTGCGATTCGGCTCTCGGCCTGCGCGAATTGACAGAGTATATTGAACGCAAGGAAGACAGAAGATTCCTGAATGCCTGCACAGAACATATGCAGCATTGGTGGAACGAAATTGAAAAAGATGAGACAGAGGCCACAACACCGCTTAAACCTCAGCAGGTCGTGGCACGTCTTCAGGAAGCGGCAGCCGATGATGCGGTGCTCTCTGTAGATGTCGGCACTGTGACAGTCTGGATGGCGCGTCATTTCAAAATGAACGCGAACCAGGATTTCATCGTTTCCAGCTGGCTTGCGACAATGGGCTGCGGCCTGCCGGGAGCGATTGCAGCAAGCTTGTCCGAACCGGAACGCCAGGCGATCGCCGTCTGCGGTGACGGGGGATTTTCCATGGTCATGCAGGACCTTCCGACCGCCGTCAAATATAAGCTCCCGATCACAGTCGTCATTTTAAACAACGAAAATCTCGGCATGATTGAGTACGAGCAGCAGGTCAAAGGCAATATCGACTATGTCACAAAACTTCAAAATGTCGATAATGCCGCATTTGCAGAAAGCTGCGGAGCAAAGGGCATCAAAGTGACCAAAGCGGAAGAGCTTGCGCCGGCTTTCCATGAGGCGCTGCACTCTGACCAACCGGTCGTAGTGGATGTCATGATTGGAAACGAACCGCCGCTTCCTGGCAAAATCACCTACGGGCAGGCGAAAGGCTTTAGCAAGTACATGCTGAAAAACTTCTTCGAAAACCAAAAATTTGAAATGCCGTCACTGAAGAAAAGTTTGAAACGGTTATTTTAGTGAATATAACTAAGGGTTATTGGGATAACTCCCAATAACCCTTTTAATTAAATTGAAAAACCTATTTTTAGATTTAGATGTCGACTCATAGGATCATAGATGTATTGTAAGAAAGTGTTTACATATAAAAAAATGATATGTTATTATGTCCTTGTATTTCCAATTTTTTAAAAAGGAGGAACTATAAGGCTAAGTGTTTCGGTCGATAAAAATAAGTATAAGGGGAATTAGATTATGAAAAAAAAGTTATTTAGTACAATTTCAATAGGGGTATTAGGAGTAACATTTTTTGCGAATTCTTATACAACGCAAGCTGCACCAGAGCATATTAAACAGGTAAAACATATTGAATTAAATACTGGTGAAGATGAATACACAACAAAAAATGCATTTGCTGCTGGAGTTGCTGCCGGTATTGTTAGTGCAGCAGTTTATGATGGCATTAAAGCCGCTGGAAATTGGTTGGGAAAACAAGCAAACAAAGCTAATGCACAATCTATATATAGTGCAGCTCCTGCTAGAAAATATGCATGTTATATAGTGAATCCTCAAGATCACAAGGATATTGATATTTCAGAAGTTGCGGAATTTGGTAGGTAAAAAGGAAGGGGCCTCCCTTCCTTTTCAAATGGAGGTTGTATAATTTGAAGACAAAGAGGAAATATAATTTACTTGTTTTGTTCCTTTCTTTATTAGTAGTATTCCATACAATAATAATGATAATGTATAACTTGCCGTTAAATCCTGTTAACTTTAAGCATGAGAAATTAATTTCAACGTATATGAATCCATTATTTACTCAAAACTGGCAATTATTTGCCCCAGATCCGGTAAGCACAAATAACAATATTATCTGCAGGGGGGTCTTTACAAATAATAAAGGACAAAAAGAATATACTGAGTGGATAGATATTACAGAAAGTTATAATGCAGATATTAAAAACAATTTATTTTCACCAAACAGATTAATGAAAACTGCGCTTTCTGGTGCTGTCTTTGAGGTTCAACCGTATCTAAAGCTGAATGATAAAAAGAAGAATAAACAATTAATTGAGAACGAGTACATCCAAATTATATCTAGTATAGCTGTGAAAAAAATAGAGAGAAGTAAGAAAGTAAAATTAGAATCATTAGATGTTAAGTTGTCTATAGAATCGTTTCCTGAGTATGGAAAGAAGGGGAAGTCAAAATTTAATGTACAGCAGTTCCCCCATATCAATTTACTAACAAAGGAATGAGATTTAATTTGAAAATTATTTTAAGTAAGTTCAGAAATTTTAATCATTTAATGTCAAATAAAATGCATTATTTAATAGGTTCAAGCATCTTAAGGATATTTATTGGATTACATATTATGTTTACTTATTTAATTCACTTTGCTCAAAGGAATGAAATATGGGGACCTAATGCTTTTTATTCATTTGAAAAATGCTTTGAAGCTTATGGTTTTACTTCTCTATATCTTTTTAGTGACTCACAGTTATATTTTGAGTTTATTTTTATAAGTGGAATAGTCATTAATACTCTGTATATATTAGGGTATAAAATGAGAATAGTCAGCATCATAAATTTTATTTGGGTTTGGTCTTTATATCAAAGGAATCCTTATATACATGACGGTGGTAATAATATTCTTATTCTTATTATGTTGTATCTTATTTTTGCATCCTTAGGTGAGTTTTTTACTATTCATACTGAATCCCGTTCGAAAGAAAAGTCTAAAGTTACTATTATTATTCACAATTTCTCAGTGATGATTTCAATGATTCAAGTGTCTTTACTTTATTTTTTTGCGGGCTTTAACAAAGCGCAAGGAAAAATGTGGACCCATGGGACCGCACTTTACTATATACTACAGGTTGATGAATATAGTATAAACAAAGGGTTTACAAATCTCGTTATTGATAACCCTTATCTTCTAGTATTAGGAACATACTCAGCATTGTTTCTCCAGCTAATGTTTCCAATATTAGTTTGGAATAGGTATTTTAAAATTCCCCTGCTTATAGGTTCAATTCTTTTTCATTTATCTATAATTATATTTATGGGTCTTCTTCAATTTGGTGTTATAATGATAGCCCTTGATTTATTGTTTATAACGGATACGGAGTATAGGAAATTGTACAAGTTTTTATCACGAATTTATGATAAGTTTAAACTGAAGTTTAGGAATATTTTCAACCAAAAGTTAAGAAATCCCACCATTTAAAATATCGTTTAAATGTTAATGTCAGACTGTTATAATTATTATGTCTTTTCAATCCAATTTAGGGGGAAGGGGTTTTATGTTTGATTACATTAAGATTATTATTTATTTAATCGGATCAATTGGAATGATCTACGCTTGTTATCACGATTATAACTATGCAAAAAAAGGACAAAATGACAAGTGCATATTTTTCAAAAATAAACGATTAAGTGGAGTAGTGCTATTTTGTTATTTGTTTTTATTTTTAGCTAATCTTAAGGACTTCTTGTTTTTGTTAATTAACACGAAATAAATACAATTGTATAGTTAAAAGACTGTCGATGTGAGTCGGCAGTCTTAATTTTACCTAGTCAATTATTTTCGTCCTTGTATGTTTATTCTTATCAAATCTTACAGACCTCTTCTCATAATAGGGTTATTTTTCTTTTTTCTTCAGCCCGAAGAAGAAAGGAAAAGCAGAACCGACCAAGAAGGTGCCGAATAAAAACATGCCGCCGATAAACACGTGGAAATTTGTGTGTCCGGCCGTAAACGCCGTGATTAGGGAAATAATACTGAGCACGATCATGGCAATGCCGGGCGCGACTCTCATTTTTCCCTTGGATCTATGGGCAGCAACAGAACATAAAATGCCGATAACAATAGGAACAATCCACAAATAAAACAGAATAAATACTGACATCATCAAAACTCCGATTTTTCTTCTATCATAACAAATTTCTGTCAAAAAGGGTATCAATGAGCTTTTGCGAAAAAATAAAAACCGGCTTTAGAAGCCGGTTTTTTTATCGAAACGTATCTACAATTAAAAACACATTCAAAGCAACGATCAATACAGCAATCAGCCAAGACACCACTGTGACCCATTTGGCGTTGATCAGAGATCCCATGATCCGTTTATTGCTTGTAAACATAATAAGCGGAATGAGGGCAAAGGCGATCCCGAAGGACAGCACGACCTGGCTCAGTACGAGAGCGGTCGTCGGATTAACACCTGCCGCGATGATCAAGATCGGCGGAATGATCGTGATAAAACGCCGTACATACAGCGGAATGCGGTAGTTGATAAATCCTTGCATAATCACGTCGCCTGAAAGTGTGCCGACAGACGAACTGGATAGACCGGCAACGAGCAGCCCGATCCCGAACAAAGCCGCAGACATAGGGCTGACAAGATGTCCGAATTGCTGAAATGCGACGTCGAGATCCTCAACAAACAGGCCGTTTTTGAAGAATAATGCGGCAGCCACAATCAGCATACTTGCATTAATAGCCCCTGCAATCAGCATCGCTATTAAAATATCAATAAATTCAAACCTAAAGATTTTTTTCCGTTCTGCATCAGTTTTGCCAACCACCCGCCGCTGTGTAAGGGCAGAGTGTAAATAAATGGCGTGCGGCATAACAGTTGCGCCAAGAATACCCGCTGCAAGAAGCACACTGTCGGTGCCATGAAACGCCGGGACAAAAAGGCCCTTCATCACTGACACGGCATCAGGTTTTGCGAAAAAGGTCTGCAGCGCAAAGGCGATCACGACCACAAACAGCATACCGGCAATACCGGCTTCAAGTGAGCGATAACCGCGGCGCTGAAGCTCCAATATCGCGAAAGAACCGATCGCCGCTATAATAGACGCTTCAAGCATCGGAATGCCGAACAGCAAATACAGTCCCAGAGCAGCTCCGATAAATTCCGCCAGATCAGTTGCGATAATGACAAGCTCGCCCTGAATCCATAATCCGATCGAGACAGGCTTCGGGAATTCTTCACGGGCAACCTCAGGCAGATTTTTGCCTGTCGCAATACCGAGTTTGGCGGATAGGGATTGAATCAAAAGCGCCATGATATTAGAAAATAAGATCACCCATAAGAGCATATATCCGTATTTAGAACCCGCCGAAATATTCGTTGCGAAGTTGCCGGGATCAATATAGGCAATGGCTGCTATAAATGCAGGGCCGAGAAAAGGGAGCAGCCCTCTGAATCCTCTGATTTTCCCGTCAAGCGCATCTTGGACGGCTTTGGAACGGGGAGATTGTGCTGTGATGTCCTTGTTCATCATGTCTCACCTGAATTCTGTTTGTTTTTGCCGTACAACAAAGAGTTTCCTTAAGGCAAATTATTTTATCTACATCATATGACCATCCCGGTTTCTTGTCAACCGAAAATGTTCAAAATACACTTCTGAATTTTTCCCTGTTATGTAACATGATATGTAGGGATTCGGGATAAGGTCCCATATAAAAAGACATCGTTTCAGTTCGAAACGATGCCTCCTGTATCTAATGAGTCGAGTCTAGGCTTCCTTCCGCAGCCCGCGGAATATAAGGCCCAGCAAGAACACGAAGATGGCTGCCCCGATGATGGCCGGGAAAATAGCAAAGCCGGCGAGGCTCGGTCCCCATGTGCCAAGAAGTCCGTGCCCAATCCAAGCGCCGATCAGCCCGGCAATCATAGAGCCGAAAATTCCTCCCGGCAGCCGGTTTCCTACAATGGCGCTCCCAATTAATCCGATAACAATTGCAACAACTAATGAAACCAAAAAGCTAAGCATCATGATCACCTCTCATAAATGATTTACCAATCAATAACCGCTCCTGATCATTTCGAAACACCTAAAAGCATATTTCCTTTATGATCCTGTTTTAATCTTTCTCTGCACACTGCCGTCAGCTAAATGAACAATGACCTCAGTGCCTTTATGCGCCGCGATTTCCTTTGCCCGTTCAATCGCTTCTTTCTTTGTATCCTTGATTTCAGACACACGTTTGGCGCCCTCGGCTTTGACTGCCCAGCCTTTTTTATGCTTAATAACATGCTCTGCTTTATTCATGAGCTCGGGGCCGCTGCCGCTGCTTGGATCAGCATCGCGTTCTGTCTCATCATCATGCGTCAGGAAATCATCAATTTCATCTGTAGAGGCGTTTTCCGCCCATTCCTTCGCTTTGCTTGTCGCAATTGGAATCGCGCGCCCTTCCTCATAGCCTTCATCAATCATCGCATTCGCAATGTCTATCGCCTTTTTTCTCACCGGCTTCTCAAGATTTTTTAATGAAGCAGGATAATCCTTCATCGACCAAGGCATGTCCATCACTCCTTTTCCTTTTATAAAAATGGTACCCGCAGGTGAAAAATAAAAACGCATCCGAAAAAATGAAGGTATACTATATAGTAGAAAAAACGGAAGGGAAGTGCGGTTTGGGTGACAACGGAACGAAAAGAAGACTTACATCAGCAATTAAAAGAGATAGAGAAATGGGAAAAAGATCAGCAAAAAGTCTGGTTTTGGGAAAAGCTCAGCCGTCTCCCGTTTCAGCTGCTGGACAAGCTGACACCGGAATTCATCCAGAAAAAGATCGGCAAGCTCTTGGATGAGGTCGGCAGCTTTGTTCAAACAGGCGGACAGTACCTGACATCTGAAAAACAGATTATCAGGATATTTCAAAAGAAACTGCCGGAGGAGATCTTTGAATCGCTGGAGGACGTCCGGAAAGCGCCTCTTTCTGTCATGGATGAAATTGCAGAAGGAATGGGCAAAAACAGAACCAACGCAGCAACCGTTCAAGGCGCGACAACCGGTGTGGGTGGCGTGTTTACGCTGGCGGCAGACATTCCGGCAGTGCTTGGCTTATCACTAAAAACATTACAGGATATCGCAGTCGCATACGGCTATGACCCAAAGGAGAAAAAAGAACGCGTCTTCATTGTGAAATGCCTGCAGCTGACGTCGGCTGATGTTGTCGGCAAAAGATCGATTTTGCAGGAATTAAAACACTACGATCAAGACCGTACATATAAGAATGTCGCTTCTCAAATCCAAGGCTGGCGAGAAGTCGTTTTGGGCTATCGAGACACGTTTGGCTGGAAAAAACTTTTCCAGATGGTGCCGGTTGCCGGAATGGTTTTTGGCGCCGCTGCCAATCGCTCAACATTAAACGACATTACCGAGACAGGCATGATGCTGTACAAAAAGAGGCGCATTCTTGAACGACTGAAAGAAACAGAACGAGAGATAGAATAGCAGAAAGCAGACGGACACCGCGATCCGCCTGCTTTTTTTAGTGGAAACATACCCAATGTGTTTTGTTTGTTTAAAAGAATTGTGAGCGGGAATACAACAACCAACACCAATTAAAGGAGGAATTCAAAATGGCAGACAATAACAAAATGAGCAGAGAAGAAGCAGGTAGAAAAGGCGGAGAAACAACAAGCAAGAACCATGACAAAGAATTCTATCAAGAGATTGGTCAAAAAGGCGGAGAAGCCACCAGCAAAAACCATGACAAAGAATTCTATCAGGAAATCGGCGAAAAAGGCGGAGAAGCCACTAGCAAGAACCATGACAAAGAATTCTATCAGGAAATCGGCGAAAAAGGCGGAGAAGCCACTAGCGAAAATCATGATAAAGAATTCTATCAAGAAATCGGCCGAAAAGGCGGAGAGGCAACAAGTAAAAATCATGATAAAGAATTCTACCAAGAAATTGGCTCAAAAGGCGGAAACGCCCGCAACAACGACTAATCAAAAGCATAAAGGCAGACAACCTGTAAATAAAAAAGCGATCCGGCACATCAGCTGGATCGCTTTTTTTGGGAATCTTCTCAATTTATGCCACTATTGCGATACAATAAGTGAAAAAGGGGTTTTCGCTAATGTCCAAGATGCAAAACTTGCTCGCCATCGCAAATGAAGTCAAAGAAAAGCACGCCAATTTTTCAATCTCAGAGGTCAACGACCACTGCGTGCGCCTTGCGGTGTTTACGGGAGAATATGACTGGCACCATCACCCTGACTCAGACGAATTGTTTATTGTTCTTGAAGGGGAGCTGCTGATCGATTTTAAGGACAAAGAAACCGCGGTGCTCAAAGCAAATGACAGCCTGCTGATCCCGAAAGGCACGGTTCACCGCACACGCTCTTACGTCAGAACGGTAAATCTCTGTGTGGAGCATAAACAAGCCGAAACCGTCATCATAGAGGAGCAGCCATGCTAATCAAAAAGATGATATGTGAAGTAGACGCTGCAAACGCTGAAGCATTTGCAAAAGCGCAGTCACAGTGGGAAGCATTATCGCATATAAGCGGCTTTATCAAACAGGCCGGCGGCTGGCGAAAAACGATAGACGAGCCGCTCACCGCAGAAATCATCAGTGTATGGGAAAACAGAGAAGCCTATGATCATTTTATGGAGAACGAACATGACAGCATATACGAGGAAAACGATCAGAAGGCTGTAATTCTTTCGATAGAGGTGACGGTGTACGAAGAGGATAAACCGTTCGTTCACGATCTGTTACATAACCCCGATATCCGGTACGAACCAAACTGGACGGTTCTGAAGGCATAATCAAAGCCCAAAACATCATGTTTTGGGCTTGTCTCTTTACTCGCGTCCCGGAAGTGTATTATGAACATAAGGCGGTGCTGGTTTTAACTCCGGTTTTTCTCCAAACGTTTTTGCCTCTTTCACATATTCAAAGGCTTCTCCGTCCGGCGCTTTTTCATTCAGCCAGTTTTGCTTGGCGCTTTCTTCGCCTTCAGAGAAATTGATAAGCTGATGTGAAAACTCTTGTTTTTCGAGCGCTTTCGGGAAGGTACCCGGCACAACCGGACCTTCCTGTGCTTCTAATTCTTTAATGGCGGCAAGCCATTGGTTCTGGTGCATTGTGTCACGCGCCAGCAGGAAGCTGAGCATATCTTTGACGCCTTTGTCATCCGTCATTTCAAACAGGCGTGCGACCTGCAGACGGCCCTGTGATTCTGCATTCAGGTTGGCGCGGAAGTCTGCCAGCAGGTTTCCGCTTGCTACGATATAACCGCCGCTCCAAGGTACGCCTGTACTGCTTTCCGGCATGGCGCCAAGTCCTGATACAATCGCATGGTGAGGGTTCATGCCGCCTAGGATGGAGCCGATGACCGGATCTTCAGCAGCTTTTTCCTGCTGATCAAGAGGGGCATCCTCAAGAAGTCTGGCAATCATCGTTGCGATCATTTCAACATGCCCGAGCTCCTCAGTTGCCGTATCCATCAGCAAGTCCTTGTATTTTTCATTTCCTCTTGTGTTCCAGCCTTGAAATAAGTACTGCATGGCAACTGAAATTTCTCCGAATTGCCCGCCTAAAATTTCTTGCATTTTTTTAGCGAATAATGGATCTGGACGATCTGGTTTAGCAGGATGCTGCAGCATTTTTGTGTGCTTAAACATGTACCCATCTCCTTTTCGTTTATCTCTTTTTATATTTCCGATCGATAGAAAGATAAACGAAAAACAGCGTATCGAGATAGGAACTATGAATCTATTCGCAGCTCCAACAGTTCCCGGATCAGCTCCCGGCCAAAGATTGGCTCATACTGCCGGTAAACAGGGTCAAGACGCTTCATCCATTCTTTTTTCTCTTTATCTGACAGCTCATAAATATGTATAGCAGAATTCTTTTTGATTTCTTCCAGCTGCTCCTTGTTCATTTGTTCGGCATACGTTTCATTCCACTCGGTCGTCTCCTTCATCGCTTCAGTCAAAATGCGTCTTGTTTCTGGTGTTTGCGCCTTCCAGAAGTGTTCATCAGTCATGACAGCGTAGCCGAGGTAACCGTGGCTGCTTATTGTCAAATAGTCCTGAACATTATAAAATTTTTTAGAATAGATGTTTGAAATTGTATTTTCTTCGCCATCGACTACATTGTTTTCTAACAGCTGAAAGGTAGAATTGAAGGATTCCTGATGAGGTGTTGCGCCAAGCAGCTTGAACTGATCCTCAATCACATCGCTTTGCATAATGCGCAGATCCTGCCCTTTTAAATCATCCGGTGTTTTGACCGGCCCTTGATTTGTTGTGATTTGCTTAAAGCCGTTCGTCCAATAGGCCAGTCCTCTTAATTGGTTTTTCTTTAGAGAATCAAACAGCTGTGTGCCGATGCTTCCGTTCAACCCTTTTTTGACGGCGTTGTAATCTGTAAAGGCATACGGCAGATCCAGCACTCCCCATTCAGGCGAGAGCATGCCGAGCTTCGATGTGGAGGGGGCGATAAATTGAACATCGCCGTTTTGCAATGCTTCAATTTCTTCAATGTCCGAGTACAGGCTTCCATTCGGAAATACTTCTATTTTTATTTTCCCGCCTGATTTTTCGTTCACCAGATCAGCGAATTTATTGGCGGCCAGCCCTTTTGGCGTATTTTCAGCAACCACGTGGCTGAATTTAAATACGATTTGATCCTGCAGGCCTTCTTGGTCGTCATCATAAACAGCCTTTTTATTGCCTGTATGATCATGGAATCCGATAAATAAAGCGGTTGCAATTCCAGCGATCATCAGTGCGAGACATGCAAGCAAACTCTTCATGAAAAGCCCTCCCCTATGTTAAGGATAATGGGGGCAATGACATTCGTAAAGACCTGAAAGGAGAAGCTGATGAACAAAAAGAAGCTCTCAATCCGTTGGAAAATCACGATCTTATCCTATATACTCGTCATTTTCTCCTTTTTGATCGGCGGCATTGTGCTCATCGGCAACATTCAGCATACAGAGGAGCGGGAGCTGAAAAAGCGGCTGATGAATACGGCCCGGACGGTGTCAGAGATGACAGAAGTGAAAGAAGCCTTGGCGCGAAAAAAACAAACAGAAGCTGTTCGCCATGCGGTTGAAGAAATCAGGATGATTAATGAAGCAGACTATATTGTCGTCATGGATATGAATCACATCCGATATACGCATCCTGTCAGCACAAGCATCGGCAAGAAATCAGAAGGTGCAGACGAGGAGGCAGCGTTTGCGGAGCACATTTATTTCTCTGAAGCAAAGGGCGAGATCGGCACGGCGGTTCGCGCTTTTTATCCGGTTAAGGATCAAGACCTGAACCAAATAGGCGTGGTGCTTGTCGGAAAAACGCTGCCGGGGATCGCTGACATCCTGCTTCATTTAAAGCGTGATATCGCCTTCATCGTTGTGCTGACACTCGGCTTCGGCCTTGCTGGTTCCTTTTTGCTGGCCCGCCATATCAAAAAACAAATGTTTCAGCTTGAACCCCATGAGATTGTCCGAATGTATGAAGAACGGACAGCGACGTTTCACTCGATGAATGAAGGGGTGATCGCCATTGACAATCGGCTCGTCATTACGATTTTCAATGAAAAAGCGAAACAGATCTTTGAAGTGCATGGGGATCTGATCGGCAAGGTGATTTGGGAGGTTCTCAAGGATTCGCGCCTGCCCGAAATCGTGGAGCGGAACAAAGCGGTTTATAATGAAGAAATTCGTGTCAGCGGAAAAGTCATCATGAGCAGCAGAATTCCGATCGTCATGAAGAAAAAAGTGATCGGCGCCGTTGCGATTTTTCAGGACAGAACGGAAGCGGCCAAGATGGCAGAGGAATTGACTGGTGTCAGAAACTTTGTGGAGGCGCTCCGTGTCCAAAACCATGAGCATATGAATAAGCTGCACACGATCGCCGGTCTCATCCAGCTGGGGAAATCTGAAAAAGCCTTGCAGCTTGCATTCCAGGCATCAACTGAGCAGGAAAATGTGACTGAATTTCTGCACCGCTCGATTCAAAATGACGCTGCGGCAGGCCTTCTTTTAAGTAAAATCAGAAGGGGAAGAGAGCTCGGCATTGCTGTTCATATAGATGAAAACAGCAGTCTTCAGCAATTTCCCGAGCATGTTGATCAGCATGATATTGTGGTGCTTTTGGGGAATCTGATTGAAAATGCCTTCGGCTCATTTGAAACCGTTCAATCTGAAGACAAACGAATTGACATTAGTATCGAACAAACAGATGATATCCTCGCTATTTTAATAGAAGATAACGGCTGCGGAATTGATCCGGCACATATGCCTCGCCTTTACGACAAAGGTTTTACGGTCAATAAAACTGGCGGCACAGGCTATGGCCTGTATCTAGTGAAACAAATCATAGACAAAGGATCGGGCACGATAGAAGTTGATTCACATGCGGGGCAGGGGACATCTTTTTCTATCGTTTTTCCAATGAAGGGGGAGGAAGCACAGCATGGCTCGTAAAGAATGGAAGGTTCTGCTCATTGAAGACGATCCGATGGTTCAAGAGGTCAATAAGGATTTCATTACAACTGTTAAAGGCGTTACTGTCTGTGCAACGGCAGGAAACGGAGAGGAAGGCATGAAGCTGATTAAAGAAGAACAGCCGGATCTCGTCATTCTCGATGTGTACATGCCGAAAAAAGACGGCATCAAGACCTTGCAGGAGATCAGAAAGCAAAAGCTTGAAGTGGATGTCATTGTCGTCTCCGCTGCAAAAGACAAGGAAACGATCTCACTCATGCTGCAAAACGGGGCGGTTGACTATATCTTAAAGCCGTTTAAGCTTGAGCGAATGAGACAGGCACTCGAAAAGTACAAGCAATATAAACAAAAAATCGAAGCGAATGATACGCTGTCCCAGGAACAGCTCGATGCGATCCTGAATATTCCGCAGCAGGCCGTACAGGATCTGCCGAAAGGGTTGAATCATTTCACGATGAATGAAGTCACTGCTTTTTTGAAACAGCAAACCGCATCCCTTTCTGCTGAAGAGGTCGCCAAGGCGCTCGGCATCGCCAGAGTGACAGCCAGACGATATCTTGATTACTTAGAAAAAACCGGGATCATCAAATTGGACGTTCAATACGGCGGAGTCGGCCGGCCGGTCAACCGCTACGTGTTAAAAGGATAAACCTGAGACCAAAAAGACCAAAATGTCCGTTATGATCATAAACTTCCCCAGACGTTATGAAAACGCTATCATTCTAGTAAGAAAGACACAAAAGGCGAATAGGACAGGGGGATGAAGGATATGAAACTGTTTAAAAATTTAACAGTTCAGGTCATAACCGCGGTCATCATCGGGGTCATTGTCGGGCTGGTCTGGCCGAATGTCGGCAAAGAAATGAAACCGCTTGGCGATACATTTATCAACGCTGTTAAAATGGTGATCGCACCAATTATTTTCTTCACAATCGTTCTCGGGATTGCAAAAATGGGCGATATGAAGAAGGTTGGAAAAGTAGGGGGAAAAGCGTTTATCTATTTCGAGGTTGTCACCACCCTCGCACTCATTATCGGTTTATTTGTCGTCAATATTATGAAGCCGGGTGCGGGTCTTGATTACAGCAAGCTTGAAAAGGGAGATGTATCACAATACACGCAAAATGGCGGTCAGGGAATCGACTGGATTGAATTTGTTACACACATTGTTCCATCCAACATGGTTGATGCCTTCGCAAAAGGGGACATTTTGCAGGTCTTATTCTTTTCTATTCTTTTCGGAGTGGGTCTTGCGGCATTAGGCGAAAAAGGAAAAAGCGTCATTGATTTCTTCGACAAGGTTTCTCACGTTTTTTTCAAAATTATCGGCTATATTATGCGTGCCGCGCCAATCGGGGCATTCGGGGCGATGGCGTATACAATCGGACACTTCGGGCTCGATTCCATCAAACCGCTGGCAAGCTTAATGATGTCTGTTTATATTACGATGTTCCTGTTCGTATTTGTTGCTTTAAATATCATCTGCAAGCTTTACGGATTCAGCCTGTGGAATTACCTTCGCTTCATTAAGGATGAGCTTTTGATCGTGCTTGGCACAAGCTCTTCCGAATCGGTGCTTCCGCGTATGATGGATAAAATGGAGCGCTACGGCTGTTCCAAATCCGTTGTCGGGCTTGTTATTCCGACGGGCTATTCGTTTAACCTCGACGGCACATCCATTTATTTATCAATGGCGACTGTCTTTCTGGCACAGGTGTTTGGAGTAGACCTCAGCATCGGCCAGCAAATTACGATTATCCTCGTTCTGATGCTGACATCGAAGGGAGCGGCAGGTGTGACGGGAAGCGGATTTATCGTCCTTGCCTCAACGCTGTCAGCGCTGCAGGTCATTCCGCTGGAGGGGCTTGCACTCCTGCTCGGGGTCGACCGTTTCATGAGTGAAGGAAGAGCCATTGTGAACCTGATCGGAAACGGAATCGCCACGATCATTGTTGCCAAAAGCGAAAATGAATTTGATGAAGCAAAAAGCGTAGAGGCTGTGGAAGGCATGAAAAAAATGAAAACAGCAGTCTGAAAAAAGAACGGCCCATCCATGGGGCCGTTTTTTTAATTGTTTAAGAATTATTAAGGTAAGGACAGAGACCTCAGCATTTTTTTGTTATATAATTTACAAATGGATACTATATTGAATGAAGGACGTTTGTCCTAACAGGAGTGTATAAATGGCCGCTTTAGTTAAATTTTTTCAGCACCCGGGAGTAAGGCGTTTCTCCATCTTTGTCGTGTTAACTGGTGTGTTATATCTATTTAAGAGCATGATCAACTTAATATTGCTTACCTTCATTTTCACATTTCTAATGGATCGTTTGGAGCTTGTCGTGCGGCAGTTTGTAAGCCAGTTCTTCCGCGTGAGCCAGCGGGTTGTCATTACGTTTCTTTACATGTTGCTGGCTGTGCTGCTTACAGTCGGGGGCTTTGTGTTTTATCCGGTCGTCGCGGCGCAGATCCAGCAGCTGGTAAAGCAGATTAAACATATTGCGTATCACCCTGACAGCATCCCTTTCTTTGATGAGATCACCAGTGTTTTCGGAGATATTAACATCAGTTCATATGTCAAAGAGGGCTTCAATGTAGTGTATACGTATCTGGCCGATATCAGCACATTCGGCTTGCAGGTCGTGATGGCGCTCATTCTCAGCATGTTTTTCTTATTTGAGAAAAAACGGCTTTCTGAATTCATGGCGAAATTTAAAACGAGCAAACTGAGGGTCTTTTATGAGGAAATTGCTTTTTTCGGAAGCAAATTTGCAAGAACGTTCGGCAAGGTGCTCGAGGCTCAATTTATCATTGCACTCGTCAACTGTATTCTGACGTTTATCGCGCTTTGGATTATGCATTTTCCGCAGCTGTTTGGGCTTTCGATTATGGTGTTCTTCCTTGGATTGATCCCTGTAGCAGGCGTCGTCATTTCCCTGATTCCGCTCAGCATTATCGCCTACAGCACTGGCGGCGGAATGTATGTGCTCTACATTGTTCTTGTCATATTCGCCATTCATGCGATCGAAACATATTTCTTAAACCCGAAGCTGATGTCGGCGAAAACAGAGCTGCCAATCTTTTTTACCTTCACAGTACTCATTTTCTCTGAACACTTCTTCGGCATTTGGGGTTTAATTATCGGGATTCCGATCTTTGTGTTTCTCCTTGATATTCTGGATGTCACCAACAAGGAAGATAGGTCTAAAGGACCCCGAGAGAATAGCGATAAAAAGTAGTTTAAAATCGAATAATGAGTGTGCCTCAATCTGCCGGCCTGCCTGTTCGGTGCATGGAATTAAGACTCGGAATCGGAGCTTGGCATTGCTTCGCACAGTGGTGAACACAACAGGTGACAATGCCTGTCATCATTACAGAAACTGAAAAGAACAAACAGTCGGAGCAAACGCTCATCATCGGTTTAACCAAACATTTGGAAGCAACAAATGCTATAATACAAACAGTGCCTAATGTTAGGCACTGTTTATTTTTTGTCGAAAAAGGAGGAAGGCTTTATGGCTGAGCCGATTTTACATATTGAAGGCCTCGATAAAAAGATTGGGTCTAAACAGATTTTAAAACAGATCAGCATGGACGTCATGGAGGGTGAAATCATCGGCCTTCTCGGTCCGAATGGTTCCGGAAAAACAACACTCATCCGTATCATCGTCGGGCTGCTGAAACAAAACAGCGGAAGCGTGACAATCAGCGGATTCCAGCATGATACAGAGTTTGAAAAAGCGATGGAAGCGGTTGGAGCGATCGTTGAGAACCCTGAGTTCTATCCGTACCTGACAGGCTGGGAAAACCTCAAGCACTTTGCGAATATGTACAAAAAAATAGCGGATGAACGGCTTGATGAAGTGGTGGAGCGTGTCGGGCTGACGTCAGCGATTCATGATAAGGTGAAAACCTATTCCCTTGGGATGCGCCAGCGTCTGGGAATCGCCCAGGCAATTCTTCACCGGCCGAAGCTTCTTATTCTAGATGAACCGACAAACGGCCTCGATCCTGCGGGGATGAAGGATTTTCGCGATCATATTAAGGAACTCGCAGAAATGGAAGGAACAGCTGTCCTGTTCGCCACTCATTTATTGCGGGAGGTTGAAGACTTGTGCGACCGTGTCATCATCATTCAAAAAGGTGAGATCAAAGCGGAAGTCAGCTTACAAGGAACTGATCAAACCACAGAAAAAGCGATTATAGAAGTGCAGCCGCAAGAAAAAGCGCTCAATTGGCTGACAGGCAATCAATATCAAGCTGAGAGCCAAGACGGGACGATTGTAGTTGAGGTGGCAAAAGAAAACATACCGGAGCTGAACCGATCACTTGTCGGACAAGATCTGAATGTATTTTCCATTACGCCTTACACGCAGTCACTGGAAGACGAATTTATAAAAGCGACAACAGCTCATCAAGAGGAGGGAGAAGAGCTTGTCTAAATTAATTTGGAATGAACATATGAAACTTTTTAATCGGAAGGTCACTTTGGTTTCTCTTATCCTGATGGCTGTCTTTCAATTCTTCATGGCATTGATCATTAAACGGATTGTCATCAGTGCCGGAACAGATGAAAACTTCATCGGCTATTTATCGTATACACCGAGCCTGAACATTTTGCTGCAGGCTTTAACGATCGTAATTGCAGCAACAATTGTTTCGATGGAATTTGATAAAAAGACGATCAAATTTTTGCTCATTCGTCCGGTTAAACGCCAAAAGGTCTTTTGGTCAAAATTAATCACAGTCGTGATGGTCAGCTTCTATTTGTATTTGGCATACTACATTCTGGCATTATTATTCGGTCTCGTGTTTTTTGGCACATCGGTGACTGCGGAATCAAAGACATTGCTGGTCAACACCTTGGCGCTGATCGGGTCAAACTGGCTTGAAGCTGTAATGATGGGATTATTTGGGCTGCTTTGTTCTTCGCTGTTCCGCAACAGCGCGGTAGCAGTTGTTGTTTCTTTTGTCGTTTTATACGGAGCGAGTACACTTGTTCAGCTCATGAAGTTGTTTGAAAACAAGTGGGGCAGCTTTTTGCTTTTTGCGAACACTGACTTTACGCAATACAGAAGCGGAGAGACAGCGTTGTTTTCAGGCAT
This sequence comes from Bacillus sp. GW821-FHT01G09, assembly GCF_059422205.1. Classification (NCBI taxonomy): domain Bacteria; kingdom Bacillati; phylum Bacillota; class Bacilli; order Caryophanales; family Bacillaceae; genus Bacillus; species Bacillus sp. GW821-FHT01G09. The sequence goes on from NZ_JBWKWL010000005.1 coordinate 319,904, forward strand.
GACGCCATTGTTTTCAATTGGAATTCTCATCATACATGCCATATTCTTCATCGCCGTTGGCTGGTGGTGCTTCTGTAAACGGGATGTTCGGGTCTAAAGGCAAGGAATGACATTTTTGTGAAAAAGCTCACGTAAATCAATATCAAGTGATGTTTTGGTTTATACTAAAGGTACTGACGGAGGTGTCTCGATTGAGGAACTTTATTACCGCTTTACCGATTGTATTGCTGCTTGGATTCTCATTTGTGTCATTCATGTTTCAGTTTGAACATCTTGTTTATTTCAGGCTCGCGCTTGGGTTGTTTTCTCTCGTGGGACTGTACATGATATATAAAATGAAGACGGGCATCCGCTATTTTATCATCTATCTGTATGCCAGCTGGATTGTGTTGGCCGCAGTGACCGCTTTTGAAGAGCCGATTTTCTCAAGCTTTTTCTTTGGCGGCCTGGTGATGACGATGGGTTACCTGACATATATGCTGATTTATCTCGGCATGAAACAAGACCGGGATGCAAATCCTGTGTAATCGCGCTGTTCCCTTGGGGAACGGCGTGTTTTTCTATACTGGACAAAAAGATTAACAGTTGCGGAAAAAGGGCAGGAAATCTATAATACATATTAAATTTATCGGAATTAAAACTTGGGGGGCTGCCGGATGTCATTATTTATACAAAACGATCAACAGCGGCAATGGATGGAGAAAATCGGACGGATTGCGGATGAATTTCAGCAAACAGCTGCTGAAGATGACGAACAGGGACGTTTTCCTGCAGAGAAAATACAAAAACTGCGTGATGCTGGGTATACAGCATTAACATTGCCGGCATCTCATGGCGGAGGGGGCATTTCTGTTTACGATATGCTCCTGTTTCAAGAACGGCTTGCACGGGGAGATGCTCCGACGGCTCTTAGTATCGGCTGGCATTTGAGCGTGATCGGGGAGCTTGGAGAAGGCAACAGCTGGGATGAAGACGTATTTGCATTTGTTGCCAAGGAAGTCCAGAACGGAGCTGTCATTAACAGGGCGGCGACTGAAGCGAAAACCGGAAGCCCGACAAGAGGAGGGCGTCCCGGTACACACGCCGTCAAAAAGGATGGCAAATGGGCTGTGAACGGGAGAAAAACCTTTACGACGATGTCTCAAGCACTGGATTATTTTTTAGTAACCGCATGGATTGAAGACAAACAAACAACAGGCGTGTTTCTCATTCATAAAGATGATCCCGGCTTGTCGATTGCAGAAACGTGGGATATGATGGCGATGCGGGCGACTGGGAGCCATGACCTTGTACTGAACGAAGTCATGGTTGATGAGAATAAGCTGGTGGAACTGCTTCAAGGGCCTCGCGGAGCTAAGCCGAATGGCTGGCTGCTTCACATTCCAGCGATCTATCTTGGTGTTGCTCAAGCTGCTCGTGACTATGCAGTGCAATTTGCATCTGAGTATTCTCCAAATAGCTTGAATGGACCGATCAAGAATGTCCCGGCCGTACAGCAAAGAACAGGCGAGATGGAGCTTGAACTGCTCAATGCCAGACACTTTCTTTTCCATATCGCTCAATTGTATGACGATCCGGAGCGGCGTCCACACTTGACAAGCGAGCTCGGTGCGGCTAAGCATATCGTCACAAACGCTGCGCTGTCTGTTGTTGATAAAGCGATGAGAATTGTCGGGGCCAAAAGCCTGGAACGAACCAACCCGCTTCAGCGCTATTACCGTGATGTGCGCGCTGGTCTTCACAACCCGCCGATGGATGACGCCGTGATACACAAGCTGGCGGCTGAAGCGTTTAAGTCATAAAAAAAAGAGCCTTACCGGCTCTTTTTATGTATTGTTTTGCTCTTGCAGATTTTTTTGATGCTTGCGGTCGATCCTGTCATAAATAACGTTCATCAGCTTTGGATTGCCCATAATCGCCTCTTTGTTTTCCTGGATCAGCTGTTGGTAAGTTTTCACTTTACGCTTCGGCATGCTCCGGTGCCCTCCTGACATGGTTGTATTCACTTTCTAACTCCGTCAGCGACAATTCATACAGATGACGCTTTGACTTTTTGTATATACCATTCTGTATTAACAGATGAATGAGCTGTTTTTTTCTGATTTCTGCAGACTGAGGTGTCATTGAGTCACCAACCTCCAATCAAACGATATTGATAATCATTATCAATTAACTTCAGTATACAATGTCCGCGATAGCCTGTAAAGGTGAAAACAGTCCTATTCTTTCGCCAATTTACAAACATTCAACTAATCGACAAAAAGTTTCCCGGGCAATAATTTGCTGTCGAAATATTCCGCTTCATTGAACGCGTCCTGCTATTTTTCATGTTTTGAACCATACTATGTAATAGAATGGAGGCTGGTATTCAATGGAGCGGACAGAAAATCTGAAAAAGGGAGAAAAAGGGGCGCTCCTCAATATTTTTGCATATGTCATCCTTGCTGTTGTAAAGCTAGTCATCGGGATTCTATATCATTCTGAAGCGCTGAGAGCAGACGGGTTAAATAATGGAACAGATATTGTTGCGTCAGTAGCAGTGCTGATAGGATTGCGGATTTCTCAAAGACCGGCTGACAGCGATCATCCATACGGCCATTATCGGGCTGAAACAATTTCGTCTCTTGTTGCGTCTTTTATTATGATGGCAGTCGGCATTGAAGTGTTAATCGGCGGAGGAAAAGCGATTGCGGGCGGCACAACGGAAACGCCAAATCTTATCGCGGCATGGACGGCGTTAGGCAGTGCTGTGTTTATGTATGGCATCTATTTATATAACAAAAGGCTGGCAGCGTCCATTAAAAGCTCTGCCCTGATGGCAGCGGCAAAGGACAGCAGGTCAGACGCTTTTGTAAGCGCCGGCGCGTTTATCGGTGTTTTTTCGTCCCAGCTGAAGCTGCCGTGGATTGATCCGGTAACGGCTTTTATCATCGGCATCATCATTTGCAAAACTGCGTGGGATATCTTTAAAGACGCTTCACATTCCTTAACAGACGGCTTCCATTTAAAAGATCTTGAGCCTTACAAACAGACCGTCGGCAGGATCGAAAATGTGCATCGCCTAAAGGATGTGAAAGCGAGGTATTTAGGCAGTACAGTTCATATCGAGATGGTGATTACGGTTGATCCGAAGCTTACAGTAGAAGAAGGCCATGGAGTGGCGGATGAAGTAGAAGACAAAATAAAACATGAACACGATGTCACTCATGTTCATGTTCATGTAGAGCCTGACGACATAAAATAAGGCTGTTTAACGAATTAGCTTATATGTTCAGATAAAAATTCAGTCACTTCTTCAGGTGTTTTGGCATTGGCGCTGTGAAGGTGAGCTGTTTTTTCACCATTTTTGAAAATAAGCAGGCTGGGAATGCCCATTACTTGGTATTTTTCAGCCAGGTCAGGAAGCTCGTCCTTATTCAGCTCATACCAATCGTTTTGGTTGTACTCTTCCAAAATATCGCCGATGAACATATTCATGCGTGTGCAGTCTGGGCACCAATCAGCATAAAACTTTACAATGATTTCTTTATCAGATTGAATCAGTTCATTAAATTGTTCGTTTGTCGTGATTTTTTTCATATGTCACATCTCCTTTTCAATGCCATTTTAATATAAAATAAAAAGGAATTACATACAAATGCATTCAACATCAGCATGCCCAAAAATAATTAGATCATTTTCCGGTGAAAATGATAAGATAGTAAAGATGAATTGTAGTGGGGGGAGTATCCATTGAAAACAAGTCTAGGATTAGTGTACGGAGGAAAGTCGGCAGAACATAATGTTTCCCTGCAGACGGCTCTGGCTGTAATCAAAGCGCTAAATACTGAGAAGTTTGATATACATCCGATTTATATAACAGAAAAAGGCGAATGGGTAAGAGGCGCCCGTTTAACTGAGCCTGTTTCAAATGTGAAAATGCTTCAATTTGAGCAAGGAGGCAGTGCTTTTTCTCCAGCTGCCTTGAACCAGGAGATGTTTCCGCAGGAAGCGTCACAGCAAAATGAAGCCATCGACGTCGTATTCCCGCTCCTCCACGGACCGAACGGAGAAGACGGTACGATCCAGGGAATGCTCGAGCTGTTGAACATTCCTTATGTCGGCAACGGAGTGCTTGCTTCCTCAGCTGGCATGGATAAAGTTGTCATGAAACATTTATTTGCGCAGGCTGGCCTTGCTCAGGCTAAATACGCAGCTTTCCTTAAGAAAGACTGGACTCGTTCTCCGAAAGAAAGCTGTGAGCAGGTTGAACAGGAATTAGGCTACCCTTGCTTCGTAAAACCGGCGAACCTCGGCTCAAGTGTCGGAATCAGCAAATGCCGAAACCGTGAAGAACTGCAAAAAGCGTTTGAGCTTGCTTTCCAATATGACCGCAAAGTCGTCGTTGAAGAAGGAATTAACGGCCGCGAGATCGAAATCGGCGTTCTTGGAAATGACGATCCTAAATGCTCTGTTGTGGGAGAAATCGCACCGAAGACAGATTTCTACGATTACAAAGCGAAATATGAGGATGGAGATACTGATCTGATGATTCCGGCGATTGTGACTGATGAGGAATACGCAACAATCAGTGATATGGCGATCAAAGCGTTTAAAGCGATCGATGGTTCAGGACTCGTCAGAGCGGACTTTTTCCTGACAGCCGACGGCGAAGTTCTGATCAATGAAGTCAACACAATGCCTGGCTTTACACCTTTCAGCATGTTCCCGCTGCTCTGGAAAGAAGCCGGAGTGGAATATGCTGACCTGATTGAACAGCTTGTGGAGCTTGCAAAAGAACGCCACGCTGAAAAACAATTGATTAAGCATACATTCTAATGAAGAAGGACACTGCCGGTAAAAGGGCAGTGTTTTTTCCCGTATATACAAAAGAAAGAGAGGGACCTTACTTGATTAAGCGAACAGTAAAAAACATTGCCGAAATGGTTAAAGGCACACTAACAAATCCGCAATATGAACAAACAGTCATTCATGGAGTGGCGACCGATACAAGAAAACTGGAACAACATCAGCTCTTCATTCCGCTGAAAGGGGAACGTTTTGACGGCCACACTTTTGTGGAGCAGGCTTTTGAAGCTGGTGTAGCGGCTGTTCTTTGGGATCGGTCAGAACCAAATCCGCCCGAGAATCACGCCGTCATTTTAGTGGACGATACCCTTACCGCACTTCAGCAGCTTGCAAAAGCCTATTTGCAGGAGCTTGGCACACGTGTCATCGGAGTAACCGGAAGCAATGGCAAAACGACAACAAAAGATATGATTCACGCCGTACTGGGGACCAAGTACCGTGTCCACAAAACAGGAGGAAACTTCAATAATCATATCGGTTTGCCGCTGACGGTTTTAGCGATGCCTGAAAATACGGAGATCGCCGTATTGGAGATGGGAATGAGCGCCAAAGGAGAAATTGACCTCTTGAGCCGACTGGCAAACCCGGATGCGGCAGTGATTACGAATATCGGCGAATCGCATATGCAAGACCTTGGCTCTAGAGAGGGCATCGCGGAGGCGAAGCTTGAAATCATTAACGGGCTTAAAGAAGACGGAGTGCTGATTTATATCGGGGACGAACCGCTTCTTCAAAATGCATACAGCTGCCAGACGAAAACGTACGGTACGGGAGCGCATAATGATTATCAGCTTCAGGATGTCAGCCAGAGTGAGGAAGGAACCCATTTTACAATCAAAGGGATAGAAAACACGTTTTTTATTCCGATACTCGGCAAGCACAATGTGATGAACGCCATGGCTGCAATTGCTGCAGGAGCTTATTTTGGCATCGCGCCTGAGGATGCGGCAAAAGGACTGAGCGGCCTAAAGGTAACCGGGATGAGACTTGAACTCATCAAAACAGACAGCGGCCTTTCGATAATCAATGACGCTTATAATGCGAGCCCGACTTCCATGAAAGCTGCAATTCAATTGACAGAAAGCCTCGAAGGTTACGGCAAAAAAATGCTCGTGCTCGGTGATATGCTTGAGCTCGGCGATCTTGAAGAAACGTTCCATAAAGAGTGCGGCGCTGTGATCAGCCCTGAGAAAATTGACCGCGTCTTTACGTACGGAAAACTGGGAGCTTTTATCGCGGAAGGCGCCCTGAAACACTTTGAGAAAGACCGCGTCAGCCATTACACTGAGAAAAAAGATCTCCTCCAAGCTGTGAAGGAAAACGCATCAAAAGGCGATTTGATTTTATTCAAAGCGTCCAGAGGTATGAAGCTTGAAGAAATCGTTAAAGATTTAATAGAGAGCCCGCTTTCATAAGAAAATATTTTGCGAAAAAACGCATATTGCATCATAAAATAACATGATATGCAAACACTAATGTATGCCGGCCGAAAATTATGTATATCTGGCCGGCTGCGGCTATGATACAATATATATAGGTTATTTCGCGATACGAACATATTCGTCCGGACTTTTCATCGTGACCCGAAGTTCTCCGCTGGATTCTTGGGAGCGGATGGAGCAGCAGCCGGCATATTCGAGATGCCGATCTGCTTCTCATCTTATTGAAAAACAAATAGTGTAATGGTAAGATAAAACTTAAAGTAATTCGGGCTTTGTATACGGATGGATCCTGTCCTTCTTGTCTAAAGGGCAGTTTTATAAGTGGTAAATCACGACATTACTGAAACAGCAATTAGAAGGAGTTTGAATAATTTGACTATAACGTTTCAAGATTTTAATTTAAGTTCTGATCTCATGAAAGCAATTAATCGTATGGGATTTGAAGAAGCAACACCGATTCAGGCACAAACGATACCGCTCGGACTTTCAAATAAAGACGTCATTGGACAAGCGCAAACAGGTACAGGTAAAACAGCTGCGTTTGGTATACCCCTTGTTGAAAAAATTAACCCCGAGTCTCCTAATATTCAAGCAATCGTAATCGCGCCAACCCGTGAATTAGCCATTCAAGTATCTGAAGAATTGTATAAAATCGGACAAGATAAACGTGCGAAGGTTCTTCCTATTTACGGCGGACAGGATATTGGACGGCAAATCCGGGCGTTAAAGAAGAATCCGAATATTATTGTCGGAACACCTGGCCGTCTTCTTGACCACATCAACCGCCGCACAATTCGTTTAAACAACGTAAATACCGTTGTAATGGATGAAGCGGATGAAATGCTGAACATGGGATTCATTGACGATATTGAATCTATCCTTTCAAACGTGCCAAGCGAGCATCAGACACTTCTGTTCTCTGCCACAATGCCTGCGCCGATCAAACGCATTGCAGAGCGCTTCATGACTGAGCCGGAACACGTAAAAGTAAAAGCGAAAGAAATGACGGTTTCTAACATTCAGCAGTTCTATTTGGAAGTGCAAGAACGCAAAAAATTCGATACACTGACTCGTCTTCTTGACATTCAGTCTCCTGAGCTTGCGATCGTATTCGGACGTACAAAACGCCGTGTCGATGAACTGGCTGAAGCCCTGAACCTTCGCGGATATGCAGCTGAAGGTATTCACGGTGACTTAACGCAGGCGAAACGTATGGTTGCGCTTCGTAAATTTAAAGAAGGCGCAATCGAAGTTCTAGTCGCAACTGATGTTGCAGCTCGCGGACTTGATATCTCAGGTGTTACACACGTATACAACTTCGACGTGCCTCAAGATCCTGAAAGCTACGTTCACCGTATCGGAAGAACGGGCCGTGCAGGAAAAACAGGTATGGCGATGACGTTCATTACACCGCGTGAGAAAAGCATGCTTCGCGCAATTGAACAAACAACAAAACGCAAAATGGACCGCATGAAGGAGCCTACACTTGATGAAGCGTTAGAAGGCCAGCAGCAGGTTACTGTTGAACGTCTTCGCACAACAATCAGTGAAAACAACCTGAACTTCTACATGACAGCGGCAGCTGAGCTGCTTGAAGATCATGATGCAGTAACAGTGGTTGCGGCGGCTATCAAAATGGCTACAAAAGAGCCAGACGACACACCGGTTCGCTTAACAGACGAAGCGCCGATGGTCAGCAAACGCTACAAGAACCAGCGCTCTTCTAAACGCAGAGACGGTCAAGGCGGCGGCTACCGCGGCGGAAAAGGGAAAAGCAACAACCGTTCTTCCTACGATAAAAAGCGTTCAAACGATCGCCGTTCTTCAGGTGACAGACGCCAGAAAAAATCTTACTAATTTGATCGATTCAGAGCCCAAAACATGATGTTTTGGGTTTTTTTATGTTCGCGATTTGTTATTCAGCAAACTTTCAGCTGACGGAAGCCATTTTTCTCTGTATGCTTAAGAATGAAACCTTTCTGTAAAAGAGACGTATAAGTAACGACGAAAAAAAGGGAGGTAGGTATTTTTGAGAGAGCAGCCAAAAAACCAAATCAGTCCAGACGGATTAAAGGTTTGGCGACTTCAAGAGATCATCATATCCGCTGTTTGCTTGCTTATTGTCATTGCAGTTGCAGTGTTAAGCTATTATTTTCATTGGCCGTACTGGATCAGCGGCGTGCTCGGCGCAGTTTGGCTGCTGGGATCGATTGTGACGGTCTTTATCATTCCGAAGGTCCGTCATAAGGTGTGGCGATATGAAGTCCATGAACATGAAATAGATATTCAGTCAGGTATTTTTGTGGTGACACGTGTGATTGTTCCGATGGTCAGAGTTCAGCACGTCGATACGTCACAAGGGCCATTATTAAAAAAATACAACCTGGCAACCGTGAAAATTTCCACGGCCGCGACCGTTCATTCGATCCCCGCTTTAGAGATGGAGGAAGCGGATCGGCTGAGAGACTCCATTTCCCGTCTGGCGAGGGTGACTGACGATGATGTCTGAACCGAAACGCCTGCACCCGGCAGCAGTCATTTTGAATTTATGCCATACCATTATTCAAACAATAAAAAATATCATTCTGCCATTCTTTTTTGTGTATATTGTCAATTCAAACCATACTGTCCGTTTTTACGGAGCCATTGCGCTCGGTGTGCTATTCATCTGGCTTGTAGCGGCAAGCATTATCAAATGGAGAAGGTTTACCTATCGAATTGAAGATGATGAATTTAGAATCGAGGAAGGCTTATTTGTTACGAAAAAGCGATACATATCGATTGATCGGATTCAAACGATGAATACGAGCGCGGGCCTTGTCCAGCAAATCTTTAAGCTTGTGAAGCTGCAAATTGAAACAGCAGGCGGAGGCAAGGAGGCAGAAGCCGTTCTTTCTGCTATTTCTGTTGAAGAAGCCGAACGCATCAAAGAAGCTGTCTTTAAGAAAAAAGCGCAAAGACGAGAAAATGAACTTGATGAAGAACGGCTTGAAGCTGAAGAGGAGTTGGTTCCGGCCGTTGAGGTGCAAGAGCACTATCGCATGAACGCGAAAGAATTGCTCATGGCCGCTTCTACCTCCGGCGGAATCGGAGTCATTATCTCCGCTGTATTTGCACTTATTTCCCAGCTTGATGAAGTGCTGCCAATGGATTGGTTATTTGATAAATTTTCCTTCCTTCAGCACGCCAGCATCGGTATTTACGCGGTACTGATTTTTATCGGTTTATTTATCGCCTGGATTTTCAGCATCGCGGGCATGATGTTTAGATACGCGAACTTTCAAATCATAAAAAAAGAGCAGGAACTGGTGATTTCAAGGGGAATTATTGAAAAACATCAAGTCACGATTCCGTTGCGAAAAATACAAGCCATTAAAATCAAAGAAAATATCATTCGCCAGCTTTTCGGCTTTGTAACGGTGTCCATCGTCAGCGCAGGAGGCGGCGACCGGGAAAAAGAAGAAGGCGCTTTGACCATTCTCTTTCCAATGATTCATAAAAAAAAGCTTCCGTACATGCTCCGAACATTTACGCCGGAATATACGCTGGAAGAAAACTGCCGACGCCTGCCGCGGCGCGCGTTGAAACGCTATTTGTTCCGTTCTGTCATTTTTTCACTCTTTTTGATCATTCCGTTATGTATCTTCTTTCAGCCATGGGGCTATCTGTCAGTCATCCTGCTGCCGATAGAGTTGCTCTTCGGCTATCTCGCGTATAAAGAGGCTGCATGGACGATCAACGGGGACCGTCTTCAGCTGACGTCTAGATTTATAGGCAGAACAACCGCCATTGTACTGAAAAAACGAATGCAGGTCTGCAAGTTCAGCCAATCCTATTTCCAAAAGAAAGGCCGCTTGTATACCATTTCTACTTCAGTGAAATCATCGAGCCATATGGAAGAATTAACGGTGAGGGATGTAGGTGAAGAGGATGCAGCCTTCATTTTAAACTGGTACTCATATGAAAAAGCGGACGGTTAATACCGCCGCTCCAGCGTGTCGACAAACCCTCGCATTCGTTGTCAGGACTGCGCTTCGGTGCTCACGAATGAGAACATTCGCTCCGCTCCTATGCTCGTCCTTCCTAGACTTCAAGGGTTTTCAATCACGCTGAAAAGATGACAAAATCCTAAAATGAAAACCATTTTAGGATTTTGTCAACAATCTGAAGCGACGGTTAATACCGCCGCTCTTTTTTTTGCACGAATAAAAACGAAAGAAGAAACCCGCCGCATAGTCCAAACAGATGGGCCATCATGTTAATATTGGAGTTGATAAACGACATGAGAACGGCAAATGCGAGCAGTGTGATGATCATTTTGGAATGCTCCTGCCCTATTAGCTCATTGCGAAAAAGAACCATAAACAGGTACACGCCGAATAGCCCGAAAATGGCGCCTGAAGCACCGACATGCACGTAATCAAGCGGCTCTGTAATATAAGTGCCGATATTGCCGATGATGCCGGAGCCGGCGTATACAAGAAGGAAACGCGCTTTTCCCAGCATGCGTTCCAAAGCCGGGGCAAATAAAAAGATGGACATGGAATTAAACAGCAGATGTGTGAAACCGGCGTGCAGCAAAATCGGTGTGATCAGCCGCCACCATTCACCGTTTGCGACACCTAGATTATAGCCTGTGACGGTATCCCTCCATAACACGACTGAATGGGCAGGAAGTGAAAAAAACAGCCAGAGAACAGCTTGCAAAGCCAATATAAAGGTGACAACGGGGTAAAGCCTGATAAACGTTTGAAAATTTTCAGTCCGTATAAACATTCCGAGCCCCTTTTCTTCATTTTGGTATATCTATAGTAACACGTTTATGAGACAAACCATTTAAATAGTACGTACGCAAAGGAGGTTATCATACATGATTTACGGCATTGGGCTGGACATTACCGAGCTTAAACGGATCGCCTCTATGGCTGGACGCCAGAAAAGGTTTGCCGAGCGGATTTTGACGCGAAGCGAGCTTGACCAATACCATGAGCTTTCTGAGAAAAGAAAAATCGAATTTCTCGCGGGCAGATTCGCGGCAAAAGAAGCTTTCTCAAAAGCATTTGGCACCGGTATTGGGAGGCAGCTCAGCTTTCAGGACATTGAAATTAGGAAAGACCAAAATGGCAAGCCCTATATCATTTGCACGAAACTGAGCCAGGCCGCTGTTCACGTATCGATCACTCATACAAAAGAGTACGCTGCCGCGCAGGTTGTGATTGAAAGGTTGTCAAGCTAGTCTGCATATTAGGGAAACCCCACTCATATATTTGATAGTGCATTAAGGGAGACAAGTTGTTTGAGGCTTTTATGGTACGCATCTGTTCTGCCTAAACGTGTACCGAGCGTACCGTTAAAGTCAAACAAGCGATTTCTTCCTTTTACATCAATTGAGAAAAAGGGGTTGAAAAAGGTGAGAAAAAGCTTTGTTTTGCTTTTAACGGGACTGCTTGCTGTTCTTATTCTTTCTGCCTGCGGGCAAAAAACACAGCAAGATATTGTGGCCGGGTTAGATGAAAAGGCGAAAGAATACACCTCGTACAAAGCAAAAGCGAAAATGACCATCGAGACAGGGAGTGAGCCTCAAGTATACAATGTGGAAATCTGGCACAAAAAGCCGTCTCTGTACAGGGTTTATTTAGAAAATCCGAAAAAGGACCAAAATCAAGTCATTTTACGAAATGAAAACGGAGTATTCGTTCTCACGCCGTCTTTAAATAAGAGCTTCAGATTTCAAAGCGATTGGCCAAACAACAGCAGCCAGGTTTATCTGTTTGAATCGCTCGTAAAGGATGTTCAAAACGATTCGGATGCAGTTTTCACAGCGAAAGAAAAGAAATACGTATTCGAAACAAAAACAAACTATCAGCATAACAAAATGCTGCCGACGCAAGAAATCACATTTAACAAAAAAGATATGAGCCCGTCATCTGTCAAAGTGATGGATACCGACCGGAAAGTGATGGTCAAAGTAGAATTCAGCAGCTTTGAATTTAATAAACAATTTGATAAAGAATCATTTGATGAAAAGAAAAATATGACCCTTTCTCAAATGGATGTCGCCACAAGCGCGAAGCCTTCCGATACATTTGCGGTCAAAACGCCGCTGGAACTGCCGCTGGGCGTCAAGCTGCTTGAAGAAAAAGATATATCTACTGAAGACGGGAAGCGCATCATCATGACGTACGGAGGAGAAAAATCATTTACGTTAATTCAGGAAAAAGCCCAGATTGCCAAGGCTTCCTCCTCCGTTACGCTGAACGGCGAACCGGTAAATCTCGGCTACACCATCGGCGCCCTGTCGGATGCATCATTATCATGGACATATGACGGCGTAGATTACCTTCTCTCTTCTAAAGATCTTTCTAAAGAGGAAATGGTGACAGTAGCGAAAAGCATGCAGGGACAATCATCGAAATAACCGCCAAAGGCCAAACATGATTTGGCCTTTTTTTCGTTAGACATCGTTTCCCTTTAGCCTTTAATTTTAGTATGATATGTAAATGATATTGAATAAAAGCTAGGAAGTGTCGTAATGAGCACAAAACCTTTTTACAGAGATACGTGGGCGGAAATTGACTTGTCCGCGATAAAGGAAAATGTCAGCAATATGAAAAAACATATCGGTGAACATGTCCACTTGATGGCAGTTGTGAAAGCAAACGCCTACGGGCATGGTGATGCAGAAACAGCAAAGGCTGCTCTTGACGCAGGTGCTTCATGCTTGGCGGTGGCCATTTTGGATGAAGCGATTTCACTGCGCAAAAAGGGCTTGAAGGCGCCTATTTTGGTGCTTGGCGCGGTTCCCCCGGAGTATGTGGCAATCGCTGCTGAGTATGACGTGACCTTAACAGGTTATTCTGTTGAATGGCTTCAGGAGGCAGCCCGCCACACGAAAAAAGGTTCTCTTCATTTTCATCTAAAGGTCGATACGGGGATGAACAGGCTTGGTGTAAAAACAGAGGAAGAAGTTCAGAACGTGATGGCCATTCTTGACCGCAACCCTCGTTTAAAGTGCAAAGGGGTATTTACCCATTTTGCGACAGCGGATGAAAAAGAAAGAGGCTATTTCTTAATGCAGTTTGAGCGCTTTAAAGAGCTGATTGCTCCGCTGCCGTTAAAGAATCTGATGGTCCACTGCGCGAACAGCGCCGCCGGACTCCGGCTGAAAAAAGGCTTTTTTAATGCAGTAAGATTCGGCATCGGCATGTATGGCCTTCGCCCGTCTGCTGACATTTCGGACGAGATACCGTTTCAGCTGCGTCCGGCATTTACCCTGCATTCGACGCTGTCACATGTCAAACTGATCAGAAAAGGCGAGAGCGTCAGCTACGGAGCCGAGTACACAGCAGAAAAAGACACATGGATCGGGACGGTGCCTGTAGGCTATGCGGACGGCTGGCTCCGAAAATTGAAAGGGACTGACATCCTTGTGAAGGGAAAACGCTTGAAAATTGCCGGCAGAATTTGCATGGACCAATTTATGGTGGAGCTGGATCAGGAATATCCGCCGGGCACAAAAGTCACATTAATAGGCCGGCAGGGGGATGAATATATTTCCATGGATGAGATTGCAGGAAGGCTCGAAACCATTAACTATGAGGTGGCCTGTACAATAAGTTCCCGTGTTCCCCGTATGTTTTTGGAAAATGGGAGTATAATGGAAGTAAGAAATCCTTTATTGCAGGTAAATACAAGCAATTAACTTACCTAAATGGAGAATTCATAAAACAGCTTTGCTTGAAGAGTGAATAATGGTATCATTATCACTGGATGGATAAAAGAGTCGTATCCGTAAGTTTGGTGGAGGTGTATGTTTTTTGTCTGAATCCAGCGCAAGAACCGAAATGAAAATCAGCTTGCCCGAAAACCTAGTAGCTGAATTGGATGGTGTAGCGATGCGGGAGAAACGAAGCAGAAACGAACTGATATCACAAGCAGTGAGAGCGTATGTCAGCGAACGAACAACTCGTCACAACCGTGATTTGATGAGACGCGGCTATATGGAAATGGCGAAAATCAACCTGAATATTTCTTCTGAGGCTCACTTTGCGGAGTGCGAGGCTGAAACGACAGTTGAGCGCTTAGTCAGCGGAGGATAATCATTTGATTGTGAAACGCGGCGATGTTTATTTTGCTGATTTATCTCCTGTTGTTGGCTCAGAGCAAGGCGGGGTGCGCCCGGTTTTAGTGATCCAAAATGACATCGGAAATCGCTTCAGCCCAACTGCTATTGTTGCAGCCATAACAGCACAAATACAGAAAGCGAAATTACCAACCCACGTCGAAATCGATGCAAAACGCTACGGTTTTGAAAGAGATTCCGTTATTTTGCTGGAGCAAATTCGGACGATTGACAAGCAAAGGTTAACGGATAAGATTACTCATCTGGATGATGAAATGATGGATAAGGTTGATGAAGCCTTACAAATCAGTTTGGCACTCATTGATTTTTAGACATATTTGCAGGTTGCTCAAATAGAGCAACTTTTTTTGTTTTCAAAAAACATAAACGATATAATAGTGAAATAACGAAAAAATATGTTGTTTTTTATTGGGAGGTAAGCGAATTTGATGTCGAATCAGACTGTATACCAGTTCATTGCCGAAAATCAAAATGAACTGCTCCAACTGTGGACTGACACACTAAAAGAATTAAGCGAGCAAGAATCCTATCAGCTGACTGACCAAGTGTATGAAAATATATCTAAAGAATATATCGACATTCTGCTGCTGTCTGTTAAGGACGAAAACGCTGCTGAAAGCCAAATCAGCGAACTGGCGCTTCGAGCGGTCCAAATCGGACTGTCTATGAAGTTTTTGGCTACTGCACTTGCTGAATTCTGGAAGCGTCTCTACACGAAAATGAATGATAAGAGATTGCCAGATCAAGAGAGCACGGAATTAATCTGGCAGATTGATCGCTTTTTCAGCCCGATTAACACAGAAATTTTTAATCAATACTCAATCTCATGGGAAAAAACAGTATCTCTGCAAAAAATCGCGCTGCAAGAGCTGTCTGCGCCGCTTATCCCGGTGTTTGAAAATATCACTGTGATGCCTCTTGTCGGAACAATTGATACTGAACGCGCGAAACGAATTATGGAAAATCTTCTTAATGGCGTTGTCAAACACCGTTCCCAAGTCGTGCTGATTGACATTACAGGTGTCCCTGTCGTCGATACGATGGTTGCCCATCATATTATTCAGGCATCAGAAGCAGTAAGGCTTGTCGGAGCAAAATGCCTGCTGGCCGGAATCCGCCCGGAAATTGCTCAAACCATCGTCAATTTGGGGATTGATTTATCCCAAGTTATAACTAAGAATACCCTGCAAAAAGGAATTCAAACAGCATTGGAAATGACGGATCGAAAAATCGTTTCATTGGGGGAATAACATTTTGAGACATCCGAAAATCCCGATCTTGAAACTGTATAATTGCTTATTAGTATCCATTCAGTGGGAACTTGATGACCAAACAGCATTAACCTTTCAAGAAGACTTATTAAATAAAATATACGAAACAGGTGCTAACGGAGTCGTCATTGACCTGACATCTGTGGATATGATTGATTCATTTATCGCAAAAGTGCTGGGCGACGTCATTACAATGTCTAAGTTAATGGGGGCAAAAGTTGTCTTGACCGGCATTCAGCCCGCTGTGGCAGTGACGCTGATTGAACTTGGAATCGCACTTGAGGAAATCGAAACTGCGCTCGACTTAGAGCAGGGGCTTGAGACATTGAAGCGGGAATTGGGGGAATAGCGAATGAACGACCAATCCTGTGTAAGAATCATGACAGAATGGGATATTGTGGCCGCCAGACAGTTGGGACGAAACGTTGCGAAAGAACTGGGTTTCGGCACGGTAGACCAGGCTAGAATTACAACGGCTATTTCAGAATTAGCCAGGAATATTTATTTATATGCCGGTAAAGGGCAGATTGGAATTGAACAGGTCGCAGACAGAGGAAAAAAAGGCCTGAAAATTATAGCGGAAGACCAAGGGCCGGGAATTCCTGATATCCGAAAAGTCATGGAAGACGGGTTTTCAACGTCTGGAGGACTTGGTGCAGGACTTCCCGGGGTCAAAAGGCTGATGGATGAATTCAGCTTAAATTCCGTAGCGGGGGAAGGAACAGAGATACAAGCCATCAAATGGCTTCGGTAGGAGGTAAGAACGTGGATTTTAGGGAGGTTATTGAGCAGCGGTATCATCAGCTGCTTAGTCGATATATAGCCGAATTAACAGAAACATCTTTATATCAAGCCCAAAAATTCAGCCGAAAAACAATCGAGCACCAAATTCCTCCGGAAGAAATCATCAGCATTCACAGAAAAGTGCTGAAGGAGCTGTATCCAAGTCTCCCGGAAGATGTGTTTCATTCGCTGGATTTTTTAATAGAAGTCATGATTGGTTATGGAATGGCTTATCAGGAGCATCAAACCCTTAGAGGGATACAGCAGGAAATCAAATCAGAAATTGAAATCGCGGCAAATGTCCAGCAGACGCTGCTCGGAACTAAAGTTCCTCAGGAAGAAGCGCTGGATATCGGCGCCATCAGTGTTCCCGCTAAACAGATGAGCGGTGATTACTACCACTTTGTCAAAGACAAGGAATCCATCAATATCGCAATCGCGGACGTGATCGGAAAAGGCATTCCAGCGGCTTTATGCATGTCCATGATTAAATACGCGATGGACTCTTTGCCGGAAACGGGCATACACCCTTCTCAAGTGCTGAAAAATTTGAATCGTGTTGTTGAACAAAACGTTGATGCCAGTATGTTTATTACGATGTTTTATGCGAATTACAATATGGACAAGCATCAATTTACATATGCTTCAGCGGGACATGAACCGGGATTCTATTATTCTCAAAAAGACAACACGTTTTACGATTTAGAGGCCAAAGGACTCGTTCTCGGCATCTCGCAGGACTATGACTACAAACAATTCGATCAGCATCTGGAAAAGGGCGATATGATTGTTTTATTTTCTGACGGCGTCACAGAATGCAGAACGGAAAACGGTTTCTTGGAGCGTCCTGATCTGCAGAAGCTCATTGAGGAACATATGTGTTCCTCCGCGCAGGAAATGGTCAAAAACATTTATGACAGCCTCCTCAAATTGCAGGATTTTCAGCTTCACGATGATTTTACGTTAATTGTTTTGCGGAGAAAGGTTTAACGTCTGTCAGACCAGGGTATAAAGCAACTAGTGATTTGAAGGAAAATTTGAGGTGATACGAATGAATATAAATGTTGATGTGAAGCAAAACGAGAATGATATACAAGTAAACATTGCAGGAGAAATTGATGTATACTCAGCCCCGGTGCTTAGAGAGAAGCTCGTTCCTCTGGCAGAACAAGGAGCTGACTTAAGAATTTGCCTGAAAGATGTCAGCTACATGGACAGTACCGGATTGGGCGTTTTTGTAGGGACCTTTAAAATGGTGAAAAAACAAGGCGGTTCGCTGAAACTTGAAAATCTTTCTGAACGGCTGATCCGACTGTTTGACATTACAGGCTTGAAGGACATCATTGATATTTCTGCAAAGTCAGAAGGTGGAGTGCAATGAAGAATAACGCTGATTACATCGAAATGAAAGTGCCGGCCCAACCTGAATATGTGGGAATTATAAGACTGACGCTGTCAGGGGTCGCAAGCAGAATGGGCTATACGTACGATGAAATTGAAGACTTGAAAATCGCAGTCAGCGAGGCGTGCACAAATGCGGTCCAGCACGCTTACAAAGAAGATAAAAATGGGGAAGTGTCAATACGATTCGGTGTGTTTGAAGACCGTTTAGAGGTTATTGTGGCGGATGAAGGAGACAGCTTTGACTTTGATCAAAAGCAGCAGGATCTAGGGCCGTACACACCTTCGCACACAGTTGATCAATTATCAGAAGGAGGGCTCGGTCTATATTTAATGGAAACGCTCATGGATGAAGTCAGAGTGCAAAACCACTCCGGCGTCACCGTAGCGATGACAAAGTATTTAAATGGGGAGCGAGTTGATCATGACACAACCATCAAAAACTACGAAACTAACTAAAGATGAAGTCGATCGGCTCATAAGCGATTACCAAACAAAGCAAGATGAACAGGCGCAGGAAACGCTTGTGCGGGTGTATACAAATCTGGTTGATATGCTTGCGAAAAAATATTCAAAAGGCAAAAGCTTCCACGAGGATCTCCGCCAGGTCGGCATGATCGGGTTGCTAGGCGCGATTAAGCGATACGATCCTGTTGTCGGCAAATCGTTTGAAGCTTTTGCAATTCCGACAATCATCGGTGAAATTAAACGTTTCCTCAGAGATAAAACATGGAGCGTTCATGTGCCGAGACGAATTAAAGAACTGGGTCCAAGAATCAAAATGGCGGTTGATCAGCTGACCACTGAAACACAAAGATCGCCGAAAGTCGAAGAGATTGCCGAATTCCTCGATGTTTCTGAAGAAGAGGTTCTTGAAACGATGGAAATGGGCAAAAGCTATCAAGCTTTATCCGTTGACCACAGCATTGAAGCGGATTCGGACGGAAGCACCGTCACGATTCTTGATATCGTCGGATCACAGGAGGACGGATATGAGCGGGTCAACCAGCAATTGATGCTGCAAAGCGTGCTTCATGTCCTTTCAGATCGTGAAAAACAAATCATAGACCTTACGTATATTCAAAACAAAAGCCAAAAAGAAACTGGGGACATTCTCGGTATATCTCAAATGCACGTCTCGCGCTTGCAACGCAAAGCTGTGAAGAAGCTCAGAGAGGCCTTGATTGAAGATCCCTCGATGGAGTTAATGTAATGATCCAGGTTGAAGAAAACGAGCATATTCAAACTCTAGTATATCAACTGAATAAAGAAGGGAAATCGATTTGCGGTGACAGCTTTTTTATGAAAGCTGATGATAAGGAGTTAATTTGCGCGGTTGCTGACGGACTGGGAAGTGGATCACTTGCTAACGAATCTTCTGCAGCCATCAAAGACTTAGTGGAAAACTATGCGAATGAAGACGTAGAAAGCATTATCGAACGCTGTAATCAGGCGATGAAAAACAAAAGAGGCGCTACAGCATCTATCCTGAAAATCAATTTTGAGCAAAGGCAGTTTACGTACTGCTCTGTCGGAAATGTACGGTTTATTCTGCATTCCCCGTCTGGTGAAAGCTTTTATCCTCTGCCGATTTCGGGCTATTTATCAGGCAAGCCGCAAAAATACAAAACGCACACCGCCACCTATGAAAAGGGTTCAAAGTTCATTATACATACAGATGGACTCAACGTACCTGATATCCGCTCCCACTTGAAAAAAGGCCAATCGGTAGAAGAAATATCGAATTCGCTGAAAATGTATACGACATCGAGAAAAGATGACCTGACCTATATTCTCGGACAGCTGTCCTAGAGAATAAGAACAAGAAGAAGCCGGAATACCGGCTTCTTTTTTTATGTGTTTTTTTCGGTTTTTGATACACTAGAGAAAGAACGACAAAATTGGAGGCTTAGGTTACATGGAAACGTCAGCCCTTTTAAAACAGCAAATTGCGAAAGAAATAGGTTTATCACAAAAACACGTTGAAAGTGTCATCCGCTTGCTTGAGGACGGCAATACAGTCCCGTTTATTGCCCGGTATCGAAAAGAGCAGACGGGTTCAATGGATGAGGTTCAGATTCAGACGATTTCTGAACGCTGGCAATACATACAAAACCTGAATCAGCGAAAAGAAGAAGTCATCAGGCTGATTGCAGAGCAGGATAAACTGACAGATGATCTAAAACGTAAAATCGAGAAATCGGTGAAGCTTCAGGAAGTGGAAGACCTTTACCGCCCTTATAAGCAAAAGCGTAAAACAAAGGCGACAGTCGCCAAAAGCAAAGGCCTTGAGCCGCTTGCCGACTATATCCTGACACTTCCCCAAGATGATCGTCTGGCAGCAACTGCAGACCAATACATCAGCGAAGAAAAAGAAGTGTTCACACGAGAAGAAGCGATTGAAGGCGCCAAGCACATTATTGCGGAACAAATCTCAGACGAGCCGACCTTCAGAAAGTGGATTCGCCAGGAAACCTTCAAAAGAGGAACCATTAAGTCTGCAGCCGGAAAGTCGGCAGACACCGATGAGAAAAATGTGTATGAAATGTATTACGAGTATGAAGAGCCAATTGCAAAAGTTGTTCCGCATAGGGTGCTGGCAATGAACCGCGGCGAAAAAGAAGACATTTTAAAGGTAGCGATTGAACCGCCTGCGGATCACATTAAGGCGTATTTAGAAAAACAAATCTTCAAAAATCGCTCAACATCCGTAAGAGAGATTTTGCAGGAGACAATTGAAGACAGCTATAAAAGGCTGATCCAGCCGGCAATCGAGCGTGAAATCAGGAAAGAGCTCTCAGAAAAAGCTGATGAACAGGCGATTCATATTTTCTCAGAGAACTTGAGAAAGCTTCTTTTGCAGCCGCCGATGAAAGGCAAAACTGTTCTCGGTGTTGACCCAGCCTTTCGAACTGGCTGTAAGCTCGCTGTATCAGATGAGACCGGAAAAGTCTTGAAAATTGATGTGATCTATCCGCATGCGCCAGTCAACAAAACAAAAGAAGCCCATGAAAAAGTGAAAAAGATTCTTGAGCAGTATCAAGTCGAGATGGTGGCGATCGGAAACGGCACAGCATCCAGAGAAACAGAGCAATTCATCATCAATGTACTCAAAGACATGCCGCGCAAAATTTATTATGTGATCGTCAATGAAGCGGGAGCAAGCGTCTATTCGGCTTCAGAGCTTGCCAGAGAAGAATTCCCTGACCTTAAGGTTGAAGAGCGCAGTGCCGTATCTATTGCGCGAAGGCTTCAAGACCCGCTCGCGGAGCTCGTTAAGATCGATCCGAAGTCTGTTGGTGTCGGACAGTATCAGCATGACGTCAGCCAAAAACACTTAAATGAATCTCTGCGGTTTGTCGTCGAAACGGTCGTAAACCAGGTTGGAGTAAACGTCAACACAGCCTCCGCCGCGCTGCTTCAATATGTAGCTGGATTATCGAAGTCTGTAGCAGGCAACGTTGTCAAAAAACGCGAGGAAATCGGAAAGTTTTCAAATCGAAAAGAACTGAAGGACATCCCAAGGCTCGGTGCGAAAACCTATGAACAATGTATCGGTTTCTTAAGAGTGCAGGAAGGGACAGAGCCTTTGGATAGAACTGGCATTCACCCGGAAAGCTATAAAGAAACAAAAGCGCTTTTGAAAAAACTCGGACTTTCAACAGAACATATCGGCACGGCGGAATTGAAGGACAAAATCAATCAGCTGGCGCTTTCTGAAACGGCAAAAGAGCTGGGAATCGGCGAAATCACTCTGAAAGACATTTGTGAACAGCTGACAAGGCCGGAACGCGATCCGCGCGATGAGGTGCCTAAGCCTTTGCTGAAAACAGACGTCCTTCAGCTGGAAGATTTGAAAGAGGGAATGGAACTGCAGGGCACCGTGCGCAATGTAGTGGACTTCGGAGCGTTTGTTGATATTGGAGTCAAACAAGACGGGCTTGTGCATATCTCAAAACTGAGCAATCAATTCGTCAAGCATCCTCTTGATGTCGTATCTGTGGGCGATATCGTGACAGTTTGGGTTGACGGCGTAGATGTACAAAAAGGCAGAGTATCGCTGTCTATGGTAAAATAAAAGCACTGCTTACGAGCAGTGTTTTTTCCTATAGAAATACCAGCATTGATTCAGCAGTTTAATTTGGTAATTATCTTTTTCAAGGAACGCTTTTTGCATCTGCTTTTTAAGCCAATTTGGCATAGGCTCATTCCTCCTCAGCTTTTATCATAAGAGGGACGGTGATTACCATATTGTATGCGAACGGTGAATTGTCCCGTTCAATGTTTTTTAAGTGAGGTGCACTATGGATAATATAGAGCTTCAAAAGCTGACAGAGGATATTTCTAAAACGTATTTTAAAAAGCCGTTCCGCCATCAGGCGCTTTTTAATGACAGGCTTAAAACCACGGGCGGAAGGTACCTGTTAACCTCTCATAACATTGAATTGAACAGAAAATATCTGATTGAACACGGCAGGGAGGAGCTGATCGGCATCATCAAGCACGAGCTCTGCCATTATCATCTTCACCTTGAAGGAAAAGGGTACAAGCACAGAGACAGAGATTTTAGAATGCTTTTGCAGCAAGTCAACGCGCCGAGGTTCTGTACACCCCTTAAGAAAAAAGCGGAAAACAAAAAAACTTATATGTATATCTGTACGGCCTGCGGCCAACAGTATATAAAGAAGCGCGCCATGAACCCTGACAGATACAGGTGCGGAAAATGCCGCGGAAAAATAAAAAGAATTTTTTCGTGAAAAAGGTTGACGAATATGGCAAGCCTATGTTACATTATAAAAGTCGTTACGAGAGATAAATAAAAACATTTACCTCTTGACACTGTAAATCAAGGCTGATATAATAAGTCTTGTCTCATTATTCCACAGTAGCTCAGTGGTAGAGCTATCGGCTGTTAACCGATCGGTCGCAGGTTCGAATCCTGCCTGTGGAGCCATATTGGAGAAGTACTCAAGTGGCTGAAGAGGCGCCCCTGCTAAGGGTGTAGGTCGCGTAAGCGGCGCGAGGGTTCAAATCCCTCCTTCTCCGCCATAAGATTTCGATATAAGTTCTCAACCATCGGCCCGTTGGTCAAGCGGTTAAGACACCGCCCTTTCACGGCGGTAACACGGGTTCGAATCCCGTACGGGTCATTCCATTTCGTTGGGCTATAGCCAAGCGGTAAGGCAACGGACTTTGACTCCGTCATGCGTTGGTTCGAATCCAGCTAGCCCAGCCATTTTTATTTTTTTGAAATCTAATAGTAAGAGCCATTAGCTCAGTTGGTAGAGCATCTGACTTTTAATCAGAGGGTCGAAGGTTCGAGTCCTTCATGGCTCACCATTTGTCTTTTTGCGGGTGTGGCGGAATTGGCAGACGCGCTAGACTTAGGATCTAGTGTCTTACGACGTGGGGGTTCGAGTCCCTTCACCCGCACTTTATTTACAAAGTGCACGCAAATCGGTTTTACTAGGTTAAGAGCCTACTAAACCAGCACAAACACAATTTAATGATCACGCGGTCGTGGCGGAATGGCAGACGCGCTAGGTTGAGGGCCTAGTGGGTGAATAACCCGTGGAGGTTCAAGTCCTCTCGGCCGCATCAATGATACCAAGGGTTGTAGACCTTTGGTATTTTTTTATGCTCTCTTATAATTTTAAGGTTTACTCCTTTTTACCCACTTGTTAGAATAATGCATCCAGCTTATCAGCAGTTTCTTTTTGTTTATTGGAAAAGAGATGCAAGAAAAATCAGTTGTTGTTCTGATGGGAGCATGTCCAAGTCGTTCTTTTATTGTGATATAATCTTCTCTTTGATCAATTAACAATTTGACATGGGAATACTTTAGCTGTGAAGTCAGGTTGGTTAAACTCCTTCTCAATTTAAGAACCGCTACTATAAAATCATGTGAATAGCAAAGAGGGACTTGTTTATTAAAGAGAGAATGTGAAGGGAACGAATAGGAAAACATCTATTCATTTGATAGGTAATTATGAAAAAAGAGATTATCTTAATTACTGAGTACTAGGAAAATACATGATGTAAATATATGTCAATGAGCTATATAGAATGGTTCCAAGTTACGATGCGATTGTCGTCCATATAAGGTCACTAAAATTAGAGAAAGTCTATACAAACTCTAAAAAGATTCAAAGGTGATTGTGTAAAGTTTAAAATCTTTTTGTGGGGAGATCTTTTGCGTTTTCCACCCGTACTTGTTTATTTAGCTTTCTATCCCCCTAAACTAGATATTCTTAGTCCAATATTGATAAAAAGAATGGGCGATCTTCCTCTATAACTTCCTTAAACGGACACCATTCTCGTAACTCTACCTTCTATCAGTCGCGTTCCCAATAACCTGGTTAGATGAGCAGGTTATTTTATTTCAACTGATGAATTAATGAAGCTGTACTTTGCTCTCTTTTTTTCTTTTGAATAGATTGCACAGAGTAAAACCTATACCATTAACCCCTGCATATGGTAGCAATTCACTTTTCTGCTCCATATTCATACACCTGGGTTAATTACGGCTACTTTGGTACGCCTCCAAACCTCTGATCTAATTTGTACGATATAACCTAAATAAAAATGGCTATAAAGAAGCTGCCCTTAAAAATTTTAAGGACAGCAAGATGATATAAACTTCACTATAAATTAACAAATAAACAAACTTATGTTACTTCTGCCTAAACAGCCAATACTCACATTGGATTGAATTTTATTACTCTTAGGTATATCGGTGTCATAAAGTTTCTGAAGTGAAAGAACTTTTTTCATAATGCTATACCTCCAGTTTATTCATTTGATTGTGAAATAGTAAAACCTAATGGAAATCTTCATTAAAAACCACCTACGGAAGTACAAGCGTATAGACTTACTGAGCTGCCTTGACCACCCTCACAAATAAAAATACTGAGAACTGACTTTTTATCAGGGCTGTCACTTTTTTTCGTTGATAATTTTTGAAGTGCCAAAATTTTATCAGACATTATAACACCTCCTTTTTGATTATGATTTTGTAAAAAAAGTGAAAATTTTCACTTTTATCCATTGTAATATTTCCCATAGGGTATTACAATATAAATAACTTAAATTTCCTAAAAAAGAAATAGAAAGGTAATGAGTCATGGATAATATATGTAAACTTAGTTTTCAATTAGGAAAATCAAAAGTGAATTCATTAGGTAGCGCATCTATTATCATATACAAAGATGAATTCTTTGTTGCTACTGCAGCTCATTGCCTATACGATGTAGGCAGTAATGAAATAGCTAAAAACATATCAATAGAAGTAGAGAACTGTGGAATGAAAGAATCATATGATGTACTAAATATAGTAATACCTGAAAAATGGATTAGTACTCATAGGTTAACTTATGACTATGCTTTTGGATGGATTAAATTGCCTGAAAGCATGAGGAATGTTGCTTTTATTCCTAACTTTGATTTAAGTGGGATGATAGAAGAGCATAATAAAGCGGTTACATTAGCAGGCTACCCAATTTCATTTTTTAAATCTCAGAAGAAATACTCTAAAGGAGATTTAGATTTAACTCTTTTTAAAGAAGAGCAGCTTATTGGAATGAGATCCAAACTTAAACATGGGATATCTGGCGGTCCTTGGTTTTTTGAAAGTAATAATGAAAAATTCCAGATTGGTGTTACATCTGCTAGGATTAAAAGTTTCAAAAATATGGTTTGGGCGTCTATTTGGACTAAAGATACAGAAAGAATACTAAACAAGTTATTGACAAGTGAGATGCAAGAAAAAATTATTCTAGCCTAAAGTGAGGGATTTTGATGGATTTAAGATATGTTGAGTTTTTGAGCCCAGGCAATTTATTTTATGAATTGGTAACACCGAATAAAATAGTAAACAATTATCGTATCCCTAGCTTAAATTCTGAAGAGTGGCAACAAAACACGGATATTAATTGGAGTTATTGTATTAACACAAAGAAAAAGATGCCCAAACAAGGATGGAAAATACATATCACTACAGATATTGATGAGGCACAAAAGACTTTAGATATTGTCCTTCCATATCTCATAGAAAATGAAATATCCTTTAAATTTGTTCCTAATGAAAGGCAATTATTATTCAAAAACTCTAAAAACGGAGACAGAGCATCTTCGGGTAAATTCATTACAATCTATCCTTATGATAACAAGACTTTTCTAACATTACTTTCAGATTTAGATAATCTGACTAAAGCTTTAAAAAAAGGTCCTTATATATTGAATGATAAACGCTGGAAGTATTCAAATGTCTTCTTTCGTTATGGAGCATTTGTATCTATGTATGTGAATAAAGATGGACAAAATGTTCCAGCAATTCAGCGACCTGATGGCACATTAATTCCAGATGTCCGTGCTCCATATTATGAAGTTCCTGACTTTGTTGAAGAACCTGTTGAAATACAAATCATGACTAAAAAAGTTGATGCAGAACTTGATAAAGAAGACACATCGAAGTTTGATTCATACAATGTTATTTCTGCACTGCATTTTAGCAATGGTGGTGGAGTATATAAAGTTGAAAAAAACGGGAAAACGTTTGTTATGAAAGAAGGAAGACTTGGTTCAGGTTTGGATCGGTTGAAACTAGATGGTTTTAAACGAATTTATAAAGAGGCTGAAACAATAAAGCAATTAAGTGAGAAGCCTTACATAGTTGATTTTTACGATTACTTTGAGATTTGGGAAAATAACTATTTGATTGAAGAACATGTATCAGGAATTTCTCTTATGGAATATGTATCTCAAAACTTTCCGTTTTCATATAAAGAAGATAAAGATATTTATATGGAACGCATGATGCATGTGATAGATCAGTTGATTGATGCTTTAAAAGATCTTCATAGAAGTAAGATTGCACTCGGAGACTTACAGCCAAATAATGTATTGGTATTAGAGGATTACTCAATCAAATTAATAGACCTAGAAACTGCTGTAACTCCCGAAAGCAAATACACCCCCGCCTTAATGACTCCTGGTTACGTTACGGATCAAGCAGAAACTTTTGAGCAAGCAGATTGGTATGCATTACTTAGAATTTGCAGGTTTTTATTTTTACCGATAGAAAATTTATCTGATCTGTCAATTGATATTGAAATAAATCAAGATAAATGGATTGGAGAGAATTTTGGGGATGAAGTTTTAAATAAAATTCAAGAAATTCAAGAGAAGACATTACCAACCATCAGGAAATTAAGTAAAGCTGCTACTTTAACAATTCCACCAATGAAAATAAACTACAAGAATGTTAATGAAATAACTGAAGGTTTGCGAGCTGGAATTATGAGTCATTTAAAACCTAAGTCAGAAAGTTTAATATCCGGAGATATCAGGCAATTCATTGAAAAAATGGGCAGTCTATCAATCGCTAATGGAGGATTTGGGGGAATAATGGCCTTGGATAGAACAGGGACTCTATCCGATTCAGTTTATCAATGGGTTGATCATGTATTGGAGACAATATTGAATTTAGACACGGAAACATATAAAAATTTCCCGCTCGGTTTATTTAATGGTATCTCAGGCATATTGTCCGTTTTATACGATATTGGATATAAAGAAGAAGCAATTAAACTGTTAGAGACAATGCCTTTTCCAGATACTGAAGATTCAGATTTAACACTGTTTTCTGGATTATCGGGAATTGGATTAAACTACCTGGCGTTTTATAGCATTACTCAGAAAAAAGACTTTCTAGATCGCTCTATAAAAATAGGAAATAGAATAATAGATGCCTATAAAGAAGACTGCTCCATCACTGTAAGGGATCCTTATGCAATGCCGTATGGCTTGTTAAATGGCTGGTCTGGAATCAGCTTGTATATTCTAATGTTAGGCAAGGCGACAAATGACAATGACTTAATAAAGCTGGCTAGCGAAATTTTCAATAAAGAAATAAGCAAAAACATTGAAATTGATTCTAAATTAGAATTAGCACAAATAAAAGAATATTCATTGGGCTATAAAAGGTTGATACCATATCTTGGTGAAGGTGCAGCTGGGATTGCATTAATTATGCTGGAATTCAATAAAAATCTTCCTGATTTTATGACAGAAAGTAATACTGAACTATTCAAAAAACTAACTAATGTTACAGACTTATATAGCACATTTGCAAGTGGCATCTTTCGAGGTGTGGGAGGAATGATTATTCTTGCGAATGCAATGAAATGTGCAGGGGTAAATACAGGCTCATTAGAATATACCATTAAAGCACTCGGGAATTATCTCCTGTATAAGAAACACGAAGGAATTTTAAGTCCAGGAGAGTATGGTTACCGACTATCTTTAGACTTACAAACAGGAAACAGCGGATTACTACTTGCTCTTTCTGATATAGATAGTGATAAATGGAGTAGTTGGTTACCGTTACCTAAAAACAATAATCTGAATCTCTTTGAAATAGACAAGTTCATTAAAGGAGGTGAAACAAATGAAAAAGCTATTATCACTTCAGCACAAAGCACTTGATAAAGAGGTTACTCTATTAAAAGGCAGATCATCAGTAAGCTTAGGCTGCGATAAGATCAGTACAGTAAGTTTGTATTTCTGCGGTAACTAAAGGTTACCCTCTGTTTATACTAAAGGAGGTGAAATAAATGAAAAAGCTATTATCACTTCAGCACAAAGCACTTGATAAAGAGGTTACTCTATTAAAAGGCAAGTCATCAGTAAGCTTAGGCTGCGATAAGATCAGTACAGTAAGTTTGTATTTCTGTGCTAACTAAGATTACTCACTGTTTAGACTAAAGGAGGTGAAATAAATGAAAAAGCTATTATCACTTCAGCATAAAGCACTTGATAAAGAGGTTACTCTATTAAAAGGCAGATCATCAGTAAGCTTAGGCTGCGATAAGATCAGTACAGTAAGTTTGTATTTCTGTGCTAACTAAGATTACTTACTGTTTAGACTAAAGGAGGTGAAATAAATGAAAAAGCTATTATCACTTCAGCACAAAGCACTTGATAAAGAAGTTACTCTATTAAAAGGCAAATCATCAGTAAGCTTAGGCTGCGATAAGATCAGTACAGTAAGTTTGTATTTCTGTGGTAACTAAGATTACTACTGTTTAGACTAAAGAGGAGGTAAAACAAATGAAAAAATTATTATCACTTCAGCATAAAGCACTTGATAAAGAGGTTACTCTATTAAAAGGCAGATCATCAGTAAGCTTAGGCTGCGATAAGATCAGTACAGTTAGTTTGTATTTCTGTGGTAACTAATGATTTTGGACAACCCTACTTAAAGAAAAGAGAGGGGATCATCCTCTCTTTTCTTTGTATTACCCAAAAAGTAAATACAATAAACTATCTAAAAAATATAAAAGGAGTTGGATGAAATGTCAAGAGGAAAGCAAATCAGTAATATCCTGAAATTGCAGAGCTTGGAGAGTGGTTCAGCGTATAATGCAGGGGCGACAGGTACCGTAGAAGGCCAATCACTATCTTTTTATAGTATAGCTTTTTGTGCTACCCCTCTTCCTGTCAGCGCAGTGAGTGCAGCTTTTTGCAACTAACTAATCAATTGAAAGGGTTGTAAATATGGATTTGCGATATTTAAATTATCTTAGTTCGACAAACAATTCTTTTTACACAAAGCCGGATATCCCTAATAGGGAGTCGGCTTTGTATATTTCTAATATACCTAATAACTATGAAACTATAAAAGAAAATCATTGGATTCATATCATGAATAAAGATTATGAACTTCCAATGCAAGGTTGGAAAATTCATATAAGTACTACAATAGATTCTGCAGAAAAAACATTAGAAATTGTATCAAATATATTGTTCGCTTATAAAGTCTCTTTTAAATATGTTAAAAGTTTATGGGAACTAAGTATTAAAAATTCAAAGTATAGCGACAGATCTTCTGCAGGTAAGTTTATTACGATTTTCCCGTCAAATGAAGAAGTATTTCTAAATTTGTTGAAAATATTAAGCAGGCAGCTAGACACTCTTCCTAAAGGTCCTTATATTTTAACAGACAAAAGATGGTACGACAGTAATGTTTACTTTAGATATGGTGCATTTATTGGCATGTATTTTTATGAAGATAATAAAAAGGTATATGCTATTCAAAGTCCTTCTGGTGACTTAGTTGAAGACTCAAGAAGTCCTCATTATTCTATACCCGAATTTATCACTGAACCTGCTCCAATAAGAGAGATGGATAATAAATTAGAAAACGAGTTAGCTGAACCTACTCCATTAGATGATATAGAGGTTATCCATGCAATTCATTATAGTAATGGAGGGGGAGTCTACTTAGCCCTAGATAAACTAGACAAAAAAGTTATCCTTAAGGAAGGAAGACCAAATATCGGATTAGACAGTCTTGGAATTGATGCCTTTACAAGAATAAAAAATGAAGCGATAATTTTGGAAAAACTTGAAGGGACGCACTATCCCGTAAAAATATATGATTTTTTTAAGGCTTGGGAACATCATTTTATTATAGAAGAATATATTGAAGGCACATCACTTAGAACTTGGCTTGCAACAAAATATCCTTTTTATACGAATGAACCAAATAAGGAATATCAATATCTAAAATCAGCATTAAATATTTTGGATCAATTAATAGATGCTCTAACTGAAATTCATAATCACGGAATAGGGATAGGAGATTTACAGCCCTCAAATATTATTATTACACCTGAAGAAAATATACGATTGATAGACTTTGAAACTGCTAGTTTTATTAATGATAGTGTACCATCAGGTTTAAAAACATTTGGTTTTACTGGCGGGCCTAATTTGACTAGAAAACAAGCGGATTGGTTTGCATTACTAAGAATATCGAGATATTTATTTTTGCCTATTGGTCCAGTTCAAGATATTTCTTCAAAAATTTTAGAGATACATGATAGATATATTGAAAATTATTTTGGCTCCGAAGCTATAAAAATAATTAATAAAATACAAAATATATGTTCACGAGTTCAGGCAAATCCAGCTAAAGATTTACTGAATTATGAATATAAATATAAACATATTAAAGAAATGACACTAAATGAAATGAAGATATCACTTCAAAATAATATAATAAAAAATATGTTTGTTGATGAAAGGGTAATCTCAGGAGATATTAGACAGTATGAATTAAACAATGGATTATTTAATATCTTAACTGGCGGTTTTGGAGCTGTATTAGCCTTTAATAGAACAAATATTCAAAATGAAAAATTAAACGAATGGGTAGGTAATCAATCTTTAGACGATTTATTGAAGATGGAAAATGGACTTTTGACTGGCAAGGCTGGAATAGCCACTAGTTTATGGGAATCAGGTTATTTTGACAAAGCAAAACATCTTTTTGATAGCATTAATCATTTTAAAAATAACAGTGATATAACATTATCATCTGGACTATCTGGAATCGGTTTAGCTTTTTTAGGCCTTTCATATGAAAAAGACTCTATCAAATATCTTAACAAATCTATAGAAATTGCAAACCGGCTAGAGGAATTATTAGAAAAAGACGTTTCAATCGTTCCTTATGATATGGATATAATACCTCGTGGTCTTATCAATGGGTGGTCAGGTGTTTCACTCTTTTATTCTTGTTTATATAAAAGAACTAAAAATCCTAAATGGCTTATTTTATCGAAAAGATCTATTGAAAAAGACTTGATCACTGGTAAATTTGATGATTACGGAGCTTATCAATTAGAAGATATATCAAGAGTAGTTCCTTATTTAGATGGTGGAAGTGCTGGTGTTGGGTTCGCATTAATTGAATTGAATTTACTTTTAAAGGACGATTTATGGAGAGAGGAATTAGAAGGGATTTACAAAATCGTAAAATCAAAGTGTTTTTACAATTGTGGGTTATTTCGAGGTACTGCTGGGATAATCGCTGCTAGTAATGCAATTGATAAATATTATAACCGGGGTATAAATGCTGATAATTTGAAAACTTTAGATCTACACCTCTTTAAAGGAAAGGTCGAAATATATACTCCTGGAGACTTTGGGTATCGTTTATCAAATGATATATTTTCCGGTTCATTAGGATTGTTGCTCGTAATACAAGGTATTATAAACAATACTAATTATATGTGGCTCCCTGTGATGAACATCAAAAAAGTATTTGAGTCTAACTCTTAATTATTTATCTCCCTCAATTAAGAGTGTAGGTAGAAACTTTTCTAATATTTTTTTGAATATGGATATCCGAAGTAAAAAAGGAGATTATTATGAGACCTAAAAACCCCTTATTCTTTTTATTATGTAAAATAAAACTTCCATTATTATTAATTTTGTTTGCTATTTCTATTTCATCTATAGGCAGCATTAGTGGTTTGTTTATACCTCTATTTACAGGTAAGGTTGTTGATAAATTTTCTGAGAACACCTTTGATTGGAGATTTATAGTAATTTTTTTATGCATGTTTTTAATTAACGCGATCTTGAGTGGTATTGGGTTATATTTGCTCAGTAAAATTGGTGAAAAAATGATTATGGCAATTCGTTTTATGCTCTGGGAACATATAATCAAATTAAAAACCTCTTTCTTTGATAATAATGAGAGTGGTTCAATAATGAGTCGTATCACAGACGACACCAATGTTATCAACGCTTTTGTATCTCAAAAATTACCCAATATAATACCTTCTATAATCA
The DNA here is from genome assembly GCF_059422205.1 of Bacillus sp. GW821-FHT01G09. Lineage (NCBI taxonomy): Bacteria > Bacillati > Bacillota > Bacilli > Caryophanales > Bacillaceae > Bacillus > Bacillus sp. GW821-FHT01G09. Next base: position 352,435 of record NZ_JBWKWL010000005.1, read on the forward strand.
CTATTTTAGGCTCTGTTATCATTTTATTAAGAATGGATTGGCAAATGACTCTTATAACTCTTATTATAGTGCCTATATTTTTAGCAATAATTATCCCTTTAGGCGGAATGGTAAGGAAAATCTCAAAAAAAGCACAATCCGAAGTCGCAAGCTTTAGTGGTTTATTAGGGCGTGTCTTAACAGAAATACGTCTTGTAAAGATATCTAATACAGAAAATCAAGAATTGAAAAATGCTTATAACAACCTTTTTGAAATATATAAATTAGGGTTAAAAGAGTCTAAGATCATTTCAATTATACAACCTTTAACTAGCCTCATCCTTTTACTGACTATAGGAATTATTCTGGGATTTGGCGGTATAAGAGTCTCAACGGGTGTAATATCTGCTGGCACCCTAGTAGCTATGATTTTCTATGTCATACAATTATCAGGCCCTTTGACTAATTTTTCAACGTTACTTACAGACTATCAGCGTGCGATAGGAGCTAGCCAAAGATTAAGTGAAATTCTACTTGAGCACAAAGAAGAGCTAGAGTCCAATAAGAATGCTTTAGATATTGATTTCAGCAATCAAAATTTGAAATTTTCAGAAGTAAGTTTCAAATATGATGATAAACCGATTTTGAATGAAATAACTTTTGATATCCCAAGTAGAAAGGTTACTGCTTTTGTAGGACCGTCTGGTTCTGGTAAAAGTACTATTTTCAATTTAATTGCACGTTTGTATGAATTACCCCCAAGTAATGGGAGCATATCACTCGAAGGAATACCGATTAACGAATTTAACTTATCAGATTGGCGGAATAAAATTGGATATGTAATGCAAACCAACGCAATGATAAATGGCACCGTAAAAGATAATATTACTTATGGAATCAAAAGAGAAATTAGTGAAGATGAAATTATTAAGTATTCTAAATTGTCTAATTGCCATGAATTTGTTATGTTGTTAGATAAAGGTTATAGCACAATAATTGGCGAAAAAGGAGTGAAGTTGTCAGGAGGTCAGCGTCAACGAATTGATATTGCAAGAAACTTTATTAAAGATCCTGATATTCTATTATTGGATGAGGCAACAGCAAGTTTGGACAGTGAGAGTGAGAGAAAAATACAGAATTCACTAGAAGAATTAATGAAAAATAGAACTACAGTAATAATAGCTCACAGATTAGCAACAATTAAAAAAGCAGATCAAATCATTTTCTTAGATCAAGGAGTGATTACTGGTAAAGGAACTCATGACCAATTAATGCTTACTCATGAAAAGTACAGGCGATTTGTGTCAGCCCAAAAATTGGCTAACTAACTAAATTACGAGCTCGCCCCTTTAATCTATTTATTAGTAAATTTAATATCATCATCTAAATCATTTATGTTAAATGAATTAAGATACCTTACAAATTTAGTGTAATCTTAACAATGTAAGATGAGGAATACTTTTTGCATTAGTTAAACTGAAAAGCAGCTAATTATTCGGCATAGTCTGTGGATGTTATGTTTTGATAAGTAGTAATAAATATTACTTTAGCTGTAATTTGACTGCATATACTTTGATTGAGAACATAAAATGGTTATAGAAAAAGACGGATAACCCGGTTTGAAAGTAATTATAAAAAGGAGTTATAACGATGGTAAAAAGATTTTTTCTGGTTTTACTCACACTAATTATGTCTATAGTTGTTATGCTAGTGGCTGCTAAAAATTCTCCTGGAGATAATGTTATTTCATTTGAACAGCCTCGAATATTAATGATATCAATTGGGATAGTGGTATTTTTATTCATTCCCCCGTTAGTCATGTCCTTTTTTGGTAACTGGGTTGTAAGAATCGTATCTGGTGTATACCAATGTTTTATCGTTCTAACCTTTCTGGGGCTCATTCCAATAGGATTTCTTATTCCCGATGGCTTTTTGACCATTGTTGTTTCTATTGCAGGAACTTTAATCAGCATAGTTAGCGTTGTAGTAACCTTTATTGATAGGAATAAAGAAGTTAAATCTTAGCTGAAATAATAAAATAAGGTTAGAAGGCTTTATCCTTAATTTCAAGGAAAGGAGCTTTCTTTTTTTATAGGTTTATATGTTGCGAATGACTAACGCCCTTGATGACTTATGGTTGCTTTTAGTGTAGATACTCGGAAAGAGAGTTACAGGGCGTATCTTAACAGTTCCTAAATCTACAGCTCCCAAATTGTTCATTTACAATAAAATAAATCCTCTCAACGGGCTGCAATTTCTTGTCCATAATTTCTCGGTGTCTTTGAGATTCCAAAAATAGACGCAGAGCTTCGGACTGTAGAAGGAACCGATGCGGATGATCTGGAAAAAGGAGTTGGCCATTACAAAGGAAGCTATTATCCAGATGAAAACGGACAAATTGTTCTATCAGGCCATCGGGATACCGTCTTCCGCCGAACGGGAGAACTAAAAAAAGTGATCAATTAAAGGTTAAGCTGCCATATGGAAGTTTTCAGTATAAGATTGAGAACATGAAAATTGTCGATAAAAATGATACTTCCATTATTACGCTGCAGCATAGTGAAGAGGAGCTCATTCTAACTACGTGTTATCCATTTTCATATATCGGTAATGCACCAAAGCGGTATATTATTTATGGAAAACGGATTTGAGAAATCCAGAATATCAAAGATTAGGCTGACGAATTTTCGTCAGCCTTTTTCGTCAGGTTCTTTCTGCATTCTGCTCCATGATTAAATCAAAGTAATCTTAGTAAACGTAAAGGTATTTTATATTTTTGTATAAGTTTACTTTACTTTTATATAAGGTCGATTTATAATTTGGTTCAAGAGGTGATGGTCATGAAGAAAGATTTTGGTGATTCGATCTCAAATAAGGTTTATGAATATCGTGTACTTGCCAGATTGTCTCAGCAAGAATTAGCAAAGAAAGTCGGGGTTTCCAAACAAACCATCTTTGTAATGGAAAAAGGAAATTATGTTCCGACTCTGCTGTTAGCTTTTCGAATTGCCGAATTTTTTAATGTGGATGTAAACGAGATTTTTACTTATGAGAAAGGAAATGATCAAAAATGAAAATGAATTCGATCACAGATACGATCACTAACGCAATTTTTTCTCCTTTAAAGTCCTGGGCTGAACATTCTCCGGGAAATTGGAATATTCTTATTGGCAGTGGGTTTGTATTGCTTGTAGTCGGATTGATTCTGACATTTGTATTTCTTAAAAAAATGGGTAAGGCTGACGAAAGAACAAATCAAATATCATTAAAAAGTGCCCTCTTTATGTTATATGGAGTAATTTTGTGCGACTTGATTTTCCCGAAAGAATATATGTGGCAAGTTTTCTTCTTATTTAAATATTCTCTTGCCTTATTAGCTTCAGGAATCTATCTAGCCGTTCGATATAAAAAAGATTTTTTGTGAATTGAATAACCGAGAAAGATAGTGTCTCTGAAGTTTTAATTGTTTTAGGAGAGGGAACGAATATGAAATCATTTTATAATGAGATTTGGAGAAGTGAGGAAGTGGGTTTTTGCTCACCAATTATTAACCATAATTCATACAACCTTATAGAAATGATGTAAAGTGGAGTTAGAAAGTGTAATGAAAACAAGCTTTCATAATCAATGATATGGATTTACAATGTTGAGGGCCCAGTGGGGTGAATAACCCGTAAAGGTTCAAGTTCTCTCGGCCGCACCCCCAATAATACCAAGGGTTTAACCATCTTTGGCGTTATTCTTTTGCGGAAAATACGGCAACAAATGTACCGCATTGTGGAGTCCACTAAAAAAGTGCTGACCTCTGCACAACATCGTTGCGCGAGTCTGCACTTTTATTCTGCGATTATGGTGAGTTTATTTTAATCCGTTGTTAGCCGCGCCGATACTTGGCTTTTAGAAGCTTTTTTTAAGTGGCTAAAACTAACAAATTTTTTGCCTTCTTCATCCCATAGGCGGAACTTTAACGACTTAAGGCTTGTTGCCAGTGTAATGGTCGGAACGTTTTGCAATGGTTCAGTGTTGTTATGCACTTTTTCAAGCTTATAGTTTGGGACTCTCGGGCTTAAATGATGAACATGATGAAAACCGATATTGCCTGTTAGCCACTGCATGACTTTTGGAAGCTTATAAAAAGAGCTTCCTTCAACTGCTGCTTTTACATATTCCCAATGCTCATCTTCTTCAAAATAAGAATCCTCAAACGTATGCTGAATATAAAACATCCAAATTCCGAGAGAGCCCGATATCATAAAAATCGGCACCTGAACCAGCAGGAAGTTTTGCCAGCCAATAGCCCAACATAAAAGTGCTGCCAAAGCGACGATCCCCAGGTTCGTTACAAACGTATTCATCCGTTCTTTGCGTTTTGCCCCTTTTCGATTAAAACGATTGGCAATCCCGAAAACGTAAATCGGCCCAATAATAAACATAACAAACGGATTTCTGTACAATCGGTACATTATTTTTGTCTTAGTTGAGGCTTCCTTATATTCCTCAACCGTCAGTACCCAAATATCGCCTGTACCGCGTTTGTCCAGATTGCTGCTTGTCGCATGATGGACAGAATGGTCGTGTGCCCAATGATCAAAAGGATGCAGAGTCAGAATTCCTGTTAATGTTCCAAGGATTCGATTCGCCTTTCTGTTTTTAAAAAAGGAATAGTGGCAGCAATCATGAAAGATGATGAAGGTTCTCACTAAAAAACCTGCCGCAACAACAGAAATCGCTAATGTAAGGAAATAAGAAATCGACAAGCTCTTATATGCCAAACACCATAATAGGAAAAATGGCACCAATGTGTTAATGATTTGACAAATGCTTTTGTGTAAATCGGACTTTTCATAAGGTGTAACCAGTTTTCTCAAAGTCCTTAGGTTTTGTTCTTTCATATTCAAAAGTTTCCCCTTCCCTGGTGATCTTCTAAGTGTAAAAAACGTTTTATAGCCTTAGAAGGCCCAACGTGATACACCTCATATATGATAAGTATTCTTCCCATTCATCTGTAAAATTATTGGAAATAATAAACTGATTTCCAGTTTATTATTAGCAGAGTCAGCCGGGATACAAAAGGCGTATGAAGATTATACCCAGCACTTTATTGGGTCAAACTCTCTCAATGCTCCCCCATGGGGATCGATTTATTTGACCGTGAACATTGATTGTTTGAGGAAAAAAGGAATGAAGTAATGGGTATATCCATGAGTGACTGTTTGGAAACATCTGCAGAAACAAAGTTTTACAAGTGAACAGCCCTGCTTTTAAAAGATTATCTTGCTCTTGAACAAGAAACAGCTGAGCTAAGTACTATTAAGCAAAGAAAAAGGTTTGAAGACAACTCGTGATTCATTTTTCACGGTGTTTTCAAACCATAGTTTTTAATAGGCCTCTTATTCTGCGCTGGTATACACATGTTTAACAAATAATGCCATGAATAAATCGTAAATATAATTTGCAGTTATTTCCGATTCCTGATATAATAAAGAAGAATTATTTTTGTTCGGTGTAAAGGATAGTATGAAGATTGACTTTTCGTCTTGATGATACTTTGGGCAAGGATAGTATATACTGTGTGGTTACACACTAGGAGGCAACAAAAATGGAACAAGGTACAGTTAAATGGTTTAATGCAGAAAAAGGTTTTGGCTTTATCGAACGCGAAAATGGAGACGATGTATTCGTACACTTTTCTGCAATCCAAAGTGACGGATTCAAATCTTTAGACGAAGGTCAAAAAGTATCGTTTGACGTTGAGCAAGGTGCTCGTGGAGCTCAAGCTGCTAACGTTCAAAAAGCTTAATCTTCAATCGTTTATACAAACAGGCTCTTTATATAGGGCCTGTTTTTTTATGTCTATATCATACTCAATAAAAAACCCTACTCAACGTTCGAGTAGGGAGATGCTACAAGGTAATAGAAAAAGATTTAAAACTTCAAAGGTTTGTTTACAGTATAACATACTGGATTGACAATATGCGGAATGTATATAAATTATTTAATTTTTTGTTCAAATATAACTCTTTTTTTCACTAACCTGTTCGTTAATTTAAGTATAGATGAATTATAAAAATGGTTTCATCTAGATGTTATCAACTCGCATATCTCTTTTATGAGAAGAAGATAAACAATTATTATTCAATGTGGCAGTGGATATAAGAAATTCTTAAAAATAATGAGGAGATCGATTGTTTTTTTCTTCTGGAAATAATCACTTAGAGATACCTAAAACAATGAAAGCCCTACCTCTCTTCCATCCTTACGGCTCCTTGTCCGTGCCAGTGTGAATCAGGATACTAATAACAAGTGACTATTTTATTGAGTTTTTTGGTAAAACTTCAATCTTCGCAGAAGAAATGTAAATAATAAAAATGGATTAGAATGTAGGAATAACAAAAGAGGTCGTTAATGTTCTAAACATAAGTTGGAGAAGATTTGCTTTTCGTCATAATATTCCGAAATATTTTTTGGGATCAATACACTATCTAACCGAAACTTTTTATTTGCTTTTCAGTGATTCCTTTAATTACTTCCAGTTCACTAATCAAAAATTCATATGCATTATCCAGCATTTTTTTTTCGCTTGCATTAAGTGCTTTTTCTTTCTTCATACGCATTAAATCACGTACAACTTCAGCGCCTTCTTGTATTTCACCCGTTTTTATTTTGTCCGTGTTTATTTTATACCTTTGCTTCCATGGCAGTAACCTATCTGATTCTCCATGCTGAAAAATGTGCATAATGTGTTTTAATGCAAGTATATCGGTAACTGGTCGTATATTCGAACTCAATATTTTACGCGTTGGAATCATAACGGTCATATTACTGATTGACATTCTTATGACATAATACTGTTGTTTTTCCTCTAAGAATTCTTTTTCTTCTATGGCTTCAATTATACCTGCTCCGTGCATTGGATAAACAATGTTATCGCCAATTTGAAACATATCATCCACCTCCATATATGGTAACCTTCTTAAGATTACCATATATGGAGGTGGAATATCAAACTTTTAATAATAACATGATCGAATTTTTGATGTCAATAACTTTTTTTAAAAAACAGATCAAGCAAAAACAATAGGGAACGTGTCGGATTTCCAATCAAGGAAAAGGTCAATTGATCCGTGTATATCCTAAAACTTCGACTAATTAACATAGATCAGTTTTTCATTGAAAATGGGTTATTCAATTTCCTTTAGGAATTCATGACTTGGCTCAATGACATTACAGAAATGATTTGAGTAGATAAGAAAGAACGATATTCGTGAAATGTCAGCTAAAATATTTAAAGCACATGATTAAGTTCTAATTTCTTTACCGATTTGATATGGATAACGGCCGACTTACTTAATGATGCATTTTCACTTATCTTGCGAGCAGAAAAAGGTTTGTGGATATTGAACATTTTGCCACCAAATTGGCATTATTATCAGGGAAATTGACAACCTTCAAATGGTATTGAGGTGAGAAGAAAAATAAAGAAAGGAGGGATTATAAATGAAGACCAGAACATAAAGAAGTAAAGGGGAAAGAACAAGGTTAATTGAAAAGCAAACTATATAAAATAGTTTGCTTTTTTTTGTTATGAATTCACTCTTTTTCTTACTCTTTAATGACTAATAAAACACCGCTAAGAATTAAAAACGAACCTATCCAAAATGTCCCGCCTATTTGTTCTCCCAGCAGAATCCATCCGAGTAAGGTTCCAACCAGAGGCTGAAAAAAGAAAAAGAGGCCTCCACTTGAAGCATTTAATAATTGTAAGCCGCGGTTCCACAATAAAAAAGCACAAGCGGTTGAAACAATTCCCAAATACAAAAGACCACCTAGAATTTTAGGGTCATGCAGTTGTGGCGTGAAAATCGTGCTAGGTTTTACAAAAGGAGTTAGTGCCACAATGGCCACAAAAGTTGAATACGTGGTAACAAGTATAGGCGAATAGCTGTTTGGCACGCGTTTGATAAGCACTGACATCAGTGCCCATGTAAGTGCTGCAACAAGCAGAGAAATACCGCCAAGCTGATTAGAGGTATCAATATGTCCGTTTCCAACTATAAATAATACGCCTGTGGTTGCTAAAATTATTGAAGTTCCTTTTTTTATATTCAATGGTTCTTTAAGTAATAGACGAGCAAAAATAACCATGAACGCTGGTGTGGAGGACGTAATAATTGCTCCCATTTGTGCTGAAGACAACATCGTTCCATATTCTTGTGTAACAATTGAAATGGTGTTGCCAACAATTCCAATGGCCACAATTAATAAAAGATCGCGCTTATGAATTTTCCAAGATTGTTTCCTTATTAAACCAACAATAAGAAGCGCAAGGATAGCGATGACGTACCTGATCCAAACCAATTCAAAAGGCGGAATTACTGCGACAACAACCTTAACCACAACATACATGCCACCCCAGATACTAGCGGCTAAAGCTAAATATATAGAACCTAACAGGGTATTTTTCATTTTTTTGTTCCCTCCGTATTTAAAATTAGGTCAATAAATGCCCTAACGGAGAGAAGTAGTCACTTTACTCCATTAAGGGCAGAGAAGTGCTACTGGAACATCATTTTCAAATAGTGGAGCTAAAAACATGTCATGATCACCTCGATTTTTAAGAATGACTATCATTATACAATGTTGGTTTTAAAGCCGTAAACACCTTAAGGGGACTCCATTTAATAATAGAATAAACTTTATAAATTCATTTTTTTGTATGATAATGGCGTCATATTCATCGCTTGTTGAAATTTACTTATGAAATAACTGGTACTGTTAAATCCAACTTGATAAGACACTTCTGTCACATTAGATTCAGGGTGTTGCAGTAATAATAAGCTTTTTTGAATTCTATAATCCATTACATAACGTAATGGCGTCTTATTCAGCATTCGTTTAAAATAACGGCAGCACTCAGAACGGCTCAGTTGGCCAGCTTTTGCAATGTCCTCTAATGTGATTTTTTCAGCATAATGGAGATGGATCCAGTTTAACATTTGTTTCATTCGATGACTTTTTATCATTTCAGATTGATCGTACTCTAATTGAAAACCATTAACGACCAGGTTTTTCCACATTAACGTTAATTGCATCGTAATGTCAATCTCATAGAGCGATGTCTTTTGTTGAATCAATTGATTTATTTTTTTAACAGCATCTAGAATATTTTTTGCCCACTGTTGATTTCCATCCAAAAATAAATAGGACAAATTGGTTGAAAACATATAGGGCTGAACATAGCTTGAATACAGTTCCTGAGATAAAACGAAATGGGGTGACACATTCAAGCAAATATACGTACAATCCGAGCCTTCCTTTTCTTCGGCCATGTGCAGGCAGCCACTATTGATAAATAATCCATCCCCTTCGTGAACCTCTATTTTTTCTTCATTTATTTGAAAGAGAGCTATCCCTTTTAGTATCAAAACAAATTGGATTTCATCATGCCAATGAAGCGGAATATAGCCATTTATATTTTGATTGATCGTTGTCTTGTAACAGGCAACTGGTAATTCTACCGTTCGGTGCTCTGTTAATTCTTTTAAATTTTGATCGATCACAAAATTCTTCATTCTGACTCCTCACCTCAATATATTTATATTTTTTCATTCAATTTGAGTATTTTTTATCATGTTTTGCATTTATTATAACACTATTATTATATTTATTAGTGAGGAGTCATGTATGAATACTTCCAATAGAAGAATGGGATTGTTCTATGTTATAACAGGGGCGACATGTTGGGGGATTGGAGGCACAGTAGCCAAAAAACTTTTTCAAGAATATCAAATTGATGTCAATTGGCTTGTAACGACACGCTTGCTTACGGCTGGAATGTTACTTTTAATGCTGCAACTGTTCAGAAAGGATCGGTCTCAGGTTATTGAGGTTTGGAAAAACAAAGCGTCGGCTGGCCAGCTTCTTATTTTTGGCCTATTGGGAATGCTAGCTGTGCAGTACACATATATGGCATCCATTCAACATGGGAATGCTGCCGTTGCTACATTATTGCAATATTTATCCCCAGTAATCGTCATTATCTACACGCTTTTACGAAAACAAACGGTTCTTACCAAACAAGATATCATTACTGTTGTACTTGCTTTAGTGGGTTGCTTTTTTTTGTTAACAAATGGTTCAATGTCTCAACTTTCAGTGCCGGCAGCTGCAGTAGTATGGGGAGTTTTATCAGGATTCGCGGCAGCTTTTTATACTTTATATGCCGTTGGTTTATTACATAAATTTGATTCTCTTGTCGTTGTAGGTTGGGCTATGATTATTGGCGGTTTTGCATTGGGTTTTATCCATCCGCCATGGCAACTGGATTTTCAACGATTAACTGCTGAGGCGTATGCATATATTTTATTTGTGATATTATTTGGAACAATGATTGCGTTCTGGTTCTTCATAAAAAGCTTGGAAAGCCTTTCTCCCAAAGAAACAAGCCTATTAGGCAGTTTAGAACCTCTATCCGCTGTTGTAACAACTGTCGTTTGGTTAAAAGCGCCATTTGGTTCTTTTCAATGGATTGGTGCTATTTGTATTATAGGGATAACTTTAATATTGGCTTTACATAAAGAGCCTTCTATGCAAAGTGAAAAGTCGATATTAAAGATTAGGAATCATGCAAATCGGGATATATAAGGGCTTTTTTTGCTTACATGAACGGTCCGGCAATGAAAAACACTGGTGGAGTTTGAGCCCTCTCGGCAGTATCAAAAAGACCAAGGGTTTTGACGCCCTTGGTATTCTTTCTTCAAGAACCTTCAATTCTTCTTCTTTGTAATTGGTATCCAAATTTCACTTTTAAAAGATGGTGATGTTACATCCTTATGCTCGTTCCACAATATTTCTGGACCTTCTATTTGTTCGTAATTTGACGATGGAAACCATTCGGAATAAATACGTCCCCATACTTCTTGCAGTGTATCCGGAAATGGGCCGATTGATTCGAATACAGCCCATGTCGAGGCAGGAACTTCAAGCCGTGAGAAGTTATCTGGACACTGTTTCGTTGTGGCTGCGCCAATATAGTGATCGAGCTCTCCGTTTTCCTCTGTCCGACCTTCAGAAAAATTCGTGGATGCACTAATGAGGCCTGATGGTGCTACATTAGAAAGCTCTTTTAGTTTATTTATTGCTTTTTCATCTAAACTTTCCCACATAGATGCAATTTCCGGATTAATCCCTTTAAAAATAATAGGAACTCTTTTTTTAATGCCAACGATGCGAAATGCCTCTTTTTCTTCAATACGGTAGTTCATTTCATTTCCTCCTTTAATTGTTAGCTGGAAGGTCATTCGTGGATAAGCTTTAAGGGAATGGCCATTAAGTCTGGCTTTTGATGGGTTTGTGCCATGTAAATTTTGGAATGCCCGTGCAAAAGAATCTGGTGAGTTATAACCGTACTTTATTGCAATATCAATCACTTTTACATCGCTGTCTTTCAGTTCAAAAGCTGCAAGAGTAAGACGTCTGCGACGAATATATTCCGATAATGAAATACCTGCAAGGAAGGAAAACATCCTTTTAAAATGATATTCAGAGCAGAAAGCAAGCTTTGCTGCCTCTTGAAAATCAATATCGTTAGTGAGGTTTTCTTCAATATACTTTAACGCCCTATTCATACTTTTAAGCAAATCCATTTATTTGGCCTCCTTTAACCAAAGAATAACAGGAGTGAAATGTATTTATCCGACATTCTGTGCACAGTTTTGCAGGATGACTTATATGAAATAAAGTAAGTGATTCACTTGTATTTGTACAGGTTTTATTGAAGCATGCTGTTCATAAAAAGGCATCAATATAGAAAGTTATAATTGTCTTATAAGCAGCACGTTCATATAATTGAGTGAAAAAGGATGCGTATCATGCCTATCAATTCTTTTGAAAACTATCCGATGAGCTGGAAGCCATCGATTGATAAAGCTGAAAAGCCTATTTATAAAGCACTTGCAGGGCAATTGGAACAGGATATTTTAAACGGAGTTTTATTACCTGGAACAAAACTTCCTCCACAGCGAGAATTGGCCGATTATTTAGATTTAAATGTGAGTACGATTTCAAAAGCATTTAAAGTGTGTGAGTTAAAGGGGTTGTTAAGTGCGACTGTAGGGAGCGGCACATTTGTATCGTATGATGCGTTATCGAATTCGTATTTACTTGAGGATACAAAGCCGAAACATTTAATTGAAATGGGAGCAATACTTCCAGATCACGCTTCATATGAGCCCTTGTTACACCAACTAAAAAACATGGTTCAGGAGGAGGATTATGAAAAATGGTTTAGCTATGGCCGGGCAGGTGAAAGCCTTTGGCAAAAAGATGCAGCTGTAAAGCTCATCCAAAGAGGCGGGTTTGAAACAACTGTTGAACACATTTTATTTGCAAATGGGGGACAAAATGCGATTGCTGCGACTTTGGCGAGTCTTTGTAAGCCTGGAGACCGCATCGGTGTTGACCATCATACGTACCCTGGATTAAAAACTGTTGCATCATTGCTTAGTGTGCAAATCGTACCGATAAAATCAGAGAACGATGAAATGAGTCCGGAGTCACTTGAATATGCGTGTAAAAACGAAAATATTAAAGGTTTGTATTTGATCCCGGATTATCATAATCCGACGACTTCCTTTATGTCTGTTGAGAATCGAAGAATGGTTGCAGACATTGCAAAGAAATATAATCTATTTGTTATTGAAGATGCATCGTACCATCTTCTCAACAAAAATCCGCTTCCGGCACTCGCCTCATTCGCACCGCAACAGGTTATCCATATTGCAAGTTTATCAAAATCGTTAGCGCCAGGCCTGCGTTTGGCTTATGTAGCAGTGCCGAGACAATATAAGGAGCCAATATCAAAGGCGCTTTATAATTTAAATATAACCGTTTCCCCGCTATTAGCTGAACTTACTGCTCGCACGATTGTATCAAACAAATTTGAAGTCTTAATTGAGAGTCATCGTGAACAAACCATTCGCAGAAATCAACTCGTAAACCGATATGTTGCGGGATATACATGTTTAGGTGTTGAAACAGGCATTTTTCGTTGGTTGTTGTTACCGGGTAAAATGTCTGGTGCCGAATTTGAAGAATTGGCTGCTCGACATGGCGTGCAAGTGTATGCGGCTGAACGCTTTGTAGTGGGAAATAGTTGTCCTGAAAGGGCTGTAAGGGTTTCTGTCTGTGCACCAAAAACACTTGAAGAGCTTGAACAAGGATTAATGATCCTGAGACGTTTGCTAGACGATCTTACCTAATATTGTTTGCCATACAATTATGACATTGTATGGCTTTTTTGTGCGTGTTATGATGATCCACATCTAGAGGGAGGTTTATACAAAATTGGCTTTTAGAAAGGAAGGTCAGATGATGTTAGACAAGGACAGCGTAAAAGCAATAAATGTTCAAACTGCTTCATTACAAAGCTACATCGGTTCACCAGAAAAACAAAAATCGTTTTACAAGCGTACACTATTCGTTGTGAGTATCTCACAAATTTTTGGCGGTGCGGGGCTGGCGGCAGGAGTGACTGTCGGTGCGCTTATTGCACAGCAAATGCTGGGCACTGATGCGTTTGCTGGTCTTCCTTCTGCTTTATTTACTTTAGGGTCAGCAGGATCTGCATTAATTGTTGGAAGACTTTCTCAACGTTATGGCCGTCGAACAGGTCTTTCAGCTGGCTTTATGATTGGCGGACTTGGAGCAATAGGCGTTATTATGGCAGCAATCATAAATAGTATTTTCTTGTTATTTATTTCATTGCTTATTTACGGTGCAGGTACAGCCACTAATTTACAGGCCCGTTATGCAGGTACAGACTTAGCAAATCATAAGCAGCGAGCAACTGCTGTTAGTATTACGATGGTTTTTACTACATTTGGCGCAGTGGCAGGTCCAAGCTTAGTGAATGTGATGGGGGATTTCGCTCTTTCTATTGGTGTTCCATCACTTGCTGGCCCTTTCATTTTAGCCGCCGCAGCATATATGTTAGCAGGTGTGGTCCTTTTCATTATGCTTCGTCCAGATCCATTAGTTATAGCAAGAACAATAGAAGCGGCAAATGAAGAGCCTGGTGATAAAGGACATTTGGCGGCAACTGAGCATACAGAAAACAAAAAAGGGATAATCGTTGGGGCAACAGTTATGGTTCTTACTCAAATAGTAATGGTAGCTATTATGACAATGACACCGGTTCATATGAGACATCATGGGCATGACTTGGGTGCAGTCGGTCTTGTTATTGGTTTTCATATAGGTGCTATGTATCTCCCTTCACTGGTTACAGGTGTTCTTGTAGATAGGTTGGGACGTACCGCAATGGCTATTTCCTCTGGAACAACGTTGCTTTTGGCAGGTGTAATAGCAGCATTTGCTCCGGGAGATTCTATGGTTCTTCTCGTCATTGCTCTTTCTTTACTGGGATTAGGGTGGAATTTTGGTTTGATAAGCGGGACTGCCCTTATTGTAGATTCAACTGATACTGCCACACGAGCTAAAACGCAGGGGACAGTGGATGTTCTGATTGCGTTGTCAGGGGCTGCTGGCGGAGCATTATCTGGAATGATTGTGGCAGGTTCAAGTTACCTAGCATTATCATTTACTGGAGGGATGTTGTCCTTATTACTCATTCCAGTGGTGGTATGGTTTAGGGGACGATAAAGGATAGGATTGTTTAATTTACATTAATTTGTTATATTGTTAGATAAAGTCTATTGCGTCGTCTAATAATCTAACTATAGTTGCTCCATTAAATCTAAATCAGCAATTTTGGTATAAAGATTTGTGACCAGGATTCCTTATAGCTGTGTCACTCACTGCATATTCTTTAATTGAATCACATAAAATGGTTATCGGATTTGAAAAAGGCAGGATTACTCGCTTTAGGTAAAGGAGTCATAACGTTGTTAAAAAGGTTTTCTCTTGTTTTTGTTACACTAATGATGTCTATACTTGTTGTTTTAGCGGCCGCTAAGAGTCGCCTGGAGATCATGTCATCTCATTTGATGAACCTCTTATCTTGATGATCTCAATTGGGATCGTTGTATTTTTATTTATCCCTCCATTAGTCATGTCCTTTTTTGGCAATTTGGTTGTAAGAATAATATCTGGTGTATACCAATGTTTTATCGTTTTCACTTTTCTGGGGCTCATTCCAATTGGATTTCTTATTCCCAATGGCTTTTTGACAATTCTAGTTTCTATTGCAGGAACTTTAGTCAGTATAGCTAGTGTTGCCGTAACCTTATGCATTGGCAAGAATAAAGAAGATATATAATAATTGAATTGTTATTTTTTCAGATTGTCAGTGGAATAATAAAACAAGATGAGAAGGCTTTGTGGGCCTTCTTTTTTTTGTTGTTGCATCATCCCCACTTTAAGCTTAATCTATTGAATAATAAGAGAAGGAACCTATAGAAGAATAAAATAAATAACGAGATGTCAAAAATAAAACTGGACTTCATTATTGTGAATTCACGTAAATGTAAAAAGATTGGAAAGAGGGGAATTCCTTCATGACAAATAGCAGAACAAATCCGAAGGTTGATGAATTTTTAAGTAAAGCGAAAAAGTGGAAGGAAGAATTTGAGAAGTTGAGAACCATCATTCTTGACTGTGAGCTGACTGAAGATTTTAAGTGGATGCATCCTTGTTACACATATCATAATAAAAATATTGTTTTAATACATGGGTTTAAAGAATATTGCGCGCTTCTGTTTCACAAAGGTGCCCTATTACAGGATGCCCATGGAATTCTCATTCAACAAACGGAGAATGTACAGGCGGCGCGCCAGATTCGGTTTACAAATGTTCAGGAAATAAATGAGCGAGAAAACATTTTGAAAGCCTATATTCACGAAGCCATTGAAGTTGAAAAAGCCGGTTTGAAAGTGGAAGTTAACAAAAATATTGAATTGAACATTCCTGAAGAACTTCAAAAAAAATTCGATGAAATCCCTGCATTGAAAATTGCTTTTGAAGCTTTGACTCCGGGACGGCAAAGAGCGTACACTCTTTATTTTTCTCAAGCCAAACAATCCAAAACCCGAGAATCGAGAGTCGAAAAATATGTGCAAAAAATTCTCGATGGAAAGGGATTAAAGGATTAGGCACGCCAAGGTTTAGGCTAAAGGAATAGCATCATAGCGTAATAAGATCATTTCTATAGAAGAAAAACAAGCATAGTAAGATGCTTGTTTTTTCTTAGGACAACATTCACTTACTGCTGAAATGCTTCTTTTGATTAACATTGTATGCCACTAGACAGCGTTATAAAATATTAATGCAACACCTAGAAATCATACGATCCAATGAAATAGCTCAATGGTACGGCTCATCACATTTAGAATGCCTAGGAGAACTAATAGAACCGGAAGATTTTTCAGCAAGTTACTGCACTTCAAACTTTGTTTTTATATTAATATATCTTATTTCCTTATTAACCATTGTATTTAGTCAGGTACAGACAAACGAATACTGATTAATGAATCATCATGATATCAATGAGCCGCTTGATTTTTTCCTTGTCACCTGTATCAACATACACTGTTTTTCTGTTTTTTATGATATTCTCAGTCACTTCCCTCATGACGCCTTTTTCTACATCATCAGCGGAATCCCAGCGTAAAGGCACATTATATACATGAATCGTGCCATCCCCATTGCCATGATAAGTGACTGATCCATCCACTAAACGAGAACCTGCTAACTGGGTTACATCTTCTGGATAGCTGGCACTTGTATCATCATTAGGATTAATTGGCTCGCCAGCCGAAATATGTCGAACATTTAATTCATCTATCTCTTGATTAGGTCCAAGTTGAAGCCAAACTCTGGCATATTCGATTTTTTCCGAAGAGTATGCTGCCAATACATTGTCTTCTTTGCTTTTCTCTTCTGCTGAAGAGGTCTCATTTGCAGCTTTTGTTGCGGATTCTTCTGATTCTGTTATTGGCTCCGCTTCATCCTTGCGTATTTTGGTGCTCTCTTCAGGCTCAGTGTGTTTTTCGTCAGTTTGCACAGCAGAAGCTTGATTTGAAGGTTGATGTGCTTCTTCATCCTTACTGCCCATACATCCAGCAAGCAAAATCATGAGCAGCAGGGCAGTAATACAAAAATATATCTTTCTGTGTTTCTTCATTCTTTCATTCATTCCTCCCTCTCCATTAACTCAGGTCAGCTTCATATATAAGTTTATGTATCTAAATATTACCATGGAATAGATAGGATGATATTGAAAACTGTTTAAGAAGAGGAAACGATCTTGAATAACATCGCGAAAACTTAAGAATTCTTAAGAAGTTTTGCCCCTTTTTCTGTGTTTTTAAGCGGGAACATGATGAAGGATTTAGAACGTAAATATCCAGAGTTGAAAAAATTATTGGAGACTTACAATTATAAGTTTTTGGCGCTGGGGATGATTTGTCCAATAGCTCCAACAGATGTCGTTTGTTTTTTATCGGCAGCTGTAGGAATCAAGTATACCACTTACATTTTAACGGTTATCGTTACGAATATCCCTTTATTGATATTTTCGAGTTTCATTGTGATCAATTTTAGTGAGTCATTAATGGGAACTGTATTGGTTGTCGCATCATTTGTTTTGGTTTCTATTGTATCCATTAAAATGTGGAACACCCTTAAGCATAAACGGAGCACATAGAAATGCCACGGGACTAGCCATTTATAGCTTATAAGCACCTGTAGAGATTTAAGTTCTTTCGGTATCCAATAATACCAAGGGTATAACTGCCCTTGGTATTATGTTCTGCTGCACATATATAAACCCTCCATTTTCGTTTGTAGATCCTTTTTAATTTTTGTATTTTAGGTTGAATGATCACCAGAAGAAAAATGAACGCATGATCTGAAAAGCTGTTTTGTCGCAAAATAAATAAATCAACGATAACAATCTCGCTACTACGATAGATTTTGATTACTGTATATAATCGTTTTTTAGTAAATGCTCTTTCATTTTTTGAATTGCCTTCGCTTCGTCGGCTCCATGAGCGTATATATGTATTTCGGTTCCTGGTTTAATTCCTAAATCCATAATGTCCATGATGGCTTTTGGCGCTTGTTTGAGGTTAACAGTTTTCCCTTGGTATTCAAGAAAAATATCTGATGTAAACCGATGAGCTATACTGACTAACAGGGTAGCTGGTCGCGCAAACCCTGTTTCCTTAATGATCGTAAATTGTCTTTTAATCATTCTTCACCTCATTAAAGTCTGCCTCTTGACGGATTTAAGTTGGGCTGCAGATCAAATTTGAATTTAGAGTACCTTTAGGATAAGTGATCTAATTTCATCGAAATAACACTCTTTCTTTGTGTTTACAAAATAATTCTCAACTAACTAAAATGGACAATGACTTCATTCGAGAAAAAAGCATGATTCACTAATCAACATTTGTTTATTATTGTAAATAAAAACATGGTGTGTACAATGGTTACATTCAGGCGATTTGTTGATTATTCAACATTCCACTCTAAATTGTTGATTATCTTAAGAAAGTTTGGTGAAAAGCTATGTCCAAAGTGGATAGAAGAATAACCAAAAGCCAAGAGGCTATTAAAATAGCTCTGATTGAGCTGATGACTGAAAAAAGTTTTGATCATATTACGATTAAGGAAATTTCTGAAAGGGCAAATGTAAACCGGGGAACAATCTATCTTCATTACTTAGATAAATTTGATCTATTAGAAAAAATTATGGAAGAGCATATAAACAATATGGGGGATTTTTGTGAGTCGGCAGCTGAAATGGACTGGATTGAATCGACTGTACACTGCATGGAATACCTTGAGAGTAATTATTTATTCTTTTCGACGATGTTAGCCAGTGAAGGCGCTCGATATTTTCGCAGTCAGTTCCTTAAGTTTAATATCGAAGAGTTCAGGAAAGATGTAGATGTAACGAAAGGCAAGAATTACGGCCAAAGTGAAGATGTCATTGTTGAATTTATAGCAAATGCTTACGTAGGGGTAGTGGAATGGTGGTTGAAAAACGAAATGCCTTACCCGCCTCGTGTCATGGCAGAAAAAGTGGGGGATTTGTTAGAGCGGATTTTATAATGGCGTCAGGTAAATGGGTGTTGCGAATCGTTAGGAACAAGAATGTGACTTATTTGTCTAAGCGAGAGATTCAAGTCTCCTCGATCGCATACAAAATACCAAGGGTTGCAGGCCCTTGGTATTTTTATACCTTCATGCATTTTTGAAGTTTATGCTTAATGGTCTGCCTTACTTTGCAAATCGCCGAGCTGCGGCAACGCACATGATAACGGCGATATTCACTGCTACGAGTGCCCAGCCTACTTTCTCGTGCAGTATCACTGAGGCAAGCAGCAGTCCAAAAAAAGGCTGGAGAAGCTGGAGCTGCCCAACCGCTGCAATTCCCCCTTGGGCAAGACCTCGATACCAGAACACGAAGCCAATCAGCATGCTGAATAAGGATACATATGCAAGACTGAGCAGCGCGGGAACGCCGATCGCCGACCATGAGTCCGGCGTAAAAAAGAACGACAATGGCAGCATAAGAGGAAGCGACAGAACGAGTGCCCATGAGATCACCTGCCAATTCCCCAGACGCCGTGAAAGTTTGGCCCCTTCTGCATAACCAAGACCGCATACGACAATAGAAGCCAGCATGTACGCGTCGCCAAGCGGGGATGAACCTCCCCCCTGAATGAGGGCGAAACCTGCTACTAACAAGCTGCCGGCAGCTGAGAAAATCCAGAAGACGGGCCGAGGGCGTTCACCCCCGCGCAGTACGCCGAAGACTGCCGTTGCGAGTGGAAGAAGTCCAATGAAGACAATGGCGTGTGCGGATGTGACATGCTGAAGCGCTAAAGCTGTCAGCAACGGGAAACCAATCACTACGCCAAACGCTACCACTAATAATGAAATGAGGTCTCTTTTGGCAGGATGCTGCTGCCGGAAGATGAGAAGGAGACCTCCCGCCAGTACACCAGCTATCGCAGCGCGGCAAACTGTGAGAAATAACGGATCGAAGTCTGACACAGCCAAACGGGTCGCAGGCAGCGAGCCGCTGAAAATGAGTACGCCTATAAAACCATTTATCCAGCCATTTGTTGTTTTGTTCATTATAATCACTCCACATATCTTTCTTGTTCATTGTCTGTATTTTCTTAACAAAACCAGCAGCTAAGGATTACAATGACTATAAACTGGAATTGGCCTTTTTTAAACGGCCAGTTTTCATAAAAAAATGCATACCAGTTAGGAGAACAACGTGCAAATGGATATCACGCCTTTTTTGAATAGAAATCTGGATAGTCCGCTTTATCAGCAGCTTTATCGGTATTTTAAAGAAAATATGCATCGGGGCTGTATTCAAAAAGGAATGAAGCTTCCTTCAAAAAGACTCTTGGCGAATCAGCTTTCCATCAGCCAAACGACTGTAGAACGTGCCTATGAACAGCTCGCTGCTGAGGGCTATATTGTGAGCAAGCCAAGAAGCGGGTGGTTTGCTGATTATCATGATTCTGATTTTGCTTATGATAGAATGCCAAGCACAACACCCATCCAACAAGAAGCAGAAGAAAATAAACAATGGATTGATTTTCATTATGGGAATGTAGATTCTTCTTACTTCCCTTTTTCCGCATGGCGAAAAAGCATGGTCAATAGCTTAGACCAATATGGACACGAGCTTTATCGGCCGGGACATGTTTTAGGAGAGTTTGAGCTGAGAACACTCATTGCAGAGTACCTGTATCAATCTCGGGGGGTTCATTGCGGCCCTGAACAAGTGATTATAGGAGCCGGGAACCCTATTCTGCTGCAAATCTTGTGCCAAGTTTTTGAGCCGAATATTTCTATAGGGTATGAGGATCCTGGTTATCCAAGAGCACGCAAGATTTTTGAAGCCAACCGCATGAATATTGTTCCTATACCAGTCGATGATGAAGGAATCTGTATACAGAAGGTCAAAGAACAGCAGCCAAACCTTGTATATGTCACACCTTCCCATCAATTTACGCTGGGAACCATAATGACAATAAACAGAAGAATTCAGCTGCTCAAATGGGCGGCCGAAAATCAATCCTTTATCATAGAGGATGATTATGACGGGGAATTTAGGTACACAGGACAGCCGGTTCCTTCTCTTCAAGGGCTTGATCAGCATAACCGTGTCATTTATATGGGCACTTTTTCTAAGTCTCTTTTGCCCTCGCTGCGTATCAGCTATATGATTCTTCCTTCACCTCTTTTAAAAAAGGGGCATGAAATCACGTCCTTATATAAGCAAACAGTGTCCTGCCACAGTCAGCTAACCCTAGCTGAATTTATAAAAAATGGAGAGTGGCAAAAACACATCAACAGAATGAGAAAACTTTACCGCAAAAAAAGAGCCATTGTATTAGAGGCAGTGCAAAGGGAATTAGGAGAGCATGTCAGAATCCGCGGAGAAAACTCTGGGCTTCGTATCTTACTTGACGCTTATTTGCCATTTGGTGAAAAAGAGTTAATTGAGAAGGCGAAAAAACATGGAGTAAAAATTTATCCTGTTTCTCTTTCTTATCAAAATCATCCTCCTGCAAAAACGGTCTCGCTCGGGTTTGCAGGGGTTTCTGAATCCGACATAAGAGAAGGCATAAAAAAACTGAAGGCTGCCTGGAAGATATGAGGGAGCTTTCAGTTTAGCAAAACGGCCAAGTGACGGAACTAAGTGTTGAGAGCTGTTCAATATTTTTTAAGTATATGATGAGTGCCAGCAGTCCAGCCCACGATATGTCTGTTTAGCGAAAAACAGAATTTTTTATTTGCTCATCACAGTGCTAAAATAAACAAAATAGACAATTGAAAAAATAGAGGTGTAAGAATGAAGTTAGATGAGTTTACAATTGGCCAGGTCTTCAAAACAAAATCATTAAAAGTAACAAAAGATGATATTATGCGGTTTGCGGGTGAATTTGACCCTCAGTATATGCATGTAGATGAAGAAAAAGCGAGTAAAGGCAGATTTAATGGAATTATCGCTTCCGGCATACAAACACTGGCCATATCTTTTAAACTTTGGATTGAAGAAGGTCTCTATGGAGACGATATTATAGCCGGAACAGAGATGAATCATATGACATTCATAAAACCCGTATATCCGGATGATGAATTGTTTACAATTGTTGAGGTTCTTGATAAGCAGCCAAAGAGAAATGAATTGGGAATACTCACAGTATTGTTATCTACTTATAATCAAAAAGAAGTAAAAGTGTTTGAAGGTGAGTTATCCGTATTGATGAAACGATAACTCAGAAAGCCCGCTTTTCGCGGGCTCGATTGAAGCAGATGGGTGAAAGATGTTAGCGGGTTTCTTTTGAAAAATAAGAGGTTAAAATATCATAAACAATAGGCAAAGAAGTAAACCCCTCATTTTCTAGAAAATGACCCCCGTGCTGGACTTCGTATAACGCAGCGTCAATTTGTTGTGCCAGCTCCTTGCTCCATGAAAATGGAACAATTTGGTCGTTCTTAGAAGCAATGACAGCACGGTGCTTCGCGGACTCGATGATTTTTTGATGATCAAACGATCCCTGTGTAAATTCATCTAACATCTGTAAAGTGGGCAATGATTTGGTAAAGCCGGAAACAAGTATGATTCCGCCAAGCTGTTTTCGTAATTGAATATGTTCCAAAAATCTCAAAATGGCGGGGCACCCTAAGCTGTGCGCAACCAAATACGTATTTTCGTGTAAAGTGTGCTGATATAAAGAGAGTGTCTCCAGCCAATCCTCAAGTCTTGGCTGGAGCGGATTAGGCATGTTTAAAATGTCTGCTTGGATCCCATCTGCGAGCAGACGTTTTTTCAGCCAAGGGAACCAATGATTTGTTGAGGAAGCTCTGTAGCCATGAATGATATAGACCTGTTTTGTCATTATTTCCTCCTAAGAAATATTTTCATTCAGTATAAAATTCCTCTCATTGGGAAACAAGTACGCACTTTTTTGTAAGTAGCTTTATATATGAGGCACTCCTTGTGCCATTCCCCACTTACACATCTCATCTATGAGGGGATACAAAGATCGCCCTCTGTCAGATAACGAATACTCTACTTTCAGTGGGGTTTGAGAAACCTCAGACCGATGAATAAGGCCGTCAGTTTGCAATTCCTTAAGCTGTGCGCTTAACATTTTATGGGTGATGAAGGGCATAGCCCTTTTCAGCTCGCCGTATCTCATCGTTTTTTCACACCCTAACTCATAGAGAATTCTCATTTTCCATTTGCCCCCTATAAGAGATAAGGTGTATTCAAATGGGGCTTGTTTACTGCGGCACAGGCTATCCATGTAATCGAACCTCCTTTTTAAGGTATCATATCAGAATAATTCAGGATTTTCGGTGTTGAAGTTTGAGGGCGATTCACGATCTGAAGTGAAAGTGGCCGCTTGCTCAACAGGCGGCACGGTACATGAATGTTCTAAGTCAAAGAGGGTTACCTTACTGTTAATTACTTTATTTAAAAAAACGCATGTTTTTAGCTGAAAATATCTATTATGGTATATTTAAATATAACGAAATATTTGAGAAATGAGGAATGGTATGAATACAACCAAAAAACATAAGAAATTTAAAGCGAAAATGATTTTCCAAATCATCATGGTTATCATTGGAGGAATCATAGCGGCGTATGGACTAGAAACAGTGCTCATTCCAAACAGTGTATCTGATGGAGGGGTGACGGGTCTTAGCATCGTTGGTTCACAGCTATTCAACTTGCCGCTGGGGATTTTGATTGCTGTGATCAACATTCCATTTGTCTGGTTAGGATATAAGCAAATTGGGAAAAGCTTTGCATTATTATCAATTATCGGAATCGTATCGCTTGCCGCGGGGACAAGCTTTTTCCACCACACACCCGCTATCATAGAAGGAGATACCCTGTTAATTACCGTTGTCGGCGGGATTATCCTTGGATTCGGAATGGGGCTGGCGCTGCGTAATGGCGGCGCATTAGATGGAATTGACATGCTTGCTGTGCTGCTATCCCGAAAACTGCCATTCGGAACGAGCGATCTCATTCTATTCTTAAACCTATTTGTGTTTATTTTTGTTTCCACAGTATTTGGCTTACAAGGGGCATTGCTTTCAGTCATTGCTTACTACATTGCATCCAAAGTGATTCATGTTGTGGAGGAAGGCTTAAGCGGCTCTAAAACCTTTCAAATTATTACAACCCAACCTGAATTAATGGTAGAGACAATACGTGATCAATTAGGCCGAAGCGCCACATATAAAGAAGCTTACGGGGGTTTTTCCCACGAGAAATTTAAAGAAATCACATGTGTCATCAACCGTTTAGAAGAAACCAAACTAAAGGAAATTATTAATGATATTGATAAATCCGCCTTTGTCACCGTATATGACGTAGCTGAAGTGAAGGGCAGCAATTTTAGAAGTCTTAATCATCATTAAAAAATAGAATGACCTTTTTAACGGTAACTGACATATCGCCGGTAAATGTAATCAAAAACACTTTTTGAGGGCTTGTGGGTGTCACCGGTGAAGGTCTGAATCACAGAAATACCAAGGGCGTCAAAACCCTTGGTATTTTTTCTGGTTATTAGATTTTATCTTCAGCTTTACGTGCTGCTTCGAGCTTATCAATCCTGTCTTT
Organism: Bacillus sp. GW821-FHT01G09; assembly: GCF_059422205.1. NCBI lineage: Bacteria > Bacillati > Bacillota > Bacilli > Caryophanales > Bacillaceae > Bacillus > Bacillus sp. GW821-FHT01G09. Next base: position 377,051 of record NZ_JBWKWL010000005.1, read on the forward strand.
ATATTTTTCTCCACAGTCCTTCATGTGCAGGATAACAGGTTCTAATGTTCTTCCAAACTCAGTTAAAGAGTATTCGACTTTTGGAGGGACCTGTTTATAAACCTCGCGGTGAATCACGCCATCCCGTTCCAATTCTCTTAATTGTAGCGTGAGCATACGCTGGGTAATTTTTGGGTATAGTTTTCGAAACTCATTAAACCTCTTTTTACCGTCAATGAGATGATAAAGAAGAATGCCTTTCCACTTACCTCCGATGATATCTAATGTTGTCTCCACCGGACATCCTTCAAAGTCATCAGAAGAATAATCAATGCCGAGTTTACGATTTCTCAAGCTGTTCACTCCTAATAGTATACTTTTTGATACTATATACATTCAATGTGCGTACTTTTTATATATTAATATACATCATATAATGATGTCACATCTAAGGAATGAAAGGAATGGATCATATGAAAACACTCGTACTCGTTGTACATCCGAATATAGAATCCTCTCGTATCAATAAAAAGTGGAAAGAAGCCGTATTAAGTGAACCAGATGTAACTGTCCATGATCTTTATGAAAAATATCGCGATCAACCAATTGATGTGGAATTTGAACAACAGCAGCTCCTGGCCCATGACCGTATCGTTTTTCAGTTTCCATTATACTGGTACAGCAGCCCCCCGCTTTTAAAATAGTGGTTTGATGAAGTGTTTACGTTTGGCTGGGCTCATGGTCCCGGCGGAAATAAATTGAAGGGGAAAGAGTGGGTAACTGCCATGTCCATCGGTTCACCTGAACACTCTTATCAAGCCGGCGGATATAACTTGTTTTCGATAAGCGAGCTGACAAAACCGTTCCAAGCATCTGCCCATTTAGTAGGCATGACCTATCTGCCTTCCTTTGCCGAATATCGCGCCAATACAATCAGTGACCAAGAAATTGCCGAAAGTGCGAATCGGTATGTAAAGCATATTACAAATATAGAATTAAACCCGAAGGTTCGCCTGCAAAGATATTTGAAACAGCTGGAGGGTGTCGATTTAACATAAAGATTGATTTTGGAAAATCCTGTACTCACCAAGCAGGATTTTTTCTTGTTCAGCAGAGGGATTTTAACATATAGCGAAAAAAGAAGAAGCCACCAAAAATAAGCTATTTGCTTGGTCCTGACTGCTTATTTTTGGTGAAAGACTTATTTCTCTGTGATGAAATAAAGCAAAGCGATGACCGGAAAAGCGATGCCAATCCATAATGCTGTACTCCATCCCCCTGAGGCATATGCCCATCCTCCAATTGATGACCCTATCGCACCGCCTAGAAAGAAGATCGCCATGAATAATCCGTTTAATCGACTGCGAATTTCAGGCGCCAACGAAAAAATAGCACGTTGACTGAGCACGAGGTTTGCAGATACGCCCATATCTAACAGAATAGCTGCGGCCACTAGAACTGTTATACCGACGGGGGAGCTACTCTGAATCATGAGCGGCAGTAATAAAGAGACAACGACAACACCGAGAGCGATTCCAGTGGCAAGCCGGGTCAAGCCTCGATCAGCCAGCCGGCCGCCTATTGGTGCAGCGACTGCACCCGCAATGCCCACCAATGCGTAGAGTGCTATTGCCTTCTGAGAAAAATGAAAATCAGGACCCGACAATAATAAAGGAACGGTAGTCCAGAACAAGCTGAAAGCTCCAAATACAAACGCATGATAGATGGCACGGCGGCGTAAGATTGGAGTCGTGCGCAGCAGCTTCCACATTGAACCGAGTAAGGCAGTATAGTTTGTATTTGCTGTTGGTTTTCTGGCAGGAAGCACTTTTGATAATACGATGGCCAGGATAACACTTACCACGGCGGACAAAGCGAATATTGCATTCCACCCCCAGATATCAGCGACTAGACTAGATATCGGACGGGAAAGCATAATACCGAGTAATAAGCCGCTCATGACATTGCCAACAACCCGGCCGCGTGCAGCGTCTGATGCAAGGTATGATGCAAATGGAACAAGCACTTGGGCTGCGATTGATCCCAATCCGACGAAAAACGCAGCTGCTAAAAACAGTGTTCCATGCTTCACAAATGCTGTTAGTGTCAAAGCCGCTGCGCTTAGAAGGAGCGATACAACAATAAGTTTTTTGTTTTCGATAATATCTCCTAAAGGGACAAGAAATAATAAGCCGGCAACGTATCCGATTTGGGTGAGTGTGACAATCAATCCAGCACTGCTTGGAGAAAGTCCAATTGCCTTACTAATTAATCCGACCAAGGGTTGTGCATAGTAAAGATTAGCAACAATGATACCGCATGCAGTTGCGAGAAGAAGGGTTAAACTGGGTGAAACCCTCTGACTTGCTTGTTTGTTTCCATTAGCCATAAGAATGAACTCCTTTTTAAGTGGTTTTTTGAGTGTAATCATGACTTCTCAACACAAGTGATTTTATAAACTGAACGTTCAGTTTCGTTGATTAAGGAAAATAATATACTAAACGTTCAGTTTTGTAAATAGGTTTCTGTTTTCTTTTTTTATTCAGATTAAGTATACTGAACGTATAGTTTATATTGCGGGAAGGAATGATTCATGTGCAGAGTAAACGAGGGCGGCCGCGTGATGAAGGAACGCATAAGGCGATTCTCTCTGCAGCCTATGACCTATTGCTGGAAAAAGGCTTCGATGCGGTGACAGTCGATAAAATTGCCGAGCGTGCGAAAGTGAGTAAAGCAACGATTTATAAATGGTGGTCTAACAAGGCTGCCGTTATCATGGACAGCTTTCTTTCGACCGCGACGGACAGGCTGCCTGTGCCTGATACAGGGTCGTCAGTACAAGATATAGTAACCCACGCCACGAATTTAGCTAGGTTTTTGACAAGCCGGGAAGGAACCGTTATTAAGGAATTAATAGGTGCAGGGCAGTTGGATGAAAAATTGGCAGAAGAATATCGCACGCGATTTTTCCAGCCTCGCCGCCTCCAAGCGAAAGGCCTTCTAGAAAAGGGAATTCAGAAAGGTGAATTGAGAGAGAATCTTGATATTGAAGTAAGCATAGATCTCATTTACGGACCAATTTTCTATCGTCTGCTTATAACAGGGGATGAGGTGAATGATTCCTATGTGCATGATTTGGTGATGAACGCGTTTAAGGGAGTTCAAGCTACCTCTGCTACAGAGAGTATGTAGCTGATAAGAACTGCAAAAGCTACGGATTATATGACAAATTGGTTCCATCGTACGTGAAATATAAGATTTTTGTTGCTGAGCGGAATCATCGAGGGAACTCTTATCGGATGTCGAAAAAGAAGTCATTCAATCGTGAATACATAACATCATATTATTACATTTCCTTTTCATCGATTGGAACAAGGGTTCTATACTTCAATGGAATATCGCAAAGTTGGAGTATTTAAAGAACAGGGGAAAATCGATGACCATTATGTAGGTGTCATGGCAATGGAAAAAATACTTGCAATGTAAACAGGCCTCTAAAGAGACCTGTTTTTTAATATCCAGAGGATCTGTCTATTTTCATCTTGGGCTCTATGACTACTCCCATAACTGAAATAGTCTAATATTTATACTGGAATATTTGATGTTCCAAATATAAGGGATTGTTTATATAAATAAAAGTTTATATAATGACGGGGGCGCTAAGGAAACGCGGGGAGCGACTCAGGTTTTCGTTTCAAAGTTTTGATCCTTAAGATATACGGAGCGCTACATATGGAAACGTAAAGGGGAATGTATAATCATTTGGCGTGTATATAACGATTTGCTTATATATTGATTTGGGAAGGAGGAGCTCATATGACGATTGATGTTGCGGCGATGACTCGTTGTTTGAAAACACTTAGTGATCAAACTAGGCTTATAATGATGAGATTATTTCTTGAAAAAGAATATTGTGTCTGTCAATTGGTTGATATGTTCGAAATGAGCCAGCCCGCCATAAGCCAGCATTTGCGGAAATTAAAAAACGCAGGTTTTGTGAATGAGGACAGAAGAGGCCAATGGCGTTATTATTCAATAAATGGTTCCTGTCCTGAGTTTGATACATTGCAATTGATCTTACATCAAATTGATCAGGAGGATGAATTGTTAAACCATATCAAACAAAAGAAAACTCAAGCGTGTTGCCAGTAAGGAGGCATTAGATTGACATCAATGATTTTGGCAGTATTCATCTTTTTATTAACTCTAGTATTGGTCATATGGCAGCCGAAAAATTTATCTATAGGGTGGTCAGCCTGTGGAGGCGCAGTGTTAGCGCTGATTGCAGGTGTTGTCAATTTTCATGATGTGTTAACTGTGACAGGGATTGTTTGGAATGCGACCTTGGCTTTTGTGGCCATCATACTGATATCATTAATTCTTGATAATATCGGTTTCTTTGAATGGGCAGCGCTTCATATGGCTAAGGCTGCAAAAGGAAACGGTGTGCGGATGTTCGTTTATGTATCTCTATTAGGAGCTATCGTCGCCGCGTTATTTGCAAATGACGGTGCAGCTCTTATATTGACACCAATCGTATTAGCGATGGTCAGAGCATTACATTTTAATGAAAAATTAGTTTTTCCTTTTATCATTGCCAGCGGATTTATTGCGGATACCACTTCGCTTCCTTTAGTAGTGAGCAATTTGGTCAACATTGTTTCAGCGGACTATTTTCATATTACGTTTATTGATTATGCATCCAGAATGGTTGTCCCGTACTTGTTTTCGCTGCTGGCGAGCATCATTGTACTTTACCTTTTCTTTAGAAAAAGCATACCAAAACGCTATGATCTGACTGAGGTTAAAAAACCGGTTGAAGCAATTAAAGATCAAAACATGTTCAGACTGTCATGGTATATCTTAGGGCTGCTGTTAATTGGATATTTTGTAAGTGAATTTTTTTCTATCCCTGTATCAGTGGTAGCGGGCAGCATTGCGATCATTTTCTTAATCGCTGCGCAAAAGAGTCCGGCCGTCCATACAAAGAAAGTGGTGAAAGAGGCGCCATGGGCTATCGTATTCTTTTCAATTGGCATGTACGTTGTTGTGTATGGTGTCCGAAATGCCGGATTAACGGATGTCCTTTCAGATGTGATTCAAGCCGCAGCTGATCAAGGATTGTTTGCTGGGATAATTGGAATGGGCTTTATTGCGGCGATTCTTTCTTCCATTATGAATAACTTGCCGACTGTTATGATTGACGCATTGGCTATTGCCGGTACAGATACACATGGGATGATGAGAGAAGCGCTTATTTATGCAAATGTGATCGGTTCAGATTTAGGGCCTAAAATAACACCGATTGGTTCCTTGGCGACATTATTATGGCTTCATGTTCTTTCGCACAAAGGTATGAAAATTTCCTGGGGCACGTATTTTAAAACAGGAATTATCCTCACGATACCCACTTTATTGATCACACTTGTCGGCCTGTATATTTGGCTGCTGATAATCCATTCTTTTTTCTAAAAGGACAAGGTCACTATATCAAGGAAAACAATGCACAGGTAACTCTTGCCGCAGCCAAATGGCTGAAGGGTGGGGGAGAAAATATCTTGGGGACAAGTGGAATGAGTATAGCGCTGAAATCGAATGTCATGGATGACATCTGAAAGCTGTCAAAGCTATGAAAGAAGCAGGGATTGATATTTCAAATCAAACATCGGATAAATTTGATGATCCGGCAAAAGCACACGGAACAGAAGAAGTGTTTCCAAAGGGTCCGTGATGAAATTGGTGACCGTTTAAAACAGTTTGCTGTAACTGGGGAATAAAGAATCGATATATTCAGCGTTTCCTTGGGTTATATAATGCAATGTGTTGTTCAACAGGTGTCTGCGAGCTGAGTGCAGACACCTGTTTTTGTTTTTATTTGTCTGAGATTCGTAACAGGGAAGTTATTTAGCTGGTGACAGAGGAAAATTGATTTGTGAACAGAATCATGAAGGAGACGGTGTTTTAAAGGAGTTGTCTGTTTTGCAGGAATTAACAAAAGAAAAATACAGTAGCTTAAAAACAATGTTTGATGACAAATATTGTCCCACATTTGTCTATCAATATTAGACCAAACCATTCCGGGAGCTGTTTATGCAGATGATCAAACCTTTCCTAAATCGTTTTTTATAGGAACTGAATCAGGCATTTATTTTATTGCGGGAGACCAAGGGAATCGGGATTTTCATGATTTCATTGCAGGATATTATGAAGAACAAGTGAAATCATCAAAACGATTTACCTTGTTTTCTTCCAGTGATACATGGGATAGCGTACTGAAACCCATACTGAAAGATGACTTGAACCAAATGAGAAGAGCTGCATTTTCTTATCAACCAAAATCTTTCAAAAAGACTTTGCAACTGCCAAAGGGGCTTGTATTGAAAAGAATTGACGAAGACATCATTTCACACAGCACAGCGTTTAACAGCGCGTATTATGAGGAGTATTGGGATTCTGTCTCACAGTTTGCTTCAAAAGGTTTTGGATTTGCTGTATTACATGGCAATCATGTAGTAAGTGAGTGTACCTCTATATTTTTAGGGCATAATCGAGCGGAAATGGATATCTACACACTTGAGGAATATAGAGGACTGGGGTTAGCTTATTGCGTAGCAAATAGGTTTATAGCGTTTTGTATGGAAAATGGGATTGTTCCTAGCTGGGATTGTGATATCTGCAACAATTCGTCCATTGCATTAGCAGCTAAACTAGGGTTTAAGAAAATAATCGAATACTCTCTTTTTTATTCCGGGAAATCATAAAAAAGAGAAGAGGCAAGAACTCTTCTCTTTACATGAGTAAGCGGTTGGTGAATACCGGTTTTTATTTTATTAAGAATCTAGATTTAATTGCTGGCGAAGTTTCTTCGATAAGTCCTTTCTCGTTTCATCAGTTACAACATGATACCATAAGTGATCTATCTTTTTATCCTCACCTTTTATTTCGATCTGTTTGACATGTTGAACGGCTTCTTTATAAGAGCGTTGAATATCAATCATTTTATCAAGTGTTAAGTTTGTTTGTATATTTTTTTCTAAGGCAGCCAAAATTCCTTGATAGTTTTTTAATGATTTTAATTGTGCTCCTTCGTGAATAATTTGGTTAATGATTTCTCGCTGCCGCTGCTGCCGCCCAAAATCACCGCGAGGATCTTCTTTTCTCATCCGTGCGTATTTAAGGGCAACCTTTCCATCCAGGTGCTGTTCCCCTTTTGGTATATGCACCCCTTCCAGGGTAAAAGGGAAATCATTATTCACTGTGATTCCGCCAATCTCATCTACAATATCTTTAAACCCTTCCATATTGACTTTGATATAATAATTGATTGGAATGTTTAAAAATTGTTCAACGGTTTGAACGGCACCTTCAATACCCTCGTAAGTATATGCTGCGTTCATTTTAATATTGGTATTCTTTGATCGCATAAATACTCTGGTATCACGCGGTATACTTACCATCGTCGATGTTTTCGTCTCTGGATTTAAAGTCAGTACGATCATCGAATCAGGCCGTCCTTTATCACCGGGGCGCTCATCTACTCCCAGCAAAAGAATCGATATAGGATCATGTCCAAGACTAGCATCTTGTTGCTTAGAATCTCTTTGCAGAGGTTCATACATATGGTTGACCGATTTTGCTACGTTTCGGTAAATGCTATAGCAGGTCAGGCCTCCAATGGTTAACAAGAGGGCTAGAACAAACAATAAAATACTCTGCATTTTCAGTTTCCTTCTCCCGATTTTCACTATCAAATTCCTTTCTGATCAAGTTGAATATTTATATGTTGTACTGGTTCTTAACGGTTCTCTAATAAATAATTCTTTTATCTCCGTGATATTTTGTAGTTCATATAAGATACTTTAAATTTATACTTCAATTGAATCTGAATTGTACCGGTTTGATTGAATCATGAATTGCTTTCATTTCGTATCCGCTTTCCCGGAAATATTTTAATAATTGTTCCAAATACGCCGCGGTAGTTGGCTTTTCATGCATTAATACAATAAGCGGCTCTTTTCCTTCAAGGGTTTTGACTTGCTGAATGACACTCTTAACAAACTCTCCATGAGTGTACTTCCAGTCCTCTGAGTCAACCGTCCAATCCCACAGGTTAAAATGATCACGCTCCACAACATCTCTAAAAGGGCCAGTAATGTAAGGCTTTGACCCGTAAGGTGCTCTTATTAAATGCGTGTTGACTTTGGTTGTTTCTTTAATGTAGTCCAATGTATCGTTCATTTCTGCAGCAAAGCTTTCAGGGGATTTATAGATTTCGGAAACCTGGTGCGTCACGCCGTGAGACCCAACAGAATGGCCGTTTTCCGCCATTTTTCTCACAATATTAGGATTTCGCTCGATATTTGGTTTTAACATAAAAAACGTTCCCTTTGCATTGTATTTATGAAGCAAATCCATAATTTTCTCTGAAGCAGCAGGGTTTGGTCCGTCATCAAATGTTAAATAAACGACCTTCCCGATTTCAGCAGGTTTTTTTTGTTCTTTTTTCTGTGCTGAATTTTTGTGTGTTTCTATATGCGCCTGCTCAGAAGCGTTTGTACTTTCTTTTATTGGTTCCTGCTTTGGGCCGGCAAGTGCCTTCCAGGAAATGCATAGTAACGTTACACCTAGAATAATCAATATCCCAAAACCTATTTTTCCTATTTGATTCAACTTACGATCCCTTCTTGGTGAATTTGACACTTTTTCCAACTCCTCAATTGTAGATATCAAAACTAGTTTTCTCGCGAACGAGTCACATAAATTAGAAGGCCAATGAAACTTTGGAGACAAAGCCCGGTAAAAATGATGCTCTTTTAATATAGATGGGAGTTATCGCAGAAGTTTGATCAACTTGTAAACAAAATGTCAACAAATGAAGGAATCATTGTTATGTAATATCTTGCAGGTATAAGAAAAAACCTTATTTCTATTCAATAGAAATAAGGTTTACTTGAAGGATATGATATAAGAGCGATCGTCAAAAAATCGGGCTGATGAGTTTTCCATAGAAGTATACTGGTTTTGTTCATAAACAAGCAGGTTGCTGCCATCTGGACTCCAATATATTTCTGATGGGTTGGCGCCGTGGTATATAGGTTCTGCGTAGAGGACATTTTTCCCTTGCAGCTTTCCTGCATAAGTATTGTCCTTGTCATATAAAGAGTAAGCGATCTTCTTTCGATCATTAGATATGGTAAAAACAGCTACATTTTCGAGCAGAACAGAGAGCTCACTGTTTCTGAGGTCGTATTCGTATAAGGTTTCTCCGATACCTAAAAATACAAATTGGTCATTGTTTAACCAAACAGGTTTACCATAGGGGCTAATCTGCCGCTTATTTTGAATAGTGATGCTGTCACCGCTGATGGTCCCCGTCATAATGCGATATTGTTGCCCTTGTAACATGGTTAGCAGCAAACTACGTCCATCATCTGAAATGGAAACTGCCGTAAGCGAATCCTTTTCATCAACATTCTTCAATGGATACGTTTTGAGGGTTCCGGAATCTATGTTGAATACATTGACCGCAGTCTGGTCATTTTTTGTCGTATCAATGACAAGATAACAAATGTATTTGCTATTATTTGACCATGAAATATCCTGTACAAAGGCATCCTTGCTAGAAGAAAAGCTGGCTATTTCCTTTTTGTTTCTGTTCGTAAGTGATATTAGATTTAGTGTTATCTTATTTGATGACATCGTTAATCCGGCGATACTTTTCCCGTCGGGAGACAACTTAAGGTTGGAAGTATTGCGGTCAATGCTCTGCAGAGTTTCAGGTTTTTCAAAAGGATAGGAGACATTCTGAAGATGCTGCGCTTTACCTTCCGTTGTGTCATTTCCTTTGAAAAAACCAACTACAGAGTTTGATGAAGACCAGCCAAGCAACTGGTCAGCTTGAGGGAGGCGATATATCTTCTTCACCTGAAAGGAGCCCGACTTCTGATCGTCATCAATCTGGCTCTCTTCCTTGTTTGGAATGATAATGGTTTCAGATCGCTTGCCCATATTATAGCTGGATACAAAAATCAAGGAAATCAATAATATCCCTGACAATATAATAAACCGTTTGTTCTTCATGATCATTTCTCAACCTTCATGTAAGCTAGTTCAATAGTGATGATTGTATGGTTTTCTTCGTAGAACATCTTGATTGTTCCTCCATGTTTTTCGACAATTGTTTTAACTATGCTTAACCCCAACCCTAAACTTCCTTCTTCCGTCACCTTTTGGTTTATTGAATAAAAAGGCTGAAACACTTTTGTGTATTGTTTGTCGTCATATGGATCACTTGGATTTTTGAACATAAAAAGAACCTGATCTCCCGCAACTTTAGCCTGAATCATGATTTCTGAATGAGATAAACTGTATTTGATCGCATTGTCCAAAAGATTAATAAAGAGTTGGCGCACTCTATTCTTTTGACCATACACATAGAGACTGTCTTCTATCTCATAGGTGATCTTCTTTTTATATCGTTCTGCACGAAATTTCATAGATTCGCATACATCTTTCAAAATCGTTCCTGCATCAATCCTATCGAATTGTTCTTTAGAGGTTTCTCTAGATACCTCAAGAAGTTTTATAACCAAATTGTGCAGACGCCGGCTTTCTTCAACAATATGATTCATTCCTTTATCAAAAAACGCCTGATCTGATTCCCCTTTTTGTTTTATGATTTCAGCATAGCCTTGAATAGAAGTCAGAGGTGTTTTCAGTTCATGGGTCATATTGTCAAAAAAACGTTTTTCCTGTTCATTAAGTTCCTTTAACCTGTCCCGATCTTTTTCGATAGTTGAAATTTGATCCCTAATTCTGGTGATCATATCATTGAAATTAACCGTAAGCTGGCCAATTTCATCTTTTCTAGAAAAATGGATATCCACATCCAGCTTTCCCTTTTTGACTTCTGAGGTGGCCTCTGTCAGCTTGACGATTGGAATCGTGATGTGTCTGGAGAGTATATAAGAGAAAAGAAACGCCGCCACAAATATCGCAAGAGCGATATAAAAAATAATATTTAAAATCTCTCCGCTTTGTTTGTAAAGCAAATTAAAATCTTTAGAAAAACGCAATATGCCAACTTTTGCACCATCAATGACAACGGGATAAGAAAAAAACACCTGTGCTTGATTTCGATCATAGGTGATATGATAAGCATTTTTTCCGTTAATTGCTTTTGCTAGATCCTCGTCAATGCCTTGTGAAAACACTGTTTTATTAGAAGAAGACAACAAAGTGCCATCTACGGTATAAACGCCTACATTGCTTCCTGTTGAATGAGTTAAACTATCCACTATTTCATCGGCCATATCGCCGAAGTATAGTTCATTGTTTTTATAATGATTGATTAAAAATGCTTGATTGATATACACGATGCTGTTTTTTTTTAACTCTATTAAATCTGAGGTTACAATTTTTTCATTGCTTGACCAAATGACGCTTTTGACCGTTTGATTGAGCACTAGGAAAGAGAGAGAAAAAATCAGAAAAAAACCAATAATAAATTTACCCTTGATCGTCCGTAACACTCTCTACTCCTCCTACTTCTCGAATTTATATCCAATGCCAAACACTGTTTTAATGAGGTCGCTTGCATCCAGTTTTTTACGGAGTCTTTGGATATGAGTATCTACCGTACGTGTATCCCCGGCAAAATCGTAGCCCCAAACAAATTCCAACAGCTCTGAACGTGTAAAGATTTTTCCACGATGGTCAATCAATGTCTTAAGCAGATCAAATTCTTTAGGAGTCAAATCAACAATGATCCCATCTTTTTTTACTATTCTTTCGTCTGGGATCATCACAATATTTTTTAATTGAATGTGATCCTCATTAGACGATCCTCGATCATTCACGTGGTTAGCTTGTTCAAGACGCCTGAGTATTGTACGAATTCTGGCGATAACTTCACGCAAGTCAAATGGCTTTGTAATATAATCGTCAGCCCCAAATTCCAACCCAAGGACTTTATCAGTGATATCTGACTTTGCGGTGATCATAAGTATAGGGATATTATAGCGTTGGGTCACTTTTTTACAGATATCCAATCCGCTGCAATCTGGCAGCATCCAATCAAGCAGCAGAAGATCGGGTTTGAATTGGTCTAGCTGTTTCATCCCTAAAGCTCCGTTAGATTCAGTACACGTTTGAAAACCTTCCTGCGTAAGCCCGTATGAAAGCAGATCTGCTATTGCTTCATCATCTTCAATAATAAGTATTTTCGTTTTATCCATTATTTCATTCATTCCCTGTTTCATGATTAAATTGAATATATCTATCTTAGAGTCTGCAATATCACTCATTATAGCATTCTTTTTAATAGTGATTATTCAGAACTTCAGACCAAACTATAATTGGATATATTTTCACCATCGTCAACAAAATCGGGGGAATTGAGCTATCGTTGGATTAGAGGACTATGGTAAACAATGCAATTTTAATTGATAAATGAGCTTATTAAAAAGATACCAAATGATGCGGGTATCTTCTTTATTTATGTATAAGAGCGTTTCCATATCGTTTGATTTTATTGGGTGTTAAATAGGTAAAACATACCCCGCCAACTGTAACCACTCCGCCTAGCAGAGAGATCAGTGTGGGTATTTCGCCGATCCAGATCCAAGATATGATCAAGGCTAAAGCCGGTGTAACATAAAGTGAAAGGGTTGCTTCTGAAGCACCGACGAGTGAAGTGACATATGCTAGTGCGAAGTAAGGAATAACCGTCGGCAATAATCCTAAGTAAACGATAGACAAAGTTGCGCTTATTGAAGCGTTCATCATCTCTTCGCCTAAGCCTGGCAGAAACACAAGCATAGGTATTGTTCCGCCCCAAATGGTGAATGTAACGAATGGAATAAAACCATATTTTTTTATATAGCGGGCTTGAAAAACGAAATAAATACTCTCCGAAAATGCTGCCAGCAGGATGACCAAGATACCGCTCATTGAATATGTAAAGTCTCCCGCCCCAAATGCAATCAATAATACACCCAATAAACTGATCATAGAGCCAAGCCATTTCGTAAATCCAAAATGCTCTTTGTAAAACAGGCGGGATAGCATGGCTGAGAAGATCGGTGCCGTAGTAACGAGTAAGCTTGCAACTCCGGCACTAACTGTTTTTTCACCGATGTTCAGCAAAATGTGATACAGTGCAAAACCAAAAAACCCTAAAAGAAAAATGGCAGGAATGTCTTTCAAGTCGGGTAGGCGCATCTGAGTCAAAACAGCAAAAAGCAATAATGCCATAGAGCCGATTAACAAACGACATAAAGCAAGGTGTTCTGGTGTGTACCCTTCTAGTCCTGCGCGAATTCCCGGAAAAGCAGATGCCCATAAACCAATCATGAGACTATGAGATATCATTATTTGAACTGTTTTCTTTCGCATTCCTCTCACTCCTCTTTACAAAAACCAACCAGTTATTTAATGTGTTTTTATATTAATAAAGATTTGGTGATATAGCTTCAACCAGTTAAACGGATTTTGACCCAACCAATTTATTTTAAGGAGACCGATTCTATGAGCTTTCCAGAAGAAAAAAAGATGAAAAAGCTCCCTAAGTACAGACAAATCGTTCATTTTATTAAAGAGAAAATAGGAAATGGAGAGTGGCCGATTGGAAGCAAGATTCCAAGCCAGCGCACGCTTGCAAAAGATTTTCAGGTAAATCGGAGCACAGTGATTACAGCCTTAGAGGAATTGATGGCCGATGGGCTAATAGAAGGCACAATGGGGAAAGGCACAGTTGTTATCAACAACACATGGACACTGATGGCTAAGAATTCTGCTCCCGATTGGGATCGATATGTCACCTCTGGTATTCAGATGCCAAGCCGAAAAATCGTTCAAGAGATAAATCAATCAGAATCAAATACAGACCTTATACAGCTCAGTAAAGGTGAACTTTCAGCTGAGATTTTTCCTTTGGCTGTTATGAAAGAGATGATGGGGAAGGTATCTCAACACATGGAGGCATTCGGATATGAAGAACCAAAAGGTTACTTACCTTTGAGGGAGGCATTGAGCAACTATTTAAAAACCATTGGAATCAACGTCTCATCTTCTTCCATTCTGATTGTCTCAGGAGCGTTGCAAGCCTTGCAGCTGATATCAATGGGGCTGTTACAAAGAGGATCAACCGTTTATCTTGATCAGCCCTCCTACCTTTATTCATTACACGTATTTCAATCAGCTGGTATGAAGCTGACTGGACTTCCTATGGATAATGAAGGACTTTTTCCTGAAAATGTTCATTTAACAAGAGGAGAGCGGGGAAGGGCTATCTTATATACAAATCCATGTTTTCACAATCCGACTGGTATTCTCATGTCTAAAAAGCGGCGGGAAGAAATCCTAGCAGTAAGTGAGAATACACAGCTTCCTATTATTGAAGATGACATTTATCGTGAGTTATGGATCGATGAAATTCCGCCATATCCTATTAAAACAATTGATAAAAATGGACACGTACTGTATATAGGAAGTTTATCGAAAACATTAAGCCCAGGCTTGAGGATTGGATGGATCGTCGGACCGGAACCGGTGATTGAACGTTTATCTGACATTAAAATGCAAACAGATTACGGATCCAGTTCGCTATCCCAAAGAGTAGCGGCAGAGTGGTTTACTTCCGGCCACTACCAGCAGCATGTAGAAAAGGTTAGGCAGCAATTAAAGGTGAGAAGAGAATTGGCCTTGAGTGTTTTAGAAACTCATTTGAAAGATGTGGCGACATGGAATATCCCAAAAGGAGGATTTTTTGTCTGGATAAAAATATTGCCTTCCATATCAATGAAATTACTTTATACTAAAGCCTTATCAAAAGGGATTCTGATCAATCTCGGCAGTATCTATGCTCAGGAAAAAGGGAATTATATTCGCTTATCATATGCTTATGCATCTCTTGAAGACCTTCAAAAGGGGATTTATGAGTTGGGTTTAATGATAAAAGAACTGGCAAGTAAGTAACTTTTATATCCTTAAATGGATGTTTCACTAAAAAAGAGATCAAGCCTAATGATCGCTTGATCTGATAATAACAAGGGTTACTAGAATAGACCAAATCATGGTTCGGTCTTAAAATGATCATGTCTCTGATCGAAAAGTCTTTCCGACTTCTCTTCCTAAACCAAAGTAGTGTCTGAAATTATAGATAAGCGGGCTCCATTTGGAAGGGTTGATATGGTTTTCGTCCAGAATAATACTTTCCTCGGCATGAAAATGTAGTACCTGCGTCTCTACAATTGCGAATGACGATTCATATTCTGGAAACCGAATGTGTTTCACTTCGGCTTCTATTTGGATAGGGCATTCTTTAATTCGTGTTGGTGATACTGTTTTTGATTGTAAAGGCGTTAACCCTGCTGCCTCGTATTTTTCTTTTTTATATGTAAATCCGAGCTGTTTCTTCAAAGGCGGTATACTCTTTTTTCCGCTATAAGATGAAATTCTTTCAACGTTTTCCCATAATTCCGGGCCAGGCAAGTTTATGACACATTCTTTGTGTCTTTCCAAATTGTCGATGGCTTTTCCTCCCAGTCCTACTCCAAGGATTATATAATGTCCAAGAGCCCAAGAAGAAGACATAGGACTAATATTAGTGGTTCCATCCTCATTCAATGTGGTTAGAAGAAATGTCGAGGTACCATAATACATGATCTTGGGTTTGATTTCTTTAAATCGACGAGTGTCTCGTTTTTTGATGTCCAATGTTTTTTCCTCCTTGTCACGCTTACATTTATATTGTAAAGGATTAACATTTCAACTATCATCGAAATATGAATGTAAGGAGGAAAATCATGAATCCTAATATTGCAAAAATCTCTTCGTTGCTATCAGATCCCTCGCGTTCTTCCATTCTTCTCAGTCTGATGGATGGAAGGATACACCCTGCGGGAGAGCTTGCATATCTCGCTAACATTAAACCTCAAACTGCAAGTTTTCACCTGAATAAATTGCTTGAAGCAAAGCTGATTAGCGTAGAGAAGCATGGAAGACATCGGTATTACAGATTGGCTGACTCAGATGCTGCAAATGTGATCGAACAATTGCTTCATATTGCGCCTAAAGCAAAAGTCAAATCTTTAAAAGAGTCAAAAGAGAAAAAGGACTTGCATTTCGCCCGTACCTGTTATGATCATTTGGCAGGTTATGTGGGCGTGCAAATGGCACATTCATTAGTTGAGCAGGGGATGTTAAAAAAAGTTGATTTAAACTTTGAGGTGACTTCAGAGGGTGCTTTATTCTTTTCAAAGTTAGGCATCAATGAAGAGCAACAACGGAATAAGAGGAGAGCTTTTGCCCGCTGCTGTTTGGATTGGAGTGAACGGCAGCATCATATTGCAGGAGCATTAGGAAACGCCCTATTGGTGCGCATGTTAGAAGAAGAATGGATCGTTCGTATGCCTAAAACGAGAGCGATTAGGATTACACAAAGCGGGAAAATCGCGTTTGAAAAGCACCTAAACGTGAAGATTTAGGACTTTGAAGCGGAAACACCAGATGATGAGGCACGATATCTAGGAGGAGTAAGATTTGTTCTAATCTTACTCCTTCTTCTTAATTTGAAGCAGCTCGATTCCCCATTGCAATAGAGATGCGGTTCCAACTGTTTATTTGATTAATGATGAGAACAAGGTCAACATATTGTTTTTCATCATAATGTTCCCGCACCCGATGATATAGCTCATCAGGAACCCTTTTAGATGGAATGAGCGTGATGTGTTCAGATAGTTCGAGAGCCGCTTTCTCTTCAGGTGAGTAAAAATCACATTCATTCCAAGCATGTAAACAGTAAATTCGCTGTTCAGTTTCCCCCATTTTGCGGGCATCGGACGTATGCATATCTATGCAGTAGGCACAGCCGTTCATTTGAGAGACTCTGATTTTGATTAGTTCTCTCGTCGTTCGGTTAATTGAGGATTGTTTCGTGTATTTCTCCATATCCATCATGATTTTCATACCTTCAGGTGCAATCTCATAGTAGGACACTCTTTGACTCATAAAGCAAGACTCCTTTCCATAGAATACCTAGATTGTATCCCGGTATTGATCATTTTACCAATGTGCGGTTTGAATGACAGCTGTTTCAGCGTCTTTTGGAAAGAAGCTTCTTTGAATAAAAATAAGGGTAGCCAGCAATGATGAGTGGAGCTGCTAATGCAAGCAGTATCCATGAGCCTGATTGGCTGTCTCTAGTGACTCTAATGAATATATAAGTACCGATCAGAAAATATAATAAAGCACCTAGAAACCAATACATGTTCAATCCTCTTTTTCCTTGCTTTTTGGTTGCGCATTTTTGTCTGTCATATGGCTTAATCGATCAGGGTTCTGATTTTTTAATACCTTTTCGGTCCGGATTCCTTTTCTCTTTAATGATAAAATTGTGAGATCAATCGATTTCAATGATGATCATTCCTTCAATGAATAGTAAGTTCCTTATGATTTTAAAGGTAAATTTGAAAAGATAAAACGTACATAGAGGCAGAACGTTCATGTACGTTTGGGCAATGATCACTTGTTGGAAACTCTAATGTTTCCCTGCACCTGATATTGTTGTGTTCCTTCTCTTCCTATAAAATGATTGGATACATGTGTGTTTGCACGTTGAAATATGAGTTCGATTTTCATGAATCTCTATTCGGTGAAACAGGTAAAGGAAGTGGATAAGGTTTGCTTATAAGGAATCCTTTTAAAGATAAATATTACTCACATGATAGGCGGGCATTAAACATGCTTGCACTCAGAGTGCCGGGCCTGGCTTTTATTCTCATGATCTATATAGCCTCTATCGTGCTGCAATTTGTTTCTGGGGGCTGGTCCATTTTATTGCTTTATGCGTTTACCATATTAATCGCCATTTTTGCTTTGCTTCATTGGCACTCATATCGCTGGGTTAAGAAAAGAGTGATTCTGTATTTCGTGGTACAAGGTTTGATCACCTTTGCACTTGCTAATCTCATGACTGGCTTCTTTATACTTGTGATTATCGGCCTTTATGCATTTTTAATTGGACAAATTATAGGAATGGCAGACAGAAGAAGGACTTTTCTCATTCTTTATCTATTGCTGCTGCTGGTCATAAATTCGGCGTATCACCTTCATAAAGGTGAAGTTTTGCATTTTATTGTTATTGCTGCGCCGATCATGATTGTCATCATCACTTATGCCGCAACATTTTTTGCCCAAGTCGATGAAAAAATAAAAGCTCAATTGACTCTTGAAAGGCTGGAGCTGGCTCATCAGCAGGTAGAACAGCTGACGCTGCAGAACGAAAGACAGCGGATGGCCCGAGACTTACACGATACGCTTGCTCAAGGTCTTGTCAGTTTAAATATGCAGCTGGATGCGATTCATGTTCATCTCGCCAAAGGCAACACAGAGAGAGCGAAGGAAATCATACAACAATCGATGAAAAGAGTGAAAAGCACATTAGCTGATGCACGTTCAGCTATTGACGATCTCCGCAGCAAATCAGAAGAAATCGGTGTTTTAAAAGAAAGAATTACCTCGCTAATGGATCATTTTATAGAGTCGACAGGCATGGCTTGTTTATTAGATTACAGATTGCATCAGGTGCTGGATGTGCGTACAGCTGAAAACTGTTATTACATCATTGGAGAATGCATGACGAATGCGGCAAAGCATGCTGAGGCGAAAACAATCTGGATATCCATTTGGGATGATGAAAAGGGAAGGCTCCATTTAACAGTTAAGGATAACGGCAAGGGATTTGATGTTGAAAAAGGAAAGAAAAAGAGAGGACATTATGGGCTTCTTGGCATACAAGAACGCGTCAGGGCAATAAATGGCCAATTCAATATCAAGAGTACAAAATTGAAAGGAACACAAATTGAGATCACTGTACCAATTCAGGGAGAGATGCAAGATGAATAAGGTTTTAATCGTTGATGACCATCTTGTCGTGAGGGAAGGTCTGAAGCTTTTAATTGAAACGAATGATCAATACACCATTATAGGAGAGGCGGAAAATGGAAAAGTCGCAGTCCGTCTTGCAGATGAATTAGAACCGGATATCATTCTGATGGATTTGTATATGCCGGAGATGAGCGGGTTAGAGGCCATTAAACAAATAAAAGAAAAACACGATACCCCCATCATTATTTTGACTACATATAATGAAGATCACTTAATGATCGAAGGGATTGAATTAGGAGCGAAAGGATATCTGTTAAAGGATACGAGTTCAGAAACCCTTTTTCACACAATGGATGCAGCCATCAGAGGAAATGTGCTGTTGCAGCCTGATATCCTTAAACGTCTGCAAGAAATCCAATTTGAGCGAATGAAAAAGCAACGCAGTGAGACGCAGCTGACAGAAAAGGAAGTCATTGTTCTAAAAGCAATTGCTAAAGGTCTTAAAAGCAAAGCGATTGCCTTTGATTTGGGCGTCTCTGAGCGAACAGTAAAGTCCAGATTAACGTCCATTTACAATAAATTAGGCGCGAATTCAAGAACTGAGGCAGTAACGATTGCCATGCAAAAAGGTATTCTGACAATAGACAACTAAACTGCATATTTGAAAATTGCCCAAACGTACATGCCCGAATGTACGTTTTTTTCATTTCATTGTCAACTACAATGAGAAAGAATGTGATCAAGCAATGTGTTGAAAGGAGATTATCATGTCAAAAATGTTATATACATTAGGAGGATGGGTTGCTCGCAATCGCATAAAAGCAATTTGTGCGTGGATCGTTGTGTTAGTTGCTGCGATAGGCCTTGCAGTCACCTTAAAACCAAGTTTTTCTGAAGATATGTCCATACCTGACACACCTTCGGAAAAAGCGATGGATGTGATTCAGAAAGAATTTCCTCACGGTCCTGATAAAGGGAGCATACGGGTTATTTTCGGTGCTGGTGATGGGGAGAAACTTACTGGGAAGCCAGCAAAAAAAGCAATAGAAGATACGTTCAAAGAAATCAGTAAAGATGATTCTGTTGACTCGATTGCAAGTCCTTTTGTGACAGGGACAATCGCGAAAGATGGCACAGTTGCCTATGCTGATATCAAGTATAAATCATCAGCAGATGATATAAAGGATTACTCTATCAAACACTTAAAAGACAGTTTGAAAATGGCTGATGATGAAGGATTGCAAACTGAGCTAAGCGGAGATGTACCGGGAGCCGAGATGGAGATAGGCGGTGTCTCTGAAATTGTCGGCATTATCTTGGCTTTTGTCGTTTTAGCCATTACATTCGGTTCTTTATTAATAGCAGGTTTGCCGATTTTAACTGCAATGATTGGTTTAGGTGTAAGTATTGGACTGGTTTTGATTGGGACACAAGTATTTGATATTGCTTCCGTCAGTCTTTCATTAGCCGGAATGATTGGCCTTGCTGTTGGTATTGATTATGCTTTATTTATTTTTACGAAACACCGCCAGTTTTTAGGCGAAGGCATACAAAAGAATGAATCAATTGCGAGAGCCGTAGGAACAGCGGGAAGCGCAGTCGTTTTTGCCGGACTTACTGTTATCGTTGCACTTTGCGGATTAACTGTCGTTAACATTCCTTTTATGTCTGCGATGGGGCTGACAGCAGGGCTTAGTGTACTGATGGCTGTTTTGGCTTCCATCACCCTTGTGCCTGCGGTCTTATCGATTGCAGGGAAGCGGATGATTCCGAAATCAAACAAGAAAATAGAAAAACAAAGCACTGAAACAAATGTCTGGGGACGCTTTGTCACCAAAAATCCTATCATTCTAAGTGTATGCAGCATTCTGATTTTGATCGTCATTAGTATCCCATCTATGCATTTGGAACTGGGCTTGCCTGATGCTGGGATGAAAGCTAAGGATAATCCGGATCGCCGGGCATATGACTTGCTTGCCGAAGGCTTTGGAGAAGGATTTAATGGCCAATTAACAATCGTAGCGGATGCCACAAATGCTACAGAAAATAAGGCGGAGGCTTTCGCAGATGCAGTGAAAGAAATAAAGGGTTTAGACCATGTAGCAAGTGTCACCCCTGCAATGCCTAATAAAGAAGGGAACTTTGCCATCATTACGGTCGTTCCGGAAACAGGTCCAAATGATGTCACAACGAAAGATTTGGTACACGATGTACGCAGTTTGTCAGATAAAAACGGAGTAGATTTGCTTGTTACTGGATCGACTGCAGTGAATATTGACATTTCAGATCGCCTGAATGATGCGATACCGGTGTTTGCTGTACTTATTGTTGGATTTGCGTTTGTATTGCTGACCATCGTTTTCCGTTCGCTGCTTGTGCCGCTTGTTGCTGTTGCAGGTTTCATGTTGACGATGACAGCCACTCTTGGGATTTGTGTATTTGTCTTGCAAGACGGGAATCTCATCGACTTTTTCAAAATACCTGAAAGAGGGCCGATACTCGCGTTCCTGCCGATTTTATCTATTGGGATTCTGTTCGGGTTAGCCATGGATTATCAAGTATTCCTTGTCAGCAGAATGCGTGAAGAATATGTAAAAACAAAGAATCCAGTACAAGCCATTCAGGCTGGATTAAAACACAGTGGTCCTGTTGTTACAGCAGCCGGCTTGATCATGATCTTCGTTTTTGCAGGATTTATCTTTGCAGGCGAAGCTTCTATTAAAGCCAACGGATTAGCACTTTCCTTTGGTGTGCTCTTTGATGCCTTTATTGTAAGAATGACACTGATTCCAAGTGTCATGAAGCTGATGGGGAATGCAGCCTGGTATTTGCCGAAATGGTTAGACAAGATGATTCCGAACGTGGATATAGAAGGGCATCAACTGACAAAGGAAATACATCCGGAAATAGATCATGAACAAAAGAAACAAATCAGTGTGTAATAGAAAAAGCAGATCTTTAATGATCTGCTTTTTTGCTTATGGTGGTATTTGGAAGATGGAGTCGGCAGTTAAAAGGAGACACTTATGGCACAATCACTCATTTTCGGTATGGATGGAACTTTGTTTCATATTGGCGGAAGCTGCGTCATACTAGCAGGCATCCCAGGAGAAGTGATAAAGCATATCAAATGATTTTTTTGACGCTGCCTTCTCTCCGTGATGCCTAGGTTCTTGATAATTCTAAGAATAAACCAACTGATTATATAAGAAACCTAAAGAAACAAGCACACAAAACCAGCTGCGGGTTTTGTCCAAGAAAAATAGAGTCCATAAGAGGGACTCTATTTTTTGAAATGCCCGGCTAGAAGCATATTGCAGGACTTTATGAATGCAAATCACTATCTTATAAGCCCTTACCGTGAAATGCCTGTTTCTGCATTGAAAAAACGCATTACACGTTCATTTACGTAAGCGGGTTGTTCCATCGATAAAACATGTCCGGCATTTTTAATGACTTCCGCCTCAATATCAGGAACGAATGAAGAGGCTCGGTGCAGGGCTGAGTGGGGATCATAGATGACTTCATGTTCACCAAGTAATAATAGGGTAGGAACTCTTGCTGAACGTAATTCCTCATCGGTAAAAACATACGGAAATCCGTCGGCTTTAGGATTTGGATTTCTTGATCCATCCTGCCACATTACCCCTGCCTGAAACTGCTTCACAAAAATCGGGTGCAGCACATTCTGATCATTCATCATCCAATTTAAGAATTTTTCAACTCCATTTGACGCTGTAAGGCCAAGAGCGTATTTGTAGAAATCGTGATGAAATGGCAAAAACGTTTCTGCCGGACTCAGTATAGCTGCGCTTTTTACTCTCTCAGGCATACGCAAAAGGAAATTCATCGTATGGAGACCGCCAAGCGAAAGTCCGATCATGTGGGACTTTTCGATCCCCAGATTGTCAAACACATCAAGAAGCCAATTGGCGTAATCCGTTCTTGTACCGCTTAAATTCTCAGGAATACTCTTGTTTTTATCACCTATGATATCAACTGCATAAGTTCTGTATTTGCTGCTCCAATCGGCGATGTTGGGATACCACATCGTCGAGCTGAATAATGCTCCGTGGAGTAATACAAGCGGCGGGGCATCCTCTGGGCCGCTTGCAATCACATGTGTTTGACCAAAACGAGTAGATATATAGAATGATTTGCAACGGACCGGCCAAAGACTAAGGCTTTCATTATAAGTTTGATAATAGCGGATACCGTTGTCACTTAATTCGGGAATACTAGATGAATGGTTTGACATACAAATGCTCCTCCCAATTTTGTTTAAATGAATGTGCCGTTTCGTGATGGGGAATCTGATTTTGATATAACAGACTTTATTTACAATATAATACAGTTGTTATTCGACGTCAAATCCACGATGAAAAGGAAATAAAACGATTGGAACAGATTATTAAAAATCAATATAACAGAATATTAACCTCCTTTGTGGGAGCTGCTTCATTAAAACCGCAATCCAAATGCATGAATCATAAAAATCACAACAGGAGGGATCAGGAGGGAAGGCAGCAGATTCAGTGTTTTGAACTTCTTGATTCCAAGAATGCTTAGACCTGAACTGAGGATGAGTATGCCTCCCACAATTGTGATTTCATTAATAAGGTCTGTATTGATTGCGCTCTCCATTACTTGTGCAAATAAATAAATGGAGCCTTGCCAGGCAAATAATACAATGGCAGCAGCCGCTATTCCAAAACCAAAAGTTGAAGCGAGCACAATGGAGGTGATCCCATCTAACATCCCGTTTGTCAGAAGGTATGTATAATCTCCATGCAAAGCGGCTTCAACAGGGCCTAATATTGACAGCGAACCTATACAAAATAATAAGACCGCAGTTGATAAGCCCTCTGCTAAATTGCTTTTAGAAAATTTGTTCACCAGCTTGTTGAATCGTAATTCTAAATTGATGATCTGGCCTAGCAAACCTCCAATGGCTAAACTCACGATGAATAGAATGGGGTATTTACTATCAGGCAAGTGCTGTGTAATGGCGTTGATCCCCAGCGCGACCGCAGCGAATCCCATTGCCTGCATCAAAATATCCTGGTATTCATCTTTAATGCCTTTTTTGAATATCCCCCCGATTATGCTTCCTGCAATAATCATCACTGTGTTAAAAATCGTTCCAAACATAAGCTTTCTCCTCCAAAAATCATTCCTGCATAAAAAATAAACCCTCTAGTTAGTAGAGAGTCAAGGGAGATAAAAACATATTCATGAGATTATTTGATGGGCAGCAGGATTTCAGTCACATAATTATCTAGGTTATTCGTAATGCCATAATCAATGAGTGTGATTTCAATTGAGTCCCCTGCTACCTCATAATGATGTTCTTTCATATATGCCAGTAATTTTTTGTAGTATGGTTCGGCTTCTGGATGTGACCCTTTAAACCTAATTTGCAGATATTCTCTTGAAGGAAAGATGATTTCTGAAGAAGTTTTTTCATTTTCATCTTCAAGAATCATAAATATACTGGAATATTTGTCAAACTGTTTTGCTTTCACATTTGCTGCTGATATGGATAAACCGATCTTGCCTATGAATATATCTTCGTTCACATTCAGGTGGGTTCTCAATTCAGCTAACGAATGTTCGATATCATGGCCGAGAACGTATTCATGCTGCAAATAGGCCACACGCATTGCGGGAAGTTTGATTTTTGAAATTTGATGTAACGGCATGTTAACGGCATCTTCTATATGTGTGATGCGTCGGGAGATCTTTCGTTCAATGCGTTCCAATTCTTTCTTTTTGCGATCAATTTCAGCCTGCTGGCTTTTTAGTAAATGAAGAAGAGTGTTTGTATTTTGAGAGTTATAAAAATCAAGAAGCTTATTGATTGGCAGGCCTAGGGCCCTCAAATACTTGATGGTATCCAGCCGCTCAAACTGTTGGGTAGAATAATATCTATAGTTCGTTTGCCCATCTTTATATTCCGGTTTCAAAAGGCCGATTTCATCATAATACCGAAGAGCAGAGATTTTCACATTGAATAACCTTGACACTTCTCCAATCGAAAAAAATTCCTTCATTCTAACAACCTTTCTGTCCCTATGATTGATATACACACATTATATAGTACGGCGAGATCTAAAGGTAAAGTTTGCAGCAAAAAGAAAAAACTCCTTCTAAAAAGGAGCTTTTCATTCTTCGAAATAAGGATTTACATGGATGAGCACTTCTTCTACATCTGAAAACTGTCTTTTGATTTCATTTCGAATTTCGCGGGCGATGTCGTGTCCCTGCTTAATTGTCAAATCATGATCCAAAGATAAACGGACATCAAGCAATTTATAGTGGCCATGTTCTCGAGCGCGGATTCTATCAATTCGTTTTACTTGATCACATTGAAAAATAACAGCTTTATATTCCTCTATCAGCTCGGGATCAACACTCTTTTCCATGAGCACATCAACAGACGGCCTGATTAATTCCATTGAAATCTTAAAAATGAGGTAAGCAACGATTGCACTGGCAATGGCATCTGCGTACAACAGATAGGGCCAGCCGCGGGTGTTTCCGATGATAGCCAACAGGACGCCGATAAAAGCGGCAAGAGAGGCAACGATATCGCCTTTATGATCGTACGCAATCGCTATAATCGCTTTGCTGTTCCATTTTTCCCCTTGCTTTATAGAATAACGATATAAGATTTCCTTAGCCACGTATGAAATCAGAGCCGCAAACAATGCGCTGTATTGGGGAACGCTTGGCCCTTTAACAAAGGACAGAATCGCTTCTATGAGGATATAAACGGATACGATCACTAAGATAATTCCTACAATCGCCTCACTAATGACTTCAGCTTTTCCGTGACCAAAAGGATGGTCTTGATCGGGCGGTTTATTGGAAATGCCGATCACTGCCAAGACTGCAATCGAAGCAACGACATCTGCCGCGGAATGTATTCCGTCTGCAAACACGGCTTCACTATCGCCTGCCAGCCCAAAAAAGACCTTTCCTGCCATTAAGATCAGATTGGCGATCAATGCAATCAAAGCAACTTTTCTGCTTATTTGTTCTCTTTCACTTGCCATTTTTTCCTCCTATAAAACTGCACAAAAAAATAGGAGTGCTCTATACACGCTCTCCGTATCCTTTCCTGTGTAATCACTTTGCTTATCATACCAATTCAATTTCGAGTGGGTCTATAGCAACGTTGTTTCCTGTTTACTAATAAATAAGGTGACAGAAAAAAAGTTGGAGCTGTGCTAAAAGGTCATACAGCAAACAAATGAGTTCTTATGTAACAACAGTGATGATTCGCTATTAAAATGCTGCCGTCAGTGAAAAATTTCCACCTAATTTTCAAAAACCTATTGACATGAGAGGATCTGTATTTTACTATTATCTCATATTCAAGATATTTTAATTCGAGACATTCGATTGAAAAGATCAGCGATCAAGCGCAACTCTAAGTGTTCAATCGTTGTCAGTTCTTTTACACAATATTCAATATGATTTTTTATAACATAATATCTCGAATTCGAGATAAAAGGGAGTGTAGCGTAATGGCTGAATTTACTCATTTAGTCAATGAAAGACGATCTGCAAGCAATTTTCTTTCAGGTCATCCAATCACAAAAGAAGATCTCAATGAGATGTTTGAATTGGTTGCATTGGCACCATCGGCTTTTAATTTGCAGCATACAAAATATGTGACGGTTCTTGACCAGGACGTAAAGGAAAAGCTGAAGCAGGCCGCAAATGGACAATATAAAGTGATTAGCTCTTCTGCGGTTCTCTTAGTATTAGGGGATAAGCAGGCATATCAACAAGCTGCCGATATCTATGAAGGGTTAAAGGTATTGGGGATATTAAATAAGCAAGAGTATGACCACATGGTGCAAGACACCGTTTCGTTTTATGAAAACAGGGGAGAACAATTTAAGAGAGATGAGGCGATAAGGAATGCTTCACTTTCTGCGATGATGTTTATGCTGAGTGCTAAGGAAAAAGGCTGGGATACCTGCCCGATGATCGGCTTTGATGCGGAAGCCGTAAAACGGATTTTGAACATAGACGACCAATTTGAGGTTGTCATGATGATTACGATTGGAAAAGAAAAAACAGAGAGCAGAAGACCGCGCGGCTACCGGAAGCCTGTGAATGAGTTTGTTGAGTATATGTAAAAGGAGCGGATAAAAATGGCTAAAAAAACGATGGGAATTCATCATATTACAGCGATTGTCGGTCATCCTCAAGAGAACACAGATTTCTACGCAGGAGTGCTTGGGCTTCGTTTGGTCAAGCAAACTGTCAATTTTGATGACCCAGGTACGTATCATCTTTATTTTGGGAATGAAGGCGGGAAGCCGGGAACAATCATTACCTTCTTTCCGTGGGCCGGAGCCCGCCAAGGCGTCATTGGAGACGGTCAAGTTGGCGTGACTTCGTATGTCGTGCCGAAAGGGGCTATGGCATTTTGGGAAAAGAGACTAGAAAAGTTCAATGTTCCATACACCAAAATCGAGCGCTTTGGGGAACAATATGTAGAATTTGATGATCCTCATGGACTGCACTTAGAAATCGTGGAAAGAGAAGAAGGAGAGGCTAATACGTGGACTTTCGGAGATGTAACGCCCGATGTTGCCATTAAAGGTTTTGGGGGTGCAACCCTATTATCAGCGCAGCCTGACAAAACCGCTGAGCTTTTAGAAAACATCATGGGGCTGGAACGAGTCGGCAAAGAAGGAGACTTCGTTCGTTATCGTTCCGCCGGTGATATCGGAAATGTGATTGACCTTAAGTTAACGCCTATTGGCCGCGGGCAAATGGGGGCCGGAACGGTGCATCACATCGCTTGGCGGGCTAACGATGATGAAGATCAGTTAGATTGGCAAAGATATATTGCTTCCCACGGATATGGTGTAACTCCTGTTCGGGATAGAAACTACTTTAATGCCATTTACTTCAGGGAACATGGGGAAATCCTGTTTGAAATCGCAACTGATCCTCCAGGCTTTGCACATGATGAAACACAGGATACAATGGGCGAAAAACTGATGCTGCCTGTACAATATGAACCGCATCGCACACAAATTGAACAAGGGCTGCTGCCGTTTGAAGTAAGAGAGTTAGATTGATTTGACACATAAAAAATAAAGAAACATATATTCAATTGATGATTGCTGGATACTGTCAGCAAAGAATCAGATGAAATCAAAGATGAGGAGAGATACAAATGGAAGATGCAGGACTGTTGCTTATTCGTATAATGATTGGTGTAGTGTTTTTGTTTTATGGCACACAAAAATTATTCGGCTGGTTTGGCGGATACGGGATTAAAGGAACCGGACAATGGTTCGAATCAATTGGGGTGAAACCAGGAAACGTTGCGGCCGCTCTATCAGGTCTTGGGGAGTTAGTAAGCGGAATTCTATTTATTTTAGGCGTATTCCTCCCGCTTGGAGCTGCTATCATAACGATCATCATGTTAGGTGCTATCGTAAAAGTCCATGGAGCGAAAGGTTTTGCGAATGGCGCCGGAGGTTTTGAATATAACCTGGTGCTCATTGCAGTTTCCATAGGGGTTGCACTCATCGGTTCAGGAGCTTACGCTTTGCATTTTTAATACGAAAGTATGTAAGAACAGTTGCTGCTTGTCAGTAACTGTTCTTTTATTTTGACATTTTCGGCAAGCTTGCAGGTACTCTGCAAAGTAAAAAAGCGGATATAATAAATATAAATCAGTATAGTGAATGATACGTATTGATGAGCTTGGTTATAAAAGACAGACCTATTTGAAGGAGTAAATGGATGAAAGAGATGACAGAATTACATTCATTAGATTCTATAGATAATTTTATCAAACAGCACAAATTCAGTTTTATTTATATATCAAGGCCTGCCTGTACAGTATGTCACGCAGTCCTGCCCCAGCTCAGAATAGTATTGGATCAGTTTCCAAACATCAAATTGGGGCATATCAATGCTGACGATGTAGCAGAGGTCGCCGGCAGATTTTCAGTTTTCACCGTTCCTGTGCTTCTTTTGTTCATTGATGGGACTGAGTTTCTAAGAGAAGCCCGTTTTGTTCATTTTGAACAGCTTGAACAAAAGCTGAAAAGGGTTTATCGATTATATGAAGGCGAATAAAGAAATAAGGCAAAAAAAAGAACTCAAATGAGTTCTTTTTTTGCATCAATTTATTCTTCACTAGGCGAAGAAGGGTTATCAACCTGCCCTTGATCACTTGTATCATTATCACAACTTGCTGAAATAATAATTGAATTAGAAGGAGAGTAATCTCCTAATGTGAAATTGACACCGTAATTTTTGCTGTTCGCAGTATGGCTGTTTTGCAAGTTTTGTCCGATATCTGTATTGGCGTTTTGTGTCATTCCATTTATCGTGAGATTTGAGATGTTGATTTGAGATCGCATGCTTCAAGCTCCTTTCATTCAGAAGTAGCTGTCATAGAGGACGCTGGCAGTCTATTTACTTCTATGATATTGCGTTTTTATATCATTGCATCAACATAATGGTAAAAATAATAGCGAGTGAATGAGCATCTCTTTTGAAGATGATCAACCTATCAGCAGAAATAAAGCCGCCTGATAAAGAGGCGGCAGATCATTATATGTCATCTATGAATTTGATGTATCGTTTTTCGTTTGCCTAAAGGATAAGATGGTCGTTTTTAATGATGAGTAGGAGCCTATAGCAGCGTAGCCATAAAACCAGCCCATAAATACGCCAGAAAAGAGGCTGTGTCGATGGCTTATGAAAACAGAAATGACAAGGCCTGTTATTAAGGCAACTGACGGTACAAAAGTTTTGGGGATTTTCAATAATATTTTGAGGATTTGGGTTATCAATATGATGATTGGAACAGCTATCACAGCATCCCAAAAGTTCGTGTGAATAATTGGAAAAGCCATACGGCACCTCATGAAGTGTTAATTTCTTATTTTTACGCTAAAAGCTTGGAAAGCAGTCCTTGGACCGCATTTGTAACATGTAGGGCTTGATTGGCGGAGCTTGTTTGGCTTAAAGCATTGGATTCAAAAACCAAACCTGTATTATTCCCTCCGGAACCATCTGTCTCTTTAGAAACAGAGAAAGGGCTGATGGAAAATGCAAAACCGTTATTAAAAACGCTGTTTCCGGATATCGAATGAATATAAACTGGGAATTTCATCATTCATCTCTCCTCTCTGTTATGACTGTTTATACAATATGGTGTGTGAGCAGCAATTGCTTAAACAAAACGGCAAAAACATTCAGTGAGAGACAAAAACCTGCAAAATTCCCCAAGTGCCTTTTGTTAATGCAGTTTTTTAGGGATGTTTTTTTTATTCTTTTTGCCAATTTCATCAAAAATATTCTGATTGCTAGACAAATGGGCTTGTCCGTCCTTATTAATGAAATTCGGGTGAATGAGTTTTTTTAGATCCCTGACAGTTAAAGGTTTGGCGTCATCAGTTAATTCTATTCCTAATTGCCCGTTTGCCTCTAATGTCGCAATTTTGACATCTTGTATAGCCGTAACGCCGTGAAGCCGTAGCTGCATTTCAAGCTGATCAGCTGTAAGTCTCATCTTCTTTAAGTTTTCGATATGAAGCTGTCCGTTTTCAATAACAATTTTTGCTTTTCCGGTCAACATCTTTTCAATGAAGTTCGATCTCATTTGGATCCATTCCATAACGATGAGTGTAATTGTGAAAATTGCCGCCGCAATTAATGTTTTGAAGAGGCTGTACTCGATGATTGGCTGAACGATAATAGTTCCGATCGAAATCATGACAACCGTTTGAGTTGAAGTCATTTGTGCGATTGATTTTCTTCCTGAAATTCTTAGCAAAATGACTCCGGCTACAATGAGAACTAGAGATTCCCAAGTGAAATTCATGCTACCACCTGACCAATGATGAATTAGATTTGTCATGGGATTGGCTTTCCTTCCGGCCAATCGCAATTTAATATATCCGAAAGGCAGTCGGTTCATTCTGTCCTGAACCGAACAATATTTTTGGTATAGATGGATATATTAAGCCAAACAATGATAGCAGCAGGAGTTTTTGGCCAAACAATCTGGGAAGCGGGGAGCGCCATAGCATGATTGAACTTGAAGTTGTCATTAGAACGGTTGCCAGCTTTGGCTTGCTGTTAATCGCAGAACGAATTTTAGGCAAACAGACAATCTCTCAAATGACGATTTTTGATTTTATTGCGGCGATCACACTAGGGGCGATTGCCGGTGGATTAGCTTACAATACTTCAATAAAACCGCACAATATGGCCATTTCGTTTAGTATTTTTGTGTTAACCATTTTTCTAATTTCGTTTCTGTCGATAAAGAACAGGAAGCTGAGGAAATTTTTTGCCGGAGATCCAACAGTGCTGATTCAAAACGGGAAGATACTTGAATCAAATATGAGGAAAATGCGTTACACACTCGATTATTTAAATCAGCAATTGCGGGAAAAAGAAATATTTAATATCGAAGAAGTTCTTTTTGCCATTCTTGAAACGAATGGTCAGCTGACTGTGTTAAGAAAACCGCAATTCCGGCATGTGACCAAACAGGATTTAATGATTGCGGTAAACCAAGAACACAGGCTTCCGATAGAGCTTATTATGGACGGAGAAATCATTGAGAATAATTTAAAGCAGAATCGTTTGACGGAATCCTGGCTTTTGGAGGAATTGCGAAAAAGAGACATAAAGGTGAAAGAGACCGTGTACGCAGTGCTGCTGGGTAATGGGGATATTTATGTGGATCAGTATAAAGACCATATATCAGTCCCTATGGATAAGGAATGAAGGAACAATCAATCTTAAAGCCCCTTATTGAACGCAATGGTTTCAATTTGTCTTGGGTACGAAATGTGCAGAAGCCCGTTTAACAGCTGAATCTGTAACAAATGAGATTCAGCGGCTTCGGGAAGCTGAATGATTCGCTCAATTTCTCCGTAATACCGTTCACGCAGCACTTCCATTTCGGCAGGAAAAACAGGCGTGATCGTCCCTTTGATCAACAGCTGGGTTTTAGATAGTAAACGGATCGTTAATTCTTCCTCATACACACCGGGCATTTCCACAATGATAAAATTATATTCTTCATCTTGATAAAAGTCGTAAACAAATGTAGAAGCTTCGGAATCAAAAAAATGTTCCGGGGCTTTATATTTGAGCACATTTGTCCAAAAGTCACTTTGTTTATATTCATTCGTAATCTCAAGCCACTTTCGAATTTTTTCGAAATCCATATGAGATTCTCCTTAAATTTGATTTGCAATAGGCGCAGAAGGGTTTCCGATTTGGTCTTGATCACTAACGTCTGAATCAATATTTCCAGTGTTCAAAAGTGAAGACGTAGGCGAAAGATCCCCTAAGGAAAAGTTTGCTCCAAAATATTTGCTGTTCGCAGTATGGCTGTTGTGCACAGTCGGGCCGACATCTATATTTCCGTTTTGCGTGACGCCGTTGATCTTAATATTTGCGATGTTAATTTGATATGGCATAGACGAAACCCCTTTAATCTAAAATTGGCGGTGGTGCAATCGGAGGAGCATTAACGTTGGATGTATCAGAGTTGCCGATAGATGTCTGATCATTTACATCAGGATCGTTTAAGAAGTTTTCCATAACCGATTCTGTAGGTGAGGTATCACCGAAAGAAGAATTGGTCCCTTGAGATTTTTGATTGTTGGTAGGGCTGTTATAAGCAGCTTCGCCTATTGTAATTGAACCATTGCCCGAAATACTGTTGATCTTCAAATAATATAGGTTGATTACTGTAGACGGCATCCCATCACACCCTTCCATCTTTCTGTACAGTACATTATGCGCTGCTGCACCCAATTGTTCCTTGCATTTACGGGCAAAACTCTATCTGGCCCCGGAGTGATGTTTGTTAGAAAAAAAGAATAAAGTTTGTCACAGCCTGAATGTCAATCTATTCAGCAAATACCTATCAGTGAATGAAAAGCCATTGATATAATAAATTGATTCAGTTATTCGAAATACATAAGACCCTTTAATAAAGGAAGCTGGCAACAGGATGAGTTTGAAATCATTGACAATGAAGCTAATGCCATGAAATAATACTCGTAAGTAACATTACTCGTGAGTATTATTTTGGGGGTGGTCCTAGTTGAAAAGTAAAGGACGTAAAGGAGAAGAAAGCCGGAAACGGTTACTCAAAGTTGCCGCTAATGAATTTTCGGTTCGGGGATTCCATGACGCGAAGGTAAGTGAAATTGTGAAAAAAGCTGGGTTCACGCAGCCTTCATTTTACCTGTACTTTCAAAGCAAAGAAGCCATCTTTGCCGAGTTAATAACCGATTTTCACTCTCGAGTCAGAAAGCTGACAGAGTCACTTCTTCTGGAAAACGGATTAAACACGGAGGATGTGTCAAAACGGGTACTGCTAGCTGTAGAGACTGTTTTTCAATTTTTGGCTGAGGACAAGAATTTAACCAAGATCGGCTTTTTTCTCAACCCAAAAGCAAAACAAATGAAAAAAGACTTGGCGATGGTTTTGAAAGAGAACTTAGAAGCAGAACAGCGGCTTGGCTATTTTCACTCTGAACTAAATATGGAAACTGTCGCTGAGTGTTTGGTCGGCATGATTGAACATTTAACCGATTCATTTTTGTTAACCGGAATCAAAGATCCGGCAAGCCTCGCAGCAGAGGTTGTGAATCTTTTAATTTACGGGATGCTTCCGAAAGGGAATGATGTAAGATGATATCTATTATTATGAAAGTCAGTTTGGCAGTTTTTATGCTTGCGGGAGGCATCATAAAGGTAAGCCGCGTTCCCTTTCAAGTTGAGCATTGGCGGCATTATCAATATCCATTATGGTTTCTGACTGTTACTGGCATTCTTGAAATAGCCGGAGCACTTGCTATGACAGCGGGAATTTGGAATCGGTATGCAGCGATTGGAGCAGGTGTTCTGTTTGTCGTTCTCATGGCGGGAGCAATTCATGCGCATATGTTTCGAGCAAGACAATCGGTCATCATGGCGATACCAGCGATAATCTGTTTGATTGTTTCTATCATGATCATCATGGGGAGTTACACGTAAGCTTTTTCACTATTGTTTAAGAACAAGCCCATTTGCAGGAAATCTCCTTTTCTTATCGAATAATAGAAAGTCCAGGAATTAACTGAATCAGTAAAATAGAGCTCCATTTCTGCGTTATTCGTCCGGCATCAGCTGGGCTTTTTTTATAAAGGAGGAATACAGGATGGCATTAACTTTGGAAGACATGACTGAGGAAGAGTTCGAAGCCTTTCGCGGGATGTCCGTGCAAAATTATGCGAAACAAAACATAACGTCAGGAACTTGGACGGAAAAAGAGGCGCTTGAGAAATCGGAGCAGGCATATGAGAACATGATTCCGAATGGGCGAGACAGCAGCAATCATTATTTTTGGAACATCACAAATGACCAAGGGGAAAGAATGGGCTGGCTCTGGCTGTATGCTGATCCGTTTCATCCGCAAAAGGAAGCGTTTATCTATTCCTTTGGGTTGTATGAAGCCTTTCGCGGAAAAGGACTTGCTCAATTGGCGCTTCAAACGCTTGATGAAAGAGCAAGAGAGCTTGGTGTGGAAAGGCTGGCTCTTCATGTATTTGCACACAACGAGACAGCCGTCTATCTCTATCAGAAGATGGGTTATGCCATGACCAATATACGTATGCGGAAACAGCTATAGTGAAAAGCCGCTTACGTTACCCAAATACAACATGCCTATCTGGAAGCGGTGGCAGGATACTATAAGTCATCATTAGAAAAATTAATGTCATGGGAAGGCTTGAACATATAAAGAAAAAGGACAACAGCTGTTGTCCTTTTCAATACCGCTTGAACTTTCTCCCTCAGTCTTTTTTGTCTTGATGATCCAGCTCTTTTATTCGTTTCGTAAGCTCATTGAAAGCCTGATCAAGCTCCTTATACCCTTTATCATTTGGCGTCATAAAACTGAGTTTTCCCAGCACTTCTTGTCTTTCTGTCTCAAGCTTTAATCGAAGCTCTTCCCGCTCATTTCTTTCAGAAGGAGCGGCGTCATTTAACTGCTTTTCGATGCCGTTGTTTGAGATGACGAGTTTACTGTTTGTTGTTTTTTCGAGAAAGTATCGGTCATGTGAAACCGCCAGCAATGTGCCGCTGTATTGTGACAGTGTTTCTTCCAGCTGTTCGCGTGACGGCAGGTCGAGATGGTTTGTCGGCTCATCTAAAATCAGCACGTCTTTTTCCTCCAGAATATATGCCATCAGCTTGATCTTTACACGCTCACCCATACTCATATGCTTGATCTGTTCAGTCCATTGGGCGGCTGTAAAACCTAAGTGTCTCATCAGATTTTGAACGTGCCCCCTTGCTTTGAATGTTTCATTCTCAAATAACTCTTCCGGTGTTTGTTCTAAAGGCAAATCAAACACCTCCTGCGTTAAATAGCCGATGTTTGCGGACGGCGACACCCATACACTTCCTTCTGCTGTTTCCTGTCTCAGAATGATGTTCAGTAATGTCGTTTTTCCGCTGCCATTGGGGCCTATGATCGCAACCTTTTCGCCGTGCTGAATCGTAAAGTTTGCGTTTTTAAAGAGGATCCTTTCTCCAAACGCTTTTGTTACATTCTGAACTTCTAAAAAACGTTTTCCTGTTTTGTGGGTTGTATCGATTGAAAAGCGGACTGTATATTCTGGGGTGACGGGTTCCGCCTTTGCTTTTTCCAGCTCTTTTTCAAGCCGCTTCTGCTTGGATTTTATCTGGGCATCCGTACGCTTCGCTTTTACCCGGTGATATTCTTTAAACCCTTCCTTTTTCGTCGATTGAGCATGGGCTTTTTCCGACCAAGAAGCGAGCTCATTCATTTGTGCTTCAATCCGTTCAACCATTTTTTGCTGCTTTTCATATTCACGCTGCTGGGTGAGTCTTTTCTTCTCCCGGAACTTCATATACCCGGAGTAATTCCCTTTGAATTCAATCAGCGTCTGATCCTCAAGCGACCATATTTTTGTTGCGGCTTCGTCTAAAAAATATCGATCGTGAGAAACGAGAATCACAGTGCCGTTATAATGTTTCAGCTGTTGGATGAGAAATTGTAAGCTTTTTTCATCAAGGTGGTTTGTCGGTTCATCTAACAGCAGCAGATCTGCATCCTCTGATAGTCCTTTCGCCAGCCGCGCTTTCAGTTTTTCACCGCCGCTTAACTGATGAAAATCACGAAGAGGCACATGCCATTTCTCCAGTAACTTCTTTTCGGCAGGTGTCTGATCCGCAAAGAAATACGCCGCGGTTTCCTGTTCAACCAAAGCCAGTTTTATATCCTTCCGAAGGATTTGACCCTGTGCAGGGGCTAAGTCATTGTGAATGAGGTGCAGCAGCGTAGATTTCCCAGCGCCGTTTTTTCCGATAATCCCAATGATATCTCCTTGCTGAACACTGGCGTTTACATGTTTAAAAACAGTTAGATCCTTTACTTCATAGCTAACGTTTGTTAATGTTACGATCTCTTTCATCCATATCCCTCGCTTTAAAGGGAGAATAAAAAAATCCTCCCAAATGTGTTGGAAGGATTAGCCGTGCCTGTGCATGATCAAATAAGCTATTTTTTATAAATAGCAGTGTCGTATATATAGAAAATGGGCAGACTAATCCTATTTTTTGATTTGAAATATTGATTTCAAACGGTAAAAATAAGATTAGTTAATCATTGTCCACCCATCATCCCTTCTTGTTTTGATTACAAACACTATAGCATACCTTCAAATTCAAAAGCAAAGGTCATTTTCATCAAAAAAACTCCTGCTCTCATTTTTGAGGCAGGAGTTTCGAGTGTTATTGATGCTTCGCTTTTCTCACTTTATAAATCACAATCAGCAAAATAAACCAAACCGGTGTGACAAATAAGGAAACACGAGTATCCTGTGCCAGTGCCAGCACAACCAGAACAAACGCCAGGAACGCAAGAATCAGGTAATTTGTAAACGGATAAAGCGGAAGCTTAAACTTGTTTGTTTTCGCTAATTCAGGTCTTGTTTTGCGGTATTTCATATGGCAGATGACCGTAATCCCCCAAATGTAGATAAAGCATACGGTTGAAATACTTGTGATCAGGGTGAATACGCCTTCTGGCATGATGTAGTTTAACGTAACACCGATTAAAATCACGATAGCTGAAAAGAATAAAGCATTTCTAGGCACTTTACGCTGAGTCAGTTTCGCCATTGACTCAGGCGCATTGTGATCTTTCGCCAGGGAATAGACCATACGGCTTGTACTGAATACAGCGCTGTTGCACGCTGAAGCAGCGGATGTCAACACAACAAAGTTGATAATACTTGCAGCCCCGACGATGCCAACAGCGACAAATACTTGTACGAATGGGCTTTCGCTGGGATTGATGACATCCCAAGGATAGATGCTCATAATCACGAGAAGAGCCCCGATATAAAAAAGCAGCACACGGACAGGAATATTGTTGATCGCCTTAGGGATTACTTTTTCAGGGTTTTCTGTTTCACCGGCCGTAAGCCCGACAAGCTCAATGCCGACAAAAGCAAACACAACCATCTGGAACGAGAGGATAAACCCGTGCATGCCATTCGGGAACAGGCCTCCGTGGCTCCAGAGGTTTGTGAAGCTGGACACTCCTGAGCTTGTGGAAAAGCCTTTGAAAATCATCACAAGGCCAATGACGATTAACGCCAAAATGGCAATGACTTTAATCAAAGCAAACCAAAATTCTAATTCTCCAAAAAGCTTGACTGTCGCTAGGTTCATAATCAGTAAAATAATAAGAGCGATCAAGCCGGGCACCCATTGCGGCACACCCGGGAGCCAATATTGAGTGTAGAGCCCGACTGCTGTCAGATCAGCCATCGCAATGGAAATCCAGCAGAACCAATATGTCCAGCCGGTGATAAATGCTGCCATATCGCCTAGGTAGTCTTGTACAAAATCCACAAAAGAGTGATAGTTCAAGTTTGATAACAGCAGTTCACCCAGCGATCTCATAATTAAAAAGCAAATGATCCCTGTGATCATATAAGCAAATAAAATCGAAGGTCCGGCAAAATGAATCGATTTGCCCGAGCCGAGAAATAAGCCTGTCCCAATGGCTCCGCCGATGGCGATGAGCTGGATATGCCTGTTTTTCAAGCCTCTCTGCAACGTTTGCTGATTTATATTGTCTTTCGTCATGTCGTCTGTCACTTTATGTGTTCCTCCATTGAAAATTGTTTATTGAGTCAGCAATCTATTTTTAATGATTATTATAACACTAAAATTTCTATCTTTTTTACTAAAAAAGGATTGATGAAAAGAATTTTAATGTGATTTGGACTATTTCCCGAAAAAAGCGGCTCCATTTAGGGAGCCGCTTTTTTATGCTTTTTCAGTTTTTTTCATAAACAGGTAGAGCCCATAATCTGTCGGTGCGGATGCGTAGCCTGCCTGCCGCAGCATTGCTGTGATATTGCCGCGGTGGTATGTTCCGTGATTGACAACGTGGGGAAGTAGTTCGGAAACAGTTGTTTTCATGATTCCGCCTGAGGGATTTTGAATCTGGAGTGGCTGATTGAGCTGTTCTTTTTGCTGTAAAAATAGTGTAAAGCGCTCGGATAACTTCAGAAAAAGGTCTTCCATTTCCTCTATTTCTTTTGCCTCTGTCTGTTCTTTAAGCTGTTCAGCTAAAGCCAAAGCATCGCTCAAGGTTTTGCCGGAAAACACTTCAATCCAGCCGAGATCAGAAAGATAAACATGAGACAATACATGGGATATTGACGGAAACACGCTTTGAATTTCCTGATAGTATACCTCTTTTGGAAGCTCTTTTAATCGGTTGAATATTTGTTGATTGGCCCAGACGTTATATTCATACAATTTGAACGCCAAATCTGACATGTTAAAATTCCCCCTTTCATGTATATAGCTTCTATTATACACGAACGTGAGTTCTCGTGTAGAGTGCCCGTGAATAAAATTTGTTGACATATATAGTTTAGAGGAATAAACTAATTGACATTGAACATAAAGTTTAGTGGGGTAAACTATAATGAGGAGGGGAAGATATTGAATGAACAAAAGCTATGTCAGGCGATAAACCTGTTTGTGGAAGTCCTGCTTGAAGGGACAGAATTTGTGCATCGTGAAATCAATCAGGATGTCTTCAAGCATATCTCAAGGGAACAGGCAGACCTGTTGAAAATTTTAAAAGTCAAGGGCCCAACCTCTCCCGGCAGCCTGGCCATGTACCAAAATGTACATAAGAGCGCGATCTCTAACAGATTGAAAAAGCTGCTCGAAAAGGGATTGGTTCAATGGGACGACTGTCCGGAAAAAAGTGATAGGCGCTCTAAGCTTATTAACATTACACCCAGTGGTGAACACATACTGGAAGAATTAGATTCTGCCATCTTTAACGCGCTCAAACCGTTGATTGATGATATAGATGAGGAACACTTACATTCCATCATCGAGATATTCACCATTTTAAAAAGCAAATTTAAAGGAGGAGATTCTGCCGAATGAGAGCAATCATCAAATTCAAGTGGGCAATTGCAGCCATAGTATTAGCACTTACCGTCGTTTTGAGTTTGTTTTCTCCGAACTTAACGGAGCTGGCCAATCAAAAGGGGCAGGCCCAGCTTCCCGCTGATGCTGTTTCAGAAAGGGCAAACGCCATTTTAAAACAAGCGGGAGAAGACAATAATTCGATCAGTGTTGTCTTTACATTAGACAACGCTATAAAGAAAGAAACAGAGAATCAGCTCCGGATAATGATTGATAAAATCAAAAAGATCGACGGTGTAGAAGAGGTAACATCTCCTCTGTCAGCGGAAAAAGAAGTCAAAGACCAGTTGATGTCGAAAGACAAGAAAACCGTTCTCATGCCTGTCACGATTACAGGTTCTGATAAAAAGGCGGAAAAAATTGCGGACGAGATTTATCAAATCGTTCCTGATGACTTGACGGCATATATTACGGGAGCTTCCCTTATCAACCAGGATTTCGCTCACAGCTCAGAGGAAGGGCTTAAGAAAACGGAAGTGATCACAGTCTGCCTGATCATCGGTTTACTGTTGATCGTGTTCCGATCTGTTGTGACGCCTTTTATCCCGATTGTGGTTGTCGGTTTTTCTTATCTGATCAGTCAATCCATACTGGGCATCCTTGTATACAATGTTGATTTTCCAATCTCGACGTTTACGCAAACCTTCTTAGTCGCGATCCTGTTCGGCATTGGAACAGATTACTGCATACTGCTTCTTACACGATTCCGTGAAGAATTGGCAAACGGGCATGATAAAAAAGAAGCGGCGCTTATCGCTTACCGCACAGGGGGAAAAACCTTATTTATCAGCGGATTTGCGGTATTGATCGGATTTTCCGCCTTAGGATTTGCGAAGTTTGCGATTTTCCAATCCGCAGTAGGGGTAGCAGTCGGTGTGGGAATCTTAATGATCATCCTCTACACACTGCTGCCATTATTTATGGTGACACTGGGTGAAAAATTATTCTGGCCTTCTAAGAAAGTGCTGTCACACAGTGACAACAAATTATGGGCGTTTCTCGGCAGACACTCCGTTGCGCGTCCGTTTCTGTTTATAGTCATCACGGTCATTATCACGCTTCCGTTCATCTTGACCTATGATGACCAGATTTCATTCGACTCAACTGCGGAAATCAGCAGCGATTATAAATCTATAAAAGCTCTCGAGGCCATTAAGGATGGATTCGGGGAAGGAAAAGCGTTCCCGATCAATGTTGTCGTAAAAGGAGACAAAGATCTTACAACAGCTGATACAATCCCTTATCTCGGAAACATCAGCAAAGCGATCGAGAAAGTTGATCATGTTGACTCTGTTATGACCATTACGCAGCCGACTGGTGAAAAAATCAAAGATTTATATATTGATAACCAGCTAGGATCGGTTTCAGACGGGCTGGATAAGACGGTGAAAGGGATTGCCGATGTCCAAAGCGGATTAACGGATATAGAAAACGGACTGAATCAAATGGCAGGGCAAACCGGTTCGGCCTCAAATGGAGGGTCTGGCGGTTCACTGGGCGATGCGGCAGATGGCTTGGGCAAAATCAATCAGCAGCTGCAGCTTGTGAGCAAACAGATTTCCCAAACCGGCAATACCGCACAGACCGTGCAGCAGCTTACGGCAATCAGCGGACAGCTTGGCCAGATTCAAACCGGTCTTGAACAAGCGAACCAACAGCTCTCAGGCCAGCAGGCACAAGCTGGAACCCTGACAGAAAGCCTGAAGAAGCTGTCCGAAGGCGTAAAAAGCGCAAATGAGGGCCTGACGAAAGTCTCTGACGGTATTACAGCTTCCAGTGATATGTTAGAGGACATGAGCAAAAGTCCAACTGTAAGAGATACAGGCATATTCATTCCTGATCAAGTAATGAAGGACAAAGACTTTAAGAAGTCAATTGACCAGTATTCCTTTGCAGACGGAAAAGGTGTTCAATTAAGTGTCGTTCTGGATTCAAATCCGTACTCAGAACAAGCTATTACGACAATAAACCAAATCAAAAAAGCTGTCGCAAACGAAGTTGACGGCACTCCTTTGGAGGATGCACAGATCGTATACGGCGGGGTCACGAGTATGAATGCGGACTTAAAGGAGCTGTCCACAACGGACTTCTCCAGAACAATGGTGATTATGATTATAGGCCTGTTTATCGTGTTAACCATTTTGTTCCGCTCAATGATCATGCCGATTTATATGATCGCGTCATTGCTGCTGACGTACTATACGTCGATATCCATAACAGAATTAATTTTTGTAAACGGCTTAGGAAACGCGGGTGTCAGCTGGGCAGTGCCATTCTTCAGCTTTGTCATCTTGATCGCGTTAGGGGTAGATTATTCGATCTTCTTGCTGGATCGATTTAAGGAAGAGGTGCACCTTGGCATTGAGCAAGGTGTCGTCAGGTCAATGAGCAAAATGGGATCTGTCATTATTACAGCTGCCATTATATTGGCCGGTACGTTCGCGGCGATGATGCCTTCAGGTGTCAATACACTGATGCAGGTGGCAAGTGTTATCATCATCGGGCTCTTGCTTTACGGCCTTGTCATACTTCCGCTCTTCATCCCGGCAATCATTGCGACCTTTGGAGAAGGAAACTGGTGGCCGTTCGGCAGGAAGAAAGGAAAAGAATAATCGAGAGAAGAGTGATGAATGGTCATCACTCTTTTTTCATGACTAAACGACTAACTTCAGACTTGTTACCCAAAAAAGATCAGACGATCAAACGGCGGCTGTACTTAAAAACAAAGAGCCCGGAAAACATTCCCGGGCTCTTTGTTTTATTTCCATTCTGCAATTGTATCAATCGGCAGACGGTAGGAAGCATAGCCTTCGTCTGCTGCTTTTCCGATAGAAAGTAGCATAACCGGTACATAACGTTCTTTATCTAATCCGAAGGTTTCCGCGATGTTTTCTTTATCGTATCCGCCGATCGGGTTTGTATCGTAGCCATGCGCGCGTGCAGTCAGCATCAGCTGCATGGAAACGAGACCTCCGTCAATCAGGATCGTTTCACGGTTGACCTGTGCCGGAAGCTTTTCAAAATGTGCGGTCAGCGCGGCGATTTGTCTGTCTTTGACCTCCTGCGGCATGTAACCAAGTTCCACGGCTTTTGAATAGATTTCTTCTAGGTAGTCTGCATTGTTCATGTCTGCAAATACAGCGATGACAGCAGATGATGTTGTGACCTGAGTTTGGTTAAAGCTTGCAAGCGGTGCGAGCTTTTCTTTTCCTTCCGGGCTGTCAATGACAAGAAAACGCCATGGCTGCGCGTTAACAGAAGATGGGGCAGTTGTTGCTTCCTCTAAGATCTCTGTCATTTCTTCTTTGCTGATTTTTATTGCCGGATCATAGTTGCGGATAGAACGGCGGCCTTTCATAATTTCCATAAAATCGTTTGTTTTGATCATGTTGATACACTCCTCTTAAGCTTCGATATTATCTATATTGTTTCGCATTCGCGCCAGCACATCAATGAGCAGGCGGCGTTCTTCTGCGCTTACATTTGCGAGCATTTCCTTCATGAAACGCTCCTTTTCCTTCTTAGAAGACTCAATTCGCTCTCTTCCTTGGTCTGTTAACCGAACAAGGGTGATGCGGTTGTCCTCAGGCTTGCGCCGCCTTGATACCATGCCTTTGGCTTCCAGCTGTTTCAGGTGTCTGGTAACGGCTGCGCTATCGATATTTACTTTCTTTTGAAGGTCGCTTTGACTGATCTCATCTGCATGATAAAGCAATGTCAGCAATTCCAAACGAGATTGGCTGATGCCCGTGCATGCCTCGAACTTCACGCCAATCACCTTGTTCACGCCTTGCAGCTGATATAAAATCTCGGCTTCCTCTGAACAAAATGACGCCAAAACCCATCCCTTCTTTCCTGTCAAAACTATTAATTGATATATCAATGATTGACACGTCAATTAATATACAACGATTGATTTCATCTTGCAAGCCATTTGCACTTTTGAACAACCTCCCAGCGCATAAAATTCGCTAGGCTAGAACTTAGCAAAAAAAGCTGGCCGTTTCTTCAGATGATGCTGATCACGATGATTCCCCGCATCATTCCCTTTATAGGTGTTCGGAATATCACTTTGCCGAGCCCGTGCTCAAGCGGCTTTCACAGGCTGAAAGTTATGATACAATATACAAATGTTTCACAGCTTCAATCCATAGTTGGAGCTGACATCCATTATATAAGGGACTAGGTTGAAGGGAAGGTTTGATAACATGCTGCACAATCCAACTGGAAAAGAACGCTTGGCACTAGCGTTTCTGCTCGGCATGCTTGCTATATTGGGCCCGCTTAATATAGATATGTATTTGCCAAGTTTTCCTGAAATCGCGGAAGATTTATCAGCAAGTGCTTCACTTGTTCAGTTAAGTTTAACAGCCTGTCTGGTTGGGCTTACGATCGGCCAGCTAATTGTCGGGCCGGTCAGCGATGCGCAGGGAAGACGAAAACCGCTATTAATCTGTATTTTTTTATTTGCGTTATCTTCTCTGTTTTGTGCACTGTCGCCCAATATAACAACTTTAGTGGCTGCGCGTTTTTTACAGGGCTTCACTGCTTCTGCAGGGCTTGTGCTGTCTCGCGCAATCGTCCGCGATGTGTTTACCGGAAGAGAGCTTTCTAAATTTTTCTCG
The DNA here is from genome assembly GCF_059422205.1 of Bacillus sp. GW821-FHT01G09. NCBI lineage: Bacteria > Bacillati > Bacillota > Bacilli > Caryophanales > Bacillaceae > Bacillus > Bacillus sp. GW821-FHT01G09. Next base: position 421,102 of record NZ_JBWKWL010000005.1, read on the forward strand.
CTGTTAATGGTCATTACCGCGGTGGCGCCAATGGTTGCGCCTATGACAGGCGGTGCCATTTTGCTTTTGCCGTTCGCAACGTGGCATACAATTTTTCACGTCCTAATGATCATCGGATTTTTACTAGTTCTTCTGATTGCATTGAGGTTAAAAGAAACGCTTCCGCCGGAAAAACGGATTCCAAGCTCAATCGGAACATCCGTCAAAACGATGGGCAGCCTGCTGAAGGATCGATCCTTTATGGGGTACGCGTTAACTGTCGGATTTATTCACGGGGGAAGCTTTGCATATGTGTCTGGTACGCCTTTTGTATACCAGGATATCTACGGGGTGTCGCCGCAGGTATTTAGTATTCTTTTTGGCATTAACGGGCTGGCGATTATATCGGGCAGCTTTATCATCGGACGCTTTGGCGGAATCATTCATGAAAAAAGCCTGCTTCGTATAGCGGTCATTACGGCTATGATTGCGACGGCTGTGCTATTAACCATGACCATGATTCACGGTCCTCTTGCTACATTAGTCATATCCATTTTCATTTACATGATTACGATCGGCATGGTTCTGACCAGCACGTTTACCCTAGCCATGGAAAAGCAGGGGCACCGCGCCGGAAGTGCAAGTGCGCTGCTTGGGATGCTCCCGCTGCTCCTTGGTTCAATCGTGTCACCGCTTGTAGGCATTAATGAGACAACAGCCGTTCCGATGGGAGCCATCATGTTTGTAACAGCTGTCATCGGCTCACTGGCGTTTTTTGGATTAACGAAAGAACGAGTAGGGCAGAATTCATAAAAAAAACCTGACATGACGTCAGGTTTTTTGTTTTATTTAGAATAACAACAGCAGGCCTGCAATCGCCGGAGTCAAAAAGATGGCTGATTTCAAAACCACCTTTGGCATGAGGTTGGTGAATTTCGCGCCTACATAGGCACCGCACATTGTCCCGACCAGAACTTTGACAAGCAAAACGTAATCAACAAAACCTTCTGTGATATACCCGATGCCTCCACCTACAGCCAGAGGGATGATCACAAGCATCGTCGTTCCGACAGAATGGCGAATGGACAGATTCAGCATAATCATTAAACCAATTTGAATAAAAGGTGCCGACCCAATGCCGAATGTGCCGGAAAGAACGCCGGCTGCAATTCCTAAGATTACCGCTCTCGTATACGTTGAAAGAGTGCTTTGATTCACTTGAGCCTTCTCTTTTAAAATAAATAATCTGATTAAAATGAGAATTGCTGATAAAAATAACATTCCAGCCGTCAAATAATGAAGCAAATCAGCCGGAATAAAAGATGTCAGCTTGGCGCCGAAAAATGAGCCAACCGCAGCAAAGCCTCCGACTATTAAGCCGATTTTCATTTGAATGTTGCCCTCGCGATAGTGGCTGTATGCCCCTGATAAGCTTGTAAAAGCCATGCCGGCAAGTGAAGTGCCTAAAGCCGTATGAATCGGGATATGGAAAAGAAGCGTTAAAAGGGCAATGACAAAGCCGGCTCCACCGGCGCCAATAAAGCCTAAAATAATTCCTAGAAGAAACATAACAAGAATAATGAGCATATTTTTTCCTCCATTGAAAAGATGTAAAAATGTAATCGTGCGCTATTCTGGCGGAGGTATGGTGTCCTATTGACGAAGAAAAACACGCCGTTTTTTCAGTTGCCAGTAGTCCGTCGACCGTCGTTCAGCAAACATATCGTACCTCAAATTCTGGGATCTGACAAGGCAGTTTGTTGCTTCCCATTACCATCTGTTATATGATTTTGATGAAGAAAAGCCCTTGAATATATTCAAAAGAGGTATTATATATGGACGATTTTAAATTAGATAAGCCGACTCCCTACTACCTGCAATTTTATAACCAGCTAAAAAAAATGATCTTCAACGGGACTTTTAAGCCTGGGGAACGGATAAACGAAACACAGCTGGCGAAAAGCTTTGGCGTCAGCCGCTCTCCGATAAGGGAAGCCATGCGATTGCTTGAGAAAGATGGTTTGTTAAAAGCGGATGACCGAAATGGATTTTCGATCACGTCATTAACGGCAAAAGATGTAGATGAGATTTATAAAATCAGAATTCCGCTGGAGCAGCTGGCAGTCGAATTAGTCATAGACGAAGCGGACGAAGAAGAGCTGACCATACTCGAAAAACAGCTTGAAGAAACAGAGAAAGCGATTCACAACGGCACGGAAGATACGGAAATCATTCGTTTAAACCAAAAATTTCATGAGCTGCTGGTTGATTTCAGCCATAACAGACATTTGAAAAATTTGCTTGAGCATGTAAATGATCTGATTCATTTTTGCAGAATCCTTAATTATACCGGCGACCACCGTGCAGAAACGATACTGCGTGAGCACCGCAGGATATTTGAAGAAGTGAAAAAGAAAAACAAAGAAGCAGCCAAACAGCATGTGCTGGCTCATTTCAATCATGACTGTGAGCATTTGAAGCATGTGCTTGAAGAAGGAAAAGAGAATTGATTTGTATGATCCGGTACCAAGGGGGAGCAGAACCCTTGGTATTTTTTTATGTATTCACCACATATCTAAGAGGCCCCGTTAATAAGATTTTATGATGGATTGACTAACGAATAATGGGGGTTAAACATGTTTATCCATATCGTCGGGCCTGGTGATTCTTTGTTTTCCATAGGCAGAAGATACGGTGCTTCTGTTGATCAAATCCGGAGTGTGAATGGTTTAGATGAGACAAATATCGTGCCGGGGCAGGCTCTGCTTATCCCTCTTTATGTATATACGGTTCAGCCGGGAGACACGCTGACCGCCATTGCGGCAAAAGCATTTGTTCCCTTAGAGCGGCTACGGGCCGCAAACCCGGGCATCAGCCCAAATGCTTTACAAGCGGGAGCAAAAATAACGATTCCTTCGATCTCAAATTACATTGCGGGAACGTTAAGTTTTTATGTGCTCCGTAACCCAGACCTCGATCGGGAATTAATCAATGATTATGCGCCATACTCGTCTTCGATTTCGATTTTCGAATACCATATTGCACCGAACGGCGACATTGCAAACCAATTGAATGATGCGGCCGCTATTGAGACAACTTGGCAAAGGCGAGTCACGCCGCTGGCAACAATAACGAACCTTACATCAGGAGGCTTCAGTACGGAGATTGTTCACCAAGTACTGAACAATCCAACAGCGAGAACCAATCTGGTCAACAACATTTATAACTTAGTTTCCACAAGGGGATATGGGGGTGTCACAATCGATTTTGAGCAGGTGAGCGCCGCGGATCGCGATCTTTTCACTGGGTTTTTACGCCAGCTGAGAGATCGACTTCAGGCGGGGGGGTATGTGCTGACGATAGCCGTTCCTGCAAAAACAAGCGATAATATTCCCTGGCTGAGAGGCTACGATTACGGGGGGATAGGAGCGGTTGTCAATTATATGTTTATCATGGCTTATGATTGGCATCATGCCGGAAGTGAGCCGGGTCCTGTAGCGCCGATTACTGAAATAAGGAGAACCATTGAGTTTACGATTGCGCAGGTGCCGAGCAGAAAAATCATTATCGGAGTCCCGCTCTACGGGTACGACTGGATCATCCCGTACCAGCCGGGCACAGTTGCTTCAGCGATTTCAAATCAAAACGCAATCGAAAGAGCGATGAGGTACCAAGCCCCGATACAATATTCAGCCGAATATCAATCACCGTTTTTCCGGTACAGTGATCAGCAGGGGCGGACGCATGAGGTATGGTTTGAGGATGTCAGGAGCATGAGCCGGAAGATGCAGATCGTCCGCGAATACAGATTGCAGGCTATTGGCGCTTGGCAGTTAACGCTGGGCTTTACACCGGGCCCATGGCTTCTGCGGAAATTTTTTACGATCAGAAAAGTGTAAAAAAAGACACCAGAGCTTGGGTGTCTTTTTTTTGATTAAGTCCAGAGCAGCAGAATAGTTCATTCATTTGTACCTTGCATGGGTTGTGTTCCCATTTTACGATTAGTAGTAGTCTGATTAAACAAAGAGTCAGAATACGATTTGAGAGGGAGTTGTCTACATGAAGACAGTATTGATTTTGAATTTTCCTGCGGAAGGCCATGTGAATCCTACCTTAGGCATTACAAAAGCGTTTTCCGATAAGGGATATGATGTCCATTATATATCCACTGAAAAATATAAAAAACGATTAGAAGCAGCGGGAGCAACGGTCCATCTTCACCGGGATCTGCTGCGAACGACACCTATTCATGTCGGTTCGCCCAATGGCATTCTTGATTTCGTGAAAATCCATATCAAAACGTCATTGGACATTTTACAGATTGTCAAAGACTTATCTAAGAGCATTCAATTTGATTTTGTTTATTATGATAAATTCGGCGCGGGGGAATTGGTAAGGGATTACTTAGATATTCCAGGAGTCTCTTCATCGGCGTCTTTCTTGTTTGGCGAGGAGCACCTGAAAATCCTGCCGCTGCATCCGGAGTCTGGAGCGCAGCTTGAATTGGATCAAGAGTGCGAAGACCTTTTGGCAAAAATGAAAGAAACGTACGGTGTTGCCCCGAAAAACCTGGTTCAATTCATGAACAATAAAGGGGAATTGAACGTAGTGTATACAAGCCGTTATTTTCAGCCAGAAAGTGATCGTTTCGGGGATGAATGTCTATTTATCGGGCCGAGCTTTCCAAAGAGAGCGGAAAAAACAGATTTCCCGATTGAACAGCTAAAAGATGAGAAGGTCATTTATATTTCAATGGGGACTGTACTGGATCATACAGAGGATTTCTTCAACCTTTGTATTGATGCATTTTCAGGCTTTAATGGAAAAGTCGTCATCGCTGCCGGAGAAAAAGCGGACCTGACCAAATTAAAGCAGGCGCCGGAAAACTTTATCATTGCTCCGTATGTCCCTCAGCTGGAAGTGCTGGAGCAATCGGATGTTTTCATTACACACGGCGGAATGAACAGCGTAAACGAAGGCATTCATTTCAGCGTGCCACTGGTTGTCATGCCTCATGACAAGGATCAGCCGATGGTGGCGCAGCGTCTCTCTGAACTCCATGCAGGCTATGTCATCTCTAAAGATGAAGTCAATGCCCAAATATTAAAACAAGCCGTAGATGAGGTTTTGCGCAACGATCAGTATACGGCAGGCATTAAAAAAATCAATCAAAGCTTCAAAGAATGTATGGACATGGAAGAAGTGATGGAGCGGATTGATGAGTTGATTCGCCAAAAAAACAAATAAGAAAAAGAACTCCCGTACCTTGTACGGGAGTTCTTGATTTAAAACTTGATTTTGATTTTTTGAGCATCGCTGATTTTCTTATGGTTATGGTCAAAGACGTCACTTGTCGTGATTTCGATCCACTTGATCTTTTTTGTTTTCTTCTCAGCATCCGCGGCCTTATCATGAGCATGGCCGCTTGATGCGTTCACAATAAAGCCGAGATTTCCGGACTTTTCGGCGCCGCCTTCCAATTCGCCGTTTAACTCTTCAAGATAAATATCTTTGTTCCAATCAAAGGTTTCGCCCGTATTTGTTTTCATCAATGCAATCGGCGCAACATTTACTTTTTTTGAAGAGGTGTTCTTGATATCAACGAAGACCTTAACGAAATCAAACTCTTCATCGTGTGTTAACTCATGAAAGTAATCAATCATGCTGTAGTCCGGGCGCAAGTGGATCAGCTTCATTTCTTTTACCGTTAACTCCACGTCGCCAATCTTATAGGTTTTGTTCACTTGTTTGATATCTTTTAAGACAGCTTTTCCTTTATCATCTGAAAACGTTTGGCCGACCTTAAGCAATGACCGGTCATCAGTTACCTGGGAATTAGGCTGATAATCATCTGTGCTGTCCTTCTGGGATGAAGTGCTTTGCGGCTCAGCTTTTACTGTTTTCTCCCCGCCTGCATGCTGTTTTTCAGTACTGGCGTTTGATGAGCAGCCCGCAAGCATGATAGCAAAAACGAAAATTGAAAGAATTCTTCTCATGATGATTCCTCCATTAAAAAGAGATCCCGTTACTTCATACAAGCAACGGGACACCTTGTATTCTTTTACTTATCGTTAATCTTAATGTTGTATTGTAAAGCCTTGAAGACATTTTTTGCGATTTCTGTATTATCAATTTGGCCGGCAAATGTCTCACTAGACGGACCGTATGCATAGACGGGAACATCTTCACCGGTATGTCCGCCTGTTGTCCATCCAGTGTGAGAGCGTTTATTAAAAATGTTCTCGATTGCGTTATCGATATCCAGCACTTCCTTCGATTTTGCCGCTTCTTCAACAGATTGAATTTCGGCTTTTGTTAAAGACAATTTCTTTTGATCGATATATGTTTTCAACGTTTTTTCAACATCCGCGCCGTCAGCGATCTTTTCTGCCATAAAGTCTGGTGTGCGTTTTGCGGCTTTAATGGGTTCACTGAACCAATTGTAGATGCCGTCCGCACCGATGGAATATCCGCCGGTTGAGTGGTCAGCCGTTGCGACAACCAATGTGTGCTTGTCTTTTTTAGCGAAATCAATAGCCGCCTTATAAGCTTGTTCGAAGTCTTCCATCTCGCTCATGGCGCCGACGATATCATTGTCATGGCCCGCCCAGTCAATTTGGCTGCCTTCCACCATGAGGAAGAATCCGTCTTTATCCTTGTTTAATTTTTTAATGGCTGTGTTTGTCATATCTTTAAGTGATGGAACATCCTTCGTCCGGTCAATCTTTTTAGGCAGGCCGCCGTCAGCGAATAGGCCAAGAACTTGGCTGTCTTTGTTTTTCAGCATGTCCTTGCGGTTATCCACATAGCTGTACCCCGCTTTTTTGAATTCCTTGATCAAATTACGGTCCTTACGGTCAAAATTGCTCTTTCCTCCGCCTAGAAGGACATCAATTTTGTGCTTGCCGTTGACCATCTCATCAAAATAATCATCCGCAATTGAGTTCATATTTTTTCGGCTGTGGTCGTGTGAACCGAAAGAGGCCGGAGTGGCGTGTGTAATTTCTGAAGTGGCCACAAGTCCTGTTGCTTTTCCTTTTTCTTTCGCAGCTTCAAGCACCGTTTTGGCTTCTGACCCGTCGTTATCCACGGCTATGGCATTATTGTATGTTTTAATTCCCGCAGACATAGCCGTTGCCGCCGCTGCAGAATCTGTTACATTTTGTTCAGGATCATCGGGGTAAGTTGTTTGCTGGCCGACAAGATACTGATCAAAAGCCGTAGGTTCCACAACTTTTGTCTTTTTATTATCCTTTAAGTATCGATAAGCGGACGTATAAGACACACCCATACCATCACCAATCAGAACAATAACATTCTTAATTTCGTCTTGGTTTCCCTTTTTCTTTTCCTGGGCGCTGGCATCAGGCACACTGCCGCTGGCTAAGCTGCTGAACGCAATTGATGATAAAACCGCGATAGGCAGTAATTTCTTCGGGAATTTTTTCAACTGGATAACCTCCTAAATATAGATGAATCTCAATGACAACCCAATTATATTTTTAAACTGTTAAGCTAGTATTAATCGATTTTAAAGATTGAATTTACAAGAATAATGAACTGCTATCAAAAGAAGGAAAGAGTGATAGTACTAAAGAAATAAATTGGAGGAATAGATACTTGCCGTGGATAGGCGGACTGAAATCTGCTATAGTCGCATAGAAGCAACCCGCTTACATCTTGAACAATTTTAAGTATTATGTTGGAAAGAGGTATTGTGTAAGCACATGTCTGAGCAATTCATATGGAGTGGCATCATTTTATTTTAGGAGGGAACAACATGGACGTTTTTTCTGAGTATTTAGCGGGGATTGATGACCCGTTCCACCGAGAAAGAACGGAAGAGGTGTTAACTTGGATAAAAAATAAATATCCAAATTTACATACAGAAATAAAATGGAATCAACCGATGTTTACGGATCACGGTACATTTATTATTGGCTTTAGTGTTTCTAAAAAGCATTTAGCTGTCGCTCCTGAAAAAGTAACGATAGCGCACGTAGAGGATGATATTGTGAAGGCCGGATATGACTACACCGAGCAGCTGATACGTATCCCTTGGAATGGTCCAGTTGATTACACGCTACTTGAGAAAATGATTGAGTTTAATATTCTGGATAAGGCGGACTGCTCCACTTTTTGGCGGAAATGAAGAAAAAGGCATAACATATGGGCTGTATAAAATATGTTATGCCTTTTCATTTGTCTATTTTTCGTTTTGATCATCTATTGCTGCTTTTCATCAAACAAGGTCTTTTCATTGAGCGTAAGCTGACTCGCAGAATAATGATTACCTTGTTTCCATTTCACTTCTATCGTAATATCATGGCCTTCAAGCTCATGTTCATCTAACCGCTCTAAAAAAGAAACGGACTTTTCCTTTGCGCTTCCATCAGAAAAAGTGCCTCCAGCATAATCATGCATCGGGATTTCCGTGTCAGAACTCAGCAGAACTTCATCATCCTTTTTTACAATCAGTGATTCCAAATAAGTGTTGTCTATTTCAATTGTATCACCGATCCAATAAAGTTTGCCGCTGTATTCATTCGGTGCATCTTCATTTTTTGTGAAAACTGCTTCCCAATTCTGGTCTTTGCTTTCTCCCTGCCAATTCGGATACTCCAAACGAACATGATGAATCAGGTGATAGGAAAAAAAGATCAAGCAGAAAGCGATTAATAGGAATGCCGTGAAAATGAGAGGGTATTTATAATGACTGGACATAAAAGACTCCTATTCGTTTAATCAATTACCTTCGAAAATAGAATTTCATCCCGAATCAAAATGCCGTTTTCAGCCACCTCGGGAATCTCCGGCTTGAGTCGGCGCGCTTTTTCAACTGCGTTCGGAAACACTTCGGCGAATTGATAGCCTCTCTTTTGATAAAACGCCATCGCATGTACATTATCATTCGTTGTGATAAGCTTTATTCGTTGACAATGTGCATGTTTAGCCGTCTCTTCAACCTGCTGAAGTAAAGCTGTGCCGATTCCTTTATTTTCAATCATACTATCTAATGAAATAATTTCACAATCTTTCCCATCTATTGTGTATGTAATACAGCCAATGATTTCGCCGCTTTCATTTACTGCGGCAAATCCATCTAATTCATCACATCGAAAAATGCCGCTGGAAATCGCCATCTCGGGTGTACCCCAATGCTTGGCAAAAAAAGCGGTCAACATATGTTTCGCTATCTCATTGTTTGGGATGATGATCATCGTAACACTCCTCTATTGAAAGATTGCATGTGTACTATCAATATAAACAATATATAACAAAAAAAATAGATGTTGAGGTGACGGCATGGAAATCAGCGATGTCATTTACGGGCACCACCATATAGACGGAGTGCTGGAAGAGCTTATCAAAAGCGCTCCTGTGCAAAGATTAAAAGGGATCTATCAAGGCGGAGCAAGCTTTTTAGTCAATCGAAGGTGGAATGTGACCCGGTATGAGCACTCCATCGGCGTAATGCTCCTCATCAAAAAGCTCGGAGGAACGATAGAAGAACAGATTGCGGGTCTGCTCCACGACGTATCACACACAGCTTTTTCTCATGTGGTCGACGTTGTCTTTGAAAATCAAGCAGAAGACTATCATGAAAACATCTTTCAACAAGTCATTGTTCACTCTGAAATCCCGGACATTTTACAAAAACACGGCTATCATACTGAAGAACTTTTATCTGACGATTCAAGGTGGACATTGCTCGAACAGCCCGCACCGGAGCTGTGTGCTGATCGGACAGACTATACGCTGCGTGATATGTACCGATATGGACACATTAACCTGCACGAAGCGCAAACCTTTTTGGATCATCTTATTGTGAGAAACGGAAGGATGTTTCCTGATAGTATTGAAGCCGCCGAATGGTTTGTCAGTGTGTACTACAAGGAAGTAATTGATTTCTTTTTGAATCCTGTGAATGTATATGGATATGAATATTTAGCGCGAGCATTGAAGGCAGCGCTGCGGCATGATGTCATATCCGCAGAGGATCTGCTGAAAACGGACCAAGAGGTACTGAACATCCTGCGTGCATCAAAAAATGAAGAAGTCCTGAGCTTGCTTACATCTATTCATCCCGGCATACAAGTAATAGAAGATGACATCCAGTACGATTTCCATCAAAAGAAGAAAATGCGCCTAATCGATCCATCCATTTTTCTTGATGACAAATGGATCAAATCCTCAGATGTTTCTGAAAAGGTGAGGAAAATGGGTGAGGCCGCTTATCAAAAAGCAAAAAAAGGTGTGTATATAAAAATCTTAAATCAGTAATTGCCGCCTGACAGCGGCTTTTTTTATGTTTGGCTTTGCAAACAAAGGGGAATAGGACAAACTGCGGGAACGCATTATGAGAATATCAGCGTATTTACATACCATTCGGGGGTATAGTATTATCGAGAGGGCATGTTTTCATTGTCTGCGGGCAAAAGTTACAGGAAAAAAATGAAGCAAAGGAGAATGAACATGAAAATCTCTAAAAATGCACTGGGAATTCTGATGTTATCTCTTGTTTTTGTTTTATCAGCATGCGGCAATAACAACAGTACGAAAGAAAGCACACATGACAATCATTCAGACTCCTCAACACATGAAGAGATGGACCATTCCGGATCAGCTGACGTTCCAGAGGGATTACAGGAATCTAAAAATCCGAAATACAAAGTAGGCAGCCAGGTAATCATCAATACTTCCCATATGAAAGGCATGAAAGGTGCTGAAGCTACGGTAACAGGCGCCTATGATACAACTGCGTATGTTGTTTCTTATACTCCGACTAATGGGGGACAGCGTGTGGATCATCACAAATGGGTGATCCAAGAAGAAATCAAAGATGCCGGAGATAAAACATTACAACCCGGAGATCAGGTGATTTTAGAGGCTTCTCATATGAAAGGCATGAAAGGAGCAACAGCCGAGATCGATTCCGCGGAAAAAACAACTGTATACATGGTTGACTATACATCGACAACAAGCGGCGAAAAAGTGAAAAACCACAAATGGGTCACCGAAGATGAGCTTTCAGCTAAATAATAAAAAATCCTCCTTTTACAAGGAGGATTTTTTTGCTGTTTGAACAGGTCTTGTTAAAGAAATGAAAGCAAACAGGACAGCGATGATCACAATCGATCCGCCGCACCATGCCGTTGACACCACAGTACCCGTCTGATCCAAAACAACACCGCCAATGGCTGAGCCAAGGGCAATTCCGACTTGGAGGGCCGATGTGTTAAAGCTTTGCTGAATGTCAGACGAATCAGGTGCAATTTCAATTAAATAGCTTTGCTGAGCCGGGGCGAGGCTCCAGCTCAGAAGACCCCAAATCACCATGACAGGCAAAAAGAAAATCATAGACGATGTAGACAGCGGCAGTAAGAACATAATGATGGCAAAGGAACCGGTCACCAGCAAAATGCTCTTAAAGGAACCAAGCCGGTCAGATAGCGCTCCTCCGAAAGGGCCTCCGCATACAGCAGATATCCCGAAAAGGAAATAACAAATGCTGACCCAGAAAGAGCTCAGGTGAAGAGTCTCTTCTAAAAACGGCGCAAAGTAAGCGTAAAGCGTGTAGTGGCCAGCTAATGTAAACATCGTGACGAGGTGTGAACTCGCGATTTTCAGATTACCGATCGTCTTGAGTTGTTCCCGGAAAGGAATCATTTTCTCCGCCGGTATTCTTTCAAAGAAGATTGAAATAATCAGCATGGAGATCAGTGCCAACAGGCCGATGCCAAGGAACAAAATCCGCCACCCGAAGGAATCGCTGATTAAGATTCCGAGCGGCACGCCTAATGCGATAGCAGAGCTGAATCCCATAAAAATAATTCCGATTGCGCGGGCTCTGTATTCAGGCGCTACAATTTTCGGGGCAATTGTTAAAGAAAGCACAACAATCAGCCCTGTACTCATTGCTGCCAATACCCTAGATACCATCAGTGTTGCGAAATTAGGGCTGAAATAGGCGACAAGATTGCTAAGGAAGAAAACAAATAAAGCAATTAGATATAAGCGCTTCCGCTCAATCTTCGCAGTCAATGCCAAAAGCAGCGGCCCAGATACTGCATATCCCAGCGCAAACACACTGATCAGCTGTCCGGCTGAAACAATGGAAATGTCTAAATCATTTGCGATCTGAGGAAGAATTCCCCCCACAATTAACTCAACCAATCCGACTGCAATCGTAGAAGCTGCAAGCAGGAAAACTTTGAAATTCATAACAAACTCCTTTACTTAAATGTTTTGATAAATAAAAAAAATCCTGATTACAAAAAATGTCATAAACAAATTTTGTAATCAGGATTTTACGGTTCCTGGTAGACACCCTCAAACCATATTATTGAGGTTATACAAGTGATAATAGCTATTTAATTGATTCGTTTCCGTTGATGAGTGTACCACATTATGAATGAATCTTCCATAGAAAAATTTACAAAATGATGAACCGGACAAGCATATGATTATATTTATTTTACAAAAGTATAGACATTTAAAAATAAATGACTATAATAATCGGTGTAAGCGTTTTAATCACAAGGGGGGATAGCAGTTGAAAAAAATATTACTCGCGTGCAGTTCAGGAATGTCTACCAGTTTATTGGTGACAAAAATGAAGGAATACGCACAGTCTATCGGTGAGGAAGCAGAGATTTGGGCTGTTGGCCAGGATAAAGCAAAAGAAGACATGAGAAAAGCGGATGCCGTTTTGATCGGTCCGCAAATGAGCTTTCTGAAAAGCGAACTCCAAAAAGAAGCGGATCAATACAACATTCGGGTTGAAGTCATTGACATGATGGCCTACGGAATGGCAGATGGGAAAAAAGCGTATGAGCAGGCATTGTCCTTAATGGAGAATCAATAATGGAACAGGTGAAAATCACGAATTTAACAGACGAACAAATCAGTTTTCAGCTTATCCTGCACAGCGGCAATGCCCGCAGCTGCATTATACAATCACTGCGCGCCTACAAAGAAGGGAACAAGGATGAGGCGGATGCCCTCATTGCCAAGGCTGAGCAGGATTTATCCGCGGCCCATGACATTCACTTTCAAATGATACAAAAGGAATCCGGCGGAGAAGCACAAGCTTTCTCATTGCTGCTTATGCATGCGGAGGATCACCTGATGTCAACATTATCCATGAAAGAATTAGTGAAAGAGATGCTTGATCTTTTTAAAACCAAGAATCTATAAATAATCGGGGTGGATAGGGTGTTCGAGAAAATCAGCCAATTCCTTGTTCCAATTGCAGGGAGGTTAAACAATAACCGCTATTTGCAAGTGCTGCGTGATGCATTTATGCTGGCTTTCCCGCTTACGATATTCGGGTCCATTTTTGTCGTGTTAACGAATTTGCCGTTTCTAAACAAAATCATGAATGCCTCAATGCTTACATCGTTTCAGTCTCATTTCGGCATTGCCTCCACGGCGACTATGGGCATTATGTCTGTCTTTGTTGTGTTCGGGATAGGCTATTACCTGTCAAAAAGCTATCAGGTCGAAGCTGTATTTGGCGGAGCGATCGCTTTGGTTTCCTTTTTGCTCTTAACGCCATTTATCGTTCAGCCGGAAACAGGAGATGCCGTTACAGGGGTTATCCCGGTCGACCGTCTCGGTGCAAAAGGGATGTTTCTTGGGATGATTACGGCATTTCTTTCTGGTGAAATCTACAGAAGAATCGTTCAAAAAAACCTGACAATCAAAATGCCAGCCGGCGTTCCGCCTGCTGTAGCAAAATCATTCGCCGCACTTATTCCGGCTTTTATCACATTGACCGTATTTTTGCTGATTAACGTAATGGTGACTCTGTTTTTTAAAACAAATATGCACGACGTCATTTATCACGCGATTCAGGCTCCGCTTGTCGGACTTGGAAGCGGTATCATCCCAACGCTGATTGCCGTGTTTTTCATTCAAATTCTTTGGTTTTTCGGACTGCATGGACAGATCATTATCAACTCCGTGATGGACCCGATTTGGAATACACTGCAGGTAGAAAACCTTTCTGCTTACACGGCGGGAAAAGAAATCCCTCATATTATTTCAAAACCGTTTATGGAGATTTATACAGTAGGGATGGGCGGAACCGGGATGACGCTTGCGATTGTGTTTACCATTCTCATATTCATGAAAAGCAGGCAGATGAAGCAAGTATCAAAACTTGGCCTCGCTCCCGGTATTTTTAACGTAAACGAACCGATTATCTTCGGGCTTCCGATTGTCATGAATCCGATCATTATTGTGCCTTGGGTGCTGGCACCGATGGTTGTTACGCTCGTCACCTATCTGGCTATGTCAGCCGGGCTCGTTCCGCCTCCGACTGGTGTGACGGTGCCGTGGACGGTTCCATTATTCATTAATGGCATCATGGCGACGAACTCAATCATGGGGGGCGTGATGCAGCTTATCAATCTGCTGATTGTCTTCGTGATCTGGTTTCCATTCCTAAAAGCAATGGATAAATTAAATCTGGCAAAAGAAAAAGAACAGGCTGTGCAGGATTCAGCTGCTCAGCAAAATGATAACAGCATAAAAATGTGACATAAGGGGAGAGAGACTTGGCACAAACAGAAAAATATCGTTTTCCAAAGGATTTTTGGTGGGGATCATCGGCTTCAGCAACACAAACGGAGGGTGCCGCCGACAGAGACGGAAAAGGCCAGAATATATGGGATTATTGGTTTGAAAAAGAACCGCATCGTTTTTTTGATCATGTCGGCCCCGCAGACACATCCCAATTTTACGACAACTATAAAGAAGATATCAGGCTGATGAAGGAGCTTGGCCACAACTCGTTCCGGATGTCGATTTCCTGGTCACGTTTAATACCAAACGGAACGGGCGAGATCAACGATACAGCCGCAAATTTCTATAACAATGTCATTGATGAGTTGATCGCTAACGGAATTGAACCTTTTGTCAATTTGTTTCATTTCGATATGCCGATGGTGCTTCAAAAAATCGGCGGCTGGGTCAATAGAGAGACGGTTGACGCGTATGAAAACTATGCAAGAACTTGCTTCCGTTTGTTTGGCGGCCGGGTGAAAAAATGGTTCACGCATAATGAACCAATCGTTCCCGTAGAAGGCGGATACCTATATGATTTTCATTATCCAAACAAGGTCGACTTTAAAGAGGCCGTCCAGGTTGGATTTCATACGATGCTATCAAGTGCCCGTGCCATTCAGGCTTACAGGGAGATGAAGCAGGACGGAAAAATCGGTATCATCTTAAATTTGACCCCTTCATACCCGAGAAGCAGCCATCCGGCGGATGTGAAAGCCGGGGAAATCGCAGACGCGTTTTTTAACAGATCTTTTTTAGATCCATCTGTCAAAGGCGAATTTCCCAAAGAGCTGGTTGACATGTTGAAGCATGAAGGCTTTATGCCAGATTACAAAGCTGAAGATCTTGACATCATCAAAAAGAACACGGTTGACCTGTTGGGAGTGAATTATTACCAGCCGAGACGTGTGAAAGCGAAAGAACATCTTCCGAATCCCGACGCTCCTTTTTTGCCGGACAGATATTTTGATCCCTACGTCATGCCGGGCCGTAAAATGAATCCGCATCGCGGCTGGGAGATCTATGAAAAAGGCGTTTATGATATTTTGATCAATTTAAAAGAAAACTACGGAAACATCGAGTGTTTTATCTCTGAAAACGGCATGGGGGTTGAAGGTGAAGAGCGCTTCAGAGATGAACAAGGCATCATTCAAGATGATTACCGGATTGAATTTATAAAAGAGCACCTCAAATGGATTCACCGCGCCATACAGGAAGGATCAAACGTAAAAGGCTATCACTTATGGACGTTCATGGACAACTGGTCTTGGACAAATGCCTATAAAAACCGATACGGGTTTGTATCAGTCAATCTTGAGAAAGACGGAGAAAGAACCGTCAAAAAGAGCGGAAAATGGTTCAAAGAGGTTGCTGAGCATAGCGGTTTCTAGATTTTCCTAAAGGTCAAGATCTTCCGGCAATCATCATAACGAATAGAGATGACGAAAATCCGCAACATTGATGAAATAGGGAAAAGAACTTATGATATCCGTAAAAGCTTATGTGATATCAGACTCTAACAGCTGCCGGAGGATACCAATGAATAAATACGAAATCATTGCAAATGAAATGAGAAAAAGAATTAAAAATAACGTATATCCGATCGATCAGCCCATTCCTGATGAAGTATCTCTTGCAAAAGAATTTAACTCAAGCCGCATGACGATGAAGAGAGCCTTGGATAATTTAGTTGCCGAGGGTCTGCTGTTTAGAAAACGAGGCCATGGCACGTTTATTATTCAATCTGCAATACAGGATGACCATGTCCATGTAGTCAGCAATGAGATTCTCGGATTGACCAACTTGCTGAAAGATAAAAAAATCCAAAGCAAGGTCATTCAGTTTGAAGTGCAATTTCCCACTGAGGAAGTTGCCGCCCATTTGTCTATTGATCAGAAAACACCGGTTTATTATGTCGTTCGGCTGCGAATTGTAGAAGGTGAACCCTATGTATTAGAAAAAACATATATGCCGACTCATTTAATACCGGGCATTAATGACGATGTCCTTCATGATTCGATCTACAATCATATTACAAATGTGCTGCACCTCAAAATCGCCGGAACGCATCGGAAAATCAGAGCCTGCAAATCTGATCATATTGACCAGCAGCATCTGGGCTGTAAACAGGATGATCCAATTCTTGAAGTGGAACATGTGGGCTTCTTAGATACCGGGATTCCATTTGAATATTCCTTTTCACGTCATCGGCATGACAAGTTTGTTGTGACTTCTGTAAACATACGGCGCTGATTGCGGAGACAACAAGGAGGCCATCTGCATGCTTGGCGGTATTGAAGCAGGCGGCACAAAGATTGTTTGTGCTGTCGGTAAGGAAGATGGAACAATCATTGACCGAATAGAATTCCCCACAAAGATGCCGGATGAAACGATAGAGAAAGTAATTCAATATTTTCGCCAATTTTCATTAAAGGCAATCGGCATCGGTTCCTTTGGTCCCGTTGATAACGATAAAACCAGTCAAACATACGGTACCATTATGGCCACGCCGAAAGCGGGCTGGAGACACTACCCCTTTTTGCAAACCGTTAAGAACGAAATGAAAATCCCAGTCGGATTTAGTACAGATGTCAACGCTGCGGCGCTGGGTGAATTCCTTTTCGGTGAAGCGAAGGGTCTCGACAGCTGCCTGTATATAACGATTGGTACTGGCATCGGTGCGGGAGCAATTGTAGGGGGCAGGCTCCTTCAGGGGCTGTCGCACCCAGAGATGGGCCATATTTATATCCGGAGGCACCCGGATGACGCATACCAAGGGAAGTGTCCTTATCATGGAGATTGCTTTGAAGGCTTGGCTTCCGGTCCCGCCATTGAAGCGCGCTGGGGAAAAAAAGCCGCGGATTTATCAGATATAGCACAAGTCTGGGAACTGGAAGGGTACTATATTGCCCAAGCACTGGCTCAGTATATTTTGATCCTTGCACCTAAAAAAATCATTCTTGGCGGCGGCGTCATGCAACAGAAACAAGTGTTTTCTTATATCTATCAATATGTACCGAAAATCATGAACAACTACTTAGATTTTTCTGAATTGTCAGATGATATAAGTGATTATATTGTACCTCCACGTTTAGGCTCTAACGCCGGAATCATCGGCACGCTAGTTTTGGCGCACCAGGCCTTACAAGCAGAGGCAGCATCCGGGGAGGTGCGATCATGACGCATCCTTTATTTTTAGAGCCTGTCTTTAAAGAAAGACTATGGGGAGGGACGAAGCTTCGTGACGTTTTTGGCTACGCAATACCCTCACAAAAAACAGGTGAGTGCTGGGCCGTTTCTGCACATGCCCATGGCCCGTCGGCTGTAAAAAGCGGTCCGCTGGCAGGAAAGACACTAGATCAAGTATGGCTAGATCATCCAGAGATTTTCGGTTTTCCAGATAGGAAGGTGTTTCCGCTGCTGGTAAAGCTGCTGGACGCCAATATGGATCTCTCAGTGCAAGTCCATCCTGATGATGATTATGCAAAACTGCACGAAAATGGCGACCTTGGTAAAACAGAGTGCTGGTATATCATTGATTGCAAAGATGACGCCGAACTAATTTTGGGACATCACGCAAGCACAAAGGAAGAGTTCAAACAACGAATAGAAAGCGGTGATTGGAACGGGCTGCTGAGGCGAATCAAAATCAAGCCCGGAGATTTCTTTTATGTGCCAAGCGGTACACTCCATGCTTTATGTGAGGGAACCCTTGTCCTGGAAATCCAGCAAAACTCTGATACAACGTATCGCGTATACGATTATGACCGCTGTAATGACCAGGGCCAAAAAAGAACTCTTCATATAGAAAAAGCCATGGAAGTCATAACGATACCGCATATCGATAAAGTGCATACACCGGAAGTGAAGGAAGTTGGTAACGCAGAGATCACTGTATATGTACAATCAGATTATTTCTCAGTGTACAAATGGAAGATTAGCGGCCGAACTGCTTTTCCTTCATATCAAACCTATTTGCTGGGGAGTGTTCTGAGCGGATCAGGACGAATCATAAATAATGGTAGTCAGTATGAATGCAATGCAGGCTCACACTTTGTCTTGCCTGCGCATTTTGGCGAGTTTTCAATAGAAGGAACATGTGAATTCATGATATCTCATCCTTAATGAATGGGGGAGTTGCATTTGTTTAAGAAACATACGATCTCTTTGCTCATTTTATTTTTACTTGCGTCTGCTGTTTTAGCAAAACCAATTGAAGCGCATACTGTGTCGCCTGTGAATCCTAATGCACAGCAGACAACAAAAGCAGTGATGAACTGGCTTGCGCACCTGCCGAACCGAACGGAAAACAGAGTCCTTTCCGGAGCGTTCGGAGGTTACAGTCATGACACATTTTCTATGGCTGAGGCTGATAGAATCCGAAGCGCCACCGGGCAATCGCCTGCTATTTACGGCTGCGATTATGCCAGAGGATGGCTTGAAACAGCAAATATTGAAGATTCAATAGATGTAAGCTGCAACAGCGATTTAATGTCGTATTGGAAAAATGGTGGAATCCCTCAAATCAGCTTGCACCTGGCGAATCCTGCTTTTCAGTCAGGGCATTTTAAAACACCGATTACAAACGATCAGTATAAAAAAATACTAGATTCTTCAACAGCAGAAGGGAAGCGGCTGAATGCCATGCTCAGCAAAATTGCTGACGGACTTCAAGAGCTGGAGAACCAAGGTGTGCCTGTTTTGTTCAGGCCGCTGCATGAAATGAACGGTGAATGGTTTTGGTGGGGACTTACATCATATAACCAAAAGGATAATGAAAGAATCTCTCTATATAAACAGCTCTACAAGAAAATCTATCATTATATGACCGACACAAGAGGACTTGATCATTTGATTTGGGTTTACTCTCCCGACGCCAACCGAGATTTTAAAACTGATTTTTACCCGGGCGCGTCTTACGTGGATATTGTCGGATTAGATGCGTATTTTCAAGATGCCTACTCGATCAATGGATATGATCAGCTAACAGCGCTTAATAAACCATTTGCTTTTACAGAAGTCGGCCCGCAAACAGCAAACGGCAGCTTTGATTACAGCCTATTTATCAATGCAATAAAACATAGATATCCTAAAACCATTTACTTTCTGGCATGGAATGATGAATGGAGCCCAGCAGTAAACAAGGGGGCTTCAGCTTTATATCATGACAGCTGGACACTCAATAAGGGAGAAATATGGAATGGCGATTCTTTAACGCCAATCGTTGAGTGAATCCGTAATGTCACAATTAAGAAGGTGCTCAAGAAGTTTCTTGAGCACCTTCCCACTGGATTAAGCATTCATATCGTCTAACCCAGGACTGTGTTCATTTGGTATTTCAGGAAGCACTGGTACGGGAAAGCCTGCCGGAGGATCTATTACTTGTAACTCTCCGCCATTTCGGCTTGGAGATTTCCCTTGATAGATTTCACTGATTCTCGTTTCATCCAACCTAAAGTTAAACTGTGCATTATGGTAGCCTAATTCGACATACTTTCTGCACTCAGGATATTTATTAATGTCATAATTCGGCACAGGGAGCAGCTTCGCCCATTCAACGCCCAATGTCTCGAGCGCTTTCGCGAATGCATTCTGGTGAGCATTGTCGCGTACAATCAGAAAAGCAAGTGTTTCGCGGAACGTCTGATTAGAGCTCATTTCATAAATTCTTGTTTTTTGCAGCACACCTGTCGACTCAAGAAGCAGGTTATCCAGCAGGTCAGTAATTAAGTTTCCGTGGTTATACACCCACGACCCGTTCCACGGATTGCCCCCTGCATCAACAGGAAGGGAACTTTGCGCTCCAATAATATAATGATGAGGATTAGCATGTTTAACCGCTTCATCAAGTGGCGCTTGATCTGTACCTTGACTGCCGACACCTTCACCGCCTGATTCATCTAATAAAGCATTGATTGTGTTTTGAACCAGTTCAACGTGGGCAATCTCCTCTAAAAAAATGCCGCGAAGCAGATCGCGATACTGTTTCTGCTTTCCTCTGAAATTAGAGCTTTGGAAAAAAAACTGCATCATTGTACGCATTTCTCCATAATGACCGCCTAATATCTCCTGCAGGACCTTAGCAGCTGCCGGGTCTGGCTTGTCCGGTTTAATGATATTAATCAGTTCCTCTTTGTAGTAATACATAACACGCCTCATTTCTTCTTAAGAGATTTTCTTATATTATTTGTAAGATGAGATAAAATATATACACGATAAGCATGGGAAGGCGTGAAAGAAGAAAATAAAAAAATACAGGAAAAGTGTTGACCAAATAAAACAGGCATGGTATATTATTAAACGTCGCTGATGAACAGCGTGAAACAAAACGAAAAACAAAAAAGTTTTTTCTAAGGTGTTTACAAGATTATAAAAATGTGTATAATAAGAAAAGTCGAATTGAAAAAGATTCGAAAAACATTTTTTAAAAAAACTTCTTGACTTCAACATCAAATGATAGTATGATAGTTAAGTCGCTTGATAAGCGCCCGTAGCTCAATTGGATAGAGCGTTTGACTACGGATCAAAAGGTTAGGGGTTCGACTCCTCTCGGGCGCGCCA
>NZ_JBWKWL010000006.1:0-283657 GCF_059422205.1 Bacillus sp. GW821-FHT01G09
TCGTCCTGAGCCAGGATCAAACTCTCCGATAAATGGATCACAGGTTAAGTTCACCGCATCCTGCGGCGACACCTGTGCAACCTGCGTCGTGCAGGCCCTAGTTTGACTGACTACGCACATCGCTGTGCGATTTTTTTAAAACTGAATTAACAGGTACGTTTTGTCTTGTTTAGTTTTCAAAGATCATTTTCACTTCTTATTGAAGCGACTTTATTAATATAACATTTTGACTTTCTTTTGTCAAATGTTTTTTTGATTTATTTCCCCGCCGCTGTGAGCTTGTTTTCTCAGAAGCGCATCAGCGACGTTTAATAATATAACACGGTCAAGAATCAGAGTCAACACCTTTTTTAAAAGAATATCCTCGGTGATAGACAGCCTGTCCTTTCGTTTCTATCTGGCAGACGTTGATAAGTCCCTTTTCCGTCAAGTAATCAAGCATAACGCCAAGATCTTGGGTAAAGTGCTTTAGGTCATGATGTTGAAGAAGCTCACCGAATTGCCAAATGTCTTTTTCTTTCATTACTTCGAAAAGATGCGCCGAACCGATCTCGGCTTTGGAATGGATGAGAAAATCATTTGCTAAGAATAATAATTCAAGTCTTTTTTCCAGGCTCTCATGACTTTCAATCAGCTCGGAATATAATTTGTACACTTGCGGCTCCATCTGGCGCACTTGGCTCCACACCGTGGTTTCGGGATGGAATCCTCTGTCGATTACTTCAATACGTGCTAAATGATGCAGCGCATGAACAACGGCGTTGTAGGCATCTAAAAATTGATCGGCTTCAAAAAAAGCTTTCCCTTCAACATACCTTCTGATTAATTTGCCGTATTCGAGTCCGATCTTCAGTTTACGTTCGGCAAACGGAAATGTATTCAGCCTGTCAATCAGTTCAACTACGTATTCATTACGGTCAAACAAGACTCTGCCATTTACAATCCAATCTATGATTCTTCTATTTGTTCCAAGCAAAATCCATTCTTGAATCTGAGAATCTGTTACCACATGCAAAGAAGCTGTTTGATGATCAAATTCATAATGCTTTATAAAAACTGGCTCATCAGCATCCTTTACAATCACCAGCAAAGCTGCATCAAAGTTATCTGTTAAGGAAGATGTTTTGTTTCTTCTCTCAATCATAATGACAGCCAATGTATTGGGGTGACTTGCTCTTTCTTGGTAAATTGGACGGAGAAGATTTTCCATCACTATTCCTCCAATGCAATTGTTCAAATTTTTTTATTCTCTATTTGATTCAATTCTATGGTTAAAACGAAATTCCTTTTTTCTAAACACATTGAACTATTATAAACAATTTCACAGTAAGTCTCCATAAGTAAATTCCAATTCAACCGAAAACATGAAGAAAATCCCATCGGGTTTGTGCTATAGTTAAATCAGAGGGGGATGGACATGGCGAAATACTCCAGCAAAATTAATAAAATCAGAACATTTGCGTTAAGTTTGGTTTTCGTTGGGTTTATCATTATGTACATCGGGATCTTTTTCAAAGAGTCAGTTTTGCTTTCTAGTTTGTTTATGATACTTGGGCTTTTATCCATCGGTCTCAGCACGGTAGTTTACTTTTGGATCGGAATGCTTTCGACTAAAGCGGTTCGCGTCATTTGTCCAGGCTGTGATAAAGAGACAAAGGTTTTAGGAAGAGTCGATATGTGCATGCATTGCCGAGAGCCGCTGACTTTAGATAAAGGATTAGAAGGAAAAGAATTTGATGAGTCTTATAATAAAAAGAAAATGTCGAAATAAAATAAGCTGACCGTTTCGTGCGGTCAGCTTATTTTTAATGATTTTCTTTTTTCGAACACTCTTGGCAGACGCCGTAAATTTCTAAACGGTGGTGGCTTACCTTAAAGCCCGTGACGTGGGCAGCGAGCTGTTCCACTTCATCAAGACCCGGGTAGTGGAAGTCCACAATTTTACCGCAGTTTTCGCAAATCGCGTGATAGTGATCAGATGTCACAAAATCGAATCTGCTGGAAGCATCACCGTATGTGAGCTCTTTTACCAAACCTGATTCCCGGAACACACGCAAATTGTTATATACTGTCGCTACGCTCATGTTAGGAAATTTCCCTTCCAGAGCTTTATATATATCGTCCGCTGTTGGATGAGCCATAGAGTTAACGAGATATTCCAGAATCGCATGACGTTGAGGAGTAATGCGAACTCCGGTTTCCTTCAACGTTTCTAAGGCTTCTTTTAGTTCATGTGCAGCCATCCGTCATGCACCTCTCTTCTAAAAAAAATTCTTACATTGTAATGTTTATAATTAGTGTAACTCTTCCTACGATAATTTGTCAATTGATATCAGGGTAAAAGTAAGCATAGGCTCATAGAGATTTACTTTTCCGACATATCTTTGAGGGTTTGAAGCGCTTCGGCTACATGGTCCTTTACTTTTACTTTTCTCCATTCTTTAATGAGCCGGCCTTCTTTATCAATTAAAAAAGTGGAACGCTCGATTCCCATATACTCTTTTCCGAAGTTTTTCTTCAGCTTCCACACATCAAATGCTTCTGCCAGCTTATGCTCGTCATCAACAAGAAGCAGAAATGGAAGGTTATGCTTCTCTTTAAATTTTCCGTGTTTTTCCTGGCTGTCCGGGCTGACGCCGATAATGACGGCATCCAGTTCAGCGAAGCTTTCGTGACTGTCCCGAAAATCGCATGCTTCAGTTGTACACCCCGGTGTCATGTCCTTTGGATAAAAATAAAGCACGATGTACTTTCCTTTATAATCCGATAATTTTACTGTTTCCCCATGATCACCTTTTAACTCAAGATCAGGCGCTTTATGTCCGATTTCTATAGTCATTACGTTACCTCCGGATGTTTTTTATTAAGCGTATCCAATTCTTGTCCAGATTACAACTATCTCAGCTGAATCTGAAGCCCGAAGCCATTGTTCTTGTTCGGAAGCATGCTACAATAGAAAGGACGCATGGAGATATAGGAGGTTTTTATTCTTGCATACAAAATCAATTGAACTTCACAATGAGGCATTACAGCACATTGTCGGCGGTGTAAACAGCCCGTCTAGATCATATAAAGCAGTCGGCGGCGGTTCTCCTGTTGCAATGGAGAAAGCAAGCGGCGCTTATTTTTGGGATGTGGACGGCAACAAATACATCGATTATTTAGCGGCGTACGGTCCGATTATTACAGGACATGCCCACCCGCATATTACAGAAGCGATTAAAAAAGCGGCAGAGAACGGTGTATTGTATGGAACACCAACGAAACACGAGGTTACATTTGCAAAGATGCTCAAAGAAGCCATTCCCGCTATGGACAAAGTAAGATTCGTCAATTCAGGAACTGAAGCCGTTATGACGACCATCCGCGTGGCTCGCGCATATACAGGCCGGACAAAAATCATTAAATTTGCGGGCTGCTATCACGGGCATTCGGACCTTGTGCTTGTCGCCGCAGGCTCCGGCCCGTCTACTCTCGGCACACCAGACTCAGCCGGTGTACCGAAAAGCATTGCAAACGAAGTGATCACAGTTCCATTTAATGATATCGATAGCTATAAAGCGGCTCTTGATAAATGGGGCAGTGAAATCGCGGCAGTTCTCGTTGAACCGATTGTCGGCAACTTCGGTATCGTCGAGCCGAAAGAGGGCTTCTTAGAAAAAGTAAATGAATTGACACATAATGCAGGCGCTCTCGTTATTTACGATGAAGTCATTACGGCTTTCCGCTTTATGTATGGCGGCGCGCAGGATCTCTTACAGGTGAAACCAGATTTAACAGCACTCGGGAAAATTATCGGCGGCGGACTTCCAATTGGCGCCTATGGCGGCAAAAAAGAAATCATGGAGCAGGTAGCTCCGCTAGGGCCTGCTTATCAAGCAGGAACAATGGCAGGGAACCCCGCTTCCATCCTATCAGGCATCGCTTGTCTGGAAGTGCTTAAAGAGGAAGGCGTCTATGAAAAGCTTGATCACCTTGGCGCTATGCTTGAGGAAGGCATTTTGAAGCACGCAGAAACACACGGCATCACCATTACGGTCAACCGGTTAAAAGGTGCGCTCACGGTATATTTCTCTGATGAGAAAGTGGAAAATTACGAGCAGGCTGAACGGAGTGACGGAGAAACATTCGCTACGTTTTTCAAGCTGATGCTGGAACGCGGAATTAATTTAGCACCTTCTAAGTATGAAGCTTGGTTTATTACCACAGCACATACAGAGCAGGATATTAAAGACACGCTTGCAGCGGTCGAGGATGCATTTAAACATCTAAAAAACTAGAATCAAATACCTTGAACAGGAGCTTTGAGCTCCTGTTTTTTTTATGGAATCAAACAACGTGTAAGATTTTGGTCTTTTTCTAGAAAAATAGCTTGAATATTTGTATCGATCCCTGTATATTACTTAATTGTTTAGCAAATAAACTAACCGGGAATTTTAAGGATTAGCCCATTTGCTATGTCACACAATTTACTATAGAAAGGAATGCACGCACAAACCAATGAAACTTGGTGCCCGCATTTTCAAAACCGGGATTGCGATTACACTTGCCCTTTATTTGGCTTCGTGGATCGGGCTTCCCGCGCCGATTTTCGCTGGAATTGCAGCGATATTTGCGATCCAGCCGTCGATTTACCGCTCTTTTCTCATTATTATTGATCAGGTTCAAGCAAATATCATCGGAGCTGTGATTGCCACAGTGTTCGGCCTTATTTTCGGACCCAGCCCGATTATGATCGGGTTAACAGCAGTTATTGTCATTACAATCATGCTGAAACTTAAAATTGAACATACAATTTCAATTGCTCTTGTAACAGTCATTGCGATATTAGAATCTGCCGGTGACGACTTTTTAATGTTCGCGCTGATCAGAACAAGCACAGTCATCTTAGGGGTGCTTTCTTCCTTTATCGTCAACCTTGTGTTTTTGCCTCCTAAGTACGAAACAAAGCTGATTCATAATACCGTCGAAAACACCGAAGAAATTATGAAGTGGATCAGATTGTCCATGCGGCAGTCGACAGAGCATTCGATTTTGAAAGAGGATATTGAAAAACTGAAAGAAAAAATGATCAAGCTTGATCAGACATATCTTCTATATAAAGAAGAAAGAAGTTATTTTAAGAAAACGACTTATGTGAAATCAAGAAAGCTTGTCCTGTTCAGACAGGCCATTATTACTGCAAATCGGGCGCTTGATACATTGAAGAAGCTGCATCGTCTGGAAAACGAGATCTATCATATGCCGGAAGAGTTTCAGGAAACACTGACTGAAGAACTTGATTACCTGCTTTACTGGCACGAACGGATTTTGATGAGGTTTGTCGGAAAAATCAAGCCGCATGATGACGCGGTTGAAGAAGGCATCCAGTATAAGCAGCTTTTAACAAAGTCATTTTTAAAAAATCAGCAGAATACGGATGAGGAGCTTATTGATTACAACATGCTCAATATTATGGCAAGCGCCGTGGAATATCGCGAGCAGCTTGAACATTTGGAAACACTTATCACAAGTTTTCAAACGTATCATCCGAAAGACTGCGAAATAGAAACAGAAGAGTAACCCGGTTAAACAGCCGGGTTTTTTTATACACAAAAAAATCTTATATCCTTCGTTAAAAGGATATAAGATTGATGTTTTAGTTCAAATTTTGAATGGTAAATAAATGCTTGTACTGGCTCTCATAGTCCATGAGTTCATCATGGGTTCCGATTTCAATGATTGTGCCGTTTTCCATGACAACAATCTTATCCGCATGGGTGATTGTCGATAAACGGTGGGCGACAACAAAAGTTGTTCTATCCTTCGCCAGTTTGTCCATCGCTTCTTGAATGTAATGCTCACTTTCCAAATCCAGAGCTGATGTAGCTTCATCTAAAATGAGGAGCGGCGGATTTTTCAGGAATACCCGCGCAATTGAGATCCGCTGCTTTTGTCCGCCTGAAAGCTTAACGCCTCGTTCTCCCACTCGGGTCTCATATCCTTCTGGAAAACTCATGATAAATTCATGGGCATTTGCAGCCTTGGCGGCTTCGATTATCTCTTCAAGTGTGGCATCAGGCTTGCCGATCGCGATATTTTCCCGAATCGTTTCACTAAATAAAAAGGTATCCTGAAGCACCATACCAACCTGGTTGCGAAGGCTTCTTGCTTCATAATCGCGAATATCCGTCCCATCAATCAGCAGTCTGCCGCTTGTTACATCATAAAATCTTGGGATCAGGCTGACGAGCGTTGATTTTCCTCCTCCGCTCATGCCGACGAGAGCTACAGTTTCTCCTCTATTTACTTTTAAGGATACATCATGAAGAATATTTTCTTTGTCCTTCTCATATTGAAACGAAACGTTTTGAAACTCCACTCCTCCGCGAATCTGATCGGCCTTTATCGCATTTGGTTTGTCAGTGAGTTCATAGGGCTCGTCAATAAATTCAAACACCCTGTCCATTGATGCGATTGACTGTGTCAAAGTTGTAGAGGAATTGATCAGCCTTCTAACAGGGTTGTACATTCTGTCAATATATCCGACAAACGCGACCATTGTTCCGACTGTCAGCGGTCCATTAATGACAAAATACCCGGCGCACGCTATGACGATGAGCGGCGCCAAATCTGTAATGGTATTAACGACCGCAAAGGTTTTGGCGTTCCAATTCGTGTGTCGGATGGCTTTATCTAAGAAATGACCGTTTTTCTCATTAAATTGAGCCTGTTCATGATCTTCTATCGCAAAGCTTCTGATGACAGGCATGCCTTGAATGCGTTCGTGCAAATGCCCCTGCACTTGAGCAAGAGCCTGTGAGCGCTCCCTTGTCAGCTTTCGTAAACGGCCGTAAAAATACTTCACTGATATTCCGTATAATGGGAATAATACGATAGAAATCAGCGTTAATTTAACGTCCAGTGTGAGCATGATAGAGATTACAATCAAAATCGTCAGCATATCGAGCCATATATTCATCAGCCCTGTGATGACGAAATCCTTTGTTTGTTCTACATCATTAATCACTCGGGAAATGACTTCCCCTGTTCTTGTATTCGCGTAAAAACGAAGGCTCAGTTTTTGCATATGGTCAAACAGCTTAGCTCTTATATCATAAAGCACCTTGCTGGCAGTCCACTGGGCAAAATATTGCCGGTAATATTCAACAGGCGGGCGCAAAATTAAAAATAAGGCGAACATGATCGCCATAATCGTGAACAATGACGTGGTTTTGTCACTGGCCGTGCCGCCTCCTTGAATAATGTCGTCAACTACGTACTTCAGAAGCAATGGGAGAGCAAGCGGAATGGAAAATTTGACGATCCCGATTAACACTGTAACGAAAATTTGCTTCTTATAAGGTTTGACGAATTGCATGTAGCGTTTCATAACCCCCACGTTGATTCCCCCTCTCTCTTTCTCATGATGTGTGTGAGCCCATGTGAAAAACCTGTTGTACCCCGCAACAGGTTTTTACGTAACCATTATTTTGTATAGCGCAGATACCGTTCATACCACATATCGACAAACTCGGGCGCAAACGGTCCCTGACGCTGGTGAATCCAATGGAGCAGCGTATTTAAGTAGTCTCTTAAAATACTGTCGATTTCTTTTGGATAATTCATGGCTTTCCGATGATCATCATATTCGTCTTCATCGAGAATATTGTAGGTCATGTCAGGAAAAACCTTAACATCTAAGTCATAATCAATATATTTAATTGCTTCGCCATCATAGGCAAACGGAGAACTGATGTTGCAATAATAATGAACCCCGTCTTCCCTCAGCATCCCGATGACATTAAACCATTGTCTTGCGTGAAAATAACAGATTGCGGGCTCTCTGGTTATCCATGTCCGGCCGTCTGATTCGGTTACCATCGTCCGGTCATTGGCTCCGATGACACACATTTCTGTACTTTTTAAGATTGTTGTCTCATTCCAAATTCTATGAATCAGCCCGTTGTGCTTATAGCTGTGAATTTGAATGGTTTCTCCTTCCTTGGGATAGCCCATATTTCTCCCCTACTTTCTATAAAGCCCTACAGTTAGTATGTCCAAATTTGCTTACCGACAACGTCTTTTACCTATTATAACGTTACAAATTGAAAAATGAAAATAAAAGAGCCATTCCGGCCGGGGAATGGCACATTCCTGCACTACACAAAGGAAGACGGCTTTTCTGAGCTGCGATAAGAACGAATGACCTGCTCTGTCTGCTTTTGAAACATATCCTGTATATCGGCAAGGTGTTTCCGTTTTACCGCAATTTCAGCCTGAATCCCACGCAGCCTTGCATCCCTTTCCAAATGCCGGAGTTCCGCCTCAATTTGTTTGCAGCGGTCGAGCTCTGATTGGAGATCGAGAAGCTTATCCATCGTTTTCATCTGTTCACTTACCAGCTTTTCAAATTCGGTCATCGGTTCCTCCTTCAGCCTGATGAAAGTATAAACATTCCCTCCTTTAATCATTTCGATCTCCGTAAAGCAAACCCTTTGACTCATTCTGTAGACCTTCCACAAGTTTTGTCGTTTTTCAAACAGAAAAAAGCACTTCCACCCGAAGATGAAGTGCTTTTTTCTGTTTCAGTGATTAGCTGTTTTGTTGTTTGTTTTGTTCAGCAGATTGGTTTTGCTGTCTTACCTGCTGTGCGTCAGTTTCACTAGCGAATTCAGTGCCGAATTGACCTTGTTGTCCAGCTGATTGCTGGTTTTGTTTTCTGACTTGCTGAGCGTTTGTTTCGCTAGCAAATTCAGTGCCAAATTGACCTTGACCAGCAGCTGATTGTTGGTTTTGTTTTCTAACTTGTTGAGCGTTTGTTTTGCTGAAGTTATTTGAGTTAGCCATTGTTATCACCTCCACGGTCATTAGAATGTGCAGGTGATCGTATAGCTATTCCTCTTTTTTAAAAATTTTTAAACGAGCAGTGAGCGTCCGCCGTCAACGATAATTGTCTGTCCGCGGATCATGTCAGCCTTGGAAGACACTAGAAACTCAACAGTATCAACCATGTCTTTAATTTCGACCATGCGTCCCGCCGGCGTGTTTTGGCGCGCATCCTCAAGCAGATCTTCTCTATTCGGGAAGTGTTTCAGCGCATCTGTGTCGATCGCTCCGCCTGAAACAGCATTGACGATAATTTGTTTTGGTGAAAGCTCAACGGCAAGATAACGGGTTAAAGCCTCTAACGCTGCTTTTGATACACCGACCGTGGTGTAGTTTTCAAGATAGCGGATAGAGCCTAATGAACTGATGCTGACAATATGCCCGCCTCCGTTCTTCTCCATTAGCTTGGCAGCTTCCTGAGCGCAGAAAAGCAATGCTTTCGCATTAATGTTCATCGTCCAGTCCCAGTGTGTTTCTTCTAATTCCATGACAGGTCTTAGTACTCCTGAAGCGGCATTATTGACAAAAACATCAAGTCTGCCGAACGTTTCATCAATTTGCTGAAACATTTCTTTGATTTTTGCAGGCTGTCCTACGTTTGCTTTTACGACAAGCACTTTAACGCCAAGCTTTTCGATTTCTTCCGCTGTTTCTAATGCTGCTTTTTTGCTGCGTGCATAGTTAATGACGATGTTATAGCCGTTCTCAGCAAGTCTGATCGCGGCCGCTTTTCCGACACCGCGGCTGCTTCCTGTTACGAGTGCACATTTATTTTGTTCCATTTTTCCTCATCTCCTTGTAGCGTATAGTTCTTTTATTTCCACAAACAATAATGGCAAGAACTTTAAAGGGGGTCTTCTGTTATGTATGTCGGACGTGATATGAGCGAATTGAACATGGTTTCCAAAAAAGATTGGAAGAACAGTGAACTCGCTTATTTCCATCATGCCTTTCAGCAAATTATGCCTTATTTGAACGAAGAAGGCCAATCAAAATACCGGGAATTAACGCAAGAAATTGAAGCGCGCGGCGGAATGAAGCGCAATGAAGCGGACTACAGCCACGGCACGCGCGTCTCTTACGATTAAGAATGGTTTACGGAGCAGCCGAGATGGCGGCTGCTTCTACTGCCATCTTCCAGATTTTTTGATGTGACACCGGGAACGCAAATTGTTCGAGCTCTTCTTTCGTTACTTTTTTCAGCTCGCTGGTATCCGACACTTGTTTTACTTTACCGAAAAACACTGAAATATTCCATACCAGGTGGGTGAAAACATGCTCGACTACACCTTGCAGATCACTGATATCAGCTTGTATGCCATATTCGTTTTCTAAGAAAGCAATGAGCTGTTCACGCTCAGTTTTGATCCCTTTTTGTGTTTCAAGATTAGGGAATTCCCACAGGTTGGCGAGCAAACCTTTAGACGGCCGTTTGTGGATATACACTTGTCCGTCTTCATCAGTCAGTACGATCGCGGCCATGGTTTTGATCCCGGGCTTTTTCTTTTTGCTTTTTACCGGAAGCTCCCGTTCAGTGCCTTCTTCAAATGCTGAGCAATGCTGCTGAACCGGGCATAGCAGGCATGAGGGTGATTTTGGCGTACAGATCAAGGCTCCAAGCTCCATCAAGCCCTGATTAAATTCAGATGGTTTTTCTTTGGAAATAAAAGCTCGTATGGCGTCTTCAAAGATCGTTCTTGTTTTTGGTTTGGCAATATCATCCCAAATAGAAAGAATTCTGGACATGACACGCATCACATTTCCATCAACCGCGGGAATGGGTTTATTGTAGGCAATGCTGAGCACCGCTCCCTTTGTATAAGGGCCGACGCCTTTTAACCCGCCAAAATCTTTCTCGTCTGGAGGGACAATGCCGCCGTATTCCTGTTTCACTTCTTTTACCGCGCTTTGCAGGTTTCTGACTCGCGAATAATAGCCGAGCCCTTCCCATGCTTTCAGCACCTTTTCTTCATCAGCATCAGCGAGCGCTTCCACTGTCGGGAATTGTTCCACAAACCGCAGAAAGTAAGGAATCACTGTCTCTACTCTCGTTTGCTGCAGCATCACTTCAGATACCCATACCTTATAAGGATCTTGGTCCTCTCTCCACGGCAGAACGCGCTGCTCTCGTTCAAACCATGAGATTAAATCATCGCGAAATTGCTGTATGTCTTTTTGTTTTAATTTGTCTTCAAGTACGTTCATATGTGTTTCTCCCCAGTCTTTCGCGCCCCGCTTTTCTTTAGACTGTTTTTTGTTGTACACTAAGGGCACAGTACGATAATATGTTACATTAAATAGTAATAAAGAAAAAGCGGAAACATATGAGAACGATTGAATCAGTTTAAAAATTGGGTATATGAAAATGGGGAATTTCTTACAAAGTGAATGTGCAGGATCATCCTGCAAGGAGGTCACCTATGGATACGGGCACACATGTCGTTATGGGCATCGCACTGGGCGGTATTGCGACGCTTGATCCTGTTGTCGGATCAGATCCGGCAATGGCTCACGCTGTTATGATCGCAACGCTTGCGGGCTCTCAGGCTCCGGATATTGATACTGTGTTAAAGCTTAAAAACAATGCTGTTTATATAAGGAATCACAGAGGATTTACCCATTCAATTCCCGCCGTTTTGTTTTGGTCTGTCATCATCCCGGCGATTCTGTATTTATTTTATCCTCAGGCCGATTTTCTGCACCTGTGGCTGTGGACACTGCTGGCAGTCGTTCTGCATGTCTTTGTTGATATATTCAACGCCTATGGAACACAAGCCATTCGTCCGTTTTCGAAAAAATGGGTTGCGCTAGGGCTGATTAATACGTTTGATCCGTTTATTTTTATCAGCCATCTAGCAGCTATCGCGATTTGGTATGCAGGCGGGAGTCCCGGCATCACGTTTCTCAGCTTATATATCATATTGGCAGGCTATTACTTGGTGCGCCTGATCATGCAGCTGAGAATTAAACGGAAGCTTCATGAGATGATTCATGATGAGATCGAAAGCATTATTATTTCTCCAACGATGAAATTCAGGCAATGGCGAATCGCAGTGACGACAGCACATGCTTTCTATGTAGGAAGAAGCATGGAAGGACATGTCGTGATTCTGGATACATTTAATCGGGTGCCTGTTCCTGAAACCGATGTAATGCATGCGGCAAAGCAGGATGATAACATCGCGGCGTTTCTGTCCTTTTCTCCGGTTTACCGGTGGGAAGTGGATACGTTTAAAGATCATTATGAGGTGAGATTTATCGACCTGCGTTATCGGAGCAAAGGCCATTATCCGTTTGTCGCAATTGTTCATATCGGCCATGATCTCACAATTCGTTCGTCCTATACGGGATGGATATTCAGCGAAGAAAAACTTCAGAAAAAATTAAAGCTCGGCTCTATATAGAGCCGGGCTTTTTACGTCTTATATAGAAAACAGCAAGCAGCAGACTGACGAGAGATATGATCGCTGATATTTTGAAGTATGGCGGATAGTAAGTCAGCTCAATGTGATTGTCTCCCTTTTGCGCCTTGAAGCCTATAAAAGCATAATCCGCTTTTTCGATCTTCTGTGTTTTTCCGTTGATCTTCAGCTCCCAGCCTTTTTCATATGGGATCGGAAGCATGATGTACTGGTCTTTTGACAGATGATATGCAAAGGTCAGTCGATTTTTGTTCCAATTCAGTTTGTCTGCTTTCTCTGTTTTATTTTGCATTACAGCGTTTTTCAGCGTTTGGTAATTTTCTTCATAGAGCGCTATGTTTCTCAGCT
Source organism: Bacillus sp. GW821-FHT01G09 (assembly GCF_059422205.1). Classification (NCBI taxonomy): domain Bacteria; kingdom Bacillati; phylum Bacillota; class Bacilli; order Caryophanales; family Bacillaceae; genus Bacillus; species Bacillus sp. GW821-FHT01G09. The sequence goes on from NZ_JBWKWL010000006.1 coordinate 12,639, forward strand.
CATAGGTTCCTTTCGGAAGATTGATTGAGATATGGCGTGATTTAGGCACTCTTACCGTTATATTATTTACTCCGGTTTTATATATCGATTTGTTCGATTTCCTTGTTGTGACATAATCATTTACCTTTAACGTAAATCCTTTGTCTTTTGCTTTGCTTTTCAAATAAAAGCTGACATAGTAGTCTCCCGGAGCAGATGATGGCTGTTTCGGGGTGATGATCAGTTCTCCTCCGTTTTCTCCAGTTACGGTTAGCAGCCCCTTTTGATACTGGGCTTGTTTTGCGGTGATGTCCGACTTGGTGATCAAATTGGACGGTTTTGGTGTCTGCTCCGTTTTTCCTGATGGATCTTTTAATATGATTCCTTTCAGCATCGCCTGTTCTTTCGCAAGAGCGGGCAATCGGTCCAGCTCACTTTCGCTGTATATGGCATCCGCTGTTTTGACGTATGGAAGCATGTACTGATTCTCATAAACTGCATAATGCTCTGTTTCTAAATGCTTTTTGAAGCCGTACGGGACGCTGGCTTCGTTTGTTTTTTCGGTCATATAATATTTGCCGTAAAGCAGGCTGTATAAATTCGCCCTGTCTCCCAATGACGCGTAACGGCTGACGCTTTCCCTGCCCATATCGATGCTTAAATCATTCCAATAGAAGGCCAGCAGATCTTTGTTTAAAATGCTGGAATACGCGCTGAAGCCATTAAACCCGTAAATGATTGGCGTATTATTGCGGACCCCGTTCATCCAGTCGATTCTCATGAGCGGATCATCGTCTTCCTTCTGTAAACGTCTGATGAGCTCAGATGATTCCCGCCCTCTGTATTCCTCACTTGTAAGATATTCTTTTGTCACACTGTCCAAATCGCCGCTTTCTGAGAGCGCGTATTTTTGATAGGAGTTGGCGACAAACAGCGAAGAAAGAATGATTATGCCGTACACAGCCATGTTTGCCCGTTTTTTCGCAAAAGCTGCAGCAAACAAGGCTGCGATTGTCATGAGTAAGAGCAATAGAATACTTTCATTCGCAGGCTTCCATATATCGAGCTTATACCTTTGGATATGATACAAGTAAAGAAGCAGGACGACAGCTGCGGCCGGGAGCAGTTCTTTCCGTTTCAAATCAGACAGCTGTGACAAACCAGCCGCAGCTGCTCCCGCAATGGCAAAGGCCAGAACATATTCAAACCGGTTTTGCGGGGCGGAAAAACCGTTAAAGACGCTTGCCGCATACGGACTGAAATGAAAAAGAATAAACAGCAGGCTCAATCCGGCAAAGAGACGAAACACACGGTTTTTGTAAAAAGAAATAATAAACAAAAACAGCAGAAAAGCGGCCGGCACAATGATGATCCGGCTCGAAAATAAGATATTATCATCGAAATTGAGCCACTCTATTTTCTGGCTGTATGGAGGGCGCAGGTTGTTTAAAAAACCGTATACTACGGGCACAAACGCCGCCGCACTGATGCCAAAAGAAATGAAGCCTGAAACCAGAAATAATCTGATTTGAATCCATCTTTTCTCTTCATGTGGTTCCAATCGGATCAGCCATCTGAACAGCACATAGATTCCGATGAATATAAGGTTTATGTATGCAAAGTAAAAATTATTGATTAACGTCAGCGAACACGCAACGATAAACCACGCCGGACGCCGCTCTCTAATAATTTTTTCTGCGCCAAGCACAAGCAGCGGAAGCCAAACCATTGTATCGGTGAAAAATTCCCAATACGCTTCGTGACGGAAATAAATAATCGAGACGCCGTATAACACAGCTCCCGTGAACGATGCCGCCCTGTGCTTGAGAAGATAATGAAAAACAGAAGCGGACGTAAAGATGATCAAGCTCAATTTGAAAATACTGATAAAAACAGCTGACTCTGCCCAAAAAAGCGTATCCGCTTCTCCGATCAGCTGGACGGCTTGAAGCAGCCAAACAGCGGCGGACACAGCAAGAAAAAGAAAAGACGCAGAAAAATAATAGCCGAGCTGACTGAATGTGCCGCCGCCAAGTCCGAATGAATAATTGTAGAAAAAATTCCCGTGTGTATATTGGTCAAATAATAATTTTTTAAATACGATCATTTGCGCAAGCCCGTCACCCGGACCTGTCATATACCTGCCTTCCGCCCATTCTTTCACAAAAAAAGCGTGTGCCAGAACGGACACCAGCAAACTGGCCGCATAGATCATGATATGTTTTCTTTTCATATAAATTCTCCAGTCTTGCTTTTAAGATAATAGACACGCAAAAAAAGCACTGCCAATGGCGTTTGGTATTTTCAGTGCATTTTTGTCAGACGCCGCATGCTTTTTAATTCGTTCGTTTCAGGCAGGTCTTTGTTCGGGATATTCGCTTCTTTGATCAAATAATGCGGGCGTTTTTTTGTTTCATAATAGATTCGGCCGATATATTCACCTATAATTCCAAGGCTTAACAGCTGTACTCCGCCGAGAAATAACACTGCTGAGATAATGGTGAAATACCCAGGCACAGAAATACCGTTAGTCAGAATTTTAACGAATGTGGCAATGATATAAATGATGGAAAGCAGCAGGATGAAAATGCCTGTATAAAAACATAATCTCAGCGGCTTATGATTAAATGAAACGACGCCGTCCATGCCGTAATTAAACAGACTGCTGAACGACCATTTGGAGGTGCCGTTTTTTCGTTCGACATTTTCATAAAATACAATTTTCTGATCAAAGCCAATCCAGCAAAAAAGACCTTTTGAGAAGCGATTTCCTTCGCTCAGCTTCAAAAGTGCATTCACAGCTTGGCGGCTTAACAATCTGAAGTCACCGACACCGTCACGCAAATCGACTTCCACCGCTTTATTAATGAACTTGTAGTACATAGATGATAAGAGTGAGCGGACAAAGCTGTCCCCTTTTCTGTTCCTTTGGGCAATGACTTGGTCATACCCTTCTTCGTAGCCTTTGATAAATTCCTTCAGCAAATATGTCGGATGCTGCAGATCGGCATCCATTACAATAACCGCCTCGCCCTGAACATGCTCAAAGCCCGCCAAAATCGCGGCTTCTTTTCCAAAATTCCGAGAAAAAGATATATACTTCACCCGGCTGCACGTCGCTGCCAAGTCTTTGATCTGCTGAAGCGTGTCATCAACACTTCCGTCGTTTATGAAGAATATTTCATAGTCATAATGAATGTTTTTAAATTCCTTTTTTAAAGATTCATGAATGAGTTTGACATTATACCCTTCATTGTAAGACGGGATAATAATCGAGATTAATCCTTGCTTCATTAAGGCACCTTCTTTTTATTATTCTTTTTAAGTATTGCCTTAGGGGAGTTTTACACAAATCTTCAGTAAGGCTATTCCTTTTTTTAAAGTCGTTTAAACCTGTTTTTTGTTACAATTTTATGGTGACATTCATGATTTTTAATGTTATTTTGTCATGTTTAAAACAGACTATGAAAAAAACGCACAGAAAAAGTCTGCCATTATGACAGACGGATGGAGAGAAATTTTAGCTTATTGGTTCTTAAGATATTCCAAAATCAGCTGATTGACGATGGCTGGCTTTTCGTGGTTAATCCAATGGGAAGCTTCATCAACAAAGATGAGATGTCCATTCGGGCAATGCCTTTCCGTCTCTTTCGCAAGCTTTCTGCTCAAAAAGCGGTCTTCCATTCCCCAGATCATTCGGTAAGGTACTGTTTCGTAAGAGGGTTTCTCTGCCAAGCTTCCTTTTCTGAGGGCTCTGTACCAGTTCAGCATAGCTGTCAGCGCGCCCGGCTGTTTCCACGCTTCTTTGTACCTGCTGACATCCTCGGATGTAAAAAGCGCGGGACGGTCGGATAATCCAATCGCTTTGTCTAATGTTTCATAATCATTTTCCCTTAGTGATGCCTCCGGTATATCGGGCAGCTGGAAGTATGCGATATACGAGCTTTTCAGCCATTGCGGCGGATAAAGCGGCGTTACGGTTTTCATGACGTGCGGGTGCGGGATATTGATCGCGATCAGTTTTTCAAGATATTCCGGGCGTGTGGAAGCCAAATGCCATGCGACAGCCCCTCCCCAGTCATGACCGATGACAATTGCTTTTTCATCAGTGAATTGCGTAATAAGCCCGATGATATCATCTCTTAATGTATCAATCCGATATGAATCAATTCCTTCCGGTTTGTCACTGAGATTGTAGCCCCGCTGATCAGGAGCAATGACCCGGTAACCCGCATCAACAAGCGGTTTGATTTGATTTTTCCAGCCGTACCAAAACTCAGGAAATCCGTGGAGCAGGACAATTAACGGGCCGTCTTCCGGTCCTGCGGCTGCAACGTGGAGCGTGATTCCGTTCGTATTGACAAACTGGCATTTAACTCCGTCCACTTCTATCTCCTCCTTGACTGTGCGTCATGATTTTCAGCCTTTTCTCCGTTAGCATAAATGTTATGACACAGGCGGCAATCAGCAGGATAAGCTGAAGAATAATCAAGTTTGATCCCAGCAGCAAACCCATTCCCGCAATCACCAAGCCTGACAGGATCATTAATGATGCACTGTAACGGTTCGCTTCATTCCATAATCTTTGATCTGACATTGAGCGTCTCGTTCTGTATCCATACACACTGTTGATCGATTTGGGAGGAAACAGTTTGATCAGTATGCCCGCAATGATCATAAGCCCTCCGCCGACTAAACCCGTCATATCATCATCTCCTTTCTCATTGTTACGTGCAGAAAGAAGAAATGTTTCATGCATAGGCAAAAAGACAAGCCTCGGCCTGCCTTTTTATCGCATTTGTAAATCCTTTGTGTGAATATAGCCTTTAACTCCGCCATAATCCACGAACGCCCAAGTGAAGTCAAATCCGCCGTTTTCACTGAATCCCCACCCAAGTATTGTCACCTCTGTTCCAGATGAGAGCTGTTTAGCTTTTCCATTTTCGGGCGTCGGTGCATAGAAGGCTGTCTGTTTCATTGTTTTCGCTTGGCTTGCGGTTTTCATTAAAAAGTGGGTTGAAATATACGCTTTTTTTCCTTTGAAATGAATTTGAGCCCAATCGGCATTTACAAATCCATCGACTTTTACTTTTTGTTCTGATGATACAGTGCCGAGAATGTCACCTTTATGATTTGGCTCAGTCCGGACATTCAGCTTTCCTGTTTTTATGATGTAAGAATCGGATGATGGCATGCTGACAGATATGTCGTGAAGGGGCGCAGCTTTTGCTGCGGGAGCGGAATGAAGTGCTGTCAAACCCAGTCCTGCGGCAGCTGTTAAAGCGAGCATTACTTGTTTCTTTTTCATATAAAGCTCCTCCTCGCATTTTGACAAGATATAAGTGGTATTCCCTGATTGACAGGCTGGTGAAACATGTTTTGTTTATGATTTCTTCCTGTTAAGGTAATTTTAAGAAAATGAAAAAACCTGCCGGTCGTTAACGGCAGGTTTTTAATGCAAAAGGCCTCTGCTTTGATTTAAGTAATCATTCACGTCGTTACGGGAGCTTTGAAAAAGGTGGAGCTGGCCGCCATAGTTTTCAATCCATTGTGTGACGATTTTTTCAGTCATTTTTTCACCTTGATAGGCGTGTCCGGCTTTTGCATAGGTTGCTTCGAAATCGCTCCATAACAATTCCACCCACGTTTTTGCCTGTATATAGCTGATCATCTCGTTCTTTTCCAGAAGCAGATTAGTCAGTTTCTCAATGTACATATTCATGTGTGCAGTCTCCTTTCTTCAGGAAAAAAATAACGCTTTATTACGTGGTGTTCTCCATATACTAACCTTACGTCTTCATCTGGAAAGACGCAACTTTTTGATCTCGAACCTAGGGGGATATGACATGGTCCGAAATAAAGAAAAAGGATTTCCTTACGAAAACGAAAACAAATTTCAGGGTGAACCGAGAGCAAAGGACGACTATGCTTCTAAGCGTGCTGACGGATCTATCAATCAGCATCCTCAAGAAAGAATGAGAGCCTCAGGCAAACGGTAAAGAAGAACAGCTGCATACACTGCAGCTGTTTTTACCCTTTATTGACTTGATATTCGTAGACGCTCTTCTTTTCTGATAAGTGTGCGAAGGTAGAAAGCACAAGTCCGCATGCGGTCATAAGCGCACCGCCTGCAAACAGCCAGGAATAAGAGCCTGTTCCGTTTAAAATCATTCCGCCGATCCATGCACCAAGGGCATTGGCAAGGTTAAATGCTGATACGCTGACAGCTGCGGCAATGGTTGTGCCGCCCTCAGATGAGGAAATGACCTTTGTTTGCAGAAGAGGCGGCGTGCCGAATGCGCATGCCCCGAATAGGAACGTTGCCACAATGGCTGCAGCCGGGTAAATGGCGATGTAAGGAAATACAGCCAGAACACCGATTAAACCGATCATTACGCCGATCATCGTCCGAGTCAGCAAAGGCAGCGGTACCTTTCCAGCAAAGAAATTCCCGGCAACGCCTCCCAATCCATACGCAAAGAGAGCACCTGTAATGCCAACCGTGCTGAATCCGGCTGAATGCCTTAAAATGGGTTCGATAAAGGTGTAGGCGATAAAGACACCGGAATAGCCTAAAATGGTAATCGCGAAGGAAAACAGCACTTGTTTGTGTTTAAAAACCCCCCACTCATTCATAAGCATTGGGATCACTTTTGGTTTTCTGTTCGGCACGGCAGCCATAAGGCCTAAAAATCCGATGACACCAAGTGCCGTAATGATGGAAAACACCGCTCTCCAATTCAGGACATCTCCGAGATAAGAGCCGAATGGAACACCAAGCATTAGAGCCACTGTCAGTCCGCCGTTCATTGAAGCAGCAGCTGCAGCACGCTTTTCCGGCGGAACCATTTCACTTGCGAATACCATGGCAATCGCGAAGAAAGCGCCGTGTATGGACGCAGATAAAATTCTCGAAATGGCCAATACAGCAAAATTCGGCGCCAGTGCGCTCATCAGGTTTGAAAGGGTAAATATCGCCATCAGCCCAAGAAGCACAGGCTTTCTCGGAAGCTTGACGGAAATGATGGTGACGAGCGGCCCTGTCAAACAAACGCTTGCCGCATAAGCCGTGACAAGAAGCCCTGCGGATGAAACCTGTATATGAAAGTCATTGGCAATCGACGTCAAAATACCCATCACCGCGTATTCTGTATAGCCGATTGAAAATGTACAAATCATAAGAACAAATATAATAAATTTTACAGATGGGTTTTTGATACTCAACGTCATCGCCTCCTTTGATTTTTAAAAACAACGAGTTTCATCTTAAAAGATTTTTGAAGTGAATTCAATGATTTTTTCTTTAAGAATTCGTGTAAATGTGCTGCAAACAAAAAGAGGCTGATCATCAGCCTCCCTGTTACGCTTTATTCTTTTTCTTGCAATACTGAGATTGGCAGCGCTTCCTCTTGCTGAGGGGAAGAGGTCCTGTATCCCCATGCGAAAACGCCATTTAAATAACTGATGGTAAACTCGTCCTCAGTGTTTTCCACACGATATGTTTCTCCCGGTGAGTAATCTTCCGGGTTCAGCAAATATGCTTTTGCCATCGTAATTTTCCGTTCGAGCACTGCCAGTTCGTTTATGATTCCATGCTGTTCGGCTTTTCTTGCTTTTTCAGAAAGTAATGCGATTTCGGTATTGAGTTCGTGCGGTGTCATTTGACTGTATCGTTTCTCCATTTCAGTACTCCTCTTCCTGCAGTAATTGCTCGATTAAATCGAGTGAGAATCCTTTGCGGAATAAAAATTGTTTGACCTTCATGGCGCTTTCATATGAGCCGTCATAGCGGTATTTTCTAAACGCTTTTTCCGCGTGAAGGCGCAGCGCTTCTTTCTCTGTGTCTTCATCATTTTCATATTCAATCTGATCCATCGCCGCGCTGATAACATCAAATGAGAAGCCCTTGCGCTGAAGCTGCAGCTGGGCGCGCTGTTTGAGTTCTTTCGTCGAAAGCTTTTTATCTTTTTTGAGAAGCTTTTCAACATGTTTGACCGCTTCTCTTGTCTGATCTTCAAAGGAAAAGGAACTTAGCGCCTCCTTAATTGTATCGTCATCAATTCCCTTCGCTCTTAGCTCTCTGAACAAAACATCAGGGCCTTTTCCGTTTGTTTTTTTGTGAGTGCTAACATAGGCTGCGGCAAATTCCTGGTCGTTTAAGTACTTGTAATCGTTAAGCCTATGGATGACTTCCGCAATGACGGGGGGCGAGGTTTCTTTTTTCTTTAAGTGGTCCTCGACCTCTTTCGTCGACCGCATTCGATAGGATAAAAAGTCAAGCGCACGGTTGAAGCCTTTCTTCACTTCATCGCCGTATTGAATCTCAATGATGTCAAGATCATCGAGTTCTTTTCCCTTCTTGAGCTCAAATTTCACGAGCACATCCGCGTCCACGCTGAAGGCGTATTTATCATCCAGAAAAATATTGAAGCGTTCCGTATTCTTTTTTTGCGTTGATATTTTTGTAATAAACGGCATCTTAATCTCCCTTCTCAGGCCTGAAACGCGTTTTCTTTTATTACAATGAGGTAAAGTATATTTATTAGAACGATGAGGAGAGATGTTCATGAATATCGCAATGACGGGCGGAACCGGTTTTCTCGGCCAGCATCTGACAGGCGTTCTTACGCGCCAGGGACACCATGTTTATATTTTATCAAGAAACGCACGGGAAACTGAACAAAAAAATATGACATATGTCCAATGGCTGACGGAAGGAGCCGCCCCGGAGCAGGAACTTCCTCATATTGATGTCTGGATAAACCTTGCGGGAAAATCGATTTTTGGCCGCTGGACAAATAAAACAAAGCAGCACATTCTCTCCAGCCGTATCAATGCGACGCGTGAAGTGCAGCGGCTTATTCAGAAACAGAAGGAGAAGCCGAACACATTGATCCAAGCCAGTGCCGTGGGTATTTACGGCACAAGCCTTGAGAAAACCTTTACAGAGGATTCTGCAACGTCAGATGAGGATTTTCTCAGCCATACTGCACACCTGTGGGAAAAGGAAGGACAGCATATTGAGGCGATGGGCATCCGAACGGTTTATGCGAGATTTGGCGTGATGCTTGGAGAAAAAGGCGCTCTCCCGCTTATGGTTCTCCCCTATAAGTTTCTGGCCGGCGGAACGATCGGAACGGGAAGGCAGTGGCTGTCATGGATTCATGTCGAGGATGCGGCCCAGATGATCCGATATGCGGTGGAAAACGCCGGCATCTCAGGCCCAATGAATGTCACCGCGCCCAATCCTGTGGACATGAAGCAATTCGGAAAAACGATTGCACGGGTGAAGCACCGCCCGCACTGGCTCCCCGTCCCGGAATTCTTTTTATCAAAAGCATTGGGTGAAATGAGTCTTTTGATTGTGAAAGGACAGCGCGCTCTTCCGAAAAAAGCGATAACCTCTGGATTTCGTTTTACATATTCGGATCTTGAATTTGCACTCTCACAGCTGATAGCAGACCGAAAGACTGTATAAAAACAGCAGGAAGGGTCAACCTTAAGAATAAAATGGTTGAAGGAGGTCCTTTTTATGGAAAAAAAGAGGGAGAAGCATCAGCAAGGCGCCAACCTGAAAAAAATGCAGGAAGTTCTTTATTCAGGCGAATTTAAAAAAGCGGAAAAAGCTGCTAAGCGGAAGTAGGAATACATAGCCCCTTAAAACCAAATACTATATTTGTTTGATATCACTTTTAGGGGGAATTTGATATGGGCAGAAATCATATCCACAAAAACCGTGATAAAAACAAACAAAAGCTTCCACAAGTTCCCGATGCATTAAAAAGGGAAACTGACGGCGTTTACGAAGAATATTCAACCGAGCTTGCTGATGCAGATGACCGCGAAGCGCAAGAGCGTGCGAAAGCAGCCGACAACAGAGCGAAAAAGAAATCTCGTTAATGAAAAACCCCTTGTCTCCGTTTGAGACAAGGGTTTTTTTACATTTCAGTGAACCGGTCGCGGATCGGTGTGCGTTTTTTCACTTCCGGCGCCTCGTCAGGATAACCTGTTTGTATGATGGCGGCGAAACGCTCATTATCCTGCAAACCAAAGGCCTGATGGACTTCTTTGTCATAAAGGATTTTTCCACTTTTCCAAACCATGCCGATTCCTTTTTCCCAAGCAAGAAGCTGAAGGTTTTGAATCAACGAGCTTGTTGCCGCAAAATCGTCGTCCCGCGCTCTTTCGTTTTCATCTTCCTGAAACACGACGAGGAGAAATCCCGGAACGCGCCCAAGTGTGTTTTTGAAATTTTGAAGCTTTTCCTCTGTCATATCCGGCTTGGATTTCTTAGAGAACGCTGCAAATGTATTGATGAGGTTCGCTTTACCTGTCTCACTGGAAACGTAAATAAATCTCCATGGCTCTGTCACTCTGTGATTTGGCGCATATTTTGCCGTTTCAAGCATGTCAAGAATGACTGCTGAAGGTACTGGCTCTTGTTTAAACTTTCGAATCGATCTTCTGCTGCGTATGATGTCCCGCAGTACTGAATGCTGATGTATTTGTTCGGTTTGAGGCATACCGTCTCACCTTCCTATGCAATTGAAAATGATTATCATTTCATAATAATAACGGAAAGTGCATCTTTTTGTAAACCATCATCCGTATTAGATTTTAAGAATACGGGTTTCTGAGTAAACGGCTGTTCCTGTCATGTTCACTTTCACATGGCCGCCGGCTTCGTTCATTTCGATCTCCACTTTTCCGTCTTTTCCAATTTCCTGCCCTTGTTCAATGATAAATTTATGCTGCTTGGCATTGCCATAATGTTTCATATAAGCCCCCATCACGCCGGATGCTGTGCCGGTCACGGGGTCTTCAATCGTTCCCGAATACGGGGATGAAAAGTGCCGCCCGTGCAGGTCGCTGTCGGGATGGACGGTTTCAAAGGTAAACGGATGGACTGAAGCTTTTGGCAGATCAACTAACACTTCCGGAAATTGTTTGTTATCTGGCACCATTTTTTTGGAAGCCTCCAATGATTTAAGCGGAACGATGGCTGTCCATATCCCAGTGCTGCCAAACACAATCGGAAGGTCTTCATGAAAATCCTCTTCGGTGATACCCAGTGCGTTCGCAAGTTTTCCCCGCTCGCCTGTAAATGGTTTGAATTGCGGAGAGGCCTGTTCAAGCGTGATATGAATGCGGCCATCTTTTTCAGAAATCTTCACAGGCAGGATACCCGCTTTCGTTTGGATGCTGTACGTTTTACCGCTCTCCAGCATTCCTTTCTCACATAATGCGTAAAGAGAAGCAACTGTCGCATGACCGCACAAATTCATTTCGTGTCCAGGGGTAAAGTAACGGAGTTCAAGATCGGCCGACTCGCTTTTTCGGATAAAGGAGGTTTCTGAATACCCGGCACGTTCAGCTATGATCTGCATCTCGTCTTCCGTATAATCGTCTCCCTGCAAAACGACGCCTGCAGGGTTTCCTTTGCCGGGACTGCTTGTAAATGCTTCATATTTTAATACCTCTGCTTCTTTCATTCATCTGCCGCCCTTTCTTTATCAATGTCTCTGTCAGTATAGCAAAAATAATTACGAATCTTCAGTCATTATCAAAAAAACCCATTTCCTTTTTTAAGAAAATGGGTGTAACGATCAAGAATTTCTTGTTTTATAGAGCAAATAAATAAAATAAGGTGCGCCGATAGCCGCTGTAAAGACGCCGGCCGGCACTTCCACCGGAGCAAATAAGGTTCTGCCGACGATATCAGCTGTTAAAACGAGCAGAGCTCCAATAAGTGCCGACGTTGGGAGCAGCGCGCCATAAGATGAGCCGACAAGCCGTCTTGCAATATGGGGCGCCATCAGCCCGACAAAACCGATTGTGCCGGCAACTGAAACTGCACAACCCGTAAGAGCCGTACTCAAAAGGAGCAAGAAAAAACGATTTCGCTGCACAGCGCTTCCTGCACCCGCCGCAATATCTTCACCCAGCACCTGTATATTCATATTTTTTAGCGCGACAAAACAAATGAATAAGAGAATGACAGATAAGATAATAGCTATTTTTACATGCTGCCAGTTTGACCCATAAACTGACCCAGTGATATACACATTGGCTTGTGATGCCCGGTAAATCGGACCTTTGATCATCAACAGGGTAGTCATCGCCTGCGCCGACATTGAAAATCCGATTCCGATAAGCACCAGCCGAAATGTGGAGGCGCCATTTTTGTATGCCAGTAAATAGACGATGAGTCCGACAGCCGATGCGCCGATAAATGCGGCTGCCGGAAGCCATGACAGACTGATCGTAAGTGAACTGCTGCGGTCTGAGAAGAACATCATTAAAAGCACGACCGCTACCGCCGCTCCTCCTGTTATTCCGATAATATCCGGAGATGCGAGAGGGTTTCTGACGAGCCCCTGCAATATCGCGCCTGCCGCTGCCAAGCAGACACCGGCGCATAAAGCCGTCAAAATTCTTGGCATGCGGAACGACATGATCATCAGTTCATCCAGCTTGGAACCTGCACCAAAGAATGTTTTTGCTACATCCCAGGGAGGAATAAACCTTTGTCCGAGACCAGCGCTTATGATGAGTACAGCAGCTGTTAACCCCAGTAAAACCAAAAAGACGATCCATGCTTTCTTTTCAGCCGCAGTAACGCCAAAACGAAGTTTCATAGCTTCGCCCCCCTTCTTGCGATGTACACAAACACAGGCATTCCGATGATGGCGGTCATGACCCCGACAGGAACTTCCTGAGGCATAATGATATATCGCGCACCGATATCCGCGCAAACAAGCAAAATGGCACCCAAAACAGCGGAAAACGGCAGAACCCAGCGATAATCATTACCAACGACAAAGCGGGCAAAATGCGGAATAATGATGCCGATAAAAGAAATCGGCCCGGCAATGGCGACAGCGGACCCTGCAAGCATGACAACACAAAGCGCCATCACAAATTTCAACAGGCCTGTTTTTTGGCCGAGTCCTTTTGCCACATCTTCTCCCATGACGAGGAGATTAATTTTTTGACCGAGAAAGAAGCAGATCACAAGCGCTGCCGCTGCATACGGGAGCATCGTCATCAGCAGATCCAGACTCCTGCCCTGCACAGAGCCGGTCAGCCAAAAAAGCACCTGGGCAAGCTCGAGTTCATTAACAGAAAGCAAGCCCTGTGTCAGAGAAGAAAACATAGCCGCCATGGCAGCTCCCGCCAGCGTCAGTTTGATTGGCGTCAGCCCTTCCCTCCCAAGCGAGCCTGCTGCATAGACGATCGCGGCGGTAAATGCTGCCCCCAGAAACGAGCTCCATACTAATGCCTGAGGTGACTGAATATGCAGAAAAAACGATCCGGCAACAATAAAAAAACCTGCACCGGCGTTAATCCCGAAAATCCCCGGTGACGCAAGCGGATTTTTTGTGAGCGCCTGCATGAGAGCGCCCGCGGCTGCAAGCGAGGCGCCGACAACTGTGGCAACCAAAGCGCGCGGAAGCCTGACATCCTTGATGATGACATGCTCATTTGTTCCGTTGAAGGAAGTAAACGCCTGATAGACCTGTCTCCATGACGTACCTGTATAGCCGTACACGACGCTTGCGCAGACAGCCGCCAGTAAAATGAAAATCAGACATACTAACACAATCCATTTTGAAGATGCCTTTTTGCAGATCATGATCTAATTCTCCTAGTTATTTACTATGTAATGTTTGTTTTTGAGAATAATCCTCAATTAGGGATTGACACTCTTAACACTGCTTATTATGATCTAAATGATAATGAATTTCAATATTGGGAGGAAAAAGATGAAAAAGCATATCAGCATGCTATTCGTATTTTTAATGGCCGTTATAGTACTTTCTGCCTGTAATAGTTCAGAAAGTTCAAGTAACAGCGAGGGGTCAAGCAGCAAAACAAGAACGGTCAAACATGCAATGGGGACATCAGACAACATTCCCGCCAATCCAAAACGGATTGTTGTTTTAACTAATGAAGGAACAGAGGCGCTCTTAGCGCTTGGCATTAAGCCGGTCGGAGCCGTAAAGTCATGGAAGGGCGACCCGTGGTATGACTATCTGAAAGATGACATGAAAGGCGTTAAAAACGTCGGTCTTGAAACGGAACCCAATGTGGAAGCCATCGCAGAATTAAAGCCTGATTTGATTATTGGAAACAAAGTGCGCCAAGAAAAAATTTATGATCAGTTAAATGCGATTGCGCCGACCGTTTTTGCTGAATCTTTGGCTGGGAACTGGAAGGATAACCTGACTCTATACGCCAACGCGGTGAATAAGGCGGACAAAGGCAAGGAAGTCATTGCCGATTTTGATAAACGCGTTTCTGATTTAAAAAACAAGCTGGGCGACCAGACAAACAAAACCGTTTCTGTCGTACGCTTTTTATCCGGTGAGTCAAGAATCTATTATACTGATTCATTCTCAGGAATTATTTTAGACCAGCTTGGCTTCAAACGCCCTGAAAAACAAGTGGAGCTGTTTAAGAAACAAAAGGACCAATTTACATTCTCAACCGACAGTAAAGAATCCATTCCTGATATGGATGCTGATGTGCTGTTTTATTTCACTTATAAAGCCGATAATGCAAAGGAAAATGAAAAATGGGCCAATCAGTGGACAAGCAGTTCACTATGGAAAAACCTGAAGGCCGTGAAGTCAGGTAATGCACATGAAGTCGATGACGTCGTGTGGACAACCGCAGGCGGAATTAAAGCCGCAAACTATCTGCTTGATGATATTGAAACCTACTTCTTAAAAACGAAATAAAAAAAGACTCCGTCTTATTAGACGGAGTCTTTTTTGCTTTTGCCAATTAGACGTGTAACGAGGAACATGGTGACAGAAAGAGATCTGTTTTTCCGATACGCCAAGTATTTCCCTCGCCACTCCGGTTTGTATTTTTCTTTAAAGGCTCTTAGGCCGCTGAAGCTGTACATGTATCTGACATTATTAAAAATGACAGCGGCAAACCTTTCGGACCAGAAGGATGTAAAGGCAGTGCCGACATTGGCCAAGGGTGCCATCCCCATATTAAATGACGTGCAGCCCTCTTCCTTTGCCCATAAAAACATACGGATAAACAATGCGTCCATAATGCCATTTGGAGCGTCGCCGCGATAGCGCATCAGATCGACCGATATCTCTCCTTCCTGGTACATCGGCATGACATTTGCGAATGCAACGATCTCTCCTTCTGCATTTTTCATATAGGCGATCGGCGCTTTCTGTAAATAGGAAGGATCAAAAAATCCGAGCGAGAATCCCTTCTCTTTTTTCGAGCCGAGCCATTCGTCTGAGATTTGCTTCAGCTCCTCCAAAAACGCATCAGAAAATGGGGGATGATCCACATGGAAAGTATACTCCTCCCGCTCAAAGCGGTTATTGATTGCCCGAAGGCCGGCTTTTTTCTTCCCACTCAAGGTAAATGTATTTAAATCTACATATGCTTCCTCGCCCAATTTAAAGAAGTTGTAGCCAAAATCGTGATACAGCGCCATGTCCTCTCGTTCAATTTGATAGAACAAAACACTGAATCCCTTCTGATGCGCTTCGTTCAGAAATTCTTCCAGCACGAGCGGGAATGATTCTCTTTGGCCAGACGGATCGCCGAGCACGACCAGCCTTCTGGCGATTTTCCCAAACAGAAGCAGTGCATTCCCATCACTAGAAAAATAAAACCGCTTATCTCCAAGAAAACCGAGATGGCTCAGCGCGTTGCCCCCTTTTTCATTGAGAAACGCAGTAAGACGCTCAGGGTCAGCTTTCTCTCCGATCGGTTTCGTTCTCTTATGATAGACCACTGTAAATATCAAGAAGAACAGCGGCACAATGATGATCGCCATGATGGTTGCATGTGTAATATGCGAGGTGCTGTGGACGAAATACTCGTGACGCAGCACCTTCTTCATCCGGTCCCAAATAAAGCCCGCGATCAGATTGTAGTTAAAGAGCGCCACAGTAAACAGCGCCACAGCGAATATCAATTGTCCCAGTGTATAGGATGCCTGTTCGCGAACAAATTGTTTTTTCAATAGCACAAGCAATACGATAATCATCGGCAGTACAAATATCGCGCTGATGTTAAGCCCTTTTAAAAAGCTGAACACAAAGCCGCCGACAAGCGCTGTAATGGCCATCGTATAGGAACGTTTTGTCCGTTTATAAAGCTCGATAGGCAAAATCAGCAGAATGAGCGCTGCGCTTAAGGACAGGCCGTTGAACAGCAAAAGCGCCGGGCGCGGAATGTGCGGTATAACCGTCAGCCTGTCAATCGGCAAGGAAACTGAGGCCAGGACAATCAGACCTGCTACGAACACAATAAGGGAAAGCGAGCCTTGCAAAATTCTCACTAATACCGCACGCTGAACAACAAGCAGAACGTTTGTCGTCTCAATTGCCGGTGCGATGCGCGGGTTCGTTTCGAGCCGCTTCATTGTATTTTCCGTCAGGTCGCCGGCGGCAAAGAACAGTCCCAAGATGAATGGGATAAATGAATAGGCGAGCCTGTACAATACAATAGAAGTAACGATGGCCTCCTGATGATAGCCAAGCTGCTCCATCCCCAGCAAAAATAAAAGGTCAAACGAGCCGAAGCCGCCCGGCACGAGGCTGATCATTCCTCCGATCGCCGCAATGACGAACACCCCGAACACATACCTGATATCTGCATGAATGCCCATAGCGAACAAAGCAAAATAAATGACGGTCCCGGCCATGAGCCATTCAACAACTGAAGCTCCAATATATGCGAAAATCGGATTTTTCACTTTATCCGCATTCTCTTCGTCCCCAGCTTTACGGTCTTTTATTTTGGACACCATCAAAGACAGCGGCAATATCAGCGCAAAACCGATAACGACCGCCCATAGCCAAGGCTTTTCATGAATCACTTCATCCACTGGCAGCACTCTCGCAGCGACGAAAATGCTGAAAACAGATAATCCGAGCAGCATAGATGATGTGAGCCAGGCGATTCCTTTCACGAGTGCCTTATGGTCTTTCGTATGCTCCTTATAGAACATCATTCTTAACCCGACGCCGGCTAAACCGCCGAAGCCCAGCACATTATTAAATGAATTAGCGATCCAGGAAACCCTGAATACTTTTCCGTTTGTGATCGATAGGCGCAGTGAGTATTTCAGGACGTAATCATACAGCGACATGGCCGCAACAGCCAGCAAGCCGATCAACACAAGCATGAATAAGTCCGTTCGTTCCAGTCCGTTGATGACCATGAGCGTACGTTTGAATGACAGATTTGTCAGTTCTTTTTTCGATTGATAAATAACAAATAGCAAAACAGCAATAGGAAAAACGATTTTTAATATTGATAAAGCATTCTTTTTAATCAGCAATGGTCTCTCCAATCATATTCTAGTTCGATCCTCTCCCCCAATAATCTCCAACTCATTATACACTACCGTTATTTTTCGGACAAAGTCCCGCATGCGGTTTCTGCTCACTTTCTTTCAGGAGTGAAAATCGAGTAATATGGTAAGAGGAGTGAATGATGAGGAAGTGATGAAATGGAATATAATTTACACGATACAACAGTATTAAACGAAAACATTCTTTCATCGGAGGAACGGGAAATATGGGTGCTCTATATGAAAGTCTTAACTTCCGCCGGCCTCGGTGATGTGTCCGAGTGGATGAAGCTGGATATGAGCATGCCGCAAATGAAGGTGTTGATGCTATTAAACAACCATGGAACATTGAAAGTGAGCGACATTGCTGAAAAAATGGGGGCTTCCCTGTCCAATACAACTGGGCTGCTTGACCGCCTTGAGAAATCAGGGTTTGTCAAACGCTCACATTCTGAAGAGGACCGCCGCTCTGTAGTTGTTCAGTTGACAGAAAATGCGAAAAAGATTTTCCGGGGTTTATATGAAAAAGGCCACCTGAAATTGAAGCGTTCATTAGAGCTGCTGTCCCCTGAAGAAAAGCAGGCGGTTTCCGAAGGGCTGTCTATCCTTTCAAGAGCATTAGAGAAAGCGAAAAAAGAATAAATCTGTAAGTCTGTCATCCGCAAACTGCGGGAGCAGGCTTTTTTTATTTGACATTTAGTTCATTTAAAATGAATAATATACTTTGAGTGAATAAAAAAAGGGGTTGATGAATATGTCTGAAGCATTAACAGAGCAGAAAGGCCAAAAGTGGGCGATCAGCCTGTTTACGGTTGGTGTATTTATGGCTGCGCTAGATAACGGAATTATTTCAGCTGCCTTAACAACGATAAACGAGTCGTTTGCCGTTTCCCCTTCCTGGGGATCATGGGGCATTACTCTTTATACGCTCGGTCTTAGCGTCAGTGTGCCAATCGTCGGAAAGCTTTCCGACCGCTACGGCAGAAAAAAACTCTTTCTCATTGAGGTTTGCCTGTTCGGACTTGGTTCTTTGCTTGTTGCTTTGAGCCAAAGCTTCCCGCTCTTTCTGATATCGCGGCTGATTCAGGCGCTTGGAGGCGGCGGGATTTTCATCATCGGCAGCTCTCACATTCTCGCGACCCTTCCAAAGGAAAAACAGGGGAAGGCGCTTGGGCTGCTTGGCGCAATGAACGGGATGGCCGCTGTGCTCGGGCCAAATATCGGAAGCTTTCTGCTTGATTGGACCGGGTCTTGGCATTGGCTGTTTTTGATTAATTTGCCGATTGCCGTGCTATTGGTTGTTTTCGGCTCATACTTTATCGCGGAAACAAAAGCACCTGAAGCTAAGCGCCTCGACGCGGCCGGAATCTTCCTTCTATCCCTGTCGATTTTAGCCGTGATGTACGGCATGACGAACCTTGACGGGGCAAATCTCTTACACAGCTTGGGGAATCCGGAGGTTTATGGATGTATTATTTTTGGCCTACTCTGTTTTGCAGCGCTTATCTCGTATGAAAAGAGAGTTGAAATGCGAGGAGGCGATCCCATTTTGGCGTATTCTCTGCTGCGAAACCATATGTTTCAGCGCACGCTTATCATTGGTTTATTATCCGGGGGGCTCTTGGCGGCAGTCATTTTTATCCCGTCATATGTCGAGCAGTATTTGGGTGTCCCTGCCGCAAAAGCAGGCTATTGGATGACACCGCTTGCGTTGGCTTCCGGAATCGGCGCTTGGCTTGGCGGAGCGCTTACCGACAAAAAAGGTCCTGTAAAAACCGTTATTCTTTCGGGAATCATCTCATGTGCGGGGTTTGCTTTATTTCCGTTCTGGGTGACGGAAAAATGGGAGTTTATGATCGCAAGTGTGGCAGCTGGGATCGGTTTTGGCTTTCTGTTAGGCGCTCCGCTGAACGTCCTTGTATCAGAAGCGGCAAAAACAAATAAGGGTACAGCTCTTGGCACGCTTTCATTAGTAAGGCAAATTGGACTGACCTTGGCGCCTACTCTTTATGCAGGTTTTATCACAGCCGGGTTTGACCAAATAGGTGATGAGATCAACAGCCGCTTATCGGACAGCGGATATTCAGAAAAGGCGATGCAGATGATTCCGGAGATCGACAGTTCTGATGTTTCTTCTTTACAAGAACAAATCGAACGCATTCCCGTTCCTGAAGTCAAAACCGCGATAAGCGACGCCATTCATGCGAGTGTCGCCAGCGGCTATGATCAGTTATATGCAGCGGCTGCTGTGATCTCACTTCTGGTGATTGCTGCTATCAGTATTCCGGCTTTCCGCCGGCAAAAGCGTTAAGACCACCCCATCCGTCTGGAAAGCTCCGTAATATGAGCGATATGGTGATGTGAGTGCCAGACATACAGGCCGAGCGCGTTCTCCAGGGTAATGATCTCCTTTGTATCAGGGTGATAAAATCCGCGCTTAAATTGCTGATCCGTCAGAGTGCGGAGCAGAGCCGTCCATCTTCCGTGAAGCTCCTGCAAAAGCGCGAGTGAGCCGCTCGGATCTGCCGTTTTCGAGTCTTTTAGCTCCGACCATGCTTTTTCATCATACGGACGGATAGCCGGTGTCTCTTCCGTCAAGCTCAATTTAAAACGAATATAGCTGTTCATATGACTGTCAGCCAGATGATGAATAACTTGCCGAACGGTCCATCCACCGTCCCGGTACGGTGTGTCAAGCTGGCTGTCCGTCATGCCTTCTACAGCTTGCTTCAATTTTGCCGGCACTTCTTCAAGTACTTGAATCCATTTATCTTTTTGCTCCTTCGATATGGATTCCCTCGGCTTGTATTCTCCTATTGGGTAGCTTAGATTGACTGATGTCATGAATGTTCTCCCTTCTATTCACTCTTCTCCTTTATTTTACAAGAAAAAGATTGTGTATGCTGTATGATTTAATACACAACAAGCGGCAGGAGCCCTCCTGCCGCTTGTTTTTCACCCTGCGTGATTACGCACTTCGACTGTTACCTTCTTCTGTTTTGGCTGATAAATTTTCCCCACAAATAAATACCCATATTTGAACTTATTCAGCGCCCATGAGGTCATAATCGGGCCGGCTGTGCACACGGCAAACAACAGGAGAACAGCCGGTACGGCAGGAATGTCGGGTATATTCAAAAGCAACACGTAGCCTATAATCATAAAATAGGCATGAAGCAGATAAATCGAAAAGGAATAGTTGCTGATAAACATCATGATTTTCGGCACATGCTTCATTTTGGAAAACAAGTGAAAACACAGGAAAATCATGCTTGTTGAATACAGCATGATATCAGGCCGCTTCGAGCTGATCATGCCGATTTCACCCACATAAGAAACAGTGACAACCAGCGCCCCAGAAGCAATTGCGGCGCCGTACACCACCAAGCGGTATTGGTTCAGCAGCGCTAAAAAACGCTTGTATTCTTTTCCGCAATAGTAGGCTAGACAAAAGTAGAAAAGCCAGCCTGCGAACGGAACCCAGAAGAACGGAAATGCCCCTCCCTCTTCAGAAGCAGGAGCCGGGCTGGCTGCTGAGAAATAGCCTAAATAAGCGGCTGTCACCACAAATGAGATAGACAGCACCCATTTCGGCGATGCTTTTTTCAAATACTCATGAAACATCATATGCAGCATGTAAAATTGAAAGATGACGAGAATGAAGTATCCGATAAAGTTTCCTAAGAATACGTTCTCCAGATATTTTTGCACAAACGCGAGAAAGGTTACCTCTCCCCCCATCGCACTGGTCATCAGCAGCGCATCGATGGCCGCGATAAATAAAAAAGGAACAAAAATCACTTTTCCCCGCTTCTTTAAAAAACCGTCAGGCACCCCATCAGGATAAGAACGGGCCAGTAAAAATTCAGAGATGAAAATAAAAGCGGGCGTGCTGAACATCAGGAGTGTGCGGAAAGAATCAACAGTGTGAGAAATATCTGCAAGAGCTTCTGCCTGAAGCATCAGGACCATTGAAATGATATGGAGCAAGACGACACTTAAGCACGAAATGCAGCGGATCATAAAAATTTCTTTAATTTGCATAACAGCGCTCCTTTTATTTCAAATTGATAGAAATCGATGGTTGTACCTTAACATGTCCGCTCTATTTGAAAAAGTGCCTGATGTCATAAATTGACGTATGCATGATAGACTAAGGTCATAAACCCTTCTGGCTTTTTGGTGTATCTTTCTCAGGCGAGATTGCTAGAAAAATGCAAAAAACCTGCCGTAACGGAGACTGCAGGTTTTTTTATGAAGATATTAATTTGTATTGAGGCCTCCGCCATTCAGCCCTTCTTTGATATAGCCGTTCACTTGGCTATTAGAGAGCAAGCCAATATGACCGATGCCATAAAGCTGGATGTTTCGCGCTCCTTGTAACCGAGACAAGCTATTGATTACAATTTGATCATTGAGACTGTAAATAGATGTATAGAGGATCTTTTGATTAGGATCTGTACCCGGCAGCGCCGTTGATGACACTAAACCATTAGCCCCTCCAAGCGTTACGACATTTTGAATCTTATTGCCCCCGCCTAAATATTTAATATAGTACAGCGTATTGGCGCCTCCCATACTATGAGCCACAATATCTACTTTTTTTGCCCCCGTCTCTTTTAAAACACGGTCAACATATGAAGCAAGCTGCGGGCCGTTATTTAGGTTGTTTCCTGTTTTATCATAAAAATCAATTGCGTACAGTTTGTTGCTTTGCCAGCCTTGAGAAATTAAGTAGTTTTTAATAGCGAAAAAGTTGTATGAAGCACCACTTATTCCATGAACAAGAACGACAGGATGTACTGATTCAGCTTTTGCGCCAGACGGCGGAGCGGCTAAAACAGATAGAATCAGCGATAAACAAATAATGAATGCCATAAGTACTTTTTTCACGTTTATTCCCCCTTAAAATGCTGATACCACCAATTTCCTATTATACATAAAAAATCAATATAGTTAATATTTTTCTGAAAATTAAATTTAAATCTCTTTTATATCATTGACGGAGATAAATCGGATACCTTCTGACATCCCTTTTATTTTCATTTCCAAAGTGGCCCGGTTGTGTTCCCTTCCTCCCTTTTCTATAATAAGGGGAATAGGCAGTTAGAATCACAGTTGAGCACCGGCTCATCTGTTTTGCGAAACAGCCAGACACGGAGGATAGCATGAGAGTATTAAAATACGCCATATTAGGGCTTTTGCGAAAAGGCGAATTGAGTGGATACGATATTACGAGTTATTTTAAAGAGGAGCTCGGCCAGTTTTGGAGCGCCAAGCACAGCCAGATTTACCCTGAGCTCAAAAAGCTGACGGATGAAGGATTTATCACGTTCCGGACAACGATTCAGGGCACAAAGCTGGAGAAAAAGATGTACACCCTGACAGACAGCGGAAAGCAGGAGCTGCATGACTGGCTGATCCGCCACCAGCCGATACCCGAGACGGTGAAGGATGAATTTATGCTGAAGGCTTATTTCATTTCTTGTCTATCGCGCCAGGAGGCTTCTGATTTGTTCAAAGACCAGCTGCAAAAACGCCAGGCCAAGCTTTCTGACTTACAGGGAAGCTATGAAAAGCTTATGGCTTCAGCAGAGCCGATGTCATTTTCTTCACCGGACTTCGGCCACTATCTTGTGCTGACGAAAGCGCTGGAGCGGGAGAAAAATTACGTTTCTTGGCTGGAATCGATATTAGCTATGATCGATAAGGATTAACCGGGAGCGCCCTTTACGTAATGCATGGGTTTGCCCACATAAAAAATCACCTGTCCCTCGGACAGATGATTTTTTTTAGGCTCGGAGCGCCTTAAGCCCCGCTGCGAAAGTGATTGCCGCAAAAGCAAGCAAGATGCCGCAGATCCCGAGAATATCTGTGACGCGGGCACCGTTAGCGATAATCTCCGTCAGCCCGCTCATTGCCCACTTTTGCGGAAGAAATTCAGCGATGGATTGCATCAATTTCGGTTCAATGTCGATCGGCCAATACATCCCGCTAACCATACATGTTGCGATGACGAACAAGTTGCCGAACGCAAGCTGCTGTTCTGGCGTTCTGACATTGGCCGCAATCATCAATCCAATGCCGACAACGGTCAATAGAAAAAGTGACACTAATACAATAACCGCAGCCGGATTCCCCCAGTTGATGCCAAACAGCCAATGGGTGGAAAGAAGCAATATGCCAAATTGAATCCAGCCAATGACAAAGAAGGAAAGCACATACCCAGCACCGATTTCGGCTCGGCTGACAGAGGCTGTAAGCAATCTGGACCAGACGCCGTTTTTTCTTGCTTCTAAAATGGTTCCAGCCGCTCCCATCATGGTCAGCATGACAAACAGGATGGAAAACCCTGCTGCTCTGGAAGCTGTGTCACTTGCTTCCACACCCTCTTTTTTATCACTGAGCGTCTGTCGTTTTACAGCCGGAACCGTATCTTCATGTTTTTTGGCGAAAACCGTTTTATACGCCGCCTTCCAGTTTTCTCCCGCAGTCTGAGATGCCGTTTTCGCCGCGGTCACCTGAATATTGAGCGTTGCCAATGTGCTTTCTGCATATTGTTTGACCATCGGCGCTTCCGACAGCTCGGGGCCGTGACGGAAAATCAGCTCAGGATTTTTGCCTTTTTCCAGCTGTGTCTGGAACGAGCGGGAAATGACGATGATCCCGGCAATTTTCTTTTGTTTCAGCTTTTCTGACGCTTTGTTTTCAGGCACGTTTTCGAATGTATACATATCATCGTGTGCCTTCAGCTGCCGAATATAATGCTGTGAGAGAATCGTATCGTCCTGATCAACGATTGCAAGCCGCACCTTATCATCATTGCCGCCGAGCATACTCCCAAATACAAAGGTAAGCAAAAGCGGGGCAGCAAACATGATCAAATAGTTCTGCGGCTTCTTAAAAATGAGAGAAAGCTCAATGCCGCAAATGGCTATGATTTTTTTCACCTTTTGTACCCTCCTTATCTTGTATGAAGCCGTCTGATACCAATTACAAGTGAACAAAGGCCGATCGCCGCAAAAAGAAGCACAGGCTTTTGAAGGTCAGACCAGCCTCCTCCTTCCATTAAAGAAAGAAAGCCGTCAAGCGCCCAGCGATTTGGCACCGCTTTGGATACAGACTGCAAGACGTCCGGAAATTGATACAGCGGCAGCATGGACCCGCCGAGAACCGCAAGCAATTGAATACCGAAGCCGCCTATCGCATCTGCAGATTTCATATCGCTGATGCACGACGCAAGCAGCATTGAAATGCCAGATACAGCGGCAGCGTAAGAAAGCCCGAGTACACTCACAAACAGCAGATTACCTCCCCAGTCCACACCAAATACATTGATTGTGACGATTAGAAATATGAAAAATTGTATGATGGCAAACAGATATGTCCCAAGCCATTTTCCGAAGAGAATGACAGATTTTTGCGCAGGCGTCATCAGCATTCTGGCAAGCGTCTCCGTATCCTTTTCCTGTAAAAATGATTTCGCCCCGACTGTCATATGAAACAGCATAAACATGCAAAGCATTGCCGCCGAATAGTATTGAAAACTGGTAACGGCTTTGCTGCCGACAGATTTTTCTGCAATAGTAAGCTTGTCACCTGTTTCTTTTTCAAGTGTCTTTGCCAGCTTTTCTGCAAACTGTGCAGGGTCAAGTTTTCCTTGCTTTACAGCTTCCGTTTTGCTGATGTAGTCCATTGAGGCTGACGCGGCTTCCTTTACCGCTTTATATTGCTCAATAAAAGAGCTGGCAGCTGTTTCGATGATGGAACTTTTCATTGTTCGATCAGGAGCGGCATAAACAACAGCTGAGGTTTTGCCGGCTTCCCAATGGTTCGGGATGACGATACCTACATCAATTTTCTTTTCATCAATCCGTTTTTTCATCTTGTCTTCGCTGCCGGCTTTTGTGACCTTTATTGACTTTATTTTTTTAAGCACATCTTTCGTAAACATGTTCGCTGCATCTGACTGATCTGGTTGAACGTAGCCGACTTTGATGTCATCAATCCCGCTGCCTACGTCAACAACTGATCCGAGCGCCGCCCCTAAAATACACGTTAGGATCAGCGGCATTAGGATAAGCATCATAAACCCTTTTCTGTCCGTGATTCTGATTTTGACATCTTTCCATGCGATCCATATGCTTTTTTTCATTGCCGTCCCTCCTCAATCCCGCAACGTGCGGCCGGTCAGATTCAGAAACAGGCGCTCCAGATTCGGTTCCTGCACCTGAAGAGACAGCAGGTTTATATGATGAGCAGCGGCTTCAGCAAGCAGACTGGTGACGACTTTCTCATGATGGGCCGCAGAAATGTCGATTTTGAGATCTGACTCCTGGACTGTTACATCATTCACATGAGCCAGGGAACGGATCGCCAAAAGAAACGCTTCATCGATCCCGCTGACCGTCAGCTGAATGATGGTATCGCCTCCAAGGCGGCTGCACAAATCAGTTTTTGTGCCAATCGCAATCATTTCCCCCTGATCAATTATCCCGATCCGGTCGCATAAAAACTCAACCTCTTCCATGTAATGACTCGTATAGATCACCGTCATGCCCGTTTCGTTGAGCTGTTTGACCGTTTCTAAAATATGATTTCTCGATTGAGGGTCAATACCAACAGTCGGTTCATCCATAATCAGCAGCTCGGGCTTATGCATTAAAGCCGCACCGATGTTGATTCTTCGTTTCATCCCCCCGGAGAACGTTTCAATCTTATCTTTAGCCCGCTCAGTCAGACCGACATATTCAAGGACCTCAGCCGATCTTTTTTTGGCCTCACCGTGCGTAAGTCCGTACATTTTCCCCCAAAACATAAGATTCTCATGAGCCGTCAGCGTCGGATATAATGCAATTTCCTGCGGAACAATGCCGATTTTTTGTTTCGCTTTGGCCGTTTCTTTTCCGATGACATAGCCGCCCACCGTGATGTTCCCGCTGTCATGCGGTACAAGGCCGGAAATCATCGAAATGGTTGTGGATTTCCCCGCACCGTTTGGCCCGAGCAGACCGAACGACTCCCCCTTTTTGAGGGAAAAAGAAATGCCTTTCACGATTGTTTTTTTTTCGTATGCCTTTTTGATGTTTTCTGCTTGCAGCACGTCGTCTCACTCCTTTTTTTGATCCATTGCCATTGTAGAAGAAAGAAAGGCGTGCGGCATGTAGCGGCAGATAGAACATAGGGCATGAAAAAAAGGCCTGTAAAAGGCCTTTTCAGAGAAGCGTATATGCAAAACGTCATATGTCAAAAGACAGATACACCATATCTGACCGAGTAAATGGCGGCTTGGGTTCTGTCCCTGACAGCCAGCTTGCTGATAATATTTGAAACGTGGTTTTTGACTGTGCCTTCTGTAATGAAAAGCTTTTCGGCAATTTCTTTGTTATTCAGCCCGTACCCCAGCTCAGCCAGAACTTCGATTTCGCGCTCGGTCAGGTCGAGCAGCTCCTTAGGTTTTTCTATCTCATTTATTCCTTTCAGCTGTTTTTCACGCTTCCATTCATTCAGCATTTGGGCAGTCAATTCCGGCGGAAGCACCATTCCGCCAGAATGAACAGTCATCACTGCTTTTACAATCGTATCTGCCGACATATCCTTCAGCAGGTACCCGCTTGCTCCTTCTTCAAGCGCTTCAGCAATCAGCGCTGAATCCTTAAAGGTTGTCAACATCAAAACCTTTACGCCGGGCAGCGAGCTTGTGATTAATTTTGTTCCCTCCACCCCGTTGGAAACCGGCATGCGGATGTCCATTAATACGATATCCGGCTCCAGCTCTTTCGCCTTTTCGAAGGCTTCCTGTCCGTTTCGCGCCGTTGCGATCACATCGAGCTCTTCTCGGAGCTGGAGCAGGGATGCCAGCCCTTCTCTGACGATATCCTGATCGTCGGTAATGATGATCTTAATCATGATAAACTCTCCTTTTGCTGCACGGGCCTGAAGCTCCATTTTTTATTGGCAAGTGAAAATTCGGCGATTACAGTAAATCCTTGATCCCGTTCGCTTTCAAAGCGGATCATTCCGCCATGTTCCGCTGCCCGCTTTTTCATATTCAAGAGGCCAAATCCAAGTGCTGCCTCGGGATTGCCTTTTCCGTCATCCTTAATGACAAGGCTGATGCTGTCCGTTGTGCAGGCAAGCTGTATCGAACAAGCTGTGGCGCCGCCGTGCCGTTTGGCATTGGTCAGTGCTTCCTGCACCGTTCTGATCAGGGTCGGATGAAGAGACAGCGGAATGATTGCAGGATCACCGCTGACCGCAAATTCTGTTGTGACCCCTGCATTTTTGCAAAAGTCCTCTGTCAGCTGTTTCAGCGATTCGATTAGCGAAGGATCGTTTTCAGTTAGCAGAGTGCGTACTGATAAGCGGACATCATCAAGCGCTTCACGGGCAAGTGTTTCACAGACACCTACTGTCCCATCCACTTTTTGGCTGTCTCTTTTTTGCCATTCACGCAAAAGCTGCAGCTGGACGAGAAGGGCCGTCATTTTATGCCCCACTGTATCATGGATTTCCCGCGCCATTCTGTTCCGCTCGTAAATGGCAGTCAGCTCTTCAACCTGCTTCGCATATAAATGGAGCTCCTGATGTGCAGCAGACAGCGCCAGATGGGACTCCGTCAGTTCCTGAAACTGCTGTTTTGCCGTATCCTGCGCATCCAACAGCTTGCGGATTAATTTGCCCACGACACCGCAGAAGACAACGAATGTCATGCTGATGCAATGATCCATCACATATTCACCGCCAAGCATATGATACGTGCGTAATAGAACAATCAGCCACATCATAAAACAAAAACAAAGAACGGACCATACAGTTTTTCGGTCAAACCCCTTCAGAAAAAAGGTAACTGCAACCGGGCTGAGCAATGTAATATATAAACCTGTACCCGGAAACATGAAACCGAACGAAAAGCCAACTGCGATATCAATCAGGCAAAAAATAATCGCATATCTCTGTACCCTTAATAAGAAATGATTTGCTAAGAACACACTTGCACCGCAAGCGATGAACAAATACTCAAACCAGCTGTCGTCCTTTACAAGGAAAAAATAAACCGAACAGCTTACCATTAAAGTGAAAATCCTAGTAAATAAAAGAGCCTTCACGCTCATCACTCCCGATACCCAATTCCCTTCTTATCATACCTGCCTCAGGGCATTTTTGACAGGAGTTTCTGGAAAATAAAAACCGCATATGAACTTTATGTCATATGCGGCGCATCCCCTCATTTATTTAAATTCAACCCAAACTGACCCTTGGTTTGCCGAGCGTACGCAGTTCTCAATCCAGCGAATGCCCTCGATCCCTGCATCAATGTCAGGATAAACCAAGTTGTTCAAGATTTCTTCATCTTCACGGTTTTTAGCGTCTATCGCAATGGCAAATTTAAGATAAATATTGGCCCATGCTTCGGACAGCCCTTCGCTGTGTAAGGCGCCCAGTCGTTCATCGGCGCTGCAAACATCATCTAAATACGGCATGCCGCGAACGAGTGTCTGGCCCGGCTCTCCCTGCACTTCATACGTCAGTTCATTTGGCTTGCTGTCCCACCACTCAATGCTTGCCTTTGAGCCGACAATCCGGATTCTATGGCCATCCATACATCCGGCATTGATTGACGATGTCCACATTGTTCCGACCGCTCCATTTTCATAATGCATCAGCACATGGGCATTATCCTCTAGCGGTGCGCGGCTGCCGACGAAGCTCTGTCGATCACACAGCAGCTCTTTAATTTTCATCTTAGGCAGAATAAGCTGTGACATATAATACGTGTGGGTAGATAAATCGCCTAGTACAAAACTTGGCCCGGCGATCGCAGGGTCGACACGCCATTTCTGTGCAGCGCTTATCTTTTCACCTTCATCTGTTGCACAAAAACCGTGTGTGTACTGCAAGTCAACCACCCGAATATCGCCGATCATTCCTTGTTCAATCATCGCACGCATTTGAAGAAGCATTTGATTGCCTGAAAAACCGTACGTCACGCCGACAATTTTCCCTTTTTTCTCTGCGAGCGCTTTAATTTCATAACCCTCTGCTGAAGTGAAGAACAGCGGTTTTTCACAGATGACATGCAGTCCTGCTTCAAGCGCCGCCTTACAAATCTCATAATGAGTGCCGTTCGGAGTGGCAATCGATACTACCTCTATGCCATCCTGTCTTTTCGCTTCCTCGGCAAACATGGTTTGATAGTTGGGATAACAGCGTTCCGCATCCACTCCAAGGTTCATCCCGAAGTCTTTTCCTCTTTCAGCATCGATATCAAAAGCGCCGGCAGTTAATTGAAAAGCAGTATTGTCTCTCAGCGCTCCAGTACGATGTTTATACCCAACCTGGCTAAGCCGTCCGCCGCCTACCATTGCCCAGCGCAGCGGCTTGGAGATGATTCTTTCTCCATTTAGCATCATGAAAACCTCCTATTGGCTGATGGTTTGTTTTAATGCTTCTACAGAAGTGCGGATGCCCGCTTCAGGTGACATCGTCAGATCTTCCATTTCTAAAGAAACCTCATCATCATATCCCATCATTTTTACAACTGAAAAAAATTCCTTCCACCACTGTAAATCCTGTCCGCAGCCGACAGCTACGTAATTCCACGCCCGGTTTGCAGGATCTGTCACTTCTTTTGTTTCTAAAAGTCCGTTGACCGCTGATAAATATCTTTCAATTCTGACATCTTTCCCGTGGACATGGTGAATGGCTGAGCCGAGCTCCCTTGCTGCGATGATCGGATCTGCGCCCATCCATAATAAATGGCTCGGGTCAAGATTCAAACCGACCAGCGGGCCGACCGCTTTTCTGAGTCGAAAGAGAGTCTCAGGGTTATAGACTAATTGAGAGCTGAAGTTCTCAAGCGCTATTTTTTCTACGCCGCAGGCCCCCGCTTTTTTGACAAGCTTCTTCCAATATGGAATCGCAACGTCTTCCCATTGATAGTTGAGGATATCTTTTAAAACGGGAGGCCAGCTTACTGTGTATGTGATCCAGTTCGGCACTTTGTCGTCCGGGCTGCCGGCTGGCAAACCGCTCATCATGATCACTTTTTTGACGCCTAATAATCCAGCCAACTCCATCGTTTTGTCAGTTATGTCTCTGTGCGATTTGCCCAATTCACCCGGATCTAAAGGGTTCCCCGAGCAGTTTAATGCGCAAAGTGTCATGTTCCGCTTTTCCAGCGCTTGTGAAAATTCTTTTCTTTTTTCGCTGCTTTGCAGCAGTTCATCAAGATTCAAGTGCGGTGCCGGCGACCAGCCCCCGGTTGTCATTTCAAGTGTATCGATCCCAAGCTTTGCGGCAAAATCGAGCATGTCTTCAAAAGGCAAATGCCCTAGGCTGTCTGTTACATAAGATAGTTTCATCGATAGATTCCTCCTCATATCTGCAGATTACGATAAGTGAGTCGATTGATTCGGCATGTCCTGATCAACTTGCCGGCCATATTCATATTGGCGAAATGAATGCTAAAGCTGTTCAAGTGACCGCCCTTTCGTCTCAGGCACATATTTTTAAAGATTTTCAAGAGCCGTAGATCAGGCGCATGCTATTTACTGAGATCGGAATCGCCATCGTACAGCAAATTACCGATGTCAATTCGATCATGTACTATGGGACAGAAATTTTAAGAAAAGCCGGTTTTCAAACAGAAACCGCTTTCTTAAAAAATTATAAGACAACGAGATTTCTCGCGTCTTTATCATATGGAGACATTATTTTGTCATTTCAGGACATCTTATTCGTGCGGCTCGGCCTGTTCGATTTTTTGAAAAGGCTTATTGATTTGAAATGCGGTCATTTTTGAGTCTTTATAAAGGGAACGGAAAAGCCCTGGAGAGCTGCCGATTTTGGCAGAAAATACGCGTGTAAAATAATGTACAGAGAATCCTATTTCTTCTGCTATTTCCTTTATCGATAGATTCGTTGACTTCAGCAGCGCGGCGGCTTTATTGATTTTTTCATTTTGGACAAACTCGGAGTAGCTGACACCCAGTTCTGCTGCAAATAAACGTGATAAGTGCCTGCCTGAGATATGAAAATGGCCGGCGACATCCGTCAGCTTTAACGGCTGTGACAGATTGTCATTAATGTGCAGTTTGACCTCCGTCAGCAAAGCAGATGAGCTTTGAATGAGCTGCTTGTTTTTCGGGCGGCGGGCGGACGGGAGAAAGGTTTGGATTAATGACAGGATCAATGCGTGCGACAATTGGGATAGGATCTCTTTGTCAAAAGCATTGACTGGCTGAGCTGCTTGCAGCATTAACGTTTTCCAAAGAATGCCTGGAGGTTCGCCATCTTTTATTTGCACTGTGACAAGGGGGCTTTGTTTCACTTCTTCCATCGCGTTGATCCATTCAGCGCTTGATTGATCCTCACTCAGCTCAAAAGCGACATAAAAAATGAACAGTCCTGTTTCACTTTTGATTTGGTGCAAATGATCCGGCTTTGACAAAAAAATCGTCTGTTCCCGAAGCGGATATGTACGATCGCCTTCAAGATAATATCCTTCACCTCTTACCACGTAACAAATTTCATAAAAGGAATGCTTATGAAGCAGTGTGTTATAGTGATTCGTCATTGCTCCCCAATAATGGACGTAAAATGAAACATCCTTTTGCTCTAAGCGATGCACATACTGATTTAAAGCGATTTTGCCTGTCACAAGGTGATCGAGTTCCATGTAAACGCCTCCTAACAAGTTGGTGGTTCTCTCATCATAACAAGGCGGACAAAAATAAAAAATCCCCCTGCCGTTTTTTCGGCAAGGGGATTGCAGTTAAATCAAAAATGTAATATAGGCGCCGGAAACAGGGTCTTTCACACGAAAGCTGTTTTCCGTCTCTTCAATCGAATACCCGGCATGTTTGACTCGGTTTGCCACTAAATCCAGCTCCTCTTGGTGAGGCAGGACAACAGTGTAATAGTCTAGTCCGCTGGCATTTGTCGGTTTAGGCGGCGCATTTCTTCCCGCCCAAATGTTTAAGCCGATATGATGGTGGTACCCCCCGGCTGAAACGAAGAGGGCGGACATGCCCGCATAGTTTCCGACAATGTCAAAGCCCAGTACATCTGTATAAAACGCCTTTGCTTCTTTCAAATCACTGACATGCAGATGAATGTGTCCGATGATTGTATCGTTCGGAAGCGATGTTTTCCGCTCATCTCCTGCCTCTTCCAGAAGGCCCTCAATGTCAACAGCGGTTGTCGTCATGACGTAGTTTCCTTCCCGATCACGCTGCCACGTGCTGCGGGGGCGGTCAGCGTACATTTCAATGCCGTTTCCGTCAGGATCAGACAGGTAGAGCGCTTCGCTGACAGCATGGTCTCCATGTCCGATAGCAATGCCGTGTTCAATCAGGCGGGCGAGCGCGATCCCAAGTTCTTTCCTGTCCGGAAGAAGAATCGCAAAGTGATAAAGGCCTGTCACAGACCGTTCAGGCAAGACGACAGCGCTCGGATTTTCTTCAAGAATAAGCAGTACGCGTTTCCCGTCAGCCGTTAATTCCGCTTGGCGGTCCGTCTTTTTTAAGACTTGAAAACCGATGACGTTACAGTAGAACTGAAGCGAACGCTCCAGACTGCGAATTGTGAGTTTGGCATAGCCAATGTGTGTATCCTCATGAATGCTGGTCATGCTGCATGCCTCTTTTCTTATGCTGAAACGTTTCCGTTCTTTTTTCCTTTAAACACAAATGGGTCCAGCGCCAGGAATCGACTTCCAGTAAGCGCCAGGTGAATGGATGTCAAAAGCAGAAGGTAATCAAATTCTGCATTGCCCATGAATGGCGCTTTCAGCTTAACAGTGATGATGGCGCCGATCAGTGTAAGAGCGAACAGTACACCGACAATACGTGT
Source organism: Bacillus sp. GW821-FHT01G09 (assembly GCF_059422205.1). NCBI lineage: Bacteria > Bacillati > Bacillota > Bacilli > Caryophanales > Bacillaceae > Bacillus > Bacillus sp. GW821-FHT01G09. The sequence goes on from NZ_JBWKWL010000006.1 coordinate 45,817, forward strand.
AGCCAATCCGAAGAAGACAAGCACTCCGCCAATGAGTTCAATCGCTGCGATGACATACGCCATAAAGCTTGGAAGGCCTATGCTGCCGAAAAATTGGATGGTGCCCTCCATTCCCTGAAACTTTGATAAACCGTGAACAAAAAAGATAATACCTGTAATAACTCTTAAAAGTAATGTGCCAATTTCAAATGATTTATTCATTTTATCCTCCTTGATAAATGTTATCACTTACTTAATGTAAGCTAGTATATATACATAACTTGTTTACGTCAAGTAATTTTGTTACATTTCACGAAAATGAAATAAAAGTACTATAAAACTGTAACAAAAAAGACCTCTGTGCAGGACAAAGGTCTATTTCTCAAATTGGCTTTCATATAAGTCACTGTAAAATCCTTTTTGCCGAATCAGCTCGACATGGCTGCCTTTTTCAATCATTTCACCGTCTTTTAGCACCACAATCTGGTCCGCTCTTTGAATGGTGTTCAGCCTGTGGGCAATGATGACGCTTGTTCTTCCTTCCATTAAACGGGCGAGCGCTTCTTGAATGTTGACTTCTGTTACGGTATCAATGTTGCTTGTCGCTTCATCCAAAATGAGAAGAACCGGATCGGCAAGCACCGCCCGCGCTATAGAAATCAACTGCTTCTGTCCTTGACTGATGCCCGAACCGTTTTGCGTCAGCACGGTGTCATACCCTTTTGGCAGCCTTTCAATAAAGCTATGGGCATTCGCTGTTTTTGCAGCGGCTTCGACTTCCTGATCAGAAGCATCGAGCCTGCCATAGCGAATGTTTTCTCTGATCGTTCCCTGAAATAAGAAAGAATCCTGAAGAACAAACCCCATGTTTTTTCTGAGGCTTGCTCTAGTAAGGGTTTTAATATCTGTACCGTCGATTAAAATTTTTCCTTCGTTAGGCTCGTAAAAACGGGCGAGAAGGTTAGTGACGGTTGTCTTCCCCGCCCCCGTCGGCCCGACAAACGCGATGGACTGCCCGGCAGGCACGGTAAACTGTAAATGCTTCAGCGTCTGCTGCCCTTTATCGTAACCGAAGGACACATCCCGGAATTCAATGCTGCCTGTTTGGATGGGCTGATGCACGGCGTTCTTTTCATCCTCGCGCTCTTCTTTTTCATCAAGCACGTCAAACACCCGTTCAGCGCCGGCGATTGCGGACAGCATCGTATTAAACTGGTTGGCCAGATCGTTTAAAGGGCGTGTAAATTGTCTTGAATACTCGGCAAAGACGACGATGGAGCCGATCGAGATCCAGCCTTTCAGCGCAAACAAACCGCCGATTGCCGCAATCATTGTAAAACTTAAGTTATTCAAAGAGTTCATGACCTTCGGGATAAACCCGGAAATCGTCTGCGCCCAAAAGCCCGACGTCTTGAGTGCAGCGTTTTTTTCGAGGAATTCAGCAGTAATCTGCTTCTCACGTGAATATGCTTTGATGACCTTTGCGCCTGAAACAGATTCCTCAATATACCCATTCAGATCACCAAGGTTTTTCTGCTGTTCTTTAAACAGCTTTCCCGTTCGGTTGGTGATCCATTTCAGGCTCGCTGCCATCACCGGAATAATGGTCAGCGTAATCAATGTAAGGAGCGGGCTCATGTACAGCATCACCGCAATCGTCCCGACAAAGGTGATCACGCTTGACAAAATTTGAATGACTGACGTGTTTAAGGTAGAACTGACATTTTCGATGTCATTCGTCACCCGGCTCATCAGCTCGCCGTGCCGCTGTTTATCAAAAAATGGAATCGGCAGCTCATGCAGATGGGTGAACAATTCGCTTCTCATTCTGAAAACCGTGCCCTGCGAGATCGTAATCATCCAATAGTTTTGAAACCAAAGCGACAGAGACTGAATGATATAGATAGCGAGCAGAAGAAGCAAAACGGGAATCAAGCCGCTGACCGTTTTCCCGACGATAAAATGGTCGATGGCCTTTCCGATCACAAAGGGGCCAAGGAGCCCGAATATGGCGCTGATGACAACCATCAGCATGACAAGTATGAGCAGTCCTTTTCTTTCAGCCAAGTAAGACCAGATTCGTCTCAGTGTGCCCTTTGTATCCTTTGCTTTCGCCCGCTTTTTCGCGCCTTCTTTTTTGTCAATTGGCAGTTTGGGATATTGGAAAGGCTTGCGGATGTCTTTTAGCATGACTCGCTCCCCTCCCTTCCGAATTGTGACTCGTAAATGCGCTTGTATAACTGAGATTCAGAAAGCAGCACACTGTGAGTGCCTTTTTCAATCAGTTCGCCGTCCTCAAGCAGCAAAATCTGATTAGCTTTCATCGCCGTGGTCATTTTTTGTGTAATGATCAAAGTTGTGCAATGGTATGTGCTGATTGCTTCAAGCAGCTTCGCCTCCGTTTGCAGGTCAAGCGCGCTTGTGCTGTCATCTAAAAGAAGGATAGCCGGTTTTCGAATCAGCGCCCGCGCAATGGAAATTCGCTGCTTTTGGCCGCCGGACAGGTTGACGCCTCTTTGCCCCAAAACAGTGTCATATCCATTTGGGAGCTTCAAAATCGTTTCATGAATTTGCGCATGTTTGGCCGCATCCATTATTTCATCTAGTGAAGCATTTTCTTTGCCCCAAGCGATGTTTTCTTTGATTGTGCCGGAAAACAAGAGGACTTCCTGCGGTACATATCCAATTTGCCTGCGCAGCCCTTCAGCCGGAAAATCTTGAACCGGCTTTTCATCTATGTAAATGCAGCCTGAATCCGGCTGATAAAGCCGCGGAATGAGCTGAAAAAGCGTAGACTTGCCCGAGCCCGTCGCACCGAGAATCGCGATCGTTTCTCTTGGCTTTGCGGAAAATGAGACATTCCTGAGCGCTTCTCTGTCCATTTCAGGATAGCGAAAGGATACATGCTGAAACTCAATCCGTCCTGACAAACGATCAGATATGATGCCTTCCTCCCGCTCATCGCCTTCTGTTTCAAGCACCTCGCCGATTCTATCGCCTGAAGCCTTCGCCCTGGTGAAAATCATAATCAAAAACGGAAACATCGAAAGCGCGCCTGTAATTCGTGTTGCGTAGTTAATTATCGCAACAACATCGCCGACCTGAGTGCTTCCGCTCGTGATACTGTAGGACCCGGCCCACAAAATCAAAAGGATGCAGAGATTCATCAGCAGCATCAGTACAGGCATCGTGAATTCCACAAGCTGAAAGGCCGAAACCGTTTTTTCCATCAGCCTTGTGTTGGCTTTGATAAATCGTTTGACTTCGTGGCTGCCGCGAAGCAACGCTTTGATCAGCTTGATTGCGATTAAATTTTCCTGCATGATGGTGTTCACTTGATCCAGCCTTTTCTGCACTGAGCGGAACAGTGCCCCGCCTTTCCTTAATACCCACAGCAAAAACAAGATCAGGATCGGAATAGTCACAAGCAGAAAAAAGCCGAGTTTCACATTAACGGCAAGCGACAGCACAATGCCGCCTGCAATCATTAAGGGAGCCCGCAGCATAAACCGCAAACTCATAAAAATCATATTTTGAACCTGTGTGACGTCGTTTGTCAGCCTTGTAATATAAGAAGAGGACGAAAACTGTCCAAATGTGGAATAGGAGAAGGACTGGATTTTTTGAAAAAGCCCTTTTCTTGTATCATAGGAAAAGCTTTGGCTGACATGGGCGGCATAAAAGGAATTCAGCATCCCCGCCGCAAAGGATAACACGGTCAGCCCGATCATGACCGCGCCCCATATCCATACATGCCGCAGATCTTGCTTCAATATCCCATCGTCGATGATTTTTGCAATCAATAAAGGCTGCATCAGTTCAACTGCAAGCTCCGTCAACATAAGAATCAGAGCAATTCCCGCCAGCAATGAATATGGTTTTAAAAACGACAAAGCCTTTTGCATGTAAAAGCCTCCAAACCCCTTTTAGCAATATGTACTTTTTATTTTAATTGTTTATAAGGCTTGATGAAAGAATTTTACTGTCATGAAGTGTTATGAAAGCATAGAAAAGCACTGAATTTATCGATAACCAAAATCACTTTATCTTTTATTCGAGAGCTATTCACTGCTGATCTGCGTTCATTAAAAAATATCAAAGATTTTACTCTACTAAAGTTGAGGCGCTGGATAGACTTAGATAAATTAGGAAGATTGCTGGAACCGTAGGAATAATGAAAAAGATAAATTTTAAAACGAAGACCTTTTTGCGAGGAATATAATCTGATAAAAATGCGGTGAAAAATTTCTAAAATCTAATTAAAACTCTAAATAGAGTGCATTGTTAAGCACTCTATTTAGAATCTGTACATTTTAATGTTACCGAATAAAAACTAAAACCACTCCATATCCCTTACTTTTGTCGAACTCTTTGATGACTCTCATGACCTGCCACCTTTGTTTAGGAGATACCGTTTTTGTAGCAATTCCGTTGTTATGCGCTTGAATAAAGTCTCCGGCTTCTACTGTGCTGTCGCATCTTACATAAACCTGTCCTACAAGGCCCACAACATTCCATTCATCCCTCTCTTCCCTAGAGGCATAGTTCTTATCTGGCTTATAATCAGGGTTTTCCATAGGCGCCATGACGATTTGGCCATTGGCATCTTTCTGTTTTTCATAAATATACCCGCCAAAATCATTCTTCAGGTATCTTCCAGACCAATGGAAGCTTGACTCACCAAGTATCACACCAGCTGTTTCAGAAATAACTCCAAGCATAAAGTCACCTTTTTTTGCAGGTCTAATTTTATCACCCTCCAAAGTAACTAAGGTTCCTGCCGGAATTTTTTCACCGCTTAGGCTCTCAAAATATTCAGCGTAATCCGAGAACGTTTGGGAACTTTTTATGCTTCCTGAAGCCTTAATCGTTCCATCTTTTGCATGAAATTCTATCTTTCTGTTTGATGAGGATGGTGTGCTCCCACTTGCCCATCCTAGAGCAACTGAGTCTGAGTTCGGATTGATCGTATTATATGAGGCTATCACAGAAGATTGAGCAGCCCCAGTTGCTCTGCTTCGAACAGATCCAGCTACAAAATTATTATTTCCAGTAGCGTGGGAATCACGAGAGCCAATAATCCCGCTTCCTTTATGTTTAAACAAAAAGTACGGCGTCACGACGCCGCCAATCTTAAAATCTGTTTCGTAGCCTGAAAAGTCACAATTAGAAACATTAAGATCAGGGTCAACAGAAAAAATCCCCACTGTACCACTGTTAATTTTAGGCGATCTTTGCCCCCATACATTACTAACTACAGATTCGTACATACCGCTCCCAAAAACAACACCCTTTTCGGCTGAATCGATCAATGTCACACCATCAATCATTACCTTGCCGACAGAATTGTCGCCACCTACAATATAAAGATCATTATCAGCAGTTTTAAATCCTCGAATCGTTATATTCTTTAAATTGATTAGACGCCCTTTATAATACACGCTTACGACTGAATTTCCCTTATAGTTAATGGAGGAATCATCGCATATAGCATGAAAATTAACCACATTGACGCCATCGTAACCTGAAATTTGCAATGCATTCGGCCCTGCCCCTTTGTACAGATCACTCGGCTTAGGGTTATATGCGATACAGTTAGCCAGCTGAACGTCATGAGCTGATGCTGATTGAGGATCACTTGCTGTGTGGTGTCCTATATGCCGAATGCAAAAACTAATTGCATTTTCATAGGCACGGCAGTTCACAAGTTGAACTCTTTTTGCAGCCGGAGCATAATCATGAGCTTTAATTTCAAATCCTCGAACTCCTCCAATTGCGATGCAGCTATCAACCATTACATCCTGAGAGCCATCATCGATTTCAAAACAGTTTGTATTTGAAGACCCATCATTTAACCCCATCGGATGGTAAGAAAGACAATGACTAAAAGTCGTATGCTTTCCAAAGTGACATGTGAAATTATCATCGCCAGAGCCTGTTGCTTCGCAATATGAGAAGGTTACAAAGTTGCAGCCACCAGGCTGATAAAAGGTAGGATCATCATTTTCTCCGTGTCTGTTATAATTAGGGCTTGTAGCATCAAACCCGTGAAGGCCGGCATTTTTTGCAAAAACATGCTCTACAAAAGAGTAATCCACATTTGCAAAAAGCAAGCAGCTTGAAGTGGGCCCCTTAGGGATCTTCCATCCAGCAGGACGCGTATCTTTATTCCAGTCCAGTGTCAAATGTCCAATGTAGATATTTTCATTACCATTTGTATGATCACTATTGGTGAGTACAGAGTGACCAACTGGCGTATCGTCTAATAACTTGATGATGGTCCTTTTTTTACCCGCTCCAACCAGCATTGTATTCGAAGGAACGAGCAAGCCAGATACCCTAAATACGCCTGCAGGGACTTTTATGAGATAACCGCCTTCGGCCATCGCATCATGAAATGCTTGCGTATCATCTGTGACCCCGTCTCCTTTAGCTCCATAATCCATTACGTTTCGTTCATCAAGGTACTCAAATCTGTTCTCATACATTTTGAGTCTTTCATTTAAGTTTTCAAAAGTTGTTATTCCATTACTTAATGCAATCCCAATTTTACTATCAATCGTTTCGAAATTCTTGGCAAGCTTGGAATCAATTTCAATACTTTCAGTGCTTTCAGGTTTGTAAAGACCTAAAAACGTTGTATAATTTTCCATTTTTACTCCCCCTATTGGTTTCAGTTTTTAAGAAACATAACATCCCTTGCACTTATAAGTGGCAAACGTATGACAAACAAAAAAGCGCTGTCTTTAAACAGCGCAAGATCAAATAATTTCACCTATTCATTTAGTAATTTTTCCACACGCTCCCGCATCTGCGGCACGCTTAATCCGATAATCACCTGAAACGCCTTCCCGTTCCTGACAACGCCGTGTGCGCCAAGCGCGCGGAATACGCTGTCGGGTTCAACCTTTGTTTCGTCCTTGACACTGACTCTGAGGCGGGTGGCGCAGTTTGTGACTTCAGTGACGTTGCCTTTTCCGCCCAGCGCTTCAATATACAGAAAAGCGGTGTCATCTGCCGTTTCAGCAGCGGAGGCCGTTTCATCCTTGTTTTTTCGTTCTCTGTATTCCTTTTTCGAATATAGCTTTGTTTCCTGCTGTTCACCCTTTTCCCGTCCTGGTGTAGCGATATTGAATTTGAGGATTAAAAATCTGAAGACGAAAAAATAAATTGCTGTAAACGAGAGCCCGATCAAAATTTGATACACATATGTCATACCGTGGCTGCCAAAGAGCGGAATCCAGTTCAAGGTCACCGCCTCAATCAGTCCGCCTCCCATATTTCCGACGACGCCGGCCATATACATAACTGTCGACATTGTGGCGGCAAGCACGGCGTGAACCGCAAATAAGAAAGGTGAAATGAATAAGAACGTAAACTCAATTGGCTCTGTAATACCGGCGACAATCGCTGTCAGTGTGACAGGAATCAGCAGCCCCGCGACGAGTTTTTTCTTTTCCTTTTTGGCTGTCACATAAAAAGCCAGGGCGATACCCGGAATACCGAAGATTTTCGAGTTGCCGTGAAGCGCGAATCCGCCTTGCGGAAAGAGCTCCTTCAGCGGTTTGGCGCTTTGCGAATATTCGCCGAGATGCTGTGCCCAATACGTGACGATCCCGCCTTCCGCTACAGCCGGGCCATAAATAAACGGCGTGTAAATAAAGTGATGAAGGCCGGTCGGAATTAAAATCCGTTCTAAAAACGTGTATATCCAAACGCCCACCGCCCCAGAAGCAACCAGGAAGCTTTGAAGCGAGCCGATTCCCGATTGAACCATCGGCCAAATATAAGACACAGCCAAGGCAATCGGAATCATAATAAAGAAGGAAATCATCACGATATATGTTGAGCCTTGAAAGATGCCGAGAAAATCGGGCAGTTTTTTATCAAAATAGCGGTTATGCAAAAAGACGACAATCGAAGAAATAAAGATGGCCCCGATAATGTTGGTATCTAGCGTCTTAATGCCTGCAATCATCGTTAACCCGCTCGTTCCGCCGACCTCTTGGTTCATGTCGACGCCAAATGCTCCTCCCCATACCGTCAATATCGCGCTGACAAAATAGTTGAATGTCAGGTAAACAGTAAGCGCTTCCAAACAAGCGCGTGCCTGAGCTTTCTTCGCCAAAGCAACCGGGATGCCGATGGCGAATAAGAGCGGCATTTGGTTAAAAACAGTCCAGCCGCCCTGCTCAATAATATACCAGCACTGATACCAAAAACCGTCGGGATCGGCGAGCGGGCCCATGAGGGTTTTATTTTTAAAGAGCGTGCTGATACCGACGATAATGCCGGCGAACGCGAATAATAAAACAGGCACAAACATCGCGCTTCCAAAGCGCTGAATTTTTTGCATCATACCAGAACCCCCTGCTACTCATTGTCATTTTTTTCTGCCTCTTTGTAATCAACATATGCGCGGAACAATGCTTCGCCAACGAGAAAAAACGGTGCAAAAGCGACAATTTCCGTTTTATCGCTTAATGTCACAGGTTTGCTTGTCGCATAAAGATTATGCGGAGTCAGCTGGGCGAGGACATTGTTTTTTAAATTCGTAATGGAAATAAAGGGAATACCCTTTGCAGAAAGCATTCTTGCCTGAGGAATCAGCTCCGGTGTTTCTCCGGAAAGAGAAATGATGATAAACAGATCGTTTACTTTAAAATCATCGCGCATCAAATTAAATTCATTTGTATCTTCAATTAAAATAAGATAGCGATGGCGCGGAATAAACATTCTTTGCAGATCGCGGGCGCATATCTTTTGCGCATTTCCTGAACCGTAGACGAAAATGCGGTCCGCTTCATCAATCAGCTGGCACATGTCCGTCATGTCCTTTGTCCGTAAGAACTTCAAATTTGCTTCAATATCATCAAGCAGCTTTTGAAAACTCATACTCTCGCCTTCTTCCGGCTGATCTTCCCACTTTAAAAAGACGCGAAATTCACTGTAACCGCTGAAACCGAGCTTTTGGGCAAGCCGTAAAATTGAGGAACGCGATACACTGCAAGCTTTGGCAAGCGCGTCGATTCCAAGGTGATAGCATGTGTGCTTATGATTCAATATATATTTTAAAATATGAAAATCGTTGTCATTCAATTTGCTGTAGTGCTGATTGATCAGTTCTTCGAGCTGCATATCAGATCCCCCCATTTTCTTTCTATTATATACAATTACAGATTCGAAAATGGGGGAATTTCAGTTATGATATGCGGGTCGGGCTTTGATCAAGCTCAGGCCAGAAGTCTTTGTTGGCCTCCATTAAATCCTCGAGAATGAGTCTTGCCACACGCGCGTTCGGCACTGTTTTTGACAAAATTAGCGCCTGCCACAGCTTTTGGAACGATTTCTCCGCCCACGCTTCAACAGTCAGCTTCTCAACGGATACCTGCTGCTCCATAAGCCCTTTTTGGAATTGCGGAATGGTGCCGACGGTAATCGGTTCAGGCCCATTTGAGCCGACAATGCATGGAACCTCGACCATCGCAGTCGGATCAAAGTTCGCAATTGCGCCGTTATTTTCAACGATTAACAGCATTCTTTCACCTGTGTTGTAGGCAATCGCCCGGGCAAGATCAACGATATATGATGCGTGGTCATCGATTTTGATTTCGCTGTTTTCTGTGGACTGCTCACGTGTAATCATGTCACATTGGCTGAAAATAAAAGCTTCGCGCCCTTCCATCACTTCATTTGCCCGCGTATGATTCGGATTTGATTTTTTCACCATATCATCCGGGAACAAATAATATTGCAAATACGTATTCGGCAGTGTATCAGGATCTGCGGCCTGCACGTCACGCGCTTTGGCGAATGTGTCATTCCAGCTCGCTTCCACCGCTTCAGCCTCTGTTTTCGGAATATAGCCGTATTGAGATACATGCTCCTTCAGCTTCGGCATTAAATCGTTGCCCTCTTGATCCTGAATTGATGTCCACCAGCCGAAGTGATTTAATCCGTAATAGCGGACCTTCATTTCTTTTCTTGAGGATAAGCCAAGAATTTGCGCCATCCGGTCTTCGATCCCAACCGGCATATCACAGATATTGAGAATTTTAGAATTCGGTCTAAGGCGTCTCGTAGCTTCAGCCACAATTGCCGCCGGATTGGAATAATTGAGCATCCACGCATCAGGCGAGTATTTTTCCATGTAATCTAATATTTCAAGCACACCGCCGATCGAACGCATACCGTATGCGATCCCGCCCGGTCCGCACGTCTCCTGGCCGACAACTCCGTACTTTAACGGAATTTGCTCATCAAGCGCACGCATCGCGTATTTCCCTACTCTGATGTGCGCCATAACAAAATCGACATCTGTAAAAGCTTCTTCCGGGTCAGTCGTCGCTGCAAATTCAATATCCGGCGCTTTTTCTCTGATAAAAACGTCACAGGCGCCTGCAATTCGATCCTGTCTCTCCTTATCATTATCATACAGCTTCAGCTTTCTGATCGGAAACTCCTCCAAATGGTCCAAGAGCATGAGTACGATCCCTGGAGTGAAAGTGCTCCCTCCGCCCGCTATTACGATTGAGAATGATTTTTTCTTCATATGACGACCTCCTTGATAACGTTTACAATTCCATTTATACCATGAGATAGCCCGTCCCGTAACACGTTTGGCGCACTTAGGTCATTTGATCAACTTTAGTGTTTTTTCCCATAGAGCGGGAAATTTCTCATTTGCCTTATGTCTGAGGAATTTGTTTTTTTTACCTTTTTTGTAATCTTAAAGTCTCACCAACTGTGAATTTTAAGTGAATATACGCCCTTCCAATTCTTATGAAAAGGTTCTTTTGTACGATTCGGATACATGCCGAATTATTTATAATCATTTATATAAAACATCCAATTGTGCGTGAATTTAGAAAAGGCAGGGGACAAAAGTTGGACTCATATAAAGTCATTGAGCTGGCAAACAAGTACAGTGCGGCCGCAGAAGAGGTCAGAAGCTCCAAAATGCTGCTTGAATCCCGGTTATCTGCAATGGGAGATGCTTGGCAGGGAAAAGCAAGAGATTCGTTTGACCAGGATTTCGAGGAAACGAAAGCCGCCTACGATCAATTCGAACAGGAGCTGCTTGAAACAAGCCAAGAGCTGAAGGCTGCCGCTGTCAAAATAGAAGAACGAAAAGCTGAAATTGCCAGAATGGAAGAACTGGAGCGTAAAGCAAGAGAGGAAAGACATAAACTCGGGAGGTGAACGGTGTGTCAGGAAACATTGCAGTTGATCCGGATAAGCTCGAACAGCTTGCAAATGATGTTGTCACTGAATTAACTGATATGGAAAACAAATATAAGGATCTGCATGTGGAGCTGGGGCAGATGATTTTGCAATGCGATCCCCGCTACAGCAGCTGTTTTTCCGGAGTGGGCGATGCGTGGAGCTCAGGAAAAGCACTCGTCACCAAGCTGAGTGACAATGAGATTTTCATCAGAAAAACGGGCGATAAATTTGTGGAACAAGATGATATTTTGCGAAAGCTCTACAATGCCTACGACAAATACGGTACGATGACAAGCTTAACCGCTCTTATGCTGACGCAGGGAAAATATTACGGGTTAGGGCTTACGAAATTTGTGAAACAGCCAAGCGGCTTGCATACAGCCCAGCACTCAAAACTGCTCTTGGATATTTCCAGGGCCGTTGACAGCTCACGTTATCAAAAAGCGGCAAGAGTGCTTTTGAATCCTAAATATTTGTTGAAAAAGACAAACCGTCCATTTTCAGATTTGGTACATAAAAAGTTTACAAAATACTTCCCTCAGGACACGGTGGATTTTTCAAACAGCGTCAGAAGCTACACAAAAGGATTTCTTAATGAAGCCGGCGTACGCTCCACTTTGAAGGATGTGGGAAAAACGGGCTTGAGATTCGCGAAAGGAAATGCCATTACCGCCACACTGATTACCGGTGCGACCGAAACATTCGGAGCAGGCGTGAAAATTGCTGAAAATTATGCAAAATACCAGGACAAACCGGAAGTTCTCAAGCGTGAAAACGCCAAGGCCGTCGGAAATGCTGTGAATAACACGATTTTTGTTGCGGGCGGTGCCACAGCTGGTGCTGTTGTGGGCGGTGCCGTAGGAAGTGTGTTAGGTCCTGTCGGCACAGTAATCGGAGGCACAATTGGTTCGGCAGTAGGAGGGTTTGTTGGGGAAAAAATCGCAAAATTCACATCAGTCTATGCTGAAAAAGCAGCGATAAAACTTAAAGAACCGATCCATGCTGTCGTTGATACAGCCAAAAAAGGACTGGAATCAGCCGGCAAAGTCGTCAAATCAGTGAATGACGGCATAGATGCGGCGAATAAAACGATACATAAAGGGATAGACAGTGCGAAAAAAGGAATAGAAAAAGCAAAGAAAACAGCGGATTCGCTCATACACGGCGCAACCCATTTCCTTAAAGGGAAATTTTCATTTGGATAGGAGAATAAACAATGAAGCAGTTTACAATCAGCATAGAAGAACTCTTGTTTTGTTTTTACAGCGAAGGGTTTTTCGAACAGGGAATGGCCTTAAAACAAGCCTATTTTCCCGAAATAGAAGATGAACAGCTCGGCGCCTTATTTGAAGCCGCGTGCCGCTCACTCTTAGCCAAAGATGCGGCGGAATATCGGAATCATCAATATCGGCTAAAGGACGAATACTGTCCGTTTATCCATGTGTTAAACGACGCCGACTATACAGTTAAGCTGTCCAAATTTGATGAACAAGGCAAAGAACAGAATATATCCTGCCATGTTTCAAAGTTTGGTACTTACTCTCATGAATTGCTGTTTGATGAACAGGTGCATAGAATCAAAAAAATGGATTCAACTAATGGATTACTCTCTAAAACATCCGAGTTTTTAAATATAATAGATGCAGAAGATCACAAAGAATCACTGATCTCTCTGACATCAACTGAATTTGAATTGCTTTTGGAGGGTGCTTCAGACACTCCCACACATCTCAAGGAGTTTCTAGATAAGCATGATCACCAAGAGGACGTTACCCGTTTTGTAAATGATCTGGCTTTGCGAAAAGGAAAAATGGATACGCTGATGCGGCTGGTTTATGACAAAGACAACTCCCCGGAAGTGGCTGACATGGCTTTCGTTCTGCCTGGCAGCCATCATACTTGGCTGGTAACAGGTATTACCCAAAATGAATTTTCTATCGTAACAGCAAATAAAGATGTGATAAAAGGAATACTTTTTTGCTAAAGAGCGATAAAGGAGAATAGCAATTGAAAAACAATGAAGTAATTAAGGTCAAAAGCAGACTGTTTTTTAGAATATGGCTGTTCCTCGCTACAGGGGGCGCCTTTATTGTGGGAGTCTGGCTGGTGTCTGAAGCTCTCACGTTTGAATCTAAATATGCCCTGCTTTATTTGGGCGGCGGATTACTGGCGATGATTTATGGATTGATCACATTCTTTATAGCTTTTCCAGCGTTCACAAGCCGTGGAAATGTCATTTTCACCATAAAGACCGGACCTAGTGGCGAAATCTTCTCGAGAAAGCGCAGCGTGCTGTTTTCCGAGGTGAAGCGGCTTTATATGGGACGCCATCAATACAGTTTGAAAGGGATCTTTTTTGAGGATATTATCATCGAGAAAACAGACGGCAAAATCGTTCGAATCCCGACCTGGAACATCATCGCGAATCCGCTGTTTTTCGAAGCGGTTGAACGCTATATCCTTCCCCATTTGAATGAAGAGGCTCAAAACAATTGGATCAGCCAATTTACAGAGGTTCAGCGAAAAGCGTATTTGAAGGAATTTGAGAATCATCCGAAGCTTTAAAAGCTCTCCTCCTCTATAATGAAAGATAAATGCAAATTGAGGAGTGCTCATGATGCTGATTACCATTCTTTTATTTCTCGCGGCAGGGCTTGCTGAAATTGGCGGCGGATATCTGGTTTGGCTATGGCTGAGAGAGGCAAAGCCAGCCGGCTATGGAATCGCCGGGGCGCTGATCCTCATTGTATACGGCATTCTTCCGACGTTTCAGTCCTTCCCATCTTTCGGCCGTGTATACGCCGCTTATGGCGGAGTATTCATCGTGCTTGCGGTCCTGTGGGGATGGCTTGTTGACCGGAAAACACCTGATCTGTATGACTGGGTCGGCGCATTCATTTGTCTCATCGGTGTCTGTGTTATTTTATTTGCGCCGCGCGGATAACAAAATGGCCTGCTTATGAAGCGGGCCATTTTTGTTTAATCCTCTTTTAAGTTAGTCAGCTGCACTTCATGCTCCTCTTGCGGTTCGTCAAGCGGATAAATTCTTGCTGTTCCAGTTTCTTCATTTACGTGCTGAATGTAAATAGGAACGCCGTTATATGTTACTTTCTTCATGTCGGGAGATTCTACAATTTCTTTCGCCCTTTGAATATTCATCGTAACACCCTCCTTCATACATAATGTTTCCATTTCCCGAAGGAAGTATGCTTTATGATTCAGCGGACAAGTTGAATTTTTTCAGGCGTTTGTAGAAAGTGCTTCGGGGGATCCCGCTGATTTTTGCGGCTTGAGAGACGTTTCCTTTTGCAGATTCAAGCGCTTTGATCATCATATCCTTTTGGATTTGCTCACGAAAAGTAAGCACGCCGGCAGCAGCCGGCTTTTTTTCTGCAGAGCTGGCCGGCAATCCAGCGGCTTCCAGTAAAGCGGGAAGCGATTCATCTCTCAGCCGGCCGTCCGGAAATCTGATAGAAAGACGTTCAAACACATTAAACAGCTCGCGGATATTCCCCGGCCACTTCCATTGCTTCAGCACATTACAAAAATCAGAAGGAAGTTCGCCTGGCCAATGATTCTTCTGTTTGTAGTACTCAAAGAGATCCGGGATATCCTCGGTGCGATCGCGTAATGGAGGGAGTTCAATTGGATAGACATGAAGACGGTAAAACAAGTCCTCTCTGATTTTTCCGTTTTCGGCAAGCTCGCGTAAATCACAATGTGTGGCGGCAATAACTCTGATATCAACCGGAATTTCTTTCGTCCCGCCGATTGGCGTTATCTTGCGTTCCTGAAGCACCCGTAAAAGTGCAACCTGCATCGAGTGGGAAATTTCTCCGATTTCATCTAAAAATAATGTGCCTTGATTCGCTTTTTGAAAGGCGCCTTTATAGCCATTTCGTTTCGCTCCCGTAAAAGCGCCCTCTGCATAGCCGAACAGTTCGCTTTCAATCAAATCAGACGGAATCGCTCCGCAATTGACAGCAACAAACGGACCGTGCCGTCTCTCACTGTTCTCATGAAGCGCGCGAGCCGCGACTTCCTTTCCCGTACCAGTTTCGCCTGACAAACAGACCGTTGCATCTGCCGCAGCTGCACGTTCAAGGTTCATCAGCATTGCTTGCGATCGGCCGCTTTTCCCGATCACTCCATTGAATCGAAACGCCTTCTTTTTCTTTTGTTCCGAAAGATAAAAACAAGTGCCGCCATCTCCTATGGTGACAGCTTTTTCGATTGAGTAGCCCCGTTCCTTCAACTCATACAGGTGCCGGCCCTGCCAATCCGGCATTGAGGTTCGAATCGGTATGCTCGCACTGATGATGTGCTGCTTGATATTGCATAGCACCATCGGCACACTGGATGCAGCCCTCTCTCCAAAACGGCTGATCAGCTCGAGCTCTTTCTCACGGCTTTTAGCTGCGAGTTCCCGTTCAGCTGCATAGGCGATCGCAGTGGCAATACCGAGCATATGAGGATGAGCGCCTGCCGCCGGACATGATATGTCAATCACCCCCGCAAGGCTGCCATCCTCATGGTGAATCGGAGCGGCTGAACAGTTCCAAAGATGTGAAGCAATGGAGTAATGCTCTGATCCTTGTATTGCAACCGGCTCGCTGATGTGGAGCGCCGTGCCAATCGCATTTGTTCCGACAGCCGTTTCCGTCCAGCATGCCCCTTCAATAAAGTTGATGCGTTTGGCTTCATAGAGCGCGCGCGGATGGCCGTCCAATGCCAGAACAACACCGTCTGAATCAATTAACAGCGCCATCATTTCCATTTCTTTTATGGCAGGCAGCAGTTTTTCGAGGTAAGGCTTTGCGGTCGTCAAGAAGAATGAATGTTTTTTTGACTGCTGATCCAGCTCCGTTTGCTGTAAAACCTTCGGGCCTTTTTCTAAATAAGGATTGACCTCAGCTTTTTTGCAGCGATGCCATGACTCTGCAATCCGTTTTCTTAATCGGGCTTCGTCAAGCACACCGTCTTTCACAAAACGTTTCCAGGTTTGCAAATCGTTTGGGACCGAATTCATTTCCTTGATCGCTCCTCCCTTACACGCCGTTTTCATCTATTGTAGGGGAAAAATAAAGCGCTTTCAACAATAAAAAAGCAGGCGCCTTATATCCATGCGCCTGCTTTTTCCTTTATTATGCATGTACCGCAAGGCCGATCGTGCTTAACAGCGCCTCATGCAATGTTTCCGATAAAGTCGGATGGGCGGCGATAAAATGCTCCGCCATATCTGCCGTCATCTCACCATTCATGATCGCTGCCGCTTGGCCGATGAGCTCGGTTACATCCGGGCCAATCATCGAGACGCCCACGATTTCGCCGAATTCCGGTTCAGCCATGATTTTGACCTTTCCTTCCGCTTGCTGTTTAATGAGCGCCTTGCCGTTTGCGGAAAATGAAAATTCGCCGATCTTCACATCCCCGTATATGCTTCTTGCCTGTCGTTCTGTCATTCCGATACACGCGATTTCCGGGGACGTATAGATGCAGCGCGGCACATGTTTCTCTTTGATTTTGACATCCCTTCCGGAAGCATGAGAAGCAGCGATGATGCCCTCATGGAAAGCGGCATGCGCCAGCTGAATGCCCCCTATAGCATCTCCGCACGCGTAAATATGAGGCACGTTCGTCTGCATGTGCCCATTCACCGGAATGCCCTTTGGAGAAAAATCAACTCCGGCCTGTTCCAGCTGCAATCCGTCAAGACGGGGTTTTCTGCCGATCGCCACCAGCACATAATCGGCCTTCGTTTTAAACTCTCGCTGACCGCTTTTCCATATTGCCGTTTTGGCCGTTTGATCCACCCGCCCTAATCTGGATGAAGTATGCACTTCGACACCGTCTTCCTCAAGTTTCTCCTGAAAGAGACGGGCAATATCTTCATCTTCAGCCGGGATCAGCTGGTCCGCTGTTTCAATGATGGTCACCTTCGATCCCAATCTGGCGAACAGCCCTGCATACTCACACCCGATGACACCGCCGCCGACAATGACTAGTGAAGACGGAATCTCGGAAAGAGAAAGCGCGTCTTTGCTGTCGATGATCCATTCGCCGTCAAACGGGGCAAAAGGCAGCTCGATTGGCTCTGACCCGGAGGCAATCAATACTTGGTCCGCCTCTCTGATTTCTTTTCCGTTTTCTCCTTCGATCAAGAGCTTTCTTTCAGAAAGAAAGGAGGCTGTTCCCTTTACAACCTGTATTTGATTTTTCTTCATTAGGTACTGAACGCCTTGGACAAGCTGACTGACAACCTGTTGTTTTCGGCTTTGCATTTTACTCCAATCGACTGATATCGCACCTGCCGGAAGTTCAATTCCAAAGCTGTCGGCATGCTTGATTTTATCAAGAACGTTTGCGCTTTCTAACAAAGACTTTGTCGGGATGCAGCCTTCATTCAGGCAGGTTCCCCCAAGCTTGCCTTTGTCAATGAGCAGCACGTTTCTGCCCTGCTGTGCCGCGGAGACCGCAGCCGCATAGCCTGCAGGTCCGCCGCCGATAATGGCTAATGTCATGTCGTTTTCACCTGCTTTTCCTATAAAATTAATGCTGCGGGTTCTTCCAAATATGTTTTAATCGCCTTCAGGAATGCAGCGGCTGGGGCGCCGTCACACGCTCTGTGATCAAATGTCAGGCTGAGCGGCAGGATCGTGCTTCTGACGATCTCCTCCCCTTGATACACCGGCGTGTCATAGCTTGCTCCGATGCCGAGAATGCCTGTTTCCGGCGGATTTAGTATCGGTGTGAAATGCTCAACTCCAAACGCGCCAAGGTTTGTAATGGAGAAGGTAGAGCCTTGCAGTTCTTCGCTTCCCGCACGTCCCTCGCGTGCTTTTTTGGCATTTTCTGAGATGGATTGAGCCAGTTCAATCAGCGATAGCTTTTCAGCATGGCGGATGACAGGCACCACTAAGCCGTTTTCCAAGGCTACAGCCATACCAAGGTGTACATGGGGATGTGTGATGATGCGCTCATTTTGATAAAAGCTGTTCAGTACAGGGTGAGCTTGCAGAGCGAGAACGGCGGCTCTTGAGACAAAATGAGTGATCGTCAGTTTTGTGCCGTATCTCTCTTCCGCAGTTGGTGAAAGCTGTTTTTGAAGAGTGGCAAGCTTAGTGATATCAGCCTTCATCGTGATCGTCAGCTGCGCGCTGTTTGCCAGGCTTTCCTGCATTCGGGCAGCGATGACCTTTCTCATGCCTGTCACCGGGATTTCCTGCGCTTTCTGTTCCGAACCAGGCTTTGCCTGATCTTTTTTCTGTTCAGCAAGAGCCTTTGTTACGTCATCCTTCACGATTCGTCCGCCTGGTCCAGTTCCTTTCAGTTGTTTTAGGTCTAATCCTGCTTTTTCTGCTATTTTCCTGGCGACTGGAGATATTTTCATTCGATCTTTTTTGGAGGCTGCGGGTTTGTTTTCTTGTTTGACGGGCTGAACGGCTTGCGGCATATTGTCTTCAGCAACAGGCGCCCCCGCCTCTTCCTGCACCGACTCATTGGCGTCCCCGATATAGCAGATAGCTGTGCCGGGCGGAACCTCTTCTCCCTCTTTCACTTTGATATCGATCAGCGTTCCTTTTTCAGGCGCTTCGATCTCCATTTCAATTTTCTCCGATTGAATGCTGGCAATGCTTTCTCCCTTTTCAACCGGGTCGCCTACTTTTTTATTCCATATCGATACTTCCCCTTGTTTCATGGCCATTCCCAATTTTGGCATCACTACTTTTACCGCCATTTGTGTCCCCCCTTTAATTCATTGCCGGCTCGCCAAGCAATTCAAGCGTGACGCTGACAATTTTATCTGGTGTCGGCAAATATTGATCTTCAAGCACTGGTGAAAACGGAACCGGTGTATGCGGCGCTGTAATCCGTTTAATCGGTGCATCAAGCAAATCAAAGCCCTTGTCAGCGACAATCGCAGCAATATCCGTGGCAATGCTGCATCGCGGATTGGCTTCATCAATGATGATCAGCCGGTTTGTTTTTTCTAACGATGTGAAAATCGCATCCTCATCCAGAGGAGACAGACTGCGCGGATCAAGGACCTCGGCTTCGATGCCCCTCTCTGAAAGCTGTGCAGCCGCTTCAAGCGCAGTATTGACCTGCTTGCCGACTGCAAAGAGCGTAACATCATTGCCTTCGCGTTTGATATCCGCTTTTCCGAGGGGAATTGTATAATAATCTTCCGGCACCTCGCCCTTCATGTTGTAGGACGTTTTGTCTTCAAAGAAGAACACCGGATCATTATCTTCTATTGCTGCAAGCAGAAGACCTTTGGCATCATACGGATTGGATGGAACAACCGTCTTCAGTCCAGGAATGCTCGTGAAAAGGCCATAAAGCGCTTGTGAATGCTGGGCAGCGGCCCGGAACCCTGCTCCGTATGTGGTGCGGACGGTAATCGGCACTTGCGCTTTTCCGCCGAACATATAACGGAATTTCGCCCCTTGGTTGATCACCTGGTCAAAGCACGTGCCGATAAAATCGTTAAACATTAGCTCGGCAATCGGTCTCAAACCGGTTGATGCCGCAGCCATAGCCGCACCCATGTAGCCCGCCTCAGAAATCGGTGTGTCCAGCACTCTTGTGCGCCCGAATTCCTGTACGAGTCCCTTTGTGACCCCTAATACACCGCCCCATGCTTCATCATCCTGCAAATGATCGACCGCCGCTCCCCCGGCGACATCCTCACCGATCAAAAGCACATTTTCGTCTCTTCTCATCGCAAGCTTCATTGCTTCATTGATCGCGTCTGACATGCTTATGACTCTCGCCATCTCTTACATTCCTCCTTTTTCATATGACACGTACACATCTGTCAGCAGCTCCGAATCTTTTGGATATGGGCTGTCTTCGCTGAACGAGACGGCTTTTTCAATCGATTCGCTGACACGCTGTTCAATGTCTGACAGCTTATTAGCATCTGTTTCTTTTAAAAGGTAGTTTTTAAAACCTTGAATGGCATCCTTTTCTTCAAGGTGCTCAACTCTTTCATCCTTCGTTTTATAGGTCTGGGCATCCCCTTCGAAATGGCCGTAGTTTCTGTAGGTCATACATTCAATCAAAGACGGGCCTCCGCCGTTTCTTGCTCTTTCTATCGCTTCCTCGGCTGCCTGGTAAACTGCTAAAATATCTTTGCCGTCAACTGTCACCCCCGGCATGTTATAAGCAGCCGCCCGATCGGCAATTGAATCACAGGCTGATGCGTACTCAAATGGGGTGGCTTCGCCATAGCCGTTATTTTCGGCGACAAACACGACAGGAAGGTTCCATACAGCCGCTAAATTCAGCCCTTCGTGAAAGGTGCCTTGGTTATTTGCCCCGTCCCCGAAAAAGCAAACGCTTACATTTTTAGTCTGTTTATATTTAGCCGTGAGCGCTGATCCGCATGCGAGCGTAAAGCCGCCCCCGACGATTCCATTTGCGCCTAACATGCCTTTATCAAGATCCGCAATGTGCATAGAGCCGCCCTTGCCTTTGCACAATCCGGTCGCTTTCCCGAAAATTTCCGCCATCATGCCGTCCAGGTCACAGCCTTTGGCGATACAATGTCCATGTCCCCTGTGGGTGCTTGTAATGCTGTCGCCATCATGTAAATGAGCGCACACCCCTACAGCCACGGCTTCCTCACCGGCATATAAATGAACGAATCCGGGAAGCACTCCCTGGGCGAACAGTTCATGCACTTTGTCTTCAAAGCCCCTGATCTCCAGCATCTTTTGGTACATCCACAGCGCTTTTTCCTCAGTTAATGACAAGCCTTCTCGTTTTAACAATTTCATTTTGTGCGCCTCCTTCTATTTAGGGTTCACCATTAAAAATGCAAGAAGTGTGCCAGTCTTTTGAGCCCGTAAAATCAGTCTTCTCGTCTTCACCTTGGAGACAGTTTGAGACGTGTGTCTCGTTTAGTCTCAAACTGATTCATTTGTCTCGTTTTACAGCATGCAAAAAAAGACCGGATATCACCCGGCCTTTGACAATGATCGACTTATTTATTTCCTTGGAAATCTTTTTAACTTCCTAGTTCCTCTGCATCGTTTGACTGAATAGCTGCTTTTGAAAGAAAATCAATTGAATATTTGACATATCCGATACCGCCGTCCCCGTCCTTCTGCATACAGTCTATCGTGCCGTTTGAGTATGTATATCCCTTTTCATTAAGCGTTTTTCTGACCGTTTCCGCCATCTTTGCGGCATCTGTTTTTGATAACCCGCTGGCGTCTAACTGAATCGTCATGCTCATAGGCGCTTTCTCAGCCAGCTGTTTGTTCCATTTTGTATCTAACGTGAACTGTCCGTTTTCAATACTCAAAGCAGCATCAGCTTTTATAAGTCGAGGAACCGCTTTTTTCAGATCTGCTTCGATTGTCTTCGTTGCTTCTTCATTTACATGTTTTGCTACTGATTCGGTATACGCTTCTTCAATTCCATCGCACGTTACTTTAGGATGCAGAAATCCCTTCGTACACATTGGGTAGCGATGAGATTGGGAGGTTGCTTCGAATACATATTCAGAGGTTTTAGCGTTATATACCCCATTCGTGATCTTGATTTCTTTCTTAGGATAGGTTTGTTTCACATAAGAGACTAGCTTCTGTTCTGCAGCATTTTTCGAAAATGGATCACCGAACCATACATGATAGATATATAGTCCGCATCCGAATAATGCAATGGCAAGCAAGCCAAACACAAGTTTTTTCATGTTCCCACTCTTTTCTTCATATGTACGTGCTACAGTTCATGCTTTTCTTCAACAGCCCGGTTCAGCGCTTGGAGCATATAGCCTATGCCTTTGTAAGATGATAGCGGCCAGCTGATATGCTGGTGTTCTCCGATGACGGCGTTTAGAACGCTTCGATATTTTTTTCCGCCAAGCATGACTAGCTCTTCGATATCAGAAAAGCCTTTTTCGTGAAATTGGCGGCTCAGCTCGTCCGCTGTCATGATTTCCGGATGACCGGTGCCAAAAGTGACATCGTAATTTCCCGAAACGAGATCATCAGGGCGGAGGAACCCGTGCTTCGCAGACAAAATCACCCACTCATCGAAAAATGCTTTCGCATACCGCTCGCACGCCTGATGAAACGGGCTGAGATAAGCGTCCTCTGCTCTTACCGGCCCGGCATCAGGCTGGACATCCCAGATTTTTTTCTTGCCGCAGGGGATGATGCATAGCCGTTTCATTTTTCTCTCCCCCTTTATAAGATATCTCCACTAAATATACCATTATTTTCTTACAATACATTAGAGAAAAGACAGGCTGAGTAAAAGCTGCGTACAAAAAAGACCCGGATTTACCGAAAATCCAGGTTTATTTTAGTCAAGAATGGTGTAAAAATCCCTTGATTTTGTTAGCTTTTTTTGAATCAAGCACTGCTGTTACTCTATCCCATCAAGATACTTTCTCTCAAAGTCGTCGAGCAATGCACGCACTTCATCTGTTGACTTTGTGTTCATGCATTGATTTCTTAATTCACTTGCCCCTCGGAACCCGCGGAGATAAATTTTGAAAAAACGAGGAAGAGGCTTGTACGGACGGGCTTCTAATGCTGAATATTTATCATGAAGATCCAGATGCAGCCTTAAGAGATCAAGCAATTCCTTGCTGCTATGCTCTTTCGGCTCCTTTTCAAAGGCAAATGGATTTGTAAAAATACCACGCCCAATCATAATCCCATCAACACCGTATTGTTCAGCAAGTTTTAAGCCAGTTTGGCGGTCAGGG
This sequence comes from Bacillus sp. GW821-FHT01G09, assembly GCF_059422205.1. Lineage (NCBI taxonomy): Bacteria > Bacillati > Bacillota > Bacilli > Caryophanales > Bacillaceae > Bacillus > Bacillus sp. GW821-FHT01G09. Next base: position 68,750 of record NZ_JBWKWL010000006.1, read on the forward strand.
ATATCACCATTGATCGTCAAAAGTGTATCTGGTGCCACCTCATCACGAAGTTTCTTAATCTCCGGGATGAGCTCCCAATGCGCATCTACTTTGCTCATTTCTGCCCTAGTACGCAGATGAATAGAAAGATTCGCAATATCCTGTTTCAAAATGTGTGTCAGCCACTCGCGCCATTCATCCACATCCGTGTATCCAAGTCTTGTCTTCACGCTTACAGGCAATCCCCCTGCTTTTGCAGCTTGTATTAATTCTGCCGCAACTGCAGGACGGCAAATAAGGCCGCTTCCCTTTCCATTCCCCGCAACATTAGGCACAGGACAGCCCATATTGATATCTAGTCCTTTAAATCCTAACTCTGCCATGCCAATACTCATTTTACGAAAGTTTTCAGGCTTATCTCCCCATATATGGGCTACCATTGGCTGTTCATCCTCTGTAAAAGTTAAACGGCCGCGTACGCTATCCTTCCCATCCGGATGGCAATAGCTCTCTGAGTTTGTGAACTCTGTAAAAAATACATCCGGTCTGCCTGCTTCACTTACTACATGCCGGAAAACAACATCTGTCACATCTTCCATTGGTGCCAGTACAAAAAATGGCCGTGGTAATTCACGCCAGAAATTTTCTGTCATAACAAAAATCAAATCCTTTCATTAGGGGATACGGCTATACCTGTATCTCAATATTAAAAAACTGACCATGCTTTCTTTTTACACTTATCGCATGCGAAAGCATTTCTTATCAATCTATAGTAAATTTTGAACATTTCACGTGGGATGATTATCTACACCATATATTGTGGTTAACACTGGCGCTGACCTTCGTCTTTCTTAGTGGGCTTACTTTTGAACTTTTTGGATAAAAAGAATTCCAACCTAAATAGAATATCATATGAGTTCTCCATATTACCAACGCAAAATAATTGCCCTGTTATTGAAGATAAGATATTTAACACTACACCATATCCGTATCTCTATATCATATTTGCGGAAAAACTAATAGAGATAAAGCAAATTGAGTTGGGGGTGGTATAACTGAGTACTCAAGAGAACGAAAAAACCTACTTAAGCTGCTACCACTTGTGAATCACATGGAGTAAAGAGGATGAGAAGAGAAAATAAACCCTTATTTTAAAGAATTCAAGAACTTCAATCTGGATCGTTTGGGATTTGCTCATGATTTAGAAAATAACCAACGCAGCAAGTGGCAACCTACTATAGAGTTATAATTCGGTAATCCTGATCCAGAACCAATAAAATAGACTGCTGACTAAGTGTCGCAGTCTTCACTCATAAGATAATTAAGAAAGTGTTCATTTTCTTTCATCATTAAATAAGGCATCAGAAGTTATTGCTTTAATTTCGAATATCCTTTGTTATCCCTGTATTTATTTGTATAATAGTGAAAACTCCCAAGAAAACAGTAATAATATTAAACCATGAATTATCATAGAATGAAAGATATGTTTGAAAGAAATCTAGTTCACCTATGTTTGCTGGGAATCCATTCATTTCTCTATACATAGGACCCCATCCCGTTAATTCTACAAAATTAAAATAAAGCTGAGATACTAAAAATGCCAAAAATGTTTGAAACCAACTTCTTTTATATAACGGTCGTTTTTTATATACTTTATCCATTTAGTTATCCATTTCCTTCTCTGCAATACTTTTTAGCCAAGTGTCAATCTAAAATTTATATTATGAAGCATGATTGTCGCAAGGATTTAACCATTGTAGGTATTACTGTAATAGTTGTTATCGTCGGCACTATTATTTAATTGTTGTAGTGCTCATACGTTATTCATTTTAAAATGGGGTTGGCCATCATTTTCACCTCTTTCATTTATTACAATGTTTCAACTTTTTACATCGAATGACTCTTGAAATGATAATGCCATACCTTTCCTTATATTCCTATCATCAATATTTCACACGTAATAACTGCAAGTCAATATATAATTTTACAAATTATCAAAAATATATCTATGATTTTACATCATTCTACTCATGTATTTTAATCATACTGGAAGGAAATTTTTCCGGTTAAATAACGCTGTTTTTCACCCGCTTTTCAACACGTTTTTATCAACTCTTTTCGCCAGTTAAAATAAAGATCTCCGCGAAAAGAAGAAAGATAAAATTGGGAAAAGACAGTCAGGACAAGGGCTGTACATGAAAAAAAGACCCGGAAATCGGAATTGTTTATTTTACCGAAATCCAGGTCTGATTAGGTATTGTTTATTTTAGTTAGACGATTTCAATACAAGTCTCGCCACTGCTTCAACATGCGCCGTCTGCGGAAACATATCGACAGGCTGAATATAGTCCACGCGATAGTCCTTCGACAGCGTCTGCAAATCTTTCGCAAGCGTGGATGGATTGCAGGAAACGTAGACGAAGCGTTTCGGTTTGACTTTTTTGATCGTGTCCAGGAACGTGCTGTCACAGCCCGTTCTTGGCGGGTCTACAATGACGACGTCCGGGCGGAAGCCTTCTTTCGTCCATTTCGGGAGCCAGTGCTCGGCTGTTCCTGTTACGTATGTGGCATTTGCCATGCCGTGTTTTTTGGCGTTTTTCTTAGCATCGTCAATTGATTCCTTGATGACGTCCATGCCGCGGACTTCCTTCGCTCCGTCCGCAACCCACATGCCGATAGTGCCGACGCCGCAATACGCATCAACGACTTTTTCTTTTCCGGTCAGCTGCGCCGCTTTTTTCACTTCATCATACAGCTTGACGGTCTGTTCCGGATTGAGCTGGAAGAAAGCGCGGGCGCTCAATTCAAAAGATACGTCGCCGAGCACTTCTTGAATTACTGTTTTTCCGGCGAGCTGTTTTGTTTTCTCGCCAAAAATCACTGAAGTTTTCGCCCCGTTTACATTCTGAATAATGGATTTGACCTCTGGCAATCGCTTTTGAATCGCTTTGACGATTTCTTCCTTGTGCGGAAGCGTTTCTTTTGCGGTTACAAGCACGACCTGCACTTCGCCTGTTTCAAAGCCGACTCTCGTCACGATCGTGCGAACGTCGCCTTTTCGTTTTCTTTCATTATAAACAGACACATTGAAGTCCTCTAAAATGCGGCGGACGATGCCTGTTGTTTTGTTCGTTGCCGGATGCTGAACGATACAGTCTTTAATCGGCACGATATCATGAGAATCAAGGCCGTATAAGCCGGCGATGATGCTGCCGCTTTGCGAGCGCCCGATCTGGAATTGGCTTTTATTGCGGTAATTCCACGGGTTGTCCATGCCAATCGTTTCTTTGATTTCCATGTTTTCAACTTTAAACTTCGTATGGCGTTCAAGAGACTGAATGACGATATCGCGTTTTTCCCGAAGCTGCTGGCTGTATGCAAGGTGCTGAAGCTGACAGCCGCCGCATTGTTCATAAACAGGGCAAGGCGGTGCCACCCGGTGCTCAGATGCCTTGCGGATTTTCTTAATGCGGCCCTCCGAAAACTTCGGCTGGACTTTTGTGGCCTGCACAACAACTTCTTCACCAGGAAGCGCGCCAGGCACGAAGACGACTTTTTTCTTAAAATAGCCGACACCTTCTCCGTTAATGCCGAGACGCTTAATCGTCAGCGGAAAGGTTTGTCCGACCTTCAGTTCGACGGGCGCCTGTTTCTTTTGTTGGTTCACGTTGTTCTCTCCGTTTCTATATGAAGCTTTCTGCAGCTGGCAGAAAGTGAAATGGTTTTTTCACATCTTTCTAGTATAACACGTTTGCAGGATTTCCTTCATTGTCAGACGAATTATTCTATACTTCTCCACAAATACAAAGACGCATAGCTTAAATAAGGCTCCCACTCCTTGCTCATCGCCAGCATGACATCCTTTGCCGGCTTATCGTCCAGTTGAAAATGGCGTTTGATGGCATTCTGGAGGCCGATATCGGCAAGCGGGAATAAATTGGGACGGCCAAGTCCGAACATGAGGATATTTTGCACGGTCCACGGGCCGATACCCCTGATTTTGATCAGTTTCTTCATAATGTCTTCATCCGCCATATGTGGCAGCTCTGACAAGCTGAGTGTGCCTTCTGCGATCATCCTTGATGTATCAATGGTGTATTCCGCTTTTCTCATGCTGAATTGCAGATCACGCAGATCCTGATAATCGAGTTCTGCAATCGTTTCCGGCTTTGGATAGCACCACACGCCATCCTTCTGCTCGCCAAACGCATGAACAAACCGTTCTGTTAGCGTGTAAGCGAAGGAAAGATTGAGCTGCTGGTGGATAATGCATTTCATCATGCAGTTGTACACGCTGTAGTCCAGAACAAGCGGCGTCCCGGCATGCTCTTCAAAAATGGCGGACAGGCTCGTTTTTGAAAAATGATCCAGAACGTCCTGCAAATGATTTTCCCATTGTAAAATCCGCTTGATTTCCTTCATCATTTCTCCCTGATCCGTTTCCCCGCTGACGAGGAACTCAGGCTCGCCCGCATGTCCTAACGCCTGTACCTTTACAATACATACGTCCCCCGCTTGATTTCTGATTGGCACACGGACTTCCCTCGCCTCTCGATCAACAGCATTGAGGGGGTCTAAAGACAGCCTGTCCAGCACGCGGTCAAAATGATACGGAGGCGTGACAGATACTTTTTCCTTCCACATGAGATCCACCCTTTTTCCGTTTTTGTTCAGTATAACATGCCGCTTGAATTAGGCAGAGAGTACCGTATACTTTTCTCATAAAGACCGCATGATATAATGGCAGGTGGAGGGTTGTTTATGATCAACATTACCGCAATCACAACAGAGCATCAGCTGCTGAAAAATATACCGATCGAACGAGTGGAACAGCCTGATATTGCATGGTACTGGGTTGATTTTTACGGCCCGGAGGATACGGAAACGGCGTTATTGAGAGATTTTTTTCATTTTCACCCGCTTGCCATTGAGGATTGCTTCCAGCATATGCAGCGGCCGAAGCTTGACCATTATGATGGCTATCGTTTTTACGTGATTCATGCGCTGAATAAGGAAACACTTGAGACGGAGGAAGTCGATATCTTTCAAGGCGAAAAATTTGTCGTCACCTTTCATTTACACGAAACGCCCGGTATCGCTAAAGTCCGGGAGCGTTTGTATGCTTCACCGGACATATTGAAAAAAGGGCCCGGGCATATTTCTTATATGATCATGGATCAGCTTGTTGATGAATATTTTCCTCTCGTGTATAAAATTGAAGACCGGCTGAATGAAATTGAAGAAAGCCGTCCCCACAAAACGTATGGAACGCTGATGAACGAGGTGTTTGATCTCAGAACAGACCTATTGCATTTGAGACGGACGATTATCCCGATGCGTGATTTGCTCTACCGGATTTTAAGCCTTGACCATGTGAAAGAGCAGCGGGAAACGAAAGCCTATTTCAGCGACATATATGATCATTTGTTAAAGTTGTCTGAAATTGTGGAATCCAACCGTGACATGACGTCCGACTTGCGTGACAGCTACGTGACGCTAAACTCAAACCGGATGAATGCGATTATGATGACACTGACGATCGTATCAACCATTTTCATCCCGCTCACCTTTATTGCCGGTGTATACGGTATGAACTTCGACTTTATGCCGGAGCTGCATTGGAAATACGGATATTTCGCTGTACTTGGCCTGATGGCCGCGCTTGTGATTGGAATGCTGATTTGGTTTGTACATAAAGGATGGTTCAATATTTTTAAATGAGGACAGCGAGCAGCTGTTCTTTTTTGTTGTAAGCCGATCGCTATGCATATTCTGTTCATATTGTTTATAATGGAAAAAATATTCAGGGAGTGATTAGATTGAAAATTGCTGTCATCGGACTCGGCAATATGGGACAGCCCATTGCCCGAAATGTTCTTCAAGCAGGCTACGAATTGACTGTCTATAACCGGACGAAACAAAAGACAGAAGACCTTGTCACAGAAGGCGCACAGGCAGCTGATACGCCACGGCTGGCGGCAAAATCCGCTGATATTGTCATCACAATGCTTGCAGATGATGATTCAGTCAGCACCGTGACATTCGGAGAAGACGGGCTGCTTGAAGGATTAGCAGAGAACGGCATTCACATCTCGATGAGCACAATCAGTGTTGAGTTCTCAGAAAAGCTCGCAGCAGCTCATGCAGAGAAAGGACAATTTTTTCTCGCCGCTCCTGTTCTTGGCAGACCGGATGCCGCAGCCAAAGCCGCGCTCCGTATCATAACAGCCGGACCGGCGGAAGCAAAGCAAGCTGCCAAGCCTCTGCTCGACAGCCTGAGCCAGCAGGTATTTGACGTCGGCGAAGAAAGCAAGACGGCAAATGCAGCCAAAATCAGCATCAATTTCTTGCTTGTGTCCATGCTGGAGGCGTTATCTGAATCCTTTTTAATGATGGAGAAATACGGCTTAGAACAAAAACAATTTTTAGAAATCGCCAGCGCGCTCTTTGGTTCTCCAGTCTATCAAAATTACGGAACCATTATGGCCGAGCAGAAATTTGAGCCGGCCGGCTTCAAAATGTCTTTAGGGCTGAAGGATACCAACCTGGCACTCGCCGCCGCAAAACGGGTTTCTGCAAATCTTCCTCTTGCCGAGCTGGCCAAGAGCCATTTTGAAAGCGGGATTGAGAAAGGCTTCGGGGATCTGGACTGGGCCGCACTGATTAAATGTATAAAATAAAGAAAAACCTCTCCATTTCAGGAGAGGCTCTTCTCATTACAAGGACGGCATCTTCATTTCTTTCTCAAACATCAGATCATCAATGCTTTTAAAAGTGTAGCCCTGTTTTTTCAGATCTGTAATCGCGTCATCCAGCGCTTCTGCATTGTCCCTTGATACGGTGTGCAGCAGGTAAATGGCTCCCGGGTGCGCCTGCTTAATCATATGATCGTAGGCATATTTCTTCCCCTTTTGGTTGTTGATTTTCCAATCAACAAAAGCGACCGACCAGAAAACGGTTTGATAGCCGAGGCGTTTCGTTTCTTTCAGTACGTACTCACTGAACACGCCGCGCGGCGGACGCAAATACAGGTTGTCCTGCTTTCCCGTAATTTTATAAACCTCTTCGTTGACTGAATCAAGTTCATCCTGAATCTGATCAGCTGTTTTTGTCGTTAAATCCGGATGGTGAAAGGAATGGTTGCCGATAATATGGCCCTCATCTGACATTCGTTTGATCAGCTGAGGCTGGTCCTTTACGAAATGCCCGGTGACAAAAAACGTTCCTGTTACGCGATGTTTTTTTAAGACATCAAGCACTTTTGGCGTATAGCCATTTTCATATCCGTTATCAAACGTTAAGTAAATCGTTTTTTCCTTTGTATTCCCTAAATAAAACGCGTCATATTTTTCAATTAAACTGTTCAGCTGCTTCCCGGCATCTGGCGGCTGATGATTGACACTTCGTTTAAAGCCCCAATTAATCGGCTCATTCGGCACCGCTTCCGCCTGTGCTGCACCTCCGGCAAGCAATACGGCGGCGCAGCATATTGAACACATCCACTTCATGGCCAGCGCTCCTTCTGCATTTTTTCTTATTTTACAGATAGGGGCTTTGTTTTATACTGTTGCTTTATGCCAATAAAAAAACCGCGGCGGGCGCGCGGTTTTATTCCCAATCTTTTTTAAAACGTTCGTATTTGGCTTCCAGGTCATCAAGCATGCTGATGAGCCTGTCTATATCTTCAACGTCGGTTACTTCAGGGTCTAATGAATCGATGACGTTCATAAACATGTCAAGTCTGTTCTTTAAATAATCAATCTGCTGATCTTTATTGTTTACGGCGTTCCCCATTCTGTTCCTCCATTCATTTTTTATTATGGTAGCTCATTTTTTGCCGTTTTTCAATCGCCGCGCTACTTGCGATCTTGGCAAATCAGGTCTAAAATTAACTGTTGGCAGTGTTAGTATGCCCATTTATAAAGGAGTTAGATAGTCATGACACAAAACACGAAGCTGCGTCCGATTACGCCCGAGTTTGACCCTTGGGAAGCCTATATGGATGTTGACCAATACGGAGACATGCAGCTGACAAACGTTGAATTCACAACGACGACACTGTGCAATATGAGATGCGAGCATTGTGCTGTAGGCTATACATTGCAGCCTAAAGACCCGAATGCTCTGCCAATAGATCTTCTGTTAAAACGGCTGGAGGAAATCCCGCGCCTCAGATCCATCAGCATCACAGGCGGAGAGCCGATGCTTTCGTTGAAATCAGTAAAAGAATATGTTGTTCCTTTATTGAAATATGCCCATGAACGGGGTGTGCGGACACAAATTAATTCAAATCTGACCCTCGACATCGAGCGGTACGAATGGATCATTCCGTATCTCGATGTGCTACATATTTCTCATAACTGGGGTACAGTTGAAGATTTTGCTGAAATCGGCTTTGCCATGATGGACAGAAAACCGACCTTCGAACAGCGCGCGCGCTATTTTGAAAAAATGATCGAAAACAGCCGCACGCTCGTGGATGCAGGAGTAATGGTATCTGCGGAAACGATGCTGAACAAACGAACACTTCCGCATATTGAGCATATTCACCGCCAAATCACAGAAGATATGAAATGTCAGCGTCACGAGGTCCACCCAATGTATCCAAGCGATTTCGCAAGCGCTCTTGAATCCCTCAGCCTGAAAGAGATGAGACAGGCCATTCACCGCTTGCTGGATATTCGTGATGAAAATACGTGGATGCTGTTCGGAACGCTGCCGTTTTATGCCTGCAGTCCGGACGAAGACGACCAAAAGCTGCTTCGCCGGCTTCGCGCGGCGAAAAACGTCACAGTGCGAAATGACCCTGACGGCCGATCCCGCCTGAATGTGAACATTTTCGACGGAAACATTATCGTGACCGATTTCGGTGATACCCCGCCGCTTGGCAACATTCAGACGGACAGCCTCACTTCCGCCTATGAAAAGTGGAGAGAGACCAAGCTTGCGAAGGAACTAAGTTGCCACTGCCCGAATGTCCGGTGCCTCGGACCGAATGTTCTTGTCAAAAACAGTTATTATCAGGATACAGACTTCACAAAACGTCAAGCCAGGAGTTAGATGCGGATGAAAGAAACACTTACGGAGATTTTTCAAAATAAAATCGTCGATATTCTCCTCGTTGCCGTTATCCTTTGGATCGGTGTCTTTATCATCAACCGGCTGGTACAGCTATTTTTTAAACGGACGGATTTTATTGAAGAAAAAAAGGAAAAAACGATTGAAAGCCTTGTCCGTTCTGTCACCCAGTATACGGCGACAATTGGTTTTATCTTTTACGTTATTTCTTTATTTGTGCATGATTTCGGCAAGATATTGGCCGGGGCGGGCGTAGCAGGTATCGTGATCGGTTTTGGCGCCCAATCGCTGATCAAAGATGTGCTGGCTGGTGTGTTCTTAATATATGAACGCCAGCTGCACAAAGGCGATTATGTCACCGTCAACAACTTGTTCAACGGGACAGTGGAGGAAATCGGCCTCCGCTCGCTGCAAATCCGGGAATGGAGCGGGAAGCTGCTCACCATCAGCAACGGCGAGGTCAGACAAATAGAGAACTATAATATTGATTTTATGCGGATTACCGAATCCTTTCTTATCAGCTTTAAAGAAGATCCGGACCGCGTGTACAGCGTGTTGGAAGAGGCATGTGACATGCTGAATGAAGAGCTTCGTGATTCATTGAAGCGGGATGAATTCGGCAATCCGACAGAACCGTTTCAAATCCACGGCATCACCGCATTGAATAAAATCAATCGCGGCGTCGAATTTACGGTTAAAGGCATGGTGAAAGATGATGATTATTTCAGTGCCAGCCTTGCAGTAAGACGGGTTCTCGTTCGCCAGCTCTACCAAAACAATGTGCAAATGCTTGAGGAAGCGGTCCGAATCGAGAGAACCCAATAAACAAAAAAACTGATTCCGAGTTGGAATCAGTTTTTTATTTATCTTGGCAGTGAGGAAAGCTGAAAACCAAATGTGACATGATCTTGAACCGGAATCCACGCGCCGATTCCCTGTGACGTGACATTTTTCACGACGAGTTTTCGTTTATTTCCTTTCAGCACTAAGTATACTTCTCCGTAAGTCACTTTTCCTTTTTCATTCACAGCCGGTGCATATGCATGTAGATAACCGATTTTTTTAGGAGCGACCTTATAAATCTGATCCCGTTTTGTGCCAGCCCCAATGACCGTCTCAAATGCAAGCGGGAGGTTCGTTTTCTTCATTGCTTTTTGCATCATCATGCTTTTGACATCTTCAGCATTTGGAACTTTAGCTGTCAAGCCACCCTTCACTCTGTACTGCTGTTCCTGGGCATAATGCATTTCAGCAGTTTCTTTCCCGCCGCGGTTATCCGCACGGTTTGTATTGATTTTTTTATATTCCCAGTTTGCGACTGTTTCATTTGATTCATAGCCGAGCGCCCATTTCCCGAGAAATATTGTCGCCCGGTAACCTACTGCAAGCGGTGTGCCGGATATGTTGGATTCATTCAGCATTTTGATGAGATGCGGATTTTCAATCTTTACCTCAGAATGATCGAGCAATTCCTTTGCCAGCTTGCTCGGCTGAAGCATTGGCTGATCCTGTGAAGCATTCGGATACGTGTTTTCCTTTGAAATGCTTGCGACAGAATTAGGAACCTTAAACTGCTTTTTCGCGTGGATGGGCTGAACGCCGAAAAAACTAAAGAATAACAACACAATAAGTGTGGAATGAAATAGCTTTTTCATCATATCACTCTTTCTATGGCATTTTCCCTTAGTCTTTTCATCCCGCTTTGTTGTTATCCATCATTTTTTCAGGTTAAAGAAGGAAAAAGCCGATCGCCATAATGACATATGCAGCAAGCAGTGTCGCCCCTTCAAACCAGTTGGAATCCCCGTCATTCGAAATCGCGATCATCAAGAGAACCGCTGATACCATTGCGACGAGCTCCGGCAATGTAAATACAAGCGGCATGCTTGTCGGAAAAAAGATAGAACAGATGACGAGAACCGGTGCGACAAACATAGCGATCTGCAGCGTAGAGCCGACTGCAATTTCAACCGCAATGTCCATTTTATTTTTGAAGGCCATAATAATCGCTGACGCGTGCTCCGCCGCATTTCCTACAATCGCCACGATGATGACCCCGATAAACAGCTCGCTCCACCCGAACTGTTCAGCAACCGAGTGAAAGGTATGGACCAGGTTTTCGGATATGTATGCAACCACAATCGTTGCCGCAAACAAGACAACCGTCGCAACCTTCCCTGACCATTCCGGCTCTTCCTCTTCTTCAGTCTGAGCGGCATTATTCGGCTGATAAACGCCCCGATGCGTGACAAGTTTAAAGTACAGCGCCGCCACATATAACAGAATCATAATGATGCTGATGCCGATGCTTAAATTGAGCTTGCTGGCGTTTCCCATACCAACAGAGAATACCTCCGGAATCACAAAGGCGACAATGATGGCAAAAATCAGAAGCCCGGAATTATGGCGGGCATCATGGATATTAAATTCCTGCCGCTTATATTTTAAACCGCCGACAAAAAACGATAGACCCGCTACCAGCAACAGGTTTCCCAGCACTGAACCGGTTAAAGAGGCAAGCACGATTCCTGTCAGGCCTTCTTTTAATGCAAAAAGGGAAATAATCAGCTCCACCGCATTCCCGAAGGTGGCATTCAACAAACCGCCGATACGCGGTCCTGCAATAATGGACAGTGATTCTGTCGCCCTCCCCATATAGCTTGCAAGCGCGATAATCGTCACGCAATAAACGGCAAATAGAACCGCGGAAGGCCAATGCATCAAACTGCCAATCACAGAAAGCGGAACACCGGCCGCCACTAAAATAAAAAAGATACGATTCATGGTGAAATAGCTCCTTTTTTATGACTTGTTTTATTTTTATTCTTCACAAAAACCTTCATGATTACACGAGGGCAAATGTATAGCGTGATATAGGCTTTTTTCAGGTTGCCTGCTTTTGGAAAACGTTGTACGATCAACATAGATTCCACATAAGGAGAACTGACACGATGTCACGATTTCATTTCTTTATCCTTGTCTTGCTCGTTTCCATTTCTGGGTTTTCACAAGGCATGCTGCTGCCTGTCATTTCAATCATTTTTGAAACAAATGGAGAATCCGCTGCTATCAACGGCCTGCACGCGACCGGGCTGTATATCGGTGTGCTTTTGGCTTCGCCGTTTATGGAAGCGCCGCTCAGAAAGCTCGGATTCAAGCCGCTGATCGTCATGGGCGGAAGCATTGTCATTTTAAGCTTATTCGGATTTATTTGGCTTCAGTCAGTTTGGGTCTGGTTCCTGCTTCGCCTGTTCATTGGAATCGGCGACCACATGCTTCACTTTTCTACGCAAACGTGGGTGACCTCCATGTCATCAAAACAAAATCGCGGAAGAAACCTGTCTATTTATGGGCTTTCCTTTGGCCTTGGCTTTGCCGCAGGCCCGTTCATGGTGCCGCTTGTCAAGCTGAGTCAGTCGCTTCCTTTTATCGTGTCCGGCTGCATCAGTCTGTTTGCGTGGCTTTTTGTTTTCTTTCTACAAAATACATACCCGGAAACCAGTCCTCATGAAACCAAATCAGACAATAGTTTCAGGCGATTTTATCAGGCCATGCTGTTTGGGTGGGTTGCCTTTATGCCTACATTTGGCTACGGCTTTCTGGAAACGGCGCTGAACGGAAGCTTTCCGGTGTACGCGCTCCGTTTGGGGATATCAGTAGACGCAGTAGCGATCATCCTTCCCGCATTTGCGATTGGAAGCATTATCTTTCAGTTTCCGCTCGGCATCCTCAGCGATAAATACGGCAGGCGGAATGTGCTGCTGGTGATTTTACTGACTGGGGCTCTTTGCTTTTTCATCGCCGGTGTATTTCCTTCGCCTTACGTGATCGGCGGCTGCTTTTTTATTGCAGGAATGGCAGTCGGATCAACCTTTACACTTGGCATCAGCTATATGACAGATCTTCTTCCGCCTCATCTCCTGCCGGCGGGAAACCTGCTTTGCGGCATTACATTCAGTCTCGGCAGCATCCTCGGCCCGGTTGCCGGCGGCTGGTATATGCAGACATTTGAAAGCGCAAACTTGTTCTACTTCATTACTCTCACGCTTAGCGCTGTGTGGCTGGCCCTTGTGCTGGGCAAACCGAAAAGCTGGTCACCGGCTGAAACCTATTCTTCATCTTCTTAATCAAAAAGCCTCCCGACATCATGTCAGGAGGCTTTTATGCTAATGGTAGCCGTTTTGTCCGTTGGCGCTTCCGCTTGTTTTATGGCTCGATTTGCTTTTCGAATTTTGTTTGTTATGGCTTCCGCCTTTTTTCGTATGCTTGGTCATCACGATATCCCCCCCGACTTCTTTTTGAACCGAAGTTCGTTTATAGGGTGCGCTAATGGTAGGGATTTTCATCAGGAAGCTTTTTACGTTTATGTAAAAGAGCGTTGATTTCTCCGCCTAGGATAATTAAAATGCCGCTCAAGTAAAACCAAATCATCAGAACGATGATTCCCCCGATGCTCCCGTAAGTGGCGCTATAGTTCGCAAACGTACTGACGTAAAATGAAAACAATGTACTGACAATGATCCAGCCGATGGTCGCAAAGACCGCACCCGGCATGACAAACCGGAGAGACAGCTTTTTGTTCGGCGCAATCACATACAGCGCGGAAAAAACAATCAAAAGCACAAGCGGGCTGACACCCCAGCGAATGGCGGCCCAGACGGATAAAAACAGATCCGACGCGCCGACAAAGTCAGAAGCGAGCCTTCCAATCTCCCGGCCAAATACCGGCAGAAGCAAAGCCACTAAAATCGTAAATACCATGGCAACCGTCAAAAAAATCGAGGTTAGACGAACAATGATAAAAGAGCGGTTTTCTTCCACATCATACGCGTGGTTCAGCGACCGGACGATCGCATTCATTCCATTAGACGCAGACCATAATGCGGCGATAATCCCGAATGACAGCAAACCGCCATTTCGATTATTTAAGGTTTGATGGGTAATGGATTCAACGAGTGACATCGCACTGGCGGGAGCATATTGTTCTATGACTCCTAAAACATCATCGGTAGAAAGCGGAAGATACGCGGTGAGCGTCAGCATAAAAATCAAAAACGGAAACAGTGACAATAGAAAAAAATACGCCAGCTCCGCTGATTTACTTTGTCCTTCATGAAGGGTGTATCTGCTGAAAAGCTCTTTCAAAAAACTCATGTCGTCTCACCTCGCATGTTTGATCATTTTTTTGAAAAATGCTCTTTCGTTTCTTGCACGAGTTCCATCACTTGCGGCGTTGTTTTCTTCAGCTCTTTCACCTGCTGGTTCACAAAGTCGACTTCCTTTGAAAGCGTTCGGGCGAGCTTTTTGGTCTCATCCACTTTTGTGATGACAGTGTTTTTTAACAGCTCTGGGTTGCTTTTGTACAGTGAAAGTTTATGCTTGCATGTCAGCCATCTCATCCCGCACGCCTGTCTTGTCGGCTTATGGAGCAGTGATAACGCCGCGCCTGCCGCAGCTCCGAGAAATATCCCTTTCAGCATTAAACGTTCGTTGTTCATGCAAATTCTCCTTTCACTCACAATTGTTTTTCTTTTTGAATGGATGCAAGCAACTGCTCACAGCCCGTTTTGATTAATTGGCAGACCTCTTCAAAGTTCCCTGTGTAGTAAGGATCGGGAACGTCGGCAAGATCTGAATCTTCAACATAGTCCAAAAGCCTTTTGATATGCGAGGTGTTTTTAAATCCCGCCATGCTTCTGAGACTTCCGATATTTTCTGCGTCCATCGCAATGATGTAATCAAAATCGTCCAGATCCTGTTCGCTGACTTGACGCGCCAGCATGCCATCAAAGCTGATTCCTTCTCTGCGCAATATCTCCTGCGTTCCCTCATGCGGGGGGTTGCCGATGTGCCAGCCGCCAATACCGGCTGAGTCCGCCTTGATTTTCCCCTCTAATCCTTTTTTGGCTGCCAGGTCCCGAAAAATCGCTTCCGCCATCGGAGACCGGCAAATGTTACCTAAACAAACAAATAACACGCTTATCATGATGTGCAACCTCCCTATTCTTTGCCCCTATTTCTCTAAAAAGAAACCTTCATGAATATCTTAGTAGGATGTTCATTTCCTTTTCAACTGATGTCTTCACTTTTTTGGAATTAAAAGCCTGCTTTTAGAATAGGGTTTTTTTCTGATGGAATTCTGTTAGAATAAAACATACCTATATTGCGCATAGAAAGGATGGAACCATTTGTCCAGCCCAAATACAGAAACATTAACTCAAATGATTGAAGAGATTTCCCAAAAGCTGAACATGCTGAACGTCGGCGTAATCAAAGCGGAGGATTTCAGTGATGAGAAGATTGAAGACCTCACGTACCTTCACAGCATGGTGATGAAAAAAGAATCATTCAGCCCAAGTGAAATGCAGGCGATTGCTCAAGAATTAGCCTCGCTTCGTAAATAATGGAGACTGGCCGGAAACTCGGCGAGTCTTTTTTATCATTTCCTCAAACCAAAACAGTAAAGTGTTCGAATAAGATCTGAAGGAGTACAAGCATGCAAACGACATCTATCAAAACAGCATCCGGAATGTATATCAACTACTTCTTTCTGGGGATGGTCAACATTATTCTCGCATCCAATATGTCCTCATTAACAAAACAGTGGAATACCGATCCGACCGGCATCAGTTATGTCATTGCCGCTATCGGGTTTGGCAAACTGCTGACATACGGCATTTCCGGAGTTCTATCAGATAAAATCGGCAGAAAGCCGCTTGTTGTCGCTTCTGCGGGAATTATGGCCGTCTTTTTAGTCGGTATTCCTTTATCACCGAGCTATGAACTGGCGTTTGTGTTCGCTTTATTAGCCGGAGTCGCTAATTCAGCCATGGATGCCGGAACATATCCGGCCCTAACCGAGCTCTTTCCGTCTGCTTCCGGTTCGGCAAATGTCTTGGTTAAAGCCTTTATGTCTGTGGGGGCCGCACTTTTGCCGCTTTTGATCACATTTTTAGCAGACCACAGCATGTTTTACGGATTTGCTTTTTATCTGCCGGCAGCGGTCTATCTCCTGAATATTATTTATTTATCAACGCTTTCGTTTCCTAAAAAACATAAGAAACCAACTAATAGCGGCCAACAGGAATCTCCCGTTTTCTTGTCTGAACCCGTTTTTCAGAAAGAAGGCACTGCACTGATTATCATCGGTTTTACATCCACGGCTTTATTTACGGTTTCTCAAATCTGGCTCCCGAGCTACGCGCAAAAGGCAGCCGGTTTAGCTGAATCAGCATCTGTACAATTGCTGAGCTATTATAGTATAGGATCTCTGGCATCTGTTTTATTATTAGCCGTTTTGCTGAACAGATGGGTCAAACCTGTCTTCATAACGCTCTTATATCCTATTATTACTTTATGTACACTCGCAGTCATGCTGACCGTTCATATCCCAGTTGTGCTGGACATCACTGCCTTTTTCTTAGGCTTTTCAACTGCGGGTGTGTTTCAAATTACCATTACGTTAATGACAGAGCTTTTCTGGAAGCGAAAAGGAACCGTTACCGGAATTGTAGCGACCGCTTCAAGCCTTGCATCGATTCTGCTGCCGATTGCAACAGGGCTTATCGCAAAAGCGGGGGGCATCGCCCATATTTTCATATTCGACTTCGGCATTGCGGTCATCGGAACGGCTGCAGCTGCTTTCTTGTATTACAGGTACAAGAAACTGACGGCTGTTCAAGCTGATGTCACGTTATGATCAAAAAAACGGACGCCCGCGGGCGTCCGTTTTTTCTTTATTTCTCAAGCAATGCCAATGACTCGCGGTTAAATGCCGGTATATCGTCAGGTGTCCGGCTAGTGACCAATTGATCCTGGCAAACAACCACTTCCTTGTCCACAACGTCGGCACCGGCGTTTTCCATGTCAACACGAATGGACGTATAGCCTGTCGCTTTTCGGCCATCGAGCGCTTTCGCATTGATTAAAAGCTGCGGGCCATGGCAAATAGCGAATACCGGCTTTTTGTCAGTCATAAACGCTTTTGCAAATTGGACGAAACGATCGTCAGCGCGAAGCTGGTCTGGTGAAAATCCTCCGGGAATTAAAAGCGCATCAAAGTCTGAAGGGTTTACGTCGTCAATGGACGCGTCAACCGTCACTTCAGCATTTCCCTGCTTGCCTTTTACTGTTTTTCCTTTCTCATTTTCAATGACAGTCAGTTCATGTCCCGCTTCTTTAAAGGCTTTCGCAGGCTCAGTGTACTCGCTGTCCTCAAAATAATCTGTCAAAACAACTGCAATTTTTTTCCCCATGGTTCATAACCTCCCGCTTTATATGTCTACATAAAACACTCTACCCCAGCCACACTAAAATAAACATTTTGCGAATATGGACAAACGATAAGCATAAATACCCAGTATTTGTCGCTTGAAGCTGCTACATAGTACTCATTTTTCTCCCTTTTACAATAATCATAAAGAAACACCTACAAATAGTTACAAAATATTCTTACAATAGGAGCTGTAACACAAATTTCGTTGAAAGGTGGAGAACTGGTGAGAATACAGAAAAGACGAACACACGTCGAAAACATTCTCCGTATTCTTTTGCCCCCAATTATGATACTTAGCCTAATCCTCCCAACACCACCCATTCATGCAGAAGAAAGCGCGGCTCCTCAGGTGCATCTGAGTATTTTGGCTACGACTGATATTCATGCCAACATGATGGATTACGATTACTACAGCGACAAAGAAACGGCGGATTTCGGTCTGGCGAGAACAGCGCAATTGATCCAAAAGCACCGCGAGCAAAACCCTAACACCCTGCTTGTGGATAACGGCGACTTGATTCAAGGGAATCCGCTGGGTGAATACGCGGTGAAATATCAAAAAGACGACATTATCTCCGGCACGAAAACCCATCCGATTATCAGCGTCATGAATGCGCTGAAATACGACGCCGGAACGCTTGGCAATCATGAATTCAACTACGGGCTCGACTTTCTCGACGGCACAATCAAAGGAGCCGATTTCCCGATTGTAAATGCCAACGTCAAAACAACTAGCGGTGAAAACCGTTATACGCCGTATGTGATTAATGAAAAAACCCTCATTGATGAAAACGGTAATGAGCAGAAAGTAAAAGTCGGTTACATAGGCTTTGTCCCGCCGCAAATCATGACATGGGACAAAAAGAATCTCGAGGGACAGGTGCAGGTGCAGGATATCGTAGAATCCGCCAATGAAACGATTCCGAAAATGAAGGCGGAAGGCGCAGATGTCATTATTGCCCTCGCCCACACCGGCATTGAAAAGCAGTCACAATCATCAGGTGCAGAAAACGCCGTGTTTGACCTTGCCACCAAAACGAAAGGCATTGACGCGATTATCTCGGGCCATCAGCACGGACTCTTTCCTTCCGCCGAGTATGCGGGTGTTGCTCAGTTCGATGTGGAAAAGGGAACAATTAACGGCATTCCTGTCGTCATGCCAAGCAGCTGGGGCAAATATTTAGGCGTGATTGACCTCAAGCTTGAAAAGGCGGACGGCTCATGGAAGGTAGCAGATTCCAAAGGAAGTATTGAATCTATTGCTGGCAACGTCATATCAAGAAACGAAACCGTTACAAACACCATTCAGCAAACACACCAAAACACACTGGAGTATGTCCGAAAGCCAGTCGGCAAAACCGAAGCAGATATTAACAGCTTCTTTGCACAGGTCAAAGATGATCCTTCCATTCAGATCGTGACTGACGCGCAAAAATGGTATGCCGAAAAAGAAATGAAGGATACCGAGTACAAGGACCTGCCGATTTTATCCGCTGGAGCGCCGTTTAAAGCAGGCGGCAGAAACGGAGCCAATTACTATACAAACATTCCAGCCGGAGATCTTGCGATTAAAAATGTCGGTGACTTGTATCTTTACGATAATACTGTTCAAATCGTCAAGCTGACAGGCAGCGAGGTCAAGGACTGGCTGGAGATGTCAGCAGGCCAATTCAATCAAATTGATCCAGCCAAAGGCGGCGATCAGGCCTTGCTGAACGAGAATTTCCGCTCCTATAATTTTGACGTGATTGACGGTGTCACATATCAGGTCGATGTGACAAAACCGGCTAAATACAATGAGAACGGAAAAGTGATCAATGCGGATTCATCCCGGATCATCAACCTTTCCTATGAAGGCAAGCCGATCAGCCCAAGCCAGGAATTTCTCGTGGTCACCAATAACTATCGTGCGTCCGGAGGCGGCGGGTTCCCTCATCTGACGAGCGATAAAATTGTCCACGGCTCTGCGGTTGAAAACAGGCAGGTGCTGATGGATTACATTATTGAACAAAAAACAGTCAATCCAAAAGCAGACAACAACTGGTCTATCGCGCCTGTTTCCGGCACGAATGTGACGTTTGAATCCTCACTTTTGGCCAAGCCATTTGCCGATAAAGCAGACGACGTCGCTTATGTAGGCAAGTCTGCGAATGAAGGCTATGGTGTGTATAAGCTGCAATTCGATGATGATTCAAATCCAGATCCTCCTAAAGACGGACTGTGGGATCTGACCGTCATGCACACCAATGATACGCACGCACATCTCGATGATGCAGCGAGACGAATGACGAAAATCAACGAAGTACGCAGCGAAACAAATCACAACATTCTCCTTGATGCGGGAGATGTGTTTTCCGGCGATCTGTATTTTACAAAATGGAACGGTTTGGCCGATCTGAAAATGATGAACATGATGGGCTATGACGCCATGACCTTCGGGAACCATGAATTTGACAAAGGCCCGACAGTGCTTTCTGATTTTCTAAGCGGAAACAGCGCAACCGTTGATCCGGCGAACCGCTATCACTTTGAAGCACCGGAATTTCCGATTGTCAGTGCAAACGTAGATGTGTCAAATGAACCCAAGCTGAAATCATTTGCCAAAAAGCCGCAAACCTTTACGGCAGGTGAAAAGAAAGAGGTCGGCATCCACCCTTACATTCTGTTAGACGTTGACGGGGAGAAAGTCGCCGTATTCGGCCTGACAACGGAAGATACGGCTACCACATCAAGCCCGGGCAAAAGCATCGTATTCAATGATGCCTTTGAAACAGCACAAAACACCGTCAAAGCGATTCAGGAAGAAGAAAAGGTAAATAAAATTATTGCTTTAACACATATCGGTCATAACCGTGATCTTGAGCTAGCCAAAAAAGTAAAAGGCATTGACTTGATCATCGGCGGACACACTCACACCCTCGTTGACAAAATGGAGGTCGTAAACAACGAAGAACCGACGATCGTGGCGCAGGCAAAAGAATACGGCCAATTCTTGGGGCGCGTTGATGTCGCGTTTGATGAAAATGGCGTTGTGCAAACAGACAAATCAAATCTGAGCGTGCTGCCAATTGATGAGCATACAGAAGAAAACGCAGAAGCAAAACAAGAGCTTGATCAGTTCAAAAGTGAATTAGAAGACGTGAAAAATGAAAAAGTCGGCTATACGGATGTGGCGCTTGACGGCCAGCGTGAGCATGTGCGCACGAAAGAAACGAATCTCGGAAACTTCATCGCGGACGGTATGCTGGCAAAAGCGAAAGAAGCAGCCGGCGCCAGAATAGCGATAACAAATGGCGGCGGCATCAGAGCAGGCATTGACAAAGGTGATATCACACTCGGCGAGGTGCTCAACGTGATGCCGTTCGGCAATACGCTTTACGTGGCCGATTTAACCGGAAAACAAATTAAAGAAGCCCTTGAACAAGGCCTAAGCAATGTGGAAAATGGCGGCGGCGCTTTCCCTCAGGTGGCCGGAATCGAATATACCTTTACATTAAACAACGAACCTGGACACCGTGTATTAGAAGTGAAAATTGAATCGCCTAACGGAGACAAAGTTGCTATAAATACGGATGATACCTACCGCGTGGCAACGAATAATTTTGTCGGTGCCGGAGGAGACGGATATTCTGTCTTTACAGAAGCCTCCCATGGTGAAGACCTTGGCTACGTTGATTATGAGATTTTCACCGAACAGCTGAAAAAACTAGGAAACAAGGTCTCTCCTAAGCTTGAAGGACGGATCAAAGAAGTATTCCTGCCGACAAAGCAGAAGGACGGCAGCTGGACACTTGATGAAGACAAATTTGCGATTTACGCTAAAAATGCCAACACGCCGTTTGTCTATTATGGAACACATGAAGGATCTCAAGAGAAGCCTATCAATCTTAAAATGAAAAAAGATCAGGTCAAACTTTTGAAAGAAAGAGAGTCAGATCCTTCATTGACGGTGTTCAACTACTGGTACAGCATGAAGATGCCAATGGCGAACCTTAAAACCGCAGACACTGCAATCGGAATCAAGTCGACGGGAGAATTGGATGTGTCACTGGCAGATGTATATGACTTTACAGTGAAGCAAAAAGGAAAAGAAATAAAATCATTCAAGGAGCCCGTTCAGCTTTCGCTTCGCATGTTTGACATTGAAGAAGCCCATAACCCTGCCATTTATCATGTCGACAGAAAAAAGAAAGCTTTCACAAAGACAGATAACGGATCAGTTGACGATGATATGGTGACAGGGTATACAAACCACTTCAGCGAATACACGATCTTAAATTCCGGTTCAAACAACAAACCGCCGGCATTCCCGTCCGACCAACCGACAGGCGGTGATGACGGCAGTCATGGCGGAGGCTCCGACAAACCAGGCGGGAAACAGCCAACTGACGGAAACGGAGGAAATGATACGCCTCCCGGCACTCAACCGACTAACGGCTCTGGTGGAAACGGTTCGGGCGGATCAGGAACAGACGGTCCGGCTGGCGGCCTGCTTCCGGACACAGCCACATCCATGTACTCGATCCTGTTGGCCGGATTTCTGATCAGCGCACTCGGAACGGCAATGTACTTACATCAGAGGAGAAAACAGAATAGAGCGAATCAGGCATAAAAAAGAGCTGCTCGCTATGCGAGCAGCTTTCTTCTTTTAAACCCACTTCACAACATCTTCAACAGCAGATCTTGTTTTCGGACGAGGGTCTCTCACTCGGTAGCCGAATGCCACCATCACAGAAATATCAAAGCTTCCGTTTTCCAGAAGGCCTTCTTCTTCAAGAATACGGTGGATGTGATCGTACTGGAAGCCTTCGATTGGGCAGGAATCAACACCGATTTGCGCAGCGGCAGTCATCATGTTGCCAAGCGCGATATAGGTTTGTTTTGATGCCCAGTCAAACAATGTTCTGTCACTTTCAAGCAAATGCAAATCGTTTTTCTGGAATTCTTCTGTTTTGCTTAAATAGCCTTCGTACACGTCTTGAGGCATTTGTTTTACTTCTTTTAAATGACGTTTGATGTAGTCCGCATTATATTTGATATCCTTCGCTGTACGCGCAAGAATCAGGACGAAATGGCTTGCGGTCGGCAGCTGCTTTTGCGCGCCCCATGTGTATTCACGAAGCTTCTCGCGGAATTCCGGATTTTGGACGACGACAAATTTCCAAGGCTCAAGGCCGAGTGAGCTCGGAGACAGTCTTCCTGTTTCTAAAATAAATTCAAAATCGCTGTCTGACACTTTTTTATTCGGGTCAAATTCCTTAGTCGCATGCCTGAAATTGTATGCATCCAGAATTTGTTTCTTTAGATCTGCCATGTAAAACACCTCTCCTTTAGGTTACTCTCATCTCTATTGTAGCCATTATGATAAAAAGTAAAAGTACGCACATTTTTGTTGGATAGTATCAATTTTGATACCAAACAAAAAAGCGCGCTGCCGCAGGCAGGCGCCTCTCTCATTTCCCCCGCCGCGCAAAATCAACAAATCGGAATTTGTCGAGACGGTGTCTGCTTTCCGTATATTGAAACAAACTGGTATCCTCCAAAAAGACGTAGTTTCTCACCACGACCATATGGTCATAGCCGCGTAAATCGAGCAGCTCTCTGTCCTCGTCCGTACACGGCTCGGCGACAATTTCTTTTTGGGCGTAACTGATCGAAAGACCGAGCTCTCCTTCTATATATTCATATATGGAGTTTTCACAAATTTCTTTCGTCAGGTGAGGGACATGCTTTCTGAAAAAGTAATCCTTGTCCAAAATCACATGTTCCCCGTCAATCTTCCTAGACCTGATGACTTCCCAGATGTCGTCATCCAGATTGGCCCGGAGCTGTTTTTGGATCAGCTCTGACGGAGGCTCCAGCCCGAATTTGTGTACAGTTGTTTTCGTTTCTTTGCCAAGCGTTTGCGCGAGTTCCTTGAAGCTGACAAGACCCGAAACGGGAAACTGCATTTTTTCACGGTTGAGCACGACGGAGCCTTTTCCCCTGATTTTCTGGATATAACCGTTTTGCGCGAGCATATGAAGCGCCTTTCGGACCGTTTCTCTTGATGTACCGTACTGTGCGGTCAACTCATGTTCAGACGGAAGAATCTCCTCCGCTTTCCATCGGCCGCCTTCAATTTGCTGTGCGATGTCTTTATAAATTGTGATGAATTTATTCACCTTCATTATGGACCACCCAGCTTAGTTTAACACGGTTTCGTTAAACGATAAACAATGGACTCATACGGGCGAAGCGTCATGTTCTGAAGCCCTTCCCTTGCTTCATCGTTCGTCAACAGCACCTCTGCCTTCCATTCGTCAGGCGCTAAAGAGTCCGGCAGTGTAAAGGCCGCCTCTGTCCCGTAAAAATTATTGATCACGAGCAGCTTTTCATTGCTGCCGTGTCTGAGATACCCAAAAATGTTCGGGTCATCCTTTGCGATTATCTCATACGTTCCCTCTGTCACAATGTCATACATTTTGCGAATCTGAATCAATTTTTGATAATGGTAAAACACCGAATTTTGATCCCTCAGCGCCGCTTCGGCATTGATTTCCCGATAGTTGCCGGCGACCGGTATCCATGGGGTGCCCGTTGTAAAACCGCCATTCTCCGTATCATCCCACTGAACAGGGGTTCTGGAATTGTCACGGGATTTCGCCTGTAAAATGGCTGTGATCTCTTGATCAGCCATTCCTTTGTCCTTAAAGGCGTGATACATGTTCAGCGATTCGACATCCCGATAGGAACTGATGTCATTAAACTTCGGATTCGTCATCCCCAGCTCCTCGCCCTGATAAATATAAGGCGTGCCCTGCATCATATGAATGGCCGTAGCAAGCATTTTCGCCGATTTCACCCTATATGCGCCATCATCTCCATATCTTGATACAACGCGCGGCTGATCATGATTGCACCAGAACAGAGCGTTCCATCCCCCTCCTGCATGCATCCCCGTTTGCCAGTCGGATAGGATCTCCTTCAGCTTCAAAAAGTCAAACGGCGCCAAGGCCCATTTTTCGCCGTTGGGATAGTCAACCTTGAGATGATGGAAGCTGAATGTCATATCAAGTTCTTTATTGTCAGGATTCGTATACCGGATACAGTGGTCTACGGTTGTTGAAGACATCTCACCGACCGTCATGCTGTCGTAATGCGAAAACACCTTTTCGTTCATTTCATGCAGAAATTCGTGCACCCGCGGCCCGTCAGTGTAAAAAGAGCGGCCGTCGCCGCCGTCCTCCGCATCCGGAAAGCGCTGATCTTTAGAAATCAGGTTGATGACATCAAGCCTGAAGCCGTCTATTCCCTTTTCAAACCAAAAATGCATCATGTCATAGACATGCTCTCTGACCTCTTCATTTTCCCAATTCAAATCAGCCTGCGTCACATCAAACAGATGCAAATAGTATTGGCCCGACGCTTCGTCAAGCTCCCATGCCGAGCCGCCGAATTTCGATTCCCAGTTCGTCGGAACAGAACCGTTTTCCTGCGGGTTTTTCCATATATAAAAATCACGATACGGGCTGTCTATGGAAGAGATCGCCTCGCGAAACCATTTGTGCTCTGTTGACGTATGATTGACAACAAGATCCATGACGACTTTCAAGTCTCTTTTATGCGCTTCGGACACTAGCCGCTCAAAATCCTCCATCGTTCCATATTCAGGATAAATCGAGTAATAATCACGAATATCGTACCCATTATCATGCTGAGGAGAATCATAAATCGGTGTCAGCCAAAGCACATCCACCTGAAGTGTTTTTAAGTAATCCAGCTTTTCAATAATACCGTTCAAATCGCCGACACCGTTTCCCGTTGTATCGTTAAAGCTTTTCGGATAAATTTGATAAACCACAGCTTTTTTCCACCATGGCGTTTGTTCTGTTTTCATCTGTCTCCACCACCATATTTAAATTGAAAACGGGAAAAGGGAACGTTCAACACGTCCCGCTCCCCACTTGTTATTTATGTTTGAATCTCGCATACGCGTATGTTCCGGCAAACGGCACGATCAATACAATAGCCATCCCGATTGCAAACGCGCCCCAGTACTGGCTCATGATTGAGAAAATCCCCGGCACGCCGCCGACACCGACGGAGCTTGCCAGCACACCTTGAGAAGAAATATACATTCCGGCCAGGCCAGAGCTGACCATTGCAATGATAAACGGGAATCTGTATCGCAGATTCACCCCAAAGATGGCAGGCTCTGTAATGCCAAGATAAGCAGAAATCCCTGATGTGAGGGAGAGGCCTTTTTGTTTCTCATCCTTCACGATAAACATCATGGCCAGAGCCGCCGAACCTTGTGCGATATTAGAAAGCGCCAGCATCGGCCATAAAAAGGTGCCGCCGAGCTTTGATCCGATGAGCTGCAGGTCGACTGCAAGAAACGTGTGATGCATACCGGTAATCACGAGCGCTGAGTAGAAACCGCCATATAACAGACCGCCCAGTGCGGCAAAAGAACCGAACACCGAGATCAGCCCTGAAGTCAGTACATTACCGATCGCAAATGTAATCGGGCCGATAATGATAAAAGAGGCAAATCCTGTTAAGAGAAGCGTAATTGGTGCGACAACGAGCAGCTGTATGCCCTCAGGTGTGCGTTTTGTTAAAAATACCTCAATCTTCGCCAGCATATAAGAAGCAAGCAAAATTGGGAGCACCTGGCCCTGATAGCCGACTTTCTGCACCTCTAGGCCGAATAGATTCCATACCGGGATCTCTCCGCTTTGTTCTGCCGCTCCATATCCCCACGCATTCAGCAAATCAGGATGCACGAGCATAACTCCGAGCACAATGCCGAGAAGCGGATTGCCGCCGAACCGCTTGACGGCAGACCATCCGATTAACGCAGGCAAAAACGTAAAGGCCGTGCCTGCAATCAGGTTAATCATATTAGCAAGATCCGCCCACTGCGGATAAACCTGCACAATCGATTTTGTACTGAAGAAAATGCCTTCCGCCGTTAAAATGTTATTGATCCCCATTAAAAGACCCGCCGTGACAATCGCAGGCAATATTGGAATAAAAATATCTGCAAGCGTTTTCACAGCACGCTGCAAAGGATTCATATTTTTTTCTGAGGCCTTCTTCACTTCATCCTTTGTTGACTCGCCAATCCCCGTTTCCTTAACCAGTTCAGCATATACTTTATTGACAGTTCCTTGGCCGATTACGACCTGAAACTGTCCGTTTGTCGAGAATGATCCCTTTACCACATCAATTTGATCAAGCATCTCTTGGTCAACCTTGCTTTCATCTATTAAAGCAAAACGCAAACGTGTAACACAATGAGTTGCCGCTGCAATATTTTCTGCACCGCCGACTGCTTCGACAATCTGACGTGCCGATTTGTTCAGTTCCCCCATGCCAACCCCTCCGTATCCGTTTTTATAACTTGTATATACAACTTATAATCATATTGTATTCCTGTATATACAGGTAGTCAACACTTTTTTATAGCGCTTTCATCCTAGTCTGGATTATATGAAACAGACAAGGTTACCCTAAAAGTCACAAGCACTTATTGAATATGACATTAAAAAGCAGGGTGAGCCTCTATGAATAAACGCGACAAAGCGCTTCAGCTCATCAAAGAGCTTGAAGACAATCAGGACAGACCGATCTCTCCCAATTTGAAGGAAAACCTCGATAATCTGACCCAGCTTACAGAAGGTTGCTCAAACATCGTATTTAGACAATTTGACTTTGGAAACGGGCTGTGCGGATTTATTGTTTATGAAGAAACTTTGAAAAGTTAATAACAGAATCGACCATCAAAGGATCGAGAGAGGGCTTCACTGAAAGCCTCAGGGTATAATGTTCAGCGCGGCGTCTGCCCGCTAGCCGATTTCTTTCCCCGCCATACAGCTGAGGCTCTCCGTGAAGAGGGAGTGCGCCTGCCGAAAACCGTTGGTCAGACGGTCAGCATCCTCGGCGCTCTTGTTATTGGGACAGTACTGATGCGGAAATTGTGTCTGCCCCATGGTAATGATTGTATCTTGGATCGTTCAGGCCTGATCATCACGGCCTTTTGGATTTCCGTCATTATAGTGAAGTATCGTGGTACAGCCTATCGCTCTAAAAACGACCCGAAAGCCATGTATACACCAACCGGCAGCTTTTGGTTCTTCTTACATACAAATCAGCTTCGACTTTAACAGAATCAAACCAATCATTAATGTAGTGATTTCTATTTTGCTGCCTTTACTCATTTATTTGATCATAAAAAGCAAAGCGTTGTTCAGCGCCAAAGCAAAGCACTAGGAATTTTTAGCTTCTTTTGTTTGATAAACAGGATTCTGTTTTGTTTTTCTTATATCTTTCAGGTAGTACTGTTCAGATGTAAAGAATTCGGTGTACAGCGCTTTTACCTTTCTGCTCAATAACAACAGCGCAATCACATTTGGAACGAGAATAAAAGCCAATGCTAAGTCCAAAAAGCCCCAAATGGCTTTTGCTCCGCCTGCGGCACCTATGATAATAGCCGCTAAATATACGAATTTAATCACGTGTCCTGCCAGCCGCCCGAACAGAAATTCAGCTTGCTTTACACCGTAAAAAATGACAACCATAATGGTTGATACGACAAAGAAGACTAGGGAAACCGAAACGAAGTACCCTCCGCCAGAACCGAAATAATGCTGAAATGCAGCCGTCGTCAGTGCTGCCGGGTCAATTGAGGCGTTCTTCCCTGTCCAGACACCAGATGCAAGAACGACAAAAGCGGTGGTCGTGCAGATGATCAAGGTGTCAATGACAATGCCGATCACAGACCAAAACCCTTGCCGCACAGGATGATCAGTCATTGCTGCCGCATGTGCAATCGGGGCTGTTCCCATTCCGGCTTCATTAGAATAAAGCCCGCGGGCAAATCCCCAGCGAACGGTTTCCGCCAACGCAGCACCTGCGAACCCTCCAACTGCTGAAGAAGAGGTAAACGCATTTGAAAAGACGAGAGAGAAAAACGCCGGCACTGATGATAGATTCATGAGAACAATCAGGAGACCGGCACCTGCGTATGCCCCTGCCATAAGAGGCACGACAAACTCTGTTACTTTTCCGATCCGCTTTACCCCTCCTATCACCACTAACCCAATCAAAAATGCAATTCCGATTCCTGCGTATATTTTATTGAAAGAAAACGTCTCGGCAAGCGAGACTGAAACCGAATTTCCCTGAACCATAATGCTGGGAATCAGCTCCACAATCAGCGCAACAGAGAAGAATACGCCGAGCCATTTCATGCGCAGCCCTTTTGTTATGTAATACATCGGTCCCCCGACGTATTCACCCTGCTCATTTTTTTCTCTGTAATGAACAGCAAGAACACTTTCAGAAAACTTAATCGCCATGGCAAATAAGGCAATAAGCCACATCCAAAAAACCGCTCCTGGTCCTCCAAACATAATAGCGGCGGGCACACCGACAATGTTCGCTGCACCGATCGTTGAACTGAGGGCTGAGGTCAATGCCTGAAGCGGTGTGACTGTGCCCTCTCCCTTCGGCTTTTTTCCTACGCTGCCGATTGTCTGTTTGAAAATGTATAAAGGATAGCGAAATTGAAAACCTTTCAGCAAAATTGTGAAATACAACCCCGTCCCCGTCAGCAGGATGATTAGCGGCGGCCCCCACAGCCAATCAGATATATGCTCTATCCATACTAATAGACGTTCCATCCCATCACCCTTTTTTCGTTTATGGGTCATTTCCCATAGATGGAAAAACATAAACCTTTTGACATAGAACTTGGAACATAAAAAGGATGGCTTTTATCAATCGCCATCCTGCAGACAAGACAAATCAGCTGGAAGAAGGTCTGTTTCGTCCAAGCCGGTCATATACTTTATTCTTATAAAAAGCTGATGCTGGCTTTGAAAACATGCCTTTTTTGTCGACAAGCTTATCAAGCAGCAATTGCTTTTCAGATTTTTTCCTGATTAATTGCTCGCGTTCTTTTTCGTCATAGCACTTTTCGATTAAATGGTCGATGGTCATAAGCTCTTTTTTGAGCGCGCCCTCGTCCTCTGCCATTCCCGCGTTTTTCAAAATACGATAGCCCATGCGCAGCGATTCCGGCAAGTGTGCTGCGTCATCCTTCGGCAGCGGCTTCCCCATTCCCGGGAGGTTTTGAAAGTCCCCGTCTTTGATGGCGCGCTTAATTTTATCTTCAGACACAATATGGGAAAAATCCATCATTTCACCTCTTTTTATCTATACCTTATATTTTATCATACAATTCTCAATGTACCATTTTATTCCTTTATTTCTAGAAAGCTACCTTGTTTTACATTTGGTAATATCAAAGCGAAACGTTGATTCGACGGCGTTTTTCGCCACTTTCTCCATCATACGATTTTCACTTTTCTAATCTGCTGATTCGTGTTATATTGGATACGTTCGTTTTTTCTATCGTTTCGCTCGAACTGGATCGGAAAAAAGGAGTGTAACAATGAAAACATTTATAAAAGAAAGAGGACTGGCCTTCTTCTTAATTGCGGTCGTCCTGTTATGGATCAAAACGTATGTCGGTTATGTCCTGAACTTCAACTTAGGAATAGACAACACGATACAAAAAATATTGCTTTTTGTGAATCCTCTTAGCTCAAGCTTGTTCTTTCTTGGCTTTGGACTCTTGTTCAAGAAAAAATTACAGCAGACAGCCATTATAGTGATTCATTTTTTAATGTCTTTTTTACTGTACGCAAACATTGTGTACTACAGATTTTTCAATGATTTTATTACAATTCCGGTCATTATGCAGGCTAAAACAAACGGCGGCCAACTCGGTGACAGCGCATTTTCGCTGATGAGACCGACTGATGCCTTTTACTTTATCGATACGATCATCCTGATCATCTTGGCGATCAAAGTAAACAAGCCTGCCGAAACGTCAAGCAAAAAATCGTTCCGAATTATTTTTGCGTCTTCAATTCTTGTGTTCTTGATCAACCTGGCAGTTGCGGAATCAGACCGTCCTGAATTGCTGACAAGATCATTCGACCGGAACTATCTTGTGAAATACTTGGGAACATACAATTTCACGATTTATGACGCTGTACAGAATATCAAGTCCAACAGCCAGCGCGCGCTTGCCGATTCCAGCGACGTGACGGAAGTAGAAAACTACATGAAAGCCAATTACGATGTGCCGAATAACGTGTATTTCGGCAAAGCGGAAGGAAAAAACGTCATTTACGTTTCACTTGAATCTTTGCAGTCATTTATCATCGACTATAAAATTGACGGCAAAGAAGTGACACCGTTCTTAAATAAACTGGCACATGATAACGAAACGTTCTACTTTGATAACTTTTTCCACCAAACGGGACAAGGCAAAACATCTGATGCTGAATTTATGATGGAAAACTCTCTGTACCCGCTGGCTCAAGGTTCAGTTTTCGTAAACAAAGCGCAAAACACGCTGCAATCCGTTCCGGCGATTCTGAAGTCTAAGAATTACACATCTGCTACTTTCCACGGGAACACGCAGACGTTCTGGAACCGTAACGAAATGTACAAAGCGGAAGGCATTGATAAATTCTTTGATTCT
This sequence comes from Bacillus sp. GW821-FHT01G09, assembly GCF_059422205.1. Taxonomy (NCBI): domain Bacteria; kingdom Bacillati; phylum Bacillota; class Bacilli; order Caryophanales; family Bacillaceae; genus Bacillus; species Bacillus sp. GW821-FHT01G09. Next base: position 99,628 of record NZ_JBWKWL010000006.1, read on the forward strand.
GCCTACTATGACATGAACGAAGAAAACACGAAAAACTACGGCATGAAAGACAAACCGTTCTTCAAAGAATCAATGCCGCTGCTGGAAAGCCTGCCGCAGCCGTTCTATACGAAGTTCATTACCCTGTCCAACCACTTCCCATTCGGAATGGATGAGGGGGATACAGACTTCCCGGCTGGAGACTTTGGTGACTCTGTCGTCGATAACTACTTCCAGTCAGCCCATTACCTTGATCAGTCCATTGAACAATTCTTCAATGATCTGAAAAAAGACGGGTTATATGATAAATCGATTATTGTGATGTACGGAGACCACTACGGCATCTCTGAAAACCACAATAAAGCGATGGCGAAAGTGCTTGGCAAGGATGAAATCACTGATTACGACAACGCCCAGCTTCAACGGGTGCCGCTCTTTATCCACGCTGCCGGCGTGAAGGGCGAGAAAGTTCATAAATATGCCGGAGACGTTGATGTGGCTCCTACCATTCTGCATCTGCTCGGAGTGGATACGAAGGACTATCTGATGTCCGGTTCTGATATTTTATCGAAAGAACACCGTGAAGTGATTCCGTTCCGAAACGGAGACTTTATTTCACCGAAGTACACGAAAATATCCGGTAAGTATTACGACACGAAAACCGGAAAAGAACTCGATGAATCTGAAGTCGACAAGTCAGAAGACTCGCTCGTCAAGAAGGAACTTGAAATGTCCGATAAAATCATAAACGGAGACCTGCTGCGGTTCTACGAGCCGAAAGGTTTTAAGAAGGTGAATCCTTCCGATTATGATTACACAAAACATGACGAAGATTCTTCCGAAACGTCAAAGGATAACGAAGATAAATAAGAAAAAGCGGAGAGGTTGCCCTCTCCGCTTTTTTATTTGACAGCAGCCCTCAATTCCTCAGCTGCAAATTCCACATTCGGGCCAATAATGACTTGAACCGATTGCCCGCCCGATTTGACAACCCCTTTTGCGCCTGCTTTCTTTAGCAGCGCTTCATCCACCAAAGCGGTATCCTTCACAGTCAGTCGCAGCCTTGTGGCGCAATGATCAATGGTTTGAAGGTTTTCTTTTCCGCCGAGCCCTTTCAGCATGATGTTTTCATTTACATCCTGAACAGTATTTTCATCCAGCACTTCATCCACATCATCTTCTTCCCGTCCAGGCGTTTTTAAATTCAAAGCCTTAATCAGTACATAAAACACGATAAAGTATACTGCCGCATAGCATATACCTACCAAAAGCAGAAGCAGCGGTTTTTCCGCGATTCCATAGCTGAGCACATAATCGATAGCTCCGGCTGAAAAAGAGAAGCCTGAGCGGATGCCGAGCCAGTTGACGATAAATAAAGATAACCCGGTTAAGACCGCGTGAACAGCGTATAAAAGCGGAGATAAAAACATAAATGCAAACTCAATCGGCTCCGTAATCCCTGTGATAAACGCCGTTAAAGCAAACCCAATCATCATCCCAGCCGTCGCTTTCCGTTTAGACGGCTTCGCAGTCACAACCATAGCCAGACACGCCGCCGGAAGACCGAACATCATGATTGGGAAGAATCCGGTCATATATGTGCCCGCTGTCGGATCTTTCGCGAAAAAGCGCGCCAAATCCCCTGTCACTCCGTTATATTCTCCGAATTGGAACCAGAAAATATTGTTCAGCACATGGTGAAGGCCAAGCGGAATTAACAGCCTGTTGAATAGGCCGAATATGCCTGCCCCGATGCCGCCGAGCCCAAGCATCCACTCTCCAAACGAGTTGATACACGATTGAATCGGCGGCCAGACGACTCCGAATATGCCCGCTAAAATGATCGTAATAATGGCTGTTATAATCGGCACAAGCCGTCTGCCACTGAAGAATCCGAGATATTCAGGCAGCTTGGTATCCTTGAAGCGGTTATAGGTGTAACCGGCAATTAAACCGGCAATAATTCCCCCAAACACCGCCATGTTATTTGTTTTATCAATTGTCTTTGTTGCCGCGTCAAGCATCAGATACGATATCGCCCCTGATAAACCCGCGGCCCCATTGCTGTCTTTTGAAATGCCGATGGCAATTCCGATCGCAAAAATAAGCGGCAGATGATCAAAAACCGCCGTCCCCGCCTGATAGACAAACGGGATATTAAATACATCCTCTCTGCCAAGCGCAAGGATAATTCCAACCGCAGGCAGAACTGCAATCGGGAGCATAAATGACTTCCCGAGTTTTTGTAAAAATGAAAGCATACCCATCCCCCTCATACCCTTTTTTTTCAAATATACCATATAAGATATCTAGTGATCTATACCAATTTTCCCGGGGGTATTTCTTTTTTCCCAGGCCCGTGTGTTTCCTATTTTTAAGACAGTTGTGGTAAGCTTAATCTAGATTATTTAAAAAGAAAGCGGGAATGACAGATGATTGTAACAAACGATCAAGAATTAGAAGGCCTGAAAAAAATCGGAAGAATCGTCGCGCTTGCGCGTGAAGAAATGAAGCGGAAGGCAGAGCCCGGCATGAGCACAAAAGACCTTGACCTTATCGGAAAAGCTGTGCTTGATGAGCACGGCGCCGTTTCAGCTCCTGAGAAGGAATACGATTTTCCAGGCGTGACATGCATCAGTGTAAATGATGAAGTGGCTCACGGCATACCAAGCACATCCAAAATTTTAAAAGCAGGGGACCTTGTCAACATCGACATCTCCGCTGAATTTGGCGGCTTCTATTCCGACACAGGCATCTCATTTGTGCTCGGTGAAGGAGAAGAACGCCTTCATAAGCTTTGCCAATGCGCGGAAAACGCTTTTCAAAAGGGGCTTCAGCAGGCAAAAGCGGGCAAGCGCCAAAACCAGATCGGAAGAGCCGTTTATCATGAAGCACGCTCTCAAGGCTTTACCGTCATCAAAACCCTGACCGGCCACGGAATCGGACGAAGCCTGCATGAAGCGCCGAATCACATCATGAACTATTATGATCCGTTTGATAACGCACTGTTCAAAAATGGCACAGTCATCGCGCTTGAACCGTTTATTTCAACGAAAGCAGAAACGATTGTTGAAGCTGGAGACGGCTGGACGTTCAAGACGCCGGATAAAAGCATGGTTGCCCAAGTTGAACACACGATCGTCATCACAAAAGATGAACCGATTATCCTGACGAAACTGTAAAACACATTCCGGGCTTCCGGCAGGTTTAACCTCCTCCAATAGCAGGTAAAACATCATTATTCTGCACGAGGAGGTCTTGCAATGAACAGAGATCAAGAAAAAATCCAAATTGAAAACGAAATGAACGCGATGCATGGCACAATAAAAGAAGACATTTTAAAAGACTTTGATGAATTTAAAGGCTACCTGAAAAAACAAGTCAACCGAGGCAAAAAGCTGGGATTGGATGACGGCAAGCTTGTAAAAAGCGCTGCGATCTTGGGAGACTACCTCGCAAAGCATGAAGAGCCGCAAAACGGTGAAGAAATGCTGCTGCAAGAGCTTTGGAGCGTTGCAGACGAAGATGAGAAAGAACATTTGGCACAGCTTCTGGTCAAATTGGTTGATAAACAATAAAACATGAGCCGGGCGATATGCGCCCGGCTTTCTTGATATTGTCACAGCCCGGCTCTTTCAGATATGCTACACTACTATTATGTCTGTGAAAGGAGCCTTTATCTGCATGTGGTTTATTATTTTCGGCATCATTTTTTTCATTGAAGGCATCATTATGACCGTTTACGGCGTTAAGAAAAAAAACGGGATGCTCACATATATCGGCATTGTTTTCGCCATTATGACATTTGGCGTTGTCATGATCAAACTAACCGGCCATTAAATCATATTCGGCTTTTGCTCCGCATATACATACAGAAGAACATTCGTACATCTAGTGCGAAAGGCTCAGTTTTCCCCGTATCTCTTTTCAGCATCTTTTTATAGATGTTACAATGCCAATCGTTTCGAAATCAGATAGGGAAAGGAGTTTTCTGACATGCATTACGGCAGTAAAGGCTGGTATGTGGCAGAACTAAAAAAGCAGGGGATCACGCACCATGAAGGAAGAAAGCTTCAAAGCTATAAAACCTATTTTCTTGCCAACCTGCTTGAATCAAAGAAAAAACAATCTTAAATATGGCAAAGCCGCGCCCGTTGATATGCGCGGCTTTTTTCTATTCAACCGGCAGCAGCCTGTCCTTTTTTTTCATAAAGGACGCTCTCCAGCTTTCCGATAGTGCAGCCTCACTTAAAATCCGTTCAATGGCTGTGAGATTTTTTGCATCATGGTAGTTGATGCGGTTGGCGAACTGGACGGATATGCCTTTCTCTCCTCTGGACAGCAATTCAAGGTTCGCGCCGGGAGACACCCTGCCCTCCTCCAGCACGCGAAAATAAAACCCTGTATAGCCGGTTTGCTGGACCTTCAGCACCATTTCTTTTACACCAAACTTTTTCGCCAGCTTTACACACGGCTGGCGCGGCTGGCTGACCTGAACAACAGCTTCATCAAGCCTGAACACATCCCCGATGCAAACATTCTCCTCAGTCAGGCCCGCGACCGTCAGATTTTCTCCAAATGCGGCATTTGACAGCGGTCTTGAGAGGAACTCTTCCCAAAATGGATAATGCTCCGCCGGGTAGACACAGACAGCCTTATCAGGTCCGCCGTGGTTGACGAGGTCCGCCTGTCCGTCTCCTTCAAAATTCTCCCGATACAGCATGACGGCTGATTCAGCCGGCCGCTTCATGATGCCTGTTTCGATTTTCTTTCCGTCATATTCAAGCGTCTGCGGTTTTCCCAGATTAAGAGAAAGAACTGAATAGCGCTCTTGTTTCATACAAACACATCCCCTTTACAGGTTGTAAAATGATTGATTATCATAAAAAGAAAAGGTGGTTTTTACATGCTTCAATACCGAATCATTGTAGACGGCCGGGTTCAAGGTGTGGGCTTTCGCTATTTTGTTCAAATGGAAGCTGATAAGCGAAAACTGGCCGGCTGGGTCAAAAACCGTGATGACGGGCGTGTCGAGATTTTGGCAGAGGGTCCGGAAAACGCCCTGCAATCGTTTGTTGAGGCTGTAAAGAACGGAAGCCCTTTCTCAAAGGTTACCGACATCTCTGTGACTGAATCCCGCAGCCTTGAAGGCCATCATCGATTTTCTATTGTTTACTCATAAGGCTTATCTTGATAAAAATAGTTCGGCTTAACGATTGAGTTATCATAGGAGCGGTGGAAGATATGAGTGGCAGCGGGTGAAATTGGCGGAATCAGCCACGTCCAGTCTCCCGTCAGCTTTCTGCCAGCTTCTTCCTCCTGTTCTTCAAACCGTTTAAACTGGCTTGCCGCTGTATGATGATCAACGATGCTGACACCCTGCTTTTTATACGAGTGCAGCACAGCTTTATTCAATTCAACTAGCGCTTGATCCTTCCATAAATCCGTATTGTAATCAGCGGCGATGCCGATCACGGACGCTACTTTTTTGAGCTTGTCGTACCGCTTTTCATCTGCGAGGTTTCTCGCTCCGATCTCCGTGCCCATATACCAGCCGTTAAATGGCGCGGCATTATAATGAATGCCCCCGACCTCAAGCTTCATATCAGAAATAATAGGCACGCCGTACCACTTCAGCTCCAAATCAGAAAACGCCTCGATGTCCGGATGTGTGATTGGAACCTCGATCACAAGTGAACGCGGCAGCTCATACCAGACAGGCTGCTCGTCGCCTTTCATGCGAAAAATGAGCGGCAGCAGGTCAAAATCCGTTCGCTCTCCGCGCCAGCCGAACTCTTCGCAAGCTGCTGTCAGGGAACAGGAAGCCGGGTCGCCGATTCTTTCTCCGTCTGACTCATATCCAGCGTACCGGATCAGCTGATGATTCCAGATCTCGACTTGCTTTTCACCCTTCTCTTCCGGAGGGAAAATCGTAATGGTCGGTCTGATTTTTCCGTTATTGGTGGCGGTTTCAATATGGTGAAAGAGGGCATCACGCACTTCCTCCTTCGTCCGGACGTCTCGTCTGTCGATAACATTCAGCGAATTCCAGAACAATCTGCCGATGCAGCGGTTGCTGTTTCTCCAAGCCATTTTCGCTCCGTGCTCTAGCTCTTCCTTCGTATGTACATAGCTTCCGGTCAGGTCAATTTCACTTTTAATGTCCTCGAGACGGTCTTTCACTTCCTCCTCCTTTCCCAATTCCTGATAGCATGCGGCAATAAACGCTTTCGCTTCGTTCCAGAGTATTTCTTTTTCTTCCAACAAACTCTCCCCTTCACATCACTTCATGCTTTTCATTGTATCGTTTTTAAGCGGCAAGACAAATGATTTTTCTGCAACTTCCTGGAAAACAATAAAAAACACCCGCGTGGTGCGGGTGTCAAATAGACGATAACCGATTTGCCAATTCAGTTAAGTCACTTCGAAAGTTTTTGCCGGTCATCGGTATGCCGTGCCCTGTCAATAACGCTTCCGGTTCAAGACCGGCCAGCTTTAGAATGGACTCCGCGGCCGTCTCTGTGTCAGGCGTGAAATAAGCCGGCGGACCGTGAAGCTCCTGTTTTTGTATCAAGACGTCAGCCATTTTCTCCTGTTCCACTGTAATAACAGCATCACCTGCTACAAGCACGCGGCCGTCATCGCGGAATAACGAAATATGGCCCGGCGTGTGTCCTGGTGTCGCGATCCACATCCACTCGTCAAGAAAAGGAACTGAACCGTCTTCCGGCAGTGCCTGGACATGTGAGGAAATATCGATGGAGTGCCGCGGAAACAGCGGCGACAGCTTAGCGACCAGCCCGCTCTTGCTGTCAGGACGAGCCGGAGGATAATCCTCTTTACCTGTTACATAAGGCATTTCCCGAGAATGGACATAAACAGGCACATCCCAATGCTCAAGGATCTCTTCGATTGCCCCAATATGGTCAAAGTGCCCGTGTGTGAGGATAATCGCCTTCAGCTGAAACCCTTCACCGAATCTTTGTTTGGCTTCATTGACAATCATGCCGGCTGATTGGGGCATGCCGGCATCAATTAAAACAAATGAGTGAGGTTCAGAAGGCAGCTGAATAAAATAGACATTCGCAATTTGCACAGTCAGGCCGTGCACCCCTTTTGCCGCTTCGAACCCCGTTCCGCTTCTGACTGAAGTCAGCGGCATATAAGGATCACTCATAATGACACCTCCGGAATGTTGTATGCCGTTAGTGTGTGTCATTACGCCTGAATTATCATACGGAGATCATACGGAAATAGAGATCGCACCGATCAATAGAGCGATAGCCGTCATGACGATCACTGCGAGAACCGCCCATTTCAATGCGAATTTTTGATGGTCATCAATAGAAACTCCGACGAGTCCGACAAGCAAATGAGTGGATGGCACAAGCGGACTCAGCATATGAATCGGCTGGCCGATAATAGAGGCTCTGGCAATTTCCACTTTATCCACACCGTATGCGACAGCTGTTTCTGATAAAATCGGCAACACCCCGTAGAAATACGCGTCATTCGGCATCAAGAATGTGAAAATGCCGCTTGTTAAGGCAACAATCGCCGGGATCAATCCGCCCATTTGTTCCGGTATCATGGACACGAGCGAGATCGCCATTTCATCAACCATTTTCGTGCCTGTCAAAATCCCCGTGAACACCCCCGCGGCAAAAATCATTGAACCGATAGCCAGCACGTTGCTGGAATGCGCCGCGATACGCTGTCTCTGATGCTCGAGATTGGGATAATTCACAATCAGCGCAATACAAAACGCAATGACAAACAGTACGGTTAAACTGACTTTACCCGATACTAAACATCCTATTAAAGAAAGCGTTAACAATAAATTGAACCACCAAAGCTTCGGCCGCTTCCACTCATCTTCAACCGCAGCAGCCGGTTCATTGGCATTGGCTGGCTGTTTCAGTTCAATCACACCAAGGCGCTTTCGTTCCGCTTTTCCAAGCACATACGCAACCGCCACCATACAAAGCATCCCGCTTGCAATAACAGGAATCATCGGACCTGTAAGCTCAGCTGGATCAACCCCCAGCGCACTCGCCGCTCTCGGCGTCGCACCGCCCCATGGAATCGTGTTCATGATTCCCATGCCGACTCCCGCGATTCCCGCCAGGATAATTGGCCGGATGCCTAGCAGCAAATAGAGCGGAAGCATGGCGCTTGTCGTAATCATGTACGTTGTCGAGCCATCTCCGTCCAAGGCGACGAGCATTGTAAGAACCGCTGTCCCGACAACAATTTTTAAAGGGTCTCCTTTGACCATGCTTAAAATTTTGCCAACCATTGGATCAAACAGGCCTGTATCAATCATAATTCCAAAATATAAGATCGCAAACATAATCATGACCGCAGTCGGCGCGACTTGCTGAATCCCGGAAATCATCATGTCCCCAACTTCAGTAAATCCAAATCCGGCGATAAGCGCAAACACAATCGGCGTCAAAACCAATGCTGTTAAAACAGAAAGCCGTTTTGTCATGATCAATGCCATAAACACAAGCATCATGAGAAAGCCTAAGATTGCTAACACATCCATTCCCCCTTAAATGAATCCGCTTACATTTTTTTCTCCCTTACTCCCCTTTTTGTCTTGCCTTTTTGCCATCGTATGGGAAAACCAACCGCAAGTAAATAATTTGGTTTTTTTGTATTTTTAATTTTTTAAAACCGTTTTGTTCTTTTTGATCAATTTTCGGCATGAAAAAAATCCCGGGATGCCGGGATCTTAATTTCCTGTCATGATGCTTTGATAAAAAGCAGATTGCTCTTCTAAAAACCGTTTCGTTTCCCTGCTGTTCAAATAAAAGCTTTCCCAGTCCTGTTCGTTTATTTTCCGCTTCCATTCAGGTGAGGAGGTGACCTTCTTTAGCGCTTGATCCCAGTAAGAAATCTCTTCCTCAGACATATTTTTCGGGCCCAAAATCCCTCTCCAATGAGAAAAAACAAACGGGATTCCCTGCTCCTTCCACGTCGGTACATTTGGAAAACCGGGAAGTCTTTTATCAGATGTTACAGCGGCTAACGTGATATCGCCGTTTCGTTCATATGGTTTCGCTTCAGAAAGTGTCATGGAAGCCGCTTCTATCTCATGTCTGATCAGCGCCTGAATGAGCTGTTCGCTGCTGTCATACTGTGAGAATTGAATGTCAAACGGGTCAATGCCGTACATATCTGCCGCTCTGACGAACGAGAGCTGATCATCATTGCCAAACCCCGGGGCAAAGCCGATTCTCACCTTGCCGGGATGCATGTTGATCTCATTCAGCACATCTTTGCCATTTGTTAACGCTGATCCTTTTGGCAATGCAACCGTCTGCCATTCCTTGGAGAGAATGGCGAGCGGAGTAAAATCAGCCATTTTTAATTTGCTTTGCCCGAGAAGATCATTGCTCAATATTAAGCTGGACGTCATGCTGATGGTTTGTTTGCTGCTTTTGTTGACATATTTCCAGCCTTTCTCTCCCCCGCCGCCGGATTTATAGACGATATGAACATCATCCTTCACGATCTGCTTCTGCCTCAAAACTGATTGGATCGCCTGCGCTGTGACATCCCAACCGCCAGAAGGTTCGGCAGGGACGACAATTTCTATCGGCCCGTCCGGCAGGCGCGGCGCAGCCGCCTGCCTGATATCACCCTGCATAAAGATCAATAGAAAAATCAATAATATTATAGATCTTTTCATATCTAATCCGCCGCCAAATAATATTTTCTCTCCGGCCTGCCGATAATCCCGTATTCAAGCTCGGCTCTTGCTTCTTCCTTTGACACAAGGTACTCGGCATAACGGCGGGCAGTTGTTCGTGACGCCCCCATTTTTTCCCCAAGTTCCTCCGCTGTCAATCCTTCTGACGCAGTCTGAAGCGCTTCCTTAATTTTTCGCAGTGTAATCGAATTAATGCCAGTCGGCAAATCCTCTGCCGGCAAAGCTGTCTTCACACTGTTCCCAAAAATATGGTCGATCATGGCTTGGCTGACCTCCGGCTGAGACATGAGCAGCTTCCTTTTTTCTTTATACTGAAGCAGCACCTGCCTGAACTTGTCAGCCGTTACGGGTTTGATCAAATAGTGGGCAATTCCTGCCCTTAGCGCTTCCTGCAAATGCCGGGTTTCTGTTGCCGCTGTGATAATCATAATGTCCACTTCAGGAAATCGGCTTCGTATTTCAGGAATCAACGCGGTCCCAAGCTCGTCCGGCATATAAATATCCAGCAGAAGCAAATCAGCCTTGTGTCCCTTCAAAAGCGCCAATGTCTCTTTTGCGTTAGCCGCCTTGCCGATAATCTTGAATCCATCAAGCTGTTTGATCAATCTCTCATGGATTTGCGCAACTCGAAAATCATCCTCCGCAATCGCGATGTGAATCAAATGGATTCCCCCTTTGTTTCTCCTTCGGTATAAACACAGTGAATACCGCCCCGCCAGTTTTTTGATTCGCCAGTTCGATCCAGCCGCCCAGTTCACGCACTGAGTCTTTCACATTGGCCAGACCGTAGCCTCTCTCCATCCCCTTTGAAGAATAGCCTCTCTCAAACACAGCTTCTATTTTCTCTGGCGGCACACCGGGCCCTGTGTCTGATACTTCAATGACAATGTCATGGCCCATATCCGTGATAAAAAACAAAACTTCCTTCACGCTTTGCTCCGCTACAGCTTCGAAAGCGTTATCAATTAAATTTCCGATAATCGTAATAAGATGGGACAAGCCGATATGTGCAGGAAGAGGCGCGAGTGAGCTGTTCTCATCAATCACCAGCTTGACCTTCTTTTCCGATGCCTTGCTTATTTTCCCTAACAAAATGGCCTGCACCTGCTGCGAATGAATGTTATGGAATAAAAGATCATGCTGTTCATTTTGCATCGCGTATTCCTCTTTAATCAGATCAATGGCTTCATCATACTCCCCAAGTTCGAGCAGCCCTAAAATCGCATAAAGCTTATTTGAAAATTCATGAGTCTGCGCCCTGAGATCCTCTGAATATTTGCGAACCTCTGTCAATGTGTCGATCAGCTTCTTCAGCTCTGTTTTCTCCCTGAAGCTGACGACAATTCCATACGCCTGCCCTCCTTGATTCATCACTTTCGTATTGATAATAAACACTTGATCGTTGACGCTTACCTCCTGGTTCGGCAGCATTTCTCCTTTTTCAAGCACAGACATCAGCCCTGCTCCCGGCATGACGTCATCTATAGGAAGATGGATCACAGGCTCGGGCAGCTTCAGCATCTCGGCCGCCGATACGTTCATCATGGTGACGACGCCTTCACGATTGGTGGCAATAATCCCTTCTCGAATCGCGAAAAGCATTGCGTTTCTCTCACGATATAGAGCCGCGATCTCATGCGGCTCAAGCCCGAGCGTATCCTTTCTGATGCTTTTCGCCAGCACGGCGGCGCCAATAAATCCGAGCAGCAGCACAAGCACAGCAATCACACTCAAATTTCTCAAATGCTTTTTGATGCTTTGCTCTGTCTCCGTTTGCAGAAAATCAACAGACACGCTGCCGATCACTTGGCTGTATCCCTTCTGTTCTTTTATGATCGGCGCGCTCCCTCTGATCACTCTTCGTCCATCCGCTTTTGTTTCAGAAACATGCGAACCGCCAAACAAAATTTCTCTGCTGCGCTCCAGTTTCTTTAATCCGCTTTTTCCAGAGGCGCTGCGAATGTCTCCTTTTTCGTCCAAAACATAAATGGCAAACGCGCCAGTCTGTTCTTTCATTTGTTCAATGACCTCTTGCGTCTGAGCCGCATGTCCGCCTTTTCTCTCAATGAGCTCTTTAACCGGCGGCATATAGGAAATGGTTCTCGCCGTTTGAACCGCCAGCTGCTCTGCCTGTCTCCGTTCTCCCTGTGTATGCTGAACGGCTAACGTAATGGTCAGCACACCAATGACAAAGACCAGCAGAGCCGCAATCAGCCCCATTATTTTTGTTTGCAGGGAAAAATGGAACCGCTTTTTCACCACAGCACCAGCCGTCCTTTCTACCTAGATCATACCATTTTTCACAGGGGATTTTCTCATTTTTCAAAATCCATTTTCTTACGAAGGAGTGAAAATAAAAAAAGGCAGACTACGTCTGCCTTTTTCTTTCTACCATATTCCTAGTACTTTCCACCATAATCCGCCGATCACAAGCCATACGATGATATGAACAATCGACAGGATAAATCCGATGGACCACCATTTGCCTTGCGGGATGTAGCCTGCTCCGAAGAAGACCGGAGCCGCTCCAGAACCGTAGTGAGTCGTTGACCCGAACAGGTTACTGATGAACGCGAGGCTCAGCGCTGCTAAAAGCGGCGGTGCGCCCGCTGCCACGACGACAGCCAAAAATGCTGAATACATCGCACTAATGTGGGCTGTCGCACTTGCAAAGAAATAGTGAGAGTAATAATACACAACAATTAAAATGATGAATGCCACAATCCAAGAGAACCCTGATACGGATGATTTCATGGCATTACTGAACCAAGACACCATGCCTAATTCATTCAAGAAGTTGGCGAGCATGACAAGCGCCGCAAACCAAGTGAGCGTATCCCAAGCGCCCTGTTCTTTCTTAATATCATCCCAAGTCAGAACTTGTGATAATAAGAGAACGGACAAACCGATCAATGCGGTTGTGGTTGCGTCGATGTTGAAGCTGCCGCCAAAAATCCACAGCACAAGTACCAAAAGAAACACGATAACCATGGAAAGCTCTGATTTTTTGAACGGTCCCATTTCTTTCAGTTTTTCTGTTGCGATTTTCGCCGCATCCGGTGTTTCTTTGATTTCCGGTGGATACAGCTTGTAAATCACAAGCGGCGTGATGATTAAGCTTACAAGTCCCGGTACAATCGCGGCAATTGCCCAGCTTGTCCATGTTAAGTCCACCCCTGCGACATCATGGGCCAGCTTGGCAATCAGCGGGTTCGCCGCCATCGCTGTCAGGAACATAGCAGATGTGATCAGATTCCCCTGAAAACCGGTTTTTAATAAGAATGCACCGATTTTTCTCTCTGTTCCATTTGCCGGGCTTGATCCGAATGTTTCGGATAATGATCTGATAATAGGAAATATAATGCCTCCTGCACGCGCCGTATTACTTGGAATAGCAGGTGAAAGTATTAAATCACTGAATAGCAGTGAATAAGAAAGTCCAAGGGTTTTTTTTCCGAATTTCTGAACGAATACATACGAAATTCTCGCACCGAGCCCGGTTTTAATAAATCCCCGGGAAATAAAGAATGCGATAACGATAAGCCAAATGGTCTTATTCCCGAATCCGCTTAATGTATCCTCAATGGATAGTGTTCCAGTTAGTGCAGTAACCGCCAATGCAAAAATTGCAATTGCACCCATTGGCAAGGGCTTGGAGATAAAGCCGATAATTGTCGCGACAAAAATCGCAAACAAATGCCAAGCTTTAGGTTCAAGTCCGGACGGAGCGGGAATAAACCAGATGATTAGTCCCACAGCGACAGTAATAAGCAATGGAACAAGCTTTACTGCTGACTGTTTTCCTGCGTCTTTTTCTGAAGCCATAAATAGGTCTCCTCCTATATACTTGTTTTCCGATCCCCTTTTCCATTCTACTCCTTAACTAAGTTAATAAACATTTTAATTAATTAAAAAACACAAAGGTTAGCACCCTTTGTGTTTTTCACTTTCTTAATTTAATTTACCCGCACCCGCTTGATTTATAACATTTGATTTCACATTAACAGAAGCATCAATCGATCCATGCAGAGACGGCGTCCAGCCGACAGAAGAGCTCAGCCCGTTTGCAGCCGATGCGTTGATCTGTGTGCCGTTCAGCAACGTGCCGGAGTCATATAAAGCCGTTCCCCCGCTGAATACGCTGATCGTTTTAGCAGCTGACAGTCCCGGTACGTCAATGACATTGTTTTGGGCATAGATTTTAGATGACTTTCCGATTCCCCATGCATAGCTGAAAGGATAACTTGAAGAGCTTGTGCTTCCTTCATAATAGTTGTTGTATACGTGCACTTGCCCGAAGCGGACTCTCGGCGCGCGCTGGACAATATTTTTGTAGCGGTTATGATGCAGCGTAATTTTTAATTTGCCGTCATCGGAGGTTTTGCTGTCACTTGATCCGAAAATGGAGCTTTTATCATGATCGTGATAATAGTTGTAGGACATCGTGATATAGTTAGCACCGTTGGAAGCATCCGTTTGGCCGTCATGGTGCTGATATTTTCTTCCATAATATTTCGGTGATGTGCTGTCCGGACGCGAACCGTCATTAAATGTACAGTGATCAATCCAGATGTGTGTGCCGCCGTTTATCGTGATGTTGTCGTATTGTGAGTTCCAGTTCCCTGAGCTTCCGTCAGTCGGATCCCATTGCGGAAAATAGTCATAGGCATCCTGGAATTCAATGTTGCGAATAATGACGTTATCACTCTTGATTTGGAAGTTTCCGCCCACGACTTTAGCGTTAGTCCCTGAACCGACGATCGTCGTGTTTGCAGGAATATCCACCATGACCCGTGCTTTTTGGTTTTTCTGAGAGCGTGCTCTCGCTTCTTCTTGTGTTCCCGACGGCTCTTTTTTGCCCCATGTGCTAGGATCATAGGCTTTCAAATATTTGTCCAAATCATACTCCGGATCTTTATAGTCATTTAGACCAAGCGGCTTCAGATTGTCATCCACGTTCATATCAATCGTTCCCTTGATATAAATGATTTTTGGCGTTGTATTCGTTTCCTTCCCTAATGCCGAGACAAGCTGGTTTCTGTTGCTGACGGTATACACATTTGAGGACGATGCTTTTGATCCGCCTGTCGTGCCGGTCGAGTACGCGCCCCATCCATCATTGGATCCCAACGTCTGGTGGCCTAAATCAGCTGCGTTCGCGCCAGCTGGAGTCAATCCTAAAAACAGAGCCGTAGCTAACATCACTTTTTTCATCCACTATGTACCCCCATTTTCTATTTTGTGAGATTTTATTCCAATTTATCACAAAAATATAATAGCAAATTGAGGGACATTCAGAACCGAAAATGTTCCGCTATCCTATTGCGGCATTCTGCAAAATCCCACCGCAAAGACCGCAAAAAAACCAAAAGGCCGACATTGGCCTTTTGGTTTTTTCCTTGCTTTATGCCCAAGCTTTCACTTTTTCGTTATCTGTCACAAAGAGAAGCACTTTTCCTTCATCTAAGCGTTTTTCAAATTGAGCGGCTTCATCTTCAGAAAAACCGATTTCGTGAATTTTATTGCGGAGCTCGTCTCCTTTTTTATTGAAGATATTTCCCACCGCGTGCTTGAAACCTGTTTCTTTGGCTCCGATCGTATTGGCATTCGTGTTGTCTGCCAGGCGTTCCGTTCTGTCATCGTCGTGAGCTAAGACGTATACATCCTCTTTCGCAACACCCATTTTCTGTAATTCCTCTACATCCTTCATGAGCTGTTCGTCATTTGTATACTCTTTTACAACTGGTTTCATGTCGATATTCCTCCTTCATGTTTTCTATATTTCTTTCATACCCGATCGTCTGTACCTGAAACAGATTCCAGAACATTGAATAGAAAAACAGGAAGAATGGTAGTAGCTATTTATTTTCCGTCCATGGTAAAGTGATAGGAACAGGACCATTTTCAGAAAAGTCAAAATTAAAGAGAAGCCGCTGCACGGAGCACACGACCATGAAATGCTGCCTTTATCCGTACGAGCAGGAGGTATGTCTAATGCAATATTTTTCACCAGAACAGCAATACAATGCTTGGGTTGTGAGTGATTTAGTCAAACAGATTTTCCATAAGCGTGCCGGATGTTCACCAGGAATTCACGAGCTTGCGGTTTTTGCCGAGGAACATTTTCATATCGATATCGACTTTGTTTTCTCGATTATCATGAATATCGGCGACATTGAATTTGCACTAACAGATGAAATAGAAAAGAAATTGTCCGGTTATCTCAGCACTCTCCTTCCTTATGTCACTGCTGATATGTTCGAAACCTCTAAAGCCAACGCCCATGCGTTTTTGTCTCGAAGACACGGTAACGCTGCATACCACTTATTTGTGTCTGATGATGCTTTCATGAGAAAGCAGTAAAAAACGCAGCTTTCTTTACTAAAAAAATATTGACATGATAAGCCATGCTATTATAGTGTTACATGTGATAATGATTCTCATTACTAAATCTGAAAAAAGGAAGAATGACATGCGCACCTATTCTAACAAGTTGATTGCCATCATGAGTGTTTTATTGCTCGCCTGCCTCATTGTATCCGGCTGTTCATCAAGCCAGAATAACAACGGAAGCGGCGAAAGCAAGTCTAAGGATTCCAGAGTGATCCATGACGAAGAAGGAAAAACGACAGTAAGCGGCACACCTAAGCGGGTGGTTGTGCTTGAGCTTTCATTCTTGGATGCCGTTCACAATCTCGGCATTACGCCGGTGGGCATCGCCGATGACAACAAAAAAGATATGATTAAAAAGCTTGTCGGCAGCTCCATTGATTACACATCTGTAGGCACACGCAGCGAACCCAATCTTGAGGTCATCAGTTCCTTGAAGCCTGATTTAATCATCGCTGACGCTGAGCGCCATAAAAACATTTATAAACAGCTGAAAAAAATCGCCCCGACGATTGAATTAAAAAGCCGTGAAGCGACATATGACGAAACGATCGACAGCTTTACGACCATTGCTAAAGCATTAAATAAAGAAGATGAAGGAAAAGAAAAGCTTGCCGATCACAAAAAAGTCATCAACGATCTAAAAGCTGAACTTCCGAAAGATGAAAACCGCAACATTGTTCTCGGCGTTGCAAGAGCGGATTCCTTCCAGCTTCATACATCATCATCCTATGACGGAGAAATCTTTAAAATGCTAGGCTTTACACACGCTGTGAAGTCAGATAACGCCTATCAAGAGGTCAGCCTCGAGCAATTGAGCAAAATCGATCCTGATATTTTGTTCATCTCAGCCAACGAAGGCAAAACCATTGTAGACGAGTGGAAAACGAACCCGCTCTGGAAAAATCTCAAAGCGGTGAAAAATGGACAAGTCTATGATGCGGACCGTGACACTTGGACAAGATTCAGAGGCATCAAGTCTAGTGAAACAAGCGCCAAAGATGTGCTTAAAAAAGTGTATAATAAATAGGACAAATGAGAAGCGAGGGGAAATCCTTGCTTCTTCGTTTTTGCAACCAGACGCAGTAAGGAAGTGAGACTGTTGTATCATTCAGCCAAACGGCGCTCATCATCAAGACTGATGATGTTCATCATTGCACTGATTATTTTTATATTTGGGCTTGGGCTGAATCTTTCAGTAGGAGCCTCAGACATCGGCATCATAGATTCATTGAAATATCTTTTTGTATGGGACGGTTCAAAGGAACAGCTCATCATCTCTACTCTTCGCCTTCCCCGCACATTAATCGGCGTTTTTGTCGGCGCCAGCCTAGCTGTAGCAGGGGCGCTGATGCAGGCTATGACCAGAAACCCTCTGGCTTCACCCCAAATTTTCGGTGTGAATGCGGGTGCATCGCTTTTTGTCGTTGCTTCTCTCGTCATTCTGCCGGCATCGCCCTATTCATCTGTTATATTCGCTTTTGCAGGTGCGGCAGCAGGCGGCGCGATTGTGTATATGATTGCCTCATCCGGCGGAATGACACCTGTCAAGCTGGCGCTGTCAGGAATGGCCGTGCACTTGTTCCTCTCCTCTATGACACAGGCCATCATTATTTTAAATGAGTCAGGTGAGGATGTTCTGTACTGGATGACAGGCGCAATCGACGGCAGCAACTGGCAGGACGTCATAACCATCGCTCCGTTTTCTGTCATTGGCATCGGGCTTGCCCTCATATTTTCCGGTTCTGTTTCTGTTCTCGGTCTCGGAGACGAAACAGCAAAAGGGCTTGGACAAAATATGAACGGCATCCGGATTCTGATCAGTTTGATTATTTTAATCCTTTCCGGCGCTTCCGTAGCCGTCGCCGGGCCGATTGGCTTTGTCGGGCTGCTCGTCCCGCATATTGTCCGCAAGCTGATCGGAGAACATTATCAATACGTGCTTCCGTTTTCGGCACTGTTCGGTGCCATTTTGCTGGTGTACGCAGATGTTCTGGCCAGATGGATTGCATTTCCTTATGAATCACCGGTCGGCATTGTCACCGCGATTATCGGAACGCCGTTTTTCTTATATTTGGCAAGGAAAGGGCGGCATCTGAAATGAAGAAAACAACCAGAAAACAAAAACGCCCCTTGCTGGCGATACTCATATTGGCCGTGATTTTGATCGTTCTGTCCGTCATCAGCATTGGGATCGGTGCATTATACATTTCACCTGATGCGGTAGTGACGAATCTGCTGGGACTGGATCATTCCTTTGAATTTATCATCCAGCAATATCGTCTGCCCCGCATCATATTAGCGATTTTGGCCGGTGCTGGGCTTGCCGCTGCCGGAGCGATTTTACAGGGTGTGATCCGAAATCCGCTCGCTTCCCCAGACGTTGTCGGCATTTCAAAAGGCTCCGGACTTGCGGCGATGGCTGTGATTCTCATCTTTCCTGAGTCGCCGGTATACGTGCTTCCGTTCTCCGCATTTGCCGGAGCCGCCATTATTGCTGTACTATTATTAATGATAGCCCGAAAAAAGAGCATTCAGCCCTCTTCACTGGCTTTATCAGGCATTGCTTTAGGCGCGGTCTGCCACGCCGGAATGCAATATATGATGGTCAAGTTTCCAGGCGACGTGAATGCTGCACTCATTTGGCTGACAGGAAGCCTCTGGGGAAGAAACTGGGAAGAAGTCAAGCTGCTTGCGCCATGGCTTTTGATTCTTTTTCCGATCGTCTGCATACTCATACCGAAGCTGGATCTTATGTCACTCGGGGATGAGCTTGCACAGGGTCTCGGAGAAAACGCAAACCGGCTGAGATTCATCCTGATTTTCACCGCGGTGGCGCTGGCGGGAAGCTGTGTAGCCGTCGTCGGCTCAATCGGTTTTATCGGCTTGCTTGCTCCGCATATCGCCAGACGGCTTACCGGAGAAAAAGCTAAATATTTACTGCCTGCATCGGCATTGATTGGTGCTATTATATTATTAATTGCAGATACGTTAGGGCGCGGCATTATGCCTCCGGTTGAAATACCTGCCGGAATACTGACAGCCGTGATCGGCGCGCCTTATTTCTTATATTTATTGAAATTCGAAGCGAGGAAACAGTAGGGAGAGGATACCATGGGAAAACTGGCTGCAGACCAGCTCACTCTTTCATATGACAGTACAGTGATTATTGACGGAGTCGACTTAAAGATAGAAGAAGGAAAAATCACTGCGCTCATCGGCGCTAATGGCTGCGGTAAATCAACAATCCTCAAATCGCTCGCCAGGCTGATGGCCCCGAAAAGCGGTACAGTGCTACTAGAAGGAAAAGACATCCACCGCCAGCCATCAAAAGAAGTCGCAAAAAAACTGGCCATTCTTCCACAATCTCCTCAGGCTCCTGAAGGATTGACGGTAGAGGAATTATGCTATTTTGGCAGACATCCTCACAAAAAGCTGTTATCCAAGCATACCCAAGAGGATCATGACATGGTAGAGTGGGCACTGGAAGCAACGGGCATGATTGAACTGAAGGATCGGACACTTGATGCCCTCTCAGGCGGCCAAAGACAAAGAGCCTGGATTTCCATGGCACTTGCGCAAGGCACTGATTTGCTTTTGCTTGATGAGCCGACCACGTATTTAGACATCTCACACCAGATTGAAGTGCTTGAACTGCTGAAAAAGCTGAACCGCGACCATGGCCGCACCGTTGTCATGGTGCTCCATGATTTAAACCAAGCCGCTCAATATGCTGACTATCTGATCAGTGTGCTGGACGGAAAAATATACAACGCCGGAACACCGGAAGATGTGTTCACCCAGCCATTTTTCCGTGAAGTCTTCGGCTTGGAATGCTGCATCATGAGAAGCCCGATCGACCAGAAGCCAATGTGCCTGCCGACGGGACTGTGCCCGAAATTACGGGCGAAATGAAAAGGAGAGGAGCCCCCTCTCCTTTTTTGTATGCCAGCTTACCTTTTGTATTTCCTCTCCTGTCCATGTTACAGTGGTGTCAACCAAGTGATAGGAGGATGAAAATGACAGCATCTCAGCAGCAAATTCAATTAGCAAGACGTCCACAAGGTATTCCTGTTCATGAAGACTTTCGCTTTGAAACCATTCCGGTTCCTGAACCCAAGCAAGGGGAAGTGCTTGTCAAAACGCTTTATGTATCGGTTGACCCTTATATGCGCGGCCGTATGCAGGATACGAAATCATATGTTGAGCCGTTCGCTTTAGATGAAGCGCTTTCTGGCGGGGTTATCGCTGAAGTTGTGTCAGACGGGAATCATCTGAAAAAAGGCGATATCGTCATCGGAAATCTCAGCTGGCAGGAATTTTCCGCTGTGAGCGAGTCTGCCTTGCGAAAAATTGATACAAGCCTTGCTCCCGCTTCGGCCTATCTCGGCATTTTGGGAATGACCGGCTTAACAGCATACTTCGGATTGCTGGACATCGGACGCCCGAAGGAAGGCGAAACCGTGGTTGTCTCCGGAGCTGCGGGAGCCGTTGGTTCAACAGTCGGGCAAATTGCCAAAATCAAAGGCGCTCGAGTTGTCGGTACCGCGGGCTCTGATGAAAAAATCGACTACTTAAAACAGGAGCTGCAGTTTGACGAAGCCATCAATTACAAAACAGCGGGTGATATCCAAAAAGCGCTTCAAGACGCTTGTCCTGACGGTGTCGATGTGTATTTTGACAATGTCGGCGGACCGATTTCAGACGCGGTCATGAACCTGCTCAATGAATTTGCCCGCATTCCGGTGTGCGGCGCCATTTCTTCCTATAACGCAGAAAGCGAAGCAGATGACATGGGCCCTCGTGTTCAATCAAAACTCATTAAAACAAAGTCGCTGATGCAAGGGTTTATCGTTAGCGACTACTCCGATCGTTTTTCTGAGGGAGCAAAACAGCTGGCCCAATGGCTGAAGGCTGGTAAACTCCATTACGAGGAAACCATCACAGAAGGCTTCGAAAACATTCCTGACGCGTTTCTCGGTTTATTTAAGGGAGAAAATAAAGGGAAACAGCTGATCAAGGTCAGCGATCCGAGCTGAAGATGAAATCGGGAGGGCTTTTTGCCCTCCTTATGTGTTTAGATGAGGTCAGCTGCGAAGAATCAGCGTAAGAAAACCATCTTCATCAGGTTCCGTATCTTCCAAAGTGAATCCTGCTGCTTGAAAGCAAGCTAAACTGATTCGATTGTCTTCTTCAATGCATGCCACCCATTCCCGTACGCTAGTAAAATCAGGTTCGGTCAGCAGTTTTTGCAATATCCGTTTTCCGTACCCTTGAAGCCGGTACAAGGGATTGACGATCAATCCAATATACGTCCGCTCCTCCCCGAACTCAATAACGGCCATCCCTGCCGGCAGCTGTCCATCATACGCCATGATGACAGTATAGTGTTTATCTTTATTTACTCGTGCATACCACTCATCTAATGGCAGCATCCCATCCATTCTCCGTCTGGTATCCTCATTTTCAAACCAGTGTTTAAGGATTTTCAGCTCTGACTTCTTCACTGCTTGAAACCTGTCTATTGAAACCATCTTCCCACCCCGCGCATAATCTTTTCTATTATTTTACAACAAAAAAGAAGGGCTTTCCGCCCTTCTTTTTATTTCGTCTTCAGTTTTCCGCCTGCATACACAGCTTCACTCAGTTCAACACCAAGCTTCTTCGCCATTTTTTTCAGCTTTGATTCCTCCAATTTTGTCACAAGACTCAGCACGTTGCCTTCTTTTCCGGCCCGGCCTGTTCGTCCTGATCTGTGGACATAGCCATCTTCATCAGGAATATCAGCATGAATCACGTATGGCAGGTTTTCAATGTCTAAACCGCGTGCGGCAATGTCAGTCGCCAATAAAAGAGGAAACTCTCCGTCTTCGAATGCGGCAATGATTTTCGCCCGCTCCATTTTTTTCGCTTCGCTGTGCAAAACGCCAAGATCGACATGGTGATATGCCAGCTTTTCCGCATATACACTCAGGTTGCCGATGTCTCTCACAAATACGAGTGCCTGCATGCCTTCAAGCCTTGACAGCTTTTGCAGCAGCTTCACTTTGTCGCGCTGGTCGCAAATCAGGTATTGATGTTTCACTTTCCCTGCCTCCGCCTTGCTTCGCTGTACCTTCAACACCTCAGGCTCTTGCGCCAATTCGCGGAGCACATCCTCTGTTTCCTTTTTGAGTGTCGCGGAAAAACATAGAAGCTGGCGGTCTCTTAATGTCGTTTTAATAATTTGTTTGATCGTCTCGCGATGCTCCGGCAGGATAAGCTGATCCGCTTCATCAAGTACAATCGTTTTCACTTCATGCATTTTGAGTTTCTTTGCTTTAATCAGTTCAAATACCCTGCCTGGCGTGCCGACGATGATATGCGGATGTTTCTTCAGCTTTTCGACCTGCTTCTTCACATTCGCCCCGCCGATTAAGGAAGCCGCGCGCAGCTCTGAGCCCGCTTTCCAATCCTGAATCACCTGAAAAATCTGCATCACCAGCTCACGGGAAGGCGCTAAAATCACCGCCTGCGGATGCTTTTGCTCTGGTTTGATCCGCTCCAAGACCGGCAGCGCATACGCCAGCGTCTTGCCTGTGCCTGTCGGCGATTCCGCGATGACATCCTTTCCGTCCATGATCAGCTGGGCTGCCTGCTCTTGAACAGGGGTTGGCGTTTGAAAGCCGGAAGCATTCCAATTCTCTTGTATAAATGATTGTGCATTATGTAAAAATGGCCAAGTTTGCGTCATTTTGTTCTCCTCAATTCCTGAAATCTATTCCATAGTATCTCAAAACCTCGCCCGGAACGCAATTTTTCTTTTTCTTTCCTATACCTTTCAACATTCCGAATCCTCCTTTATAATCAAAAGGGTGAATATTACACGCCGATTGTGCGTGTTTGATAACGATAGAGGTGTAAACATGAGTATTTTATCTGTAAAGGATTTAAGCCACGGCTTCGGGGACCGGGCCATTTTTAATAACGTTTCCTTCCGCCTGTTAAAAGGCGAGCACGTCGGCTTGATCGGCGCAAACGGTGAAGGAAAATCAACCTTCATGAATATTATTACCGGAAAGCTTGAACCTGATGAGGGAAAAGTCGAATGGTCAAAAAATGTCCGTGTCGGATACCTTGATCAGCATACCGTGCTGGAAAAAGGAAAATCCATTCGCGACGTCCTGAAAGACGCATTCCATTATTTATTTGCGATGGAAGAGGAAATGAACGAGATTTACAACAAAATGGGCGAGGCTGATCCCGACGAGCTCGAAAAGCTGCTTGAAGAAGTCGGCGTCATTCAAGACGCGCTGACAAACAATGATTTTTATGTCATTGATTCCAAGGTGGAGGAAATCGCCCGCGGTCTCGGTTTGAGCGATATCGGATTAGAGCGAGATGTCACCGATTTGAGCGGCGGACAGCGCACAAAGGTCCTTCTCGCTAAGCTGCTCCTTGAAAAGCCGGAAATTCTGCTTCTCGATGAGCCGACCAACTATCTTGATGAACAGCATATTGAATGGCTGAAACGCTACCTGCAGGAATACGAGAACGCGTTCATCCTGATTTCCCACGATATTCCGTTCTTAAACAGCGTCATCAACCTGATTTATCACGTTGAAAATCAAGAGCTGACACGCTATGTCGGCGACTACCATCAGTTTATGGAAGTCTACGAGGTGAAAAAACAGCAGCTTGAAGCGGCCTACAAAAAGCAGCAGCAGGAAGTCGCGGAGCTGAAGGATTTCGTTGCCCGCAACAAAGCGCGTGTCAGCACGAGAAACATGGCGATGTCCCGCCAAAAGAAACTCGATAAGATGGATATGATCGAGCTTGCGGCAGAAAAGCCAAAGCCGGAATTCCATTTCAAGCCGGCGAGAACGTCAGGCAAGCTGATTTTCGAAACGAAGGATCTCGTGATCGGTTACGATTCCCCGCTGTCCCGTCCACTCAACCTCCGCATGGAACGCGGCCAAAAAATCGCCCTTTACGGCGCAAACGGGATCGGAAAAACGACGTTGCTGAAAAGTTTGCTTGGCGAAATCCAGCCGCTTGAGGGCTCTGTTGAACGCGGTGAGCACATCTATACCGGCTATTTCGAGCAAGAGGTCAAGGAAACAAACAACAATACGTGCATCGAAGAAGTATGGAGCGAATTCCCTTCTTATACGCAGTATGAAATCCGTGCCGCTCTGGCAAAATGCGGACTGACGACAAAGCATATCGAAAGCCGCGTCTCCGTATTAAGCGGAGGCGAAAAAGCGAAAGTCAGATTGTGCAAGCTAATCAACTCAGAAACAAACCTGCTGGTGCTCGATGAGCCGACAAACCACTTGGATGTCGATGCCAAGGAAGAGCTCAAGCGCGCCCTGAAAGAATATAAAGGCTCCATTCTGCTCATTTCCCACGAGCCAGACTTTTATATGGATATTGCGACAGAAACGTGGAACTGCGAGTCTTGGACGACGAAAGTGCTTTAATTTATAAAAAAACCCGCCTGCTAAAGGGCGGGTTTTTTACTGCCATTTTTTCTGAACGATTCTCAAAAGCTCTCTGTCTTTTAAAATGAGCTGCTATGGCGAGGTGAATTCAAACTTTCATTTTAAGATTATCATTCAAAAAACATCTTTACAAAATTATTTACATTAACAATGAACCCGAGAAACTGTCCTGTTGCTATCATAATACGAAATATAAGCTTTGGTTTTGGTTTATCAGGTTTAGGTTTGTATAGGCGAAGAGCAGATTTCCCGATAAAAAGAAACCCAAATGCAATAATAAATAAAGCCAAAAGATTTGGGAAACTAATAAAAATATCTTTTAGGATTATTGGTATTAACGTAAACCCCAACCCTATACACATCTCTAACGCACCATCGTTAAGGGTTACTTTACTTAATTCGACTCCTAGGCCACAAATACCAAAAACCAAAAATATCATCGATAGCAGTTTCATTGCGGTTTCATTACCAAAAGTATCCCAAGAAAAATATAAAACACAACCTACAAGGATACTAACTGCTGCTAAAACAAAGCCAAAAAATTTATCATCATCTTGCTGAACTGTTTTTGGATTCGTTTCCATCTGACAAAACGCACCTCGTATGTTTTTTTGTAGTATATCATATTAAGGACATAAAGTTAATATTATACAACCTTCTGATACCAATTAGTATTAACAGAAGATTTGTCATAAAAGTGGTGCTAATAGGATAATCATAAGATGATGACCTTACTAGTTAGCTCTAAACAGGACATAAGACATTGTATTATGAAAGAAAAAGAGCTTTTAAAAGATCAAAGATCCTCTCATAAACTAATGTTCGAGAAATGCAATTTTAAAATTTTTATAACAACCTATCTCTTCAGGGAACTCAACGCGATGAATAGTCCTCTTAGTCCCCTAAAATAAACGAGAATATACTATAACACTATTATGATAAGTAGATTTAGCAACTTAAAAAAAGACACTGCATCTGTGCAGTGTCTTTCGTTATTAATGCCCCGCCTTAATTCCAGCAAGATGTTTACGTCCCATGAGAAGGACAAGCATGCCGACAAAAACGACGATTCCGCCTACTGTATATGGTGTGCTTGCAGTAAAGTGTTCTGACAGCATTCCTGCAATCCACGGGGCGAGCGCGCCGCCGATGAAGCGGACTGAGCTGTAGGCTGAAGACGCGATTGAACGTTCAACCGGCGCAGAACCCATCACAGCGGTTGTCATGATCGTATTCACCATACCGAGGACAGCACCAGCGACAACGATACATGTAATAATCAAAGTCTGATGGTCTGTCCAGATCCCCATAATAACGAGAATGGCCGCAAAGGCGATAAAGAGAATGACGAGCGAACGCACTGTGCCCAGCGCTTTGTGCACGAGCGGCGCCGTAAAGACTGACGTAATCGCCAGCAGAAGGCCCCAGCCGAAGAAGACATATCCAAGACCGTGTTCATCTAAATCCAGAACGAACGGAGAATAAGCAAGCAAAATAAAAAATCCAAAGTTGTATAAGAATGCCGATACCGCCATTGTTAAAAGGCCTTTATATTTGAGCGCCTTCATCGCATCAAACACACCGACGCGTTTTGCCGGTTTCGGCAGCTTCGGAAGCATGAAAGAAATCGCGATTAACGCAATAAACATCAGGACAGATACTCCGAAAAACGGTGCGCGCCATGAAATGCTTCCGAGCTCTCCGCCTGCAAGCGGCCCGACAGAAATCCCTAGACCAAGCGCGGCCTCATACAAAATAATCGCTTGGGCGCTGCCGCCGACTGACACGCCGACGATGACCGCAAGCGCTGTTGAAATAAACAAAGCATTCCCTAATCCCCAGCCGCCGCGATAGCCGACTAACTGAGCGATTGAGCTTGAGCTGCCGCCAAGCCCCGCAAATACAATAATAAAAATAAGTCCGAGAATTAACGTCCATTTCGCGCCGATGCGGCTGGAAATGGCTCCTGAGAAAAACATCATAAATCCGGTTACAAGCAAATAACTTGTAAACAAGAGTGATACTTCACTAGGTGAAGCATGTAATTGTGCGGCAATGGCCGGAAGAATTGGATCGACCAGCCCGATTCCCATAAAAGAAATCACACAGGCAAACGCGACAGCCCATACCGCTTTTGGCTGGCTGAGCAAGCCTGTTTTCTGATTCACTTGTGTTGTCTTATCCATTTGACCTGACCTCCATCTTTATTCCATTAAAAGAAACGCTACAAAAATAGCGTTTAACAAACTTTTCATTCGATTGATTGAATGGCGCGTTCCGCTTTATTTTTCATGCCTTGCAGGCGTTCTTTAAAGCTTTGGAATGTGCGGATTTTCTCATCAATCAAACTCAGCTGGTGATTCAGGGTTTCCTGAATTTCCTCCAGTTTTTCTTTCCGTTCCTTAGGATCCAGTGACAACAAATACCCCTCTTTGTTTAACTCTAGCTGGCGGCTGGTTTCCATGAAATGCTGAAGCTCCTGAAGGGAAAAACCGAGCACCTCTTTTGTGCTGATGACTTTCTCAAGCTCCTCCATATCATCCTCTGAATAAAGCCTTACACCGCCGTCTGTCCGTTTCGGCGCCGGAATCAAGCCGATTTCTTCATAAAACCGGATGGTCCGCTTTGTCAGTCCGCTTCTTTTGGCCACTTGATCAATCTTCATCCATTCCAAGGTAAATCCCCCTTCGCCGTTTCTGTTACCATTATACACCTTTTGAACCTTAACGTAAACGTTAAGTTTTAAAAAACAATAAAAAAGACGAGCAGCATAAAGCACCCGTCTTTCACTTTCCTGTTTAAGCTAAACTTCCCGCCACTGACAGAGACTCTTTTTGAAGGCTTTCAGAAAGCACTCGATACGCGATCACTTTCTTCTTGTACTGTTTCACGACGTCGATATGGTCGTCGTAGCGGTACACGAACAGCTTCACGTCTTTTTTTCCTTTTTTTGTATCTATCACCAGCGGCGTGCCGCCATTTTCCGGATGTAAATAACGCTCTTCATCACCTGGATAGATATAATATTTTTCCAGGAAGATAGCTTCGTTAAATTGATCAATCACTTTCTGCTTCTCTGCACCCTCGAGGCGTTTTCCATCTAGAGAGAGACTCGCATTTTCGTCACTCAGCTTGGCGTGCACTTCAAATTTGCCGAGCAGCCATTCTATGACGCCTGTAGGAAGACAGGTTAATACGATTTTCACCAGACTCATGAGAATTAACATCACGATCGCCCATGTCATACTTCATCATCTCCGTTAGTTTTCCATGTGCCGCTGACACACAATTTTATCCTAACATAAGCAGGCCGATTCGTTTTTGTCCATTATGTGAAAAAAAGCGCGGCCTGCTGCGGCCACGCTTTTTAGCTTTCCAGTTCTTCAATCATGAGGGACAATTCTGTCCAGCGGTCCATCGCAGCCTCAAGTTCTTCCGCAGTTTTCGCCTGCTCGGCCATCAGCTCTTGGATTTTGCCAAAATCACTGCCTGCTGCGGCGATGTCAGCTTCGAGCTGTTCATGCTTTTCTTCCAGCTGGGCAATTTTATCTTCGATGCCGTCCCATTCCAGCTGGTCTTTGTAAGAAAGCTTTTTCCGTTTTTTCTTCGGCTCGGCTTCAGCCGTTTTTTCCTCAGCTGCCGGTTTTGGGGCCGCTTTTTTCGCTTTTGACTCCTCCATATAGTCGCTGTAGGAGCCTTGAAAGCGGGAAATGACGCCATTTCCTTCAAATACAATCAAACGGTCGACGACGCGGTCAAGGAAATAGCGGTCATGGGATACGGTGATGACGACGCCAGGGAACTGGTCAATATAATCCTCAAGAACGCTTAATGTTTCAGTATCCAAATCATTCGTCGGCTCATCGAGAAACAGGACATTCGGCTCCTGCATGAGAACCTGAAGCAAGTATAAACGGCGTTTTTCCCCGCCGGACAGCTTGCGGATATACGTCTGCTGCATCGAACGCGGGAAGAGGAAACGCTCGAGCATTTGTTCAGCTGTAATCATATCGCCATCTGCCGTTTTTACGACCTCCGCCGTTTCTTTTATATAGTCAATGACCTTTAACTCACCGTTCATTTCACTATGATCCTGAGTATAGTAGCCGATTCTGACCGTCTGTCCGATCGTAATATCGCCTCCGTCCGGTGTATGACGGCCGGCAAGGGCATTTAACAGCGTTGTTTTCCCGATGCCGTTTGGCCCGATGATCCCGATCCGTTCACCTGGTATGACAAGTTCATTAAAACGGTCGACGAGCATGCGGCCGTCATAAGCGATCATGACGTTCTCCGCTTCAATAACTTGTTTTCCGAGACGGTGCGAGCCAATGGCAAAATCGAGTGAACCTGATGACTGAGGGCCTTTCTGCTCTTTAAGCGACTCTACCCGGTCAATTCTCGCTTTTTGTTTTGTTGAGCGGGCTTTCGCTCCTCGTCTGAGCCAAGCCAGTTCGCGGCGCAGCAGGTTTTGCCGCTTCGTTTCCTTTTGCTCAGCCTGCGCTTCCCGTTCCGCGCGTTTTTCTAAAAACACTTCATAGTTGCCTTTGTACGTGTAGAGGCTGCCTCTTTCAAGCTCATAAATGCGGTTGGTGACACGGTTTAAGAAATATCTATCGTGCGTCACCAGCATGACGGCGCCGGGATATTGGCTTAAATACCCTTCAAGCCACTCAATCGTTTCATTATCCAAATGGTTTGTCGGCTCGTCCAAAATGAGCAGATCAGCGGGCTGAATTAAGTTTTTGGCAATGGCTACCCGTTTTTTCTGGCCGCCTGAGAGCTCATTGACCGGTTTTGTTACGTCGTTGACGCCCAGCTTAGACAATACGGTTTTTGCCAAGGTGTTTGCATCCCATGCATTGTTTGCGTCCATTTTCGCTTGTGCTGCCAGCAGGTGTTTCTGGCGCTGTTCATTTTCGGGATCTTTCCCCAGTTCATACAGCGCTTTTTCATATTCACGCAAGGTTTTCATCACAGCCGATTCACCGGAATAGATATGCTCCAGCACTGTTTGCCCCGCAGGCAGCTCCGGGTCTTGATGAAGAAATTCGACCTGCACGCTTCCAGATTTCGTGATTTCTCCTTCTTCGATAGATTCCAAGCCGGAAATCACTTTCAGCAGCGTTGATTTTCCTGTTCCGTTCGGCCCGATTAATCCGATTCTCTCATTCTCTTCAATATGAAAGGAGATATGGTCAAATAATGTTTTATCTCCGTATGTTTTATAAAGATTTTCCGCTTTTAATATGCTCATGGTTCCTATCAATCCTCACGTAAGTTCATGTGTACATTTTAAATCAGCCGCTGGAATAAAACTAGTAAAACGTCAGACGAATTTCATGGAAATGCAGGATAAGAAAAAGACCGGGGATGTTTGTCCCCGGTCTCTTACTCTTCCTCAAGCGCTTTTTCGGCCATTTTTGCAAGATGCTGCGCGCTTCCTGAAATCTCCTGCATTGTGGCGGAAATTTGTTCAACGGCAGCGGCTTGTCCGTCTGTATGCTGGTTAATCGACTCAATGGATTCCTCGAGCCCTTTCAGCAGGCTGTGGATTTTTTTCGTAATCTGGTCAATTTGGCCGACATTTTCTTTTGAATGCGTTGCTAGCTTTCTGATCTCATCTGCGACGACAGAGAAGCCTTTTCCGGACTCCCCTGCTCTTGCCGCTTCGATCGCGGCATTCAAGCCGAGCAGATTGCTTTGGTCAGAGATGCCTTTAACAGTTACTGAAATATCGGCGATTTCACCGGCGCTTTCGCTTACTTTTTTCGCCTGAGAGGAAATGCCCGACATTTGAGTTGAAAACCCGTTAATTGATTCAGAAATGTCGGAAATAGCCGCGGCTGTTTGTTCAACGACAGCTGATAAGCTTTCCGCCACATCATGCAGCTTTGACGACTCCTCAAGGCTCGTTCCGAGGCCGACACCTCCAATGACTCTTCCATTCTCGTCGTGCAGCGGGATGGCACGCGCGATCAATGGGAAGCCGAACAATTCTTTCGGAACCATGCTCGTCTTCTTCTGATTGCTGCGGATGGCATCTGTGATGATATCCCCTTCCTGCAGCGGATCGCCGGCTTTTACGTTCAGCGAAAAGGTTTTGGCCGGTATATTCACGAGCAGTTTTTCCGTATCATAAATGCCGATTGTAATATCATCCTGAACCAGGCTGTTTAAATAAGGGGCTACTTTGATAAATGCGTCCAGAATATCTGCGGTTTCTTTTTCCGTGTTTATGGTCAATTCCATTCACTCCTTTTCATTAATAAGGGAATCTGCGTTTTTCGTGCTGGACCGAGATCCATTTCAGCGTTGTAAATTCTTCGAGGCTCCACTCACCGTTTAAACGGCCGAGGCCTGATTGCTTTTCACCGCCGAAGGCTACATTCGGTTCATCATTGATGGTCGTGTCATTGACGTGAATCATGCCTGTTTCAATGCGTTTCGCAAAAGCCACGCCGCGCTCAAGATTTGACGTGTGTACGGCACCGCTCAAGCCAAACGGGGTTTCGTTTGCGATATCCACCGCTTCGTCTTCTGAATCAAACTTCATAAAGGAGACGACCGGTCCGAACAGCTCTTCCTTGGCAATGCTCATGAACGGTTTGACGTCTTTTAAGATCGTCGGTTCCACGATCGTCCCGTTAAATCCGCCAAGCTTCACTGGTACAGCGCCTTCTTCAATTGCTTGCTCAACAGTCTTCATCAGTCCGTCCGTCTGTCTGCTGTTGATTAATGGCCCGATAATCGTATCAGGGTCCATTGGGTCACCGACTTTCAGCGATTCCACTTTTGCCTGGTACAGCTCAAGGAACTTGTCATAAATAGAAGAATGAACAAGCACGCGGTTGGCTGACATGCAAATCTGTCCTTGATGTGTAAATCGGCTGAACACCGCCGCATTGACCGCATATTCTATATCTGCATCCTCAAGTACGATGAAGGCGCTGTTCCCGCCAAGCTCAAGAAGCGGCTTTTTAAAATGCTTCATCGCAAGCTGTCCGATGTAGCTGCCGACTTTCGTAGAACCGGTAAATGAGATGATCCGCGGCACTGGATGCTCAACGAAGCTGTCGCCGATTTCAGCAATGTCTGTGACAACAACATTCAGCAGCCCCGCTGGAATTCCCGCGTTCTCAAAAATTTTCGCAATCAGCGTTCCGCCGCAAATCGGCGTTTCCTCATGCGGCTTTAGCACAACGCCATTGCCGGCTCCGAGTGCAGGCGCCACTGATTTCATAGATAAAAAGAATGGGAAGTTAAACGGACTGATGACACCGACAACGCCTGCCGGCACGCGATATAATCTGTTTTCCTTGCCATCTATTGTGGACGGAAGAATTTTCCCCTCCATGCGAATTGGGAACGTTGCCGCTTCTTTCATGATGTTTTTGACAAGTCCGATTTCAAAAGCCGCTTTGAGCCTTGTACCGCCTAGCTCCTCCATAATCAAATAAATAATGGCTTCTTCATTTTCTTCAATATACGTGACGGCTTTTTCTAAAATGGTTCTTTTCTCAAACGGGTTGACCGCATCCCATTTTTTCTTTGCCAGCGCCGCTGCCCGATACGCTTCATCTACATCGTCAGCAGTCGCTTTACGGAATGTTGTGAATGTTTTTTGAGTATAAGGATTTTTGTTTTCCAATACATTTGGGCTGCTGCCCTCCTGCCATTTCCCGCCGATAAACTGTTTATTCAACTCTTCATATTGAAACATGGTCAGCATCTCCTTTATAACCGCAAATCAAAATATGGGCGAATCTATTTTTTCTATCGGTTCATCTTGCATAAAATTGAATATACGATTAGTAAAAATTACTATCCTATGATACGACAACGCTGTTTCGCTTCTATCATTTAAAGCAGAAAAATATTTTATTGACTGCGTCAAATTTCGACAATATAATACAACAAGAACTGTATATAATGATTAGAATATTTTGAATATTTCCAGGAGGAACTTTTGATGAGTTCATTATTTAGAAAAAAACCGCTTGAAACATTGAGTGCGCAGAGCAAGTCAAAAAGCCTTGCCCGTACGTTAAGCGCATTTGATTTAACCTTGCTCGGTATCGGTTGTGTCATCGGTACAGGGATTTTTGTCATTACAGGAACAGTGGCAGCGACCGGTGCAGGTCCCGCCCTCATCATATCGTTTATTTTAGCGGGGCTCGCCTGTGCGCTGGCTGCTTTCTGTTATGCTGAGTTTTCGTCTTCAATTCCGATTTCGGGAAGCGTATACTCATACTCATACGTGACACTTGGAGAGCTGCTCGCCTTTTTGATCGGATGGGATCTCATGCTTGAATATGTCATTGCACTGTCGGCGGTTGCCACCGGCTGGTCTTCATACTTTCAATCACTGCTTGCCGGCTTCAATCTTCATATTCCGGCTGCACTGACAGGAGCGCCGGGAAGCACGGCGGGCGCCGTATTTAATCTTCCGGCTGCGGTGATCATTCTCCTCATCACCGCGATTGTCAGCAGAGGCGTCAAGGAAAGCACACGCTTTAACAACGTCATCGTACTGATGAAAATCGCGATCATTTTATTGTTCATTATTGTCGGCATCGGCTATGTAAAACCGGACAACTGGTCTCCTTTTATGCCATTCGGGATGAAAGGCGTCATTCTTAGCGCTGCCACTGTATTCTTCGCGTACCTTGGGTTTGACGCGGTTTCTAACGCTTCAGAGGAAGTGAAAAATCCGCAAAAAAACATGCCCGTCGGCATTATTTCAGCTCTAGCTGTCTGCACGGTTCTGTACATCGCGGTATCGCTTGTGCTGACAGGCATGATGCCTTATGCCAAATTGAATGTCGGAGATCCTGTATCCTTTGCGCTGAAATTCGTCGGACAGGACGCTGTTGCCGGAATTATTTCTGTCGGTGCGATTATCGGGATTACGACGGTGATGCTCGCTTTGCTGTACGCTCAGGTTCGTTTGACATTTGCCATGAGCAGAGACGGCCTTCTGCCTGGATTGTTCGCAAAGGTTCATCAGTCATTTAAAACCCCGTTCCGCAACACATGGCTGACAGGAATCGTTGCAGCGGGAATCGCCGGCTTTATTAACCTCGGAACGCTGGCCCATCTGGTGAACATGGGAACACTTGCCGCGTTTACGGTCATATCTATTGCTGTCATTGTGCTAAGAAAGAAACATCCTGAAATCAAGGCGTCCTTCAGAGTGCCGTTCGTTCCGGTTGTGCCGATTATCAGCGCAGGCATCTGCATTTGGTTCATGTACAGCCTTCCCGGCGTCACATGGCTTTCATTTGTCATCTGGATCGCTGTCGGAACGCTGGTTTACTTCCTATATTCGAGAAAACACAGCTTATTAAACAAATAATCTCTTTTTAGCCGGCGGTGCCTCACCCGCCGGCTTTTTCCTTTTTTTATGTGCTATACTTTGAATACATATGAGGAAAGGGAGACACACAGATGAAACGATACCGCACTTTATTATTTGATGTAGATGATACCATCCTTGATTTTCAAGCGGCAGAAGCTTTAGCCCTGCGTTTGCTGTTTGAAGATCAGAACATTCCTTTAACAAATGACATGAAGGCGCAGTATAAAACCATCAATCAAGGTCTCTGGAGAGCCTTTGAAGAAGGTAAGATGACACGGGATGAAGTCGTAAACACGCGTTTTTCCGCTTTGCTCAAGGAGTACGGTTACGAGGCGGACGGCGCCTTGCTTGAGCAAAAATACCGCCGCTTTCTTGAAGAAGGACATCAGCTTATTGACGGTGCATTTGATCTCATCTCAAATCTGCAGCAACAGTTTGATTTGTACATCGTGACAAACGGCGTGTCTAACACACAATATAAGCGTCTCCGTGATTCAGGATTATTTCCATTCTTCAAGGACATTTTCGTTTCTGAAGACACAGGCTTCCAAAAGCCGATGAAGGAATATTTCGATTACGTGTTTGAACGGATTCCTCAATTTTCAGCAGAGCACACATTAATCATCGGGGATTCACTAACTGCTGATATCAAAGGCGGACAGCTCGCCGGGCTTGATACTTGCTGGATGAACCCTGACATGAAGCCGAATGTGCCAGAGATCATACCAACCTATGAGATTCGTAAGCTTGAAGAGCTATATCACATTTTGAATATCGAAAATACCGTCAGCTGCTAATCAGGCTGACGGCGTTTCTTTCATAAGAGTCTTTTTTCCTCTTGATAAATTCTTCACCTTATGAATAATATGGTGGTATGCTTTGGTTATATATGTAAGGAGGAGACTCAATTGGCTATCGCCGCCCCGTTAAAAGAAAAAACAGTTCAAAAACCAGGCACCACGGTGTATCCGATTTTGATTATTATCGGAATCTGCCATATGCTCAACGATTCGCTTCAAGCTGTGATTCCGGCCATGTTCCCTATTTTGGAACGCTCCATGAGCCTGACGTTTACACAGCTCGGCATCATCGCTTTCACATTAAACATGGTGTCATCCGTCATGCAGCCTGTTGTCGGCTGGTATACCGATAAACGGCCGCGGCCGTATGCGCTGCCAGTCGGTTTGACCGCCAGCATGCTTGGCATTTTGGGCCTTGCATTTGCCCCGTCATTCATAACGATCTTATGCTGTGTGTTTTTCATTGGATTAGGCTCGGCCATTTTCCATCCGGAGGGCTCCCGTGTGGCGTATATGGCCGCCGGCACAAAACGCGGGCTCGCCCAGTCGATTTATCAGGTGGGCGGAAACTCAGGCCAGGCGATGGCGCCGCTGATCACCGCGCTGATTCTTGTGCCGCTCGGGCAATTCGGCGCTGTTTGGTTCACGCTTGTCGCCGCGCTTGCTGTTATGTTTCTCATGTATATTGCGAAATGGTACGCCTCACGTCTCGGCAGCCTTGCCCAGAAATCAGGCAAACAAAAGAAAACGGCTGAAAACACGGCCATCACCAAATCTGTTGTATCTGCTCTTATTATTATTATATTTCTCATTTTTGCTCGTTCTTGGTATACGAGTGCGATCGGTAACTTTTACACGTTTTACGCGATGGATACCTATCACGTAAGCATTCAGCAGGCACAAAGCTATATTTTTGTCTTCTTGCTGTTCGGCGCAATCGGCACGTTTCTCGGCGGCCCGCTTGCAGACCGTTTTGGAAAACGCTTCGTTATCCTCGGTTCGCTGTTATGCTCGGCGCCGCTGGCGATTGTGCTGCCATTTGCCGGCCCGGTTCTCGCCTATGGCGTGCTCGCATTGATTGGCTTGGTTCTGATGTCGAGTTTTTCTGTAACGGTCGTCTACGCACAGGAGCTAGTTCCTGGAAAAATCGGCACAATGTCCGGTTTAACCGTCGGGCTTGCCTTCGGGATGGGCGCAATCGGCGCTGTGGCGCTGGGCGCTCTGATTGACGCCGCGGGACTGACCCCGACGATGATCGCCATTGCCTTTCTCCCTGTTCTCGGCATCCTTGCCTTCCTATTGCCGAGTGACCAGAAGCTGAGAGAATGGCATAGCTGAAAAAACCCCTGCCAGGCGGCAGGGGTTTTTTAATCCAGCTGGATAAAATGAGTGTCAGGCACTGCGTGCTTCGGGATAAAGCCATCCGCAAAGTCCGGAAACGCCGACTGTATTTCATCAATCCATCTTTTCAGATTTAATATATACG
This sequence comes from Bacillus sp. GW821-FHT01G09, assembly GCF_059422205.1. Lineage (NCBI taxonomy): Bacteria > Bacillati > Bacillota > Bacilli > Caryophanales > Bacillaceae > Bacillus > Bacillus sp. GW821-FHT01G09. The sequence goes on from NZ_JBWKWL010000006.1 coordinate 135,848, forward strand.
GCATATAAATCATCTCAATTGTCGCTTCGTCTTCAATCCGGTAGTACCAGCAAAGATTAAACTCTTTTTCTGTCACCAGTGTAAACCCAGAGAAATGATAGAAAATCAGCGGCGTTTCATCTATATACACGCGGCCGTCCTTTTGCCCGACCTTATAGTTTTCGATATTCCAAAGCGCTGTATTGGCTCCTATTGATTTGACAACATGAACACCTTTAAACTGCGCCGGCCATTTCTCCACATACCTTTGATCACCATATGTCTTTCGTTCCGTATCCATTTCGACCGTGCAAAATTCAATACAGTCCTGTCTCCACTGCCACACCGCTTCATATGCTTCCTTTGTATTACCGGCACCGACAAAGCCTGTATTAAAGCGTCCGGTTCGGTCGTAGTAGGACATGAAGCGCGGCGAATTACGATGATCAGTCAAATACAGAGACGCCGTTGGGTTTTCTGCAAAAATACGTGCCGGATCAGAAAAGAAAAATAGATCCGTATCCATATGGGCAAAGTATTCAGCGTCATCCCACTTGCTCATCACATGAAACAAAAAGGCGGGCTTTAACGTCCAGCAATATTCATGAAACGTTCTGTTGCTTTTCGCTTTCAGCAGCTCCGGGTCTTCCATTTCATGCAGCTGCACAAAGGTGACATGCTCCCATGGAACATGCTGAAGCAATTCATACGCTTTCTGGTCGACACACAGCACATATAAATGAAAATCATCGCAATGCTCATGGAGAGAATGAATCATAGGCATGAGCTTAAAGATATGTGTCCTTGACACTATCGTTGAAAAATGAAATGTACTCACTTATACCACATCCAATGATCTAAGATCCACGTGCAGCAAATCGTTGACAAGCGCATACAGTGCGTTGGCAAAATCGTTCACGCCTAGCTTTTTCTTCGCTTTCGGCAGAAGCTTGCGGACAGTTTGTAAATCAAAGCTTTTCGCCGTCACCCTTGGGGATTTCTTTCTCCAATCCGGATCAATGTTGCGCTCTTTAACAACATGTAGAAGCTCAAGAAACAGATTCAGCAGCATATCATATTTCTGTGATTCCAGCAGCTTTTGAATATCAGCCATGATTCTGTTCGTCATGTCAGGCGGGAACGGCCCATTAAAAGCGAGATGAACGTCAAAGGAGCGGATGTTATTGTATTTATCGCACATATAGGCAATGTTTGCCCGAATATCGTCTACAGACTTACAATTGCTTGGATGTTCCTGATGAACACTGACAATATCGCGACGAAGCCTGAAGGTCAATCCGGCCTGATGAAGCCTGATCCCGAGGTCATAATCCTCAAACCCGTACCGCACAATGCCTTCGTCAAATAAACCGAGGTCAACCACATGCTTGCGTTTCACAGAGGAATTATTCGTGATAAAAAAGCGCCATGGCATATGATAGCCTTTCAAGTCATCGCCGTACTCATCTAAAATCTTCTTGAGCACGTCTATAAAGTCAGTATCGAGGTCAAAGCTTTTATCAAGAAAGCTTCCGTTTTTGATGTCCGCTTCCTCCAGCAGCTTTTGTTTGTCTTTCTTCGGCATTTCACCTGTGAGCTTTGCGAGCTGTTCCTTATGTTCTTCTTCAAACCGTTCATAATAAAAACTGTAGATCCGTTTCCAAAACAACCCGCACACGACGAGATTCTCTTCGTTCTCATGGGCTTTAATATGTTTTGCCACAAGGTCCTTTGCCGCAAGCATATCGCTGTCATGGAAAATCAGGATGTCTCCTCTGGCATTGCGAAGCGCCTGATTTCGTCCGTACGCAATGCCCCTGTTTTCTTTAATCCGTGTAAAGATCAGCGGAAATTCCGCTTGAAATGACTCAAGCATCGAGAGCGTCCCGTCCTCAGAGCCATTGTCCGCTACAATGACTTCGAATTCTTCATCGCACTCCTGCTGGTTTAATGACAGAAGGCTGTTGTAAAGACGCTCCTTCGAATTATATGCAGGAATAATAACGCTTGCTTTCACTTCATTTTCACTTCCTGTATTTACTCATTTATTTGTTGTCATCTTTTGAAGCAAAACCGTTAAATTCAGGGTCTAACGTTTTCATGTGCTGAATGATATGCGGCAGTGTCTCTTGATACAGTTCATGCACAAACGGCAGATCTGTGCGGGTTGTTTCATGAATCTGTTTGATTTCATTGATGCTGACGATTCGGTATCCGCTGAAATGATAAAAGATCAGCGGACTGCCATCCTCCAGCACGATCCGGCCATCTTTCCAGGAAAACGTATGCTGCCCATAATTCCAATGCCCGATGTTCACGCCGGGTGTTGTAATGTCACACACATTCGGAAACAGCTCAGACATATAATCCAAATAGCCCTGATCACCGAATTTTCCTTCACCCGGTGCATTTTTGCATTCCTCAAGACAGCGTTCCTTCCACCACTCCAAGCAATCCGTGCCTGCATCATCATGCTTGAAGCTGATAAACCCTGAATTATATCTGCCTAAAAGACGCTGCAGCATGTCAATCTGCTCTTTCTCAAAAGAAGGGATTACAATATCCCCCCGTGAAAGCAGCACCGAGCAGTCCGGCTGGTTTTCAAAAATCGGCGATGGATCTGCATAGAAAAAGAGATCCCCGTCAATATACGTCACACGCTCCAGCTCAGGATTGCTGTTCAGCACAGCTTGCAGAAAGATCGGCTTCATCGTCCAGCAATACTCACTTTGATCTCTAGTTTCCTTCAGCTTCAGCAGCAATTCATTTTCAAGAGCGGCCACCGGCACAAGGTTCAGCTGCTTCATCTTCAGCTTCTGTAACACGCGGTGCGTATCTTCATCCATGCAAAGTATAAAAATGGGACTGTCTTGATCAACTTGCTCTAACGACTTAAACAAAGCGACTGCCTGATATAATCTTCCTTTTGATAAAACGGTGCAATACGCGCTGGTCACAGTCTTGTTCACCTCGTTTCACATTACTTTTTGAAGAATTCCGTATACCACTCAATCGTTTTTTCAAGTCCCTCATCAATAGTGTAGGCCGGTGTCCAATTCAGCAGCTTTCTTGCTTTTTCCGCGGATAAATATTGATGTTTGATTTCATTGCTTCCCTGATTCAGCACCTTAGGTTTCAGATTACTGTTCATTTTCTTTAATATTTTCTCTACCAGTTCAAGTACGGTCAGCTGGATCTCATTGCTGAAGTTAAAGGCCTCTCCGGCAAGATTGTTTTCTTCCATTTTTTCTGCAAGAAGCAGATAAGCCTGAACGGCGTCTTCAATATAGAAGTAGTCCCGTACAAATGTGCCGTCGCTTCGGATTTCCGGCGCTTCCCCGTTCAGCACAAGCTGAATCGTCTGAGGAATGATGCGGTTGAAGTTCAAATCTCCGCCGCCGTATAAGTTTCCGCAGCGCGTAATGCAGACCGGAAGCCCGTACGTGTGAAAATAGGTGTGGCTGATCAGATCTGCGCAGCTTTTTGAGACGTCGTACGGGTGCTTGCCTTGCAGCGGCATGTTTTCATCGTATGGAAGGTTTTCTTGATCGCCGTAAGCTTTATCACTTGAAGCGACAATGACCCGCTTAATTAACGGATGCTTGCGGCAGGCTTCGAGAATATTCCATGTGCCGAGGATATTCGCTTCAAAGGTAGAAATCGGGTTGCGGTTTGCCACGCCGACAATCGCTTGTGCAGCAAGATGAAAGACAGTGTCGATCTCATACTCGCCAAGCGCGCGTTCAATCACAGCCAAGTCCTCAAGAGAGCCCCGCACGATGTTCATTTTCTTGATATGTTCTCCCTGATAAAGATTGGATTGAGGCACATGATCCCTGACAAGCCCCGTAACGTTTGCGCCCTGTTCAATCAGCTCTTTCACCAAATAGCTTCCTAAAAGACCTGTGCATCCCGTGACAAATACGTTTTTATTTTTCCAGAAACTCAAATCGATTCACCATACCTTCCATACTTGTTGTCCTTGATTCCACATTTTGTTGACTTCTAAGAGATTTTTATACGTATCAATGGCCGTCCAAAATCCGTAATGGCGGTACACAGCAAGCTCTCCGTCTTTGGCAAGGTTCTTCAGCGGTTCATCTTCGAACATCGTGTTTCCGTCCTTCGGCAAATAATCGAAAACCTTTGGACTGAGAACGAAGAATCCGCCGTTGATGATTCCGTCACTTGATGTCTTCTCAGAAAATGTTTTCGCCATGCCGTCCTCAACCGTCAAGGTGCCAAACTGCGAGACTTTGTCAATGCCGGTGACAGTCGCGGCAGCACCTTTTGTCTGATGATAGCTGATGAGATGGAAAAGATTGATATTGGCCAGCCCGTCCCCATAGGTAAGCAGAAATGTTTCATCACCGATATAGTCTTTCGCCTGCAAGATTCTTCCGGCTGTCAGCGTATCTTCCCCAGTCTCCAAAAACGTAATTTTCCACGTTTCAGGCTGCCCCAGCATCTGTACCTCTCCCGTAGAGCTGTCGAGTGTCAGGCTGTTGTGCTTCCATTCATAGTCGAGAAAGTATTCCTTGATTTTTTCTCCTTTATAGCCCAAAAGCAGAATAAACTCGTTTACTCCGTAGTACTGATAAATTTTCATAATATGCCATAGAATCGGTTTGCCGCCTATCATGGCGAGCGGTTTAGGAATGTCATTCGTGACTTCACTCATTCTCGTTCCTTTTCCGCCGCAGAGAATGACCGCTTTCATCTCTACCCCTCATCTCTATGAATATTGAGTTCGAAACCTGGTACATCTTCACAATCTATCAAGGCATTTCCCCGATAATTTGTCCGATTTCAATCCGGTTTCAAAATCTACTGTAATGATATGAGAGAAAGACGGCCTTGGTGACCAAATAGAATCTATTTTTTGAAGTTGGTTATGTAACCAAAAAAAAGAGCCTTCAGCGAAGGCAATGCGCCCGCTCAAGGCTCTTTCTCATCTTTATTTGATTTCTTTTTCCTTGCCGTAATGATAGTCAGACGGATCAACGGCTGTGAAATCACTTAGTTTATGGAATCTCAGCAAGTCTTTGTACAGGACACTGTCTGAAAGACTCAGCTGCTGGGTCACTCTTGTTTTCAGATTCTTCGTTTCTTCATTCGCTTTCAGTTTTTCACCTGTCTTCGTATCGTAAATGATATTGTCGACTGATGTGTACTTCGGCGTTACGAAGTCTCCGTTTCTGAATGCCACCGTATCGTCGTGGTCTTTAGAGAATAAATCAGTACCAAAGTTGATATATTTCTGAGAATCAATTCCTTCTAAGTGCAGAAGTGTCGGCATAACGTCAATTTCGCCGCCATACGTATGGTTCACTCCGCCTTTTTTGCCAGGAACGCGGATCATCAGCGGCACACGCTGGTTCTGTGCGTTTTGATAATCTGTGATCTCTTTTCCAAGAATCTCTTTCATCGCTCGGTTATGGTTTTCAGAAATACCGTTATGGTCACCGTAAATCATGATGACTGAGTTGTCATACAGGCCGGCTTCCTTCAGCTCCTTGAAGAATTGCTCAAGCGCTTCGTCAAGGTAACGCGCTGTCTGGAAGTAGCTGTCAACTGTGTTATCGCCTGTTGTCGCTTTTTTAAGAGACGCGTCTTTTTCATCAAGGTTAAACGGATAATGGTTTGTCAATGTAATCAAATGCGCATAAAATGGCTGTTTAAGAGATTCAAGCTTTGGAATCGATTCTGTAAAGAACGGCTTATCCTTAAGCCCCATATTAATCACATTTTCATCTGACATATCATACGTGCTTGCGTCGAAGAACTTGTCATATCCGATATGTTTGTAAATCTGGTCACGGTTCCAGAACGATTTGTAATCACCATGCAGGACGGCGCTTGTATAGCCTTCCTTCTGGTCTAAAATCGCAGGAAGCGACTGGTAAGTGTTTTCGCCTTTCGTCACAAACGCGGAGCCTTCAGGAAGACCGAAGATCGAGTTATCCATTGTCAGCTCGGCATCAGATGTTTTTCCCTGGCCTGTCTGATGGAAGAAGTTATCAAAATACGTCACATCTTCACCGCCGTGCGCAAGTTTATTTAAGAAAGGCGTCACCTCTTCACCGTTTAGCTTGTAGTCAATCAGGAATGACTGGAAGCTTTCGAGGTGAATTTTAATGATATTTTTGCCTTTGGCAGAGCCGAAGTACTCGGCGTTCGGTTTCGCATAATGAGACGTCGTGTAATTCTCGACGCTTGTTAAATCATCGCTGCTTGCATAGGCCCGTTGCGTTTCTGTTTGAGCCGTCTGTACACCGTCATAAATGGTGTAGTTGTATAAGCCTAAATATTTCACAATATAATTGCGGTCAAACGTTCTTGTCAGCAGCTGCGGACGGTCTTTTTCCGCATAGTGCAGGTTGATGAAAAACAGTGCGATCCCAGAAAGGATCACTAAAGATGCAAAGCGTTTTTTCATTTTGTATTCTTTTAATTCAGGTCTCCAGATCAATACCGCAATCAAAATGATAATATCTAAGAAATAGAAAATATCATGACCGGCCATGATACTGAAAATCCCGTCTCCCATGTTTCCAACGTTTCCGGACTGTTTAATGTTCGGGAACGTCAAGAAATCGTCAAAGAAACGATAGAATAAAATATTTGCATATAACACAAATGTCATCAAGAAATCGATAATCAGCATAATAATGGCTGATTTACGCCCTTTCGCCAGCAAAGCCAGTCCTAAAAAGAAGACGGCGCTTGAGAATGGGTTAAATATCAGGAGGATCTCCTGAGTTGTGCCTTTTACCCCAAGATTAAACTCAGTCTTGTAGGATAAATACGTTTTTGCCCAAAACAGTATAACAGCCAGCACAAAAAAGCTAAGTTTGTAAGAAAAAAGTTTCTTCATGGCAACCTCTACTTTCTTAAACACTTTAAGTTCTTCATTCATATTTACCTGCTCTTTATATCCTGCCTTCCAATTCCTTCTTTCCAAACAAAATCAAGGCATCACACAACAAGAAATACACCGCGGCAAGCCGGAATATTTATGTTACGCACCATATCATTTTTATTACAACCATTTGGAAACCAATCACTGGACGAAAGAAACCTTCATTTCGTTTCACATTTTTTTCTCGGAAATAAAAAAAGGATTTCTTTTGTCATGTGTGCCTTTGAAAAAAGAAATAGATACCGAGTATAAGAATAACATAAACTAGCAAAAACGAAAAATAGGTTTTGCAGACAGCCCGCCCTTCCGGCGGACTGAAGTTATTGTATGCATGAATGTTTAGCGCGATCACCATTTTTTCGATAGGACAAAAAAGACTGGATGTTCCCAGTCTTCTTTATCTATATCCCTGCCCAGACATCTTTGGTGTACATACCGGTATCCTGCAGATGTCTCAGCCAGTTTTGCGCTTCTTGCTCCCCGGTGCCATGAACAGACTGATACGCCTTTTGCAGTGCCGCCTCCACATCCGGGGCCATTTTGCTGCCATCACCGCATACATAAAGCCTGCCTCCGCGGTCAAGGATCGATATTAACGTTTCTGCATGGTCAGCCATTACATGCTGGACATACGTTTTCGGCATGCCTTCTTTGCGGGAAAAGGCTGTGTGGACAGTGACGATTCCGTCTTTTTCAAACTGCTCAAGTTCATCGCGGTATATAAAATCACGATCGTTCCTGCATCCAAAATAGAGATGAGCTTCACCGAGCGTTTTCCCTTCCCGCTTTAAAACTTCGCGGGCTTGAAGGAAACCGCGGAATGGTGCGACTCCGGTGCCTGGTCCGACCATAATGATTGGAGTTTCAGGATCTTCTGGAAGCTGAAACCGGGATTCCGGTGTGCGGACAAACATCACGACATCATCACCGGCTTTACGCTCAGCTAAATCATTTGATGCCACGCCCCTGTATTCGCCACGGCCGCTCCACGCCGGGCCGCGCACGACACCGACTGTGATCGATGCTTGCCGCGGATTCACTCTTGGAGAGCTTGAAATCGAATAATATCTCGGTTTTAACGGCCGTAAAAGCTCTAAAAATCGTTCAAACGGCATGTCGCACGCTTCATACTTTTCAAGCAAATCCAGCATGGAAATTCGTTTTTTCAATATTTGCTCCTGATAAACACCCTCTGCTGACAGTTCTTCTAATTCGCGCCTATGCGGCGGACACACTGTAAATGCCGCCAGTTCACGTATTTGCGCTCTTGTGGCTGCTTCCTGCACCTCGACGCTGTAGCTGAGAAGATCATGCAGGCTGACAGGACGGCCCAATGGCAGATGCCCCGCACTGCGGCCGCTTGCCGACAATGTCACTTGGTCGGTTCCCTTCAGACCGAATCTGTGGAGAATTCGGCTGACATTGGTTTGGCTGTTTTTTGGCAATACGCCAAGATGGTCGCCCTCTTGATATTCAACATCCGGCGGCAATGCGATTTCGATATGGCGGGTGCTTCGATCGCTGTCCGCAGACTGGAGTTCACGATTTTCAGCAATGGATGCGTGAGAGGCTTCGTACGATCTAGCCAGCGGAGACTCGCCCAGCCCTCTGACAAACTGAAGGCTCAGCGTGCTTCGTTCCTTATCAGCGTTTTCATTAAGCTCAAGTCCGAATGCCTTAATGGCGTCTGCCCACATGCTTTTTTTCCACTCGTCAAGCTGCCCTTCAAAATCACCGCTCACATCCCCTTCTCCGCGCGCAGAAAACCGAGTCGCGCCTTTCTCCGCAAGCTGCTCATCAATGAATCTCGGCACGTATTGATACGTGCTCGCCCAGTTGTGGTCGCCGCAGCCAAATACCGCGTAATGGACACCATCAAGCTCACCCGGTTTGATTTCTTGAAGCCACTGCACGAATTGTCCGGCATTGCTTGGCGGCTTTCCATTATAAGACGAGGTCACAATGATAACCGCTCCCTCTTTCGGCAGCTTTCCAATCCGGTCGTTCAGAGGTGCTGTCTCTGTCCTTACGCCGTGAAGACTGGCAGTATCAGCAAGCTCCCGGGCGACGCCTTCTGCGGTGCCGGTATCTGAGCCGTACAGCACGAGAAGCGGGCGGTTGTTAAGATCGATGACCGATGCACCCTTTGCTTCCGTTTTCTCCTTTTGCTCATCAGGCGCGGCTTTTTCAGCTGCCTGGACGTCTGCATGAATGGCTTCCTGATGACGGCTTTGAACCCTGATGTGAAAATCGCCCGGCTTAAGTGTTAAGGTTTGTTTGATATCAAGCTCATAATTCTCATGATCAATCAGTGTGAAATATTTTAGAATCATGCCTAACACAAGTGTGGCTTCATGAAGGGCAAACTGCATGCCGATACAGGCCCGTTGTCCATTTCCGAATGGTTTGTACGCATGATGAGGCACTTGGTCCTGATGCTCAAACCGTTCCGGCCGAAATTCTTCTGCGTCCTTTCCCCAAGCGTCTCGATCACGATGAAGCTGCGGAATCAGCACAGAAATTCTGTCATTCGTCGTGATCGGAAATTTTCCGCCAATGACTGTGTCTTCTTTTGGATAAAGGCTGAAAGCCGGAGCTGTCGGCCATAAGCGCAGTGATTCATTTAAAATCATCCGTATGTATTTAAGCTTCAGCACTTGTTTATAGGTCGGCGCTGCATCCGTCAGCACCCGATCGACCTCTTCATACGCCTTTTTCAGTTTGTCAGGATGCTTCAATAAAAAGTAAGTCGCAAAGGAAAGCAGGCCGCTCGTTGTTTCATGGCCGGCAATCAAAAACGTGATGATCTGAAAACGGATATTTTCGTCGTCGAGCTTTTCACCCGTTTCCGGATCTTCCACATTCAGCATGCGGGCGAGCAAATCTTTTTCATCCTGGTCTCCATTCGCCCTGCGCTCTGCAATAATGCTGTCGACTAACGAAAACATCGTTTGAATATCATGGCGGAATTGCCGCTTTGTTCTGACCATAAGCTTATCTTGAACATCAAGCCGCTGCATTTGATGCATCGCTTCATCAAGCGCCCGCACCATACTGTTGATAAACGGGTGGGGCGTTTCTCTGTAGTAACTGTTAAAGCGGTAGTTAAACCCGCATAGCCCAATGGTGTCGAGCGTCAGCCGGGTCATATCTCCCGGGACATCGACTGCTTCATTCGGATTGAGCCTTGCCCATTTTTGAATGAGCTGAACAGCGATATCGACCATTTTCTCATGATAGTCCTTCATGGCCCGCTGGCTGAACGTCGGCATCAGAATGTTGTGCGCTTTTCTCCAGTTAGGCTCATGCGTCCAGCTCGTAAACAATCCGTCACCGGAAAACGCGCGGACCTTTTCCAAGGCGCCTTCAATGCTTTTATCAAACCGTTCTTCATCACAAACCTCTTTCACCAATTCGTGGCCGGACACTACAATGGTCGTGCCCGCGGGTGTATGGATTTGAAAAATCGGGCCCTGTTCTTCCGCCAGTTTGATCAGCGAAAGCGTCGGCTTGTCTTTATCGATTAAAGGCAAATTGCCGAGCGGCCCAAACGTCTTCGGCTGAGGAATCGGGCTTGTTTCCTTCATCGAACCATTCCTTTCCGTATGAGATGCCTTCTATTTGACTACATTTCCCTTTCATGGTCATGATTATTCCGTTCTCCCAATTGACGCATGATTGCTGTTTTTTCTATACTTGAGAAGCTGTACAATACGCGAATAAGGTGAGTTTATATATGGATTTTGAAATTCGGTTTTTATCCTTTTATGTCATACAGGTTGAAGGCAAAGATGAGCAGGCGAACAAGCAGTTCAAGCACTTCCAGACCCTTGATACGGGCGAATTTGAAGAAAGCGAGCTGAAGGACTTTCTCGACGGGGAACTGAAAAAAATCGTCAAACGGAAAGCAGACCGCCATCCGCAGTCCGAACAGGTCCCGACGAAAATCGGCCATTTTATCGTCGAGCCCGGCCACGAGCTCGATTCCAACCCAAACTACAACATGTTCAACCGCGCGCGCCTGGCGGAAACAAAAGAAGACTTCAATGAGCTGAGCGAGCAGTTCGTCCGCACGTACCTTGACACAAGCGCGGTTCGCGGCGGCGTGTTTCTCGTCGCTTCGGCCGTGCCGAGAAAATACTTTGACGAGTCATTTGTCTTCATTATGAAATGTGATTTTGAGCCGAAGGTCGCCCGCATCTCTGACGCGTCTTCTCTCATTAAAAAAGTCGAAATGGCAATCACGACAAAAAACATGAAAAGCATCCAATACCCGTACATGCCAGAGGAAGGAATGGTCGAGGAAGGTGAGCTAAAAATCCACCAGGCCTCGCACGCCCGCTATTTTGAGGACTTTCTGAAATTCGTCGAGTACGGAGAATCGATGCCGGAAATCATGAAAAATCAGGTCATGAACATGGTACAAGAGCACGTCTACGAGACATTTGAAGACAACAGCGAAGAACTCAAGCAGTTCGAGCACGACATTGAAATTTGGGAAGCAAGCGAAAAACGGGAAATCCAAGAGCGCCTCGACACCCATCAAGTCATCGAAGCCTCCGCCCAAATCATCGAGCACACGCCAGAGGCCCAACTGAAAATGAAAGTCGGAGAAACAGAGATTAAGGGATTGCTAGCGGATTTTGGCGATTCAATTCATCTCGCAAAAGTAAACGGGCGCTATGTCGCGCTGATTGAAGCCGAGACGATTTCGTTTGAGAAAGGCAGTTCACCGGTGGAGTTTTATAAGCCTGAGGGGCTGCATGAGGTGATTGAGCGGATAAGGAATAAAACAGAGCAAGACTAAAAAAAGTCCAGAAATCACTTTCTGGACTTTTCCTATTTAATAACCTTCCCTCAACACCGCATAGCACTCCCCAATCAGTTCTTCCGCTCCCGGCTCTCCTTTCAGCCCACGGCGGACGATTTCTGAGGATAAGTTCTAGACTTTGAGCGCTCGTGGGGCTCTTCTTTTGTAGTACGCCAGTAATGCTGTTTCGTGGTCGGCGTGTTTTTGGAGTTCTTCGGCGAGGGCGATGGCATCCTCGATCGCCTGATGCTGCTCTTTGATGCCAAGGAACATAGGTTAAGTCCGACAGAGCTTGCCAAGCGGTCAAATGTCACGAAAGCAACAATTACAGGCCTGCTGGACGGGCTGGCGAGAGACGGTTTTGTCAGCCGCAGGCATCACACAGAGGATAAACGCAAAATCAGCATTGAACTGACAACGGAAGGGAAAGCACGCCTTGAGGAATTTCTGCCCGGCCATTTCAGCAAAATCTCAGCGGTCATGGAAAACTACAGCGACGAGGAAAAAGACATGTTCGTAAAGATGCTTGGTAATCTTTTTGAAAGGCTGAGCGTGTTTAAAGACTAAAAAAGCCGTCTCATCAGGACAGGCTACAGCGTTTTTCTTCTGCAGCCGGATACGCATCCGGCTGTTTTTTCTTTATGGCCGTAACAAATATGCCGCTGATGACACACAGTGTGCACAAGCTCAAACGGCTCCTTCAATATCACGCCTGACAACATGACAGACGCACGACTCCACCTGTCTTTTTGTGTATGGCAAAAAACGCCTATCCAATGACAGGCGCTTTTTCATTAATCATCACTGCTCAAAATGCCGAAGAAGCGGAGCAGGTTGATGAATAAGTTGATAAAGTCAAGGTACAGCGATAACGCCATAACCGGAATCAAGTCTTCCGTAATGTGGCGGTGTTTGATTTGGTTCAAATCATACAAAATGTAAAGGGAAAAGACGATGGTTCCGATCACGGAATACGCCATCATCGCCGCTGAGTTTAACGGGCTGAAAATGTTGAAAATCCCTACCACTGCGAGGGCGAGCACCGCAACCAGCAGAAATGACCACAGGAAGGATAAATCCTTCTTCATTTTTGCGCCGATTGTGCCTAAGACGGCAAAAATGACAAATGTAGAACCAAAGGCTTCAAGCACGACATAGGCGCCGGCGATGGAAGCGTAATGGCTGACGATCGGAAATAAGGTAATGCCGGAAACGAACGCGAATGTATATACAAACGCATACCCGACCGCTTTTCTTCTGCGCATCCAGAAGGCCAGAATAATCATCGCCACTTCAAGAATAGAAAGCGGCAGCATCAAAGCGACAGGAACAAATTGGCCGATAAAAAGGCCGACAGTCGCGATCAGCAAAGTGAAGACAAAGACTGTCAAAATGCGTTGCATGATCGATTGCTTACTCTCGTGAACCGTAGCTTGCATGTCAAAAATCCTCCTAAAAAATGATCTTAAAGGTCTATTATATAAAAATTGGATGAAATATGTATATGTTTTAAGGAGAATTTAATGAAAACAAACGCCCTTTACATTATCATTTTGATTCTTTCCTTTTCAGCGAAAAACGGTGCTTTTCTATTTTCTCAATTTGGGTAATCTGAGAATCATGAACCGTAATCTGAACGGTGCCGAAATCGAGTGTTTCCAGCGAGCTGATTATTTTTTCAATCACTTCCGGATCAATCGTTGATTTTGAAACCAAAAGACCTTCCCCCCTGTCGAATATGTTTAATTCACAGTATTCTTATAAGAATTATAATATTATGTTTTTTTTGATAAATCAATGGTGATTTCTGTTCAAATCAAAAAGGCATATGATCACCCGGTGACGGACAATCATATGCCTGGAAACTTCCTATTTGTTTTCTTCCAATTCCTCAACAATACAGCGGACACCCATGTTTTCTAATGCCTGCTTCAGCGTGCCGTACGTTTCATATTCACTAAAATCAAGCCCCAATTGAATCGATGTTTGGGCCACATCCGGGCGAATCCCTGAAAATACGGCTTTGACGCCTAATAAGAAAAGCGTTTTAGACAGGTTGTACAATTGCTGAGCCACCATGGTATCCACAATCGGAACACCCGAAAGATCAACGACGAGGCTTGTGATTTTTCTCTCGACACAGCGGACCGGCACTGTTTCTAAAATGACCTGTGCCCGTTTTGTATCAATGGAGCCGATAAGCGGCAATATCCCGATTCCATCGGCAATGGAAATGACCGGGCAGCCAAGCTCTGAGATCAGTTCCTGCTGAGATGTGAGCCTCATCAGCATGAATTTTTGGTACTGCTCAGAGAATTCAATAATCAGCTTATCGAACGACTGATTCACAATGTGGTTCCATCGGTCTGCATCCTCATTTGTCACGATCTCCTGATTCTCTTTTATAAATGTGACGACTGCGTCCCAGAATGAGATTCTAGAGTTGGATATGGCTTCTACGACCTCATGAACTTGAACATCCTGCTCTACCCTGTTTTTCGCAACGTTTTCCGCCCATTTTGTCATGTTGTCTTGAAAATCGGTTTGATCCTCCAGAAATGCGCTTGCGATTGTTATATTGGTAAATGTATGCTGCTCGGTTAAAAGTGTTTTCGTTTCTTCACTTAAATGGATGGCGGAATATAGCTCGCCTTTTAGCTGGCAACGCAAACTGAACCATTTCTCAGTAATATCCGCAGTGTTGTCTATGATATATTGATATAATAATTGATCGATATTCACGGTCTGTCTCCTTTTTCGTAATAGAAGCACTTTCATTATAAAATGATAAATCGGAATTGTGAATAAGACTAGAGAAAAATCAAATGATTCTGCTCTCTGAGAGCATTTCAGCTTCATATCCTTAGGCGAATGCACCAATAAGAGTCCGCCTGCATAAACTGCAATGTACAGTTTACAATGAGAAAGGACGTTATCACATGTATTATGTTGATCCTTATATGTTTGCGGGGCATTTTTATGAGCCTTGGCCTGCTTTTGAATATGAATACCGATATCCATGGCCTGGCATTGGCAGCGGTGCTGTTCCGGGCTTCGGCGGCGGCTCCGGTCCTGGCATTGGCGGTGGTGCTGTTCCAGGCTTTGGCGGCGGCTCCGGCCCTGGTATTGGCGGCGGCGCTGTTCCAGGCTTTGGCGGCGGCTCCGGCCCTGGTATTGGCAGCGGTGCCAGCCCAGGCTTCGGCGGTGCGCCGCAGGGACCTCCTCCTTCCCAAATACCAGCGAAACCCCCAAAACCGCAGGGTTCTCAAGGAGCCGTTTTGTTAGTTGAACCAATCACCATTCGTCCTTGCCTTTTCCGATTTACCTATGTTTGGTTAACCAATGGCCGCTCATTTTGGTTCTACCCAATTATCCTTGGCAGAAGATCCGTCGGCGGCTTTTATTGGGATTCCTCACGGCGCCGCTGGGTTTATTTCGCCTTAGACACAAATCACATCGATGTTGTCAGCTGCTCATTTTAAAAATCAGCCGGTTTCCCGGCTGATTTTTTTATGTTACTTCGGCCGTAAACAGGTTATAGTATTATTATCTTTTCAACTTGGAGGTTTCCCTATGATCAAACAAATTGGCACTGTTGCTGTATATGTCGAGGACCAGCAGAAAGCGAAGCAATTTTGGACAGAGAAGGTAGGCTTTGATATTGCAGCGGACCACCCAATGGGACCTGAAGCAAGCTGGCTGGAGGTTGCGCCAAAAGGAGCCGAGACTCGTTTAGTCATTTACCCGAAAGCCATGATGAAAGGCTCAGAGCAAATGAAGGCTTCTATTGTGTTTGAATGCGAAGACATCTTTGGCACATACGAGAAAATGAAGACAAACGGTGTAGAATTTCTCGGTGAGCCCAATCAAATGGAGTGGGGCACCTTCGTTCAATTTAAGGACGAAGACGGAAATGTGTTTTTATTAAAAGAATAAACTGTTGCGCACGGCGGTTCGATTCCGCCCTGCGCTTTCTTTGACATTGAGAATGAATTTCATTTACAATTATTCATATGTGAGAATGATTGGAGTGAGACAAATGTTTGTACAGTTAAGAAAAATGACGGTTAAAGAAGGCTTTGCAGATAAAGTCATAGAACGTTTCAGCGCTGAAGGAATCATTGAAAAACAAGAAGGTTTAATTGATGTGACAGTGCTTGAGAAAAACGTACGCCGCGGTGATGAGGAAGTTGTTGTCATGATTCGCTGGGAATCAGAGGATCGCTGGAAGCAATGGGAAAAAAGCGATGCGCATATCGCCGGCCACAAAGCAAACAAAGGCAAACCAAAGCCTGACTATCTGATCAGCACTGAAGTGAGCATGTACCATGTACGTGCTGTCAAACAAGGGACATACAATCAATAAAAAGCTTGCGCCTTGCTGCAAGCTTTTTTCTAAGAGTCATGTTGATCTGCTTTGTTCGTATGTTACGGTATACAGCGGCTTATTTTTATGCCATTCTGCAAATAACACGTCCTCCGTCTTATCAATGTTCTTCTTTTTCAATTCTTGCTTCAGCCACTGTTCATCCACACCTGCTTCCTTCAAATTATCCCGGACAACCTCTCCATCTATGATTAAAGTGATCGGCAGGGAAACAGACTTCGAAGGAATCTGCAAATCCTTATTGGTCGGTTTGTCAAAGTCGGATTTTGGAAGCACACTGACCATCCCGTTTGTTTCCAAAATCGCATATTCTACTTCTTGGATCGAAAAACTCCCAGCTTGCCTCAATAGGCTTTGCAGCTGGTTAATGTCCATCTTATTTTTCTTCAATACTTTATATTGAAGCTCCCCTTTGCGGATGACGATATTCGGCTCGCCCTCCAAGAACTTTCGCGATGATTTCATTTTTTGCGTGATAAATTCAATAATATAAATCAGCACGCCCCACAATAGCGAAGCAAAAATAATTTCTTTGATTTTGATTTCATGATCGTAAACGGCATTTCCGACCAATTCTCCTAAAATTAAAGCAGAGATAAAGTCAAACGGCGTAATTTGAGAAAATTGGGTTTTCCCGAGAAGCTTTAAGATGATAAATAAAATGCCTAGACCGCAGACCAGTTCTACCGCAACGCTTAAATAATTTCCCATATTGATAGCACCTACTTCTTGATTATACTATCAGTATGGTCAATGCTTTCCTTTCTAAACCGGAAAAGCTCCGCTCAACGTTGCATGGTGAATTGGAGCATGTCATTGAAAAGCTGCTCTGCATCACTGCGGTCAATCTGGACAAGCGGGTCATTGAGGAAGGCTTGAAACGCGAGGCCAGCATCCTTTGTTAAACCTGCGTCCGCCACTGCCTCCTGATTGGATATATGCCTAGCCGCCAGCATTTCCACACCTTTCGGAAGCGCTCCGGACAAAATCGGCTGGACACGGTTCCTTGTGATGAATGCGTTTGTTTCGACAATGGCTTGTATAGGAAGGTTTGAGACCTGGCCTTGATTCGGCATATTTACATTTGTGACGAGTTCACCCAATCCGAGAAGAGCCGCTATGATGTTCACGCCTTCTTCTCCCGAAGCTTTCTCAGCAACGCCCCGTTGTTGCACGATCAACCGTTCTGTTTCTTGTCGTTTCTCAGCTCTGTCTTGTTTTCTGAATGATATAGGTGTGAGATGAAATTTCCATACTTCAGGCTGTTTGAGGTATGGGCCGGGAAGAAACTCTGCCAGATGCCTGTCTCCCGCAGCAGGGATGGCGCCATACGTTTCAAATAAATCAAACGCAACACGGTGTGCCGAACAAAAGACGCTGTCCCTCCAGCTTTCCCCCTCCAGCTCATATCCTGATTCCCCATAGTGCGCGCTGAATTCACGGAATATAGGCAGCAGGTCAATATGGCGGTAAGAGGCTTTTGTGATCCATGTAAAATGGTTAATGCCGAGCACATTAACGCGGATATCCTCACGCCGCGGCACCTCAATCCCCAGCCTTTCCGTGACCATTTCCGCCAATAACTTTTGCGTCCCGAATACCTCGTGGCAACAGCCAATCGCTTTGATGCCGGGAAACACTTTATACAGCACTCTTGTACAGACAGACATCGGGTTTGTATAATTAATGACCCATGATTCAGGTGCGTAGTCTCTTATTGCCCGGGCAATTTCCGCAAATATCGGCACAGCACGCAAGCCCCTGATGATCCCTCCAGGCCCGACAGTATCACCTACAGACTGATAAATACCGCAGCGCTCAGGCAAGTGGACATCGACTTCCATATCATCCAGTGATCCCGGCAAAATGGAAATAATGACGATATCCGCGGCTGATAACGCCTTTTTCAAAGTAGAAACAGCCTCATATCTCCATCTGCCGTTCCCGCTGTGATTGCCGATCACTTCATTTTTCTGAGCGGCTTCAAAATCAAGATCATAGAGCGCCACCGTGCCTGACATCCGTTCATCAATCGACAAATCACTCATCAAGCTTCTGGCCCAGCCTTGGGACCCCCCGCCAATATAGGCAATCTTAATCTGATCTAATGTACTGATATGAAACACTCCCTTTCTCAGCCTTTCACCGAACCGATCAGCATTCCCTTTGCAAAGTGTTTTTGTAAAAATGGATAGACCGCCAAAATCGGCAGCGTTGCAATGACAATGACAGCGAGTTTAATTCCCTGCTCCGGCGGAACGGCATTTTGCATCGTATCGCCATTGGTCGCCGTTAAATCCGATAAAATCGTGACTTGGCGAAGCACCATTTGCAGCGGCCATTTTGCACTGTCATTGATATATAAGAGAGCGTGGAAGAAATCATTCCAAATCCCGACCGCATAAAACAGCGCAAAGGTCGCTATAACCGGCTTTGACAGTGGCAGGGCGATCCGCCAGAAGACGCCGATTTCGGAACAGCCGTCAATTTTTGCTGATTCCTCCAGCTCGCGCGGCAGCTGCTGAAAGAAGTTTTTGATAATAATAAGGTTGAACGGATTAATCGCCATCGGCAGAATCAATGCCCAATACGTATCCAAAAGGCCAAGTGATTTTACGACAAGGTACGTCGGAATCATGCCGCCTGAAAACAGCATGGAGAAAATCACCAGATTCAACAGCAGATTCCGTCCCTTCACATGCCGCTTCGCCAGCGGATACGCCATCGTGAAGGTAAAAAACAGCTGTACAGCCGTCCCAACCACCGTGATGAAGATGGACACGCCCATGCTTCGAAGGAACGTCGGTGTCGAAAACACATACTTGTAAGCATCAAGTGTAAAGGTTTTCGGGAAAATAAAGAAGCTCCGCTGGGCGAGTTCCGCTTCTGTCGCAAAGGAACCGGCGATAATATATAAAAACGGCAAAATGGTAATCGCGCCGACACCGCCGAGAAACAGAATGTTGCAGACGTCAAACACCCGTCCGGCTTTGGTGTTATGCATCGTGTGAATTTCAGCCATACCTCTCCCTCCTCTAAAACAATCCTTCCTGATCAAACTTTTTCGCAATGTAATTGGCGCCAAAAATCAAGATAATCCCGACAACTGATTTAAACAAACCGACCGCCGTGCTGTAGCTATACGCCCCTTGGGTAATCCCCATCATGTACACATACGTGTCGAAGATGTCAGCCACACTGCGGTTGAGCGAGTTCGTCATCAAATACACCTGTTCAAAGCCTAGATTCAAAAAGCTGCCGATTCTTAAAATCAACAAAACGATAATGGTGCTTCTAATCGCCGGCAGAGTAATATGCCACATTCTCCTGAACCGCCCCGCTCCGTCCATGATGGCCGCTTCATACTGCTCTTGATCAACCGTAGCAAGCGCTGCCAAAAATAGAATCGTTCCCCAGCCTGTCTCCTTCCAAATGCTTTGCATCACAATCATTGGCCGGAACCAGTCTGCATCCGACAAGAAAGAAATCTGCTCACCTGTCAGGCTCATAATCAATTTGTTGATCACACCTGTATCGACAGTAAAGAAAACGAAGGTGATGCTGACCACAATTGTCCATGATACAAAATGGGGTACGTAAATAAAGGTTTGGATACATCTTTTATACACGGCCTTTCTTACCTCATTCAAAAGCAGGGCCAAAATGAGAGGCGCGGGAAAGGCAAACAAAAGATCCAGGCTCGCCAGCATGAGGGTGTTGCGCAGCAGCCGGAAAAAATCCGGATTCATAAAAAAGTCTTTGAAATAATCAAAGCCGACCCATTCGCTTTTCCAGAAGCCGAGATATGGCGAATAGTCTTTAAAAGCGATCAGCACGCCCCACATCGGCAAGTATTTGAAAATCAAGAAATAAAGCAGACCGGGAATAAGAAGAAGATAAAGCCATTTGTCCCGTTTGAGCGCAGCCATCCAGCTGATGCCTTTTCCAGCGGTGAGAACAGGTGCATCTCCCTTCTTCGGCACTGTTTCCATATCTGTTCTCCTTTCGTGATACCGGGGCGCCCGCCGAAAGGCAGGCGCATCGGTTTATTTTGACGATTGGTACAATTTGTTCAAGTCCTTCATCAGTTCATTGCCGCCGCTTTTTTTCCAAAGCTCCACCGCATCATCGAACCCTTTTTCATCAATTTCTCCAATGATAAATTGTGTTCTCGCGTCGAGGATGATGTTGTCAAGCTGGGCTCCTTTTTGGGTATAGACATCAGATACAAGCGACTCAGCCGGGTTAAAGACGGCTATTTTTTCTCCTTCGGTTATGATGTCCTTGCGATGCTGGAAGAGCTTGGTTTTCTGGTCTTCGATGTAATACTCGCTTTTCGGAATCGACATGCTGAACTGTGCCAAGCCTTCATGCTCATACAGGAGAGATTTATTGTTTTTTTCAAGTGAGGTGAATACGCCGTCCTTGAGCTCGTAATTGCGGCCCTTCACTCCGTTGTTCGTGAGAATCTGCGCTTCCTTATCATTCATCTTATCAAGGAAGGACAGCACCTCTTTCAGCTCTTTTTCGGTTTTGACGCTTGATTTTGGTATCGTGATCATGCCTGAATAACCAGATGTCGGGAAGGTGCGCTTGCCATTCGGTCCCTCAAGCGAGCCGACGATATCAATGATATCCTTGTTCGACTCATCCGCCTCCTCCATCGCGCTTTGGATTTGAGACGCTCTTGAGCCTGTATCAACGATGACACCCGCTTTTCCTTTTACAACCGGATCATTCCACTTCGCAGAATCCATGACAGCAAAGTCCTTATTGATCAATCCCTCATCATAGAGCTTTTTAAAAAACGTGAGCGCATCCATGTATTCCTTCGTTGTAAAATCCGGAATCAGCTTTCCGTTTTCAACACCGTAGCGGTTCGGAGCGCCGAACCAGATTTGCAGAACATCCCATGGGCTTCCGTTGCCGAGTCCCATCCATTTCGGCACGACCATGCCGTACGTATCATCCTTGCCGTTTCCGTCAGGATCTTTTTCCTTAAAGGCTTTCAGCACTTCATAGAAATCATCAAGCGTTTCCGGCATATCCAGACCGACATTTTTCAGCCAGTCGGTTCTGATGATCATACACGCCCTGATCAGATCCCTCGTTCTGTAGATTCCGTACACCTCGCCGTTCACCGAGCTGTTCTTCAAAATCTTTTCATCTGCCTGGCTTAAATTCTTGTAGTCTTTTAAATAAGGAGACAGCTCCCAAAACGCCCCTGCTTTGACAGATTTGATAAAGCCGGCTGACTTATCTTTAATGACAATCGCGTGAGGCATCTCTCCTGAAGCCATGACGATGTTGAATTTGTCGTTGTAGGATGAATCAGGCACCCATGTGACCTTAATCTCTTTGCCTGTGTATTTTTCGAGCGCTTTTAATGAAGGGCTCTTATCACTTGGGCTTTCCGGCGATAAGAGCGGCGCCATAATTTTGATCGTATCTTTCGAATCGCTTGCTGAATTGGATGTTTCCGAATGGCTGCATCCGGCGATCATCATGGCAGCAAGCGGCAAGGCCATCCATTTTTTTCGCATTCTTATTTTCATGATGCGTAAGTCCCCCTTTTTTCAATTTGCATTTCCCCTTTGCCCCTCTCAATATAAAGCGCTTACATAAATTCTTGCAATCTTCATTTTTTGCACCATTTCTCCTATGAAATTCCGGCTGTTATCCTTTTTTGCCCGATGTTTCTTTTTTTGCCGGAAGGGAATCTCCGATCAGTTCCAGTGCCGCTATGACATTTAAACACCATTGAGAGACAGTGTTCGTTGTCACCCATGGAAGCTCCTCTAGCTGCGTCCATGTCTCGATGCGCTCCGGTTTGATCGGAAGCGGCGTATGGCTGAGCTTATCATCGAGCAAAAGATTCCACGCTTTGGCGGCGAGATGAGGATCTTGTTTTTTTCTCGCGGCGTAGGCTGTCATACCGGCGGCGAACATCGGCCAGTGAAAATGCTCGTCATGAAGAGCGCCTCCGCTTTTTTTCCGTTTTTCCTCATCACTTAGTGTGTAAAATTCGCCGAATTCACTCAGCATATCTTCCCATTCCCGGTCATCAAGAAGCTCAGCCAGCTCCATCCACACTTGCGGCGCGCCGAAGGCAATGATCATATGATATCCGCCCGCAATGCCGTCTCCCATGTGATGAAGCATCGAGGTCGCCGGGTCATATTCAAATGTCGGGCCGGATAATAAGCGGAGCGGCAGCCGCTTCAGACAGTTGATTCCCGTTTGGATTTTGTGGAGATATTCCGGATTTTCGGTCCGCTCCCATTCCGCCAGCCAATTCGAGCAAAACGCCGCCCAGTCCGGTCCCGTTCTGGCGTGAGTCGGGTGCTTGCCTTTCTCGTAAAAAGCGCGCATCGGATCGGTTTTGACGAGGGCATAATCGGCATCCTTCACTTCTGTCAAAAGATCTCCCGTCCGCTCATCACCCGTCAGATAATAATAGAATTTATAAAGCCCGGCCATGCTGATTCTCGCTTCCTTGCAGCCGCATCCCCAGTGTACAACGTTATGCCGTGAACCAAGTCCTGCGTATTCACCGAGGTGAAAGCTGTCCGTTTCGCTCGTATGGCGGGTCATGGCTTCTGCCATGCGAAAGATATCCTCTCTGCCTGAGCGGAAAAACGCCTGCCACAGCCATAAGGTCGGAACGAGCTCATTGTTTTGCCATGCGTATCCGCCGAGATCGTACCGCCACATATGCCGGATCGGGTCATACGTATGCATGACATCGCCATAATGCCAAAAACCGTACCATCTGCGTTGCTCTACTTCCTTTTTATAAAACAGAAAGGCCGCATCGAGCTGTTCTTCCAGCTCTTTTTTGAGCGGATGGGATGTGTCAATGATGCTCCAAACCCCGAGTGCTTTTGATTCGTAATAGACGTCCGGCTCGCATACAATGAGCGGCGGCGCCTGCCATTTGTCAGCGAGCGCATTGAGGACTTCGTCAGACGGCATGTGCGAAAAGCACGCCAGGCTGATTTCATTTGTGTTCGCAATGCCTGTCGGATCAGAGCGCATTTCATCAAAGCCTTCATACGCGCTGGCCACGTGGGTGTTTCCTGTATAATGCCGCAAATCCATCGCTTCGCCGTCCGGGGGCCAAAGCCAGACGGTCATTTTGGGGCGGCTGACGGCAAGACCTGTGATTTCCAGTGCTGAAGGGTATTTCTCAAAGAAATACCGCAGGCCGAGAGCCACACCGCCATTTTCTCCGCCCGCATAGCAGAGCCCCTTCGCCCGGCAGCCATGCAGCATGCCGATCCACGCATAATCTTTTCCGGTCCGTTTTGACAGGCTGTAATGATCGCTTGAATCCTGCACGAGCTTGACATCGTCCCAAACCGCATTCTGTGTGCCATGTGCAAACCATTCCTTATGCTCTTCATCTGGAGACAGCATTTCGCCATTGATTTGTTTTTCATAAAGCGGATATCGTTCATTGAATTTACGTGTGCCAAACAGCTGGGCGGGTTCTTTATACATCCCTTTCTCTCCCGCAAAGCGGAAATGGCGGTTGTACGGCTCTCCCTCCAAAAAAAGGTCGAATTCGATGCCGAGCCCCTTAACGAATTCTAGTTTACCGCTCCTGTCAATCAGCTGCGTGTGCACAAGGCCGAGCTCAGACAGCCCGGCATAAAACGTCAATCGGATGACAAACGGCAGCCATTCTTCATTCGTTTTATGGAGCACATGCACTCCCTCGATTTTGACTACTGCTTTGACAGGACCACTCTGCTCAATCGTCGCCCGTTTGATAAAGCTGACAGATGCTTCTTGAAATAGAACCGTTTCCACCGCCGACTCTTTTCTCGTTTCTCTTATGGCAACGAGCCTCCCGCCTGCGGCGATCGGCTTTCCGTTGATCTGCAATGATTGAATGAAATCAGATCCTGTTTTATTAATGGTACAAACGAGTGCTCCTGTATCCACTTGGATATCATGCTCTGTCTCATGAATACTGAGCGATTCAGTTGGCTGCGGGACTTCTCTTTTTTGCACGATAAAGTTTTGGTTTTCCTTACCGCCAAACACCGCCGCGTGCTTTGTCCACTTGATGCTCCCGTCCGGCCAATAGGCCGACGGTTCGCTTTGCACATATCGCGTTTCCGCGTTTTCATTCATAAGCGCCAGACGGTCTCCTTTTTTTAATTCTCCTTTTTTCCATGGCACGCCCCACGTCACGCCGCTTGTCAACTTTGGCTGTCCTGATAACCATTTGATCTTTTTCATCGGTCTCTCCCTCCATAGAAAAAAGCTGATTCGATGCAAAGAATCAGCTGGGATTGTCAAATTGAATCACACGGTATTCATGCGGTCCGACCGCCAGCCTCCCCGCCTTTTCCAAGCGGTGCGTCAACAGATCTGTTCCCGCTTCCGGCAGTGTCACACTTCCTCCTTTTCCATCCATATTCACGATGATCCACACAAGGCCGTTATCGCCTTTGCGCGGGGCAACGATCGTGCCGGGCGTAACATCCGACCGGCTGGAAATAACAGCTTCCTCCGCGTAATGCCTAACGAGCGCTTCCAGCATCGCATCCCCTTCTTTCCCGGATGGAAGCGAGCCCAGCATGATAATTTTCCCCTCGCCGTAATTCCGTTCCGTCAGAAATGCATGGCCCGCCCCCGGTCCTGATTCAACCGTGCCAAGGGTGTTTCCGCTCTCTGTGTCAAACACCGCGCTCCATAGTCCGAGCGGCGCCGTGATGCCAAACGCTTTTCCTGTATTCACGTTCTCATTCATCGGAAAGGTAAAAAGTGTTTTGATCCCTGACGTTTTCTCAAGTTCGCCAAGTCCGCAATCGGTATGAATGGTATGCTCGCATGTGCGCCCTCCTGTCAGCGGCCCCGTGATCCAGATGCCGCCCGCTTCAGCGAATGCCGAAGCTTTTTTGATAAATTCAGAAGACAAATACGGAACAAATGGCGTAAACAGCAAGCGATAGCCGTCCAGTGGAGCGCCTTCCGGAATAAGGTCACGGTGAATCCCCGTGTTGAGAATACGTTCATAAAAATGCGTCACAAGCGAACGATGCCGGAGTCCCCGGTGAGGCTCAGTTTTAATAAATGCTTTTGCTCTGTCAGAGTAAGTCATCGCCGCCTCGGCTTGAACGGGTTCAGTCGATAGAATAACAGGCTCGATTTCCTTTCTTGCCCGCTCAACCGCCAGCACATTTTGATAGCCGATGGTGGGTTCGCCCCAGGCACTGAGAACCGAGCCGTGGGAAATCTCGCTGCCTGAACGCTGCTGTCGCCATAGCCAGTAGCAAAATCCCTGGCTTCCTAAGGCGTAGGACGATACGGCTTCGGCCTGCAAATACCCGTCTGCGTGCGGGTAAGCGGAGCTTTCAAGCGAGGCGGCATACGACGGACTCGTTTCCAAAATCCAAAACGGGCGCCCCTGTTTCAGATTTCTCCATAAATCACAGTTCAATAAAAAGGCAGAGGCGTTTTCCTGCGAAGCGTACGTGTCATAGGAGGCAAAATCCAGATTCTGAAACATTCGCTCATTGTCCACGCTGAACATGACTGATCCGTTATGCGTGATCGGCGCATCTGAATAGCAGCGGATGATTTTGGCCTGTTCATCCGCAAACGAAGCGATCATCTCCATCGAAAACAGCTGATACATGGTGCTTAGGGAAGCGTGATGCAGAAACGGGGCCGGTCCCGGCTGCGGGACTTGCTCAAACGTCTGATAGGTTTCGCTCCACACATCGGTTCCCCAAGCTTCATTCAAGCGCTCAATCACCCCGTAGCGATTTTTGAGCCAGTCATGCCATAAGCGCAAACATGTCTCACACATGCATTCTGCAACATGGCATTTAAACTCATTGTCTAGCTGCCATCCGATCAGCCCCGGGAGCCGGCCAAGCTCCTTGGCGATGGCTGTGGTGATGATGGCGGCTTTTTTTCGGAAATACGGGTTGTTCGTACAGGCATGCTGACGGGAGCCATGCCCCATGATCTCTCTTTTTTCATTGACATGCATGCGTTCGGGCCGGCCGTGTGAGAACCAAATTGGCGGGGTAGGCGTCGGCGTGCACATAATCGTTTCGATCCCGCTTTCATACAGCCGGGCGATGATTTCTTTGAAAAAACCGACGTCAATTTTTCCTTCTTCAGGTTCCATGACAGACCAGGCAAATTCGCCGATCCGCACAACATTTACGCCAACTTCACGCATGATGTCAATGTCCTGCTGAATCGTCTCTTCATCCCATAATTCCGGATAATAGCAAGCGCCATGATACAGTTTTCTCATCCCATTTTCACCTTTCTTTGATGATCGATTCTGTCAATGGCAGGCCGAGCTCCTTTATGCCTTTTGCCACAAGTTTCGCCATTTCATTTGCGCCTTTTTTTGTAAAATGCGTGTAATCGTTAATCCCTTCTGAAATCATAAAATAGGTGTATACTTTTTCCTCCCCCTTCTCAGTAAAGAAAGCAAGGCTTTTCTCCATCAGATCAATGAGCTGGACATTCTCCTCTTCAGCCGTCTGCTTCATGGCAATGCAGTAATCTGGAAAATCGTTCAAAAACACGCCATTTTCGTAATGAAAGCGGGCTACGGGGGTAATGAGAAGCGGATGGGCGCCTTTTTCCCGCGCGCCTGCGATATACTGCTTTAAATATTGTTTATAAGTAGTATAGGGCTCGGTGTAGCGCTCCGGCTTATTTTTCGACGCGTCATTATGGCCCATCTGCACGAACAGCCAATCATCCGGCTCAATCACATCAAGGATTGCCTGAAGCCTGCCCTCCTCCACAAATGTTTTCGAGCTTCTTCCCCCGATCGCTCTGTTGATCACTTGAATATGCTCCGGCAGATGCGAGCCGAGAAACTGCCCCCATCCCCCTTGATTTGTGCTGTCTCCATACGTTTGAACAGTCGAATCGCCGGCAAGATAAATATGATTTGCCATTTTTCATTCCCCCTCGTTTTTTATACAGCTTCCATCACGGATAGCTCTTCCCTTGAAAAAGACCGGTGCGTACAGCGCTTGAGCATTGGTTCGTCCTGCCCGTTCGTTAATCATCTTGTCGTAGAGTTCAGCCTTTGCGTCTTATCCCTTAGTCCTCCTACAGCGGTGCCTCCGCTTTACTTCCCGCTATGTACAGGGCGGGCTTCGGCGGTTTTTTCATTCCCGTTCCGAGGTAAAAGCTCGTGTGCGGCGGCTGGTTGTAGGCGGTATTCTGCCAGGCGATGCCGAGCCTGTAAACCGGATCATGCATCAGCGTGTAAAAGCGGTGGCGGGTGAGATGTGTCGTTGTATAGATACGGAGCGCGCTGCTGTCTTCCGTTCTCCATATCACTTCTTCCCGCCAGTCTCCGAACAGGTTGGCCTGAAGAACCGGGTTTCCTTTCGTGCCGTTGTTGGACAGCACGCCGGCCGGCTGAAATATCGTCTTCAGACAGCCGTTTTCAGCATCCCATTTTTCAATCTTTGGCCTGCCGATCGTTCCGTCCCAGTCATGATCAAGCAGTTCTCTGACCAAATCACCGTCCCACCAGATGGCGAAATTGGCTGAAGCGGGCGCTTTGTCGCTGATTTTTTCGCCTTTGCTCGTGAAAAGCCCATACGACATGCCATCATTGCCCGGCGGATCAATTCCCCAGACGAGCGACCCTTTGTAGCTTGGATCAATATGAGCTGCCATGCCCCGGCCAACGTCAGTTCCAGCATGGACGCCCCATAATATCTCACCGGTTCCGGCATCTCGCAGTGACAGTCCGTACGGCTTCGTGGCGTCCTCATGCACCTGGAACACTTCAAGCCCTTTTCGTGACGGGTCCAGATCCCCTACATGCATCGCGTCTCCGTGCCCGAGCCCCGTTGAGTACAGGCCGGTTCCGTCATGATCGACAGCCATTGCGCCGTATATGATTTCATCTTTTCCGTCTCCGTCGACATCCGCCACGCTTAAGCTGTGGTTCCCCTGTCCTGCGTACGCTTCATGTCCCGGATGGTTGGAGTCAAATACCCAGCGTTTTTTGAGCCTTCCGTTTCTGAAATCGTATGCCACGAGCACGGCTCTCGTATAGTAGCCGCGTGCCATTACAAGGCTCGGCCGCTCCCCATCCAAATAAGCGATTCCAGCGAGAAAACGGTCCATCCGGTTTCCATATCCGTCTCCCCAATCCTCCAGCTTGCCGCGGGGCGGTTCATATTCCACGGTCGTGAGTGCCTCACCGGTTTCTCCTTTAAACACAGTCAAATATTCCGGGCCGGACAAAATTCTGCCCTGTTCGTTTCTAAAATCGGCCTGCTCATCACCGATGATATGTCCTTTCCCGTCTGTTGTGCCGTCAGCTGTTTTCATGGCGATTTCTGCTTTTCCGTCACCATCAAGGTCATACACCATAAATTGCGTGTAATGAGCGCCCGCCCTGATGTTTCTGCCGAGGTTGATGCGCCACAAAAAGGTGCCGTCCAGTTTATAGGCATCTATGAGCACCTCCCCGGTATAACCGTCATGAGCGTTGTCTTTTGAATTGGACGGGTCCCACTTCAGGATCATTTCATATTCTCCATCCCCGTCTATATCCCCGACACTGGCATCATTGGCGCTGTAAGTGTACGGCTTTCCGTCCGGCGTCACACCGCCTTCCGGTTTGGCAAGCGGAACCTCCAGGACATTTTCCTGCCAAACACGAGCTTCCTTGGAAAGCTTTTCTTCCCGTCCTTTATTGACAGCCGCCACTTGATAAACAGAGTCAGCCGTTCCATTTTGATCGAGAAAATTAGTGCTTTCAGCGATTGGATCGCGGGTGATCCGCTTTCCATCCCGATAAAGGTGAAAAGCCGTCGTCTCATGATCCGTGCCGAGAAAACGCCAGCTGACAAACACGCCCTGTTCTGTCTGTACCGCAATCAAACCTCTGGTCAGGTATTCCATTTGCCTCTTTTTTGGTTTCATTTGATGGGAACGGGCTGCACGCAGCCCGTTCCTTCCCCCTTTCAGTTAAGGCGTATACATATTTGGTTTTGGCTGTTCCGCCATGCCGTCTCCTAAAAAGAAGCTTGTGTGCGGCGGCTGGTTATAGGCGATATTTTGCCAGGCGATGCCAAGCCGGTACACCGGATCGTGCATCAGCGTATACAGCCTGTGCTCAGTCGGAATGGTCGTCGTGTAAATGCGCAGAGCACTGCTGTCCTCCGTTCTCCACACGACTTCCTCGCGCCAGTCACCGAGCAGATCAGCCTGAAGCGTTGGTGTTGCTTTTGTGCCGTTGTTAGCCGCTGCGCCTGATGCAGTCAGCACATTTTTCGATACGCCGTTTTGATAATCCCACTTATCAATTCGGTTGCTGTCCAGCTGTTCCCGGAGCAGATCGCCGTCCCACCAGATGCCGAAGTTGGTCGAGGACGGAACCCCGCTTCCGATTTTGACCCCTTTCGCTGAGTAGAGAGAACCGTTTGCCCACACTTCCTGTCCCGGATAACGCGGGTCAATATCAGCAGCCATTCCCCGGCCTACATCCTTGCCGGCATAAACGCCCCAAAGGATTTTTCCGGTTGCAGCATCCCGGAAAGATAAGCCGTATTTTGCATTTTTGTCCTCATGAACTTGAAACACCTCAAGCCCCGGCCGGCCCGGATCAAGATCTCCTGTATGGAGGGCATCCCCATGGCCTAAGCCGGTCGAGTACATGCCTTTCCCGTCATGATCAACAGCCATTGAGCCGAAAATAATCTCATCTTTTCCATCCCCGTCAACGTCCGCGATGCTCAGGTTGTGATTCCCCTGTCCGGCAAACGCTTCATTTCCTGACTTTGAGGAGTCCAGCGTCCAAAGCTTTGACAGCTTTCCATCCCTGAAGTTATAGGCAACTAGCATGGTTTTAGCGTAATACCCTCTGGTCATGATCAGGCTCGGCCGCTGTCCATCAAGGTAGGCAATGCCGGCGAGAAAACGGTCAACACGGTTGCCGTAGCTGTCTCCCCAATCCGACACATTGCCGCGCGCCGGTTCAAAATTTGCGGTGACAAGCTCTTTCCCGGTTGAACCTTGAAACACAGTGAGATATTCAGGGCCTGAAAGCACACGCCCCTGTTCATTTCTGTAATCAGCATTGGCATTTCCAATTACTTTTCCCGTGCCGTCTTTTGTCCCGTCTGCCGTTTTCATTGCCACTTCCGCTTTTCCGTCACCATCAAGGTCATACACCATAAACTGGGTGTAGTGCGCGCCCGCTCTGATGTTTTTGCCGAGATTGATCCGCCATAACTTTGTGCCATCCAGTTTATACGCGTCAATCAGCACGTCACCCGTATAGCCATCCTGTGAATTGTCTTTTGAGTTAGACGGGTCCCATTTCAGGATCAGCTCGTATTGCCCGTCACCATCCACATCGCCAACACTTGCGTCATTAGCGCTGTACGTGTAAGCTTCACCCTTTGGCGTCGTGCCGCCAGCCGGTTTATCCAGCGGGACGGAATGATACGGCTGCGCCCATACGGAGGCTTTTTCAGAAACCGGCTGTTCGGTACCGTTTACAACAGCCCGAACCGTATACGTTGAGCCCGCCGAACCGTTTTTATCCACATAGTTCGTTGTTTTGACAGGCGCAGCATTCAGTTTTTGCCCGTCTCTGTACACATTGAACAAAACAGATGCGTTTTCGGTTCCAAGAAACCGCCAGCTGACAAAAATGCCCCCGTCCGTCTTGACCGCTACAAGCCCCCGGTTCAGCGCTTCCATCTGCCGCGCTGCCCCTTCAGCTTTCACAGGACATACAGAGGCTCCCATCACCAACAAGACCAGCAACGTAATAGCGGTAAACATGCGTTTCCTTCGTGTAATCATCAGACAGCTCCTTCTCATTTATCTGTAAGCGCTTACTTAAATTGGATTTTATGCGCTGTGTGAGCTGTCTTCAATTTCACTTTTTTGCATCTGCCTATTTCGGACACTGCACTTTTTTGCGTATTTGTCATTTTTTTGTTACCCGGCTTGATGGTGCTGGGCCTCCGTCTTTTGAAATCCCCTAAGAGCAAAAAACATCAACACAAGCCCAAATAAACACGGGCCGTAAAATGGGATCAGGCCAGGAAGCGTATACAGCAAATAAAGGACAAATCCGCACCCGATCAGCATACAGCCGGTCGTCAGCGGTCTCATGGCGCCAAACAGCAGTGCCTGCGGAATATATTTGCGAAGCGGGAGCTGGTAATGCACATAAAGGGGAAACACATACATCAGCGCGATGATATACAAAAGCCCTGCAAGCAGCGTGCAGCTTGTTACGGCAAAGGACAGCCAATCCGTACTGGCAGAAAAATAATGATAGTTGGCAGACAATATGAGCAAAAGAGCCGAAAACGCCAATCCGATCGCATTAACCTTGAGAAAATCTTTTTTATAGGTATCGAGAAATAACGAAAATATCGGGACATCCTTTTGCCCCATCAGCCATTTCCTTATAACGGCACACATCGCAGCTGTGCTCGGCGCCCATCCGAAAAGAACGCCGCCCAAAAGTGTAAACAACAGCCACAGCCCGTTGAGCCATGCTATTTTCACCACCGCTTCGCAGCCTGCATAAAGCGCATCCGTTACAGTCGTCTTCATCTTCTCACCGCTTGATGCACGGCAAAATCCCTGTAAACGGCTTTCATGGGGGCCATCTGCCGGAACCCGATTTTTCCTTTTGTTAACACAGGCCCATAAGTGCTGCCGTCGTCCATCCACTCAAGAATGGGCAGACCATTGATTGAAAAGTGCACATAGCCTTTGTCTTTGATCAGCTTCATACGATACGGAGAATCAGCGTCGTCTGGAGAAGGCAGCGGATCGGCCCCCATTGCGGCGAGGTGGAAACCGCGGCTTTTTCTTAAATTGCAGGTGCGGAATGCTCTTTCCTCCGGGTATTTTCTGCGGAAATACGACAGGTGGAGGGCATTGATATCTCCTGAATGATACTCAGGGTATGTTCCTGTTCTTTTCCTGAGACTTGTGTCAAACAAATCCTCGCCGCGAATACCCGCAGCGGCAAAAAACAGCATACACAGTCCAGGCTGCTCGATCGGAGAGAAGTCCCATGTCACAATGATGCCGTCTGGAAAGGTTTCCGGACACCAAAAGACAAAGTGCGCTTCGTCCTGGACATGTGACAGGTGCAAGCTGTGATCGTCAAATGAGATCTGTCCGCCTCCCTCCATCCGCCAGTCCTTCACATCGCTTTTAGACCGGAGCGGATTACGGTACAGGCACGCGCCTTCCTTATACATGTTCTTTCCCCTCCCGGCTCACAAGATGGTCCTTAAGCGGAAGTCCGAGCTCTTCAATGCCTTCTGCCACAAGCTTCGCAACCTCCATTGCACCTTCTTCCGAAAAATGCGTATTGTCCTCAATGCCGTCCGGGTAATTCGGATGTTCATTCGGCTGAAACCAAACGAACAATCGCTTCGACTCCTCCGGCCCGTATGCTTCATACAGCACCTTTGTTTTCGCAAGCAGATCAATCACAGGTACATCGAGCTCCTTCGCCAGTGCTTTCATCGCATCGGGATACTCACCGAGCGTATGCTCGATCCGTCCGTCTTCATCAAAGCGGCGGCGCTGCACCGATGTGACGAACACAGGATGCGCGCCCTTTTCGCGTGCCGTATCTGCAAACAAGGTAAGAAACTGCTGAAATGTGGAGTACGGCTTCGTCCCCCGCGGTTTTTGGTCATTGTGGCCGAATTGAATCAACAAATAATCGCCTTGTGTGATGTGCTTGGCAATTGCTTGAAGCCTTCCTTCCTCCACAAAAGAATTGGTGCTCGCTCCTCCTTTGGCATGATTGCGGACCAGCACATCTTCAGAAAACAATTGCCCGAATACCTGCCCCCACCCCGCCATCGGCGCTTCATGAGGCGGGCAGTCACTCACAGTGGAATCCCCCGCTAAAAATACTTGAATCGGTTTCTTCATCACATGTTCTCTCCTTTCACGGCGTTTCCTGATACATTTGCCTGAAGACACCCGGCGGCATGCCGACCTGTTTTTTAAAAATCCGATTGAAATAATTGTGGCGATAGCCGACTTCTTCAGACACATCATGAATTTTTTTATTCGTATTGACCAGCAGTTCTTTCGCCTTTTCGATTCTGATCTGGGTCACATAATCGATAAAATTAATGCCGGTCACTTGCTTAAATGCCTTGCTTAACGTATAGGAATTCATGCCAAGCGCATCGGCACAGCTTTCCAATGAAATGTCCGCCATATACTGTTCGTGAATCATCGCAATCACACGTTCTGCCAGCTGCTTTTGCTGTCTGTTTTTTCTGCCCTCAAGCTTGGAAAGGTAAGGCGTCACCACTACATCCATCAGCCAGGCCGCCGCTTCGTTAGGTTCGCGCAATTCTGAAATATCAAGAAACGGATTCCGGTGCTGAAACAGTTCGCTGGGATTGAGCCCGGAATGCAAAATATCCTCCTGAATGCGGGAAAACAGCTGAATCAGGGCGGAATGCACATGCCTGTCTATGGCCGCTTTTTCCGACAGTTCCTTCATACATCCATCTATCAGTTCCTTGGCTTCCTGTTTTCTTTCCAGCCGGATGGCCTGAACAATTTGTTTTTCCAGCTCAAAAGGGTAATAAGGAGCGAACTGCTCATCCCGAGGGAAGTCGGCCTGCAAATCAATGACCTGATCCCGGTTAGCAAACTTCCTGCGGGATTTGCCGCTTTTCACATTCTGAAATAAAGAAGGAATTTCCGTGACACGCTCCGTCTTGCTGCTCAATGTCGAGGTCAGGCATAGTCCGGTTACATCTCCAAATTGGCGTGCCAGCTCCGTTATATACGCCTTCAGATCAGAGCTGTTTGTTTTCATCACAAGAACGGTGACAGAAAGCCGGCCGATATCAAGTATGGAGAGCTGAAAAACGCGTTTAGCCGCCAATTCCTCAGCGATATTAGTCAGTGTAAACACGGCAAGCTGTTCATCACCTTCACGGAAGATGCTTTTTTCACAACGGAGCCCTGTCACCTGTAGATCAAGCACATGAAACGCGTTTCCGCCGATGTTCCAGCCAGCCTCCTCCATCCGCAATCTGAGGCTTTCCTCGTTGTCATAGTAAAAATCGCCCTGTAAGAGATGCTGCAAAAAACTCTTTTTCATATGGGGCGTCTGCCGCAGGAGCTGCTGTTGGAGCTTCCGGCTTTCAAGGGATAGATCCTGCCATCTCTTTTCAATCCATTTGAATTCATCCTGCCCGGACGCCTGCCATGTTTTCTTCTCTCCTCCGGTAAACAAGCCAAGCAAATGCTGGATGGGACGATAGATTTTTTTTGATGCATACCATGTCATGCACACCGCCAAACCGATGCAAATGACCAGCATCACGATGATCACTTTTGATAAAAACACCATCGGCGCTGTAATAGCTGAAAGAGGCGCCGCTGACACAAAGGTCCATTGCTGATGCATCCGGTTCATTTCTCCAAAGGAGACAGAATACACCTTGCCTTCCCATTCCATCTGAAAATGGCCGTTCTCAGCAGGCTGTTTTTTTATCTCATGAAGTAAAGTCTTTTCAAAATCTTTTTCCCCCTCATGAAACAGCACCTCTCGATTTTGATCTAAAAGCAGCGCACTGCCATCAGGATAGGGGGACAAGCTTTGCAGGATTGATTCCATTTCTTTCGGATCAACCGCCAGCATGATCGTGCCGAACGGTTTCTCCGCCGCGCCCGGAATGAGCTGGATCAGCATCACTTGATTTCCCGACCGTTTCCAATAAATGCTGTGGTCTGAGGCAAGCAGCGAGCGATACTTGCGAAGGCCCTCTTGTTCTGTCAAAGCGCTGTATTCAGGGCTCAGCACAAGTGGCCGGGGGCTGTTCAGAAAGATGGAAGCCTGCTCGATCAGCGGCTGCTGGTCCCGCAAAAGAAACAACTTTTTCGTTAATTGATAGGAGAACGTAAAGTCTTTCTCCAAATCCCTCTCGGCCAATCCATTCATCAGTGAAGAATCGTAGGCCATCTGGGTGAGTGCCAGTTCAAGCACTCCCAGCTTCTCATCCATTCGGCTGACCTCACGCGCCACCTGTGTTTCATGCGATCTCTGCAGCTCTTTCTCCACCTTGTCGATCGAAAGAAAGTAGATTGCGCTGCCAGTCAGCAATCCGGGAATACAGGCAATCAGCAAAATGAAGACAAAGTTTCTTTTGAAATACCTTCCCTTCCAGCGAGAAACCCGTTCCTTCTGTTGAGGCTGTTTTTTCATCCCTTTCCCCCCGCCACTGTCTTTACTGATACACGCGTTTTTTCGTTTTCAAAACATCAGCAAGAAACGTCAGCGCAAGTCCCTGCCCCCATCCTTGTATTCGTTTGTAAGGCACCTGTTTGTATCCTTCGGCATTTTTCATGACGGCTGTCCCGGCCGATACCTTGCTGACTCGTCCGTCCTCTTCCACCGCATCCAAAATGGTGGCAAGCGATTTCTGCACATATTTTGTATACAGCTTTCCGCTCGACATCAGTGCAGAAGCAATACCGGCTGATGCCGAAACCTCCAGATAAGAATCCGGATCATCCAAAATCGTATGCCACAGCCCTGATTCATCCTGAAGCCGGACAAGCGCGCTCAGCTGGTCTCTGAGCGATCCGTCGATGATCATAAAGGAAGGATGTGTCACCTCAATAAGCGGGAGCGCCTTTGCCATCGTGAGTGCCGCCCAGCCGTTCGCCCTGCCCCAATAAATCCCCGACAGATGATTTTGCGCTTTGTTGTCCCAGGCGTGGTAGTACAAATTCGTGACAGGGTCCTGAAGCACATCCTCATGTCCGTGAAACTGGCGCAGGCCGTCTTCAAAATAATCCTCACGCTCCATGATCCGCCCGATTCTCAGCATAAACAGCCCAGCCATCATCAGCGTATCCGCCCATGCCTGCTCAGGAAACACGTATTCTGCTGCATTCACCGTATGCTGAAGGATACCCTCGCCAAAGCGCGGCGCCTTATGCAGCACATATTCCGCCATCTCGGCCGCTGTTTCCAAATACACGTCATCACCTGTCACCTTGTGGAGGAACAAAAGCGTATGCCCAATGGAAACTCCGTTGATCGAAAGCGGCGGCAGCCCATCCTCCAGCTGTTCATCCACCCACGTTTTTAACAGATTGATATATTCCTCGTTTTCCGTCGCTTCATAGGCCTCCGCCACACCGTAAAACGCGACGCCGCCAGGCCAATCCCACGCAAAATCCATCTGAAATGTCCGTTTCACGATCCGGTCAATGACGGACGTCACCTTTTCTTCATCAAAGATAAGCTGTGCCATCTGCAACACTCCTTTTTATTTTAATCCGGTCGTACTGATGCCCTGAACGATATATTTCTGAAACAAAAAGAATACAAGAATCACAGGCAATAACGAGACGGCCGACATGGCAAACATCGCGCCCCAGTTCGAAGCCGACTCTGTATCGAGAAAAAGCTTCAGCGCAAGTGAAACAGGATAAAGCTCCGGCTTATTCAAATACAAAAGCGGTTGAATCAGCTCCTCCCACTTCCAATAGAAGGAGAAAATCGCAGACGTCGCAAGCGCGGGGGCAATCAGCGGGAGAATGATTCGCCAAAAGCAGGCAAAGCGCCCGCATCCGTCGATTCGCGCGGCTTCATCCAGCTCCTCGGGAATCGTCCGGATAAACTGGATCATCAGAAATATAAAAAACGCATGCCCGAAAAATTGCGGAACGACAATTGGTTTAAAGGAATTCAGCCAGTCTAATTTCGCAAACATAAT
This sequence comes from Bacillus sp. GW821-FHT01G09, assembly GCF_059422205.1. Lineage (NCBI taxonomy): Bacteria > Bacillati > Bacillota > Bacilli > Caryophanales > Bacillaceae > Bacillus > Bacillus sp. GW821-FHT01G09. The sequence continues at coordinate 172,714 of NZ_JBWKWL010000006.1, forward strand.
ATACTGCGGAATCATCAACACTTCATGAGGCAGCATTAACGTCCCCATCATGCACGCAAACCAAAATTTTTTTCCCTTAAACGGAATACGCGCAAATCCGTACGCAATGACAGCCGATGACAGGACGGCACCGATTGTTGACAGCCCGACAATAATCGCCGAGTTTTTAATAAACGTCAAAAACGGCTGTCCCGCAATGCCCTTCCACCCTTCAGCATAGTTACTGAGAATAAAAGGGTCGGGAATGAGAGAATGTGAGGTTGTAAAAATACTGGCGCTTTCTTTAAACGAGCTGACAAACAGCCAAATGACCGGGTACAGCAGTAACACCGCCAGCGTTGCCGTAAAAACATGGAACAGTATGCGTTTGGGACTGACGCGCCCGGCTTTTTTTCTTTCAAAAACCGGGGCTTTTCTGACAGGCTCGTTGACCGGCTCCATCCGTCATTCCTCCTTTGACTCGTAATGAACCCAATATGACGATGTTTTAAACAATATGAGCGTAATCAGCCCGACAATGACAAGCATGACCCACGCCATCGCCGATGCGTAGCCCATTTGAAAATAGTTAAACGCCCGCTGGAACAAATAGAGCGAATAGAGAAGTGTCCCGTCAAGCGGCCCGCCCTCGCCCTTCGAAATGATATAGGCAGGTGTAAATGTCATAAAAGCAGAAATCGTCTGCATCACTAGGTTAAAGAAAATAATCGGTGTAAGGATCGGAAGCGTGATCTTGAAGAAACGCTGCACCCGATTTGCCCCATCCACACTTGCCGCTTCCAAATACGAAGACGGAATGTTTTTCAGCCCGGCCAGAAAAATCAGCATTGACGACCCGAACTGCCAGACGGACAGCAGAATCAATGTCCACAGCGCACTTGTCGGATTCTGGTACCAAAGAATTTTTTGATCAATCCCGACAAAAAACAGCAGCGCATTGATGACCCCGTCATTGCCAAAAATATTGCGCCACATAATCGCCACGGCGACGCTCCCGCCGATGATCGAAGGCAGATAAAAGAGCGTTCTGTAAATGGCCGTTCCTTTTGCTGCATTGTTTAAAATGACAGCGATAAAAAGCGCGAAGCCGAGGCGGAGCGGAACCCCGGCAAGCACATACGTAAACGTCACCTTCAGAGACTGCCAATACTTTTCGTCACCCGTAAACATTTCCTTAAAGTTGTCGAGCCCGATCCATTTCGGCGCCGTAAACAAGTCATAGCTCGTGAAGGACAGAAACAGGGACGCCCCCATCGGAATCACCGTAAAGCATAGGAACCCGATGATAAACGGAGAAATAAAAGCATATCCCGCCAGATTGTCTTTTCTTATACTCCGGCTTTTTTTCATTGCGTCAGCCCCATTTCCCGTCAATTATTCCTCTCTAATATCTCATTGGCCTTTTTCCGGAACGTTTTGGCGGCTTTTTCCGGCGATACCTTCTGATACAGAATCTGATCTGACGTATCCTTCAGCAGCTTGATGACCTCCGCGCTTCCCACAGGCTCTGGCGGATCGGCTTTGCTGATGTTTTTTGACGCGGTTTCTACATACTCCACGATGTTGGTTTCTTCCTCATTCAGCTTCGGTTTAATCGCATCCGCCACCTTGTCGGAGACTGGAACGCCTCGCTCACCTTTAATCAGCTGGTTCGCTTCCTCATTATTCACGAAGAAATTAATAAATTTCGCTGCCTCTTTTTTATGCTCAGAGCTTTTCGGAATGGAAAACAGCATACTCGGCTTCAATGTCAGCGCCTTTTCCTTCATTTGCTCCGGCGGCAGATAGAGAGACAGCGGCGAGTCTGTCAGCCGGGCAAAGCCCAAATATTGATTGGAGTAGTTCCATGTAATCGCTGACTTGCCTTTGACGATAAAATCGTCTTCCATCCCTTTAATCTGTGCGCTTTCATCAGGTGTTGGGGACGTTTTCGCTTTCACCAGCCTCAGCTGCCGTTCAAAGTAATCGACAAACAGCTGATCATCTTGATACGCGAGGCCAGTGCCGTCTTCTTTATAAAAGCGCTCACCCTTTGTGCGCAAATAATAAGGGAAGAAAATATCAGGCGGATGCATTCCGTTGGAACCGTAGACACCGGCTTTTTCCTGAAGATCATACGCCAGCTTCTCGTAATCCTCCCACGTCCAGTTTTCCTGATTGATAGACACACCGGCTTTTTTCAGCAAATCTTCATTGGCAATCACAGACAACACGTTGACACCTAGCGTAAATCCATAAAGCTTATTGTCGATTTTTCCGCCCGACAGCATATTCTCGTCGATTGAACTGACGTCAATCGTTCCATCCTTTGTATACGGCGTTAAATCCTCCAGCTGGTTCTTCTTTCCGTATTGGGCTAAGTAAGCGGTATCCATTTGAATGACATCCGGAAGCTGGCCGGCGGCAGACATGGGCGCAAGCTTTTTCCAGTAGTCATCCCAGTTCGCAAATTCCGCTTCAATATGGACGTGCGGATTCTTTTTCTCGTAAAGTTCAATTACCTTTGTTGTATAATCATGCCTTGGCTGCCCGCCCCACCACGCGATTCTGAGTGTAACGTCTTCTTTTTTTCCCGAGGCCTCTTCACCCGCTGAACATCCGCTGAAAAAAAAGACGCAGACAAGGGATAACAGCACGTAACAAATCTTCTTCAAACCAATCCCCCCTTTAATGTAAGTGCTTACATTTTATTTTAAAGCGTTCGGATAGGGCGAAACACTCAAAAAACAGTGGCGAAAGTCAAAAAAACAGAGATGGCTATCCTGCGGAAGCGCCTCCCTGTTTTCTTCTGAATTCTGACGGTGTCAGACCGGTATATTTTTTAAAAACAAGACTGAAATACTTCGGATTATCGCCAAACCCGATTTCTTCAGCAATTTCTGATACACTCGCGTCCCGCCTCATTTTCATCTGTTTCATCGCATGTTCAAGACGCACTCGTGTAACATATTGGGAAAATTTCTCGCCTGTTTCCTGCTTAAATAACTTCCCGAGATAATCAGGATTCATAAACAACATATCCTTCGCCGCCCATTTTAAGGACAGATTCGGATTTCCGAGCTCGTCGGCAATAAGCCTGATCATTTTCGAAATCACTGCGCTCCCATGCAGGTCACCAGACGCTTCAGCTGTGTCACGAAACAGCTGCCCCGCGTGCCGGAGTTCTCCCGCCTGACTGATGGCCATCTTGCGGGTTGCAAAAACCTCCGCCACCTTTTCAGCGGCGTTCTCCTCTACGGCGAGTACGGTCCATTCTCCGCTGCTGCAAACCGCTGTCAGTGCCGATCCGAGTGCCTCTCTGGCTACAGCATCAATAGATTGTTCCCCTTTTAAGATCAAGAGGCGGATCTTTTTTCCGGCAAGTGAAGGCGGCGGAGAAAGCTGGGCCACACCGGCGATCAAGCCTTCCAAGTATTGATCGGCTGCAAAGGAACGGATATGGTCGAGCTCGTGTTTTAGATGGGCTGTTTTCTTTTTGTGCACATCTTGCCGCTTCAGCTCAGCAATGATTTCCTCCAGCGAGCTGATAATCTGCTGTTCATTGCAGGGTTTCAGCAAATAATGCTTCACCCCATATTTCATGGCTTCCTTTGCGTACTCAAACTCTCCAAACCCGGACAGGACGATAAATTGCACCGACGGGCTGACGGCTGACACCTTTTTGATCAGCTCAAGCCCGTCCATGCCGGGCATTTTGACGTCTGTGATGACGATATGCGGCTGCTTATGTACAATCTTTTCATATGCTTCATGTCCGTTCTGCGCTTTTCCGATCAATGAGGCGCCAAGCGACTCCCACTCAATGATTCCCGCCATTCCATCAAGGATAATCCTCTCATCATCAGCCAGCAGTATTTTATACATCACACCACCTCATTTCGGCACGGTATTGTGATCACAATCCTCGTCCCCTTTTCATGCTCACTATGAATCCGCAATCCGTATGGCTCTCCGAATGTCAGGCTGATGCGCTCGCGAATATTCCAAAGTCCGATTCCTCTTCCACCCGTTGATTCAAGAATCCGTCCATCCATGCCAGGGCCGTTATCTTCGACCGTAATACAGACACAGCCCTTCGCCTTTTTCGCCTGAATCCGGATGGCGCATGGCCTTGTAAAGGGTTCAAGCGCGTATTGAATCGCATTTTCCGCAAGCGGCTGGAGCGTCAGTTTCGGAATGAGGCAATGCTTCACCTCATCGTCAATATCCAACGTGAAATTCAGGCGCTCTTCAAATCGAAATCGCTGAATGGTCATATAGTGACGTACAATGTCCGCCTCCTCCTGAATGGTCACGATATCCTTCTTCATATGTATGCTGTTTCGCAGAAGAAAACCGAGCGATTCCACCATTTTTGAGATTTGCTTTTGCTGATTCGCCTTGGCCAGCCAATTGATGGACTCGAGCGTGTTATATAAAAAATGCGGATTGATCTGGGCTTGCAGTGCTTTCAATTCGGTTTCTTTAATGATGAGCTGTTTTTCCACATTTTCTTCCATCAGCTCATTAATCCGTTTCATCATGACAGTAAAATGGCGGTTCAGCATGCCGGCCTCATCCTGTGTATGTTCCGGCAGAGAAAGCGACACACCTGCTTCAATGCCGCTGTGCTGCACCGATTTCATCGCGGTCACAAGCTGTTCAATCGGCTCCGTGATGCTGTTGGCGATTTTCCTTCCGAAAAGCAAAACCACACAGAAAAAGAGAAGAAAGCATGTGCCGATCACTGTTTTCATAAAGGAAATTTTTGCGAACATCTGATCAAAGGGGATAACGTTATAGTAGCTCCAATTTTGGTAGGATGATTGAAGATAAGAAATAAAGTAACGTTTGCCATTCTTTTTTATCAAGTCATAACCGGGGTGCTTCAGCGTCTCTTTTGCTGCCTCAGGAACATGCGCTGATGCATGTGCCGTATACACCAAATTCCCGCCTTGGTCAGCAATCATAATGTCTCCGACTGAATCGCCCCAATCCTTCGGCACATCACGAATCATCTGTTTTACATTGACCTGGATCAGCACCATGCCCAAGCCGTTCAGACTCAGCTGGTGATAGGACCTGATCTGCCGTGCTGAAATCAGGACGGGATCTGACCCGCCGAGCGTCATCCAAAGATTTCTTCCACTTTTCGCTTTCGCTCGCTTAAATACCTCTTCCTGCTCCTGCTGCAAAAGATCTGAAGAACTGCTTCCGGCTGAATACTCTGAGCCGCGGGCATCAATCACATGAATGGAATCGATGTACTTTTCATCGCTGGCATATCCCGCAAGCTGATCCCACAGCTCCTGCTTCATTTGATATTGATCATACGTATCATCCCGATTTTGCATGCTCAGGATGCGCTGAATCTGTTCGTCTGTAATGATTTCATATGACACATCCTCTATCTTCTTCAGCTCGTCTTCGATCCTTTCAGAAGACATCCGAAGCACCTCCGAGGACTTGCGGTAAATCTGCTCATCATACACATGAAAGGCATACTGGACCCCGCTGTATACAAACAGAAAGGATACGGCCATAATCAACGATAGAAACACAAACAGCTTATCCTTAATCTTCATCCGCCTGTACCAGCCAGCAACTCTTTTCTTCATGCCGCCTTTTCTTTCTCCTGCCGCTGATCCATTGACCGAAACGCTTTAAAGGACAGCTTCGTTAAGATCAGGCTGAGGAAACTCCCGCTGAAAAACAATAGAAACGTGACATGAAACAGAACTAGACAAAGCACACCGACAGCGCCCGCCGCCATCAAAAGCGTTACCGCCGGACGGCTGAAAGCAATGAAAAAGCTGATGCTCAGCACCTCTCTGATTTTTACGTCAAAATGAGAAAATACCGGGAACACATACAGCACAACAAACGCGAAAATCAAACTAATGCTCAGGAATACATTGACGAGCACAGGCTGGTCCATCTGAGCCGCTATCCGCATATCCGCAAACAGAAACAGGGCAGCCGTCACAACGATAAGCCCGAGGATCTGTGATGCCCGCCATTCCTTTTTAAACGTCCGAAAAAAGACAGAAAACACCGGGGCATCTGTATTCCCCTTCGCCCATTCTCTCGCCACTGTAAACATCGCGGCAGTAGCGGGCATCAGCCCAAACACAACCAGGCCTGCAAGAGAAAACAAAATCCAAAGCACATTCAAATAGGCCAGTCTCATCACCCACGTACAAAAACGATTCAGCCCATTTGTCACACTGTGTATCATCAACATCACCTTCCCGCTTCGGAAAACGCTTTCATTTTAAAGTAATATGTATTTCTCCTTTCGAAAGAAAATTCCTGCCGGTCTGTGAAAATTTCGACATGATGAGAGACGGCAGCAGCCTTATCTTTTCCTGTAACGCCGGATGGCCTTATCGATCAAATATCCGGCAATGGCTCCGAAAATGACATTGAATCCAAGCATTCCGAGCGTAGCCCCTTCCCAGCCGCGTACATACACGAGGCTGTACCAGATCGCAAACACACCAAGGACGATCAGCCCGGCCAACATCCATTCCGGCCGACTTTTGTCAGGAAATCTCATCCGCATCAAAACGGATACGCCAGCAAACAGACAAGCCGTCACAATCCCTGTCACAAATAATATTGGCCACACATCGCCTGCCTCCCTTTTAGAAAAAGACAAAAAAGCCCCCTGCAAAGGACGCTTATTCTGCCGTAATCTCTTTCTCAAACAAATGATATCCGGACGCATCAGCACCCATGAATTCATATCCCATACGCCGATAAAAGGAATGCAGGGCGTCGCTATCAGCGACACAGTCAAGCCGGATCCGCGTTTTTTCCGGAAAGTGTATGCCCGTCTCCGCCCACTGAAGGACGCGGGCTCCTAGCCCCTGTCCCGCAAACCGGCGGCTTACTGCGAGGCGGTGCAAATAAATGGACTCCTCATGCCCATCGTCTCCCCAAAGCGTCCGGTCCCACTCGCTCGGTTCAGGCAGCAGCATCACGACAGCCGCAAGCTCTTCATCTTTTTTAAACACAAACACATGTCCCTTTTCAATTGACCCCGTGATATCATGTATATCTTGCCCTTTCAGAAGTCCGCTCCATTGGTTAGAAGCCCGATCCCGGAGCCATTCAGCTGTTCGGACGAGCAACCCGGTAATCGATTCTGCATCCTCATAGACGGCCGGACACGCGTAAAATCCATCTGCAATCGTTTCGTTCTCAATCTTAAAAGCTGACATAAAGGCCTCCCAATCAAAAAGTAAGCTTGCACACACACCTTGATTATAATGCAGACCAAACTGCAAAAACAGACCATTTTCTCTGTATGTAAAAGGGTGTATGAAAGAGAGGCCAATCTGCCTATTAGAAAATCTTCTTTTTATCCCGTTCTTCTTTTAAAATTTCAACCGCTTCTCTGAAGCGCATAGAGTGTACGATTTCACGCTCACGCAAAAAACGCAGGGAATCGTTTAAATCAGGATCATCCGAAATATCAATCAGCCATTGATACGTCGCCCGCGCCTTTTCTTCTGCGGCAATATCTTCGTATAAATCGGCAATCGGATCGCCCTTCGCTTGGATATAGCTCGCGGTAAACGGCACGCCCGCCGCATTATGATAAAAAAGCGCGCTGTCGTGATTGACGTAATGATCGCCAAGCCCAGCTTCACGCAGCTGCTCCGGTGTGGCGTCTTTCGTTAACTTATAGACCATGGTCGCAATCATTTCCAAATGGGCAAACTCCTCCGTGCCGATATCTGTTAAAAGGCCGATGACCTTATCAGGAATCGTATAACGCTGGTTCAAATACCGGAGAGCCGCGGCCAGCTCGCCGTCCGCTCCGCCATACTGCTCAATCAAATACTTCGCCAGCGTCGGGTTGCACGTACTGACCTTGACAGGGTATTGCAGCTTCTTTTCATACACCCACATTCAGGCATTCCTCCTTATACTTGCCACGGCCATGGCCCTTTTCCCCAATCCCAATCCTTGCCCGCGGGGCTGTTGCCGAACTGCAGAAGCGGTCCGTAAGAGGATTCGAACTGTCTTTTTAAGTGCCTTGAATAGCCGGAATATTGATTGAATTGCTTCAGCGCATCTTCATCATGAGGATGTGTATTCAAATAAAGACTCAGCTCAACAAGCACAAAATCAGCAGCCTGTATTTGCTCTAGCTGACGATAATATTCGGCATCAACCTTTTTTGCCATGTGCGTCTCCCCCTCGATAAGGGTTTTCATAAAAATCATAGAGATCCTTCCAAAGGGTGCCTTTCCTCAAAGCCTCCATCGGCGAAAACTGCTCCATATGCTCAGGCTGAAAGGTCATATAAAGGTTAGGGGGCGTTCTGTAATATTTCTTCCCTATAGGCGGACAGGGATCAAAACGGCTGTGAAAGGGCGTATATGATTTGACAGGCGTAAACGGCTGCATATCCTTCATTCCGGCTCCTCCTTTCTCAAAAACAATGACCTTAATAGGTATGAGGCAGGAGGCATGATTATGACTGAAACACGACTTAGCTTTTTCAATAAGAAGACCTTCGGAAGCGCCGAAGGTCTTTCTAGACTATTCAGTCCAAAATGAGGTCAGTGTTTCCAATATGCAGCATGAGCAGCCGCAAACTCTGACAGCGAACGAGGTTCTTTTCCCGTCACACGCTTCACTGTATCCGTTACCCGATGTTCCGCACCATGGCTGATTGCCTCATCAAGCTTCGCCATAAAATGGGCATAATCCGCGGGCAAACCTCCTGCCTCCATTTTATGCTGCAGCTCGGAACGAGAAATGATGACATGCTCCACCCGGCGTCCCGCCGCTGCACCGATAATCTCTGCCGCTTCGGCATAGCTCAGCGCCTCGGGTCCTGTCAGGATATGATGTGTTTGATGAGGAACACCATCAATTAAAGCGCGCACGGCTGTTTCTGCGATGTCATCAGCATCAATGAATCCTAGCTTTCCCTCGCCCGAAGCCGTGATAATGCGCCCCTCAGTTTGAATCGACATTCGATGCTGGACATTGATGAAATTTTGCATAAAGTATGAAGGCCGCAGCACCGTCCATTCTGGAAACTCACGCACTGCCTGATGAAGCGCTCCAAACACGGGACCATTCTCAGGGACAACAGACGCACTTAGCATCACTACACGCTTTGCACCGAGACGCTTTGCCTCCTTTAAAAAGGGGAGCACATAGGGAGCCGGATCAAATACACCGACCGGAGCAACAAGATAGATCTGTTTTACCTGTTCCAGAGCAGGCGTAAAACTGGAGGCGTCCTTCCAATTCAAATACACATACTCAGCATCAGCAAGCGCGCCCTTTTTCCGGCTCGCAATACGCACCCTGTGTCCCATCTCTATTAAACGGCTGGCGATTCGGCTGCCGGTTGTGCCGGTCCCGCCTGTGATTAAAATCGGATTCTGTTTCATCGTTTTCCACTCTCCTCTGTTTGCAAAAATGATCCTCCAAAGGCCTCTTTTACAACAAGCGGATTCCAATAATCCTTATAACGCACAATGCGGCCATCTCTCGTTTCGATGACACTGATATAACTTTGGCGATAAGGCAGCCCAGTCTCAACCACATGGCCGTCACATTGAAACTCCGCAATCATCGTATTCGTATCTGCTGAACGGTACACTGTCGGAGCGGTAAATGAAGAAAGATGAATCTGCTTAGGATAATCTTTAATATAATCGTAAATGGCCGCTTTTCCTTCTATTCTTTTTGGTGATCCCTCCGGCGCATAAGGGAACTCAAATACAGCATTCTCATCCCAAAGCTCCGTCCAGCTCTTCATGTCCTTCTCAAGCATATAAGCCATAAACTTTCTCAATGTTTCACATGCTTTTTCAAACTCATTCATCAACATTCATCATCACCTCATTTTTATTTCTAGACTATTCAGTCCAAAAAGTACATACATGGGCAAAGAATCCTTTACCACATGTTAATCAAGCACTGATAAACTCACGTCAACATGGTCCTGAAGCCGATCCATATCAGCCGTCACTTTCGCAACAAATGTCAGAGACAGCCTGCTTTGATTCAGGTACCGGGCAAGCGCAGATATATCAGTATCTTCGCCATTCAATTCTCCTTGATCCTTCGCCCTTAAAAGCGCCTGATAAAAAGCGTCTTCAAGCTGCTTGGATTGTCTGTCAAAATACCTGGCAAGCTCAGGGTCATGCGGAATCTGTTCAATCGCGCTGTTAATGATATAGCACGCCTTCGCCCGTTCAGGATCCCTCAGGGCATTGACACCTTCTTGAAAAATATCACGAATGGCTTCCTTTACAGATCCTGGCGCTTCAAGCCTTTCCATAACGGCAGTGTTTTTCCCTTCAAGATACGTTTTCACAGCGGACAAAAACAAATCACGCTTCGTGCCATACGTATCATACAAACTTTGGCGCGCAATGCCTAAATGAGAGAGCAGATCCTGAAGAGACGTTCCTTCGTAGCCATACTCTCCAAAAACCTCTATCGCCCTGTGAAGAACAAGCGCCGTATCAAATTCTTTATTCCTCCCCAAAAGACTATCACCTCCTGAAACAAATGTTACCAGTTTCCAGACTGAATAGTCAAGAAAAAAGCTAAAAAAACACTCTTGATCTGCAAGAGTGTCCTCTTTTTATCATCATCTTTTTTATTTATAACCGTCTTTTCCCCAGTGGCCCATATGGTGGTGATGGTGGCCATAATGACCATCATGATGGTGGTGATGATTATCCTTTCCAACATGGTGATGATGGTGATGAAGATTATCTTTTCCATCATGATGATGGTGATAATAGTGGTGATGGCCATCATTTTCATGGTGCATGTTCGGATAGCTTACAGTTCCCGGAGAGCCTCCATAGCCGCCGCTTGGGTAACCGCCGTACCCACCATATCCCGGATAGCCGCCGACTCCTCCATGTATGCCGTGATCTGGGTAGCCTTGCATGCCATAGCCCGGGTGGCCTCCATACATGCCATAGCCCGGATAGCCTGTGCTTTGCATGCCATAGCCCGGGTGGCCAATACCAAAGCCCTGATAATGACCAAAACCAGGTCCGCCATACATATGTCTTGTATCAGTCATATTCACTCTCTCCTTCACATAGGTTACAGTCCAGAGTATGAGAATATCTTATAGATCGTATAGGCGGCCGCCTACATACAGCTAAAACAATTTCCGGGACAAAAAAAGCAGGCTATAACAGCCTGCTCACTCCTTACTCACCTAAATCAACGTTATGATATACCTGCTGAACATCTTCCAAATCTTCTAATGCATCAATCAATTTTTCAAACTGTTCCTTTGCATCATCCGGAAGCGTTACTTCACTTTGCGCAAGCATTGTCAGCTCCGCTACTGTAAATTCCTCGACACCCGCGTTTTTAAACGCCTCTTGCACCGCATGGAATTGATCAGGCTCGGCATACACGATCGCGCTGTCATCCTCTTCTAAAATGTCACGTGCATCAACATCCGCTTCCATCAGGATTTCAAGCGCTTCGTCAGCAGTTTTGCCTTCCACACCGATTACAGCCGTCGCGTCAAACATGTAAGCAACAGATCCGCTCACACCCATGTTTCCGCCGTTTTTCCCGAACGCCGCACGCACTTCCGGCGCCGTACGGTTTACATTATTCGTCAGCGCATCAACGATAATCATTGATCCGTTCGGCCCGAAGCCCTCATAACGAAGCTCATCGTAATTCTCTTCCGCTCCACCCTTCGCCTTCTCGATCGCACGTTCAATGATGTTTTTCGGCACGCTGTAAGTCTTCGCACGCTCAAGCACAACCTTCAGCGCCTGGTTGGATTCCGGATCAGGCTCGCCCTGTTTCGCCGCCACATAAATCTCACGGCCAAACTTCGCATAAATCCGACTCGTATTTGCGTCCTTAGACGCCTTCTTCTCTTTAATATTGTTCCACTTACGGCCCATGATGTTCCACTCTCTTTCATATATATCAATCTAAATACTGTTATTCACTTTATCCATTATACCTCAAATGGTTTGGTTGTTTCGAGTGTCTTGCGTTAGAAATAGAAGGAATGCCGCGATGTGGAAAATGGAACGTCTTCCGTAAAGCAAGAAAAAGCCCTAGCTAAGGGCTTTCTTCTGATCACTAAGTTTGTAAAGGGAATGATCGATATACGTCGTATTTCGATCTGTTGATTCCTTAAATCCGCCGGAGTTTGTCAGGGTTGGAAACGACATGCTTCCGAAAACTAGAGTAACAGCCAGACACATCATCACTTTTTTCTTAATAGGCATATAAACACTCTCCTTTTAGAATATCTTCTTGGGCTTTCAGCACTTTCCGATAAAACGCAGCAGCTTGTTCAAAGTGACAGCTGCTTTCAAAAACAGCGGTAGCACTCCGGGCACATGCTTCAATGTAAGCGTGCAGGTTCTTTTTTTCGAAATAGCTTAAAAGATCATGAATTTTTCGTTCATCAACAGTCTCCTTGTACACGGCCTGCAAGAACAGAAACAATTCTTTATAAAATTTGTGAGAACGTGCTGTGATATGGTCTAATCCTTCCTCTATGAACTGAAACGCCTTCTGTGTTTGGCCCGCTTTACATAATGTCCAGCTTAATCCAAACAAGACTTTCGGAAGCAGATCAGGGACTTTCTCTCTGCTTACTTTCGCCGCTTTTTGGAAATGTTCTACAGCCATCTGATCGTCTCCTGATCTGTCATAGCTGTTTGCAATGTTCAATAGAGAAATGGCGATAAACCTGTCATTTTGAATGTCCATTGCCAAATCTAGCGCCGCCTCTAAATGCGGGAGCGCTTTATCATAATGTTTGAAATCATCATAGTTGCCGGCGATCACAAACAAGCTTTGTATCGTTCTAATGCTGTATAGGGGATTTTTTTGATAAATGTCCAAGGCTTGAAGAATATGATGCATCGACACATGGGTTTGCTTCATGTGATAATACGCTTCGGCCACTTTAAAATGGAATTCGGCTTTCTCAATATCATCTGACACAACCGGCAGTTCTTTCTCCGCCTCGCGATAATATCCGATCGCTTCCACATATTCTTTTTGGTCAAATTCATACATGCCGCGGAAAAACAAAGAGTAGTATTTCAAAAGGCCTGTGAGTTTTTTCTGAGGGGTCTCAATCGTTTCAAGAAGCTCTGTCACTGTAGGGCGATTCCCGTATGTTTGTCCCGGCTCCAAATAATCAAGCATCAGCTGGTGCCGAAAACACATCAGAGAATAATAGATCAGCAAATCCTGGTCTTCTTCCATTTGCTGAATGTCCTGCTCCACCTCCGCTTTCAGAATCTCAGCATCCGGAACACTGAACTGGCGAATCATTTTATACCATTCATTAATCTTAACACCTACACGCGAAGACGGTATGGCTTGACTCAACGGCTTCCCTCCTTCTCTATGAGATATGTCATATTCTATCAATCCCAAATTTTGAAAACAATATAGAAGGAAGAAATTGTTTTTTCATCCTGTCAATTTGTTTTTTTCATAAAAAAGAACCCTTTATGCAAGGGTCCCATGTCAATCTTATTTCATATACGTATTCACCAGCTCGTAACAGCGCTGATTCTTCGTTTTACTTGTTCTAAAAAAGCAAATACGTCCTTAGCAGGCATCAGGTTTTCCAGCAATTGAATGACATTCTTTTTCCCCACAATTAACTCCTGATCTTTTAACATTACAGGCGTTTCCTTAAACACATGCCAAGGATAAAATAACCTGAGAAAAGGATCTGAAAAATAAATCCCTTTGTCTGTTAATGTGATGCCATCTGTTTGCTTCACGGGAAAAGTACTCCAGAAGGAGATCATCTCCTGATCTTTAGGAATATGCAGCCGTTTTCTCAATCGTACCTCTCTCTTTTCAGATATCTCGTTACCGACCAGTAGCCCATTGGTCAAACCGAACATCTTGTCATGGCTGTTCTGAAACAAAATACTGATTTCCCTCAATTCACTGGCAGAAACAGATACATGATCTATCCGGGGTTCCGTAAGCAAATCCAAGCCATTTTCACTAAGAAATTGCTGAATTATCCTCAACAGCTCTGCCAACAGATCCGCGGGATATGAACTGAAGCCGACATCAAAAACCTCTACTCCATCAAACCAAATCTCATAATCATCCGTCGATTTAATCGATTGGATATCAGTGAATGCTTCCCAAGTCACACATCCCTCTTGTTCTCCAAATCTCTTCCAGTACAATCCCTTACTCGTAAACATAACAAAGCTTTTCGCTTTACTTCCCATGGAACAATTCAGTAAGGCCGTCACCGTTTCTTTCTTCGATAACGGGAATAACTCACAAACATATGTCAAAAGCTCCTCAGGGACAAATCCGGTAAAGAACTTATCTTTTTGATACATTGAACACAAATCACTCAAATATGAACCACCCATTGCTTCATCGTCCTCCTTTTGGTTCATATACGCGTACTTTGAATGAAAGTTTCATAGAATTTCGACACTGTTATCAGCAAAGATCAACTCTTGAACAAAAAAGAAAAAGACGCTAAGAGCTTTCACTTTAATCAACCACAACAAAATCCTGAACCTTCACCTGTTCCTCAGGCAAATCAAACTGATAAAGCATCTCCTTAGAATGGATATCAAACACACCCACGTATCCGCCGATGCCCTTTTTATGCTCTTCCTGGGCAACTATATACAATAGATTCCCCTTAAACTTCGCTTCCATATAAGGGAAATTCAAACTATTTGTATGAAAAGAAAATTCCTTCCCATACTCCAGCAAGTTCGCCTCACCCTCTTTGTCTTCGTACGTAACGTAAAAACTTCCGCTTTCTTTGTCATAGTATACGGTATCAGCGTATTCAAGATCATCAGGATACGGAATATATGTCGTTTTCCATGTCCCTTTTTCAATCACAGTCAATTCATGCTCCGAGCTCGCAACAATAAATTCCTTCGAGTCTGCGAATTGATCAGCGTATGAGGCTAAGCTCAGGGTCTCAATCATTTCCTCTGTTTTTCTATCAATCACGTAAATAGACATGCTTTGAATGATATAAATATAGTTCTCATCACTGGCCCCCATCGTGACAAGCGAAGGCAAGGTAAGGGTATGTTCCTTTTTCGTTTTTCTGTCGTTTATGTGGATCTCATTTCCCGTCGTATCAACATTATAGGCCTTAACAGAGACATCCTTCCCCTCATGCCAAAACGCAAATGGATCTGAAAGCGGATGCTCTTTGATCGCATCCTTCTCCAACGTGTAGTAAAAAGGCTCGTGTTCCGCCAATAATACAAGGTCTGTTGATGCATAAGATTTCGTTTGAATATAAGGCACATCCGCCACCTTAAACGTACGCCTGTTAAACCGTTCGCCTGTTGAGGTTGAAAGCAGCACGCTTTCTTTTATGAAAGGATTGGAGTAGATAAAAAAGATCCGGTCTTCTTCGGGGTGGATGGCGGAAGATTGGACAGGGATACTGTCTTTATTGCGTAACTGAACAAACAGTATGATGCATACCATTAACCCTAATAAACTGAATGTAATGCGTTTTTTCTTCATCAAAATGCTCCTTTAACTGTCTACCAATAATCATTTCGACTATGTTTACACAATCCCTTCATGAATAAAGACACATGCCAAATGACTCATTTTTCCACCAAAACACGTTCTCACCCCCACCCTCATCCCGCCCCGTGGTAAAATTTTGATATTGAGTGAACAAAAGAAGGGAAATGGTCATGAAAGTATTTGAAGCGAAAACACTGCTTTCGGAAGCGACAGACCGTGCAAAAGAGTATAAAGAACTAAGAACGCAAATGGTCAACTTGAGAAAAGCGTTAAAAAGCGTAGCTGATCTCAGTGACAGCGAATTTTCAGGAAAAGGCGCCAGCAACATCAAAGCCTTCTATCACGACCACGTCGGCGTCACCGACCAGTGGATCGACTACATCGATATGAAAATCGCATTTTTCAACAGCATCGCCGGAGCCGCCGAAGACAAAGGCCTCTCAGACGCATACATCGAAGAATCCTTTCTGGAGCACGAACTGGCAAATGCCAATAAAAAATCAAAGTCCATCATGTCTGAACAGAAAAAAGCGATGAAAGACATACTGAACGATATCAACGACATCCTCCCGCTCGACCTGTTTTCAACAGAAACCTTCAAAGACGAGCTGGCCGATGCCAACGACAAACGCAAAAAAACACTGGAAAAATTGGACGCCTTGGACGAAGACCTGCAGACTGAATACGCCCTGTCAGAACCAAACGAACAATTCATCAAATCCGACTTCCAAAAGCTCCAAGAAGCAACGGGCAAAGGCAAAAACGCCACACCCATCCACTACAACGCCAAAGCGTACCGTGAGAGTGACATACATAAGAAAAAAGGCGACATTGAAAAGCGGACTGAGGCTTACTTGAAGGTTAAGAAAGAGGAAGCGAAGGAACGCGAGATTGAAAAACTGAAGAAAAAGCTTGCGAATGGTGTCTCAGATCCGGATGAATATTTAGAAATTGCGAAGAAGATTGGGTATGAGAACCTTAAGCCTACACAGTTACAGTATGTAGTGCAACTAGAGCAAGCAAAACAGCTCGAAGAAGTTGGTGAAACCACATGGGAAGTTCTGAAAGGAGTTGGAGTCGGTCTCTACGATGTCGCTAAGGATACTGTGACTGGCGTTAAAGATTTAGCTGTCGGAACGTGGGAGTTTTCCCAGCTCTCCGAAGAACAAAAATTAGCCAAAACAATTTCAACTGTATTGAAGACACCTTCCTATGCAAAAATCATATGGACAAACATAGCGGATTCATGGAATGATAAAATGGTTAACGGAGATGCATACTCCAGATCTCATTATATTACCTATGTGGTCGGGAACCTCGTTGGACTAAAAGGTGCTGGCTCTGCTGTGAAAGTAACAAGCAAACTTGGTAAAGCAGGTGCTGCCAAAGTCGATAAAGTGCTTGAAGCTGGAGAAAAAGCGGCTACTACACATGTAAAGACAGGAATAGAAAAAGGAAAAAACTTCATCAATTCTTTTCCTAAAAATGAATATGAACCTGCCCTTGTAGGAATAGCGCAAGACATTGGTAATACTCACAATGTTAAGAATACCCCCTTATTAGAGAAGATTATAGAAGAAACTAAAGAATCTAGCATTCTATTCACCAAAAGAAACATCCCAGGTGTAGCAACTGGTAAAGTAACTCCAAGTAGAGGGCTGCAGCTTCAAGAAAGACTGATGTACAACAATGGTAAATTAGGGGTTATTCCTCAAGAAGTACGCAAACAACTTCTTGGGAAGGAGTTCAAATCATTTGATGAGTTTAGAAAAGAATTCTGGAGATCTGTAGCCAACACTGAATATGCAAATGAATTTAATAAAAATAATATAGCTAGAATGAAAAATGGGAACTCCCCTATCGCACCTAAAAAAGAGCATTATGGTAAACATAAGTCATATATTTTACACCATAAACAACCTATTGATAAAGGTGGAGATGTGTATAATTTAGATAACCTAATTATTACTTCTCCAAAAATGCATCAGGAGATACTAGATCCAGCTTATCATTTCGGAAAAAAAGGAAGTAAAAACTAAAATAAAGAAAAGGAGAATAAACCCTTGAATAAAATGTCAAAAGAAGAATTAGTCTCATTGGTGAAAAAAATTATGAATCCTGAATTAGAAGATGAGGTTATTGGTAAATACATCGATTTATTAGAAGAAAATGTCCCTCATCCTGCACCAAGTGATTTAATTTTTTGGAGCGAAGAAGAATACACAGCCGAGCAAATCGTGGAAATTGCTCTTAACTATAAAGAAGAGTAATCACACTATAATCCGTAACCTTCAATAACAATCAAGATGTTTTGTCCAATTAGAACCTCAATAGGGACATTTTAAAGTTTTCATATTATTATGCTTATACCGATGGACTTAAAAGGTACCCTCAACGCCCAAGTAGTATGAGGATCTATAAATCAAAGATAGCTCTTCTATACTGGGCTATTTTTGATTCTGGAGGTGCTTTTATGGAAAAGAAAAAATGGGCGTATTATATCAAAAAATAGCGGAACAAATTTATGAAATGATTCCAGCAGAATGGAATAAAGTTGCTCTATACGTAGAGCTTTTTAGATGACTCTAGAGAAGTATACTTTTTCTTTAATACAAAAAAATAGTGAAGAGTTCATTTATTCGCATGACATTCCCGAATATTATCAAGTAAGTGCACAAATTTATGATAACTTGTTAATCGAACTACAAGATTTATTTGATGAACTAAGGGATGAATGGAAAGCGAATAACTCAGATGTGTGGACTAACCTTACGTTTAAACGCTTAAACTAGATTACACTAGAACATTTTCAATTGATTATATTTATGAAGATGTTATTGCATCAGAATTAAACGGTACTCAACGTCAAGTAGTTTGGGGATATAAACATTTAGGTTTAGTTCCTAACAGTAAAAAAACAAGGAATTCTTGGAGCGCTATCTTAATACAGAAAAATAATTATTTCATAGTAATCAAAAATAAGGAAAATTCACTTGAACTTATCACAGATAAATTGAACGAAATAATTTCTTCTGATTGGAGTAAAATTGATTTATGCCGAAATACTAGACGTCTCTAGTACACAGCGAGTTTAAAGAAAATGACCCTACAGTACGGACAAATTTGACACTAAAGTTTGAAATCAATGTAACGTTCTCATTGATTATGAAGATGTAATTGAATCTACTTTGAACAACAACCAAAGACAAATGATCTGGTAATACAATAACTTGGGTTTTAGGACAAAGAATTTTTTAACGATTATATAAACTAAATATTATATAATCCAAAACATCTTATTAATTTATTTAGGCAACTCAATTATTTACTGAACTATTTTTAAGAAGTCAATAAAATGAGGTCTTAAGGCAGAATTTTTTCTAAGAATCTGTAAACGCAAACCTACTCTGTATCTAACGTTACTCAATCACAGCCTTTATTTTATCTATCTCTTTTAGAAAGCATTATGTAATTAATCTTGTATAATTATTACTACTTAATGTATAAAAAGGCAACTTTCAATAGGATTAGTTGCCTTCTAAGATACACCCTCTATGTCTAAAGTAAATGCTCACGGATTGTCAATAAGCTAACTTTAAAAAATAATAATTAACTCTTAGACTTTCTTTCTAAAAGCTCTATTACTTTGTTAATGATAAAGACCTCAAAATCGGGATGCTGGACTATTTTACTAAAAATCTCTACCCCTATAAATCGCTCTTTAAACATTCTATAGAATTCTTCAAATTCATCCGGGGCTCTATTATTAAGGGAGCCGACTATCCCGTTTATTTTATATAAATACTTCTGTCTTTGAGCTGCATCCTCATAACAATCTTTAAGTATATCCTTTAAGATATTTTTTGACAATCTCTTATCTTGAGTATTTAGCTCTGGATTTTTCACAACAAAATATCCCCAAAAATATTTATACCCTTGATATTCAAATATTCCAGATTTACTCGCATGCTTTTTAAACCAGTATACTTCTTCCTCAAAACTTTTAAAGTTAGGAACACTTATATTCGTGTTTGGAGATCTAAAAAGTCTCCCATAATCAACACCCCTAATCTTTACTAGATATCCCCGTGGAAGAAGTCCGATTATATTTAAAAATGAAGCTGCAAACACACCTGTACCATAACTACTTACTTTATTGAATACGTAATTAAGATCCAAATCATCCGACTCTTCTATTGTCTTTACTAGCTGTACTTCTGTTAAGCACTTGGGAAACTTCCACCAGACAATGTTTATAGGAGCTAGTTTATAATCACCATAATCTACGGCACATTTCTCCATGAATCTCCAATCGTATTCGGCATCTAGTTTCGGAATTATAATGTTGGTACCTTGGGATCTTCGCAAGCTTCCGGAATACCACTCATCGCTTTTTATGTAGAAAATGTATCCGTTCGGCAAATGGTTAATTACAGAGAAAAATGCAGCACTAATGGATACTTGAGCCTCACTCGAAACAATTTCAAGTAATTCTACTAATCCCTTCTCTTCATGTTTAGTGACCATGTCTTTTAACCATTCTGATGGCATCAGTATCTCTGCAGCGAATCTATTGGCTTCTGCCTCCATAGTGTGATAGGCACCCTTATCTACAACATCTTGATTGTCAGTGTGGCATGAAATCATCCCACTATGCCAAGGTATAATTAAATGCCCTAACTCATGTGCCAAAGTAAACCTTTTACGGTTCTCAGACTTACCGTTATCTAAAATCACTAAAGGCCTTTCAATATTCATTATACAAATTGCATCCGCATTATTGGGTAATGAATCTTCCTCACACTTTGCATAATTCTCAATTAGATTACGAATATCTACTGGTGGACTAAGGGAGTATTTTTTTATAATTTTTCGCGCTAATTTTTTTTCCCGAGCAACTGATTCAACCATCTTTTTCAATCCCTATGATAACCGACCGGTTCTCTTTAGCCACTCTCTTACCTGTGTAGCTTCTTCAGGAGTTGCCGCTCTTGCGACAAGTTTTTGAACATCATTTTCTTTAATAAGTTCAGTAATGGATTTACCAATCTCTCGTGCATAAAAAATTGTTTTTATCATAGAAGCATTTTCTACCCAAATACTATACTCGTCAAAAGTCATTCCTAGAAATTCATAAATCTCTTCCAATGAATCACTATTGTGCCATTCTTCAATATAATCATCGATTTCTTCTATTAATGCTTCGCCTTCAATACATGCATCCATAAATTTCAATTTAGACATTTAATCTCCTACCTTTCACTGCAGATTTAATAAAGGCACCTGTTTTAGGATCTGCACTTCCTAAGTGAAAACCCCGCTTATTAAAAACTTCTACTTCTCCGTGTAAAGAGTCCCATGTATACAGCCTCTTACCATCTTTTGACTGCCAAACTTTTCGATCCCCGACAACCTTCAAAAAAAGGCAAGTATCTAAAAATGAAGGTCTTGGAAGTAGTTTATGAACCATTTACTCCCCTCCAATAATACAAAAAATCAATACCTTATTTTAGCACACTTTCCATACAAATACATATGAGTTCTGTTCACAAAATTATTTTTGACTTTAAAATTTTCTTTTCATAGAGATGGTTGTTATTCCAACTTAAAGAATAGTTTTAAATGTAAAAGTCTAGTGTGCAAAGAATCGTTAAGCATATAAAAAAAACAAAACGCAACTTAATCTTGGCTTTAAAAACTGATATAACCATAAGAAGGTCAATAGTTTTAAAAATCAGAATTGTTGACTTTAGACATACTCCCCTCCGAATAGATATTGCAATAGAATTACTTTATTAAAATTTAACTGCTACAATAATGCTCAAAATTCAAGGACGTATATTTAAAGGCAATGGATTGTATGTATTAAAACGATCAATTATAAATCCAAAGAAATCTTGTTAAAATCACCATCCCATATACAGTGAATTGCTTCGTACAAGAGGATAAATTTATAGTAGATATATTACTAATCATACTTTTTCAATTCACTTATAATCTCTGTTAATAATTCTGCAAATATATTAATTTCATCCTGAGTAAATTCTTCATTATGTTCTATAAACAACTCTTCACCTGCAAATTGTATAAAACTTAAGTATGCCTCATCGTAAGTATTATTAATATGATTATTTGATTTTTTAATATTCTTAAAAATTCTTGAATCTAGTGAAAACTTCTCTCTAACTGATTTTGTATTAGTAAAATAAAACAATAAACCGTCATAAAAATATACATTTGAGACTTTCTCCGATAAACTTGTCACTAACACAGCAATAATATCATTCTTGTTTAACAAATGTATTTGGCTAAGAATTTCATCAAGTTTGTTTTTATTGATATATTGGTGTTTCACTATATCTAATACAGAAGGATGTCTTTTTTCATAAGTAATAATGTTTTCATAATATTGTAAGTACATTTTTGTTTCTTTATAAGCTTTAATTCCTTCTTTCCCAACATACTTTTGAATAAAGTCTTCTGAGTAAGCCTCAGTAAGAGCATCATTAGTTCTAGAATATATGTCTTCATCCATTAATAATACAGGAAACGGATCGATAGCAAGTCTCAATACCGCAATTGCTCCAATGCAATTTTTTGTACAATAATTAAAATCACTTATTAAATCGTCATTATTCTTATTTCGATTCATAATTTGATTTCTTGAAACATAAAAAGTGTTAAATCCTTGTTTGTGAACATGTTTATTGAGCCGCTCTTTTACAAGATGAAGCTTATTAAAATAGTCACTCATTTTCTGTTTCATATCAGCAAATGTATCTCTATTAGTAATTAAAAATTTTATCATTTGACCATACATCGGAAATTTACTTTTTTTCTTCCATTTCAATAGTTCAGTTTTTCTTTTTTCTGGCTCTAATTCCATAAGATAAACCATTGTAGTAGATACCTCTAGTGATTGCCTTAACGAATAAAATGCACAGTCGAAGTATCCATTTTCGAATAAAGAAATAGAATTGATTATTAGTTGTATTGCTTCCTGAATAAATGTATTTGAAATTTGAGCGTCTAATCTTCCCGTCCAACTTTGTTCGATATTCATTAAATCTTTATAGTATTCTTCCTTGTTACTAATTTTCATTGGCATAAGAAGATTCTGTTCTTTATATTTGATATAATCAAAACTCACTATTATCACCTCGGAGTATTCATTATCGATAACTTTTTTAAAGATAATTCATTAACAATTCAATTGTTTTTCTAGCGGTAATTGAAGCTTTTTATATATTACTATAGTAATAGAACTTTTGAGAATTAAAATTTTTGTATTCTCCTTTACTAAAATATTTAACGAACTCTACCAGTACAGATATGTCATTAACTTCGCACATAGTACATTGATGATTATAAGCAGTAAACTTGTGAATTGATCTCTTACCTTTAGAAAAACATGAACAGAAGATAAAGCCGATGCGCCTTACCTGATCTGGCTCGATTTCAGTGCTTACGGCTTGTCCGACGCGGAACTTCAGCAAAGGATGCTGAAAAAGCGGAAAATTATTTTAGAAACCGGGACGAATATGAATCTGGCGGCGAAGGATTTATGAGCCTAAACGCGGGATATCCTCTCGCAACATTACAAGACGGCCTCACCGAATCAAAGCTGCATTAGCATAAATAACTGTTAAATGCCTTTACGACTCCATTCGTAAAGGCGTTCTTTATTAATGAGGAAAGTTTTTTTTTGTAGCATATTAGGGATGAACTCAAGAGAATAAAATAGTCTTGAACTTAAAACTAGCTTACCTGAAGTTGCTATAGATGCGAATACGATCTGATACATCTATCTCTTGCATAAGGAGGAGAGCTTACAATTGAGCAGTTCGTTTAATTTTAACTACAATTAAGGGATCTTCCCCATCTAAAAAGCTGAATTACAATCTGCTTTATACAACAAGATAAGATATAAAGAGGATTACAGTTTTTCAAAAGAAAATAGAATACTTTAAATTACCTATGTTACGTATTTATGATGAAGAAAGTTATTCAGTCTTAAATCAATTTCTACTTAGAATCTTTAAAGAGATAGAAGTATTTGAGGAAGAAAAGATTAGATACACTAAAATCTTTTCTCCTCTCTTCCCTCTTAATTAGGTACAGCTTAATCAACCGTACCTTTTAAAACAAGCTTCACTGCCACCTCCACATGATTCGTATGCGGAAACATATCCACAGGCTGCACTTCGAGTGTCTGATACCCTCCATCCTCCAGCATCCGCAAATCTCTTGCAAGCGTGCCAGGATTACAGGACACATACACCACCCGCTTCGGTTTCATCTCCACAATTGTCCGCAGGAGGGCTTCGTCACAGCCTTTTCTTGGCGGGTCGACGACTAGCGTATCTGCCGTGATGCCTTCTTTATACCACTTTGGAATTACGGTTTCCGCTTCACCGACCGCGAACTCAGCGTTTGTGATGCCGTTGAGCTCGGCGTTGCGTTTGGCATCCTCAATTGCCTCCGGCACAATTTCTACGCCGTACACTTTTTTCGCCTGCTTTGCCAGGAAGAGAGAAATTGTACCGATGCCGCAGTAGGCGTCAATGACGGTTTCTTCGCCTTTCAACTCCGCGTACTCAAGCGCTTTGTCGTAGAGCACCTTTGTCTGCTCTGGGTTGACCTGATAAAACGATCTGGCGGAAATGGCGAATTTGACGTCTCCGATGAGGTCGTAGATGTATTCTTCGCCCCAGATGACGTTTGTTTCGTTTCCGAAGATGACGTTTGTTTTGTTCGGGTTGATGTTTTGCACGATGGATTTGACGTGCGGGAATTGCGCTGTGATGTCTTCGATGATCTTCGCTTTATGCGGGAAGTCGTTTGTTCTTGTGATGAAGACGATCATCATTTCGCCCGTAACAACACCGTATCTGACCATAATGTGGCGGAGCCAGCCTTTGTGGCGTTCTTCGTTGTAGGCTTTGACACCGTAGTTTGCGCAAATGTCTTTGACGGCTTGGACGGCTTCGTCGTTTTTGGATTGCTGGATCAGGCAGGCGCTCATGTCAATGATGTCATGGCTTCTTTGCTGATAGAATCCCGCGACGAGTCCGCCTTCCCGTTCTCCTACCGGCACCTGTGCTTTGTTTCTGTAGTTCCAAGGGTCTTCCATGCCGAGTGTCGGGTGCACGGTGACTTTTGAAAGGTCCAGCTTGCCGATGCGTTCTAAGACGTCTTTGACTTGTTTCTGTTTAAACAAGAGCTGGCCTTCATAGGTCATGTGCTGCAACTGGCAGCCGCCGCATTGCTTGTAAATTGGACACGGGGCGTCGGTTCTATGCGGGCTTTCTTCCTTCAGCTCAATCAGGCGGCCGAAGGCGAACCCTTTTTTGACACGTGTGACTTTGATTTGGGCTTTTTCCTCCGGCAGGGCGTTCGGCACGAAGATCGGAAAGCCTTGGACCTTTGCGACGCCCGCTCCTTCATGTGTCAAATCCTCAAATGTCACGTCGTAGTATTCGTTTTTTTCTACTGGGGGTTTCATTTTCATCTATAATCACCTCTAGTTTTAAGCGAAAGAAAAACTTGGCCTATTCAAGCCAAGTTTCAGCGTGTAGGCAAACCTTCGCATTCGTTGTCAGTCCTGTGCTTCGGTGCTCACGAATTCAACATTCGCTCCGCTCCAATGCTCGTCCTTCCTAGACTTCAAAGGTTTTCAATCACGCTGAAAAGATGACAAAATCCTAAAACGAAAACTGTTTTAGGATTTTGTCAACATTCTGAGCTTGGCTTACAAAGCCAAGTTTTAGTCATCCAGCTGTTCCGCTTTCTCCTTCGGCATGACGACGTGAATGTGCCGGTACAGATTCACGAATTCGCCCGGCAGCATGCCGCCGTACTCGCCGTCCAGGTTCAGCTGCATCTTTTCTGATACATTGACTTTCACGCGGTTCGCTTTTGTATAAATAATGTGCTGGTCGTTGATGTGTTCGCCGCGGAGCGCCATCGTTGCGACCCTGATAAATTCAGCAAGGTTTGCTTTCTTTAGTATCATCAAATCAAACATGCCGTCATTCAGGCTGGAATCCGGCGCGAGCTTTTCGAACCCGCCGACGGAATTTGTCAGCGTGACCAAAAACAGCATGATTTCACCTTGAAACAGCTTGCCGTCATATTCAATCTCGACTTCTGTCGGACGAAGTGAAGGCAGCATTTCCATTCCTTTTAAATAATAAGCAAGCTGGCCGAGCATTGTTTTGAGTTTGCTTGGCACGTCGTACGTCAGCTCTGTCAGACGGCCTCCTCCGGCGATATTGATAAAATACTGGCCGTTGACCTGTCCGATATCAATCGGGCGGGCGACGCCGTTAATGACCGTATCTGCCGCTTTTAAAATATCCTCTCGCGGAATGCCGAGCGCTCTGGCGAAGTCGTTCGTGGTGCCGACTGGAATCACACCGAGTGTCGGACGGTTGTCTAAAGGCGCAAGCCCGTTGACGACCTCGTTGATCGTTCCGTCTCCGCCTGCCGCAATGATCAGGTCAAACTCACGCAATGCCGCTTCCTTGGCAGCGTGTGTAGCGTCTCCTGCGCATGTCGTCGCATGGGTGGAGGTTTCATAGCCGGCTTGTTCAAATTTTTGCAGGACCTGGGCAAGATGCTTTTTAAAGATCTCCCGTCCTGAAGTCGGATTGTATATTATGCGTGCACGTTTCATTATCTCATCATCCTACTTAAGAGTATCCGATCCATTTTTACACTAACAACCTTTAATTATACTATGAGTTAAAAAAATCGCAACAAAATGTACATAATCTTACAGATGAAAACGCACAAAAGCCCCAGCAGAGCTGAGGCTTTTTGTTTTTTACTCTTCTTCTGTTCCCGGTTTTTTCTTGCGGAACTTCGCCAATACTTCATATACGATTGGCACGATCAGGAGTGTCAGAAGTGTTGAACTGATTAAACCGCCGATAACCGTGACGCCGAGTCCTTTTGAAATGACTTGGCTTCCGCCTTCGAAGCCGAGTGCTAATGGAATCAAGGCGCCGATTGTCGCAATGGCTGTCATCAGGATCGGACGGAGTCGTGTAGAGCCGGCTTCCAGGAGCGCTTCTCTCGTAGACAGGCCTTCCGCTTCCTTATGAATCACGCGGTCAATTAAGACAATGGCATTCGTGACAACGATACCGATCAGCATGAGCATACCGATCATTGCGTTCAGACTGATCGTTTCACCAGATACGTAAAGTCCGACCAGGGCACCGATGACTGTGAACGGCAATGAGAACAGAATCGCAAATGGCGCTAGCGCTCCGCCGAAGGTAATCACGAGCACAAGGTAAACGATTGCTATTGCTGCCAGCATCGCTAAACCGAGCTTCGTGAAGGAATCAGCGATATCCGCTGATACGCCGCCTGTGTCAATCGATACGTTATCAGGATGGTCAAGCTTATCGATTTTCTTCTGGATAGCAGCTGATACGGCTGTGACGTTGTCAGATGTAACCTCACCTGTGACATCCGCATAGACTTTTCCGTCACGTTTTGACACGGTATCTGATGTTGATCCTTCTTTCACTTTTGCCACATCGCCGATTTTGACTTCCTGGCCAGTCGCTGAAGTGATCTTTTTATTCTCTAAATCTTTCACACTCTTATACTCGTCTTTTTCTGTCTTAATGTTCACATCAAGCTCTTTGCCGTCTTTTTTCACTGTGGTGAGCGGTTCTTGCGATGTTTGTGACATTAAGGCCTGAGAAATTTGAGACGCGGTTAAACCGAGTTTGCTTAGTTTTTCTTGGTCAGCGACAAATGTGTACTCATCATATGTGCTGGAAAGGCCTGAATTTACGTTTTTCAGATCCTTTTCATCTTTCATGATTTTTTCAATGTCTTTGACCGTGTCTTTAATATCGTTTTCAGAATCGCCATACACATAGTATGTTAATTCGTTGTTATTGCCTGAAGAGCTGAAGTCCTGTGACTTCCATTCTCCGCGGTCAGATTGCTTTTGGATTTCCTTCAGAACGTTATCTTTTTCTTTATCAAAGTCAGGTGTGTCGCTTTCATATTTGATATAGAATAACGCACCGTTAGAATCTCCTCCGGCAAGCGGGCTGCCAGAGCCTAATGAATACTGAACCGTATCGACATGCTTGCGGTCAAGCAGGATTTTTTCCGCTTTTTCAGCTTCATTTTCGGCTTCTTTTTTCGTTTCACCCGGTTCTGGGCTGTATGTGAGCTGCATCGTTTTTTCTTCCTCGGACGGCAGGTAGCTGGCACCGATTAACGGTACGAGGAACAAGCTTCCAAGGAGCATCAGAACAGCGATGATAGACGTGATCCATTTGTGGCTCAGCGCCCAGTTCAATACTTTTTTATAGATGTTTGCAAGTCTGCCAGGTTTGTGTTCTTTCGCTTTAATCGGCGCACCGGTTAATGATTTTTTGAACAGGCTGTGTGCGAGCATCGGCACAAGCGTGATTGAAATCACCAGGGATGCGGCAAGCGCAAAAACAATCGTTAAGGCAAACGGAATAAACAACTCACCGATTTGTCCGCCTACAAGTGCGAGCGGCAGGAATACCGCAATTGTCACAATCGTTGATGACATGATCGGTTTAAACATTTCCTTCGTCGCTTCACGAACCAAGGCTTTTCCGCGGAGCGGCTCGTCTTTGAGTCTCATTCGGCGATAAATGTTCTCGATCACAACGATGGAGTCATCGACTACACGTCCGATGGCAACGGTCATTGCGCCGAGTGTCATAATATTCAATGTGATATCAAGCTGCTGCAGCACAAGGAGTGCGATCAGCAATGATAATGGAATTGAAATTACCGAAATTAATGTTGATTTGATATCTCTTAAGAATAAGAGAATAATCACAATCGCAAAAATAGCACCGAAGATGGCTTTGCTTAACATCGTGTCAACTGACTGTGTGATCGGCTCCGCCATGTCGAGAGTTGCGCTGTAATTGAAGCCTTTATGGTCTTCTTTGAACTTCTTCAGCTCAGCTTTGACATCGTCGGCAACCTCTACCGTATTCGCATCGTTTGCTTTGACGATGTTGATGCCGATGCTGTCTTTGCCATTTGTGCGTGAAACGGATTCAGCTTTTTTCACATCTTTAATTGTAGCAATGTCAGAAAGTTTGACCGTCGGCACTGCTGTGCTTGCGCTTTGCTGCGCCTGTGCTGCCGCTTGCGCGCTCTGAGCTGCTTGAGCACTCTGCGCACCCGCTTGAGATGCTGCGCTGCTGCCTGCACTTGAAGCAGATGCCGTCGGGATTCTCATATTCTTCAAATCTTTAATTGTTTCAATATCGCCGCTAACGACGACAGATTTTTCTTCATTTCCGAATGTGTACAATCCAAGCGGAGTTGTCACATCTGAACCTTGAATCACTTGCTTGACTGTATCTTCATCAAGGCCGTATTCCTTCAGTTTGTCTTCTTTGAAAGAGAATTCAACCTCTTCCACCTGCTGGCCTGATACTTGGACGGACGCAACGCCTTCTATGCCTTCAAGCTTAGAAACGAGGCTGTCCTCCACTTGTTTCGTCAGCTCTTGCAGATTATCTTTATCACTGGACACGCTCAGCGTCAGAATCGGGAATGAATTCAAGCTGTAGCGTGAAATCTCCGGATCCTTCGCGTCATCAGGCAGGTTGACGTTTTCTAACGCTTCAGCTGCTTCTGTTTTCGCTTTGTCCATATCTTTCTCATAATCATATTCAATCATGACCGACGATGCGTTTTCATAGGACGTCGAAGTCACAACACTGACACCGTCCAAGTTCTGCACGGCTTGTTCAACCGGTTTGGTCACTTCATCAGCCACTTGGCTTGGTGTCGCACCCGGATATGTCGTGCTGATCGTCAAGTAAGGCATGTTCACGTCAGGAATAGACTCTTGCTTCATATTCATACCCGCATACAAGCCGGCTGCCGTTACAATAATCGTCATCAGCCATACGGCGAATTTGTTTTTCAGAACGAAATTAATAACGTGATTCATCATATCCTCCATTACATTTTTTATTGACTGACTGGTCATTCTATATAATACTAAACGTTATAACGCAACAACGTCAACTCATATACCAGAAAATTTTACTAAATTTTTCAAGGATTAAGGGGAAGCACGTCATGAATGAAAAAAAAGAGAGAATTATAAAAACCAGCATTCGTTTATTTGCGAAAAAAGGATTCGCAGCTACGACGATCCAAGAAATCGCCAGTGAATGCGGCATTTCGAAGGGCGCTTTTTATTTGCACTTCAAATCGAAAGAAGCGCTGCTGTTATCTGCCTGTGAATATTATATCGGTATGTCTATGAACAAAATGAAAAATATAGAAGAAGATCTTGCTGGAAAGCCGCCTAAAGAAGTTTTGAAAAAACAAATTGGCGCTCAATTTGAGGATTTTCGTGATCATAAAGATTTTATCGTACTTTTGCTTACCGAAAATATCATTCCGGAAAATCAAGAAATCAAGCAATATTTTTACAAAATTACCACAGAGACGGATAAGCTGTACCGGAACGCCTTGCTGGTATCCTATGGCGAAGGAATCGAGCGGTATGTCGCAGATCTGTCCATCATGGCAAGAGGCATTGTGCATTCTTATATGAACGTGATGGTATTTAACGGTGAGCTTAATATCGACGCAGAAGAAATCTCAGCCTTTATTATTGAGAGACTGGATGATCTTGTACAGGGGCTGAGCCGTTCTGCACTCAATCCGATTGTGTCAAAAGACATTTTCAACCCGATGCCTGCGGAGAAAGACCAGTTGCTTGAGGACATTCAGAAAGTGAAAGAAAACAGCACGCTGCCCGAGGATATCACCGTGTCACTTGATGTTATCGAGGAAGAATTGACTCAGGATAAACCGCGCAAACCGATTATTAAAGGCATGCTGTCCAATTTGACCGGAACCAACGACAAAGAAGTTGAAAGGCTTCGTGCTCTCATCTCTGTCTTTATCTCAATTTGACCATAAAAAAAGCAGCCTCTAAGGGCTGCTTTTTTATTAGCGTTTTTTAATTTCTTCAAGCAGAATTTTGTTGACCATCGGCGGGTTGGCTTGTCCTTTGGACGCTTTCATAATCTGTCCGACTAGGAAGCCGATCGCACGGTCTTTTCCGTTTTTAAAGTCTTCGATTGATTGAGGATTGTTGTCAAGCGCCTCAGTGACAAGCTTCAGAAGCACGCCTTCGTCAGAAATCTGAACAAGGCCTTTCTCTTTCACAATCTTCTCAGCGTCGCCGCCTTTTTCAATCAACTCTTTAAACACTTTCTTCGCGATCTTAGAAGAAATGATTCCTTTTTCAATCAATTTGATCATGCCGGCAAGGCCTTCAGGTGTGAGGGCAACGTCGGCAAGCTCTTTTTGCTCTGCGTTTAGGTAAGCTGACACTTCACCCATCAGCCAGTTAGACGCTTGTTTAGCTTCAGCGCCTTTTTGAACGGTTTCTTCGAAGAAATCAGCCATTTCTTTTGTCAGCGTCAGAACCATCGCATCATATGCAGGCAAGCCAAGCTCTTCGATATAACGCTTGCGGCGCTCATCCGGAAGCTCAGGAATGCTTGCTTTTACGCGTTCCTTCCATTCATCATCAATGTAGAGCTCGACAAGATCCGGCTCTGGGAAGTAACGGTAGTCGTCAGATCCCTCTTTGACACGCATAAGAATGGTTTTCTTCGTTGCTTCATCATAACGGCGAGTTTCCTGCTGGATGACGCCGCCGGAAAGAAGAACCTGCTCCTGGCGTTTTTCTTCATGCTCAAGGCCTTTTTGAACAAACGCAAAGGAGTTCAAGTTTTTCAATTCCGTTTTTGTGCCGAATTCCTCTTGGCCGATCGGACGAAGAGAGATATTGGCGTCACAGCGAAGTGAGCCTTCTTCCATTTTACAGTCAGAAACGCCTGTATATTGGATGATGGATTTCAGCTTTTCAAGATACGCGTACGCTTCTTCCGGCGTGCGGATATCCGGCTCTGATACGATCTCAACAAGCGGCGTTCCCTGGCGGTTGAAGTCAACAAGAGAATAGCCGTCGCCTGTGTGTGTCAGTTTTCCGGCATCCTCTTCAAGGTGAAGGCGCGTGATGCCGATGCGTTTTGTTTTTCCGCCGACTTCAATTTCGATCCAGCCGTTTTCGCCGATTGGCTTATCAAATTGAGAAATCTGATACGCTTTCGGGTTGTCAGGATAGAAATAGTTTTTGCGGTCAAACTTCGTATCCGTTGCGATCTCACAGTTGAGCGCCATAGCGGCTTTCATTGCGAATTCAACGGCTTCTTTGTTCAGAACAGGCAGGACGCCCGGATATCCGAGGTCAATAACGCTTGTCTGCGTATTCGCCTCCGCGCCGAATGGCGTTGGAGAGCTTGAGAAAATTTTTGATTTTGTTTTTAACTCAACGTGGACTTCAAGTCCGATTACCGTTTCAAAGTTCAATTCTTTTCACCCCTTACAGTTCAGGTTTTGCTTTATGATGGTCTGTCGCTTGTTCAAATGCATGAGCAACGCGGTATACAGTGCTTTCATCAAAGTGTTTTCCGATGATTTGCAGGCCGAGCGGAAGACCGTCTGCTAATCCGCATGGCACGCTGATTCCCGGTACGCCGGCAAGGTTGACCGGAATCGTTAAGATATCGTTTGCGTACATTGTGAGCGGATCCTTCGTGTTTTCACCGATTTTAAACGCAGGTGTCGGTGTAGTCGGTCCAACAATAACATCATATTTTTCAAATACGTCTTCGAAATCCTTCTTAATCAACGTACGCACTTTTTGCGCTTTTTTGTAGTACGCATCGTAGTAGCCTGAGCTTAAAGCAAACGTTCCAAGCATGATGCGGCGTTTGACTTCATTTCCAAAACCTTCAGCGCGCGTTTGCTTGTAAAGGTCGATCAGGTTATCCGCATTGTCTGTGCGGTAGCCGTAGCGGATGCCGTCAAAGCGTGCAAGGTTCGCTGACGCTTCAGAAGATGACAGCAGGTAATATGTCGCAAGAGCGTATTTACTGTGCGGAAGAGACACTTCTTCCCATGTAGCGCCGAGACCTTCAAGGACTTTCAGCGCTGCCAAGACAGATTCTCTCGCTTCTTTGCCGACACCTTCACCAAGGTATTCTTTCGGAACGGCGATTTTCAGTCCTTTGATGTCTCCAGTTAATGAAGAAAGAAAATCAGGCACGTCCACATTTGCACTCGTGGAGTCCATTTTGTCTACGCCGGAAATCGCTTGAAGTAAAAACGCGTTATCCTCAACCGTACGTGTAATCGGTCCGATTTGGTCTAATGAGGACGCAAATGCGACCAGTCCGTAACGAGATACACGTCCGTATGTAGGTTTTAAACCGACAACGCCACAGAAAGATGCCGGCTGACGGATGGAGCCGCCTGTGTCAGATCCAAGAGAAAACGGAACTTCTCCCGCAGCAACCGCAGCTGCAGATCCGCCGCTTGAACCGCCGGGAACTGTTTCTAAGTTCCAAGGGTTTTTCGTCAGCTTGTAAGCTGAGTTTTCGGTAGATGATCCCATGGCGAATTCGTCCATGTTCAGTTTTCCGATTGTGACCGCTTCAGCGTCTTGAAGGCGCTGAACGACAGTAGCGTCATAAATCGGATCAAAGTTTTCGAGAATTTTGCTGGAGCATGTTGTGCGCAGCCCTTTTGTTACGATATTATCTTTCACGCCGATCGGCATACCGAAAAGAAGACCGTGCTCAGAACGGCCGTCAACCGCCTCATCAAGCTCCTTCGCGTATGCGCGCGCTCTTTCTTCATCTAATGCCAAAAAGGCTTGTACCTTATCATCAACCGCTTGGATGCGTTTATAAGATTCATCAACCAGATCAGAAATCTTAATCTCTTTTTTATGTATGAGCTGTTTTAATTCTGTGATTTTATGATCAAATAATGACATTCTTGTGTCCCTCCTTTAGTCCAGAATTGATGGCACACGAATATAGCCGTCTTTATGGTCAGGCGCATTTTTCATGACATCCTCAACCGGAAGACCTTTACCCGCTTCATCTTCTCTCATGACATTTTTCATTTTCAGCACGTGAGTTGTAGGCTCCACATTGTCTGTGTTAACCTCATTAAGCTCCTCGGCAAATGAAATGATACTGTCGAGCTGTTCAGTGAACATTTTTGCTTCTTCTTCAGTAATCGCAAGTCTTGCAAGGTGCGCAACGTGCTTTACTTCTTCTATTGAAATTCGTGACATATGATCCACCTCCACATATTTCTCCGTTAAGTCATATAATACTGATCATATCAAAAACAAGCCCTTTAAAGCAACAAAACGCCTTAAGACAGGCCTGTGTTTTCGAAACAATACCCTATATATTTTATACTAAAATGAGGCGAAGGAGAAACGAAATATTTTTCTGAATATTTTTACTTTAATTATTTTTTGAAAGCGTTTTATTCTTTATTCCCTTCTAGGTTTGCAACGGTATTTCTCGCTCATGATCAAGGTTTCATCGCTTGAATGGCTGGGAATACTTTGTTAGGTTAAGTTACCAAGTGCACCCGCAAAAGAATTTCTTTTGTTTTGCACTTACGCCAGGCTGCTTAACTGGCACCATCAATTTGAGAGGTGATGCAACATTATTAGAAATGAAGAGAGGGTAAAACGTGAGTATTGAAATTATTATATCTTTAGGAATTTACTTTATTGCCATGCTGTTAATCGGCTGGTATGCATTCAAGAAAACCACTGACATCAATGATTACATGCTTGGAGGAAGAGGCCTCGGACCATTCGTTACTGCTTTGTCTGCCGGCGCGGCCGATATGAGCGGATGGATGCTGATGGGTGTTCCCGGCGCGATGTTTGCGACAGGGCTGTCCACCTTATGGCTTGCTTTAGGTCTTACAATCGGGGCGTACTCAAATTACTTGCTGCTGGCTCCAAGGCTGCGTGCTTATACGGAAGCGGCGGATGATGCGATTACGATTCCTGATTTCTTTGATAAACGATTCCAGCATTCTTCATCACTGCTGAAAATCGTATCTGCATTGATCATCATGATCTTTTTCACATTGTATACCTCTTCCGGTATGGTATCTGGCGGACGGCTGTTTGAATCTGCTTTTGGGGCGGATTACAAATTAGGCTTGTTTCTGACCACTGCAGTTGTCGTGTTATACACACTGTTTGGCGGTTTCCTTGCTGTCAGTCTGACTGACTTCGTGCAGGGTGCGATCATGTTTGCAGCACTAGTGCTTGTGCCGATCGTTGCTTTTACCCATGTGGGCGGCGTTGCTCCGACTTTCCATGAAATCGACGCTGTTAATCCACATTTATTGGATATTTTTAAAGGCGCGAGCGTCATTAGCATTATTTCCTATTTAGCCTGGGGATTGGGCTACTACGGCCAGCCTCATATCATCGTCCGATTTATGGCCATTAAAGACATTAAAGATTTAAAACCTGCACGCCGAATCGGCATGAGCTGGATGATCATTACAGTTCTAGGTTCCGTGCTGACGGGTTTAATCGGTGTTGCATACGCCCATAAATTCGGAGTTGCTGTAAAAGATCCGGAGATGATTTTCATTATCTTCTCTAAAATCTTGTTCCACCCATTAATTACAGGGTTCTTATTGTCAGCTATTTTGGCTGCCATCATGAGTTCGATTTCCTCACAGCTCTTAGTCACAGCAAGTGCTGTAACAGAGGATTTATACCGGTCATTTTTCAGACGAAAAGCTTCCGATAAAGAATTGGTCATGATCGGGCGTTTGTCCGTCTTAGTCATTGCCGTTATCGCGGTACTCTTATCATTGAACCCGAACAGCACCATTCTTGATTTGGTCGGATACGCTTGGGCCGGCTTCGGTTCAGCTTTCGGACCTGCGATTCTGCTCAGTCTGTATTGGAAGCGAATGAACGAATGGGGCGCGCTTGCTGCCATGATTGTCGGGGCTGCGACCGTGTTGATCTGGATTACAACCGGCCTGGCAAAATCAACCGGTGTGTACGAAATTATTCCTGGGTTTATTCTCAGTATGATTGCCGGCATTATTGTCAGCATGATCACAAAACGTCCTGCAAAAGCCTCTTACCGATTATTCGGTGTCATGGAAAAGCTGTTAAAACGCAAAAAGTAAGCAATAAGCCATCAAGCGCAGCTTGGTGGCTTTTGTGCTCTTGTTTTGCTATAAATACTGTGAGAAAATCATATTTATTTAAAAAACACCATAGAGAAGGGGGAAGTTGCTGTTGAGCTGGTACATTGATCCTGATATTTTATTGAAATTGGGCATTGCCACATTGATTGGCATGGTCATCGGGCTTGAACGCGAATTAAAAAATAAGCCGCTCGGATTAAAAACCTGTATTGTCATCGCAGTCAGCTCATGCATGCTGACGATCGTCAGTATTAATGCGGCATATCATTTCCCTAAATACTACCGCATCATGATGGATCCGCTTCGTCTGCCGGCACAAATCATCTCCGGCGTCGGGTTTATCGGAGCCGGTGTCATCCTGCGAAAAAGCAATGATGTCATTTCCGGCCTGACGACATCGGCCATGATCTGGGGGGCAGCGGGGCTCGGGCTGGCTACGGGAGCCGGTTTTTATAAAGAAGCGTTTGCCAGTCTTCTGTTCATCCTGATCAGCGTGGAATTTCTCCCATGGGTGGTCAGAAAAATCGGCCCCGACCGCCTGCAGGAAAAAGACATCCGCATCAGAATGTCACTTTCTGATAAAGACAAAATGACAGAGATTTTAAAAGAAATGAAAAGAAGAGATATCAAAGCACACTCCGTTCGGATCGACGACCTAGGCGAAAAGGATTTTCCAATTATGGAAGTGAAGGTCCGCGTCCATAAAAACAGATACACGACCGACGTCTACTATGACATTAAAGCCATTGAAGGCGTAGTCGGCGTGAAGTGTGATACATTATAAAAGCCAATGGGACTGGAATCCCATTGGCTTTTTCTATCTACACCAGTGCTGAAAAATCAAATGCTGTAATCGGCGTGCCATTCTCTATATCTCTTCTGAAACCGGCCAGCATTTTTTTTTCCTCTTCTCCTATTGTGTTAAGGTCAAACATCTGATGCAGCAATCCGTAAATCAGCATATGGCGAAGGCGGAGGAAATCAGGTATTATCATCAGCCATGTAGGGTCAAGCTCATTTTCCTTCCAGTACCCTTTCATAAAATGCGTCATAAATTCTTCTGTAAACGCAGCTTTATCATCATATGGCACAACAGGATACCACAGGACATTGTAGAGAAGAATGCTAATATCGTTAACAAACCAGTTGTAGCCGATATCATCAAAATCAAATGCCGTGATTTTGCCATGATCCCAGTTAAAATTGCCATGGTGCAGATCCGCATGCACCAAGCCGTAGCTGTCCTGGCTTTTCGGGAGCCTCCGCAGTTCATTCATCAAAGAATCGGCTTGCTGAAACACCTTTATCTGATCTTCAGGCACATATTTTCTCAGCTTTAATTGCTCCTCTTCATCCCATTCCTGTCTTTTGAAAGCGGGATTGCTCAATTTGTAGCTTTTTGTCAGGCTGTGCATGCTGCCTGTGTATCTGCCAAGCTCATAAAATAGCGTTTCATTCCAGTCCGATTCATCCACTTTTTGCCCCGGCGCTTTCTCATACACTCTCAATAAAAATGACCCGCCGTTTCCGTCCGGCACTGCTTCTACATCTTTTCCGTTCAGCGACGGGAGCGGTTTGGCTACTGAAATTCCCCCTATTGCAAGGTGACGGAGCCATTCCATCTCTCCCATTATATAATCAGAAGATCTCCGAATCGTATGGGTAATCTTTAAAATATAAGGTTGATTGTCTTTCATACATTCATATACATAGTTTTCCGCATCAGCCAGAAAACGCACCTGATCTTTTGAGAAACCGTATTTCGCTGCAGCTTCTGCCAAAACCTGCTCTTCATGAAATATTTTTTTGATATCTTTATGCACGTCTAACATCCTTTCATTGCTATAGATTTGATAATGATTGTTTTCACACGATTTCCAGCATCAACATACCTCCCCTTGATTTGTGTTTCGGCAGAAGCGGAAATATTTTCCCTTTTCCTGTTAATTGTAACATAAAAACCCTTGTGCCAATATGGCACAAGGGTTTTCTATCAGTCATAAATATGAACAGTCGGCTCTTTATCTCCAGCATTGCGGATAATGACCGCTTCCTGTCCGTCTGAGGACGTGATATTGACTTCGACATCAACTGAGCTCTTAGAGTAGTAGTCCATCACTTCACCCGTTAAGAACTGGGTAAACGCGACAACTTCACTTTTTCCGTAGAATTGCATTGGTATGTCAATCTTCATTTTCTTCATTTCATCATTATCATACAGCGCTGTACCGACAACGCCTGTATAGTTCGGGAAATATTCTTCAATTGAATTTTTAAACCGCTTAAAGACCTCGGTGTCATCCGGGTACTTTTCTGCTGTGGTTGTATCTGCCGGATAGAATACATATTTTTCATTGATGTCATCCCAATTTGAGATATCAGTAGAGCCTGCTTTGACCTCTGTTTTGGCGATGAAGTTCCCCGGCACAATCGATGTTTTTGACGCCTGCTTATAAAGCGCGACGGTAATCGGCACATTCTTCAAATTATCTTTTTTGCGGAGGCGGTTAATAACCTCCTGTGCAATTTTTTCTCCCTGCTGGCGAAGCGTGCTGTCTTTAATCTCCACTTCTTTTTGCGGGTCGCCAGTTTTTTCACGATAGTAATACACGGAGTTTAACGCCAGTCCGATCATGACGCCGCCAAGCTGGATAGAATTCTTGTCTTTTCTGACTAAATAATCGTGCTCAAGCATGGATGCTAAATAAATCGGGCTGCTTTCGTTCTTTTCTTCTGTTGAACCAGAGCTCGGGAGCGCTGGATTCAAGCCTTCATTTTTGAAGTTTTTATCTTCTTTTTCGGCTTTTTTCAAATCAGAGCCCGTTTTTTTCCGTGCCAGCCAGCTTAATACTGTATCCTCATCTAAATATTGTCCTTCTTGGAACAGATAATCGTCAGTCGAGAAAGAATCTTGGGCAAGACGCATCAGCCCTGTTTCAAACTCGTCAATGTCCAGCCTTGTATTCAGCTGTTCCGTTGTTAAGCCGCGCGCTTTGCCTGCCTTAAACGGCAGCACCATTTTGTAATAGGAGTCAGAGATATTATATTTCGGGACAATCGCTTTTTCTGACGATTTCGCCGTCTTTTGCGTAATCTCTTCCTCCTTCTCCCCCCCGAAACCTGACGAGCAGGCAGACAGCATTAATACTGCCGCCGTTGCCGCCAATGCCAACGTCTTTTTCAATAGAAAACACTCCTCTTATTTCTTTAGCTCTCCCATTAACTGTTCTTCATTCCACACTTCAATGTTCAGCTCTTGTGCTTTTGTCAGCTTGCTTC
The DNA here is from genome assembly GCF_059422205.1 of Bacillus sp. GW821-FHT01G09. Lineage (NCBI taxonomy): Bacteria > Bacillati > Bacillota > Bacilli > Caryophanales > Bacillaceae > Bacillus > Bacillus sp. GW821-FHT01G09. The sequence continues at coordinate 211,648 of NZ_JBWKWL010000006.1, forward strand.
CCGCCGCTTCTCCGGCGATGACTAAGTCTGTGTTTTTGCTGACGCTTCCAGTCAGCTTTCCGCCCAGCGCTTCGATTTGCGCTTTGGCTTCGTTTCTTGACAGCTCTTCCAGCTTTCCTGTCAGAACAATTGTTTTACCGGCAAAGTAAGAGTCGCTGTCCTCTGCTTTTACTTTTTTCGGGCCTTTATAGAGCGTGTTTACGCCCAGCTCCTGAAGTTCATTCAAGAGTTCAAGCATTTCTTCTTTATGAAAATAAGTGATGACAGCGTCAGCCATTTTTTCACCGATTTCATCTACCGCGAGAAGTTCCTCTTTAGAGGCTTTTTTCAGGTTCTCCAAGCTTTCAAAATGCATGGCAAGCGTCTTTGCAGCTTTTGATCCGATAAAACGGATGCCAAGCCCAAACAGCAAACGCTCTAACGAATTTTCTTTTGATTTTTGGATGGAGCTGATCAGGTTTTCAGTGGACTTTTCGCCCATGCGCTCGAGCTGGATGACTCGTTCCTTCGTCAGCTTATATAAATCTGCCACATTGCGGACAAGGTTTTCCTCAAACAGCTGTGTGATCACTCGTTCGCCGAGCCCGTCAATGTTCATCGCATTACGGGAAACGAAATGGATCAGCCCTTCCCGGATTTGCGCCGGACATTCAGGGTTAATGCAGCGAAGCGCCACTTCTCCTTCAATCCGGACGAGCTCACTGCCGCATTCAGGACATTCCGTCGGCATGCTGAATTCCTTTTCTTCTCCTGTGCGCTGTTCAACGAGGACATTCACAACTTCCGGGATGATATCGCCCGCTTTTTTGACGACAACCTTATCCAAAATCCGAATGTCCTTCTCTTTAATTAAATCTTCGTTATGAAGGGATGCTCTTGAGACCGTTGTGCCGGCAACTTTTACCGGCTCAAGAATCGCGGTCGGCGTGATCACACCCGTTCTGCCGACATTTAATTCGATATCGAGAAGCTTCGTCACGACCTCTTCAGCAGGAAACTTATACGCGATGGCCCAGCGCGGGCTTTTCGCCGTAAAACCGAGCTCCTCCTGTTGATCGAGAGAATCGACTTTAATGACAATGCCGTCTATTTCATACGGCAGGTCTGCGCGCTTCGCCTGAAACTCATCGATCAGCACTATGACTTCTTCTATGCTGCCGCATTTTTTTCGTTCCTGATTCGTTTTAAATCCGAGTTCGTCGAGAAAATCAAGCCCTTGGCTTTGCGTCTCCACACCCATCTCGTCAAGCTCCGCTATACTGTAGACGAAGATATCGAGGTTTCGTTTCGCTGCAATTTTCGGATCGAGCTGCCTGAGAGATCCCGCCGCGGCATTTCGCGGATTGGCGAACGGTTCTTCCTCATTTTTAATCCGTTCCTCATTGAGTGCTTCAAACGAACGTTTCGGCATATACGCCTCTCCGCGCACTTCGATTGACAGCTCACGGTTCATTTTAAGGGGGATATTGCGGATCGTCTTCAGGTTCTCCGTAATATCCTCTCCAGTCGTTCCGTCACCTCTTGTGGCCCCTCTGACAAAATAGCCGTCTTCATAACGGAGAGAAACAGCAAGACCGTCTATTTTCAGCTCCACATTATACGCCACATCGTCGCCGACGGCTTGGCGCACACGGCGGTCGAAATCACGAAGATCATCAGCATTAAAGGCGTTGCCCAAACTGAGCATCGGTGTGCCGTGGGTGACTTTCTGAAACGCTTCAAGCACGGCTCCGCCGACGCGCTGCGTAGGAGAGTCAGGCGTTCTGAGGTCTGGGTGCTCATCCTCGATCGCAATCAGCTCCTGCATCAATCTGTCGTATTCGGCATCTGGGACGCTCGGTTCATCTAAGGTGTAATATTCATAGCTATACTTGTTGATGGTGCGGCGCAGTTCTTCTGCCCGCTGCTTCGCTGTTTCTTTGTCCATCTGCTTCTTCCTTTCCTCTTCAATTACTGCTTTTCAATAGGAGCAAATGCTGCTAACAGGCGTTTCACGCCGACAGGGCTCGGGAAGGCAATATCAAGCTCCGTCCCTTCTCCTTCGCCTTTCACGCTGACGACAGTTCCTGTTCCCCATTTTTTATGGCCCGCCTTATCTCCGACTGCCCAGTTCAAGGTGTCGCCGCCTGTTTTGCTGGCGTAGGATACCGGGCGTGAAACAGGGCCGCGTCTCGGCTGCATTTTTCTCGCAGACGTCGCTCTCGTTTCTTTTTTCTCATTTAGGTTTTCCAATAAATCATCCGGTATTTCGGCAATGAAGCGAGATTCCGGGTTCATATTTGTCCGGCCAAACAAGGTGCGCATTTTAGCATTGGTCAGATAAAGCTCCTGTTCCGCCCTTGTAATCCCAACGTACGCAAGGCGGCGTTCTTCTTCCATTTCCGCTTCCTCCATGAGAGAACGGCTGTGCGGGAAGACGCCTTCTTCAAGCCCCATCAAGAAAACAACCGGGAACTCCAGTCCTTTCGCGGCGTGCAGTGTCATCAGGGTGATCGCATCCTTGCCGCCTGACTCTTCCTCCTTCTGATCGAGCTGATCAATATCTGCGATTAACGCCAAGTCTGTCAGGAACGCAACGAGTGTCTTGTCTTCACTTTTCTGTTCAAAGTTTTTCGTAACAGACAGGAACTCGTCGATATTTTCTAAACGGCTTTGGGCTTCGATCGATTTCTCAGCCTTCAGCATTTCTCTGTATTCCGTCTTATCAAGAATTTCTTCTGTCAGCTCTGTAATGGATAAGTAATCCTGCATATTGGTCAGGTTTTCAATCATCTGTCTAAAGCTGTCAAGCGCGTTTGCCGCTTTGGCACTGACGCCGATAAAATCAACCTGCTGAATCGCTTGGAAAAATGACAAACCGTTTATGGCCGCATACGAAGCGATTTTTTCAAGTGATGTCGCGCCGACTCCGCGCTTCGGCACATTGACAATGCGCGTGAAACTGATATCGTCATCCGGATTGGATACGAGGCGCAGGTACGCAAGAATGTCTTTAATTTCTTTTCTGTCATAGAACTTTGTGCCGCCGACAATGTTATAGTTCAAACCCGCTTTGAGAAGCGTTTCCTCAATCACACGGGACTGCGCGTTTGTCCGGTATAAAATGGCGATATCAGACAGCTTCCGCTTGCCTGAGCTGTGAAGCTGATGAATTTTGCCGGCCACAAACTGTCCTTCACCGAACTCATTATCACCGCGATAATAGGAAATTTTGATGCCTTCATCGTTTTCCGTCCACAAATTTTTCGGTTTGCGGTTAGAGTTGTTTTTAATGACCTCGTTAGCCGCGCGCAAAATCCGTTTCGTTGAACGATAGTTTTGTTCTAGCAAAATCACGCTTGCATTCGGATAATCTTTTTCAAATGAAAGGATGTTGGTGATATCCGCGCCGCGCCATCTGTAGATTGACTGATCAGAATCCCCCACAACGCAAAGGTTCTGGAAACGCTCGGCAAGCTGCTTAACGAGCATGTATTGCGCCCTGTTCGTATCCTGATACTCATCAACGTGAATGTACTGGAATTTGCGCTGATAAAATTCAAGCACTTCCGGCACTCGGTCAAACAGTTTAATCGTCGTCATAATCAAATCGTCAAAATCGAGCGACTGGTTTTTCAATAGCTTCTTCTGATAATCAGCATATACATCGCTGACCACCTGATCGTAGTAGCCGCCGGCAACTTTAGAGAATTCCTCCGGTTCGGTCAATTCGTTTTTTGCACTGCTGATCGTACCGAGGATGCTTCTCGGGTCAAACTTCTTCGGATCAAGATTGCGCTCCTTCAAAATCCCCTTGATCACTGAAAGCTGGTCAGCCGTATCAAGGATGGAGAAATTTCGGTTGATCCCAATCCGGTCGATATCTCTGCGCAAGATCCGCACGCACATGCTATGGAATGTGGAAATCCAGATATCGTCCGCGCCGGGTCCAAGGATACTTTCCACACGTTCTTTCATTTCGCGTGCCGCTTTATTTGTAAATGTGATCGCCAGAATGTTCCACGGCGCCACATGCTTTTCTGCCATTAAATAAGCAATTCTGTGTGTCAGGACACGCGTCTTTCCGCTTCCCGCTCCCGCCATCAGCAAAAGAGGCCCGTCCGTTGTTTTGACAGCTTCCTGCTGAACGGGGTTTAAACCGCTTAGTAATTGATTGCTAATATAATTCAAAATTTGTTCACCCGCCTATACAAAACATATGTTCTATCATAAACCAAATCCGTACAATTTACTACTCGCCTTTCACAGCCGCTACTGTTTTCAAAGCCCTGTCAAAATCTTCATACACCGCATTGCCTACAACGATCACGTCCGCATGCTCTGCGTACTGCTTGGCCGTTTCCGCATCCTTGATGCCGCCGCCGTAAAACAAGGTTGACGTTTCCAATACAGCCTTCGTTTTCTTGACAGCTTCTATGTCTCCAAGCACGCCGCTGTATTCTAAATAAAAAATCGGCAGTTGCAGCAGCTCCGACACACGCGCATAGGCGACAATATCATCCATATTCAGATCGGCGTCCGCTTCAGTCAGTGCCGCGGCTTTGCAATCTGGATTTGCGATGCAGTAGCCCTCCGCCACGATTTCTTCCATAGACATCAGTTCTCCGTATTCCTTCATGGCTTTCTGGTGCATTCCGACAATCCAATCCGCGTTTTTGCTGTTTAATACACTCGGAATAAAATATAAGTCAAAGCCGGGAACGATCGCTTCAATCGCTGACACCTCTAGGACACACGGCACCAAAAACCGTCTTACCTTAGACATCATCCGCAGGACATTATCCTCTGTTACACCATCACTGCCTCCGATAATGACCGCATCCGTTCCTGATTCGCAAAGAATCTCCAGCTGTTCGTCAGGCAAATCTTTATTTGGATCGAGTTTAAAGACATGCTTCCACTCCGTTACATCGTACACGTCATACGTTCCTCCATTCGTTTGTTACCATTTAAACATTATAACAAATTCACATAGCGCGGAAAAACGGAAAAAGCCGTTAATCTCGTTATTCACTGAAAAAGGTGTTTTGATTCTTTTTTCATAAAAAAAGAGAGCATATGGCAGTACCTGCTTGCTGAGTCCTGTATCGGCAAAAGCACACATTTTTCACCAGATTCCTTCTGCTATTGTTTGGAAAGTGTTCAACTGTGGAAATGGTTACATAAAAAGGGAGGCTGAGAGATGAAAACCATCATAATAGCACTCATCGCATTTATCATAGGGATCATCGCTATCCCGATCGTCTTGTTTGCCTGGATCTACATAAAGGATGAAAAACAGCAGGAGCACTCAATTCTTCGCAACTATCCCGTCATCGGAAGGTTTCGGTATATCCTTGAAAAAATCGGGCCGGAGCTGAGGCAGTATTTATACAGCAATGACAATGAGGAGCAGCCTTTTTCACGAAAGGAATATGAGCAAACCGTCATCTCCGGCAAATACAAAAGCAGAATGATGGGCTTTGGATCTGTAAGAGATTTTGATAAACCTGGCTATTATATCCGTAACGCTATGTTTCCAAAACAAAGGGAAGAAATGCATGTAAATCAAACGCCAAAAATTGAAACCCAAATCTATAAAATGGATGCTGACAATCTGTTCAAACGCAAGGAGCATGCCGAACATATCAAGGCAGACCCGTACTTTCTCCATCCTGATGATGTACAGGTGATTGGCGAGCATACATGCGAGAAGCCATTTTATGTGAAGGGCTTAGTCGGCCAGTCTGCCATGAGCTACGGTTCTCTTGGAGAACGGGCTGTTACGGCGCTCTCAAAAGGGCTTCATCAGGCAGGCGGAACCTGGATGAATACAGGTGAAGGAGGATTGTCTGAATATCACTTAAAGGGCGGCGCCGATATCATTTGCCAAATCGGACCGGGCCTATTCGGCGTGCGCAAAAGAAACGGGGAATTTTCATGGGAGGAATTTAAAAGAAAAAGCAGGATTGACCAGATTAAAGCGTTTGAGCTAAAGCTGGCACAAGGAGCGAAAACCCGCGGCGGCCATGTGGACGGCGCCAAAGTATCAGAGGAAGTGGCAGACATTCGGAATGTCGAACCTGGAAAGTCGATTGACAGCCCGAACCGTTTTTATGAATTCTCAAACCCTCCTGAAATGCTCGATTTTATTGAAAAACTTAGAGATGTCGGGCGAAAGCCAGTCGGCATCAAACTTGTCGCAGGGCATCCTGAAGAATTGCATGAGCTTTTCTCTTATATGCAGAAAAGCGGAAAGCATCCGGATTTTATCACGATCGACGGAAGTGAAGGCGGTACCGGAGCTTCCTTTTACGAGCTCGCGGATACAGTCGGCCTTCCGATTATGACAGCGCTGCCTATTGTTGACACGCTTCTTAAACAGTACGGCTTGCGCAGCCAGCTGAAAATCTTTGCTTCCGGAAAGCTCCTGACTCCTGATAAAATCGCGGTCGCCTTAGCCCTCGGCGCTGACTTTGTCAACATCGCACGCGGCATGATGTTTTCCGTTGGCTGCATCCGCGCTCTCGTCTGCCACACCAACACCTGTCCGGCAGGTGTGGCGACGACAGATCCGAAATTGCAAAAAGCGTTGAGCGTTGAGGAAAAACAGCATCGTGTCTGCAACTACGTTATTTCCCTGCGCGAGGGGCTGTTTAACCTTGCAGCCGCAGCAGGGATCAATTCGCCGATTCATTTTTCCAAGGAGCATGTTGTCTATCGGAAAGAGGATGGCAGTCTCATCGATATCGACAACCTGATCCATCAATTTGTTTCATAAAGAAACCGCCCTTGCCGAACGGCAGGGCGGTTCTATGTTATTTTGAAGAAGACTCAGTTTCCGTCTCCTTCACACGGTCAAGCGCCATTTCATAAGCGTCATTCCCGTAATTTAAGCAGCGTTTCACACGGGAAATCGTAGCCGTGGAAGCGCCTGTTTCTGTTTCAATCTTATGATACGTGTTTCCTTCGCGAAGCATGCGCGCCACTTCAAGGCGCTGAGCCAGCGATTGAATTTCGTTAATTGTGCATAGATCATCGAAGAATCGGTAACATTCCTCCAGGTCTTTCAGCGATAAGATCGAGTTAAATAACTGGTCCAGCTCTTTGCCGCGTAATTTATCGATTTGCATCGTTACACACCTTCTCCTTTACTAATGGAAGCCGCATCAAGATCAGGTACGATATTGATCCAAGTCTTTCCTGGCACAAACGGAAGCCACTTGCCGTCTTTTACCGGCACAATTCTGCCATTCACTTGTTTCCAGTCTGTTTCAATGACGTTTCCGTGCTGAAACAACAGACCTTTTCCCCCTGATTCCAAGTCGATGTCCCGCCTTCCATCTTGATCAATAATATGATGGCTGGCTTCAACAATGAAAATATTTTGCATTGCAACCGGCTTTCCGGTTTCCCGGTCTGTCGTTATGACACCATCAGAGCTTCTTGTATAAGATTCAGCTTTTTTATCATAGTTGTATTCGACAAGATTTGTAACGTTATTTGTTCCATAATCTACCCGAACATTGTAAGATTCATTTGCAGGTTTTGCATCTGATGTTTGAAACAGCAGCGGATTTGTTTCCTGCTTCAGCTCATATCCCTTTTGTTCCGCCGCCTTTTTTATGTAATCATAAGACGTGTAGGAATTATGGGGCGGTTTGCTGAAATCAGCTCTCCAAAATAAGCTTCCGTCAAAATCCAATCCGTTCATATAATCGGCAGCTCCGGATTCCAGCTGCTCTTTGGCGCCGGGACTCCAGCCGTGATGGACAAATATGCTGTCAAAGCCATTGCTGAGAGTGACGAAATATTCCCGCGCGCTCCGCACAGGTCCGACAGTTTCAGGCATCTGGCTTTGGAAAATGGCCAGAAATCTTGTGATTTGCCCTTCGGCTAGCGCTTCTATGACAATGTCGGCTTTAGACAGACCCGACTGCGGCCTCGCCTTCGGGTGATTGTTCACCACAACAGCAACAGGCCGGCGTTCAGTCACCTTCTGTTCAGTCTTTAGCCCCGTTAAAGGAGCTTTCAGCTTCTTTGCAGTATCCGGGACAGCATCCTTCTGCTGGCAGGATACCAGCAGAAAAAACACGAAACACAGCGCGCAAACTGTCATCCATTTTTTCATATGTCGGCTCCCTGCTCTTTTATATTTTAACGCATTATCGATGGAAAGAGTACAGTTTTTTTCATGACGTCGAAGATTCCTCTTGGCGTAATACGTATATACGGAAGGTGCGTACTTTGCAAAAAGAGCAGCGTATAGATAGGATCGCAAAACTCATAGCCTCTTTCAGTCAAAAGATCTCTCAGCTTTTGTTCCTTCTCAAGCACGTCTTCATACGCTTCCGAAGAGGCGCAGCCGCACAGCGCAAGCGGGATTTCATGCAGAATGTTTCCGTTCTCCGCTAAAACAATTCCTCCTCCGATTTCTTTCATGCGGGCGAAAGCGAGCAGCATATCCGCTTTATTTTTTCCAATCGCGACAATGTCGCCCGTCGTCGTAAAGGAGCTTACAAATCCCTGCACGCTTGAGGCAAACCCTTTTATCATCGTATTGACGCGCCATTTCCCGTGTCTGTCGAGCATCGTCAAATAACTTTCATCATGGTCAAACGAGAGCTGTTCCATCGAATTGTCGATCTCAATCATATATGGCTCCATAATAACCGCATTCCGCATTTTCACGCCCATCGGCATAGAAAACTGCAAGTCATCCATCGTCATATCATATGAAAGCTCAAGCGGGACAAGACCGCCTTTGTGCCAGTCCGTCTTTGTAAACGCCTTCAAATCACAGCCGTCTTCACGCAGAATAGTCCCTTTTGACAGAACAGTCACTGGATTCGGATTTAACGGATCTTCCAGTATGTTGAGCGATGCCAGTCTACCCGGTCCGACAACTCCTAAATAATCATCCATTTGGTAATACTTTGCGATATTAAATGATGCCATATTGTAGGCGTCGATTGCAGGTACGCCTTCTTCTAACGCGATGCGAATCAGCTCGTTTGTCATGCCGCCTTTATAGAAATTCGGGGTAGCGCCATCTGTCGTGTAAAAGAAGTGGTCATAATAGCGGAAGCCCTTCTCATGCAGTTCTTGCAAGATTTTTCTTACATCAGGGCGAATGGAAGAGTTCCGAAGGGAAACATAATAGCCCAGTTCCAGCCTTCTCATCACTTCATCACCTGTCATCGCTTCATGATCACAATCCGCACCGAACAGCTTCATTTTTGTAAGCGTTTTATCAGAAGCGCCGGGAAAATGCCCTTCAATGCGTTTTCTCTGTTTCTTTGTAGCTTGCATGCAGTGGAGCATTAAATCATCACCATCTATCAGGCGAGGCCATCCGGTCATTTCTCCGCCTTGAATCACATCCGGATGTTCAATCCACTGTTTTCTGACGTCAAATGGAAGGACGTGGTCCTCGTTCAGAACCTCGGTCTGGAGGTCATAGCGTGACCACCAAAAATACTGGACAGGCTGCTTTTTGAGTTCATTCAAAATCGTAAGCGCTTTCTTTTTTCCGCTTTGCAAAAGCAAAAATAAGTTATCATTCACGAATGTCGTTGTTCCGTATTGAGACACATATTCCGCCAGTGTTTGGGGATTATATATTTGAAAAGGATGTGCGTGCGGTTCAATATAACCTGGCACAATGTATTTTCCTTCACAATCAATCGTATGAATTTCTTCGGCTCTATTCGGAAGTTCATGACCCACATAAACAATGCGGTCCTGATAAATCCAAATGTTTTTTTTCAGCCATTGTTTTACATATGGATTTAAGACGAGAGCATTCCGTAAAAGGAGCGTTGGAAGCAGCTTTGAGTCTACAACATCAACCTGTGCCCTGATGTCTTTGTTTTTCCAGTTAAAGGTGCGTTCGGACATTCACATACTCTCCTTTACATGTATTAGACTCATGGTATCACATCCTTCCTCATCACGCACGATAAAAACGTTACAAATTTTTGAAGGTTCGATTAATAAACTTTTTTAAGTAAAAGGAGCGGATTTCCTTGAAGCCAAACATCAGTCTCATCAATGCCGTTTTCAGAATCGCATGCGGATTGACGATTATGTCAGCCGCCAGTGCAAAGTTTACGAAAAAACCTTGGTGCAGAATGCATCTCTTTTACATCTTTATGGGGGCCATGAAAGCGGGTTCGGGAATCTTGCGCTTCTGTCCTGTGACCTACATGTTTCAACACAGCGATTCTGGAAATAACGGCCAGCATAACGGATAAATGAAAAAGCTTGATCACGAAACGTGATCGAGCTTTTTTTTATGCCCACCCTTTGTTTTCATATAGAGATATCCTGCAGCTGCCAGCACTGCCGGATAAAGAAGCGCCCAGCCGCTGAATGAGTAAATCACTGCGCACGCCACAAATGCTCCGAGCGCCATCCACCAGCCTGAATCTCTCCATCTCAGGAGTTTCAGTGCTGCCGCCAATGTACATATGTAAGATGCGATAAAAGCCGCGCTCGGCCCTTTCAACAGAGTCGTCAAATCGATTTGAAACAGGCCATGCGCCGCAAGCACTAAGCCAAACACTGCGGCCATCGCTGTCAAAACACGGATAGGCGTACGTTTTGTCGCACTGAGTTTTCCAAAAAATACGGGTATGTGCCCCTCTCTCGCCAATGCGTACACCATTCTGGAAAAACCAGCAATATTGGCATGGATGGTGGCGAATGTAATAAACAGCGCTAAACATACCGTGACATATACACCGCTTTCCCCTGCTCCTTTTGAGATGAGCATTGCAAGCGATGCAATTTCTCCATTCTCTCCGTATGAATGAGTTCCCACCGTCACAAATGACAGCAAGATATACAGCCCCGCCACACAAGACGCTGCCAAAAACAAGCTGAGCGGGATATCTTTTTCAGGGCGATGAAACTCCTCAGCCAATGGGGTAATCATTTCCCAGCCTACAAAAGAGAAAAAAATCATAACAGAAACAGATCCAGCGGCAGACCAGCCATGCGGAAGAAACGGTTTGAATTCTGCTATCGTGACGTGTGGCAATGACACAGCAATAGAAGTGACAAGCAGAAATACGATGACACATATAACGAGTGTACTGATGTTTGCGGATAGTTGAATCCCTCTCATATGAAGCAAAATAGATATAGCCAGCATACAACCAGCAATCAATGTAATCTGCCAATCGGCCGCCTCTGTGATGTAACTGACGTAATGCGCGCCAGTCAAAGCGATGATGGGAACGCCGATCGGAACGGACCCTAACATGATCCAGCCCAAAATAGCCCCTGCTTTTTTCTGAAAGGCCAGCTGCACATAAGCCGTGATTCCTCCCGCGCTGGGCGCTATTTTCACAAGCCGGGCCAGCGTGCCGACAAGAAGAAAGGATAAGAAGGACATGAATACCCAGACAAATAAAGAAGCCGGACCGGCCGTGTCCGCGGTGACAGACGGCAAGATTAATATCCCGCAGCCTAAAACCGCCCCAATCGTTAACGCCGTTCCCTGTATCCAAGTGATCGAACGCTGCAATTCTGGCAACATGATGCCTCCTCTCTGATTGATGGCTTTATTATAGAAAAAATAAGACGACATCCATATGCTACAATGAAGTTAAATCAACAGCATTACCTTACGATCAAAGGAATTTTCATTCATTCGCCTAAATATGTAAAGGAGCCAGACAAATGGACGATACAGACCTTCAGATTCTCTCGCATTTGCAGCGAAACGGCAGATTAACGATGGTTGAGCTGGGAAAGCTTGTCGGACTCAGCTCGCCAAGCGCGGCGGAGCGTGTCAGGAAGCTGGAAGACAAAGGAGTGATTACCGGCTACAGCGCGAATATCTGTTACGAAAAACTAAACAAGCATGTCACCGCTTTTATTCTCATGGAGCCGAAAAGCTGCAAGCACTACGCTGCCTTTGCAACATCGCATCCTGATGTAGCAGAAAACCACCGCATCACGGGGATGTACAGCTATGTGACAAAGGTCGTGACTGAATCGGTACATACGCTTGAGGATTTTATTGACGCCTCGATGGCCCATGGAAAACCAACCACGCTCGTTGTGCTTTCTTCTTCTAGCTGCCATCCCGCTTTTTGATAACAAAAAACCCGCAGCTAATCTGCGGGTTTTCCTCACTTATTTTTGGGCAGCCTTTAAAGCGCGTGCCCCAATATCTTTTCTGAAAAAGAGTCCCGGTTTGAATATTTCATCAACCGCTTTGTACACTCGGTCTCTAGCCGCTTCAAACGATTCATCAAAAGCTGTCACATTGGCGACGCGCCCCCCGTTTGTAACAAACTCTCCGCCTTCTGCTTTCGTTCCGGCATGGAAGACCACGACCTGCTCAGTTTCTGCTGCAAGGCTGCCGATCGGCGTGCCTTTTGCGTAGCTTTCCGGATACCCTTCTGATGCAAGCACAACACTCACTGCCGCGGTATCCTTCCATCTTAAGTCAACTTCCTTATCATCTAAAAGATCAAGAAGCACCTGTACCAGATCAGATTCCATGCGCGGAAGCACGACCTGTGTTTCCGGATCGCCGAAACGGGCATTAAATTCAATGACCTTCGAGCCGTTTTCAGTAAGCATCAATCCAGCGTACAAAACGCCAGTGAAGGAACGGCCTTCTTGTACCATTGCTTTTGCGGCCGGCTTAACGATCGTTTCTACAGCATGGCGAACCGTTTCTTCCGAAATTTGCGGAACTGGAGAGTAAGCGCCCATTCCGCCCGTATTCGGGCCTTTGTCTCCGTCAAACGCACGCTTGTGATCCTGGGCAATCACCATCGGATACACCTTTTCCCCTTTGACAAAGGCCATCAGAGAAAATTCTTCACCAGAAAGATATTCTTCAATGACAACGGACGCGCTCGCATCACCGAACTTTTCATCTTCAAGAAAGTCATGCAGACACGCAATTGCTTCTTCCTCTGTCATAGCCACAGTAACGCCTTTTCCAGCTGCAAGTCCATCTGCTTTTATCACAATCGGAGCACCTTTTTCCTGCACATATGCCTTCGCCTCTTCAAAGGATGTAAACGTGTCGTATTCTGCGGTCGGAATGTCGTATTTCTTCATTAAATCCTTAGCGAACTGTTTGCTTCCTTCGATGATCGCCGCGGCTTTTGACGGACCGAACACACGTAAGCCCGCTTTTTCGAATTCATCCACCAGACCTTCAATTAAAGGAACCTCAGGGCCGACAATGGTCAGGCCGACCTGGTTTTCTTTTGCAAATGAGACAAGCCCTGCGTGGTCGCTCTCCTCAATGTTTACAAGCTGTGCAGAAGCTGCCATGCCGTCATTTCCGGGAGCGGCAAATACATTCTCGACGAGGCTGCTTTGCGCCGCCTTCCACGCCAGCGTATGCTCTCTTCCGCCTTTACCGATAATTAATACATTCACGTCGTTTTCATCCCCTTAATGTTTGAAGTGTCTGATGCCGGTGAATACCATGGCAATGCCGTATTCATCCGCTTTTTTGATAGAATCCTCATCACGGATCGATCCGCCTGGCTGAATGATGGCTGTAACGCCCGCTTTTGCCGCTTCTTCGACAGTATCTGGCATTGGGAAATATGCATCCGAACCGAGCGCGCTGCCCTTCGCTTTTTCCCCTGCTTGCTCGATTGCGATTTTTGCCGATCCGACGCGGTTCATTTGGCCTGCTCCCACGCCGACTGTCATGTTGTCCTTCGCGAGAACTATCGCATTTGATTTCACATGTTTCACGACTTTCCAAGCAAGCTTCAAGTCTTCCCACTCTTGCTCGTTCGGTTCTCTTTTTGTCGGAATGCTAATCTCAGCATCAACGAAGCCGTGCATATCTAAATCTTGAATCAGCAGCCCGCCTTGAACAGATGTCAGCTGTTTTTCCTTTTGAACAGCGGCGGATACGTCAAGCGTTAGCAGACGGAGATTTTTCTTCGCAGTCAGGACGTCGAGCGCTTCTTGGCTGAATGAAGGCGCAATGATGATTTCTAAGAAAATGTTATGAAGCGCTTCGGCAGTTGCCTTGTCCACTTCACGGTTCAGCGCGATAATGCCGCCGAAGATAGATGTTTTATCCGCTTCAAACGCTCTGTCAAACGCTTCGGCGATCGTTTTTCCTGTTCCTACACCGCACGGATTCATATGCTTTACAGCAACAGCAGCCGGCTCAGTGAATTCACGAACGATTTGAACTGCCGCATCCGCGTCTTTAATGTTGTTGTAAGAAAGCTCTTTTCCGTGAAGCTGTTCTGCTTGCGCAATGGAGCCTTTGACAGGAAGAGCTGTTTGATAGAAAGTTGCTTCCTGATGCGGGTTTTCTCCATAGCGAAGCGATTGTTTTTTCTCAAATGTCACAGTGAATTGCTCTGGTTCTTTTTCACCGACAACATTTGTCAGATAGTCAGCGATCAGTGCATCATATGCCGCAGTATGACGGAATACCTTTGCCGCGAGCTCGCGTTTTTTCTGAAGAGATACGCTGCCTTCTTCTTTGATTTGATTTAGCACTGGGCTGTAATCGGCCGGATCGACGATAACCGTGACATCTTGATGGTTCTTTGATGCCGCACGCAGCATGCCAGGTCCGCCGATGTCGATATTTTCGATTGCTTCTTCATACGTGACGTCTTCTTTAGAAATCGTTTCTTTAAATGGATAGAGGTTGACGACAACGAGGTCAATCGGCTGAATCCCGTGTTTATTGATCTGCGCCATATGCTCTTCATTGCCGCGAACCGCCAGAAGACCGCCGTGAATATTCGGGTGAAGGGTTTTTAACCGGCCGTCCATAATTTCAGGAAAGCCTGTCACTTCAGAAATTCCGATCACATCTACACCGTTTTCTTGAAGCAGCTTTTTCGTTCCGCCTGTGGAGATGACTTCAACGCCAAGCTCTGTCAGTTCTTTTACGAAAGGAACGAGATTTGTTTTATCTGAAACACTGATTAACGCACGTTTAATGGTCATGCCTTTTCACCTCTGTTATTTAATCCTAATAGCTGTTTAATCACACTCGGATACCATTTATGCTCAAGCTTGTGAATCCGCTGTTCGATTGTTTCCAATGTATCATGTTCATCAATTTCGATTGCCTTTTGAGCGATGATCGGACCTGTATCCATTCCTTCATCGACATAATGCACAGTGATTCCGGCCACCTTCACACCCGCCCGGTATGCCTGTCCGACTGCGTCGATTCCAGGAAACGCCGGAAGAAGCGACGGGTGAATGTTAATGATTTTTCCTCCATATGCTTGAAGGAGCGTATCACCGATCAGCCTCATATAGCCGGCAAGAACAATCAATTCAACCTCGTGAAGACGAAGCTGTTCAATAATGGCTTTTTCAAATGCAGCCTTGTTTTCATAAGACTTCGGCTCAAATGCAAAGGATGGAATGTGGAATGCTTCCGCCCGTTCGATGACTTTCGCCTGCGGTTTGTCGCAAACGAGGAGCGCTGCTGACGCATCCCAGTTCTCCTCCTTCAAACGCGTGACGATGGCTTCGAAGTTTGAACCGTTTCCTGATGCAAATACCGCAAACTTTTTCATGAAAGTGCCGCACCGCCGAATGTGACGCCTTCACCTTTTTTCACACGCCCAATTAAATAGGCTTTTTCGCCATGGCTTTCAAGCGTTCCGATCACATCTGTCAGATGCTCTTCTTTGACTGCCAAAACAAAACCGATACCCATATTAAAGACGTTGAACATGTCTTCTTCCTTTAGCTTGCCGTACTCTTGCAAGAAAGAAAAAATTGGCGGGATCGGCCATGAGCCATGATCAATTTCCGCACTTAAGCCTTCCGGAAGCATACGCGGAATATTTTCTATAAATCCTCCGCCTGTCACGTGCGCCATGCCGTCGATTTTTCCGCTTTTGACCGCGGCAAGCACAGGCTTCACGTAAATCCTTGTCGGTTCAAGCAATTCCTCGCCAAGCGGGCGTTCAAACGGCTCATATGTTGTATCAAGGTCCAGCTCCGCATCATCCAGAAGCACTTTTCTGACAAGGGAAAATCCGTTGCTGTGAAGGCCGCTGGAGCTGAGGCCGATCAAAAGATGGCCCTCTTCGATGTTTTCTCCAGTCACGATTTCGTCCTTTTCTGCCACTCCGACTGAGAAACCGGCAATATCGTATTCATCAGCTGTATAGAGCCCCGGCATTTCAGCCGTTTCACCGCCGACTAAGGCTGAACCTGACTGCTCACAGCCTTCCGCCACACCTTGTACAATCTGTTCAATTTTCACTGGGTCCGCTTTGCCGACCGCTAAATAATCGAGGAAAAACAGCGGCTCTGCACCTTGTGCCAGCACATCATTGACACACATTGCAACAGCGTCCACGCCAATCGTGTCATGTTTATCCATGGAAAAAGCGAGCTTTAATTTTGTGCCGACACCGTCCGTTCCCGAAATGAGAACTGGTTTTTGATAAGAAAGCTCAGACAGGTCAAACATGCCGCCAAAACCGCCAAGGCTGCCCATAACGCCAAGCCGTTTCGTGCGCTCCACGTGTTTTTTCATTCGTTTTACAGCTTCATATCCGGCTTCGATGTCAACTCCTGCGTTTTTATATGCTTCAGACATCCTATTCACTCCTTTAAGGCGCTTTTCAAAATATCTCCCCGAAAGAGGGCAGAAAGAGAAAGGCAGCCGAACTGCGCTGCCTTTTATGTCATTTTTCAAGTTTTATTTGGTTAATACTGCTTCTTTTACGTGAGGAAGCACTGTATCCTGGTAAATTTCAGTCGGATATTTTCCTGTAAAGCAAGCGAGACACTGTCCGCAATTCGAGTCATCGTATTTTCTGCCGATGCCTTTCAGCAGCCCTTCCACACTCAAAAATGAGAGGGTATCGGCTCCGATTTCCTGACGGATTTCTTCAACAGAATGCGAAGACGCGATTAATTCTTCATGTGTGGAAGTATCAATGCCGTAAAAGCACGGATGAGCGATCGGCGGTGAACTGATTTTCACATGCACCTCTGTCGCACCCGCTTCTCTAAGCATCGTGACAATCCGGCGGCTAGTTGTTCCGCGTACGATAGAGTCATCCACCATCACGACGCGTTTGCCTTCCACAACCCCGCGCACCGCTGACAGCTTCATTCTGACGCCTTGCTCACGCAGAGCCTGGGACGGCTGAATAAACGTTCTGCCAACATAACGGTTTTTGATTAAGCCAAGCTCATACGGAATGCCTGTTGCCTCTGCATAGCCGATCGCCGCTGAAATACTGGAATCCGGAACCCCGGTTACGACGTCAGCTTCAACTGCGGATTCCTGAGCCAGCATTTTCCCAAGGTTTTTACGGGCACTGTGCACATTAATACCGTCAATATTGCTGTCTGGTCTGGAGAAATAAATGTACTCCATGCTGCAAATGGAACGATTGATATTCATGGAAAAACGCTCTGATTTCATGCCTTCATCATTAATGATCAGCATTTCCCCCGGCTCTACCTCGCGAAGGTACGTTGCGCCGACGACGTCAAATGCGCATGTTTCTGATGCGACCACATAAGCATCGCCCATCATGCCGATGGATAGCGGTCTCAGCCCGTTCGGATCAAGTGCGACAATCATTTCTGTTTCGGTCATGATCAGGAACGCGTAGGCGCCTTTCAGCATAGAAAGCGAGTTTTTAATTTGATCCTTCAGCGTGAAGTGTCCGCTTCTTTTGATCAGGTGAGCCAAAACCTCTGTATCCGAAGAGGTTTGAAAGATGCTCCCTTGATTTTCGAGCTGCTGCTTCAGCTGAGTGGCGTTGACAAGATTTCCGTTATGAGCAAGCGCCAGGCTGCCGTTGTTTTGGGAACGGAAGAGTAGCGGCTGAACATTTTCGTATCCGCCGCCTCCAGCCGTTGCGTACCGAACGTGCCCGATAGCGCCTTTTCCCTTTACTTTGCTGAGTTCGCCATTTTGAAATACTTCAGTGATCAGCCCTTGGCCTTTGTGAGCCGTCAGCTTTTCACCGTCAGTCGCTACGATGCCCGCACCCTCCTGTCCTCGGTGCTGAAGGCTGTGGAGACCGTAATACGTGATCTGCGGGGCTTCTTCATGTCCCCAAATCCCAAAAACGCCGCATTCTTCATTTAAGCCTTTGATTTCAGCAAGCATGGGATAGCTCCTTTCCATACGCGTTCAAGCTCTTTCGTTTGCGCATGAATCATTTGTTGTCCATCTTGGCTTTGAATCACCAGAATTCCGTCAGCTGTTACCTCACCAATATGAACCGCATCTTTGACAGCTGCTTCAAACGCTGCTTGATGTTCTTTTTTCACTGAAACGACGAAGCGGGATTGAGATTCAGAGAATAATAACGCCGCTCCCCCTTCTACAGTCACATTAGCGCCAAGGTTTTCCGTCGTCATGACACTTTCCGCAATCGCTACACCTAAGCCGCCTTCAGACACATCATGCGCAGATTGAACGAAGCCTTTTTTAATCGCGTCAAGCAGTGCTTTTTGACGAGACAGCTCTACATCAAGATCGATTTGCGGGGCTTTGCCGTAAATACGGCCTTCTGTCATTTTTTGCAGCTCGCTTCCGGCAAACTCTGGTTTTGTTTCGCCGATCACATATACGAGATCTCCCGCTTGTTTGAAATGCTGTGTTGTAATGTGTGCTGTATCTTCAATTAAGCCGACCATGCCGATAACAGGTGTCGGATAGATCGCCGTGCCGTTTGATTCGTTATAAAGCGATACGTTACCGCCGATAACCGGTGTGCTGAGAACATTGCACGCTTCGCTTATGCCGTCTGCCGCTTTTTCGATCTGCCAGAAGATTTCCGGCTTCTCCGGGTTACCGAAGTTAAGGTTATCTGTGACCGCAAGCGGTTCTGCGCCTGAGCAAATGATGTTGCGCGCTGCTTCAGCGACAGCAATTTTCCCTCCGACTTCAGGATCAAGATAGAGATAACGCGCGTTACAGTCTGTCGTCATAGCCAGCGCCTTTTTCGTTCCGCGGATTCTGAGAACACCAGCATCAGACCCAGGAGCGACAACTGTATTCGTACGCACCATGTAGTCATACTGATCATAAACCCACTCTTTACTCGCAATCGTCGGCTGCTGAAGAAGGGCCTTCAGCGTTTCATTCGCATCTTCAATTTGCGGAGCCGGAACGTCCGTTTCCAAAAACTCGCGATAGTAAGCAGGCTCTTGAGAAGGCTTATGGTAAACCGGTGCTTCTTCTGCCAAGGCATCAACAGGCAGCTCGCACACAACCTCTCCTTTGTGTGTCAGGCGAAGCATTTTATCATCTGTCACATGTCCGACAGAAACCGCTTCAAGATCGTACTTGTCAAAAATATCGATGATTTCCTGCTCACGTCCGCGCTCAATAACCAAAAGCATCCGTTCTTGTGATTCAGAAAGCATCATTTCATACGCGGTCATGCCTGTTTCGCGCTGAGGAATCAGGTCAAGGTTCATTTCAATACCAGAACCGGCTTTACTTGCCATTTCTGCACTTGAGCTTGTTAAACCGGCAGCTCCCATATCCTGAATGCCGACTAAGGCGTCGCATTGGATAACTTCCAGACATGCTTCAAGCAAAAGCTTCTCCATAAACGGATCGCCGACTTGGACAGCAGAACGCTTTTCTTCAGACGAGTCTGACATTTCTTCAGAAGCAAACGTAGCGCCGTGGATTCCGTCACGCCCTGTTTTCGCTCCTACGTACATTACTGTGTTGCCGACACCCTTCGCCTGGCCTTTTTTGATGTCTTCATGGTTGATTAAACCGACGCACATTGCGTTGACGAGCGGATTTCCTTCATAGCTGCTGTCAAACTGCACTTCTCCGCCGACTGTCGGGATGCCGATACAGTTGCCGTATCCGGCGATACCCGCTACTACTTCTTCAAACAAGTACTTCACGCGGGGTGAAGTCAGTTCACCAAATCGAAGAGAGTTCAATACAGCGATTGGACGGGCACCCATTGAGAATACATCACGAATAATTCCGCCTACGCCAGTCGCAGCGCCTTGGTAAGGCTCGAGAGCTGATGGGTGGTTATGTGATTCAATTTTGAACACAACCGCTTGGTTATCACCGATATCAACGATTCCGGCGCCTTCCCCCGGCCCCTGCAGCACACGCTCGCCGCTTGTCGGGAATTTACGCAGAATCGGCTTTGAGTTTTTGTAGCTGCAATGCTCAGACCACATGACAGAAAAAATTCCGATTTCTGTGTAGTTCGGCAATCTTCCAAGAATGGATTCTATCAATGCAAACTCATCATCACTGACACCCATTTGCTGATACAGTTTCTCTTCTTTTATTTGTTCTTTACTTGGTTCAAGCAGTAGTGACATGAGTTTCCCTCCAATTTTTCACGATAGACTGGAACAATTTAAGACCGTCGGCGCTTCCAAGCAGTTCATCGACCGCGCGCTCAGGATGAGGCATCATGCCTAATACGTTGCCTTTCTCATTGACGACACCGGCAATGTCGCTTACACTTCCATTGATATTAGATCCGTATGTGAAAGCAATTTGATTGTTTTCCTTTAATGAAGCAAGCGTCTCGTCATCACAATAGAAATTTCCTTCACCGTGGGCAACCGGGATTGTAATCGATTGTCCCTTTTCGTAGGAAGCTGTGAATAATGTTTCGTCGTTCTGAACAATTAATTCAACCGGACGGCAAATGAACTTCAAATCTTTGTTGCGTCTCATTGCACCTGGCAGAAGACCAAGCTCCTGTAAAATCTGGAATCCGTTGCAGACGCCAAGAACGGGTTTTCCTTCAGACGCTGCTTGTTTGACAGCTGGCATAATATTCGCAAATCGGGCGATAGCGCCGCATCTCAAGTAATCGCCGTAAGAAAACCCTCCCGGAATTAACACACCGTCGAATCCGTCAAGGCTTGTTTCCTCATGCCAGACGTATTCCACTTCATGGCCAAGCTCATCCTTTACAGCATGATACATATCGATATCACAGTTGGAGCCGGGTAACACAATCACCGCAAATTTCACTGTGCGACTACCTCCTCAACCTCATATCTGTAATCTTCAATCACTGTGTTCGCAAGAAGTTTTTCGCACATTTCTTTCACTAGCACGTCAAGATCACGGTCAGATTTTTCAATGGTAAGCTCCATGTATTTCCCGATGCGCACATCTTGAACTTCGTTGTAAGTCATACTGTGCAAGGCATGCTGGACAGCGCTCCCTTGTGGATCTAGTACACTTTCTTTTAAGCTGACATAAACTTTTACTTTATACATGATGAATGCCTCCCAGTCTTTTGAAAATCTCTTCGTATGCGTCGGTTAAGCTTCCCAGATTGCGTCTGAATAAATCTTTATCCAGCTTTTCGTTCGTGTCTTTATCCCACAAGCGGCATGTGTCAGGAGAAATTTCATCCGCCAAAAGCACTTGCCCTTCTGCATCTAAACCGAATTCAAGCTTGAAATCTATTAATCTGACATGACAATCGTCGAAAATGCTTTGAAGCTCTTCATTTACTGTTTTTGTAATGGACTTAATGGTTTCTACCTGCTCAGGAGTCGCTGCTTTCAAAAGCCAAATATGATCTTCTGTGATGAGCGGATCACCCAGCGCGTCATCCTTGTAGTAAAACTCGATAATCGGCTGCTCAAGCTCCGTGCCTTCTGGAATGCCGAGACGTTTGGACATGCTTCCTGCCACAACATTTCTGACCACGACTTCAAGCGGCACAATCGTTACCTTTTTAATGAGCTGTTCCGTTTCCGAAATGCGCTCGATAAAATGATTGTTAATGCCCTTTGCATGAAGGTGTTTGAAAATTAAGCTTGAAATCTCGTTATTTAAGCGCCCTTTCCCGCTGATTTCTGCTTTTTTCTCGCCGTTAAAGGCAGTGGCGGAGTCTTTATACACGACATACAGCGTGTTTTCGTCATCGGTTTTGTAGATCTTTTTTGCTTTTCCTTCGTATAAAAGTTCATTCTTCACAATATTCACGGAAGGCCTCCTAACCCGAATGTTGGGAATTTTCAAACTGCGGCGGCTTAGAAGAAGCCGCTAAAAGCTTCTTCTATGCTAAACCTAAACGTTCAAAGATCAGATCAACATTTTTCAGATGGTAATTGTAATCAAAGCAGTCAGCAATTTTTTCTGGAGAAAGACGTGACGTGATTTTCTCTTCCGCTTCAACAAGCTCGCGGAACGGCACTTGTTTTTCCCACGCTTCCATTGCTTTCGGCTGAACAGTATCATAGGCTTCTTCACGAGTCAGGCCTGTGTCAATCAAAGCAAGCAGCACACGCTGAGAATAGATAAGGCCGAGAGTGCGGTCCATGTTGCGCTTCATGTTTTCCGGGAAGACCGTTAAGTTCTTCACGATGTTGGAGAAGCGGTTCAGCATGTAGTTCAGCGCAATTGTCGCATCCGGAAGAATAATTCGTTCTGCTGAAGAATGAGAAATATCGCGCTCATGCCATAATGGAACATTTTCGTAAGCTGTCATCATGTAGCCGCGGATTACGCGCGCCATGCCTGTCATGTTTTCAGAGCCAATCGGATTTCGTTTATGCGGCATTGCAGATGAACCCTTTTGCCCTTTCGCGAAAAATTCCTCTACTTCACGTGTTTCACTCTTTTGCAGTCCGCGGATTTCCACAGCGAATTTCTCGATGCTTGTCGCGATCAAAGCAAGTGTTGCCATATAGTCAGCATGGCGGTCACGCTGAAGGGTTTGAGTGGAAATCGGTGCTGCTTTCAATCCGAGCTTCTCACAGACATATTGTTCAACAAATGGATCAATGTTCGCATATGTGCCGACAGCGCCGGAAATCTTTCCAACCTCGATGCCTGCTTTCGCTTGTTTGAAACGCTCAAGATTACGTTTCATTTCTTCATGCCAAAGCGCAAGTTTTAAGCCGAAAGTTGTAGGCTCAGCGTGTACGCCGTGCGTGCGCCCCATCATGACTGTGTATTTATGTTCTTTCGCTTTTTCTTTTATAATGTCAACAAATCTCTCAAGATCCTTGAGCAAAATATCGTTTGCCTGTTTTAATAAGTAGGAAAGAGCCGTATCAACAACGTCAGTTGACGTTAAGCCGTAATGCACCCATTTTCTTTCTTCGCCCAGTGATTCGGATACAGCGCGCGTAAAAGCGACAACGTCATGGCGCGTGTCCTTTTCGATTTCTAAAATGCGGTTGATGTCAAATGACGCGTTCTCACGCATAACTTTTACATCTTCTTTCGGAATGACGCCAAGCTCCGCCCACGCTTCACAGGCAAGAATCTCTACCTCCAGCCATGCTTGAAATCTGTTTTCATCCGTCCAAATCGCGGACATTTCAGGTCTTGAATAACGTTCGATCATTCTGCTTGTCCTCCGTCTCTATTCATCCATTTATTTGTAATCTCCTGAATCCATTCGTCTTCAGGCTGCTTCATAAATGTAATATGCCCCATTTTGCGGCCTTTTTTGATTTCATGTTTTCCGTATATATATAGCTTTGCCTCTTTTAAAAGCTCCGGGTCTTCCTCAACAAGCTTTACTTCATCGCCGAGAAGATTCACCATCATGCCCGGCTTCAGCAAATCTGTCTTCCCAAGCGGAAGCCCGCATACCGCTCTGATATGCTGCTCAAACTGGCTCGACTCGCAAAGGTCCAGCGTATAATGCCCAGAATTGTGCGGTCTTGGCGCCAGTTCATTGACCAAAAGCTCTCCGTCCTCTGTCAGGAACATCTCAACAGCAAGCGGTCCGACAAGGTTAAGCTCATCTGCAAGCTTAACTGCGAGATCAGCAGCCTTCTGCTGAATCCCTTTCTCTACCCGTGCGGGCACGATGCTTTGGAAAAGAATATTGTTGTGGTGAATGTTTTCAGCTGTCGGAAATGTTGAAATTTCACCGTTTACCGATCTAACGACGATCACCGACAGTTCCATTTTAAAAGAAACCCAGCTTTCAAGAATGCAAGTTCCGTGTTCTAACAGAGCGGCTGCCTGCTCCATTTGCGCCTCTTCTTTTATCACAAATTGGCCTTTGCCGTCGTACCCGCCGCGACATGTCTTCAGAACTGCGGGTAACCCGAGCTCCTGTACCGCCTGTTTCAATTCATTCTTTGTTTTGACGATGCTGTACGGTGCGACTTCACAGCCCGCGGATTGAATTGCTTTTTTCTCTGTTTCACGGTTTTGGGTAATGAGCAGCAGCTCACTTCCTTGCGGGAGATACGCATGATCTTTTAGCCAATGCAGCGCATCATAGTCGATGTTTTCAAACTCATATGTGATGATATCGCTGATTTCAGCCAATTTTCGAATCGCTTCACGGTCATTATAATGAGCGGTAATTTCGACATCCGCAACCTGCCCGCACGGCGAATCTTTCACCGGATCAACGACCGCGACTTTATACCCCATTTGTTTGGCGGACACAGCCATCATTTTCCCAAGCTGGCCGCCGCCGATAATGCCGATTACAGCTCCCGGATAGATGATTTGTTTAGACAAGCTGATCACTGCTTTCTAACACTGTCTGTTTTGTATTTTCTCTTCTCTCATCCAGCTTACGGGCAAGGTCTTCGTCAAATGCTGACAAAATTTGCGCCGCTAACAGGCCTGCGTTCACAGCACCCGCTTTGCCGATGGATGTTGTCGCAACAGGCACGCCTCCAGGCATTTGGACGATGGAAAGAAGTGAATCCATTCCGTTCAGCGCCTTGGACTGAACCGGAACTCCAATGACTGGCAGTGTTGTTTTCGCAGCCGTCATCCCTGGCAGATGCGCTGCTCCTCCGGCACCGGCAATAATCACCTTGATGCCTCTTTCTCTAGCAGTTTCAGCATATTCAAACATGAAATCAGGCGTCCGGTGAGCGGAAACGACCTTTTTTTCGTACGGAACATTGAGTTCGTCAAGTATGTCGCATGCGTGTTTCATTGTCTCCCAATCGGAAGTGCTTCCCATGATGATTCCTACTAGCGGCTGCATTCTGTTCCCCACCTTCTAATGCTTTTGTTTTCAGAAAATAAAAAATACCCGCTCTGCATTGCACTTATGAGGAAGCAATACAAACCGGGCATGGTACATGTATCGTCAGTCGTTCGCTTCTGCGATATATCCATGTCAGTTTTATCGATCACTTTCCTGCATAGTCCGGCAATTTACGGTTGCCGGGTAGAAACTTATGGGCCATATTCCCAAGATTATATGAGGTCGTGTTTTGATTTCATGTTTATCTTAACAACGGACATGGATAATGTCAACGATATTATCGAACGATACAAAAATTCATTCTACTAATGTTCGTGTTTTAGATCAATTTCCCTTCAAATACGATTTTTTTCCCGCACGGAACGATCTGAATTGACCCATTTTCCTTTTTTTCCATAAAAATAGGCTCTTCCATTCGCCTTACAGGCAGATATCCTTCTTCTTTCATTTGCTGAAGCACCGCATCAATCGTTTGCTGCTCTGTCACTTCAAACTTTTTCTTCTTCGGCTTTGCCATTATTCTTTAATTCTCCTCTTCTTCACCGCTTTGACCCAGAAGCCGCCGTGGATTGTTTTTGGTTCGTACGCAATAATAAAGGCTTTTGAATCAAGTGTTTTAATCGTATCATATAGCTGGAGTTCATATTTTCTCGGCGTCAGGATCTGAAGGGCTGTGCGGTCGCCTTCAAGCCCGCCTGCCACCCAATTTGTCACGCCGTAGCCTTTTTCACGGAGCTGCTTCGGAAGATCAAGATCGAGCTCCTTCGTAATCACATTGACCATAATATAGCCAAGCGCCAATTTTTCTTCTATTTTCATGCCGACAATTACGCCAAGACCGTAACCGAGCGCGTACGCGATCACATTTTGAATCTGGTCTAAGTTATCGAGCACCAGACTCAGCCCTGTCACATAAACCAGTATTTCAATCGTACTGATGCCGGCCGCTAAATAACGCTGTCCTTTCAGCGTTAAAATCATTCTTATCGTAAAAAATGACACATAGACAATATTAATAATGAGAATTATGAGAACCATGGCTATCCCATTTGATAAGATGGTTTGCATCATTTTATTCATCCCCCTACTCTTCAGCTTGCACAAAGCATTCATATTCTACTAGAGAAATGAGCCGTTTACAATCAGCTTCGCCCGTAAGCTTAAGCAAAATATTTCGACATGCTTTTATGAGTTGAACAGTAGTAGTTTACCCTCTTTCTCGCCTTTTCAAAATCAAAACAAAAAAGCCCGCTTTTCAGCAGACTCACCTCTTTATATCTATTGTCAGATCTCTTTTTTCATTTTCTGAAGGGACTTGTATTCTTTCTCAAGCTCACTCAGCGTGTAGTCAGCAAGCTGTTCCCCTCTTCCTTGATAAAATTCCGAGAGCAGTAATTTGGTTTTTAAAAATTGCTTCTTTTGATTAATTGCTCGGCGAAGCACATCAGCCATGTCCATCATCCTCCTTAAACATAAAGGTTTTTGCGCTGGACGTTTTCAGCATTTTCCCCATCATACACGGGTTAATCCTACAAATCAACTATGTTTTTTAGATATATTTGTAAAAAGTGTGACATAAAAAAACCGGCTAGGATTAGCCGGTTTTTTCATTAAAGCGGAATCAGCGACGCCGTAAAATATTCCGAAATAAAAGGCCAAGTCACTGCCGTAAACAGCAGCGCTATCGCAACCACTGCAAATACACAATAGATATAATCAATTGGTGCATCTTGTGCCGCCTGGTACACACGCTGTACATACAGCGCGATGATAAAAAAGATGGAAAACAAGATCAGCACCGTAAACAGTACTGTCAGCATTGGGATATTTACGATCGCAAAGATCAGCCAAAGGATTGAAACAGCAATTACGGGTACAAGCAATGAACCCAATACGGCAGCCGCTTCTCTGAACGTCACCTTCTGCTTCATCATATAGCGGGAGACAGCCCATATAGCAAAGACCATTACCGCGAAAAAGATCAGCAAATACACAAGAACAACTAAAAACCCGTCATAGAAAGCATGATGGCGTTCTCCGAAACCGAGCGGCCGATTCCAGCTTGCCTTTAACTGAAACCAATTCCCAATTGAAAAAATGATACTGAATATAAGCATTGAAATCAGACCGTACTTATAATGAGAAAAACCATCCGTTACGACAGTTTTCGCCGGAGATTTTAAAATCGAGAACGCAAAACCGCAATATCTGTTGATGGCTGCCCAAACAGACGCAAGCTTGTCTTTAACAGTTGATTCACCGCGTTCCTGGCGCGGTTTCTGCTTTTGTTTTTGCTTCTGCTTGCTTTGCCGGCTCGCCTTTCTGGACATTCTCGATAGCGGTTCTTCATCTGCATCTATTCTTTCACTCTGGTTAATTTCTTCTTCAAACGTTTCTTTTCTTTCTTCCGTCATGTCAGCAACTCCTATCAAAAAAATACGGCGGAATACCATTCAGCAAGAAAATAAAACACTTATATAAGGTACCGAAGCCTTCCTGAACAGTCAAGTCATTTCCATTTAAGTAAAATTTCCATTTAAGTAAAGCATGGCGGCACATCTACATGACGGTATATCGTATGAAATGGTTTTATCTTTTGCAACAAAAAAACCAGCTGCCGGTGCAGCTGGTTTTTCAATTCTTATTTTAAGAAGATAAAGTACAGGATAAATACGACAAACAGCCCGTACATGATTGGGTGAACCTCTTTTGCTTTTCCTTTGCACACCATTGTAATCGGATAGAAAATAAATCCGATGGCAATACCAGTCGCGATGCTGTACGTTAACGGCATCATGATCATGGTAAGGAAAGCAGGAACGGCCACTTCGAACTTATCCCAAGCGATTTTGCCAAGCGGCGCCACCATCAATGCACCAACGATAATAAGCGCCGGCGCTGTTACATTTGACGTAACGACTGATAGAAGCGGAGAGAAAAACGTAGCCAGTAAAAAGAGAATCCCTGTTACAATTGCGGCAAATCCTGAACGGGCACCCGCAGCGACACCTGAGCTTGATTCCACGTAAGAAGTTGTTGTAGACGTACCAAGCACGGCACCGATCACAATAGAAGATGAATCAGCTAAAAGCGCACGGCCCGCACGCGGCAATTTGTTTTCCTTCATTAAACCAGCTTGTGTTGCCACAGCAACAAGTGTACCAGCTGTATCAAAAAATCCGACAAACAAGAATGTTAAAATAACGATCAGCATTTGTACAGAGAAAATATCCGGGAGGTGTATCCACGCTTGTCCGAAAGTCGGCGCAAGGCTTGGCACACTGCCGATAATTTGAGTCGGAACCGGAACCAAACCGAAAATCATGCCGGCTACCGCTGTTAATAGCATCCCGATAAACACGCCTGCGTTCACGCGAAGCACCATTAAAATAACCGTGACAATCACACCGAAAATCGTTAACAGCACAGGACCGCTGTGAATGTTTCCGATCGTGACGAGCGTAGAAGGATTTGCAGTAATGATTCCTGAGCCTTGCAAACCAACGAATGTAATAAACAGGCCGATCCCCGCACCGACTGCCAATTTCAGCTCAGGCGGAATGGCGTTGATGATTTTTTCACGAAAACCTGTTAAAGAAAGAGCAACGAAAATAAGACCTGAAATAAAAACACCGGACAAAGCTGCCTGCCATGAAATACCCATACCAAGGACAACAGAAAACGCAAAAAACGCGTTCAGCCCCATACCCGGCGCAATGGCAATCGGATATCTCGCTATTAATCCCATTAAGATACAGCCTGCTGCAGACGCCAGCGCTGTCGCCGTAAAGACCGCACCCTGGTCAATTCTCAGCGCCTCCGGAAAATCTTTCACGCTGTCCAAAGCAAGCGTAATCGGATTGACGAACAAAATATATGCCATAGATAAAAAAGTCGTTAATCCGCCAATGATTTCATTGCGATAGCTGGTGCCCAGCTCATCAAACTGAAAAAACGTTTTCAAGCTATTTGACTCCCTTCACTCTTTGCTATTTATTCTGTCCTGAAAACGCCAAATAAAAAACGCCCCAATACATTTTGGGACGCTTGACTACAGACGGATTTCAGTTCGAATAAATAAACGTGTTTTATTTATATCAAACGAAAGAAATGTTTACGTAGTCAAGCCATTTACGGTAGCTTGGTAGAGACTTGCGAGCCATATTCCCGCGATTATACGAATTCATCTTATTTGATTTCTGTGTCTATTGTACCAACTTCATTTTGAAAAAACAATACAAAAAGCGAACAATAGTCACACAAAATCGGATTTTGTTCGTAATAAACAAATAAAACCATCTTCCCGGCAAAATTGCCAAAAAGATGGTTTCCATTAATTGATTCTTATTCCCACTCAATCGTCGCAGGCGGCTTACTTGTAATATCGTACACCACGCGGTTAATGTGCTTCACTTCGTTTACGATACGTGTCGAAATGACTTCAAGCACATCCCACGGGATACGCGCCCAGTCAGATGTCATGCCGTCGATTGATGTAACGGCGCGGATTCCGATTGTGTAATCATATGTTCTTGCGTCACCCATAACACCAACGCTGCGGATGTCAGGTAGAACAGTGAAGTATTGCCAGATATCACGCTCTAAGCCGTGATTTGCAATTTCCTCACGCAAGATTGCATCTGATTCACGAACGATTTCAAGTTTTTCTTCTGTTACTTCGCCAAGAACACGGATTCCGAGTCCCGGTCCTGGGAACGGCTGACGCCATACGATTTCATCCGGAATGCCGAGCTCTGTGCCAAGCGCGCGCACTTCGTCTTTGAAAAGCGTGTTTAACGGCTCGATCAGCTCAAACTGCATGTCTTCAGGAAGTCCGCCGACATTGTGGTGAGATTTGATCGTTTGTGCCGTTGCTGTACCGCTCTCGATGATATCTGTGTAAAGCGTACCTTGTGCAAGGTAGTCGATGCCTTTGAGCTTGTCCGCTTCATCATCGAATACGTAAATGAATTCATTACCGATGATTTTGCGTTTTTGCTCAGGATCAGAAACGCCTTTTAGTTTATCTAAGAATCGATCTTGTGCGTCTACTTTAATCACGTTCATGTTAAAGCCTTCGCTGAATGTTTTCATAACACCCTCAGCTTCGCCTTTACGGAGAAGACCATGGTCTACAAAGATACAAGTCAGCTGGTCGCCGATCGCTTTATGAATCAAAACAGCAACAACAGAGGAATCAACGCCGCCGCTTAGCGCGCAAAGAACCTGTTTGTCTCCGACCGTTTCACGGATTTTTTGCATTTCGATTTCGATAAAGTTCTCCATTGACCATTCGCCTTCGCATTCGCAAACACCGAATACAAAGTTTTTCAGAAGATCATTGCCGTATTCGGAGTGGCGCACTTCCGGGTGGAACTGAACGCCGTACCATTTTTTGTCTGCTTTGCTCATTGCTGAGTTCGGGCAGTGATGGCTTGTCGCGTCAACAGTGAAGCCTTCAGGAACTTCTACAACCAAATCGCCGTGGCTCATCCAAACCACTTGTTCATTCGGAAGATCTCTGAACAAATCAGGTGTGCCTTCGATGTGGATGTTTGCTTTTCCGTATTCACGCTGGCTTGCCGCTTCAACTTTACCGCCAAGGTAATGAGTCATCAGCTGCATGCCGTAGCAAATTCCCAAAACAGGAATATCAAGCTCGAAGATTTTCTCGTCACAGCGGAAAGAATTTTCATCATA
This sequence comes from Bacillus sp. GW821-FHT01G09, assembly GCF_059422205.1. NCBI lineage: Bacteria > Bacillati > Bacillota > Bacilli > Caryophanales > Bacillaceae > Bacillus > Bacillus sp. GW821-FHT01G09. The sequence continues at coordinate 242,283 of NZ_JBWKWL010000006.1, forward strand.
CACACTGTTTGGACCGCCGGATAAAATAATTCCTTTTGGATTCATTTTTTTAATTTCTTCAGCCGTCAATGTATGTGGATGCAGCTCGCTGTATACACCGAATTCACGGATACGGCGTGTAATCAGCTGGTTATACTGACTGCCGAAATCAAGGACAAGAATCATTTCATTCACTAACTTTGTCATGGTTGTCACCTAATCTCCTCTAAGTTTTTTGACACAGAAAAAAACGAGGACAGATATGAAGCTCGCTCCGCCCTCTTTGGCAAGGCCGTTTGCCGGAGTCAGGCCAACTCGCTCCCAGACTCCGATAATATTCACTAATTCTAACAACACGTCGATAAGTGGTCAAGACCATCTTCTTTTAATTAAATTTTCCCATAACTCTCTCGAATCATTCCATAGCGCCGAAGAATCTTCATTTCTGTAAAGCGCCCTTTCATAGCTTAATGTCAGCTTTGACATGTCTTCTATGTCGTATTTTTCATCGATTCGTTTTGCATAATCACGCAGCGTTTCACTGTCTCGTTTCGGCAGTCCTTTTCTCTTCAGTTGTTTCAGCAGCGCGGCATATGCCTCAAAAAACGCGTGCTGATCGCTGCGCCGCTTCAATTTCCTCACGGCGAAAACAGGAATCCATAACGAGCGGAAAACATACAGCAATACAGCTGCCACCAGGAGGACTGCAAGAACCGCAAGCGCTGCATACAAGCCCGCACCGGCATTGGTATGCGAAGCGGACGGCTTTTTAGAAACAGCTGGGTCCCGCTTTTCCTTTTGTTTTTCCTCTTTTTGCGGCTGTTTTTTCTCTTCTTTCTGTTTTGCTTTCTTCGGCGAGCTGCTGTTATCGCTGCCGGAGTCCTTTGTGTCAGAAGAAGTAAATTCAGCCGGATTTGTAAACCCTTTAGTCGGCTCAAATGTAACCCAGCCCTGTTCCGGGAAATACACCTCTACCCAGGAATGGGCATTGTTATTTGTCACTTCGTAGATGTTGCCATTTTTGTTTCCTGCTTCTTTGTATTCGCCGGACGTATAACCCTTTACCCAGCGGGCCGGAATCCCGGCCGAGCGCAAGAGCACCACCATGGCGGAAGAAAAGTTATCACAATAACCCATTTTCGTTTCAAAGAGAAATTGATCGACATAATCTTCATCATTCTTAGGAATGGTCACGTTTTCTGTTTCATATGTGAACGCATTTGACCCTAAATAGTCCTCAACCGCTTTCACCTTATCAAACATATTGTCGTGATCCTGAGTCAGTTTGATCGCAAGGGTTCTCACCCGCTCTGGCAGTGAATCTGGAAGCTGCATGTAGCGATCGCTGAATGTGTACTCCTCACTGTTTTTTCTCACTTTTACCTTTCTCAGTTCATCCAGCTTATAGACCGGGGAATTGTACGTTACAGTATAATTCCCCATATTTCTGATTTCACCGGCTTGTTCACTGATCGGAGAAATTTGCTCCGTGTTGCCGTTCATTTCAAGTGAGACAGCCTGCTTTGGCTGAATGATTTCCGCACCAATCGGATACATCAGATGGTTATACCCGTAGTGCTTATCGACTTTTACACGGACGGTGCGGCGCTCTGTCGCAACCTTATGGTCAAACCACAGATTTTCAACTTTTCCATTGCTAAGCTGATACGACATGCCTGTGTCTGTTTCAATCCAGCCTTTCCCGGTATACGTATCCTTCGTTTCCACACGGAAATACGTACGCTCTTTTCCCTGCCATGTAAAAACAGGTGTAGCATCCTGCTGGAACGGGCCGCCGAGTGATTCATCATGATTCCCGTATCCGATTTTGCTTTCCCCTGCAGACACGCGGTCTTGATGAGTGATTTTTTTAAGAAAAGGCACCGGATCAGGCCAGGCTGGATCTGATTTTGGAGCGGCGAGTCCGAATCCCGTTGCAGCCAAAACCAATACAGATAAAGGAAGAAACCATTTCAGGACAGATGTTTTTGGCAGTGTGATTCTTTCCATCAGCTTAATGCGCTCCAAGTATAAAAGGCCCAGCATAAAGAAGCCGATCAGCACGATACGGATGACGGCAAAAGTAGCATCATATGGCGTAAAGGTATCAAGAATCGTAATATACGCTACTGTCATCATAAAGAAAAACAAAATTCTTCTCTGGTAAATCACCCAATAATGCAGGAGATAGACCAGCAGCCACAGCAGCACAAAAAACAGCAGGGTCCGAAATGAAGGAATCATGTCATTCCATTGCCCAGATTGAATCAGCGTGATATTCAGATAGACATCCTGCAAAAAAGAGCTGACCCAGCTCAAGTCGAATATAGATCCTTGATAAAACAGGATGTGTATCGAGATCAATGTAAATATGACACAAAAAGGAACGGTGACAAACCACCTCATCCTGAAAAAAGTCAGCAGAAACGTCAAACCGATAAAGACACTAAAAAAGCCTGTATGTTTCGTTTCATTAAAACTGTCAAGCGGCCTGAGCCACTCCCACAGCAATAAAAAAGCCAGAAAATAAAATAACAGCAAGCTCAAACGGCTTCCCTTGTGATCATCGTGCGGCATGTGAACCAGTCACCTCTCTTTCTAAACAACACGCGAAACTCGCCCGCCCCTCATGACCCGAACTCTGATTTGGCGTTTCATCATGCGTTCAATCATGACATTTTCAGCTTGAGAGAGCTCAGCATCTTTCTCTTTTGCCAGTATCACCGTAACCCGGCCGCCTCCTATTTCTGCGAGGTGCAGCATATCTTCCGTTAACTGTCCCGTGACAACAACTTGATCAGCTTGGCGAACAGATGGCTTTCCCAGCTCTTCCCGTGCATATCGGCTTATCGGGTCTGCCGCATCACAATGAGCGATGGCTAAATGCCGAAGCATGTGCTTAAAATGCTGATCCCCTTCCTGAATAGGGAAAATGTTTTTTTCCTTCCCGATGGAAGCCAGACCAGCACCCGCGCCGTTTTTTAAAACAGAATGAAGAATCGAAGCTGTCACTGAAACGACCTCTTCGAATGCGTCTGAGGAAAAACGGTCCATCAGCAGAAACAGATTTTTGCTGCGAGAAGGCTCAAATTCCTTCGTCATCAGCTGGCTCCGCCGTGCAGAGGTCTTCCAATCTAACGCAGCAAACCGGTCTCCCGGCTGATAATTCCGCACACTTGCTGCGACTGAGGAATGGTGCTGATGAATAGGAGAAGAACCGCTTACACCGTCTTCCTGATGCCTCTCATTCACCTGATAGGAAAAACGCTGAAAGAATGGATAAACAAACAGGGTATCATCCAGCTCAAAAAATGCTGTTTTTTCAATCAAGCCAAGAACATCCCCGGTTCGCACCCTGACAGAATGAAAGTGATGCTCTCCGCGCGGTATCCGAGCTAATTCATAGGACATCGTCATGCTCCGTTTAAACCAAGGAAAAACGAGCCGTTTGGCCGCGGTTTCGTCTCGGTTGAAGGACTCAATTCCTTCTGGCAGGCAATCTTCAATTACCATATACATCAGGGGAAACGGCAGCTTCCTTCTCAGCGTAACCGTTACGCCCAGCCTGTCCCCGGCATGCGATTGTGTTTTATCCATTTGCCGTGAAGCCTGAAAAGAACGGAGCGGATACAAGGCCAGCAGCCCGGCATACAAGACAAAAGGGAGAAACGCGTAAAACAAAAACCAGCTGACAAAGCCGCCCTGAAACATCGCATAAGAAAAAACAGCAGCCGTCAATAAAGTTAATATAATCAGCTTCCAACCATATACGAGCCATTGCCATTTCTTATTCATCAGCGGACCGACGACCTTTGAACCGGCACCTTCACAGCTGACATGATCTCCCTTACGATCGCTTCTGCCTGAATCCCTTCAAATTTTGCCTCAGGATGAAGCATCATCCGGTGCGGCAGCGTGAAAGGAACTAAATATTGAATATCATCCGGGATGACATAGTCGCGATGATGCAGCAGCGCGTATGCCTGTGCCGCTTTCATGAGGGCGATTGAGCCACGCGGACTGACGCCTAATTGAACAGAAGGATGCTGTCTCGTTTTCTGCACGATTTCAACGATATATTCCTTAATACTGTCATCAACACGGACATTTTGCACTTCCCGCTGTAAACGGATGAAGTCTTCTTTTGCAATAACCGGCTCAAGTGTCTCAATCGGATGGCTTTTTTCCTGAAGAGATAAGACGTCAAGCTCTTCATTAAAGGACGGATAACCCATCCGAAGTTTGAATAAAAAACGGTCAAGCTGGGCTTCCGGCAAAGGATAGGTTCCTTCATATTCGACCGGGTTTTGCGTTGCCATCACAAAAAACGGAGCGGCAAGCTGCATCGTATGGCCATCTACCGTGACGCTTCCCTCTTCCATCGCTTCGAGCAAAGCCGACTGTGTCTTCGGAGAGGTACGGTTGATTTCATCGGCCAGCACGATATTTCCCATAATCGGGCCGGGACGATATTCAAATTCCATCGTTTTCGCATTATAGATAGATACCCCTGTTACATCAGATGGCAGCAAATCCGGAGTGAATTGGATTCTTTTGAAATCGGCGCCGATTGACTTTGCCAGCGCGCGAACCATCATCGTTTTTCCGACTCCGGGTACATCCTCAAGCAGCACATGCCCTTTGGCAAGAAGGGCTGCTAAGCTGAGTATGGCGATGTCTCGTTTTCCAACCATTACTCTATTAATATGTTCAACTGCTTTCCCCAGCAAAGGATGCAGGTCTTCTTGATATGCCATTCTTTTCCTCCTAGTCATCTACAAAATTCATCATAATGTAACCTAACTTTACCACAAAAAGCAATCTGTATAAAAAAACGATTCTAGCAAATTGTTTCCAATAAAGCTGGCCAAAACACACAAAAAAAGCTTCCTGTGGCAGGAAGCTCAATTATTTGTGTTCTAAAGGCTCCATATGAACATGCGAATAATCAATCGCATGCTCCTCCTTCATTCTCCGCTCAATTTCATTGGCTATATCGTGGCTTTCCGTAATATTTAAATCTGCCGATACCTCAACCACCACATCAACATGAACCGTACTGCCCAAGTATCTTGCTTTTATGTCTTTTAAACGGCTCACACCGGAGATTTTTTCGATTGTCTGTTTATAAGCGGAAATGTCCTTTATGTCGAATCCATCTGTCAAAGAGTGAGATGACTCTTTAAAAATATCCCATGCGGTCTTGCAAATAAGCAGACCGATCACAAACGCAGTGACCGTATCAATCCAAGCAAGATGGAATTGAGCAGCCACAATGCCGATAAATGTGCCGATACTGACGAATGCGTCTGATTTATTATCAGCAGCCGCAGCAAGGAGCGCCTGGCTCTTCACCTTTTTGGCCAGCCTTTTATTGTACCGATAAACGATCAGCATCAGGACTGCCCCGCCCGCTGCCGTCCAAGCCGCAATCATATCTGGCGTCTCTTGTTTAGCAGAAAAAATAGATTCTCCGGCGCTGAACAGCACTTGCAGTCCGACAACCATCATAATAAACGATGCTATAAGCGATGCAATCGTTTCCGCTCGAAAGTGGCCGTATGGATGATCTTCGTCAGGAGGCTTTTGAGAGATGCGCAGGCCAATCAGCACAGCAACAGAAGCAATAATGTCAGTTGTGTTATTTAACCCGTCTGCCGTAAGTGCTTCCGAGTGAAAAAGATAACCGATGATCAGTTTAATTGCGGAAAGAACAAGATACGCGGCAATGCTGACCAGCGCCCCGGATTCTCCCTTTTTCAGTTCATCATATCTCTCCATACAAAACCTCCTCCCCGCTCACATTTTCCTATTATTATCTTACAAAGCTGAACCGCAGTGGGTCTACAGAAACATGATTCACCCGCCACAGAAAAATAGTGATGATGGAACACTTTTTCTCTCATCCAATTTATTTGCTCCGCCAAAAAGCCCATCAAACCCAATGACACCAGTGCTTCTCGCATTCTATCGAATTGTAAATATTACGCAAAATCACACAGCGAATAAAAAACGAAACATTTTTTCCACGCATTCGATGAAAGCGCAAACAAAACACTACAAATTTGAAATAAAACGTTATATTTTCTCACATGAATTTTCGACAAACTGTATATTTATGATAGAGTTTCAATTATCATAATATTCAGTAATGATTGCATTTTAAAAGGAGGTAACTTATGAACCAATCTCAATCAGGATTAAAAAAGGAATTAAAGACCCGCCATATGACAATGATTTCGATTGCCGGTGTAATCGGAGCCGGCCTGTTTGTAGGCAGCGGTTCAGTGATTCACTCGACTGGTCCGGGTGCCATTGTTTCTTACGCGTTAGCCGGATTATTGGTGATTTTTATTATGAGAATGCTCGGTGAGATGTCTGCCGTAAACCCGACGAGCGGATCGTTTTCTCAATACGCTCATGACGCCATCGGACCGTGGGCAGGATTTACAATCGGCTGGCTGTACTGGTTTTTCTGGGTGATCGTCATCGCGATCGAAGCCATTGCCGGTGCTGGCATTATTCAATACTGGTTCCATGATATCCCGCTGTGGCTGACAAGTTTGATCTTGACCATTGTGCTCACCCTGACAAACGTCTACTCCGTTAAGTCTTTCGGTGAGTTTGAATATTGGTTCTCCCTCATTAAAGTTGTGACTATCATTGCTTTTCTAATCGTTGGTTTCGCCTTTATTTTTGGCTTTGCACCGGGCAGTGAGCCAGTCGGTTTATCGAATCTTACAGGCAAAGGCGGATTTTTCCCGGAAGGCATCAGCTCCGTATTGCTCGGCATTGTCGTTGTCATCTTCTCTTTTATGGGAACTGAAATCGTTGCCATTGCAGCAGGGGAAACATCCAACCCGATCGAATCTGTGACAAAAGCCACCAGATCCGTTGTATGGCGCATCATCGTCTTTTACGTGGGCTCAATCGCCATTGTCGTGGCGCTTTTGCCATGGAATTCAGCAAATATTTTAGAAAGCCCTTTCGTCGCTGTACTTGAGCATATAGGAGTGCCGGCAGCCGCACAGATTATGAACTTTATCGTCCTCACAGCTGTACTCTCTTGCCTGAATTCAGGTTTGTACACCACATCCAGAATGCTGTATTCTCTTGCAGAAAGAAACGAAGCGCCGCGCCGTTTTATGAAATTGAGCAAAAAAGGCGTTCCCGTACAAGCCATTGTGGCCGGGACATTTTTCTCTTATATCGCGGTCGTAATGAACTATTTTTCACCGGATACCGTCTTTTTATTCTTAGTCAACTCATCAGGCGCAATCGCTTTACTCGTCTATCTTGTCATCGCTGTTTCCCAGCTGAAAATGCGGAAAAAACTCGAAAAAACAAACCCGGAAGCATTGAAGATCAAAATGTGGCTCTTCCCTTTCCTAACCTACTTGACCATCATCGCCATTTGCGGAATTTTAGTGTCCATGGCGTTTATTGATTCCATGAGAGACGAGCTGCTGCTGACAGGCGTCATTACGGGAATCGTTTTGATTTCTTACCTTGTGTTCAGAAAACGCAAGGTGAGCGAGAAAGCGGCTGCCAACCCAGTCACACAGCAGCAGCCCGATATCCTGCCTTAATGCTGATCAAATCCTAAACGGCCTGCCGTTTAGGATTTTGTTATTTTCTTCTTCGGGCGGGCTGCAGCACGAAGATTTTTTGTAACCATCACGTCCTTATTGTCATTAACTATAATACCAATTTGGAAAATTTAGATAAGGACAGATGAAAATGACACTTGAAAAATTTGTGGATGCTCTCCCAATCCCAGATACACTAAAGCCAGTACAGCAATCAAAAGAAAAAACATACTACGAAGTCACCATGGAGGAATGCACTCATCAGCTCCATCGCGATCTCCCTCCAACCCGCCTGTGGGGCTACAACGGCTTATTTCCGGGGCCGACCATTGAGGTTAAAAGAAATGAAAACGTATATGTAAAATGGATGAATAACCTTCCTTCCACACATTTCCTTCCAATTGATCACACCATTCATCACAGTGACAGCCAGCATGAAGAGCCCGAGGTAAAGACTGTTGTTCATTTACACGGCGGCGTCACGCCAGATGATAGTGACGGGTATCCGGAGGCTTGGTTTTCCAAAGACTTTGAACAAACAGGACCTTATTTCAAAAGAGAGGTTTATCATTATCCAAACCAGCAGCGCGGGGCTATATTGTGGTATCACGATCACGCCATGGCGCTCACCAGGCTAAATGTCTATGCTGGACTTGTCGGTGCTTATATCATTCATGACCCAAAGGAAAAACGCTTAAAACTGCCTTCAGACGAATACGATGTGCCGCTTCTTATCACAGACCGCACGATCAATGAGGACGGTTCTTTGTTTTATCCGAGCGCACCGGAAAACCCTTCTCCATCACTGCCTAACCCTTCAATCGTTCCGGCTTTTTGCGGAGAAACCATACTCGTCAACGGGAAGGTATGGCCATACTTGGAGGTCGAGCCGAGGAAATACCGATTCCGAGTCATCAACGCCTCCAATACAAGAACCTATAACCTGTCACTCGATAATGGCGGAGAGTTTATTCAGATTGGTTCAGATGGAGGGCTCCTGCCGCGATCTGTTAAACTGAATTCTTTCAGCCTTGCGCCTGCTGAACGTTACGATATCATCATTGACTTCACAGCATATGAAGGAGAATCGATCATTTTGGCAAACAGCGCGGGCTGCGGCGGTGACGTCAATCCTGAAACAGATGCGAATATCATGCAATTCAGAGTCACAAAACCATTGGCACAAAAAGACGAAAGCAGAAAGCCGAAGTACCTCGCCTCATACCCTTCGGTACAGCATGAAAGAATACAAAACATCAGAACGTTAAAACTGGCAGGCACCCAGGACGAATACGGCAGACCCGTCCTTCTGCTTAATAACAAACGCTGGCACGATCCCGTCACAGAAACACCAAAAGTCGGCACAACTGAAATATGGTCCATTATCAACCCGACACGCGGAACACATCCGATCCACCTGCATCTAGTCTCCTTCCGTGTATTAGACCGGCGGCCGTTTGATATCGCCCGTTATCAAGAAAGCGGGGAATTGTCCTATACCGGTCCGGCTGTCCCGCCGCCGCCAAGTGAAAAGGGCTGGAAAGACACCATTCAAGCGCATGCAGGTGAAGTCCTGAGAATCGCGGCGACATTCGGTCCGTACAGCGGACGATACGTATGGCATTGCCATATTCTAGAGCATGAAGACTATGACATGATGAGACCGATGGATATAACTGATCCCCATAAATAACCCGACAAACTTGCCTCTAGCAGGCAAGTTTTTTCTTTATGAAACCTTTGGCCCTATTTATCGTATTACGTAAAAACAACAAAAAGGAGCTGCTTTTTATGCTCACACACGATCTACATGAAAAAACAAAGCAATACATTTCCATTTATGCTGAATTAAAATCAAAATTAAAATGGAAAGTTTCACACGATCAGATATTAATGCTCATTTCTTCTGCATATATTGTGAATAAAAGAGAGTTTGATTTTCAGCGCTTTTATGATTTGAGCAGCTATATCAAATCAAACATCGGCAGCTTCTCAACACTCAATTCACACCACCGCTTTACTGTTGCATCTATTCTGGACATTCATTTTCAGCATGAGGCAAAACAAACATTTCATACTTTCATCGATGTATACAATGAAATGGTGAAGCTAGGATATAAGCGGGATATGTTCACATACCTTTCCGCTCTGATCTTGCTCACCGGCAAATCTGAAACGACAAACCAAAAAGAACAGATGAACTTGGGGCTAGCTGTTTATCAGCAGATGAAGAAAAATCATTATTTCCTCACTTCAACTCAGAATGTTCCGCTTGCCGTACTGCTTGGAGAAAACGGAAAAGGTTTGCAGGCGCTACAGAAGGCGGAAACATGCTATCAGCTGCTGGCAGCCAACGGCTTTAAAAAAGGACAGTACTTACATCAGGTCAGCCATATTCTGGCCTTGCAAAGTGAAAAAGAGCCCGAAATGCTTGTTTCCGCTTGCAAACAGATATATCAATCGATCACTGAATCTGTCAAAAAACCAAAGGATTATCATTATCCAGACCTTGCTCTCCTCACATTTCTGGAAGAGCCAGATATCAAAACGGTTTTGTGCATCACTGACGAATTAAACCAGGAAAAAGCTTTTAAATGGCAAAAGGAAATGAATTTTAAAATTGCTGTCAGCCTCTATCTCAGTGAGCATATGGAGAAAAATCTGCTGATGGAATCAGGACTATACACCGCTATCGAAACAGTCATTCAAGCGCAGCAGGCAGCCGCGACAGCTGCCATCATCAGCTCAACAGCAGCCAGCCATACTCATGATGGAAACTAAAGGAGGAGAAACATGCCATACATCACATTAGAAGATCAGACACGCCTTTACTATGAAACACACGGGAGCGGGACGCCGATCCTGTTTATACATGGGGTGCTGATGAGCGGACAATTTTTCCACAAACAATTTTCGGCGCTTTCTGCCAATTATCAATGTATTCGTCTTGATCTTAGAGGACACGGCGAATCTGACAAAGTGCTTCACGGCCACACCATTTCCCAATATGCCCGTGACATAAGGGAATTTCTAAATGCAATGGAGCTTGATCATGTCGTTCTTGCCGGCTGGTCAATGGGTGCTTTTGTCGTATGGGATTATCTCAATCAGTTTGGGAATGATAACATTCAAGCCGCTGTGATCATCGATCAATCCGCTTCGGACTATCAATGGGAGGGCTGGGAACATGGTCCATTTGATTTTGACGGCTTAAAAACAGCGATGCACGCCATTCAAACTGACCCGCTGCCTTTCTACGAAAGCTTCATCCAGAATATGTTCGCAGAACCGCCTGCCGAGACCGAAACAGAATGGATGCTGGCAGAAATCCTCAAACAGCCGGCTGCCATTTCTAGCACGATTTTATTTAACCAAACGGCCGCTGATTACCGGGGCACCCTCCAAAACATCAATGTGCCGACATTGCTGTGCTTCGGGGAAGACAAGAAATTTTTCTCTACAGCAGCTGGGGAACACTTGCGCAGCAATATTCCAAACGCGACACTCGTTACCTTTCCTAAAAGCAGCCATTGCCCGTTTTTAGAAGAGCCAGATGCTTTTAACAGCACACTCCTATCCTTTTTAGATGGGGTTATTGGAAAGTCATAAAGAAAAAGGAATTAGGAGATTAGGGAAAAGTATGAGACAATAAGAAGTGTGCAGTAAAATACATGAGGGAAGAAGTGACTTTATGTCTTACTATAACAAACGAAATCAAGAACCGCTGCCAAAAGAAGATGTGAGTACTTGGGAATGCACAAAAGAAGACTGTAATGGCTGGACCCGAAAAAACTTCGCCAGCAGTGATACGCCATTGTGCCCTTTATGCGGAAGTAAAATGGTCGACGGCATCCGTTCATTAGTGAATCTCCAAAACAACAGCCAAACGAAAACAAGCTAGTTCTTCCCTATAACAAATGCAGTCTCCTGCAAGCAAACAAACCCCGAACGGAGACAAAATTCTATATTTCAGAATAAAAGCCTCTCATTGCAAGAGGCCAAATACGAAGAAAGAAGCCCAAAACTGTAAACGTTTAGGGCTTTTTTGTTTGTTTCAATGGTATAATATGGATATAAGAGGAGTGATAACGTGATCTCAAACCAGCAGCAAAAAGACTTGAAAAAAAGAGCTGCGTTCAAAAAGCTGAATGTTGCAATGAACTCATATGTTGAACTTCTGTTTTTGTCAGTGCCTCTGATTCATATCTTTAAATGGCTCGGATCATTAGCTCTGCACCTCATCCATTAAAAAAGCCACTCAGCTCATGCCGAGTGGTTTTTATTAGTTAATCACAGAAAAGCTGTTGATGATGCCGTTTGGATTTTCCCATACTTTTTTGAAGGTCTTATTTTCAAGGCTATAGGAATAAATCGTCCGCACCTTAGCTTCACGCCCTGTTTCATCCTTCAGTTTTTTAGCCCCCTTGGCTTCGGCAAGAAAATAAATGTTCTTTCCATCCTTAGAGAACTGAGGCTGTGCGTCAATTAACAGCTTAAATGATTTTTGATTTGAGATGATGCTTTCATACTTTTTCGTATCCGCATTGAGCATCTGAATAGAAGCGGTTTGCTCCGTTCCTTTCTGCGTATATGATGTGAATAAAATACGTTTATCATCATCAGAAACAGCAATATCGCTGATAAATTGGTTTAGGCTTTTCAGCTCATTAAATTTATGTTGGCGGCCTTCCGCAAAATGAATCGTTGTCGGTTCTGGGTCGATGCCCTTTTCGTTTGCTTCATCTGTTTTCTTGTAGTCTTCTTCTACAGAATAATGAAGCAATGCAAATGAATCGTTTTTTTGGTTATAAAAGAAGCTGCTGACGGTGTCATCCTGATCATTAGCGGCAGGATAAAGATTTTTATACTTTTTCGTCTTCAGATCAAAAGCGGCGATCCGAAAATTGCTTTCGTCCGCTTTTCCTAAGCGGAAATAGATGGTTGAACGGTCCTTTGATAAAAATAAACTGTCCGCACTCTCCGCGCCTTTATAAAGCATCGTTTTTTTATGAGACTTCAGATCCAATTTAAAAAGCCTCATTTCATTCTGTTCATTATTGCCCGTATAATAGAGCACCTGCTGTTTTTGATCCAAGGCAAATGCCGGATAGCTGGTCAGCTTCTCCTCATGGATCACCTTGTCATTTTCATAATACTTTGTCAGCAGATCCGTATCTGTAATTGAAACCAGCAGCTCATCACCGCTTTCGGTATTGACTGAAACATCAGCAGCCTTCTCATGGCCTTTATCCTTTGTAACATAAAACGCAACCCCCGCGGCAGCTGCCGCTATTATCACTGCTAACAAAAATATGATTCTTTTTTTCATCTTTTATCTCCACCAATAGAAAAAGCAAGAATGTGACTTCTTGCTTTCCAGATTATATATGTACATTAATAGCTGTAATGCCCCGCTACTTTACCTTTGCTTAATGGATATCCAAGCGCTTTAAACGCTTTAGGGCTAACATCCAGCACTGCATTAGGCATTCTGCCAACATCATTTTTATAAACCGTAATCACCTTTTTAGGCTTCGCTTTTGCATAAGCTCTGATTTTTGTCCCGTTTCTAGGAACGTCAAATCCGATTTTGGTCGCACAATCCCAATGTCCAAGTTTCTTACCTGAAGAGCCTTTTTTCCCGACTCCATTATACCAAGTAATATTTCCGTTCACATGTTTCGCACTGGCATCTGATGAAAAACTAAAAGCTCCCAAAGTACTTCCTACTAAGATAAAAGCGGCTAAAATGACTTTCTTCAACATTTCGTCCCCCTGTTTGTTAACATCTAGGAAGATTATACACGATCAACCAGCTATTTTTTATTTCAATATCCTTACAGTAATGTTACAAAGTCAAAAAAGTTACCTCTGCTAAAATAAACCATGGAAGATTATCCTATTATAATAGCAGTATTAGCGTTATAATTATTGATAGAGTAGTTGTCGCATTCAATATGAACGAACCATTACCGTATTGTTCAAACCAAATTCATAGCTATGTAAACGATTGATACTCTCATATAAAGAAAAAAGAGTGTGCGAGACCCTTTTTTCTTCAAAGTTTCTTTTTTCAAAAAAACGTAGATTATATTATATAAAAATTTCATTTCTTTTTTGGTTTTAAAAATGGCGATTTTGTGAACAGTTCATATTGACCGGTGCGGAATTACTCACATCAAAAGTTATAGGAGTGGTAATCCATGAAGGCAGCAAGATGGCATAACCAAAAGGATATCCGTATTGAACATATCGAAGAGCCAAAAACGGAGCCGGGAAAAGTAAAGATCAAAGTCAAATGGTGCGGCATCTGCGGAAGTGATTTACACGAATATCTAGGCGGCCCGATCTTTATTCCGGTTGACAAACCGCACCCATTAACAAATGAAACGGCACCTGTCACAATGGGGCATGAATTCTCCGGTGAAGTTGTCGAAGTCGGAGAAGGCGTTGAAAATTATAAAGTTGGAGACCGCGTCGTAGTCGAGCCGATTTTTGCTACACACGGCCACCAAGGCGCCTACAACCTTGATGAACAAATGGGATTCCTCGGCTTAGCCGGCGGAGGCGGCGGTTTCTCTGAATACGTCTCTGTAGATGAAGAGCTTTTGTTCAAACTTCCTGATGAATTATCATATGAACAAGGCGCGCTCGTTGAACCTTCTGCAGTTGCTCTATACGCTGTCCGCTCAAGCAAACTCAAAGCAGGCGACAAAGCGGCTGTATTCGGCTGCGGCCCGATCGGACTTCTTGTCATTGAAGCGCTGAAGGCTGCCGGTGCAACCGATATTTACGCTGTTGAGCTTTCTCCTGAACGCCAGCAAAAAGCTGAGGAGCTTGGCGCGATCATCGTTGATCCGTCTAAAACAGACGATGTAGTCGCTGAGATTGCAGAACGTACAGGAGGCGGTGTTGACGTAGCATTTGAAGTCACTGGTGTCCCAGTGGTGTTACGACAAGCCATCCAGTCCACTACAATCGCCGGTGAAACCGTCATCGTCAGTATTTGGGAAAAAGGTGCTGAAATCCATCCGAACGATATCGTGATCAAAGAACGTTCAGTAAAAGGAATTATCGGATACCGTGACATCTTCCCGGCTGTACTGTCATTAATGAAAGAAGGCTATTTCTCAGCTGACAAACTCGTAACGAAAAAAATCGTACTAGATGATTTGATCGAGGAAGGCTTCGGGGCTCTTATAAAAGAGAAAAACCAAGTTAAAATCCTTGTCAGACCTAACTAATTTGAAACCAAAAAGAATCCGCACTCGGGTGCGGATTCTTTTTTAAATTATCCAATCACTTCAGCCCCAGAATCCTTCTTCGCCCCGCCGTGATCATAAGCGCGGAAGTTTTCCTCCAGCTGCTCAAGCGAAAGTCCTTTCGTTTCCGGTAAAAACTTCTTCACAAATAGAACAGAGCAAATTCCTAATCCAACAAAGATAAAGAACGTTGTGGACAGCCCGATGGCTGCCAGCAATATCGGAAACGTGAAACTGACTGCAAAATTCACCATCCACAGACAGAATACCGTAACACCCATTCCCAGTCCGCGAAGGCGAAGCGGGAAAATTTCAGATAACATCAGCCAAGTCACTGGTGAAATGGCCCCCTGCTGAAAAGCAAGGAATGTGACCGTTAATGACAGGACTACATATGGAAGTGCCGGAGATCCTTCAAGTACAAGTGAGAATATCCCGATTAGCAATAACGCTGTTGTCGTACCGATCAAGCCTGTCATCAGCATCGGCCGGCGCCCCACTCTTCCCAGCAGCCAGATTCCGACGAATGTTGCCAATACCGAAATCACGCCATTCGCAATATTTCCGATTAAAGCGGCTTCCGTTTGGAAACCGGAATTTCTTAGAATTTCAGTCCCATAATACATAATCGAATTAACACCTGTAATTTGCTGTACAATCGCAATCCCTAATCCAATAAACACAATACGGCGCACCCATGGGACCGAAAGATCTTTAAACGTCGCTTTTTCAAGCTGATCTTCTTTTTTGAAAGCGAATTCGATTTCTTGCAGCTCAGCTGCTGCCCGCTTTTCGTCTCTGATTTTTTTCAATACACGCAAAGCATCTTCTTTTCTTCCTTTAGAAACAAGCCAGCGGGGACTCTCGGGCATTCTGATCATGCCGAAAAACAGGAACAAGGCTGGAAGTGACGCAATGACCAGCATAAACCTCCACACATGGGAGTTGTCTCCCATTGTTGTGCCAAGGATCGCATTAAAAACAAAGGCCAAAAGCTGTCCTGATACAATCATCAATTCGTTCTGCGTCACCATCCGTCCCCTGCTTTCCACAGGAGACATCTCTGCTAAATAGGCAGGCACCGTTACGGATGCACCCCCGACCGCAATACCAAGCACAAAACGGGAAATAATCATGACCGTAACATTTGGAGCAAACGTACACCCGATCGTTGAAATAAAAAATATAACAGCGAGGAACAAAATATTTTTGCGGCGGCCGTTAAAATCAGACATCCTGCCGCCAAACACAGCACCCAGTGCCGCTCCAAAAAGAAGTGAACTGGTGACAAGACCCTCTGTGAAGGCATTGAGATTAAGCTGATCCGGCTCTCCCATATACGGCAAAGCTCCATTGAGCACACCGGTATCATAGCCAAAAAGAAGCCCGCCGAAAGTGGAGACTAAAATAATTGTACGTAAAAATGACATTTGATTGCCTTGTTTATTCATACTGTTTCCCCCAGTCTTTTTCAAAATGCGTATGTCAAAAACTTATTCCAGGGCTGCTGCCTTCCTCACATTTCGTAAGCAGGCTTCAGAAAATAGTTGTTCATGTTTTTATCCAATAACCTCATAACCTTCCCTTCTTCTTAGCATGTCAATCCTGATGGAAGCGATTTCATTTCTCATTAAAAGAACAATGGTCATTTCTTTGTGCATATCGTTCATTGGTATTTATTAGTCACTTAATAGTTCAATTGTAGTGATGTTATAGTGACATTTTTGTTATATCTGATATTATCATAATTATAAAAACGCTTTCAGTCAATATAAATTTCTGAAAATTTTTTACTCTATAAAAGGAAAATCACCAATTCAAGGGGAAAATGAACGTTTTTCTTCATGAAAATGTGTGAATCAAGTCAAAAATCCTGTGATTTTCTGTTCATATCGAAAAATGAGTAAGTGTTGGGTAACTCCCACCTATTTTTCTCTGTAAAATCAAACATTCGTTCAATTGTTTCAGACTCAGGATAAAAGGAAATAGAGAAGAAAATAAAAGAAGGCTGACTTAAGGGAGGCAACCAAAATGAATGAGGGTTATATCATTGCAGGCCTTTTATTATTGACAGCGGGGATGATTGATTTTTTATGGACCACGTTATGGTTAGAGAGCGGTGCCGGCCCGATCACAAGATGCCTGTCTGCCTGGCTGTGGAAGGGCTGCCGCAAAATCAGCGGTGACCACGCAAAGGTTCTAAGTATGGCTGGTCCTCTGCTGTTATGCCTGACGTTAGTGATATGGATCAGTCTATTTTGGAGCGGGTGGGTTTTGATTTACTCGAGTGACCCTCACTCACTTATGGAAACTCAATCAAAAGAACCGGCTTCCTGGTCAGACCGAATTTATTTTTCCGGCTATGTCATGTTTACATTAGGAAATGGCGACCTCGCTCCGAACGGAGGCCTATGGAAGCTTGTCACGATTATTGAAACAGCTCAAGGACTGCTTACGATCACGTTTTCTGTCACGTATTTGATTTCCGTCTTGAGTGCGGTTAATCAAAAACGCTCCTTTGCCCAAAGTGTATTAAGTCTAGGGCATGACGGAACAGAAATCGTCCATAATGCATGGAATGGCAAAGATTTTCACGACATTGATTTTCTTCTTGTCGCTGCCTCATCAGAACTGGGAAAGCTGACCGCTCAGCATAACGCCTTCCCCATCCTTCATTTTTACCACAGCACGCAGCATCAGGAATCATCCATTATAGCTGTTGCTGTATTGGATGAAGCTCTAACCATTTTCAAATACGGAATTCCTGAACAATATCAGCCGAATCAGCTTCATATCAAAGAAGCGCGCTCAAGTATCAAAAACTATCTGGATACCGTTCATACTGCCTATATCCATCCTGCAGAACAAGCGCCGCCGGAACCAGACATCTCAAAGCTTCAACAATCAGGCATACCGGCTTTATCAAAGCAAACATTTCAAATTGCCGTCAATTCAATAAAGGAACGTCGTCAATTGCTGCTGGGAATTATCCAAGCGGGTGCTCGAAAATGGCCTGTTCAGGAGCAAGCAATAGGTAACGCTTATTCTTCTAAATAAAAAAGTCCCGAGCGCTGATCACTCCGGACTTTTCACTGTATGAGTCTTACACAAGCTTCTGGCCGCAATTCGGACAAAAATTGGCTTCGCCCGTTTTTGTTCCGCAGTTTGGACAGAAATTCGGTTTGCTTCCGCTGCCAGTTGACTGTGGGCCTGATGACTGTGCCTGCTGATTTTGATTCATTTGGTTCATCATCTGATTGGCCATATTCATTCCCATCATCATTCCAGCCATATCCGAAGCCGCTCCGCCTCCGCTCATCTTTCCGGATGCCATTCCATCCGTCATTGATATTTGCTGGTATCTGTTCACATCCCCAACCATACCGTAGGAAGCGTTCTTTGTAATCATATCTTGAACCTCTTGAGGATAATTAAAGCTCATGATTTGAAAACCAGTGACCGTCATCCCGTCGCTTATTAATTGCATATCTAAGTCCTCTTGAATTCCCTTGGCAATATCAAAAGCGTTTGCTTGAAGATTAAACATATCTTTCCCTTCTCTTGCGATCCACTTCATGAGAAGCTGATCCAGAATAGAAATGATACGGGTTTTAATATCCTCTACAAAATATTGATCTTTCACGCCAGCGATTTTATCAATCAGGCTGATATAGTCCTGCACCTTGAAATTAAATGTGCCATTTGCGCGAATGGGTACCCCGCCTGGCATTCCCGCTGCCGGAATATTTATCGCCTGTTTTGTTCCCCATCTTACGGTAAATTCCTTCGTATTGACAAACAGCACCTCAGCTCGCATGCCGCTGTTAAAGCCAAACTTAAAGCCCTTTAACGTTGAAAGGAATGGAATAATTTCTGATTCAATATCATAATCGCCATCATCTTGAAAGACTCCTTCAACCCGCCCATTGTTCAAAAAGACAGCATCCTGTCCGGGACGAATGATTAAACGGCTCCCTTTTTTGATTTCACGATTGTTCCATTTATAAAAAATCATATCATCTCTAAATTCTTCCCACTCTACTACATTCGCTAATTGATTTCTGAAAAACGACATTACGCCTCTCCCTTTCTCTATTTCTTACATTTAAAAACTGCCCCGGCTCCCACTGTATGACGTGCCGCCTTTCGTAACACCGCCATCGCTGCCGCTGTCTTTATCTGATGGTTTTCTTTCTCTTGTTACAGTCGTTCTAATATAAGTGTCGTATTGATCAATCACATCAGACGTACGCTGATCCATATATGTATTTCCATTAACCGTTACTTTGCCGCCTGCATGATAAAGCATGATTGAAACCGCAATTCCCCCGACTGCGATGGCAGCAATCAGCTGAAACCACCATGTAAAGAATATGTTGTCGGGGTTTACTCCCGGTTTTATGCCCATATCTTTATAGGAAAGCTGAATATATGTCTCAAAAGCTTTAAAATAATTTTCATTGGATAAATCAGATGAAATCGTATTTCTGATGCTATTGAGCCTGCTGTTGTCCAAATACTGTTCGGCTTTTTTGAAGCCTGCGATAAACACTTCTCTGTTTGTCATATCAATGGTCAAAATGGCTGTACTGCCTTTTCCGTAACGATCATAAAAATCGCCGGCATAATCGGCAATATCTTCACCATTTGTGCTTTTAGTCGTAATAATGATGAAATCAGTGTCTCTCTTTGCACCCAGCTCTGCCGAGAGAGATTCAAGTTTTCCGATCTCCGCTTTTGACAATAGATGAGCGCGATCGTACACATGCTGCTGCGATTCAGAGGCTCTTGCCGCTTCGATACCCAGTAAAGGCATCATGATGAAGACAGCCAGCACACCAAAGATCGCTTTCCCTAAAAATCCCCGCATCAAAATCCGCCTCCCATCATCAATGAGACGAGCTTCAACGCAAGAAATGTCCCGCCTGCTATTCCGCTAAACCATGCTGCCACTTTTCCTCGACTGATCGGCGGCTTTCCAACAACCTTTCCTGTTTGCCCGTTCATCGCAAAGATATGCTCCGCTCTTTCATAATCGTAACTGACCATCCAAACGGGAAGCAAAACGTAAAAGCTGTTCACGTTTTTCGTGTGAATATGTTTGTCCCTCACATTGACTGACGTATATCCGGAAAAAGTAGAATGGATGTATGAATCTATATAACTGCTGATTTTCTCTTTTGCCCTCGGAAAAAGCTCCTCATCGGTATAATTGTACTTTTCCGCAATATAACCGGCCAAATATGCCGTTTGAAAGTCCTTCAGCTCTTCGTATGAATAAGGCTCCAATTTGTCCATTAATTCGTCTTTCATTTTTTCAGAGGCATCGACAGGGATTTTCAAATAATCGAGATTGATATCACGAAACGCTTCAAAGTGCTCTGTTTCCGTGCAAATATAATCTCCTTCTTCATATTGATGGACTCTGGTACAGTTTGCTCTCACCTGTACTTCACTATTTAAATCAAACATCCAAAATGGAATATACATGCCGGTGATGCTTTTGATACGATCAGCCGACATGAAACCTCTTGGTGTCAGAAGGCCTTTTTTGCACCACTTTCGAAATGCCTGCTCCGCTTCTTGTTTACTGATTGTAAATGGAATGACCTTCGCCGGCGCCAAATGTCCTGATAAACGATCGGCAAGTATTGCAGCACCTCCGCAGAAGCTGCACGTCGTCGCTGTCGTTTCAGCTTCCGTGATCAAAACGGCGCCGCAGTTTTCACATTGATATTCTTTTGCTTCATCATCAGAAAACCGCGCCGCAATGTTTTCTTTCGGAAGGCTTTCAATATTGTCCTGTCTTCCGCAGCTGCCGCAGGATAACGAGCCGGTTTCACTGTCAAATGCCATATCACTGCCGCAGTTCGGACACTTATAAGATATTATCATTACCGTTCCCTCTCACATCTTATGATAAAATGACGCCGCAGCCGAAAGCTGCGGCCTCCTATGTATTACTTATCGAGCATCATTTTCGCTTTTAACGCCGCAAGTTCATCATCAACCTGGCTTGAACCGCCAGTATCATACTTTGCAGTCAGATCAGCCATATCATCCTGCGGAACGCTGTTCAGTTCAGCCATTGCATTGGCCTGATCAAGTGCCTTATTTACTTTGTCCTCCATTCGGCCGAATGCAGACATTGATTGGCTTGTACTTGAAACAGAAGCGCCCAGTTTGTTCATTCTTTCTTGCGTTTTCGCGACTGCCCACTTCGCCTTGATCATATTTTTGCGTGCTTCCAGCTCTCCAATGTCAGATACCAATTTGTCATGCATCTTTCTCATCTGTGCGGCATTGGTTGCAGCAATTTGATTGGCCGCCTGCAGCTCAGAAAGCTTTGACTCCAAAGATGTTTTTCTTTCAAGAAATTTTCTCGCATCGCTCTCATTCCCGGCTTGCAGCGCCTTCATTGCATAGCTTTCCATCTTTTCCATATCCGCCTGGCATTCGTGATATTCTCTTTTTGCTCTCTGCTCCTCGACCATAACAGCTGCTGTTTCTGCCTTAACCTTAGCCAAATCGCTATTCATATTTCTTAAATATTGATCTACCATTTTCTCCGGATTTTCAGCCTTGTCCAATAAAGCATTGATATTCGCAGACATAATATCTTTAAATCTTCCAATTATACTCATTATATCGTTCCTCCTAAAGCTAATTCGTAACCCTTGTTACATATACTATTTATTATCGTTAAAAGTTTCACTTTTTTAATAAAAAATGACATTTCAAACAAAAAATATATAACTTTTTACCTGAACAAAAATGTAAGCAATAAAAAAAGATGCCCCCAAAAGTCCAAAGACTTTCAAGAAACATCTTCAATGATTTACAAAGAAACTTCGATCTCATCCAAGCTCGGCAGTGCATCAATCGCTCCAATTTTAGTGCACACAAGAGCTCCGACCTTATTGGCAAACGCCACAATCTCACGCAGTTTCACAAAATCAGCATCTACAGATTGAATCTGATCCGTGTTTGCCAATTGATATAAAGCCGCACCGACAAAAGCATCTCCCGCCCCTGTTGAGTCAATTGATGTCACCGGAATGCTTGGAATGATTTCACGGTCTTTTCCATTGGAAAGAAGCGTTCCGCTTTTCCCAAGTGTCACAGCGACAATGTTGGCTCCGATCTCATGAAGGATCGCAACTCCCTTTTCATGATCCTTCACACCGCTGATAATCTCAAGTTCCTCGTCACTGACTTTCACAAAATCACTTACAGCGATCGCTTTTTTCGCAACACTTACAAACTCTGAGACTCTTCCCCTCCATAAATCTTCACGGTAGTTAGGGTCAAACGAAATAAACTGTCCATTGTCTTTCGCAATCGACATCAGCCGTAAATAGGCTGAGCAAAATGGATCTGATAACAGTGCCGTCGCAGAGCCGAAATGAAGGATTTTCGCTCCGTTTAGTTTTTCCTGGTCAATATCCTCCAGCGTAAACAAAGCGTCCGCGCCTCTATTAAAAACAAAGTCACGCTCTCCATTTTGTTTTAATGAAACAAAAGCAAGCGTTGTAGGCGCTTTCTCATCCATCACCAGCATAGAGGTATCGACGTGTACAGCGTCCAATGTTTGCTTCAGAAAATACCCAAACGGATCCTTTCCTACTTTTCCACTGAAAGCGGCGTCTCCTCCCAGCTTGGCAATAGCTGCTGACACATTCGCCGGTGCCCCGCCGGCACTTTTCAGGAAATGGCGCCCTTCCATTAAATCAACGTCAACATCGGTACAAAAGAAATCAATCAACAATTCCCCAATACAAACTACAGAATGACTACGCATATTATCACACTCATTTATAAAGTCTAGATTACAGTCTCAGTATATTACTTTTTGCCATAAATACAACATTGAATATTAAAAATTTTACATATATTTATCTCGCAGACCTTTGCTCCAGCTCAGAGATGATGTGTTTATATCTTTTTTCCGTTAAAGGATAGAAGGCGATAAGAATAATAGAAAGCAAAATGAAAAATCCCGGAATCAAAGCATTCATATTTTTAATCGCATTCAACGACGCAACTGTCTGGTCTGTATTCGCCACATACCCGGCGATTCCTAAATAAATGGCCGAAAATGACCCGGCTAACGCAACACCCAGCTTATTAATAAAGCTCATGCTCGAAATCACCACACCATCCGCGCGAATTCCGGTTTTCCATTCCGCATAATCGACACAATCCGCAACCATTCCCCAAGCAAGCGTATTTAAAGGCGTTGTGAAAAATCCCGAAGCGAAAAGCCAAATGAAAATGAGTGGAATTGAAGAATACGGCGTAAAATGCAGGCCTGCATAAGAAATAAGCGATAGAGCTGCCGTGATGATCATGACTTGTTTTCTGCCCCACTTCTCAGAAAAGAAAGGAATAAACAAATTGCTGATCAGCGCTGCTCCGAAAAATAAAACGGTGCCCATAAATACGAACTCTTTATGGTTGACGTTATACGTAAAATAATACACCATCGTGCTGAGCTTAATATTAAACCCGATCGCAAAAGCCAAAAATGATGAAATTAACATAAGCAAGGGTTTGTTTCGGAATAAAACGGATAACGTCTTTTTGATCCCTTGTTTTTTTCTCTTTTTAGGCTGAATTCGCTCCCGTACAGTAAAGAAACTAAATAGATTCAAAACGATGCTGACCGCCGCGTAGATGAGCGCCGTCATTTGAAATCCAAACGCCTGATCCTCCCCTCCGATAGCAGTTGCAAGCGGTGTCGCACAGGAAATGGATAAAAGAATGCCGATATACACCAAAATCATCCGGGTTGTGGTCAGAACCGTTCGTTCCTCCACAGAATTCGTCATCCTCCCCGTTAAGCTGTTCACCGGGATCGTTTGCATACTAAAGGACATCCCAAGCAGAATATAGGTGACGTACGCATATACCATATTTCCGGTCTCACCGAAATGAGGCGTCGTGAAACATAAGAATGTGAATAGCGCAAAAGGAAATGCCACCCACAGCAAATATGGCCTTGCTTTTCCCCACCTTGTATTTGTTTTATCTAAAATCAATCCCATGATCGGGTCAAAAATAGCATCCAGCACACGCACAACAAGAAACAAAGTTGCGATCACCGCAGGCTGAATGCCGCCGACGTCTGTATAATAAAATAATAAGTATGCGTTTACAAACTGAAAGATTATATTATACGACATATCGCCGAATCCATAGCCGATTCGTTCAAACCAGGACAGTCCGGTGCTGAATTTTGACTGACGCTTCGCATTCATTGCCGTTACTTTTTCTGTTTCAATCATCATTTCCCACCCCAAGAATCCGTTTTCATTTCCAGTAAACAAGAGGGAGAATACAAAGATCCTCCCTGTTCACTCAGCGATTTGGATACACCATCACTTTTAAACATTCATTCTTAAATTGATGCGCCCGCTCCATCGCCTCTTGCGTCTGCTCCAGTGAATATTGGTCCGTTACAAGATGCTTCGTGTCCACAATGCCGGAAGCGAGAAATTCGATTCCCTTCGGATACGTATTGGCATAACGGAAGATCCCGTAAATATCAATCTCATTATCCGCAATAAACGGCACATTGAGCGGAATCTCGTTCTGTGAAGGCAAACCGACAATCGCCAATTTTCCGCCCCGGCGCACAGAAGCCAGTGCGGATTGCAATGCCGCTGGATTCCCTGCTGTTTCCCAAGCAACATCAACGCCTCTATCATCCGTGATCGTTTTAATCTCTTCAAGTGCATCCTGTTCACGTATATTAATAATGTGAGTCGCTCCCATTTTTTTCGCAGCCTCTAACCGCAGCGGCTCTAAGTCAGTGACGATAATTCTGCCTGCCCCAAATGCTTTAGCTGCGGCAACGGCCATTAACCCAACAGGGCCCATCCCCATAATCGCAATTGTTGATCCGGGCTGAAGCTTCGTTCTTGCCGCCGCATGAATGCCGACAGAAAACGGCTCGATCAAAGCAGCATCTTCATAAGAAAGTGAGTCTGGGATAGAGAAAACAAAGTCCTGACGCATTTTAATATATTGGACAAACGCGCCGTCCACCGGCGGTGTAGCCAAAAACTGTACATCCGGACAAAGGTTATAACGCCCTTCTTTGCACGCTTCACATCGTCCGCACGTAACACCCGGCTCTACAGCGACGCGGTCTCCCACCTTGAATTGATCGACAGATGATCCGACAGCGGCAATTTCACCCGCGCATTCATGGCCAAGGATAAATGGTTTTTCCACTACATAGTTGCCGATTCGTCCATTTGTATAGTAATGCAGATCTGATCCGCAAATTCCGACAGCCATCACCTTAATCAACACTTCATCATGATTGATGTCAGGCACAGGCAATGTTTCGATTTTGATTTCTCTTGTGTTGTGCATAACAGCCGCTTTCATGTTCTGAGGTACTGTGTGAGTCATTTGGCAAATTCCTTTCTTTAGAAAATAAAATGTAAGTGCATACATTTTTGTTTTCTCTGTTACTGCCCCCATTTTATCTGCTTTTCAATACGTTCAACAGCCTTTCCTGCTGTATAAAAGGACAGCGGCACTGTACTTTTATTTTTTCATATACAAAAAACGCTGGATTGATAAAATAGTACTAATAGGAGGTGCAGGCTTATGGCTGAACTTGAAAACCGAAAACAATTTGCACAACTGCTGGCACCTGGCGTCAAAACGCTAAAACTTCATCCTGATTATAAAGTCAGAAGGAAAAAGAACGAAAAAACAGGGCAGTCTTACATAGATAAAATCGCGCTCCAGCTGGGGGTTTCCTCTAACACGATCAAAAGCTGGATCGGACAGATGGGGGCAAACTATATTCCCGGGAGAATCGACGACGGAAAACTGTTCGGAATGATCTGGATCATTCTCGAAAAGACCGACTTGGATATCGAGTGGTTGACCGACCTGCTGGAAACCACCACTATCCCAGTCATCAAACCCGCACTGCCTGTATGGGCAGCGTCTTGTTTAAAAAAAGCGAAAACACTGCGAAAAGACGGGTCATTCGGGGCTCCGAGTAAAGATAAAATTGAAAATGTAGTAAAACGGCTGTTTCATGACAGACCCGGCCATGAAACGAATACGCTTACAAAACAGCCTATCACGCATAACCTACCGTCACGCTGGTCAGGACACTTTATCGGGCGCAGCTTTGATATGGAAGCGATACGGCAATGGATGCTTTCTCCGTCACCAGTCTGTTTAATCACCGGCTGGGCCGGTATGGGTAAAACCACAGTCACTCTTGAAGCCGCCTATTCCTGTGTCGGCGATACTTCAGATTGGCCCGCATTCAACAGCATCATCTGGGTCAGCGCTGATTGGAAAGGATTAAGCTTTAGCGATTTTTTAAATACGATCGCCTATCAGCTCGGACGCACAGAACAAATCGATAAATCAATCAATGAAAAACGGTTCGTCGTCCGCAATGCGTTAGCCAATTATACTAGAGAAAAACCGATCCTGCTGATCGTTGACAGTATTGATACCGCAGAACGTGACATTCATGAATTTATCACCAGCCTTCCTCAAGGCGTGAAAGTCCTCCTCACAGCGCGGGAAAACGTAAAGCAGACCTATCGGGAAAGCTTCGGAGAAATGACAGCCATTCAGCTAAGCGGTCTTGACCAAACAGATGCCCACGAATTTTTTCAACAAGAAGTGCATCACTGCTTACAAACATGCAACCTCCCACGTAAACGGGAAAAGCTGGAGCAGCTGTTACATCTATCATCTGACCTGAAAAACGAATTCATTTCAGCGACTGCCGGAAACCCGAAAGCCATGGCACTCAGCATTGCCTATATGTCAGACGATGACATCCCCGCTCAGCAGTTGATTCATGAGCTTGGAAAAGCAGGCTACTCACTGCTGGAATTGTTTGAATTCCTCTTTGGCCGCACCTGGGACAGATGCAATGAAGATACGCGAAAGCTCTGGCAGACGCTTTGCTTTTTCAGCAAGCCGCCTGATGAAAAAAGCCTGGCGGCAGCAGCCGGATTAGACGCCCGCCGTTTTCATTACGCTATGGAACAAATGCGGTCATATGCGCTGATTCAACCGGAACGAAGCGAAGGCAGGTCACAGTACTTAGCGCATCAAACCGTTGTCGCTTACGGAGAACAGCACTTATCCGAATATCACGAATATGAAAAAGAAGCCCGCAGCCGCTGGGCGCACTATTATATTGATTATGCCGAAACCCATTTAAAACGGGAACAGCCCAACTCTATCTATTGGAGCTACCTTCTGGGACGGAATTTAGATCAAATGAAAAAAGAATGGCCAAACATCTTAAAGGTCATCCAATGGGCAAGTGAAACCGAACAAAAAGAAATCCTAATCGAACTCATCACCCGCATTAGCCATTTTCTAAGCAGAATCAACCTGCCCCTGCGAATCGAATACGGATGCAAAGCCGCCGACGCCGCCCACCAATTAGGCAAACACACACGAGAAGCGTTCTTCCGAATCGACACCTCAGGCTGGGCATTGATGGAAGTCAATGATTTAGACGGAGCGCTTCAGCAAATAGAAGCCGGGCTGAAGATTCTTGAACAATCAGACGCTCACGATGCCTATGATCTAAAGGTTTGGGGACATGCACTCAAAGCAAGGCTGTTTTTAAAAGACGGGCAACAGGAAAAAGCAGAGACCATTTTAAACGAAATCGAAAATCAACCGATTTCCCCTACCATTCAACACAGAGTTCTATTGGTTCGCGGTGACTTAAGCTTTGCGAGAGGTTATCATGTAGAAGCCATTCAATTATACGAAGCGGCAAATGAAATCAGCTCCACATACGGCGGCGAAAAAACGATAGAAGCCTATTTCAATCTGGGTGTCGCTTACGTGAAATGTGATCAGTTTGAAAAAGCGGAAGAAGCCTTTGAGCAAATGCTCTATGACAAACATAACGCCAATCAAGTTGAACTGATCTACTATCACTACGGAATGGCGCAGCTGTTGTATCGTAAAGGAGAGAAAACGAAAGCGATGGAATCTAATCAGAAGGCGATTCGTTTGATTGATTCGTGGGAGCCTGCGATTGGGATTCGGGGAGAGGTGGAAGAACTGGCAATGGTGATTAAAGAAAACGACTAGTACGTATAGTAGTTCTGTCAGCAATCTCACTCAATAAATAGGAAAGGCCAACTGAAGTTGCAGTTGGCCTTTCGTTTCTTATTAAAGTCTACAAATGTACTGAACCAGGTTTTCCCGTATGTATTCTTTCTCGTATAAAGGAAAGCGTATCATTTGCCAGCTTATTGCGGCAAAGAACAATACCTGAATGACCACAATTGTAGACGTATCTTGTGGGTTTCCCCCAGCTTTCCCATAAATAATCTGCATCTTTTAAGTCAATATACTGATCATGTTTAGCAGAAATCAGCAGAATGTTATCTTTATTAACTTTCGGCAAGGCTTGACTAGGATCTGTGATATTCCAATATTTTGTTAAATCTTCATAGGTCACACCATTTTGTTCTAATTCTTCTCTTATGAATTTACCTGGGATCGTGTTCCATATTGAATAAGAAAGGCGATTGGCATAAAAGATTGATACCACTACATCAATTTGGGATTCTAGGGTTGCAATTAGATTAGTAACCCATCCCCCTAAGCTTACCCCCACTATGATAACAGGGCCTTTTTTATTTGCTTTTATCCAGTGAATTAATGCCCGTAAATCTACAATGGCCTGTCTTGTCGACTCAATTGTACGATCAATATTTGCACTAATCATCAACTCGCCACTATACAGTGAATTTTCCGGTTCTCTTTCAAAATGGTATGGAAGAGAATAATAATACATATTCCAGCCTAAATCGTTCATTATACGTTTATGAAATATTTTTTTGATTCTATCGAACGAATCCATGCGCCAGCCGTGTACAAAGATGACATTGGGTTGATCTATATCATTTTCATTTAAAAAAACCTCCCCTTTTAAAGTATCATTAACAGGATTCCCAGTTTGAATTAAGGATTCATAACGAAATGTTCCAACCCTATAATTTTTTTTAGATTCATTCAAGTCAATTGAAACATCAGCTATATTTGCACTGTAAAATTCCTCTCTATCATCGATATCGGCTGCAATAGCAGCAGAAAAAAGTTTATCTTTACTTCTTTTTCTGTGTAAATCATATAAAGCCAAGCGATCTATCATTTTTGAGAAATGCACTATTAAGTCCTCCTTGGTAATCATAAAAAACTAATATTAGAGTTAATAATTGGATTGTCGGTCTCCATAGAGTCGTGATGAATATTATCAATGTTGTGGAAGAACCTAACTACATTGACAGTGAATTTTTGAGAATCAGATTATTCTGCCGTCTATATATTTAACATACATCGTCTTAGTGGCTAAAAAGCAGCACAAATAGACATTTTAATAGGTTTTCTCTTTGACAGTGTTTTCCTTGGGGAAACGTCTAAGAGTGTTGGTGACACTATTTATTTAGGTAACTGGGGCTTTTTTGTCTTATGAGAGGATACCATCTCCTGTCTGCAATAGGGAGAGAAGTAACAGAGGTCTGGACGAATAATTTTTAAACCCATTTTTAATCATAACAGAAGTGCAGTTTACTGAAGTTACAGTAAGCCGTTTGTCAAAGAAGACGTAAACAGGAATCTGAGCCGGTGGAATTTTGTATTTTGGTCAATTGAATAATTCATATCGGGATTATCAAAACTATTGAAAATCGATATAGAACAGTGCTGAAAAAATCAAACTACGAAAGACAGAAAAAAAAGAAGCTTCTCACAAGTTCAATGAACTCATGAGAAGCCTCGAAATTTAAAAATGGCATCAAAAGGGCATCAAAAATGACGTCCGTTGCCGACAAACCCTTGTAAATTAAGGGGTTTTTGTCGGTATTACATCATTCCGCCCATACCGCCCATGCCGCCCATATCAGGCATTCCGCCGCCAGCGTTTTCTTCTGGCTTGTCAGCGACAACGGCTTCAGTTGTTAAGAACATTGCAGCTACAGACGCAGCGTTTTGAAGAGCTGAGCGTGTAACCTTAGTTGGGTCAACGATACCTTTTTCGATCATGTTTACCCATTCGCCAGTTGCAGCGTTGAAGCCTACGCCGATTTCTTCGTTTTTGAGGCGTTCAACGATGACAGATCCTTCAAGACCAGCGTTATGTGCGATTTGACGGATTGGCTCTTCAAGCGCGCGAAGCACGATGTTGATACCTGTTTGAGCATCGCCTTCAGCTTCAACTGCAGCGACTTTGTTATATACGTTTACAAGCGCTGTACCACCACCGGATACGATGCCTTCTTCAACAGCCGCGCGAGTTGAGTTCAGGGCGTCTTCGATGCGAAGTTTACGCTCTTTCAGCTCAGTTTCAGTCGCAGCGCCGACTTTGATGACAGCTACGCCGCCAGCAAGTTTAGCAAGACGCTCTTGTAATTTTTCTCTGTCGAATTCAGAAGTTGTTTCTTCTACTTGAGCGCGGATTTGAGTCACGCGGGCAGAAATTTTGTCTGTTTCGCCAGCGCCTTCAACGATTGTTGTGTTTTCTTTAGTAACGACAACTTTAGAAGCGCGTCCCAATTGAGCGATTTGAGTAGATTTCAGGTCAAGGCCAAGATCTTCTGTGATGACTTCTCCGCCAGTAAGGACAGCGATGTCTTCAAGCATTGCTTTACGGCGGTCACCGAAGCCAGGAGCTTTAACAGCCACTGCATTGAATGTGCCGCGAAGTTTGTTCACAACAAGTGTTGCAAGTGCTTCGCCTTCAACGTCTTCTGCGATCAAAAGCAATGGTTTGCCTTGCTGAACAACCTGCTCAAGCACAGGAAGGATTTCTTGAATGTTTGTGATTTTTTTGTCTGTGATTAAGATGTAAGGATTGTCAAGAACCGCTTCCATCTTATCAGAGTCAGTTACCATGTAAGGAGACGCATATCCGCGGTCGAATTGCATACCTTCAACAACTTCAAGCTCAGTTGTGAAGCCTTTAGACTCTTCGATTGTGATAACGCCGTCGTTTCCTACGCGCTCCATTGCTTCAGCGATAAGGCTTCCGACTTCCTCATCAGCAGCAGAGATCGCAGCAACCTGAGCGATAGACTCTTTGCCTTCGATTGGCTTAGAAATTTCTTTTAAGTTTTCGATCGCAACCGCTACAGCTTGTTCCATCCCTTTACGCACGCCTACAGGGTTAGCGCCTGCTGTTACGTTTTTAAGGCCTTCACGGATCATTGCTTGCGCAAGAACTGTTGCAGTTGTTGTACCGTCACCGGCAACGTCGTTTGTTTTGCTGGCTACTTCAGCAACAAGCTTAGCACCCATGTTTTCAAACGCGTCTTCTAGCTCGATTTCTTTAGCGATTGTTACACCGTCATTTGTGATTAACGGAGAACCGAATTTTTTCTCTAGAACCACGTTGCGTCCTTTTGGTCCTAAAGTTACTTTAACAGCATCAGCAAGTGCATCGACACCGCGAAGCATTGCGCGGCGAGCTTCTTCACTAAACTTAATTTCTTTTGCCATGTTTACAAGACCTCCTCAAATGTTTTAAGTATTGTTTATTTAAGAATTAGCCAATAACAGCTAAAATGTCGCTTTCACGTAAGATTAAGTATTCAGTACCTTCGTATTTCACTTCAGTACCTGCGTATTTTGAGAAGATAATGCGGTCGCCCTCTTTTACTTCTAAAGCAACGCGCTCTCCGCTTTCTAACACGCGACCTGAACCAGCTGCCACGATTTTGCCTTCTTGCGGTTTTTCTTTTGCAGAATCCGGCAACACAATTCCGCTGGCAGTTTTTTCTTCAGATTCTACGAGTTCAATGACAACGCGATCACCTAATGGCTTTAACAATGTAATAACCTCCTCAATAGTATGAATATGTAATTTTAGCACTCAGCACTAAAGAGTGCTAACACAATTCTTATAATAAAGAATCTCCCTTCCAATTTCAAGTGATAAGATAAAAAATTTTTCACGCTTACATCATTCTTTTCCGCTCCCTTTTCCGTTAGCTTTTTCACCCCCGTACCGATTATGTTACAATAGCTGTAGATGAACGAAACCCACTTAACAAAGGAGTACATACCATTTGAGAAAACAGTATTGGTTTATTATTTTGACATATATCATCATGCAGTTTTCCGCATTAATCGCGATTCCCTTGTTATTTAAATTCGGTTATGCCGGAGGACAGCCTACAGATGAAAATATGCTGCATGCACAAGGATTATGGTCCGTTATCAGCTTTATCGCCTGTCTCGTTGTTGTTCTGCTCATTCTGAGAACCGTTCCGAAAGAAACGCTGCGAAACGGACAGAAGGACTCAATCGGACTTTCTATCCTTTGGGCGATAGCCGGTTTTTTCATTGCCCTTTTCTCTCAAGGAATAGCAGGCTCTATTGAATATTATGTTTTTGGCATCGGGAGAGAATCAGAAAATACACAAGCGATTCTGGATGTCATTCAGGCAGTCCCGCTCATGATTATCGTTTCTTCCATCGTCGGGCCTATATTAGAAGAAATCATCTTCAGAAAAATCATTTTCGGCGCGCTGTACGAAAAAACGAATTTCTTTTTTGCAGGACTGATCAGCTCGGTTATTTTCGGTATTGTTCACGCTGATTTGAAGCATCTTCTTCTATATACAGCAATGGGCTTTACCTTTGCCTTTTTATATGCCAGAACAAAACGGATATGGGTGCCGATTTTCGCCCATTTAATGATGAATACATTCGTCGTCATCATGCAGCTTGAGCCTGTTCGGAATTACCTTGAACAGCAGAGCACACAAATGCAATTGATTATTGGAGGATTATTTTTATGAGAAACCCGGTAGTTTGGGGAATGATCTACTTTGCCGTAGGGTGCATCTTTACTTATCTTGCCGCAAGCTCGCCAGGCAGCATGTGGTCATTTTACTCCATCCTGCTGATGGTGTTCGCCGCTTACAACATCAGCATTTCTTTTAAGATGTTCGCCTTTTCATTTAAAATCAAAAAGAACCAAAAATAAAGAAAATCCATTTCTGAATGAGAAATGGATTCAAATTAAATCCTAAAACGGCTTTCGTTTTAGGATTTTGTCATTTTCTGCGTGATTGAAAACCCTTGAAGTCTAGGAAAGGCGGGCATTGGAGCGGAGCGAATGTTTTCATTCGTGAGCACCAACGCACAGGCTTGACAACGAATGCGGGGGGTTGTCAACACGCTGAATCCATTTCTCTCATGAGAAATGGATTTTTTATTATTGCCCCAAAGACACGTCCTGATCGGCAGCACTGCTTTTCTGTGCTTTCCGATAAGCGGCCTTCGATATAAGGATACTGATTTCATATAAAATCAAAAGCGGGACTGTGACCATCATATGGGACAGAAGCTCAGGCGGTGTAATCAGGGCTGCGATCACCAGCAGCGTAAAATACGCATACTTTCTGATTTTCGCCAAGAACATCGGTGTCACAATTCCGAGCCTGGTCAAAAACATGAGGATGACCGGCATTTGGAACAGCAGTCCAAACGGAATCGTCAGCTGCAGAAGAAAATGAAAATATTCATTAATTCCGATCACCTGATTGACATTCAAGTCCTGAGAAATCCGCTTCATAAAATCAACAACAAAAGGAAATAAAATATAATATGAAAAAGATAAGCCCGCTAAAAACAGCAAAATAGAGATCGGAATGTAGCTGAGCGTTACTTTGCGCTCTTTCTCATAGAGACCCGGACTCACAAAAGCCCAAAGCTGATAAAGAATAACCGGCGAGGTCAGGACTATGCCGATGATAAACGCAAACTGCATAAACACATAAAGCGGGTCTGTCAGGTTAAACGCGTTAAGCGTAAGCTGCTTCGCTTCATCTGTTTCTTGCAGATACACAATAATCGGCTTTGCTAAAAAAAATCCAGCAATAAAGAAAACGACAAACGCCAGCGCTACAATCAGCAACCGTTTTCGAAGCTCAGCAATATGCTCCAGCAGCGACATTTGATTCACTTTCATTCGTGTCATCCTAACTTACTGATCTTCTTTCTTTTTTTCCTCTTCATCACTCGTTAATCCTTTTGTAGCGTTTTTGAATTCACGAAGTGTGTCTCCCGCTGCTTTCCCCAATTCAGGCAGCTTTTTGGGACCGAAGATAATCAGAGCAACGATTGCGATAACAGCAAGGCTTCCAGGACCGATCGGCATATTTGGGCTCCTCCTTTCCCTCTATTCGATTTCCTCTAAAACTGAGTAATGCTTCAAAAAATAAACAAGTGACTGAAGCTCAACTGCTAAATCTATATGATGAATTCGAATGTGTTCCGGCACATTCAAACGGGCCGGCGTAAAATTAAGGATTCCCTTGATTCCTAATGCGACCAATCTGTCTGTAATGGATTGAGCGGCAACTGCAGGCACTGTAAGAATGGCAACTGATTCATCTTTTACGTGTTGTTCAAGGTCATCAAGGTTATAGACGGGCACGCCGCCTACCTCAGTTCCTATTTTACTCTCATTTATATCAAAAGCCATAGAAATTTTTGTGTTATTATTTTTTGTGAAATTATAGTGAAGAAATGCCGTTCCCAAGTTCCCGACACCAATCAAGATGACGTCTGTCATCTCATCCTGATCAAGCGTTTTCCGGAAAAAAGACAGCAAATAATCCACATTATATCCGTATCCTTTTTTGCCAAGAGCTCCAAAATAGGAAAAATCCCTCCGAATCGTGGCAGAATCAACCTTTACGGCATCACTGAGTTCAGCGGATGATACACGCTGTTTTCCTGACGCATGCAGATTCTTTAAAAAGCGATAGTAAAGCGGCAGCCGTTTCGCCGTCGCCTGCGGAATTTTTGATTGATCCTTATTCATTTTTGGTCCTCCAAATTATACTCGGATAGTTCTCTTTTAAAGTCACCGTTTTTCCCGCCTGTCTTCTCCAGCAAGAAAGTAGGGCCGATGACCATCCCCTTATCAAGGGCCTTGCACATATCGTAAACGGTAAGAGCGCACACCGATGCAGAAGTGAGCGCTTCCATTTCCACACCTGTACTCCCTTTCGTTTTGACCTGTGCTTTTATATGAAGTATAACTTCTGCTTCTTTTATTTTCCAGTCAAACGATATATCTACCCCGCTCAATGAAAGCGGATGGCACATCGGAATGATATTCGACGTTTGCTTTGCGGCCATAATGCCTGCCACCTGTGCGACAGCCAGTACATCTCCTTTGCCGATATCGTGACTTTGTATTTTCTCGTACACTTCATTCTTCATGTGTACGCTTGAAACAGCCGCCGCAGTACGGACAGTCGAAGATTTTTCGCTGATATCCACCATCTGGGCTCTGCCCTGTTCATTAAAATGAGAAAATCCATTCATATTAAAACGCTCCTTAAACAGATCATACACTATTTTCTTCTCTATGTCTTATATGGCCAATGTATTGTTTGCTGACTTCTGGTTCATAAGCTACACTTAACTTATTATAGCAGAGGTGAAATAATATGATGATCTTACAAGTTAATCAGCTGTCCAAATCATTTGGTGCTGATACTATTTTAAACAATATAAAGCTGGAAGTCAGAAATCGTGATCGCATCGCCATTGTAGGAAGAAATGGCGCCGGAAAATCCACGCTCCTTAAAATTATCGCAGGCCAGCTTTCGTATGAAAAGGGCGAAATTATTAAACCGAAAGATATTACAATGGGATATCTCGCCCAGCATACTGGCTTGGATTCTAAGCTTACCATAAAAGAAGAGCTGCTGACTGTTTTTGACCACTTAAAAGCAATGGAAAAGGAAATGCGGGCTATGGAAGAAAAAATGGCGGCAGCTGACCCGGGTGAATTAGAAAGCATCATGAAAACCTACGACCGTCTTCAGCAGGAATTCAAAGATAAGGGCGGTTATCAATATGAAGCGGATGTTAGATCTGTGCTGCATGGTCTCGGCTTCAGCCATTTTGACGATTCTACACAGGTTCAAAGCCTCAGCGGAGGCCAGAAAACAAGACTGGCTTTAGGTAAGCTTCTATTAACACAGCCTGATTTGCTCATTCTTGATGAGCCGACAAACCATCTGGATATTGATACGCTTACCTGGCTTGAGCATTATTTACAAGGCTATTCAGGCGCCATCCTCATCGTTTCGCATGACCGCTACTTTTTGGACAAAGTAGTAAACCAGGTGTACGAGGTATCAAGAGCAGAAAGCAAAAAGTATCACGGCAACTACAGCGCTTATCTCGACCAAAAAGCCGCGCAGTATGAAAAAGATCTTAAAATGTATGAAAAGCAGCAGGACGAGATTGCAAAGCTGCAGGACTTCGTAGACCGAAATCTGGCGAGAGCCTCTACCACCAAAAGGGCGCAAAGCCGCAGAAAGCAGCTTGAGCGAATGGAAGTCATGTCAAAACCGCTTGGCGATGAAAAATCTGCAAACTTTCATTTTGATATTACAAAACAGAGCGGAAATGAAGTCCTCCGTGTTCAGGATCTCACAATCAGCTATGAAAACCAGCCGCCGCTTTTAACAGAAGTGTCATTCATGCTCACAAGAGGAGAAAGCGCAGCGCTTGTCGGCCCTAACGGAATTGGTAAATCGACATTACTGAAAACATTGATAGACACCCTAAAACCAGATCAAGGAACGATCTCATACGGCTCAAATGTCAGTGTCGGCTATTATGATCAGGAACAGGCTGAGTTGACTTCCTCTAAACGTGTCCTTGATGAGCTGTGGGACGAGTACCCCGGGCTCCCAGAAAAAGAAATCAGAACGTGTCTCGGAAATTTCTTATTCTCCGGAGATGATGTGCTGAAACCAGTTCATTCACTGAGCGGAGGCGAAA
Source organism: Bacillus sp. GW821-FHT01G09 (assembly GCF_059422205.1). Taxonomy (NCBI): domain Bacteria; kingdom Bacillati; phylum Bacillota; class Bacilli; order Caryophanales; family Bacillaceae; genus Bacillus; species Bacillus sp. GW821-FHT01G09. Next base: position 278,956 of record NZ_JBWKWL010000006.1, read on the forward strand.
AAGCAAGATTGGCTCTAGCTAAGCTGATGCTTCAAAAAGCCAACTTTCTCATCCTTGATGAACCGACTAACCATCTGGATTTAGACAGCAAAGAAGTTCTCGAAAACGCGCTGATTGATTATCCAGGCACACTGTTATTTGTCTCACATGACAGATATTTTATTAACAGAATCGCCACAAGAGTATTGGAGCTTTCTTCAAGCCATATAGAGGAGTATCTGGGAGATTACGATTATTATACAGAGAAAAAAACAGAGCAGCTTGAATTGGAGAAAATGAATCAGCAAGAGGAAACTGATAAAACGCCAGCTACAGTGAAGTCTGACTCCAAACGTTCCTACGAGGAAGAAAAAGAATGGAAAAAGAAAGAGCGCCAACGACTCCGTCGGATTGAAGAAATTGAAACCACTGTTCAAACCATTGAAGAGAACATTAGCCGCAATGATGAATTGCTATGTGACCCTGAAGTCTATCAGGATCATGAAAAAGTACAAGCTATCCATGCAGACAATGAGAAGCTTAATCAGGAGCTGGAATCTCTTTTGTCCGAATGGGAAGAACTATCCACAGAAGAAGATTAAAAAAGTCAAGCACCTCTTTTTAGAGGTGCTTTTTATCCACAGAACATCCCCTAATAAATAAACAAAGTAAGCGCTTTATACACACTATCCACAAAATATTCTGAATTTATCCACTTTATTAACAGTGACCTCAGCCCTTTATCCATCAATATCTCTATAATTACTCCCAGATATGTGGATAAATTGTGAATTGTCTGTTAATAACAAACATATAAAAAGTCTCACGCTATTATCTCGTGAGACTTTGATAAGAAGTCAATTCAAGGCCGGGCTGGCCATTCATATCATATGCACCGCGAATTCCTTTTTCAAAAGCAATTGTACCAGCAGCAGCAATCATCGCAGCATTATCCGTGCATAAAGCTAATGGAGGAATGACAAGCGTAATCCCTTCATGCTGGGCAAATTCCTTTTCTAATGCAGCTCTGAGGCCTCTGTTTGCAGCTACTCCTCCGGCTAAAAGGACCTGTTTGACATCATATTCCTTTGCCGCGCGCGCCGTTTTGGTTACCAAGACATCGATCACACTATTTTGGAAACTGGCAGACAAATCTTCCGGAGCAATCTCTTGCCCTTTTTGGGATGCATTATGAAGCGTATTGATCACCGCAGACTTCAATCCGCTAAAGCTGAAGTTGTAAGAGCCTTCTTCAAGCCATGCGCGAGGAAGCGGAATATTGTCATTCCCTTTTTCAGCTAGCTTGTCAATTTGCGGTCCACCCGGATATGGCAATCCCATCGTCCGAGCCACTTTGTCGTAGGCTTCTCCTGCCGCATCATCAAGGGTTTCCCCAATGACTTCAAATGATCCATGTTCCTTCATATAAACCAGTTCTGTATGGCCTCCTGAAACGACCAATGCTAGTGCCGGGAACACGATGTCTTCTACAAGACGGTTCGCGTATATATGACCGGCTATATGATGAACGCCTACTAACGGAATGTTATGTGCAAAGCTCAATGCTTTAGCGGCATTCACTCCGATAAGAAGCGCTCCCACCAGTCCCGGACCTTCTGTTACTGCAATCGCATCAATATCACTATACGTCATGCCAGCTTTGCGAAACGCCTCTTCTATAACCAAAGTGATTTGTTCAACATGATGTCTTGAAGCAATTTCCGGAACAACGCCTCCGAAGCGCTTATGGCTTTCAATTTGAGAGGCTACTACGTTTGAAATGATCTCTTTCCCGTTTTTCACAATAGCTGCAGCAGTCTCATCACAGCTTGTTTCAATTCCTAATACGTACATGTCTTTTTGCTCACTCATTTATCGTCACCCACATAATTAACGCATCTTCCCCGTTATCAGTATAATAGTTCTTTCTTATTCCGCCGGGCTGCATCCCGAATTTCTTATATAAGCCTTGAGCAGGATGATTCGAAACCCTCACTTCAAGCGAAAGCCGCCTTGCGTCTTTTTCTTTGCACAGTTCAACAGCTGAGCGAAAAAGCGTTTCTCCTAAAGACTGGCCGCGATACTCTGGTTTTATCGCTATATTTGTAATTTGGGCATCGTCCATCACAATCCAAATCCCGCAATACCCAGCAAGATGGCCGTCCTTTTCAATCACGAGATAATGAGCATACGGATTTTCCAGCAGCTCATGATAAAACGAATCCTTCGTCCAAGGAGACGTAAAGGAGGATGCTTCGATTTCGTATACGTGATCTATATCTTCAAGCCGCATATTTCTGACCGCTGCTTTTGTTTTCATCCTATCACCCTACTTTTGACTTTCAATCCATTTCGCTTCAGCTTCTGCCAGCCGCAAGTAATCCGGGACAAGCCCATGAACATCAGCTGCTTCCTTTTCCTTCCCGAGAAAAGCCAATTCTGAAGGACGCGGGTTATGCTGGGCGGCAGTTCCAATGAACCCTTTTGTTCCAAGCACATCCTCGATCATCTGCTTGTGAAGAGAAGTATCATGGCCTAAAAACAAAACAGGGCGGTCCTTTTCTTTTAGCATCTCCAGCCAATCTGCCAGCATCACATTTTGATCTGGAACAACTTGCTCTAAAAGCCCATTTTTATATTGATACAGACCTGTGTACACCTGTCCCCGTCTAGCATCAAAGATTGGGCTGATCAGACCGTCAAAATGCCGGCCATTTGCCGCAAGCGTCTCAAGACTTGATACAGCACTTATTGGAATGTCTAAAGACCAGGCAAGTGTTTTGGCCAACGTCACACCTATTCTTACTCCTGTGTATGAACCAGGGCCTTTTGCAACGACAATTTTAGAAAGGTCCTGCGGTGCCATATCACAATCATTCAGCAATGAATGAACAGCAGGCATCGCTCTTACAGAGTGGTTCTTTTTCAAGTATGTAATGTATTCTGCTATAACGGTGTCTTCTCGAAGCAGCGCAATGCCCAATGTATAATTTGATGTATCAATTGCTAATATTGTCATGTCTACTTAACTCCTCACAAAGCATTTCATACCGATTCCCGACAGCAGTAAAGGTAATTTCCCGCTCATCATCACCAGCTCTTTTGATGACAATTTGCAGTCGCTCCTGCGGCAGCTGTTCTTCAATTAAATGAGCCCATTCAACGAGACAGACACCTTGTCCGTGAAAATATTCATCAAGTCCCAAATCTTCACTTTCATCTTCCATTCTATACACATCCATATGATAAAGAGGAAGTAAGCCATCGTTATATTCTTTTATAATTGTAAAAGTCGGACTGTTTACAACACGCGTAATTCCCAGCCCTTCTGCAAAACCTTTCGTAAAAGTCGTTTTTCCTGCACCTAAATCGCCCTCTAATGTCAGGACGTCTCCCGGTTTAGCAAACGATGCCGTCAGCTTGGCAATTGCTTTTGTTTCTTCTGGATTTACAGTTCTCCATTTTAATTGCTTCACACAAGTCACCCGTCTTATTTAAAATGATTATATCCCTTTTTCTCTAAGATCATTGATGTTTGATCTGTTTTTAGGATCACTTTAGATTTTGTTTTTTCCCTGACATGGCCAATCTTTGTAATGGGAAGTTGACGTGCTGCGCACTGTTGCTTCAACACTTCCCACTCCTCATTTGAAACCGTCCCTGTCAGCTCAAAATCCTCACCGCCAAACAAAGCCCATTCTTTCCAGTTAGGATGAAGCTTAGGCAAATCAGAATGAATTGGAAGCATGCTTTCATCAATTTCAATTGAAACACAGCTGGCTTCTGCAATCTCGTTCAGTTCACTAGCCAATCCGTCACTAACATCATTTAAAGCTGCCCGTTTAAAAATCGAGCATAATCTGCCGACGCTTACTCTTGGCTCAGGCCGTTTATGCCTGTGGATAAAGTAATCCGTTTCCACAGATGAGTTTTGAGGATTAGTCTCTTCCAGCAATAAAGAAAGCCCTGCTGCAGAAGAACCGATTTCACCGGTTACAAACACAATATCATCCGGTTTTGCCAAGCTGCGCAAACAGGCCTGTCCCTTTTCAATTTCACCGATTACAGTGACTGTAACGACTAATTTGTCAGCGGTAGAAACTGTATCGCCGCCAATCAGATCCATATGATATAGTTTCGCCAGTTCATTCATTCCTTCATACATCGCCTTGATTTCAGATTCAGTCCATTTTGAAGGTACCGCAAGTGATACCAGATAAAACTTAGGAATGCCTCCCATCGCGGCAATATCACTTATATTAACGGCTAACGCCTTGTACCCGATATCTTCAGGTGAGGAATAGTGTAATTTGAAGTGCACGTCTTCTACCATAGTATCAACACAAACAATTTCCTGAACGCCGTGTTTCGCAGTGTAGAGCGCTGCATCATCACCTATTCCTACATCAACGGAAGAATGGTGAATGGTCCGCGGAGTAATGCTATGTATCAAATCAAATTCATCCATGAACCAAAATCTCCTTTCAACCCTGCTTATGCCTATATGTGCTCTTCCTAGTTTATCGAATTTTGCTGGAATATCCAAGATGTTCCCGATATAAAGAAAGCTTGGCTATGACACCAAGCAGAAGATACAGTAAAAGAAAACACAAAAAAAACGAAAACATGATCGTTTCGTTTACATTAATGGCGGTCCGGACGGGACTCGAACCCGCGACCTCCTGCGTGACAGGCAGGCATTCTAACCAACTGAACTACCGGA
>NZ_JBWKWL010000007.1:0-59779 GCF_059422205.1 Bacillus sp. GW821-FHT01G09
TTAGGCACGCCGCCAGCGTTCGTCCTGAGCCAGGATCAAACTCTCCGATAAAGTAGTTTGACTGACTACGCACATCGTTGTGCGATTTATAAAAATGAATTAACAGGTACGTTTTGTCTTGTTTAGTTTTCAAAGATCATTACCGCCGCTTAACGAAGCAGCTTTATTACTATAACATTCAGCTTCTTTTAAGTCAACAACTTTTTTCAAAGTACTTAATGAAGCTTTTAGTTGATGTCAGCTGTTTATCAGCGACGAATAATAATATATCACGGATATTATCAAAAGGTCAACACCCAATTTAGGCTGTATGTGAAGAGACATTTTATCGGTTATATTCAATTGTCCATGCTCATAAGATGTAAAACAAGAATGATGGACAAGATAAGGAGGCATCATCAGTGAATCACTTCTATGTGTGGCACATTAAACGGGTGAAACAATTAATTATTATACTTATCGCCGCATTTGCAGCTGCTAGCTTTTTTTATATCCAAAGAGCTGTCCCGCTCCCCGTGTTTTCAACTGACACCGGACCTAAAGCCATTTATAAAGGAGAAACAGACTCTAAAGATATTTCACTTACTTTCGATATCAGCTGGGGTGATGAGAGAGCAGAACCGATACTTAATACTCTGAAAGCAAACGGGATTAAAAATGCAACGTTTTTTCTTTCCGCTTCTTGGGCAGAACGCCATCCCGACACAGTGGCCCGTATCGTAAAGGATGGACATCAAATTGGGAGCATGGGCTACGCTTATAAAAACTATGCCAATTTAGAGAGCAGCGAAATAAAAAAGGACATAAACCGTGCGCAAACAGCCTTTGAAAAGTTAGGGGTCAAAGACATACAGCTATTAAGACCCCCTACCGGCCAATTCAATAAGAATGTTCTAAAGGTCGCAAAGCAATACAATTATACAGTCGTTCATTACAGTGTGAACTCTCAAGACTGGACAAATCCCGGAGTTGAAAAAATCATCGACAATGTGACCAAGCAAGTTTCCGGTGGAGACATTATTCTTTTACATGCCTCCGATTCGGCAAAACAAACAGAAGAAGCATTACCTGATATCATCCATCAGCTGAAAGAAAAAGGATTAAAAAATGTAACCGTGGGTGATCTCATCGCAAATTCTGATGCCAGATCCGCAGAGGTAAAGTAATTACTTTGCTGCAAACTTCGGCAGCATCAGCAATTGGAAGGCATTACATGCCATTAACGGAAAAAGCATTAAATAAAGCCAGTCCTCATCATTTACTCTTAATGCAGGGAACCATTCTAATGCGGTAATCACAACCATCAAAAACAACGATGACACAAATGTTTTCTTAGAGGACTGCTTTTGCTTTATATAAGCTGTAATCACTCCAAAGATCAATAAAAACACCGGTAACCACGCATAGCCAGCCAGCGATTCTCCGCTCTCTCCAAAAAATAAAAAACGCACGTACATTAAATCAAAAGCAACAAACAGGATGAAAAACAACTGCAGCAAATTCCACAAAGAGGAGGACCTTAATATCTCAAGCGCAAACCGATGAACTGTTAAAAACACGAAAAAACCCATTTGGCTGATCACACTGAAAATCATGCCTACACCGATAAACCAAAATAATACAGAGAAAATCTGCCCCGCTTCAAATGTAAGAAACAGCCCTCTATATTCTCCCCATTTTAAAGCAAAACCCACAATACTCGTGATAAGCGCTCCGACAGCTAAAATAGAAAAGAAAAAACGAACTAAACCACGGCTTTTCATTTCTTTATTCATCCCCTCAAAAATCGCGAACAGCGATATTTTGTTATGTATAATTCCAAACAGATGAATCATATTAAAGGTAAGACAAGTATGTGAAAGGAGCTTAAGCATGTCAAAAGCCAAAACGCTATTGATGAGCTGTTTTTTGTTATTATCTGTAACAGCTTGCGCTCCAAAAGACCAAGCAGCGGATATGGACTATGATCAAACCAAAAAAATGGTTGTTGATATATTAAAAACTGATGATGGAAAGAAAGCTATTAAGGAATTATTAAATGATGATGCCATGAATGAAGCGCTGGTGATTGATCAAGATGCAATTAAAGGAACAATAGAAAAAACACTCACATCTAAAAAAGGCGAAGAATTTTGGAAAAACATCTTTGAAGACACTGATTTTGCTGAGGGCTTTGCCAAAACTCTTCAGACAGAGCATGAAAAAGTGATTAAAAAGCTGATGAAGGATCCAGATTACCAGAAGATGCTGATGAGCGTTATGCAGGATCCCGGCATGGATAAAAAGTACAGCCAGCTGGCAAAAAGCCAAGAATTCCGCAGTTATTTAGAAGAGGTTATTAACGAAACACTTTCTAGTCCGCTTTACAAAAAGCAGTTCGAAGATGAGCTGAAAAAAGCAGCAAAAGACACAGCCAAAGAAAGTGAATAAAGGGAAAGCCGGGATCTGAAATCCCGGTTCACCTTTTATACCTGCACTGACATTTTTGCATCTATTTTTTCTGCGATGTCCTGATATATTTCTCCGATTGGATGATTTTCGTCATAAACAGACGGAGCAAATTGGTCCTTATCCCAATCTGGCTGTTTCAATGGGATTCTGCCGAGCAAAGGCACATTTAGTTCCTCAGCCAGTTTATCTCCTCCGCCTTTTCCAAAGACATATTCTCTTTCCCCTGTCTTTGCACTTTCATAATAAGCCATGTTCTCTATGACCCCCACGACCTCATGATCGGTTTTAATCGCCATAGAGCCCGCTCTGGCCGCGACAAAAGCAGCTGTCGGATGCGGCGTAGATACGATGATTTCTTTGCAGCTCGGAAGCATTGTATGTACATCGAGAGCAACATCCCCTGTACCAGGCGGAAGATCAAGAACGATATAGTCTACTTCTCCCCACTCTACTTCATGGAAAAAGTTATTCAGCATTTTGCCGAGCATCGGCCCTCTCCATACGACCGGAGCATTTTCTTCTACGAAAAAGCCCATTGACATGACCTTTACTCCAAAGCGTTCAACAGGAAGAAGTTTCTCTCCTTCAATCGTTGGACGCACAGTGATACCCATCATGTCCGGCACACTGAACCCATAAATATCCGCATCAATTAAACCAACCTTTTTCCCTAGACGAGCCAGAGAAATAGCTAGGTTTACGGACACAGTTGACTTGCCTACGCCGCCTTTTCCGCTTGCTACCGCAAGAAAGACTGGCGGGTTATCCATATTTAATAATGTTTTTTTCTCAGCTGACGGCGCCCGGAATTTAGCAACCGTTTCTTCAGGCAGCTCTTCAAATCGAAGGCCGACTGTCTCAGCTCCTGCCCCTTTTAATACGTTTACGATCTCTTGCTGAATCTGCATTTGTTCTGCAGTTCCTGTTTTTGCAAGAGCGACTTTTACACTGATATGCCGTTTTTCAGGCTTTATTTTAATTTCCTTAACGGCATCCAATTCTCCCAGAGGTCTTTGAAGAAAAGGTTCGCGCATTTCTCCGACTAGTTTTCTTACTTCATCTTCTCTTATCATCGAACCTCACCCTTTTGTGTATTCGTTTACAATTATTATTATATCATACATAAATGGCGGGTGTCTTATGCTTAGAACCACAAGAAAACCCTCCATTACTCCGGAGGGTCTCCTTTTTCTGTGAAATATCGCAAAATGCCTTTATATATGGAAGATGCCACCTTGTCTTGATATTTCGGTTTACCTAGCAACGTTGCTTCACTTGGATTGGATAAAAATCCGACTTCTATAAGCGCCCCCGGTTTGGTGACGTTTTGCATTAAGTAGATACCATGAATCCGCTTTGCTTTCCGGGTTGTGTTTTCCAGATTTCTTCTCAGCTCATCCTGAATGTATTTTGCGACTTTCTCATTTTCCGCATATTTCCCGTAATAAAAGCTTTGGGCTCCGCTCCATTTTTGTGACGGAATCGCATTAAGATGAATGCTGATATAGAGCTCCGCCTCTGAATGGTTTATTAATTTGACTCGTTGTCTTAGATCCTCAGCTTTTCGTCGGCTATAGCCTTTTGTTCCTTCTGGAGCGAGATCAGTATCACTTTCTCTGGTCATGATAACAAGCGCTCCTTGTTCTTGAAGATAATCCCTGACTCTAAAGGCCACTTCCAGGGTAACATCCTTCTCTAACAGCTTTCCGCCGACTGCTCCGCCGTCAGGCCCGCCATGACCTGGATCTAGATAAATGATTTTACCGCTCAAGGGCAGGCTCCACGGCTTCCAAGAGTCGTTATTGCTGAACTGATACTTGAACAGAAATAGTAATATGATGAAGCCTAGCAAAAAACTGAGCCATTTAAGCTTTTTCCTCATCCCTTCCCCTCCCGCTTGTCCGTTATTACATAACTATGGGACAGGGCCGGGAAATATGATTACCGCATGCGAAGCTTACACTGTTTTTCTCTTTGAACAAACCCTGCTGTCCACCAATCTTTAATGAACTTGCGTGCCGCTTCATAAACCGTGTTTTTATCAAATGTTGCGTATTGCTCGTGTATCCAATTATAGAGATAATCAAAAAACTCCATACGAAGCTCTTCTTCTTCTCTTGCAGAGCGGGCACTGATACTCTGCATGGATTCTCCGTAATAGCCGAATATCCCAAAACGCCCGCCTAACAAATAGGCTTCTATAGCAAAATCAATACAGCCTTCGGTAATAATATCTCGTTCATCATGTAAAAATGGAAATAATGGTTCTAAACAATCCTTAACAGACTGGATAATTTGTCTCAGAGAGAGTTCTTTGAGCAAGTTCTTTTCTAATTCAAAATCCTTTTGGCGTTTCACATCCATAAAAGACAGTACTTCTGCCATATAAATTCACTCTCCTTTTACCGATTATTTTGAGGTTTGGATGATGAAACAATGCCCGAATTCGGTTGGAAATTCGCCCAAATGAAGGTGTAAAATCGATAAAAAGTCAGCTTTCCGCAGGATCTGGAACAAATGTTCTGTAAGTAGTTATGAAAAAAGCAGCCCCTCTAACAGGTCGCTGCTTTTCATACTTTCATGCTTCTTGTTGCAGAATATGTATGGATATATTGGTCTAATACAAACCCGCCTTTATCTTCATAAAAACCAGTAACGATAAAACCGGCATCAATTTGGCCTTTGATTTGGTCTTCTAAGGAATGGCCGAATTCCAGAGCCTCATTATTTTCGATCAGTTTTTTCACTTTATGTTTCGGAAGATCTTCTGGGTCAGCGTATGGAATGGAGTGTTTTACTTTTAAAACACCTTGCTGTTCTAATTCTGTATCAAACAGAAATACAACAGGATTGACAAAACCCGAGATTAGAATGCCGTTCCTTTTCAACACACGGTGCGCTTCCTTCCATACCGGGAGGACATTCTCAACAAAAACATTGGCAACAGGATGTACAATGACATCAAATGATTCATCATTAAATACACTTAAATCGTCCATGCTTCCTTTGACAGTGTGTATCGTGAGACCATCTCGCTCAGCAATCATTTTATCCTGATTTAGCTGTTTTTCTGAGTTATCTAGTACGGTGACATCCGCACCTGCGGCTGCCAAAACTGGACCCTGCTGGCCGCCGCCTGATGCTAAACAGAGTACTTTCAGTCCTTTGACAGGCGGAAACCAATCCTTCGGTACATCTTTCATTGGTGTTACCCTTATATCCCAATTGCCTTTTTTTGCTTGTTCGATCACCTGCTGCTCAACAGCAACAGTCCATTCATTGCCTGTTTCTACTTTTTTATCCCAGGCTTTGCTATTATGAGCTACTAACGCATTCATGAATCTTCTCCTTACTTTAATGTATAGAGTATAACAAATATTTCTAGATTGATATCGCTTTCCCTTTGCATATTTAGAAAAAAGTTCATAAAAACGCAAAAAAATCACAAAGGAGATATGTGATTTATATCATCAGATTTACTTTTACTTCGTTACATAAAGCCATTAGCAATGAGAGCTATTGTTTCTCCGGGTTAAGAATCAGCAGTGAACTTTAACGGATGAGATACAGTGGTTAGATGGAGCTGGGCTGATCACATAACGATAATAAACATTGACCGAACTTCCAATTGAATAAGAATGAAAGCTATCATGATTATTACAGTGAGACTGTTTATAAACAAACAATTTGCTTAACCCCGTCAAGCGTCCATTCAGTGTTATTTTTATGCGAAGCTGCCACGTTTTATTGAAAGAAAAAAGCTCCCAACCCAAGGTCGAGAGCTTTTTGAAAACGTAAAATTAACGTTTTGAGAACTGAGGTGCACGACGAGCGCCTTTAAGACCGTATTTTTTACGTTCTTTCATACGAGCGTCACGAGTCAGAAGACCTGCACGTTTAAGAGTTGTACGGTATTCTGGATCTGCTTCAAGCAAAGCACGAGCGATACCGTGACGGATTGCTCCAGCTTGACCAGATAAGCCGCCTCCATGTACGTTTACTAAAACATCATAAGTGCCAGCTGTTTCAGTCAAAGTTAATGGTTGTTTGATATCTTCGATTAAAGCTGCAGATGGGATGTGTTCGCTGATTTCACGATTATTAACGACGATACGGCCTTCTCCTGGAACTAAACGCACACGCGCTACAGAGCTTTTACGACGGCCAGTACCGTAATATTGAACCTGTGCCAAATTGGTAACCTCCTTTTTAATTAACCGCGAAGTTCGTAAACTTCAGGTTTTTGTGCTTCGTGTGGATGCTCAGAACCACGGTATACGTTCAATTTTTTGAACATTTGACGACCTAGAGAACCTTTTGGAAGCATGCCTTTGATAGCAAGCTCAAGCATTTTCTCAGGGTAGTTTGTACGCATTTCAAGAGCAGTTCTTGATTTTAATCCGCCTGGATGTTGAGTGTGACGGTAGTAGATTTTGTCAGTTAACTTTTTACCAGTTAACTCGATTTTTTCAGCGTTGATGATGATCACATGATCTCCAGTATCAACGTGTGGTGTGTAAGTTGGTTTGTGTTTTCCGCGAAGGATAGCTGCAACTTCTGAAGAAAGACGACCTAAAGTCTTGCCAGCAGCATCAACAACTAACCACTTGCGTTCAATAGTACTTGCGTTAGCCATAGGTGTTGTACGCATTGAATTTCCCTCCTAAATGATCTGTCATTTTCAATAAACTTCGATTACGTTCTATTTCACAACACAATAAGTTCCGGGGCTTATCGTGGGGTTGAAATACATACCATATGATATCTTATAACTTTATGCAGACTCTGTCAAGAAAATATTATACACCTGGTTTAGTTGTCATAGTAAACGTTCCATAAATATAGCCCGTGCCCCGGCGCTGTGCGCCCTGCCGCTTCGCGATCCTTCGCTTCCAGCATGGATTTCACCTCATCGGGAGAAATTTTTCCAATACCTGCATCAAGCAAAGTACCCGCAATAATTCTGACCATATTATATAAGAAACCGTTGCCTGTGATCCGCATTTGCAGGCCATCAGCCGTCTCAGTCCAATCAAGTTCGTATATCGTTCTTACCTTGTCCTGCACTTCTGTTTTAGCCGCGCAAAAGCTCGTAAAATCATGTGTCCCTATAAGATGCTTTGCCGCTTCTCTCATGTCCTGCACATTAAGGCGATATGAAAAATGGTAAGCGTAATGCCGTTTAAATACGTCCGGGTGTTTCTCCGTGTATACAAAGTAGCGATATTCTTTTTTGACTGCGCTAAATCGTGCATGGAACCCATCATCCGCAATTTCTGCCTGTTTGACTGCGATATCGTCCGGAAGCAGTGCATTTAAGGCATATGGCCATCTCTCAGCCGGGATAGACAGCGGAGTGTCAAAATGAATCACCTGTCCGGCTGCGTGAACCCCGCTGTCTGTTCTTCCAGACGAAACGACCGGAATTCTGTCTTTTGACTTATGCAGGACAGCCAATGCCTTCTCCAGTTCATCCTGAACCGTTCTTTTGCCCGGCTGAACCTGATAACCGTTAAACAAATGTCCGTCATAAGAAATCGTGCATTTCAGTCTCATACAGCACCTCTAAGCCCTTAAGAAAAATAACAAAGCAGCTAATACAATTAAGCTGACAATGACAGAAGTGTCTTTTCCTGTCCATACAAGCTTTCTATATTTCGTACGTCCTTCTCCGCCTTGATAGCCTCTTGCTTCCATTGCCACCGCAAGCTCTTCGGCGCGTTTAAATGCGCTGACGAAGAGCGGGACAAGAAGCGGGACAATAGCCTTCACTCTTTCTTTGACAGGCCCGCTTGTAAAATCAACGCCTCGCGCCATCTGAGCCTTCATGATCTTATCTGTCTCCTCCATCAGTGTCGGAATAAACCGTAAAGAAATTGACATCATAAGAGCCAGCTCATGAACAGGAAGCTTTAATTTTTTCAATGGGTTCAGCAGCTGCTCCATTCCATCGGTAATCTCAATCGGTGTAGTCGTAAGCGTTAATAAGGTTGTGATTAAAATCAAATAGACGAATCTAAGAGAAATGAATATCCCCTGAACCAGACCGCCCTCATAGACTTTGAAAAAACCTATTTGAAAGATAATCGGTCCTTCATGTGTCATAAGAATGTGAAGAAGGAACGTAAAAAGGACAATCCAGATGATTGGCTTCAGCCCTTTCATTAAAAAAGAGAAAGGAACTCTTGTTAAAGAAACGACGCCAATTGTAAATAAACCAAGCAACGCATATGTCTGAACATTATTGGCTAAGAATACAATGCAGACAAATAAAAAGATCGTGATCAGTTTTGTTCTGGGGTCAAGCCGGTGCACAAGTGAAGTCCCCGGTACATACTTGCCGATAATCATGCTGTCCATCATAAAGTCTTCTCTCCCTGAAAAAGAGCACGGATTTCGGCAGCGGCATCTTCGATTGTGAGCATAGGCTCATTAAATCTCACACCCAGTGCAGCTTCAAGGTGTCTTTGGAATTTTATTGTTTCAGGAAGATCCAGCCCCCAGCCGGCCATCTCTTCACCCTTTAAAAACAGATCACGCGGACTGCCTGATGCTTGTATCGTTCCTTTATGCATAACAATCATTTCATCAGCGTATGCAGCTGCATCCTCCATGCTGTGTGTCACAAGGATCGTCGTCAAGTTCCCACGTTGATGAAGCTCATAAAACATGTCCATAATCTCTTTTCGCCCTCTTGGGTCCAATCCTGCAGTCGGTTCATCCAGAACAAGCACTTCAGGGTCCATTGCAAGTACGCCAGCAATTGCAACTCTGCGCATTTGTCCCCCGCTTAATTCAAAGGGTGACCTGTCCAAAAGCTCTTCTGATAAACCTACAAGCTGCAGCATCTCTCTCGCTTTATGTTCAGCATCCTCTTTTTTAACACCAAAGTTCATCGGTCCGAATGAAATATCTTTAAGAACTGTTTCTTCGAATAATTGATGCTCAGGAAATTGGAAAACGATTCCGACTTTTTTACGAAGTTTTTTCAGATCTTTATTCTTTTTCCCTGCCTGAATGACAGTGCTGCCTAGTGATATCTGTCCCTTCGTCGGCTTCAGGAGACCATTTAGGTGCTGTAGAAGAGTGGACTTGCCAGAGCCTGTATGCCCGATAACGGCTACGTAGCTTCCTTCTTTAATCGATGCATTGATATCATACAGTGCTAGGCGCTCAAACGGCGTCTTCATCTGATAGCGATGCTCTACATCTTTGATTGTAATGTCCACAGCTCTTTCACCAGCCCTTCCTGAGTCAAATGGTTTTCTTCCAAAGCCAGTCCATTTTCTCTTAAAAGCTGGCTAAGCTGGAATGAGAAGGGTAAATCAAGCCCGATTCGAACAAGTTCTTTATTCAATTTAAAAATCTCTTTGGGCGGCCCTTCAGCATATTTTTTACCGCCATTCATGACAATGATCCTGTCTGCTTTTGCTGCCTCATCCAGATCATGTGTAATGGATATGACAGTCGCCATGCCCTGCTCTTTTAAATGTCTTACCGTTTCAAGCACTTCTTCTCGCCCGATCGGATCAAGCATGGATGTTGCTTCATCTAAGATAATAATATCAGGACGTGCGGCAATAACCCCCGCAATCGCAACTCTCTGCTTTTGGCCTCCGGAGAGATGGTGCGGCTCTTGATCGAGAAAATCTTGCATATTCACCTGTTTTACTGCCCAGTCTACTCTCTCAATCATTTCTTCCCGCGGTACACCATTGTTTTCTAAACCAAAAGCCACATCATCGCGAACAGTCGTTCCGACAAATTGGTTATCCGGATTTTGAAAGACCATACCTATCTTCTTACGCACTTCCCAAACAGATTCCTCTGTCAATTGAATCCCGGCAACCTCAATGTCGCCTGATTCAGGAAGAATTAAACCATTCAATGCCCGGGCCAGTGTTGATTTCCCTGAACCGTTATGACCTACGATTGCAAGCCATTCACCCTCATACACCTGCAGGGAGACGCCGTCTAGTGCTCGTCTTTCTGCGTCCTTCCGATATCGAAATACGATATCCTCTACCGATATCAACTGATTTTGATTCATGGAAAACCGGCCTCCTCTCAGCTAATGCTCTGCTTTTCTCTCTATATTAAAAGTTGCAGTATCTAAAAAAAGGGCATAGATCCAGTTAGAAACTGTCCCGCCCTTCTTTAGATACACAAAAATATGTGATTAAACCAATTCGATAATTGCCATTGGTGCTCCGTCACCACGGCGAGGACCAAGCTTCATAATACGTGTGTATCCGCCTTGGCGCTCCTCGTAACGAGTTGCAATGTCAGAGAATAATTTTTGAAGTGCATCTTGGTTATTTTCTTCGTTTGCAACCTCGTTGCGGATGTATGCAGCAGCTTGACGGCGAGCGTGAAGATCACCGCGTTTGCCAAGCGTGATCATTTTTTCAACTACAGAGCGAAGTTCTTTCGCACGTGTTTCAGTTGTTTCGATTCTTTCGTTGATGATCAAATCAGTTGTAAGATCACGAAGCATAGCTTTACGCTGTGCACTCGTACGTCCTAGTTTTCTGTATGACATGTGATGTCCCCTCCTTTATTGGAATGCTGTTTCTGAATAATAAACACACGAAAATCCTAGTTCACAAGGGAAACTAGTCAATCGTCTTTGCGAAGTCCGAGTCCAAGTTCTTCTAGTTTCGCTTTCACTTCTTCAAGTGATTTGCGTCCTAGATTTCGAACTTTCATCATATCTTCTTCCGTCTTGTTCGCAAGCTCTTGAACCGTGTTAATACCCGCACGCTTTAAGCAGTTGTAAGAACGAACAGAAAGATCCAATTCTTCAATTGTCATTTCAAGAACTTTCTCTTTTTGATCTTCTTCTTTTTCAACCATGATTTCAGCATGTTGAGCTTCGTCAGTTAAACCAACGAATATATTAAGGTGTTCAGTTAAAATCTTTGAACCAAGCGCAATTGCTTCTTTCGGTCCAGTGCTTCCATCAGTCCAAACATCAAGTGTAAGTTTATCATAGTTTGCAACTTGGCCTACACGAGTGTTCTCTACCTGATAAGATACACGAGAAACTGGCGTATAGATAGAATCGATCGGAATCACGCCGATTGGCTGATCGTCTCTCTTGTTTGCGTCAGCAGGCGTATACCCACGTCCTCTTTGAGCAGTAAGGCGAACTCGGAAACTCGCATTCTCACCAAGAGTCGCGATATGAAGATCAGGATTTAAGATCTCTACATCACTATCGTGTGTAATATCAGCTGCCGTTACAGTTCCTTCACCCTGTACATCAATTTCTAGCGTCTTCTCTTCATCAGAGTAGATTTTCAATGCAAGCTTTTTAATGTGTAAGATAATCGTTGTAACATCTTCCACAACGCCTTCAATTGTCGAGAATTCGTGCAGTACACCATCTATCTGGATTGATGTTACAGCGGCACCAGGGAGTGAGGATAAGAGGATACGACGTAAGGAGTTACCCAGAGTTGTACCATATCCACGCTCAAGTGGCTCTACGACAAACTTACCAAATTTGGCATCGTCGCTGATTTCAACCGTTTCGATTTTTGGTTTTTCAATCTCGATCATTACTTAAAACCCTCCTTCAAAACGTCGAAACCTCGAATAGAATCATATGAGATTCCATCCGAAATTCCCCATTGTTTAGTCCCGTATGTGCTCAGGCAACGAGTCGGTGCATTCGTTTCATAAATAACTGTATCATAACCCATTATTGACAGGGACACAAAATCTATACAAACAAATTACACGCGGCGACGTTTTGGTGGACGGCATCCGTTATGAGGAACAGGAGTTACGTCTCTGATAGCAGTGACTTCTAGTCCAGCAGCTTGAAGTGCACGGATTGCAGCTTCACGGCCTGAACCAGGTCCTTTAACAGTAACCTCTAGAGTTTTAAGACCATGTTCGATTGAACCTTTAGCAGCTGTTTCTGCAGCCATTTGCGCAGCAAAAGGAGTAGATTTACGAGAACCTCTGAATCCTAAAGCTCCGGCACTAGACCAAGAAATAGCATTACCATGAGTGTCAGTGATCGTAACGATCGTGTTATTGAAAGTTGAACGAATATGAGCAATTCCAGACTCAATATTCTTTTTCACGCGACGTTTACGCGTGTTAGATTTACGAGCAGCAGCCATTGTTTAAGAACCTCCCTTACTTATTTTTTCTTGTTAGCTACAGTACGACGCGGACCTTTACGAGTACGCGCGTTGTTTTTAGAGTTTTGTCCGCGAACAGGTAATCCTCTGCGATGACGGATTCCGCGGTAGCTTCCGATTTCGATCAGACGTTTGATATTAAGAGAAACTTCACGGCGAAGGTCACCTTCTACTTTCAGTTTGTCAATAATATCACGGATTTTACCAAGTTCTTCTTCAGTAAGATCGCGCACACGAGTATCTTCTGAAACTCCAGCTTCTTTTAAGACTTGCTGAGCCGTTGTGCGGCCAATTCCGAAGATGTATGTTAAAGAAATAACAACACGTTTGTCACGTGGGATATCTACACCAGCAATACGAGCCATTCTCTGGGCACCTCCTTATAAATTATCCTTGTTTTTGTTTATGCTTTGGATTTTCACAGATCACCATTACTTTTCCTTTTCTGCGAATAACTTTACATTTTTCGCAGATTGGTTTAACTGATGGTCTCACTTTCATGTGTTTCCAACCTCCTTCAGTTTCCGGAGTGCTTTATTTGTAACGGTACGTAATCCTGCCACGAGTTAAGTCATATGGAGATAATTCTACCGTAACTTTGTCTCCAGGTAAAATGCGAATGAAGTGCATGCGGATTTTACCAGATACATGAGCCAAAACAGTGTGGCCATTTTCAAGTTCAACTTTGAACATCGCGTTTGGCAGTGTTTCGACTATAGTACCTTCCACTTCAATTACATCGTCTTTCGCCATTCAAGTGTTCTCCCTTCTTCAAATCAGTAACTTGCTTTCTGACAAATTTCAAAAGAAGTTTGTCACACGCCCTGTTTCGTTTATACTGTTCTGAACTTCCGGAGATACGCAATCATAAAGGGTTAAATGATTGATATTCTTTTTCTTAGGAGAATGAAATGTACGCTTTTCTCCGTCTGCTGTTAGTACATTGATGATGGTTAAAATTCCAACGACAAGCAGCAAGATGAATTCGGTCTTGCCAATGTTCACCCAAGCTTTCTGCCCTATCAAGCTTGAAAAACATCTGTCTTCGGAATTATTTTCATCATCTAGACTCTCGTCAGTATATCAAAACCCGTTTCCGTAATCGCAATCGTATGTTCAAAATGAGCACACTTTTTCCCATCTACCGTTACAACCGTCCAGTTATCAGCCAATGTTTTCACGTAGCGGCTGCCAGCGTTCACCATAGGTTCAATAGCGAGAACCATGCCAGGTTTAAGCCGTGGTCCTTTGTTGGGCGGACCGTAATGAGGAATTTGCGGGTCCTCATGCAAGTCTTGACCAACACCATGTCCGACATACTCCCTAACAACTGAAAACTGCTCATTTTCGACATACGTTTGTATTGCGTGGGAAATATTCGACAAACGTTCACCTGGTTTTGCTTCCTGCAAGCCTTTATATAAAGACTCCTCTGTCACTTCCAGAAGTTTTTTGTCATCATCGCTGATGTTTCCTACCGGATATGTCCATGCAGAGTCACCATGATAACCATTTAATTTAGCACCGATATCAATACTGATGATGTCACCGTCCTTCAGCACCCTGCTGCCAGGTATGCCGTGAACGAGTTCTTCATTAACTGATACGCAAATGCTCCCGCGAAACCCATTATACCCCTTAAAAGATGGGATTGCACCCTGCTTCTTAATAAAACGTTCGGCAATTTGATCCAATTCTTTTGTCGAGATTCCTGGTTTAATGTGCTTTTTTAACTCTTCATGAGTTAAAGCCACGATTCGCCCTGCTTCCCGCATGATACCAAGTTCACGTGGGGTTTTACAGATAATCATTTTTTTAATCCTCCAAGAAGATCCTTCACATCTGCATACACGTCTTGAATGTCCTGTTGGCCATTCACGTTTGCAAGATAACCTTTCTCTGAATAGAAATCGAGTAAAGGCTGAGTTTGCTTCATGTTTACCTCAAGCCGTTTAGAGACTGTTTCCTCATTATCATCTGCCCGTTGATAGAGTTCGCCTCCGTCTTTATCACAAATACCCGGCGTTTTCGGCGGATTAAAGACTAAATGATAGGTTGTGCCGCAAACACTGCAAATTCTGCGTCCAGTCAGACGTTCCATCAGAACATCTTTGTCGACTTCAATGTTAATGACATAATCAATCGGCTTGCCGTATTCCTCAAGAATTTCTTCAAGAGCTTCGGCTTGAGCGACTGTTCGCGGAAATCCGTCCAGAAGAAAACCTCTTTCACAATCATCTTTGCCAAGTCTCTCTTTTACAATTCCGATTGTGACTTCGTCAGGTACGAGCTCTCCCTTATCAATATAAGATTTTGCTTCGAGTCCGAGTGGTGTTTCTTCTTTCATAGCAGCACGGAACATATCTCCTGTTGAGATATGAGGAATCCCATAATCCTCAACAATTCGTTCGCCCTGTGTGCCTTTACCGGCACCAGGAAGCCCCATTAAGACTAAGTTCATTCGGATTTCCCCCGTCCTCTCTTTATTAAGAGGGAATGGATAAATCCATTTCCTCTAGTTTTTCATAAATCCACGGTAGTTTCGTTTCACCAACTGGCTTTCTAGTTGTTTCATTGTCTCCAAGGCTACCCCGACAACAATTAACAAAGATGTTCCGCCAATTTGTGCACTTTGAGGCAATCCAGCGAATTGAATGAAAAAGATAGGAAGAATGGAAATCACGGCTAAGAATATAGAACCCACAAACGTAAGTCGATACAAAATGCTCGTAATTCTATCTTGAGTCATTTTCCCTGGACGAACCCCCGGGATATAGCCACCCTGTTTTTTAAGGTTATCAGCCATTTGTTCAGGGTTTACCTGTACAAAAGCATAAAAGTACGTAAAGGCAATAATCAACGCAACATATATCGCCATACCCACCGGATGCGTATTATCAAAGTTGTTTTGAATCCACTTTGTCACATCGTTTGTTCCAAAGAATGACGCGATCGTCCGCGGCGTTATCAAAAACGCAACCGCAAAGATTACCGGAATAACCCCTGCAGGATTCACTTTCAATGGAAGGTGTGTAGACTGACCTCCGCCAGCAGGTGAACGACCTGTGCCTTTAGCATATTGAATCGCAATTTTCCGTACGGCTTGCTGAATGAAAATAACTCCAACAATAACTGCTAAAATCGCAATCACAAGAAGTGCGATTTTCACAATATGAATAAACAACTGATCGTTGCTACCGACAAATTGAGTCTCATATATTTGCCCAATTGTTTTTGGAATACTAGACACAATCCCCGCGAAGATAATGATCGATATTCCGTTGCCTACTCCATGAGAAGTAATTTGTTCCCCAAGCCACATTAAAAAGGCAGTTCCGCCAGTGAGTACTAAAGCAATGATAAGATATGTCGATACACCGGATTTTTCGATCAGCATACCGTTTGCCAGATTGTTAAATCCATATGACATACCTAATGCTTGGATGAAACCAAGCACAATCGTAAAGTACCTTGTGAACTGAGCTAATTTACGGCGGCCAACTTCACCTTGCTTAGACCACTCGGTAAACTTCGGTACAACATCCATCTGAAGCAGCTGAATGATGATCGAAGCCGTGATATAAGGAGTAATTCCCATTGCGAAAATGGAAAATTGGTAAAGCGCACCGCCGCCAAATGTATTAAGGAGATCAAAAACACCCATTTGAGACTGCGCCTGTAACGCTTCAGCGTTAACGTAAGGCACAGGAATAAACGCACCTATGCGAAAGACGATAAGCATGAGTAAAGTGAATATGATTTTATTCCTGATATCACTCACACGCATAAAGTTGGAGATTGTTTTAAACAAGTTAGATCACCTCAGCTGTACCGCCAGCAGCTTCAACAGCTTCTTTCGCAGAAGCAGAGAATTTATTGGCTTTTACAGTTAATTTTTTCTCTAATTTACCGTTGCCAAGAATCTTTACTCCTGCATTAAGTTTGCTAATAACACCAGTCTCTAGAAGAAGTTCAGGAGTGACTTCCGTTCCTTCTGCAAAACCGTTCAATTTGTCTAGGTTGACTACAGCGTATTCCTTGCGGTTGATGTTAGTGAAACCGCGTTTAGGAAGACGTTGGAATAAAGGCATTTGTCCCCCCTCGAATCCAGGGCGTACACCGCCGCCAGAACGAGCGTTTTGACCTTTGTGACCTTTACCAGCTGTTTTACCGTTGCCAGAACCAATACCACGACCTACGCGATTACGCGTTTTGCGTGAACCTTCTGAAGGTTTTAATTCATGAAGTTTCATTAGGACACCTCCTTATCCGATCAAATATTTTTATTGTTCTTTAACAGAAACTAAATGAGATACTTTATTAATCATACCACGGATCGCAGCGTTGTCTTCATGAACAACAGTTTGGTTTGTTTTCTTTAAACCAAGTGTTCTTACAGTGACGCGTTGGTCTTCCGGGCGACCGATTACACTTCGTTTGAGGGTAATTTCTAATTTAGCCATTAATGTTCCCTCCTTATCCTAACAGTTCTTCTACAGATTTTCCACGAAGCTTCGCAACGTCTTCAGCACGTTTAAGTTCACTTAAACCTTGAAGTGTTGCACGAATCATGTTGATCGGTGTGTTAGAACCTAAAGACTTAGAAAGGATATCAGCTACACCAGCTAGCTCAAGTACCGCACGTACAGGGCCTCCAGCGATAACTCCAGTACCTTCAGAAGCAGGTTTTAACAAGATGTTACCTGCACCGAAACGTCCGATGATTTCGTGTGGAATTGTAGTTCCAACCATTGGTACTTCAATCAAATTCTTTTTCGCATCTTCAACAGCTTTGCGGATCGCTTCTGGTACTTCTTGTGCTTTACCAGTACCGAATCCTACGTGTCCGTTTTTGTCACCGACAACGACTAGAGCTGCGAAGCGGAAACGACGACCACCTTTAACAACTTTCGCTACGCGGTTAACCGTAACTAAGCGTTCTTCTAACTCTAATTTGCTTGGGTCAATACGACGCATAATCATGTGTCCCTCCTTCTTTTATTAAAATTTAAGTCCAGCTTCACGAGCGGCATCAGCCAAAGCTTTTACACGTCCATGGTATAAGTATCCGCCACGGTCAAATACTACGTCAGAAATGCCTTTTTCAGCAGCGCGTTTTGCAACTAATTCTCCAACTTTAGTAGCAGCAGAAGTATCTCCAGTGCTTTCAACGTTCAAGTCTTTATCGAGAGTAGATGCACTAGCAAGTGTTACACCATTTACATCATCGATGATTTGAGCGTAAATGTGCTTGTTAGAACGGAAAACGTTCAGGCGCGGTCTTTCAGCAGTACCGGAAAGTTTAGCGCGAACACGAGCGTGTCTTTTAAGACGAGCAGCATTTTTGCTAGTTTTCGTAATCATCTAGGTCACTCCTTTCTTCACTTTAAGCGATCTTACTTAGCAGATTTACCTTCTTTACGGCGAACAACTTCACCTTCGTAGCGGATTCCTTTACCTTTGTAAGGCTCTGGAGAACGTACAGCGCGGATGTTAGCAGCAATAGCTCCTACGCGTTCTTTGTCTGTACCTTTTACAACTACTTTTGTTTGAGAAGGAACTTCGATTTCGATGCCTTCTTCAGGAACGATCTCAACAGGATGAGAGTATCCAACGTTTAAAACAAGTTTATTTCCGGATTTAGAAGCACGGTAACCGACACCGACTAATTCCAAACCTCTTTCAAATCCTTTAGATACACCTTCAACCATGTTGCCAAGCAGACTACGAGTCGTACCATGCAGGGCACGGTGCTCTTTTTGATCAGAAGGACGAGCGACTGTAAGCACATTGTCCTCTACTTTAATCTCCATATCAGGGTGAAACGTACGAGTTAATTCTCCTTTTGGTCCTTTCACAGCTACAGTGTTGTTATCATTTAACGTTACTGTAACATCAGAAGGAATCTCAAGTAGCTTCTTACCTACACGAGACATACCAAACACCTCCATTCATGTTAAACTTCTTACCAAACGTATGCTAGAACTTCTCCACCAGCTTGTTTTGCACGGGCTTCTTTGTCCGTTAAAACACCTTGTGATGTAGAAATAATCGCGATTCCAAGACCGTTAAGTACGCGAGGTACTTCATTAGATTTAGCATAAACACGCAAACCAGGCTTGCTGATTCTTTTAAGACCAGTGATAACGCGCTCGTTGTTTTGTCCGTATTTCAAGAAAACGCGGATGATACCTTGTTTGCTGTCTTCTACGAACTCAACGTCACGAATGAAACCTTCACGCTTTAAAATTTCAGCAATTTCTCTTTTCAATTTAGAAGCAGGAATTTCAAGCTTCTCATGACGTACCATGTTTGCATTGCGAATACGAGTTAGCATATCTGCAATTGGATCTGTCATAACCATTATATAATTACCTCCTTCCCTTTCTTGGGGATTACCAGCTGGCTTTTTTCACGCCAGGAATTTGTCCTTTATATGCAAGCTCACGGAAACAAATACGGCAAAGTTTAAATTTACGAATGACTGAATGCGGACGTCCGCAGCGTTCACAGCGTGTGTACTCTTGTACTTTAAACTTTGGTGTACGTTGTTGTTTCGCAATCATAGACTTTTTAGCCACGATTTCGCCTCCCTTTCATTGATTATTTCTGGAACGGCATACCTACTTGAGTTAATAGCTCACGAGCTTCTTCGTCAGTATTAGCTGTTGTTACGATAACGATGTCCATTCCGCGAACCTTTGTTACTTTATCGTAGTCAATTTCAGGGAAGATTAACTGTTCTTTGATACCAAGTGTGTAGTTGCCGCGACCGTCGAAAGATTTTTTAGAAACCCCGCGGAAGTCACGTACACGCGGTAAAGATACAGAAATAAGTTTATCAAGGAAATCATACATGCGCTCTCCGCGAAGAGTTACTTTCGCACCGATAGGCATTCCCTCACGAAGACGGAATCCAGCAATTGATTTCTTCGCACGAGTAACGACAGGTTTTTGACCTGCGATAAACGTTAATTCTTCAACAGCACTGTCGATTGCTTTGGCGTTTTGAACAGCGTCACCAACACCCATGTTGATTACGATTTTTTCGATTTTAGGCACTTGCATGACTGAATCATAATTGAACTTAGTCATTAAAGCAGGTGCAATTTCTTTATTGTACTTTTCTTTAAGGCGGTTCATGAGATAGACCTCCCTTCCTTTTAATACTATTTATCTAGAACTTGCCCAGATTTTTTTGCTACACGAACTTTTTTGCCATCTTCCACTTTGTATCCTACGCGAGTCACTTCACCTGTTTTAGGATCGAGCGGCATAACGTTTGATACATGAATTGGCGCCTCTTGATTAGAAATACCGCCTTGAGGGTTAGCTTGAGTTGGTTTAGAGTGTTTCTTTACCATGTTAACACCTTCAACTAAAACGCGGTCCTTTTTAGGGAAAGCAGCAAGGATTGTTCCTTGTTTGCCTTTATCTTTACCAGAGATAACCATAACTTTATCGCCTTTTTTTACATGCATCCTGATCGCACCTCCTTGAGTAAGGCATTTATTTCATTAGATAACTTCTGGAGCTAGAGAAACAATTTTCATAAAGTTGTTTTCACGCAATTCACGAGCAACTGGTCCGAAGATACGAGTTCCGCGTGGGCTCTTGTCGTCACGGATGATAACACATGCATTCTCATCGAAGCTGATGTATGAACCGTCACTTCTGCGCGCTCCGCTTTTAGTGCGAACGATAACAGCTTTTACGACTTCACCTTTTTTGACAACGCCTCCTGGTGTTGCTTGTTTAACCGTGCAAACAATTACATCACCAATGTTAGCTGTTTTACGTCCAGAACCACCAAGAACTTTAATAGTAAGTACTTCACGTGCGCCAGAGTTGTCAGCTACTTTTAAACGAGTCTCTTGTTGAATCATTATTTGTTACCTCCCTTCGGAAAAAGAATTCCGAACTTTATTAGATAATAACAGCTTCTTCGACAACTTCAACTAGACGGAAACGCTTAGTTGCAGACAAAGGACGAGTTTCCATAATCTTAACGATGTCACCGATTTTAGCTTGATTATTTTCATCATGTGCTTTGAATTTTTTTGAGTATTTTACGCGTTTACCGTAAAGTGTATGTTTTTTGTATGTCTCAACAACAACAGTAATGGTTTTATCCATTTTGTCAGAAACAACACGGCCTTGGTAAACTTTGCGTTGGTTACGTTCGCTCATGCTCACGACCTCCCCTCAGTGATTATTTATTAGCAGCAATTTCTCTTTCACGAATCACAGTTTTCATGCGCGCGATAGCTTTGCGCACTTCACGAATGCGAGCAGTATTTTCAAGTTGTCCTGTCGCTAATTGAAAGCGAAGATTGAAAAGTTCTTCTTTAAGAGACTTTACTTTTTGTTCAATTTCAGCAGTGGTAAGGTCACGAATTTCATTAGCTTTCATTTGATTCACCACCAATTTCTTCACGTTTTACGAACTTCGTTTTAATTGGCAATTTGTGAGATGCAAGGCGAAGCGCTTCACGAGCAACCTCTTCAGACACACCAGAAATTTCAAATAAAACTTTGCCCGGTTTTACAACAGCTACCCAACCTTCTGGAGCCCCTTTACCGGATCCCATACGTACCTCAAGTGGTTTAGCAGTGTAAGGTTTAGAAGGGAAAATTTTGATCCAAACTTTACCGCCACGTTTCATGTAACGAGTCATCGCAATACGTGCAGCTTCGATTTGACGGTTAGTAATCCAAGAAGCTTCAAGAGCTTGGATACCGAATTCTCCGAAATGTACTTCAGTACCGCCTTTCGCACGGCCACGCATTTTTCCGCGATGCTCTCTGCGATATTTAACGCGTTTTGGTAATAACATATTATTTTCCTCCTTCCTCAGTTTTCTTCTTAGTAGGAAGAACCTCTCCACGATAGATCCAGACTTTTACACCAAGCTTACCGTAAGTAGTATCAGCTTCAGATGTTGCATAGTCAATGTCCGCACGCAATGTGTGCAATGGAACAGTTCCTTCACTGTAGTATTCAGAACGAGCGATATCTGCACCGCCAAGACGACCAGAAACCATTGTTTTCACACCTTGTGCTCCAGCACGCATAGTACGTTGGATTTGTTGTTTCTGCGCACGGCGGAAAGAAACACGGTTTTCTAATTGACGAGCGATGTTGTCAGCAACTAACTGTGCATCAAGATCTGCTCTTTTGATTTCAAGAATGTTAATGTGTACACGCTTGCCAGTAAGGCTGTTAAGGGCTTTGCGAAGTGCTTCGACTTCAGAACCGCCTTTACCGATAACCATACCAGGCTTAGCTGTGTGGATCGTAATGTTAACGCGGTTTGCTGCACGCTCGATTTCTACTTTAGAAACAGAAGCGTCAGAAAGGCGTTTGCTAATGTATTCACGAATTTTTAAATCTTCGTGCAGGAAGTCAGCGTAATCTTTACCAGCGTACCACTTAGATTCCCAATCACGAATGACTCCGATACGAAGACCGACTGGATTTACCTTTTGACCCACTACTTATCCCTCCTTCTTTTCTGATACAACGATTGTAATGTGGCTCGTACGTTTGTTGATTTGGCTCGCACGTCCCATAGCACGTGGGCGGAATCTTTTTAACGTAGGGCCTTCGTCAACGAATGCTTGAGATATAACCAGGTTGTTAGCGTCCATTTCATAGTTATGCTCAGCATTTGCAATAGCGGATTTTAATACTTTCTCGATAATTGGAGAAGCAGCTCTTGGTGTAAGGTTCAAGATTGATACTGCCTCACCTACTTGCTTGCCTCGAATCAGGTCCATTACTAGACGTGCTTTACGAGGAGCAATACGGACTGTTCTTGCAACAGCTTTAGCTTGCATTTAAAAGCCTCCTCTCTTAGCGTCTTGTTTTTTTGTCATCACTTGCATGACCTTTGTACGTACGAGTTGGAGCGAATTCACCCAACTTGTGCCCTACCATATCTTCAGAGATGAATACAGGCACGTGTTTACGTCCGTCATAGACTGCGATTGTGTGACCAATAAACTGTGGGAAAATAGTAGAACGACGAGACCAAGTTTTTACGACTTGTTTCTTGTCAGTTTCATTTAATTTCTCGATTTTAGTCATCAAGTGTCCATCGACAAATGGTCCTTTTTTTAAGCTGCGAGCCATTTTGGAACCTCCCTTCGTGATTGCACTACGGTCCGAAAAGAACCGTAGACAACCCCGTTATTTATTTTTACGACGACGTACGATAAATTTATCGGATTTGTTCTTTTTCTTACGAGTCTTGAATCCAAGAGTTGGTTTGCCCCATGGAGACATTGGTGATTTACGTCCGATTGGCGCACGTCCTTCACCACCACCGTGTGGGTGATCGTTAGGGTTCATTACAGAACCACGAACTGTAGGACGGATGCCTTTCCAGCGAGAACGTCCAGCTTTACCAATGTTGATAAGTTCGTGCTGTTCGTTACCTACTTGACCGATAGAAGCACGGCAAGCAGAAAGGATCATGCGAACTTCACCAGAGTTAAGACGTACAAGAACGTATTTACCTTCTTTACCAAGAACCTGAGCAGATGTACCAGCTGAACGTACAAGCTGTCCGCCTTTACCAGGTTTTAATTCAATGTTATGCACAACTGTACCAACAGGGATGTTGATAAGTGGAAGTGCATTACCTACTTTAATGTCAGCTTCAGGACCTGACATGATTTCAGTACCTACTTGAATTCCTTTAGGAGCAAGAATGTAACGTTTTTCTCCGTCTGCATAGTTGATTAGAGCGATGTTAGCTGAACGGTTTGGATCGTATTCAACTGTAGCAACGCGTCCAGGTATACCATCTTTATCGCGTTTGAAGTCGATAACACGGTATTGGCGTTTATGTCCGCCACCTTGGTGACGTACAGTCAATTTACCTTGGTTGTTACGTCCGCCTTTTTTGTGAAGGGGAGCAAGCAAGGATTTTTCCGGCTTGTCAGTCGTGATTTCAGCAAAATCTGAAGTTGTCATGCCACGACGTCCATTAGAGGTCGGTTTATACTTTTTAATCGCCATTTTGAATTTCCCTCCTTCTTTTTACAGATAATTAAGCTTCAAAAATTTCGATTTCTTTGCTGTCTGCAGTAAGTTTTACGATCGCTTTTCTGCGACGGCTAGTCATACCAGTGTAGCGTCCGACACGTTTTGATTTGCCTTTGTAGTTCATGATGTTGACTTTGTCAACTTTCACTCCAAAGATGCTTTCAACCGCGTCTTTCACTTCTGTTTTGTTAGCTCTTACATCAACTTCAAAAGTATATTTCTTTTCAGTCATTAAATCGGCAGAACGTTCAGTAATGACGGGGCGCTTTAGAACATCACGAGGATCTTTCATTATGCAAGCACCTCCTCTACTTTTTCAACCGCTGCTTTTGTAATCAGAAGCTTCTCGTGGTTGACAACGTCTAAAACGTTGATTCCGTTAGCTTCAACAACAGTAACTCCAGGAATGTTGCGAGCAGATAATGCTACTGCTTCGTTTGCATCCGCAGTTACGATTAAAGCTTTTTTCTCAACAGATAATCCTTTAAGGATAGCTGCCATTTCTTTTGTTTTAGCCGTATCAAGAGTAAGATCTTCAAGAACGATGATGTTGTTGTCGATCACTTTAGAAGACAATACTGATTTGATTGCCAAGCGGCGAACTTTTTTAGGTAATTTATAAGAATAGCTGCGTGGTGTTGGGCCGAATACGACACCACCTCCGCGCCATTGCGGTGAACGGATTGAACCTTGACGGGCACGTCCAGTACCTTTTTGACGCCATGGTTTACGACCTCCGCCGCGTACTTCAGAACGATTTTTTACTTTGTGAGTTCCTTGACGTAAGGAAGCTCTTTGCATAAGAATAGCGTCGAATACAACACTCTCATTTGGTTCGATACCAAATACAGAAGCGTTTAATTCGATGTCACCAGCAGTAGAACCGTTTTGGTTGTATAATGCTACTTTTGGCATAATCAATTTCCTCCTTTCCTAAGAGAATTATTTAGATTTAACAGCACTTTTAACAGTGATTAAAGATTTCTTCGCACCAGGTACGTTACCTTTGATCAAAAGAAGATTGCGTTCTGCATCAACTTTTACGATTTCAAGGTTTTGAACAGTGATTTGCTCTCCGCCCATACGTCCAGGTAATAATTTACCTTTGAATACACGGTTAGGATCTACAGGTCCCATTGAACCAGGACGACGGTGGTAGCGTGAACCGTGAGACATAGGTCCGCGAGATTGTCCGTGGCGCTTGATCGCACCTTGGAAACCTTTACCTTTAGATACTCCTGTTACATCTACGATTTCTCCAGCAGAGAAAATTTCAACCTTGACTTCCTGACCAACTTCATACGCATCCATTTCCACTCCGCGTAATTCTTTAACGAAGCGCTTAGGAGCAGTTTCCGCTTTTGCAACGTGCCCTTTTTCAGGTTTGTTAGAAAGCTTTTCACGCTTGTCGTCAAAACCAAGCTGGATTGCTTCGTAACCGTCGTTTTCAGCTGTTTTCTTTTGAAGAACAACGTTTGGAGCAGCCTCGATAACAGTTACCGGAATAAGATCACCATTCTCAGCGAATACTTGCGTCATACCAATTTTTCTTCCTAAGATTCCTTTGGTCATTCGTCACACCTCCTATTAAGATCATTCTATATTTTAGAATTAAAGTTTAATTTCGATATCGACACCAGATGGTAAGTCTAATCGCATAAGAGCATCAACAGTTTGTGGTGTTGGGTTCACAATGTCGATTAAACGTTTATGTGTACGCATTTCAAATTGCTCACGAGAATCTTTGTATTTGTGCACCGCACGAAGGATTGTGTAAACTGATTTTTCAGTTGGCAACGGAATCGGACCAGATACGCTGGCACCAGAACGTTTTGCCGTTTCAACAATCTTCTCTGCAGATTGATCAAGGATTCTATGATCATATGCTTTCAAACGAATACGAATTTTTTGTTTTGCCATTATTTTCCCTCCTTTTCGCCTACATCACGTTAGACAGTTCTCCGTGAGAAAAACCTGA
This sequence comes from Bacillus sp. GW821-FHT01G09, assembly GCF_059422205.1. Classification (NCBI taxonomy): domain Bacteria; kingdom Bacillati; phylum Bacillota; class Bacilli; order Caryophanales; family Bacillaceae; genus Bacillus; species Bacillus sp. GW821-FHT01G09. Next base: position 25,640 of record NZ_JBWKWL010000007.1, read on the forward strand.
ACACCTTGCCATGGCAAAGCGGCCGGGTGTGTCAGCAACCTCTCACTTCATCGCAGTCAAAGACCAACATACACCATTATACAGAAAATAGGCGCATGTTGCAAGACTTATTTAAAATATGCATGGTTTGCACACTTTTTTTATTATACAGGGGTTTTTCTTATTTATCAAGGATCTATCATAAATGGTGTCGTGCATGCCGACTTAATGTGTTCGCGAATAATGATGGCTCCTCAATATGCGGGGTGTGAGCTGAATTCTCAAATTGAAACCAGCGCTTTTCAGGTGCCTCAAGTTCTTGATAATACTGTTTCGATATTTCTGCAGGAACAATTAAGTCATGTTTCCCTGAAATGAAAACACACGGTACTTTAATAGAAGGAACTGATGTAAAAGCATTAAACCGGTACAACTCATCAGTTAAATGTTTTTTACTGAAGCGCAATCCATTAAGGAAGCTGTGCATGTTCCGCACTCCATACTCATTACCAGTAAGCATTTGAAATAATACAGCTAGAGATTGACGATGACGGTGAGTGAATCCTCCCCTGGTTAGCTCAACACAAAACCGATAGATAAGGTGCTGGATATCCTGCTTCCAAGGCGGAGCACCAATGAAACGTGTGAGGAAAGATAATATGCTGGCTTTTTTTGATTCGGAAATTTCACGAATATGTTGATAAGCAGTTGATTCTTCATCTTGCGGGTTAACAACCTGGCTGATTCCATAATACGTGTAAAATAAATCAGGACGCTGCTGCAGCACATGAAGCGCCAGTATTGATCCCCAAGAATGACCGGCTAGGTAAAGTTTTGATTTTGAAAAATGAGCTAAAAGCCATTGAGTGACTTGGATTGTATCTTTAATGAAGTGATTTATTGTCATAGAGTGATGCGAAATTCGCTTAGAATAAGAAAGCCCCGATCCTCTCTGATCCCAATGAACTACTGTAAAATACTGTTCCAGCTCTTTTTGATAATGTCTAACATATCCGATTTGCGACGTTCCCGGCCCGCCATGTAAAAAAAGCAGCAATGGATTTTTCACGTCAACTCCATTAATCATCAGCATTTGCTTTGTATTTCCAATGCTTAGTTCTTTCATGATTGCGATTGATTTCTTTTCAGGAATCATAAATATTAACCCCTCGAATATGATAGATCCTATTATACAAGAAAAAGATAAGCAAACAAAAAACGAGACCCGCAGGGGTCTCGTTTAAAATCATACTATTACTCAGTGATTGTAGAAACAACGCCTGAACCAACAGTACGTCCGCCTTCACGAATAGAGAAACGAGTTCCTTCTTCGATAGCGATTGTAGAAATAAGTTCAACGTTCATTTCAGTGTTATCTCCAGGCATAACCATTTCTACGCCTTCTGGAAGATGGATGATACCAGTTACGTCAGTTGTACGGAAGTAGAACTGAGGACGGTAGTTAGAGAAGAATGGAGTATGACGTCCACCCTCTTCTTTAGAAAGAACGTAAACTTCAGCTTTGAATTTGCTGTGTGGAGTGATTGTACCTGGTTTAGCAAGTACTTGACCACGTTGGATTTCTTCACGAGATACACCGCGAAGAAGGGCACCAATGTTGTCACCAGCTTCAGCGTAATCAAGAAGCTTACGGAACATTTCAACACCTGTAACAGTTGTTTTCTTGTTCTCATCTTGAAGACCGATGATTTCAACTTCGTCACCGACTTTAACTTGTCCGCGTTCTACACGGCCAGTAGCAACTGTACCACGACCAGTGATTGAGAATACGTCCTCAACTGGCATCATGAATGGTTTTTCAGTGTCGCGTTCTGGAGTTGGGATGTACTCATCAACCGCATCCATAAGTTCGAAGATTTTCGCTTCGTACTCAGCGTCACCTTCAAGAGCTTTAAGAGCAGAACCTTTGATTACTGGTACATCATCACCAGGGAAGTCGTATTCGCTAAGAAGATCGCGAACTTCCATTTCAACTAGTTCAAGAAGCTCTTCGTCGTCTACCATGTCGCATTTGTTTAAGAATACAACGATGTATGGTACACCAACGTTTTTAGAAAGAAGGATGTGCTCACGAGTTTGTGGCATTGGGCCATCAGCAGCAGATACTACAAGGATAGCTCCGTCCATTTGCGCAGCACCAGTGATCATGTTTTTAACATAGTCAGCGTGTCCTGGGCAGTCAACGTGTGCATAGTGACGAGTTTCAGTTTCGTACTCAACGTGTGCAGTAGAGATTGTGATACCGCGCTCACGTTCTTCTGGAGCACCATCAATTTGATCGTACGCCATAGCTGTACCTTTACCAGATTTCTTATGAAGTACTGTTGTGATAGCAGCAGTTAAAGTTGTTTTACCATGGTCAACGTGTCCAATTGTACCAATATTGGCATGTGATTTGGAACGGTCGAATTTTTCTTTAGCCATTCTAAAATCCTCCTTAAGAGCTTTTAATTAGTAATGTATAGAGTGATAGGAAGTGAAAGAAAGCTTTCACTTCCTCATCTTACAATAGTAGTTATACTTGAGTTAAGAGGCAAAATCAATTATTCGCCTTTATTTTTTTTGATAATTTCTTCTGCGACGCTCTTCGGCACTTCTTCGTAGTGATCCATGTGCATAGTGAACGTACCGCGACCTTGCGTATTAGAACGAAGTGCAGTAGCGTAACCGAACATTTCAGCAAGAGGAACCATAGCGCGAACAACTTGAGCGTTACCGCGTGCTTCCATACCTTCTACGCGTCCGCGACGTGAAGTGATATCACCCATGATATCTCCCATGTATTCTTCTGGAATAACCACTTCTACTTTCATGATTGGTTCAAGAAGAACTGGGTTACATTTGCTGACTGCATTTTTCAATGCCATAGAAGCAGCAACTTTAAATGCCATTTCGTTTGAGTCAACATCATGGTAAGAACCGTCGAAAAGTTTAGCTTTAATGTCGATAAGCGGGAAGCCTGCTAGTACACCATTTTCAAGTGCATCTTCCAGACCTGCTTGAACAGCTGGGATATATTCACGAGGAACGACCCCACCGACAATCGCATTTTCAAATTCAAAGCCAGCGCCTTCTTCGTTTGGTTCGAATTCGATCCAAACGTGTCCGAACTGACCGCGTCCACCAGACTGACGTACGAATTTACCTTCAACTTTTGCACCGGTACGGAATGTTTCACGGTACGCAACTTGAGGAGCACCAACATTGGCTTCTACTTTAAATTCGCGTTTCATACGGTCAACAATGATATCAAGGTGAAGTTCACCCATACCAGAGATGATCGTTTGGCCAGTTTCTGGGTTTGTTTGAGTACGGAATGTAGGATCTTCTTCAGCAAGTTTCGCTAAAGCGATACCCATTTTATCTTGGTCAGCTTTTGATTTAGGCTCAATAGCAACGTCGATAACTGGTTCTGGGAATTCCATTGACTCAAGGATAACAAGATCCTTCTCATCACATAGAGTATCTCCAGTAGTTGTATCTTTTAGACCTACAGCAGCTGCGATATCCCCTGCGTATACAGTAGAGATTTCTTCACGGCTGTTAGCGTGCATTTGAAGAATACGTCCAACACGCTCACGTTTGCCTTTAGTAGAGTTTTTCACGTATGAACCAGAATCAAGTGTTCCAGAGTACACACGGAAGAACGTCAACTTACCAACGTAAGGGTCAGTCATAACTTTAAATGCTAATGCAGAGAATGGCTCTTCGTCAGAAGAATGACGCTCAATCTCTTCATTTGTATCAGGACGTGTACCTTTGATTGCAGCAACGTCAGTTGGTGCAGGAAGGTAGTCAAGAACAGCATCAAGTACTAGTTGAACACCTTTGTTTTTGAAGGCAGAACCAACAAGAACAGGGTAGAATTCAACATTTAATGTACCTTTACGAATTCCTGCTTTTAACTCGTCAATTGTGATTTCTTCACCCTCAAGGTACTTATCCATAAGCTCTTCATCAAGCTCACATACAGCTTCAATAAGGCTGTTGCGAAGCTCTTCAGCTTGCTCTTTGTACTCTTCAGGGATCTCTTTTGCATCAGAACGAGTTCCGAGGTCATCTTCGTAGAAATACGCAACGTTTTCTACAAGGTCGATGATACCTTCGAAGTTATCTTCAGCACCGATCGGCAATTGAATTGCATGAGCGTTTGCTTGAAGACGGTCTCTTAAAGTTCCTACAGAGTAAAGGAAGTCTGCACCGATTTTGTCCATTTTGTTAACAAAAACGATACGCGGTACTCCATAAGTTGTTGCCTGACGCCAAACAGTTTCTGTTTGAGGCTCAACGCCTGATTGCGCGTCAAGTACAGCAACAGCACCATCAAGTACACGAAGAGAACGTTCAACTTCAACTGTGAAGTCTACGTGTCCTGGAGTGTCGATGATGTTTACGCGGTATCCTTTCCACTGTGCAGTTGTCGCAGCGGAAGTGATTGTGATACCACGTTCTTGTTCCTGCTCCATCCAGTCCATTTGTGAAGCTCCTTCATGAGTTTCACCAATTTTGTGGATACGACCAGTATAGAACAAGATACGTTCTGTAGTAGTCGTTTTACCGGCATCGATGTGAGCCATGATACCGATATTACGAGTTTTTTCTAAGGAGAACTCTCTTGCCATTGGGTAATTTCTCCTTCCTTATTAGGAAATTGTGTTTTGTTAATCTATAAATCCTACCAGCGATAGTGAGCAAATGCTTTGTTTGCTTCAGCCATCTTATGAGTGTCTTCACGTTTCTTAACAGCAGCACCAGTGTTGTTAGCTGCGTCAAGGATTTCGTTAGCTAAACGCTCTTCCATCGTTTTTTCTCCGCGAAGACGAGCGTAGTTAACTAACCAGCGAAGTCCAAGAGTCGTACGACGTTCAGGACGAACTTCTACAGGAACTTGGTAGTTCGCACCACCTACACGGCGTGCTTTTACTTCAAGTACAGGCATGATGTTTTTCAATGCTTGTTCGAAAACCTCCATTGCATCATTGCCAGTACGTTCTTTAATGATATCGAATGACTTGTATAGGATTGTTTGAGACTTACCTTTTTTACCATCGATCATCATTTTGTTGATTAAACGAGATACAAGCTTAGAGTTGTAAATCGGATCAGGTAAAACATCTCTTTTTGCTACAGGACCTTTACGTGGCATCTGAATATCCTCCCTTCATCAATTATGCGTATTTTCGTATATTATTTTGCTTTAGGTTTTTTCGTACCGTATTTAGAACGGCCTTGTGCACGATTTTCAACTCCAGCAGTATCAAGCGCACCACGAACGATGTGGTAACGTACCCCTGGTAAGTCTTTTACACGTCCGCCGCGGATAAGTACAACACTGTGCTCTTGCAGGTTGTGACCGATACCAGGAATGTAAGCAGTAACCTCGATTCCGTTAGTCAAACGAACACGAGCATATTTACGAAGTGCTGAGTTCGGTTTTTTCGGTGTCATTGTACCAACACGAGTACATACCCCGCGTTTTTGTGGAGAAGATACGTTAGTGTGCTCTTTTTTAAAGCTGTTGTATCCTTTGTTAAGTGCAGGAGACTTTGAGTTTTCTACTTTACTCACGCGTCCTTTGCGAATTAGCTGATTAATTGTAGGCATGAATTTTTCCTCCCTTCATTACGTTTTATAACCCACATACCCAGGTGGTTCATCAAAAGGCAAAAAACAATGTCTTTACACAAGATGGAAACTTACGCAAAAACAAAAGTACGTTATAAAATAATGGCAACAGCGGCTGCTCCTACCTCAATTCCGCAGGCTTTGCCGAGCTTTTTCATGGATTCAACCATTGAGACAGAGATACCTTGATCTTCAGCAAGTGAAACAACACTTGACGTGAGTATCGGATCTGCGTCTTTTGCAACGACTACTTCCTTTACTGAACCTCGCTTTAGAGCTTTCACTGTTTGCTTCGTACCAATAATAATTGATTTGGCCTGTGATACTTTATCATAAGACATAAACATATCCTCCAAAGTAACAGGTTTATTTCGAGCACCTTGGTTATATTATCATTCTAGGAGACGAATGTCAACAAGGTATGACATTTTTTAGATTCGTTCTTCTCATAGAGTGACTTTTTCATAAATATATCTGCTGAAAGACTGTTTTTGCAGTCTTTCAGCAGAGTTAAATCAGTTATTCAACCGGGACCATATCGTCAGTCGGCTGAACATTTGATACTGGTTTTACTTTACGGTATTTCATCATTCCTGTACCAGCTGGAACAAGCTTACCGATGATAACATTCTCTTTCAAGCCGAGAAGCTCGTCACGCTTACCTTTGATCGCTGCATCTGTAAGGACACGTGTTGTTTCCTGGAAGGAAGCAGCAGATAAGAATGAATCAGTTTCAAGAGATGCTTTTGTAATACCGAGTAAGACAGGACGGCCTGTAGCAGGTCGATTGCCTTCAAGCAATACCTTTTTGTTCGCTTCAGTAAATTGGTGAATATCAAGCAATGTACCTGGAAGTACATCAGTGTCACCGGCATCAATCACGCGTACTTTGCGAAGCATCTGGCGAACCATTACTTCTACGTGTTTATCACCGATTTCAACACCCTGCATACGGTAAACCTTTTGAACCTCATGGAGAAGATACTCTTGAACAGTTGTCAGGTCAGTTACTTTAAGAAGTTCTTTCGGATCGATTGAACCTTCTGTCAGTACTTGGCCTCGAGTAATTTTATCTCCTTCCGCTACTTTCAGGCGGGAGTTGTAAGGTGCCGTATAAGAACGTGTTTCCACTGCGCCTTGAACCACAATTTCCTGTTGCTTATCACGAACTTCATTGATTTCAACGACTGTACCGTCGATTTCTGTAATTGTTGCCTGACCTTTCGGATTACGCGCTTCGAAAAGCTCTTGGATACGCGGAAGACCCTGTGTGATATCGTCTCCGGCAACCCCGCCTGTATGGAATGTACGCATTGTTAACTGTGTACCAGGCTCACCGATTGATTGGGCAGCAATGATTCCGACAGCTTCACCGACTTCAACATCGGAGCCAGTTGCAAGATTTCGGCCATAGCATCGTTTACATACACCATGAGGCGTATTACATGTGAAGGCAGACCGGATCCATACTTCTTCAATGCCGGCTTCGACAATCTCCAGTGCTTTATCTTCATCGATCAGTTCGTTTTCATTCACAAGCACTTCACCTGTTTCAGGGTGCTTCACTTGTTTTCTTGCAAAACGTCCGATTAAGCGTTCTTCTAAGCGCTCAATTGTTTCGGTTCCTTCTTTAAGAGGCTTAGCAAGAATGCCTCGGTCAGTTCCGCAATCAGTTTCACGGATGATAACATCCTGCGCAACGTCAACGAGACGGCGTGTAAGGTAACCTGAGTCAGCAGTTTTAAGAGCGGTATCGGCAAGACCTTTACGCGCACCATGTGTGGAGATAAAGTACTCCAATACTGTCAGACCTTCACGGAAACTTGATTTGATCGGCAACTCAATGATACGTCCAGCCGGGTTGGCCATCAGGCCGCGCATTCCGGCAAGCTGCGTAAAGTTAGATGCGTTACCACGGGCACCAGAGTCACTCATCATGTAGATCGGGTTGAGTTCATCAAGTGATTTCATCAGTTTGCCTTGGATAACGTCTTTTGCAGCACTCCAGATAGAGATGACTCTCTCATAGCGTTCTTCTTCAGTGATAAGACCGCGGCGGAACTGCTTCATAACGTTGTCAACTTTGCTTTGCGCTTCTTCAAGAATTTCTTGTTTATCATCGAGTACGACGATGTCAGAAACCCCAACTGTAATACCAGCTTTTGTTGAATATTTGAAACCTAGGTTTTTCATGCGGTCAAGCATTTTAGACGTTTCCGTAATATGGAATCGTTTAAAGATTTCCGCGATGATTTTACCCAGAATGCCTTTTTTAAACGGCGCATTGATTGGCTGCTGTGCGATAACAGCTTTAACGTCAGCACCTTTTTCTAAGAAGAAACGGTCAGGTGTTTTCTCTTCAATGTTGCTCTTCGTTGGTTCATTCATGTAAGGGAATGATTCCGGAAGAATTTCATTGAAGACAAGCTTACCGACAGTTGTAATTAACAATTTTGAGCGCTGTTCTTCGGTAAATGTCACATTCTTAAGTGAGTTAGCTGCAACAGCTACTCTCGTATGAAGGTGAACATATCCGTTTTGATAAGCAAGAAGCGCTTCGTCTGTATTCTTGAAGACCATGCCTTCACCGACAGCACCAGCACGCTCAAGTGTCAGGTAATAGTTACCTAGTACCATATCCTGAGACGGTGTTACAACCGGTTTACCATCTTTAGGGTTCAAGATGTTTTGAGCAGCAAGCATCAAGATGCGTGCTTCAGCTTGTGCTTCAGCAGATAATGGTACGTGAACCGCCATTTGGTCACCGTCAAAGTCAGCGTTGTAAGCTGTACATACGAGCGGGTGAAGACGGATTGCGCGTCCTTCAACAAGCGTTGGTTCAAACGCCTGGATACCTAATCTGTGAAGAGTAGGGGCACGGTTCAGCAGTACCGGGTGCTCCTTAATAACTGATTCTAGTACATCCCAAACTTCAGGCTGTACGCGCTCAATTTTGCGTTTCGCACTCTTAATGTTGTGAGCAAGACCTTTTTCAACAAGTTCTTTCATAACGAAAGGTTTGAAAAGTTCAAGTGCCATTTCCTTCGGTAATCCGCATTGGTACATTTTCAAATGAGGACCAACAACGATTACAGAACGTCCGGAGTAATCGACACGTTTACCAAGAAGGTTTTGACGGAAACGTCCTTGCTTCCCTTTCAGCATGTGAGAAAGAGATTTTAACGGTCTGTTACCAGGACCTGTTACAGGGCGTCCGCGGCGGCCGTTGTCAATTAGGGCATCGACAGCCTCTTGAAGCATACGCTTTTCGTTTTGAACAATGATGCTAGGCGCACCAAGGTCCAAAAGGCGTTTCAAACGATTGTTACGGTTGATGACACGACGATAAAGGTCATTCAAATCAGAAGTCGCAAAACGTCCGCCATCTAGCTGAACCATCGGTCTAAGCTCCGGAGGAATAACAGGAAGCACATCAAGGATCATCCAAGAAGGCTTGTTTCCTGAGTTACGGAAGGCTTCTAAAACTTCAAGACGTTTGATCGCACGAGTACGGCGTTGTCCTTGTGAAGTTTTCAGCTCTTCTTTTAACATATCAACTTCTTTTACAAGATCGATATCTTGAAGAAGTTTATGAATTGCTTCAGCACCCATAGATGCTTGGAATTTATTACCGTATTTATCAAGATAAGCACGATATTCTTTCTCAGACAGAAGCTGTTTCTTTTCAAGCGGTGTATTCGCCGGATCAGTTACAACGTAAGAAGCAAAGTAAATGACTTCTTCTAAAGCACGAGGTGACATATCCAGCACAAGACCCATACGACTTGGAATACCTTTGAAATACCAAATGTGGGAAACTGGGGCAGCCAGTTCAATGTGCCCCATTCTCTCACGACGGACTTTAGCCCGTGTTACTTCGACTCCGCAGCGGTCACAAACTACGCCTTTATAACGAACTCGCTTGTACTTCCCGCAATGACATTCCCAGTCCTTAGTCGGTCCGAAAATGCGTTCGCAGAATAGACCGTCCTTTTCAGGTTTTAACGTACGATAGTTTATCGTTTCAGGCTTTTTCACTTCACCAAAAGACCATGAACGGATTTTATCTGGTGAAGCAAGACCGATGTTCATATACTCAAAATTGTTCACATCTAGCAAGGGGCCTACCTCCCTTTTTATCTTCGGATTAACCGATGTCACTTGCCTTTATAACTAGAGATTATTCTTTTGTTACTACATCGCGTTCAACGTCTGCAGATGCTGTTTCTTCCGGCTCTTCATCACCTGATAATGCCAGGCCGTCAGCTTGTTTCGCATCTTCTTCGTCTTCTAAATCTCTCATTTCTATTTCTTCTTCATCACCAGAAAGGATTTTGACATCCATACCTAAGCTTTGAAGTTCTTTGATTAATACTTTGAATGATTCCGGAACACCTGGTTCAGGAACATTGTCGCCTTTAACGATGGCTTCGTATGTTTTCACACGTCCAACCACGTCATCAGACTTAACAGTCAGAATTTCTTGAAGAGTGTAAGCCGCACCGTAAGCTTCAAGTGCCCAAACCTCCATCTCACCAAAACGCTGTCCGCCAAATTGCGCTTTACCGCCAAGAGGCTGCTGCGTAACAAGTGAGTAAGGGCCTGTAGAGCGTGCATGAAGTTTATCGTCAACCATGTGAGCTAGTTTGATCATGTACATGATACCGACAGATACACGGTTATCAAACGGCTCTCCAGTACGTCCGTCGTAAAGCACTGTTTTGGCGTCACGAGACATGCCGGCTTCTTCAAGTGTTTCCCAGACATCCTCTTCTCGCGCTCCGTCAAATACAGGAGATGCAATGTGAATGCCAAGGTAACGAGCGGCCATACCCATGTGAAGTTCCAATACCTGCCCGATGTTCATACGTGATGGTACGCCCAGCGGGTTAAGCATGATATCAATTGGTGTGCCGTCAGGAAGGTAAGGCATATCCTCTTCAGGAAGAATCTTAGAGATAACACCTTTGTTACCGTGACGACCGGCCATTTTATCCCCTTCAGAAATCTTACGTTTCTGAACGATATATACGCGTACTAACTGGTTAACACCTGGAGGAAGTTCGTCTCCGTCTTCACGGTTGAAGACTTTAACGTCATGGATAATTCCGCCGCCGCCATGAGGCACACGAAGAGAAGTATCACGAACCTCGCGGGCTTTCTCGCCAAAGATGGCGTGAAGAAGGCGTTCTTCTGCAGTCAGTTCAGTTACGCCTTTAGGCGTTACTTTACCAACAAGAAGATCTCCGTCTTTTACTTCTGCCCCAATACGGATGATTCCGCGGTCATCAAGATTGCGAAGCGCATCTTCACCGACGTTTGGAATATCGCGAGTGATTTCTTCAGGTCCAAGTTTCGTATCACGTGCTTCTGATTCGTATTCTTCAATGTGGATAGATGTATAAACATCATCCTTCACTAGGCGTTCACTCATGATGATGGCATCCTCATAGTTGTAGCCATCCCATGTCATGAAGCCGACCATTACGTTACGGCCAAGTGCAAGTTCACCAAGCTCCATAGAAGGACCGTCAGCAAGGATTTCTCCTTTTACCACTTCATCGCCGACACTTACGATCGGACGCTGGTTGTAGCACGTACCTTGGTTAGAGCGGACAAATTTCAGCAGGCTGTATTTATCCAGGTTTCCTTTTACTTTTTGACCGTCTACTTCTTCATAACGGCGAACCCAAACGTTTTTCGCTTCTACGCGTTCAACGATACCAGGGTGTTTACAAATAACAGCGGCACCAGAGTCTTTTCCTGATACGTATTCCATACCAGTTCCAACAAATGGCGCTTCCGGCTGCATCAAAGGCACAGCCTGACGCTGCATGTTCGCTCCCATGAGGGCACGGTTGGAGTCATCGTTTTCTAAGAACGGGATACATGCTGTCGCAGCAGATACAACCTGCTTAGGCGATACATCCATGTAGTCTACACGATTTCTGGAAACAACGGTGTTCTCCCCGCGGAAACGAGCTACGATGCTGTCATCAATAAAGGCGCCTTCGTCATCAAGACGAGCATTCGCTTGAGCGACAACATAGTTATCCTCTTCATCAGCAGTTAAGTAATCGATTCTGCCCGTTACCTTCCCTGTTTCAGGGTCAACGCGGCGATATGGCGTTTCAATAAAGCCAAAACGGTTTACTTTTGCATAAGATGATAGTGAGTTGATCAAACCGATGTTCGGGCCCTCAGGCGTTTCAATCGGACACATACGGCCATAGTGGGAGTAGTGAACGTCACGCACTTCCATTCCGGCACGCTCACGTGTCAATCCGCCCGGTCCTAATGCTGACAGACGACGCTTGTGCGTTAATTCAGCAAGCGGGTTCGTCTGATCCATGAATTGAGAAAGCTGTGAGCTTCCAAAGAACTCTTTAATGGACGCAATAACAGGACGAATATTGATCAGCTGCTGAGGCGTAATTGTATTCGTATCTTGAATTGACATTCTCTCACGAACCACACGCTCCATACGGCTTAAACCGATACGGAATTGGTTCTGGAGAAGCTCACCTACAGAACGTAAACGGCGGTTTCCAAGATGATCGATATCATCTGTGTCGCCTACTCCGTGCAGCAGGTTGAAGAAGTAGCTGATTGAAGAAATAATATCAGCAGGCGTGATGTTTTTAATCTCTTCTTCGATGTAAGCATTGCCGATTACATTAATAACCTGTTCTCCTTCTTGATCAGTCGGAGCAAAGATTTTAATTGATTGAAGAGTCACTTCATCTTCAACAACGCCGCCATTCGGATACAGCTTTCTGAAACCGATTCCGTTTTCTAAGTATGGCAGTACTTTATCAAGTGTTCTTCTATCAAGAATCTGACCTTTTTCAGCAAGGATTTCTCCTGTTTCAGGATCAACAAGCGTTTCAGCAAGTCTCTGATTGAAGAGGCGATTCTTAATATGAAGTTTTTTATTAATTTTATAGCGTCCTACATTGGCAAGATCGTATCGTTTCGGATCAAAGAAACGAGAATCAAGCAAGCTTTTCGCATTTTCTACTGTAGGCGGCTCTCCAGGACGGAGACGCTCGTAAATTTCCAGCAACGCTTTGTCGCTGTTTTCTGTGTTATCTTTATCAAGCGTATTTCGCAGGTATTCGTTTTCTCCTATGAGATCAAGAATCTCTTGATCGGAGCCGAAGCCGAGAGCACGCAAAAGAACCGTAACCGGCAACTTACGTGTGCGATCAATGCGGACATAAACAACATCTTTCGCATCAGTTTCGTATTCTAACCATGCGCCACGGTTTGGAATGACAGTTGCGGTAAAACCTTTTTTACCGTTTTTGTCTACTTTACCACTGAAATATACACTTGGAGACCGAACAAGCTGGGAAACGATAACGCGTTCCGCACCGTTAATGATAAAAGTACCTGTATCTGTCATAATAGGGAAATCACCCATGAAGACATCTTGGTCTTTTACCTCTCCAGTTTCTTTGTTAATTAAACGAACCTTCACTCTTAGCGGAGCTGAGTAAGTCACATCACGTTCTTTTGATTCCTCTACAGGATATTTAGGCTCACCTAAACTATAATCAATGAACTCAAGAGAGAGGTTACCAGTGAAATCCTCAATTGGTGATATGTCTTGAAACATCTCTCTAAGACCCTCATCAAGAAACCACTGATAAGAAGAGGTTTGAATTTCAATGAGATTTGGTAATTCTAACACTTCGCTAATGCGAGCATAGCTTCTGCGCTGGCGGTGTCGTCCATACTGAACTAGTTGACCTGTCAACTGATTCACCCCTCAAATCATGCGTATTATATGTGTAATAAGCATTTCTTCCAAAGAAAGAAAATACTTTTACAAGACAAAAGAAAAAAGGGTTTCTAATTAAGAAAACCACATCCAAAAACAAATACCGATTTTATTAGCATTTCCATACTTGTATAATTTATACATAGATATTGACAATTCATCATATCAAGCAAAATATATACATTGGCATTTTACAATATTAACATAGTTAAAATACCGAGTCAAACTTTTTTTGCTTTTATGATATAATAGCCTTTCTTTTTTTGAACGACAGAAACTTCATCAAACAGTTCCTCGAGCTTTTCAATGGCCGAAGGCGCGCCTTGCTTTTTCTGTATGACGATCCACAACTCACCTGAAGCTTTTAAGTGTTCAGCGCTTTTCTCAAAGATAGCATGGACAACTTTTTTTCCGGCTCGGATTGGGGGATTTGTAAGAATAGAAGCAAATGTTTGAGCAGAATCAACGTTTGAAAACAAATCGCTTTGATAAATCTTAACGTTTGTTATTCCGTTTTGTTCCGCATTTTCATTTGATAGTTCTACGGCTCTCTCATTAACGTCAATCATGTGGATAGTCCGGTCTTTAAAGTCGCTGGCGAGCGATAAACCAATCGGGCCGTATCCGCAGCCTACATCCAAAATGCCGCCCTCAACCTCAGGCTCTTCAAAAGAATCAATCAGCAGGCGGGAGCCGAAATCAACTTCTTTTTTAGAAAAAACCCCGCTGTCGCTGGTAAACGTGAAATCTTTATTCCGAAGCCTAAAAGACCAGGTTTGCTTGTTGCTTTTCACTGAAGGTTTTTCTGAATAATAGTGCTCACTCATTATTAGAACCTCCTTTTTTCACGGCTTAAAGAATGGCAAAGAAAAAGCTCGCCTCATAAAAGCGAGCTTCCCCTACAGGTAAGTGAAGATTACTTAACTTCTACAGAAGCGCCAACTTCTTCAAGTTTAGCTTTAAGCTCTTCAGCTTCTTCTTTAGCAATACCTTCTTTAAGTGGTTTTGGAGTGTTGTCAACAAGTTCTTTAGCTTCTTTCAAGCCAAGACCAGTGATTTCACGTACAACTTTGATAACTTTGATTTTTTGAGATCCTGCACCAGCAAGGATAAGATCGAATTCGCTTTGCTCTTCAGCAGCTCCGCCTGCAGCAGCTCCGCCAGCTACAGCTACAGGAGCAGCAGCAGTTACGCCAAATTCTTCTTCGATTGCTTTTACTAGGTCGTTCAATTCAAGTACAGTTGCTTCTTTAACGGAAGCAATGATTTCTTCAATATTTAAAGCCATTTGTAATTCCTCCATTTTGTTTTAATTTATGAAAAACTGATTAGATTAAGCGCCTTGTTCTTCCTTTTGTTCTGCCACAGCTTTTGCAGCAAGAGCAAGGTTGCGAACTGGAGCTTGAAGTACGCTAAGCAACATAGAAAGCAAGCCTTCGCGTGATGGAAGTTCAGCAAGAGCTTTCACTTCTTCAACAGTAGAAACTTTACCTTCGATAACGCCAGCTTTGATTTCAAGAGCTTCGTGATTTTTAGCGAAGTCATTAAGAACTTTAGCCGGAGCGACAACATCTTCAGTGCTGAATGCGATCGCGTTCGGTCCAGTTAAGAAATCATTCAAACCATTAAGCTCAGCTTGTTCAACCGCACGGCGAGTCATCGTATTTTTGTAAACTTTGAACTCAACGTTAGCTTCGCGAAGCTGTTTACGAAGTTCAGTTACTTCAGAAACGTTAAGTCCGCGATAGTCAACGATGATCGTTGATTTACTTTCTTTCAGTTTAGAAGCAATTTCTTCAACAACAACTTTTTTTGTTTCAATTGCGCTGCTCATGGTTACACCTCCTGTAGATTCTTGTGTAACACTTATACCGTTAGGTGATCACGACTGAGACGACGGATTCCATATAAAAAGCCTCCATGAGACATGGAGGCTGTATATACAAGCATACGTAACGTAATAGCTGTGATAATATACACCTCGGTAGGATAATTAAGCGGTTAGGCCCCTACTGTCTACGGTATAAATGATATTCTATTTTACAACATTTTGAATAATATCAGAATGTTGATGTCATGTCAATATTATTTTACGTTAAAAGTTGAAGAGTCTACTTTGACACCAGGTCCCATAGTAGAAGTTACAGCAACGTTTTTCACGTAAACGCCTTTAGCTGCAGCAGGTTTAGCTTTAAGGATTGTATCGTACATTGTTGTGAAGTTCTCAACAAGTTTTTCATCCTCGAAAGAAACTTTACCGATAGGCACATGAATGTTTCCAGCTTTATCAACGCGGTATTCAACTTTACCAGCTTTGATTTCGCCGATCGCTTTTTCAACTTCGAAAGTAACTGTACCAGTTTTAGGGTTTGGCATTAAACCTTTTGGTCCAAGTACACGACCGATTTTACCAACTTCACCCATCATGTCAGGTGTAGCTACGATTACATCGAAATCGAACCAGCCTTGTTGAATTTTGTTGATGTAGTCAGTATCGCCTACGAAATCTGCACCAGCAGCTTCAGCTTCTTTCGCTTTTTCGCCTTTTGCGAAAACGAGAACGCGCTGAGTTTTACCAGTTCCGTTTGGAAGCACAACTGCTCCACGGATTTGCTGGTCGTTTTTACGAGGGTCAACCCCTAAACGGAAAGCCACTTCAACTGTAGCGTCGAATTTAGCTGTGTTTGTTTTTTTAACGAGAGCTACTGCTTCAGAGACGTCGTAAGCTTTAGAACGGTCTACAAGCTTAGCAGCTTCAACGTACTTTTTACCTTTTTTAGCCATTTTAAAATTTCCTCCTTATGTGGTTATAGCGGAATAACCTCCCACGAATAAGGGTTGCGAACTTGTTAAAACTCGCAACCCGACAAGAAACAAATTAATCCTCGATTACAATACCCATACTGCGGGCAGTACCTTCAACCATGCGCATTGCCGCTTCAACGTCTGCTGCGTTTAAGTCAGGCATTTTCGTTTCAGCGATTTCGCGTACTTTATCGCGCTTAACGGTTGCCACTTTATTACGGTTTGGTTCACCAGAACCAGACTCAATTCCAGCTGCTTTTTTAAGCAATACTGCAGCAGGTGGAGTTTTTGTAATAAATGTAAATGAACGGTCTTCGTAAACCGAAATTTCAACAGGAATGATTAAACCAGCTTGGTCAGCTGTACGAGCGTTAAACTCCTTACAGAATCCCATGATGTTAACACCGGCTTGACCAAGTGCAGGTCCAACTGGTGGTGCTGGGTTAGCTTTTCCAGCAGGAATTTGCAATTTTACAACTTTAACTACTTTTTTAGCCACGAGACACACCTCCTTAAGTCCGTGATGTGGTAATAGGGTAAACCCTCCCACTCAAGGTTTCATTCTTTATATGAATGACGAAATATCATGCTAGTTGCCTTGGATAAGTCCAAGACGTACCTTTGCTATATTATCATTTATATATAGCAATTTCAAGTTTTTTCACATTACAATTTATCGATTTGGGTAAATTCCAGCTCAACCGGCGTTTCACGGCCGAACATATTAACGAAAACTTTGACCTTGCTTTTATCATAATCAATCTCTTCAATTGATCCTGTAAAGTTAGCAAAAGGTCCGTCTATTACTTTCACTGTCTCTTTCAGTTCAAAGTCAATATCAGTTTTGCGTTCATCCATGCCCATTCTCTTCAGAATGGTTTCTGCTTCGCCCGGAAGAAGCGGCGTCGGTTTTGAACCTGACCCGGCAGATCCTACGAATCCAGTAACGCCCGGCGTGTTTCGGACAACATACCAAGAGTCGTCTGTCATTACAATTTCAACAAGCACATAACCAGGGAACACTTTCTTTTTCACGACTTTTTTCTTGCCGTTTTTGATATCCGTTTCTTCTTCTTCGGGTACGACTACACGGAAAATTTTATCCTGCATCCCCATTGATTCAACACGTTTTTCCAAGTTGGCTTTTACTTTATTCTCATAACCAGAGTACGTGTGAACAACATACCAATTCTTTTCCATTCTATTCAGGACTGTCCAGTCCTTCCCTCCCCGCATTTGGTTTTAGTGAATTACCATAACGCTTCAAAAAATAGGCGGCAAGCCTATGATAACTATCATTTTAAGCCACAATAAAAAACCCGCTGAACGGGTTTTGGCAAGTAATATTATGATCTATTATAGCACGTATTGCTGATCATTATTCAACTATTAAACGAATTAATTGAGAAATTCCTGTGTCAAGGAGGGCAAAAAAGATAACAAAAAAGATAACTGTTGAAATTACCGTAATGGTATAACGCGTTAACTCTTTTCCTTTAGGCCAGCTTACCTTTTTCATTTCTTTCCCAACATCTTTAAAGAATTTCATAATACGCATGTAAAAGACCTCCACAATTTAAAAGCGCAAAAACTATTTTGTTTCAAGATGAGCTGTATGTGAATTGCAAGTACTGCAGTATTTCTTTACTTCTAATCGCTCAGCCGCTGATGCAGAGCTCTTCATTGTCGTATAATTACGGTTTCCGCATGTCTTGCATGCTAACGTAATCTTTTTTCTCATGTCATTACACCTTTTTCTAAATAGACATTAGTTCTTATCTTTAGTAACATATCATAGTCAGAAAAATACTGTCAATATAGCATAAATTCCTATTACAAACTGATTTCGCGAATTTCCAAGTACTTCTCCAGCTTGCGTTTCACACGCTGAAGGGCATTGTCGATCGATTTCACATGTCGGTTCAGTTCATCAGAAATCTCTTGGTAACTTCTCCCATCGAGATATAAGACGAGTACTTTTCTCTCTAAATCACTTAATAGTTCTCCCATTTTCATTTCAATATCATCAAATTCTTCCTGATTAATGATCATTTCCTCAGGATTTAAGGTTTTCGCTCCTGAAATGACATCCAGCAGCGTTCGGTCTGATTCTTCATCAAAAATCGGTTTATCTAATGAGACGTAGGAATTCAAAGGAATGTGTTTCTGGCGAGTAGCTGTCTTTATTGCGGTAATAATTTGGCGGGTAATACATAATTCTGCGAAAGCTTTGAATGAGGTAAGCTTGTCCTCTTTGAAGTCACGAATAGACTTATAGAGGCCTATCATGCCTTCCTGAACAATATCCTCTCTGTCCGCCCCTATTAAGAAATAGGATCTTGCTTTTGCCCGAACAAAGTTTCGGTACTTCGTAATCAAGTAATCTAACGCATCACTGTCCCCAACATGAACCTTTTCAATGACCTGCTCGTCCTCCAACTGGCAAAACTGCTCTTTGTTGAATTTTCCCTTGTTGTTCTGTAGATTCACTCCGATCCCCCCGGCGCACGTAGATAGAAATATTATACAGTATTGGGCAAAAAAGCGTCAACTTAATCTAAGTCTCCCCGCCTCCACTTTTCAAACGTTTTCAAAACCTCTTCCGATAAAGCAATTTTACCCGCCGGCTTTTCGGAAGTGATTTTTCTTACCCGTCTCTCTATTCGCCTTTCAATCGTTTCTACCTCTCTCAAAAGCTCCCGGGCCGATTTCCGCAATGCCCCCTGTCCGAAAATCGCCCACTGCTCAGTATAGTCAGAGGTCGCAACGTGAATTTGAGTCGCAATATTATTCAAAGCCTGAGCGAGCTTTTCTATCCGCTCATCAGCCGTCTCATTTTCTTTTGTAAAAATTACTTCAACTCTATGGTTGGTCTGTTTTTTCTCAAGCCCTTTTACGAGATGCGCGTCAAAAACAACAATAACCCTGTTTCCTGTATACGATTGATATTCCGCCATTTTCTGAATCAGTACGTCTCTCGCCTCTTCAAAACTGTTCGCTTTTAAATCCTTCAGCTGCGGCCAGGCTCCAATCATGTTGTACCCGTCTACTAACAGGATATCCATGGGTCTTTATTCTCCCACAGGGTTTCGTTTCCGGTAGACTTCATACATCAAAAGACCAGCCGCGACAGATGCATTTAGTGAAGTTACCTTTCCGGCCATCGGGAGTTTAATGAGAAAATCGCACTTTTCCTTCACAAGGCGGCCCATCCCTTTTCCTTCACTTCCGATGACTAGAGCCAAAGGCATATTGCCGTCCATATTACGGTAATCCTCACGCGCGGACGCATCCGTTCCGACAACCCAGATTCCCCGCTCTTTCATCTCTTCTAACGTCCGTGCCAAATTGGTGACTCTTGCTACAGGAATGTGCTCAATTGCTCCTGTTGAAGCTTTTGCCACTGTTGTTGTCAGCCCGACAGCTCTCCGTTTTGGAATGACGATGCCATGAGCGCCGACCGCATCTGCTGTCCTCATAATGGAACCAAGATTATGAGGGTCTTCAAGCTCGTCCAGAATGAGGAAGAAAGGCTGTTCATTTTTTTCTTCGGCTGCTTTATATAAATCGTCCAGTTCTGCATATTCATACGCTGCAACCTGTGCCACTACGCCCTGATGCTGTCCTGTCACCATTTGATCGAGTTTTTTTCTCGGGACGTATTGAATCGTGATTCCCTGCTTTTTGGCAAGCTCAATCACTTGCTGTGCTTGTCCCTTTACGGTGTTTTCCGCCATCCACAGCTTATACAGCTTCCGATCAGATTTTAACGTCTCGATCACTGCATTTTTCCCTATGACGTAATCATGTTGCTGACTCATTTGTTTTCCTCCCTGACGTCCCGAATTGTATAGCTTCGGCTACGAGCTGACTAAGTCGTTCCTCTTTTTTCTCTAGAAAAAGGTAGCCCAGAAGCGCTTCAAATGCTGTACTGTAGCGGTACGTCTGAACATCTGTATTTTTAGGTGTTGTCCCTGACTTGGCATTTCTACCTCTTTTCAGCACCGCTTCCTCTTCTTCCGTAAAAAATGATTGATTCTGCAGAAAAAATAGGATCTCAGCCTGTGACTTTGCTGAAACAATCCGGCTTGATTTCTTATGAAGATCATTTGGTTTGGTAAAGCCCTGCTTAAGCAGGTGATGCCTGACATACACTTCAAAAATGGCATCACCTATATAAGCAAGCGCAAGACCGTTAAGCTGCTTAGAATCTTTTATCGTATCAAATTCAAGCATCTGTTATTCTCCCCGTTTCCAGCGAGTGCCTTGAGCCGTATCTTCAAGAATGATATTCATGCTTTTCAGCTGGTCGCGGATCTGGTCTGACAATGCAAAATCGCGATTCCGGCGCGCTTCATTTCGCTTTTCGATTAAGTCTTCAATCTCTTGATCGAGAAGTTCCTGCTCACCCAACGAAAAACCGAGGACAGAAACAATGCGGTCAAACATCTCAATAAACGCCGTAATCACATGATCAGCCGTATGATCTTTCTGAAGATAATAATTGGCGTGTTTCGCTAAGTCAAACAAGACTGAAATGGCATTCGCCGTATTAAAATCATCGTCCATCGCTTCTTCGAATGCATTGCGGTGTTCTTCAACTTTTTCAAGCCATTGATCGTCATCTTCGGTTAAATTCGTACTGCTGTTCAGACGGTGCTGAAGATTGCTGTACGCTGTTTTTAAACGGTTGAACGCGCTTTTCGTATTCTCCAGAAGCTCTTCTGAATAGTTAATCGGGTGGCGATAATGAACAGATAGCATAAAGAATCTCAAAAGCTGCGGATCATGCTGTTTAATGATGTCATGGACAAGCACAAAGTTGCCTAGTGATTTTGACATTTTTTCATTATCAATATTGATATAACCATTATGAAGCCAGTACTTCGCAAACGTTTTGCCTGTTAGCGCCTCAGATTGCGCAATTTCGTTTTCATGGTGAGGGAATGTTAAATCCTGTCCGCCCGCATGGATATCAATCTGGTCACCGAGATACTTTTTCACCATTGCTGAGCACTCAATGTGCCAGCCCGGACGTCCTTTCCCCCAAGGGCTATCCCAAGAGATTTCTCCTTCTTTTGCCGCTTTCCACAGTGCGAAATCAAGAGCATCTTCTTTTTTCTCGCCGACTCGGATGCGTGCACCTGATCTAAGTTCATCGATTGATTGCTGAGAAAGCTTTCCGTACCCTTCAAACGCTCTGGTTTTGAAATATACGTCACCTTCTGATTCATATGCGTAGCCCTTTTTCACGAGCTGATCTACGAATTCGATAATGGCATCCATGTTCTCCATTACTCGCGGATGAAGGTCGGCTTTTCGGCAGCCGAGCGCACCTACGTCTTCAAAGTATGCTTTAATAAAACGCTCTGAAATGGTGGGTACATCCTCACCGAGTTCATTTGCCGCTTTAATTAATTTATCGTCTACGTCTGTGAAGTTAGAGACATACTGCACATCATAGCCTTTATACTCTAAATAGTTTCGAACCGTATCGTAAACGATTGCCGGACGCGCGTTCCCGATATGAATGTAATTGTAAACCGTGGGTCCGCATACATACATTTTCACTTTTCCCTCTTCAAGAGGAACGAATGTTTCCTTCTGTCTAGTCAATGTATTATAAAGTGTGATTGTCATTTTTGATTGATCCTTTCTTTTCTGTCTTCAAGTTCTGCCTTCAGCTCTAAAATCTGCTGTTCCAAAGACTTAAAGCGGTCAGCAACTGGATCGGGCAAATCCTGATGGTTTAAATCGCGTCTTACTTTCTTGCCATTTTGTACAACGACCCGTCCAGGGATACCGACAACTGTTGAAAAATCAGGAACATCATGCAGCACTACTGAACCAGCGCCAATCTTTGAGCCTTCACCGACCGTAATAGAACCGAGCACTTTAGCACCTGTGGCTATCAATGCGTCATCTTTAATCGTTGGGTGCCTTTTTCCCTTTTCTTTCCCCGTTCCCCCGAGGGTAACCCCCTGAAAAACGGTTACGTTATTGCCGATTTCACATGTCTCCCCAATGACAACCCCCATGCCGTGGTCTATGAAAAATCTTCTCCCGATTGTAGCGCCGGGGTGGATTTCTATCCCGGTAAAAAATCGGCTTACTTGAGATATAAGGCGTGCAAGGAAATAAAATTTTCGTTTATATAAAGCATGTGCAATCCGATGCGCCCATATAGCATGTAAACCGGAATAAGTTAAAATCACTTCAAAATAGCTTCTTGCTGCGGGATCTTGATCGAACACAGTATCAATGTCTTCTTTGAGCATTCTAAAAAACACATGCTTCCCCCCGTTTCTCTATCTGATTTCCTCTACCCAATAAAAAAAGCGTCTCTGCATGTAAACATGACAGAGACGCTTTAACCGCGCGGTTCCACTCTGTTTGAAAAGCAGACTTCTGCTCTCCCAACTTCAGCCTGTAACGGCGGCGGCCGCCTTTGAATACTGATTTCAAAAAACGTTCTTCAAAGGTCTTAAGGGCGCACTTCTAAAACCCGGCTCATGGATCTCTCTCAGCCAATGAAGATCCTTTCTGTAATGGCCTAAAGCTTTATACTCTTCCCTGTCAACAATCATTTATTTAGATATTCTTTAAACGCTGAATTGCAGTCTCTTTACCGATCAATTCAATTGATTGCGGCAGTTCCGGACCGTGAGTTTGCCCTGTTACAGCAACACGAATCGGCATAAACAGTTTTTTCCCTTTATGGCCAGTTTCTTTCTGCACTGCTTTGATTGATGCTTTGATATTATCCGGAGTGAACTCCTCAAGCTCTTCAAGCTTCGCTGCGAATGTGCTGAGCACTTCAGGAACCTGTTCTTCTTCCAGAACAGCTTTCGCTTCTTGATTATACTCGATCTCATCCGTAAAGAACAAATCAGTCAGCTCAACGATTTCCGCACCGTAGCTTAATTGCTCATGATACAGGGAAATCAGTTTACGAACCCACTCTTGTTCTTCAGCAGAAAGCTCAGTGCCAACTTTGCCCGCTTTTTGCAAATGCGGAAGCGTCAGTTCAACAACCTGATCAAGATCCAGCTTCTTCACATATTGGTTGTTAACCCATTTTAGCTTATGCATATCAAACAAAGCTGGTGATTTAGATAAACGATTTACATCAAAAATTTCAATAAACTGCTCTTTTGTGAAAAGCTCTTCTTCTCCAACCGGTGACCAGCCTAGCAGTCCGATAAAGTTGAACAGCGCTTCTGGCAGGTAGCCAAGCTCTTTGTACTGCTCGATGAATTGAATAATGGATTCATCACGTTTGCTGAGCTTTTTACGGCTTTCGTTTACAATCAGCGTCATGTGTCCGAACTGAGGAATATCCCACCCGAATGCTTGATAGATCATAATCTGTTTCGGTGTGTTAGAAATATGATCCTCACCGCGCAGCACGTGTGTCATTTTCATTAAGTAGTCATCAATAGCTACCGCGAAGTTATAAGTAGGCGTTCCGTCCTTTTTCACAATAACGAAGTCGCCGATGCCATCTGATTCAAAAGAAATTTCACCTTTTACGATATCATTAAAGGCGATGATTTTTCCTTCCGGCACGCGGAAACGAATACTTGGTTTTCTGCCTTCGGCGATAAATTTCTCCTGTTCTTCCTGAGTCAGGTCTCTGTGTTTTCCGGAATAACGAGGCATTTCTCCGCGGGCAATCTGTTCTTCACGCTCTTTTTCAAGCTCTTCTTCCGTACAGTAACATTTATAAGCAAGCCCTTTTTCAAGAAGCTCTTCATAGTACACTTTATAGATATCGTTACGCTCGGACTGACGGTATGGGCCGTACTCTCCTCCGACATCCACACTCTCATCCCAGTCAATACCTAGCCACTTCAGATAATTCAGCTGGCTTTGTTCTCCGCCCTCAATATTGCGCTTTTTATCAGTATCCTCAACTCGAATGATAAACTTACCGCCTTGATTGCGGGCAAATAAATAATTAAAAAGCGCCGTTCTGGCATTTCCAATATGCAAATGTCCGGTTGGACTCGGTGCATAACGGACGCGTACTTCGTTTCCCATTTTCAAATACTTCCTTTCATGTCATGTATGGCCTCAGGCAAAAATGTATGAATCTATTCTACCACCAAATAGACCCGGCATCAAAACAAGTTAGCCTTTTTGTATCAGTACTGTCGCCTGAGCCGCTATTCCTTCCGCCCGGCCTGTAAATCCAAGCTTTTCTGTCGTTGTTGCTTTTACATTTACTTGAGAAACATCTGCCTCAAGGCCTTCAGCAATTCTTTTTCTCATATCTTCTATGTACGGCAGCATCTTCGGCTTTTGCGCTATGATGGTGCAATCAATGTTCCCAAGGACATACCCCTTCTGTTTCACGATTCCCCAGACATGCTGAAGTAATTTGAAAGAATCTGCGTCCTTGAACTCGGGATCTGTGTCAGGAAAATGCTTGCCGATGTCTCCTTCACCCACAGCTCCCAGGCAGGCGTCAGCGACGGTATGCAGCAAAACGTCTGCATCAGAGTGGCCAAGCAGCCCTTTTTCGTACGGGATTTCAATTCCGCCAATAATGAGAGGACGGCCCTCCACTAATTGATGCACATCAAATCCTTGTCCAATTCTAAACATGTTTATTCCCACTTTCTGATTCCATGATAGCTTCAGCTGACGTCAAATCGTCTGGCGTCGTCAGCTTAATATTTGTATAGCTGCCTTCTACAACACGGACCGAACCGCCCTCCATCTGTTCAACGAGGCTGGCGTCATCCGTCCCTAAAAATCCCTTGCGCTCGGCCTCAGCGTGAGCCTTCATCAATAAAGAAAGACGAAAAGCTTGTGGCGTTTGGACAGCCCACAAGCTTGAACGTTCAATCGTCTCACTGACTTGTAAATCTTGAACGCGTTTAATCGTATCTTTTACCGGAACAGCAAGGATGGCCGCTCCTGTCTGTTCCGCCTCTGCGATCAGTTCGTCAATTTGTTCATGTTTTATAAATGGGCGGGCACCGTCATGTACAAGGACAATCTTTTCCCGCTTTACGGCTTTCAGCCCCTTATACACACTGTGCTGACGCTCATCTCCGCCTGCAACAAGCTCAATTGAAGTTTGAAACGGGTAATCGGACAGCAAGTGTTGAAAGTGCTCCCGCTCCTGATCGTTAATCACCAAAATGATTTTATCGCACTGCCGGTGGCTGTCAAACACTCTTAACGTGTGTATGATCACCGGGTCTCCCTTCAGCTCAATGAACAGTTTATTTCTCCCTGCCTTCATCCGCTTTCCCTGTCCGGCTGCAGGAATCACCACATCATAACTCATTGTTTCTTCTCCCTTTACAGCGCCTTCTCCAACAGCTTAGGCTTCGCAAAAATCATTCGTCCCGCTGCTGTCTGCAGCACACTTGTGACGAGTACATCAATATGCTTGCCGATATAATTCCGTCCTTCTTCAACGACAATCATCGTACCGTCATCCAAGTAGGCAACTCCCTGATTATGCTCTTTCCCGTCCTTAATGACCTGAACATTCATTTCCTCGCCAGGAAGCACAACAGGCTTGACCGCATTGGCTAGGTCATTAATGTTTAATACTGCTACCTTCTGAAGCTCGCACACTTTATTTAAATTAAAATCATTCGTCACAACGACCCCGGATGTCAGCTTAGCAAGTTTGACGAGCTTGCTGTCAACCTCCTGAATATCTTCAAAGTCGCCTTCGTAAATTTCAACTTCAATGTCTAATTCTTTCTGAATGCGGTTCAGGATATCAAGACCGCGGCGTCCTCTGTTTCGTTTTAAAACATCTGAAGAGTCTGCAATATGCTGCAATTCCTCAAGGACAAACTGCGGAATCACGATAACTCCCTCTAAAAAACCAGTCTGACAAATATCTGCTATTCTCCCATCAATAATAACACTAGTGTCCAAAATTTTCAGCTTCTTGTCTTGAACCTCATGTTCTTCATCAGCTGTTCCTTTTTTCTTTTGCATTCTGGCGGAAATGGAAAACAGGCTGATCAATTCATCCTTTTTCTTAAAGCCCACCTGGAAGCCGAGATAACCGAGGAAGAAAGCCAAAAATACAGGAATTATTGTGCTGAATATGCGGTAAGGTATATTGTCTAAAGGAATAACATTTACGATAAGATAAGCAATTATAAGTCCAAAAACTAAGCCAAGACTTCCAAATAACAAATCTGGAACCGGCGCTTTTAACAATGAATCCTCTATCCACTTCACCCAGTTCACAACGTATTCTGTACCCCATATACTGATGAGAAAAAAGATAATTGCTCCTATTGCCGCAGACGTATATGCGTTTGTTATTAAAGGTATGTCCTGTATATTTAACAGTACAAACAATTCAGGTATCAAAAATATACCAACAACGCCGCCAAAAATAATGAAGAACGCCTGAACTATTCGTTTTAACATACCCCCACCTCCTTTTTTAACATTTTAATTTCACAAAGTCTTATGCATCCTACGAATATCAGAATAAACAAAAACCAACATTAATATACCCGTATTCATAAGGTTTTAACCGAAATCACAGTTGTCTGTCTAAATAATGCTTCTCTTGCAGGCGTTTTAATCCTTTTTTGATTTTTTGGGCTCGTACTTCACCGATTCCCTCTACTTCATCTAATTCTTCTGCACTCGCCTCAATAATCCTTGGTAGGACTCCAAATGCTTCTACAACATTTTCAACAATCGGCATCGGAAGACGCGGTATCTTATTTAACAGCCTGTATCCTCTCGGCAATACATAATCATCAAGATTAGTAGAAGCAGGGTAACCGAGAAGCTTATACACAATGGAATCATCCAGCAGATCATAACTGGACATATCCTGCAGCTCCTTCAAGAGAACAAACGGATCTTTAATCTTTTCTTTTACATAGTCCTTAATAAATAAAGCGGCCTCTTCTTCCATATCCGTAATCAATTCAATGACTTGCAGTTTGATCAGATGCCCTTCTGTCCCCAGCTCTTTGATATACATATTAATTTCGTTTTTGATTCTCAGTACCATTTCATAACGATGCATGACAGACAAGACATCACTGAAGGTAACAAGTTCCTCAAACTCTAACGCGTTCAGTGCATTAATCGTTTTATCGAGGATTGTCTTATATTTTTCAAGTGTTTGAATGGCTTGGTTCGCCTTGGTTAAAATAAATCCTATGTCTTTTAGTGTATACTTCATGTTTTCCTGATATAACGTTATGACATTTCTTCTTTCAGAAATAGCGATTACAAGACAGCCAGTTTGCTTAGCTACTCTTTCGGCAGTTCTGTGCCGCATTCCTGTTTCTGATGAAGAAATTGTGGCATCTGGCATCAGCTGAGTATTCGCGTAGAGGATCTTTTGACCAGAATCACTTAAAATGATCGCTCCATCCATTTTAGCCAGCTCATATAAATGCGCCGGAGAAAAAGCCGTGTTTATGTGAAAGCCGCCGTCCACCACTTCTTTTACTTTATCATTATATCCAACAACAATCAGACCGCCTGTATTTGCTCTCAAGACGTTTTCCATCCCCGCTCTGAGCGGTGTACCCGGAGCAACAAACTGCAATATAGATGACAGGTCTAACTCGTGTTTCGCCCCTTTTTTCTCTTTTTCCATCTATTATCCTCCTAATGAAGTACGAAGCGCTTCTGCAACATTTGCTACTCCGATAACCTCAATCCCTTTTGGTTTTGTCCATCCATCCAGATTTGCCGCGGGTATGATCATGCGTTTAAAACCAAGCTTTGCCGCTTCTTTCACACGCTGTTCAATTCTTGAAACCCGCCGGACTTCTCCGGTTAATCCCACTTCTCCAATAAAACAATCTGCAGGATTTGGAGGTGTGTCTCTAAAGCTTGATGCGATACTAATCGCAATGGCAAGATCAATTGCCGGTTCATCAAGCTTAACGCCGCCAGCCACTTTCAAATAAGCATCCTGATTTTGCAGCAGCAGTCCAACTCTTTTTTCTAACACAGCCATTAACAGAGAGACCCTGTTATGGTCTATTCCCGTTGCCATACGCCTTGGGTTGCCAAAGCTTGTTGGCGAGATGAGCGCCTGAATTTCAACGAGAATCGGTCTAGTGCCCTCCATAGAGGCAGTGATACTCGAGCCTGCGGAACCAGCAGAGCGTTCTTCTAAGAAAATTTCCGAAGGATTCAAAACCTCAGTGAGCCCCTCTTCCCGCATTTCGAAAATGCCCATTTCGTTTGTAGATCCGAAACGGTTTTTTACAGCCCGCAAAATACGGAAAGTATGGTGGCGTTCTCCTTCAAAATATAAAACAGTGTCAACCATATGCTCCAACAGTCTCGGACCTGCAATAGACCCTTCTTTCGTCACGTGCCCTACGATAAAAATCGGAATACCTTTTGTTTTTGCAATTTTCATCAGCTCAGCGGTACACTCTCTGACCTGCGACACACTGCCTGGAGCCGATGTAATATCGCTTTGGTAAACCGTTTGAATAGAGTCAACAACGACAAACGCTGGATTCATCTCTTGTATAGCAGACGAAATATACTCCATATCGGTTTCAGATAAAACATGCAGTGACGGATTATTAATGCCGAGACGGTCTGCTCGCAGCTTCGTTTGCTTTACAGATTCTTCTCCCGAAATATACAGGACACTGTTTGATGAGCCTGATAATTGAGCGGAAACCTGCAGTAATAGCGTTGACTTTCCGATACCAGGATCACCGCCAATTAAAACGAGGGAGCCTTTAACGACACCTCCGCCGAGTACTCTGTTAAACTCGCCAAGCTGGGTTTTGACGCGGGGTTCTTCTGATGTTTCGATTGATGTAATAGGTGAAGGTTTCTGTACAGTTTGAACAGAATGAGAAAAAGCCGCTCTCCGATTGGCCGATGCTTTTTTAATCATTTCTTCCACCATTGTATTCCAAGCACCGCAGCCCGGACATTTCCCCATCCATTTTGGAGACTCGTAGCCGCAGGATTGGCAGATGAATTTCGATTTTGTTTTAGCCATATATAGTGTAAGACCTCTCCCTTGTTCTATTTCTTGATATGAAAGTGAGGCATACACTTACATGCTGTATGCCTCATTTCCGTCTTCTATATTAATTCGTTTTAGCAGTCGTTTTTACGACAAATTCGCCATCTTCTACATCAAGAACAATATGCTGTCCTTTATGAATATTTCCTCTGAGGAGTTCTTCAGATAAACGATCCTCGACATGTTTTTGGATCGCTCTTCTTAACGGACGGGCACCGTATTCCAGGTCAACGCCCTCTTCCGCGACTTTCGCTTTTGCAGCATCTGTCAATTCGATAGAAAGATCTTGTTCTTTCAGGCGTTTCGTTAATTGATCAGACATTAATGACACAATTTCAGTAAGATGTTTTTTCTCAAGTGAATGGAAGACAATGATTTCATCAATACGGTTGATGAACTCAGGTCTGAACGCTCGTTTCAATTCACCCATCACTTTATCTTTCATGTCTTTATGATTTTGAGTTTCATCCTGAACGTTAAAGCCGACATATTTATTGCGTTTCAGCTCACTTGCTCCAACGTTTGATGTCATGATCAGAATGGTATTGCGGAAATCGACTGTGCGTCCTTTAGAATCAGTCAAACGCCCGTCTTCAAGAACTTGCAGAAGGATATTGAAGACATCAGGGTGCGCTTTCTCGATCTCATCAAGAAGCACGACAGAGTAAGGTTTTCTTCTGACTTTCTCTGTCAATTGACCGCCTTCATCATATCCCACATATCCCGGAGGTGAACCAACAAGTCTTGAAGTTGAGTGTTTTTCCATGTATTCAGACATATCAATTCTGATCATGGATTCTTCATCGCCAAAAATGGATTCAGCAAGTGCTCGTGCAAGTTCTGTTTTACCTACACCTGTAGGGCCTAAGAAAATGAATGAGCCGATTGGGCGTTTAGGATCTTTTAATCCTGCTCTCGCACGTCTGACGGCTTTTGCAACAGCTACAACTGCCTCATCCTGGCCGATGACGCGGGAGTGAAGAATGTTTTCCATATTGAGAAGCTTATCAGTTTCAGTTTGGGCAATTTTAGATACAGGCACACCGGTCCAGCTGGATACAACCATCGCAATATCATCCACAGTAACCTCTGAGTTTTCCTGCCCTTGCTTCTCTTTCCATGATTTCTTCGTATCCTCTACTTGCTCGCGCAGGCGTTGTTCAGTATCACGCAAGGAAGCAGCTTTTTCAAACTCTTGGCTTTGCACTGCCGCATCCTTCTCTTTACGAACCTCATCAAGCTTCTGCTCAAGCTCTTTTAAGTTAGGAGGCGTTGTAAATGAGCGCAGTCTCACCTTTGAACCTGCTTCATCGATCAAGTCAATTGCTTTATCCGGAAGGAAGCGGTCAGAAATATATCTGTCAGAAAGCTTAACCGCAGCTTCAATGGCATCATCAGTGATAGAAACGCGGTGGTGGGCTTCGTATCTGTCACGCAGACCTTGTAAAATTTGAATACTTTCATCTACAGATGGCTGATCAACCTGAATCGGCTGAAAACGGCGTTCCAGTGCTGCATCTTTTTCAATATATTTACGGTACTCATCAAGAGTCGTTGCGCCAATACATTGGAGTTCGCCGCGAGCAAGTGAAGGTTTTAAAATATTAGATGCATCAATAGCACCTTCTGCTCCGCCTGCCCCGATTAATGTATGGAGCTCATCGATGAATAGGATGATATTTCCTGCCTGACGAATTTCATCCATGACCTTCTTCAGGCGATCCTCAAATTCTCCGCGGTATTTTGTGCCGGCAACAACTGTTCCCATGTCTAATGTCATCACACGTTTATCACGCAAAATTTCGGGTACTTCATTATTGATAATTTGCTGTGCCAAACCTTCTGCGATAGCCGTTTTACCTACACCTGGTTCCCCAATGAGAACAGGGTTGTTTTTCGTTCTGCGGCTTAATACTTCAATGACACGCTGGATCTCCTTGCTTCTGCCGATTACAGGGTCAAGGCTGTCTTCCTTCGCAATAGCAGTTAAGTCTCTTGCCAAGCTGTCAAGCGTAGGCGTATTCGCATTGCTGTTTGTTCCTGCCGCTGATGATCCTGTTTCATTACTTCCTAGAAGCTGGAGCACCTGCTGTCTTGCTTTATTTAAGCTGACACCGAGATTATTCAGAACTCTCGCAGCAACGCCTTCTCCTTCACGAATCAGACCAAGAAGAATATGTTCTGTTCCAACATAAGAATGACCGAGTTTTCTTGCCTCATCCATTGAAAGCTCAATGACTTTTTTAGCTCTAGGAGTATAATGAATCGTTTGAGACATTTCCTGCCCGCGCCCGATCAAACTTTCTACCTCTTTCTGAATTTTATCTGAACCGAGTCCAAGCGCTTGAAGAGCTTTAGCAGCAATGCCCTCTCCTTCTCTTACCAGTCCTAATAAAATATGCTCAGTGCCAATGTTATTATGACCTAACCGAAGTGCTTCTTCCTGTGCTAGCGCCAGTACTTTTTGAGCTCGTTCTGTAAATCTTCCAAACATCATATCGATTCATCCTCCTGTCTTTTCCCATTCATTTCTAAGTGAAGCCGTTCTCTGATGAGAGCCGCTCTTCGAATGTCCCTTTCGTTCGGACGCAAAGCGCCTCCCGAGTATTGCTGTAAAAACCCTGGCTGCGTCAAAATCATAAGTTCGTTAAGTATGTTGCTTGAAAGTCCTTTTATAATACCTAGGTCTATGCCTAACCGAACATCTGAAAGGCACTTTGCAGTTTCTTTCGATTCTATCATCCGGCAATTAGACAAGACCCCATAAGACCGATATACCCGATCCTCAAGTTCGATTTTAGAAGTTTGATAAATCGCTTCTCGGGCAGATCGTTCTTGTTCAATCAACTGAGCAGCAACACTGTTAAGATCCTCTACAATATCCTGCTCTGACTTACCAAGCGTGATCTGATTTGAAATTTGAAAGATATTCCCTACTGCTTCGCTGCCTTCCCCATAAATTCCTCTAACAACTAAGCCTAATTGATTAATTGCCGGTATAATTCGATTTATTTGCCTAGTTAAAACCAGTGCCGGCAGATGCATCATGACCGAAGCCCTTAAACCTGTACCTACGTTTGTAGGACAGCTGGTTAAGTATCCTCTTTGCTCATTGAATGCATAATCAACTTTTTCTTCAATCCAGTCGTCGACCTGGTTTGCGGCTTTCATTGCTTCTAAAAGCTGAAATCCAGGGAAAAGACACTGAATTCTAATATGGTCCTCTTCATTTAGCATGACGCTTACTTCCTCATTTTCAGAAAGCAAACAGCCGCCAAAAGGAGACTCTGTCAGATTAGGACTGATTAGATGTTTTTCAACAAGTACACGCTTTTCTAAAGGCTGTGCATCATTCATTCTAATCAAAACAAATTTGCCGATTCCGGGAATTTCTTGCTCTGAAAACTGATCTTCAAATTGCTGTATGATGGATGAGGCTTCTTCATTGGAATACCGCGTAGGGAACCGAATATGCTCAAAGTTCCTTGCTAAACGTATGCGGCTGCTGAGTACAATGTCACTTTCAGGTCCTTTCTGCTTCATCCAACTGCTTAGTGCGTCCTGAATAAAATGCTTTAGCGACATTACCCCTGTTCCTCCTCACTATCTGTACTTTTGAGTGATTGTTCTAATGAACGAATTTGATCTCTTACATGAGCTGCATTTTCAAATTCTTCTTGATGGATTAAGGATTCTAATTCCTTTTTTAGCATATCAATCTGCCGTCTGACATGAAGATTGCCGCCTATTCGTTTCGGTATCTTACCTGCATGCACAGTGTTTCCGCTGTGCACTTTACGTAGGATTGGTGTAATGTTGCTATGAAATGTTTTGTAACATTCAGAACATCCAAAACGGCCAATTTTTCTGAATTGCTGAAAAGTCATTCCGCATTTCGGACAAGCAGATATTTGCTCCGAATGACTGAACATTTGAGTTCCTGCATTTTGAAATGAAGAATCCATGTTCAGTAACCCCGAAAGTAAATTATGAATAGAGAAACCCTGATTTGCACTTATACCATATGAATCACTATTTTCTTTGGCACATTGTTCACAAATATGAACTTCTATTTTTTCTCCGTTAACAACCTTTGTAAAGTGAAAAGTGGCTGGTCTCTCGTGGCACTCTTGACAAATCAATCTTTTCACCCGCTTATTTTAATTTTAAAGAAGTCAGCATTGCCTTCATCATTCTCGCTCTTAATTCATCACGTTCAGGCAAGTCAATGTGTAAAACTGAGCGGTCCATTACGCTGACCATCATTTTTGCTTCTCTTTCTGAAATTACCTTGTCTTCTAATAGCCTTAAAATAATGTCATCAGAGGCTGCTTGAGACAAATGGGTATTAATTTGAGAAATAATATTATTGATCAGGACAACTTCATTGTTCATTTTAATTTTAATGATTCTGATATAACCGCCGCCCCCGCGTTTGCTCTCAACAATATATCCTCTTTCGCTTGTAAATCTGGTGTTGATGACATAATTTATTTGGGAAGGAACGCATTGAAATTTATCTGCAATTTCACTTCGTTTAATCTCTAAAATTTCCTTGCCATTTTGATCTAACACTCGTTTTAAATATTGTTCAATGATGTCAGAAATATTATGTCCCACTCAACCCCCTCCTTTACTGACTTTGACTATATTTGACTTTAATCTTACTATAAGCCGTTTCTCGAGAATTTTCAACTTTCTCGCTCTATCCTTCATTATTTCCATTTTCCCGGTCCACAAAACCTGATTGCTGATTTAAAATTCGGTATAAAGTTATTATATTATACAGTTAAGTGGAATTTTATGCTACCAATAAACCAAAATACAAAAAACCCAGCTCAATGAGCTGGGTTTAAGCTTGCTTGGCGGCGTCCTACTCTCACAGGGGGAAACCCCCGACTAC
>NZ_JBWKWL010000008.1:0-55294 GCF_059422205.1 Bacillus sp. GW821-FHT01G09
AACACGGAAGTTAAGCTCTTCAGCGCCGATGGTAGTCGGGGGTTTCCCCCTGTGAGAGTAGGACGCCGCCAAGCAAGTTTAAACCCAGCTCATTGAGCTGGGTTTTTTGTTTACTCAAGATCGAGAAAATCAAACAAATACAAACACCGAGGGCTTATATAGCCCATATACTGATTTAAAGTTTCAAAAAGATCTAAATAGTGTATACAATATCCGTTTTAAGGGGAGGCTAATTGTACGGAGGTGGAGAAGATGGACGAAACAGTTAAACTTAATCATACATGTGTGATTTGTGATCAAGAGAAGAATAGAGGCATTCATCTTTATACGAAATTCATATGCTTAGATTGTGAGAGAAAAGTAATTTCTACATCAACTTCTGATCCTGACTATGCCTTTTACGTAAAAAAATTAAAGAGCATTCATACACCGCCATTATATTCATAGACCTGAAAAGGTCTTTTTTTGTACTCTTAATAATAAAAAGAAGATGAAACTTGTTTAAGGATTGAACGTAGTAGATAATAATATTAAAACTGAGTATAGACACAGGAGTCGATTATCTCATGCAGAGATTTTTTCACTTTTTGATGTGGAGTTTAACTAGCAGTGCGACTTTTGTTTTCATAGGAATATTGAGCTTTTTTGGTTTAAACCAGTCGCTTTTTTTATCTTTTGTTTATGGGCTTGCTTCTGGAGCAGCCGTATATACAGCTGGCATCTGGAATGCAAGACGGTTATTTCTTAAAAAGCATGAATTGACAGGAAGAGAGTATGCTTACATTAAGAAAAACTTAGAGGAAGCAAGGCAGAAAATGATCCGTCTTAGAAAAGCCTTGTTTCAGGCTAAAAGCATTCAAATGTTTAAGCAAAATGCAGAAATGCTAAGGATTGTGAGAAGGATTTATCTCCTCACCAAAAAAGAGCCAAAACGGTTTTATCAGGCAGAACGATTTTTTTATCAAACTCTCGATTCGGTTGTTGAATTGACAGAGAAGTATGCTTTTCTATCATCTCACCCAAAAAAAAGCAAAGAACTGTCGATGTCGTTAAGTGAGACACGCATCACTCTTACTGAATTGACCAAGCGTTTAGAGGAAGATTTAACTCAAGTAATGGGTGATGAAATTGACGAGTTGCAGTTTGAATTAGACGCAGCAAAACATTCATTAAAGAAATAAGGGAAGAGGGTAAGAGCGATGAACCGAGACCAAAGCGACCTTCATATAGATGAATTATTGGCAGATCCTTTTGGTGGTAACATAGAGATACCAGGTTCGGAGGCTGTAAAAGCAGAGAAAGAGCAAGTACGGCTTGTTGATGTTCTTCCTGAGGAAAACAAGGAAAAAGCAATTCAGCTTGCTGGACAGATTGATCATAAAAATATGCAAAGTATTGTCTTATACGGTTCACAAGCTCAATCTAAACTGCTGAACTTTTCTCATGATATGATTAATCATGTTCAAAAGAAGGATGTCGGGGAGATTGGCGAAATACTTGGAGAGCTGATGAAAAAGCTGGAGCAAGTAAATCCTGATGATCTCCAATCTAAGAAAAAGGGTTTTTTGGCACGCATGTTTGGAAGAGTATCAAGTTCTCTTCAAGAGGTGCTGTCTAAATACCAAAAGACCAGTGTGCAGATAGACAGAATCAGCTTGAAGCTGGAGCACTCTAAAAATGCTTTAATCAGTGACAACAAGCTGTTAGAGCAGTTATATGAAAAAAATAAAGAATATTTTGCCGCGCTGAATGTTTATATTGCTGCAGGAGAACTGAAGCTGGAGGAATTAAAAACAAAAACGATTCCTGAACTGAAGCAACAGGCTGAATCGAGTGATCATAACCAAATGGCCGTTCAAGAGGTGAATGATTTAATTCAATTTGCTGACCGGTTAGATAAAAGGGTGCATGATTTGCTGCTGAGCAGGCAAATTACAATCCAAAGTGCACCGCAAATCAGGCTGATTCAAAATACAAACCAAGCGTTAGCTGAAAAGATTCAGTCATCCATTGTGACAGCGATTCCGCTATGGAAAAATCAAGTTGCCATTGCACTGACGCTTTTAAGGCAGCGCAATGCAGTGGATGCACAACAGAAAGTATCTGATACAACCAATGAGCTTTTGTTGAAAAATGCGGAGCTTTTAAAAACCAATACAATTGAAACTGCACGGGCAAATGAACGGGGCCTGGTTGATATAGATACCTTGAAGAAGGTGCAGGAAAGCTTAATAAGCACGCTTGAAGAAACACTGACTATACAAGAAGAAGGACGAATCAAACGCCGTCAGGCAGAAGAAGAGCTTATGATGATGGAAGGCGACCTGAAGCAAAAGCTGCTTACAATAAAGGAAAGATAGTTACCAGTAAGTCTGGCTTTAAGTTCTCTCAGAGGCACGATATAATAAGGTGTAAGAAGACACATTCAAAGGATTGTTTTCATGAACACACCTTTATATAAAGCATTAATTCAACATGCGAGAAGAAATTCTCATTCATTTCATGTTCCGGGACATCACAATGGAGATGTCTTTTTTGATGACGCTAAGTCAATATTCGATCCGCTTCTCACCATTGATGTAACTGAACTGGCAGGACTGGATGATCTCCATCATCCTTCTGGGGTGATTAAGGAAGCTCAGGAGCTTGCCAGTCAATTATATGGATCAGCAGAAAGTTTTTTTCTGGTAAATGGTACGACTGTCGGAAACTTAGCGATGATTTTATCTGTTTGTGAACCTGGTGATACAATTCTGGTTCAAAGAAACTGTCATAAATCTGTATTTCATGCTGTTGATTTTGCCGGTGCTGAGCCGGTTTATCTTGCACCTGACGTTGATTCAGCGATGCATGTGCCTACGCATGTTCCGCTTGGAACAATTAAAGAGGCCCTGGAAGCATATCCAGATGCGAAAGGCTTGGTACTGACCAATCCGACATATTACGGACATAGTGCTGATTTGACTGAGATCATTACTGAAGCCCATCATTACGGAATTCCTGTTTTGGTCGATGAAGCTCATGGCGCACATTTTATTTTAGGTGAGCCTTTTCCGGTCTCAGCTTTAAAAATGGGGGCAGATATTGTTGTTCAGTCGGCCCACAAAACGTTGCCTGCCATGACGATGGGTTCTTATTTGCATCTCAACAGCAGCTGCAGGATTAACAGGGATCGGGTTGCAGAGTATTTATACCGATTACAAAGCAGCAGCCCGTCTTATCCGATTATGGCTTCGTTAGATATTGCCCGCGCTTATGTACAGCATATTATAGAAGAACAAAAGCTTTCTGACATTCTGCAGCGGATACAAACACTTAAACAAACGTTTGATTCACTTACAAATGCAGAAGCTGTTAACCCTGCTAATCCACTGATCATCACGGACCCGCTGAAGCTCACAATTCGTTCAAAACGCGGGCATTCTGGCTATACGCTGCAAAGCATTTTAGAGCGTGCCAACATATTCACTGAGCTTGCTGATGAAAATCAAGTTCTGCTCGTTCTCCCATTGGGAGGAAAACGGAGAATAAACGCTGAAACCATTAGAAGCATCGATGAAGAGATTGAGAAAACACCTCCGGATCAGACGTTTGTTTCTGCAGAATGGGGTGTGCAGCCTGTTACTGTCTTGCCTTATCCAAAAAAGGTCTTACATTCGTTTAAGAAAGAATATGTGAGCTTTGAGGAAGCAGCTGGCCGGCTGAATGCAGAAGATATCATCCCTTATCCTCCGGGTATCCCGATGATTATGGCGGGAGAAAGAATAACAAAAGAAAGTGTGCAAAAGCTCAGCCGCTTGATCAGCATGAAAACGCATGTTCAAGGGAATATGAAAATCAAAGAGAAACAACTACTTGTTTATATAGAAGAGGAGAAATCATGAGCGGTTTATTTATTACATTCGAAGGTCCTGAAGGTGCAGGGAAAACGACTGTTCTGCAGGAGATCAAAAACATACTGACAGCAGAAGGCCTTCAGGTTATGGCAACTCGAGAGCCAGGCGGAATAGATATTGCAGAACAAATTCGAGAGGTTATTCTGAATGAGAACAATACATTAATGGACCCAAAAACAGAAGCTCTCTTATATGCGGCTGCAAGACGCCAGCATTTAGTTGAAAAAGTAAAACCTGCTTTAGAACAGGGGTTTATCGTTCTTTGCGACAGATTCATAGACAGTTCTCTTGCGTATCAAGGATATGCAAGAGGGCTTGGAATTGATGAGGTTCTGTCCATTAATGAATTTGCCATTGGAGATATGATGCCCCATGTAACGGTTTATTTTTCAATTGATCCGGAAGAAGGACTGAAGCGTATTTACGCAAACGGCTCACGGGAGAAAAACAGGCTCGATTTAGAAAAACTGGACTTTCATACAAAAGTACAAGAAGGTTATCAAGAGCTGATGAAGCGATTTCCGGAAAGATTTCATTCAGTTGATGCCGGGCAATCCAAAGGCCTCGTCGTTCAGGATGTTCTAAAGGTAATCGATGAAGCGTTGAAAAAAATTCAATTGTGACCTGTTTCCCAATAGTTGATATAATAATGTAAACGAGATCACGTTGTTTCCAATCTAAAGGAGGCCTTCA
The DNA here is from genome assembly GCF_059422205.1 of Bacillus sp. GW821-FHT01G09. NCBI lineage: Bacteria > Bacillati > Bacillota > Bacilli > Caryophanales > Bacillaceae > Bacillus > Bacillus sp. GW821-FHT01G09. Next base: position 4,590 of record NZ_JBWKWL010000008.1, read on the forward strand.
CAGATGAAATTGATAGTGGCAGTTGTACAAGATCAGGACAGCAACAGACTTTTGAAAACCTTAACGGATCACAACTTCAGAGTCACAAAGCTTGCGACGACAGGAGGATTTCTTAAATCAGGCAATACAACGTTTATGATCGGTGTCGAGGATATACGCGTCAATAAAGCGTTGAGTCTCATTAAAGAAAACGGGCAGAAACGTGATCAGATGATTGCCCCTGTATCTCCAATGGGTGGAAATGCTGATTCCTATGTCCCTTATCCAGTCGAAGTTGAAGTTGGCGGAGCGACAGTATTTGTCCTTCCAGTCGATGAATTTCATCAATTTTAAGGATCTGAAACTGTGAAAATTAATAAAGATATACGTACATTTATAGATAATAAGCAGATTCCCTCTGTGAAAACATCTGAGATCACAGCATCGTTTAAAACATCAATGGAAAACCAAAGCAGCAAAATGAAGCTTGATCAGCTTACCAGGCTGTTATCTGATATAGAAGCATTCGGAAAAAGGCTAACGAAATCTCGGAATTTTAAAGACTTAGCGAGATTTAAAGGACTTGTGAAACGTTTTGTCAAAGAAGCTGTGGACAGCGGCCTTTCACATGAAACATCGAAAAGCTTTGACCTTTACGGGAACAGCAGAACGCTGGGACTTGTGAAAGAAATAGATGACAAATTGATACAGCTTACGGAAGAGATGATGGATCAGGAAAAACCGGCAATAGATTTGCTGGAGCGTATTGGCGAAATAAAAGGTTTATTAATTAACCTTTACACATAGAGAGTGATACAATGGCAATATCCTGGAAGGAAATGAACGAGCTTCAGCCCAGAGTGATGAAGCTTTTATATAATAGTATTGAGAAGGACAGACTATCACACGCTTATTTGTTTGAGGGGAAAAAAGGAACAGGCAAGCTTGATGCCGCGCTGCTTCTTGCAAAAAGCTTCTTTTGTCTGGAGGATGGCGCGGAGCCTTGTGAGAGCTGCCGAAACTGTAAACGGATAGAGTCAGGGAACCATCCTGATCTCCATCTTGTTCAGCCTGATGGCTTATCAATCAAAAAGGCGCAAATTCAAGCGCTCCAAGAAGAGTTTTCTAAGACAGGACTTGAATCGCATAAAAAGCTGTATATTATTTCGCACGCAGATCAAATGACAGCAAATGCGGCGAACAGCCTGCTGAAGTTTTTAGAAGAACCGAACAAAGACACAATGGCCGTCCTCATCACTGAGCAGCCCCAAAGGTTATTGGATACCATCATTTCAAGATGCCAAACCCTTCCTTTTCAGCCTTTGCAGCCGAAAGCAATTGAAGACAGACTGATCGAACAGGACGTCTCGCCTCATATGGCAAGGCTTCTGGCCAACATGACTAATAATGTAGCAGAAGCAGTCGAATTAAGTCGAAATGATGAGTTTGCAGAGTCTAGAGCGAAAGTGATAAAATTGTATGAAGTCCTACACCAGCGGAAAGGACATGCTTTTTTCTTTATTCAAGATCAATGGATGCCCTTTTTCAAAGAAAAAACCCATCAAGAAATGGGTCTTGATATGCTCTTATTGATATATCGTGATGTGTTGTCCATCCAAATAGGAAATGAAGATAAATTGATTTATCAAGACTTATTCCAATCAATAAAACAGCATGCGCTACAATCAACACAACAAAGCGTTACGAATCAGATACTTGCTGTTTTAGAAGCAAAGAAACGGCTTCATTCCAATGTGAATGTACAAGGATTAATGGAGCACTTGGTGTTAATGTTGCAGGAGGGATAAGCTTGTACAATGTAATTGGTGTCCGCTTTAAGAAAGCGGGTAAAATATATTATTTTGATCCGAATGGATTTCATATAGAACATGACAGCTGCGTAATTGTAGAAACTGTCAGAGGCGTTGAGTACGGCCAGGTCGTAATTGCAAATAAACAGGTGGATGAGCATGATGTGGTGCTTCCCCTTCGAAAAGTGATACGTGTGGCAGACGAGCGCGATCTTCTCATTGTAGAAGAAAATAAACAGGAAGCACTATCAGCATTTGATATCTGCCAAAAGAAAGTGATTGAGCATGGCTTGGATATGAAGCTGGTCGATGTTGAATTCACGTTTGATCGCAATAAAGTCATTTTTTACTTCACTGCTGACGGCCGAGTCGACTTTAGAGAGCTTGTAAAGGATTTGGCTTCTATCTTTAAGACAAGAATTGAGCTGCGCCAAATCGGAGTAAGGGATGAGGCAAAAATGCTCGGAGGAATCGGTCCTTGCGGAAGAATGCTTTGCTGTTCAACGTTCCTTGGAGATTTTGAACCCGTTTCCATTAAAATGGCCAAGGATCAGAACTTGTCTTTAAATCCTACGAAGATTTCGGGCCTTTGCGGACGATTGATGTGCTGTCTAAAATATGAGAACGATGAGTATGAGACGGCAAAAGAACAGCTTCCGGATATAGGAGAAATGATTACGACAGCAAACGGTCCCGCGAAGGTCGTCGGACTAAATATTCTGGAACGGGTGCTTCAGGTGGAACTGATAAACCGTGAAAAAGTGATAGAATATACTTGGGAAGAGCTCTTGGAAGAGGGCGTCGTATCCGCACAAACCACAGATTAACGAGGTGTGGAACCTTGGATAAAAAAGAGTTATTTGATACAGTCATTAACTTAGAAGAACAAATTGGCTCACTGTACCGGCAGCTGGGGGATTTGAAGCAGCATATCGGTGAGATGATTGAGGAAAATCATCATTTACAGCTTGAAAACAAGCATTTGCGCAAACGGCTGGACGATACGACGCAGCAGATTGAAAAGTTCAAAGCTGATAAAAAAGAATCAAAAACACAGAAGACAGAGCAAACTGATATAGGGGAAGGATATGATAATCTGGCACGTCTGTATCAAGAAGGATTTCATATCTGCAATGTCCACTATGGAAGTGTTCGAAAAGAGGATTGTCTTTTCTGTCTGTCATTCTTAAATAAAAAATAGGGAAAAGGCTTCCGCATAAGACGGGAGCCTTTTTCAAAGGTACTGAAAGGATAAGAAGATGGTTTCATTACATGATGATGAAAGATTAGATTATTTGCTGGCAGAGGACATGAAAATCATACAAAGCCCAACAGTGTTTGCTTTTTCGTTGGACGCTGTGCTTCTGTCCAAATTTGCGTACGTTCCGATTCAAAAAGGGAAAATCGTTGATTTATGCACCGGCAATGGTATTGTGCCGCTGCTGCTCAGTACAAGATCAAAAGCAGACATTCTGGGAGTCGAAATTCAAGAAAGGCTGCATGATATGGCTGTTCGCAGCGTGGAGTATAATAAGCTGGACGATCAGATCCAGATCATACATGATGACCTGAAAAACATGCCGGAGAAACTTGGACATAATCGATATGATGTTGTCACCTGCAATCCGCCGTATTTTAAAACGCCGAAACAAACTGAACAAAACATGAACGAGCATCTCCGAATCGCAAGACATGAAATCCACTGCACGCTGGAGGATGTCATTTCAGTCAGCAGCAAACTGCTCAAGCAAGGGGGAAAAGCAGCTCTTGTTCACCGGCCGGGAAGGCTTCTGGAGATTTTTGAACTGATGAAGGCTTATCAAATCGAGCCGAAACGTGTACAATTTGTCTATCCGAAGCAAGGGAAAGAAGCCAATACCATTCTGGTTGAAGGTATCAAAGGCGGGCGTCCAGATTTGAAAATTCTTCCTCCCTTATTCGTTTATGATGAACAAAATGAATATACAAAAGAAATCAGGACCATTTTATATGGAGACAAATAACCATTTCTTCTACGTCGTGAAATGTAAGGACAATAGCTGGTATGCCGGATATACCAACGATCTGCATAAACGAGTGAAAACGCACAATGATGGAAAGGGCGCAAAGTACACAAAAGTAAGACGTCCGGTTGAATTAATTTTTGCCGAGAGCTTTTCAACAAAGCGGGAAGCTATGCAGGCGGAATATTATTTCAAAAAACTAACTCGGAAGAAAAAAGAGCTTTATATAGAAGAAAAGCGGAACAGCAAGGAGGCTGTATATGTTAAGGCGCCAAATGAGCTTTAATGGAAAGTCGGACATGGGGATTCTTTACTTGGTCCCAACCCCAATCGGAAATCTAGAGGATATGACATTCCGGGCGATCGACACGCTGAAATCAGTGGATGCGATTGCTGCGGAAGATACGAGGCAAACGAAAAAGCTTTGTCATGTATATGAAATTGAAACACCGCTCGTCAGCTATCACGAACACAATAAAGAAAGCAGTGGGCACAAAATTATTGAATGGCTGAAGTCGGGAAAAAACATTGCTCTTGTCAGTGATGCCGGTCTGCCGACGATTTCTGATCCCGGAGCGGAAATTGTAAAGGATTTTACGGATATAGGCGGTTATGTTGTTCCGTTGCCGGGAGCAAATGCCGCATTAACAGCTCTTATTGCTTCAGGTATTGTACCGCAGCCTTTTTTCTTTTACGGTTTTCTCAACAGACAGAAAAAAGAAAAGAAGAAGGAGCTTGAAGCCCTTAAAAAACGGCAGGAAACAATCATTTTTTATGAAGCGCCCCACAGATTGAAGGAAACCTTGTCAGCGATGGCAGAGATATTAGGAGATCGGGAAATTGCTGTAACGCGTGAACTCACTAAGAAATATGAAGAGTTTATCCGAGGAACCATATCTGAGGTCATTGGATGGGCAAACGAAGATCAGATACGCGGCGAGTTTTGTCTTGTCGTAGAAGGAAGTAATAATGAAGAGGTAGATGAGGAAGAACAATGGTGGGAAACCCTCACTGCGAAAGAACATGTCGAGCATTACATCTCGAAAGGCGCTACGTCTAAAGAAGCCATTAAAAAAGCAGCAGTCGATCGCAATGTACCAAAGCGTGAAGTGTACGATGCTTACCATATTAAGCAATAAAAAAACGTTCTTGTGTCATAACAAGAACGTTTTTTGTACAAGAAATGATTATTTAAGGTTTTGAAGCTGGTTTTGGATTTCGCTGATGATTTGCTCAGCGCCTTCTTTACTAAGAACCAATTTACCGCCTGCAAGTTTAAGGTTATCATCAGAAACTTCACCAGTTACTTGGCAAGTCATGTTTGGTTTATATTTTTTAAGGATGATTTTTTCATCATCAACATAGATTTCAAGAGCATCTTTTTCTGCGATTCCAAGAGTACGACGCAGTTCGATAGGAATAACTACACGTCCTAATTCATCAACTTTACGTACAATACCAGTAGATTTCATAAACATTCTCCTCCCAAGAGATACTTATTTGTTTAAATTATATTTTTCTTCGTCATTATTCGACAAAATCCTTACCTTCATAGCATAACAAGGTTTCCAATAATCGTCAATCATTTTGTTTACTATTGATTGTAAGAATTAGTTCTTATAGTCAGTAATGTCTTAGAAACTACCGAAATAACAGCATTTTATAAATATTTAATAAAGCTATTATCCTACTAAAAATCCTTTTAAATCAAGACTTTCGAACCAAAGTTTTTTATTTCATTTGATTATATACGACAAAATTCGACACGAACAGACTTTTTTTATTTTCATTAAAGATTTTTAATTTTAATTATTCTTTTTCAGGGTGTATGTATATATTCTTGATCTTAAAGGCTAAGATGGTATCATAGATAAAGGATAAATATAAATAATATTCATATATGATTTGCACTTATCGCCGCTCTCGTCCTTTGGGCGGGAGCTTTTTGACATTCTGATTAGGAGGTTTCAAGATGCCGCAAGAAAACAATACATTTTACATTACAACACCGATTTATTATCCGAGCGGAAAATTACATATCGGCCATGCATATACGACAGTCGCAGGAGATGCAATGGCACGTTACAAAAGATTAAAAGGGTTCGATGTTCGCTATTTAACGGGAACGGACGAGCATGGACAAAAGATCCAGCAAAAAGCTGAACAGGAAAACATTACACCTCAGGAGTATGTGGATCGCGCAGCGGCAGATATTCAAAAACTGTGGAAGCAGCTTGAAATCTCAAACGACGACTTTATCCGCACGACAGAAAAACGGCATAAAGTTGTCATTGAAAAGGTGTTTCAAAAGCTTCTTGATAACGGGGACATCTATCTTGATGAGTATGAAGGCTGGTACAGCATCCCTGATGAAACGTTCTACACGGAAACTCAGCTCGTTGATATTGAGCGGAATGAAAAGGGAGAGGTCATCGGCGGAAAAAGCCCTGACAGCGGTCACCCAGTTGAATTGATCAAAGAGGAATCTTATTTCTTCCGCATGGGGAAATACGCGGATCGCCTTCTGAAATACTATGAAGAAAACCCGACATTCATTCAGCCAGAATCACGCAAAAACGAAATGATTAATAACTTTATCAAACCTGGACTTGAGGATTTGGCAGTATCACGTACCACTTTTGATTGGGGCGTGAAGGTGCCGGGAAATCCAAAGCATGTTGTATATGTTTGGATTGACGCACTATTTAACTATTTAACGGCACTCGGTTATGATACAGAAAATGATGAGCTTTATCAAAAATATTGGCCTGCCGATGTTCATTTAGTCGGTAAGGAGATTGTACGGTTCCATACTATTTACTGGCCAATTATGCTGATGGCGCTGGATCTTCCGCTGCCGAAGCAAGTATTCGCGCATGGCTGGCTTTTGATGAAAGACGGAAAAATGTCGAAATCAAAAGGAAACGTTGTAGATCCGGTTACATTAATTGAGCGCTATGGTTTAGACGAGCTTCGCTATTACCTGCTTCGCGAAGTGCCGTTCGGATCTGACGGTGTATTCACGCCGGAAGGATTTGTTGAGCGGATTAACTATGATTTAGCGAATGATTTAGGAAATCTATTGAATCGTACTGTTGCGATGATTAATAAGTATTTTGACGGACAAATCGGTTCTTACAAAGGTGCTGTTACGGAATTTGACCAAACGCTCACTTCGGTTGCTGAAGAAACAGTGAAAGCTTATGAGAAAGCAATGGAAAATATGGAGTTCTCGGTAGCACTTTCGACTTTATGGCAGCTCATCAGCCGCACAAACAAATACATTGATGAGACAGCTCCATGGGTGCTTGCGAAAGATCCGGCAAAAGAAGAAGAATTGCGATCAGTTATGTATCATCTCGCTGAATCATTGCGTATTTCAGCGGTACTGCTTCAGCCATTCTTAACAAAAACACCAGAAAAAATGTTCGAGCAGCTGGGCATTACCGATGAATCTCTAAAAGCTTGGGACAGCATTACAACTTTCGGCCAGCTGAAAGATACAAAAGTACAAAAAGGCGAGCCATTGTTCCCTCGTTTAGAGGCAGAAGAAGAAATTGCTTACATCAAAGGGAAAATGCAAGGTTCGGCACCAGCGAAAGAAGAAACAAAAGAAGAAGAGCCGCAAGAGGTCGATCGTTTACCTGAAATTACGATTGATCAATTTATGGATGTAGAGCTTCGCGTAGCTGAGGTCATTGAGGCAGAACCAGTGAAAAAAGCAGACCGTTTATTGAAGCTGCAGCTTGATCTTGGTTTTGAAAAGCGCCAAGTGGTATCCGGCATTGCGAAGCATTATACGCCTGAAGAGCTTGTTGGAAAAAAACTCGTTTGTGTAACAAATCTAAAACCGGTTAAACTCAGAGGAGAGCTTTCTCAAGGTATGATCCTTGCAGGAGAAGCAGACGGCGTTTTAAAGGTCGTATCTATCGATCAGTCGTTACCAAAAGGCACAAGAATTAAATAATGATAAACAAAAGGTGTTTCACGTGTAACAATTCGTCGAACACCTTTTGTGTTTCGACAAGAAAGGAGTTTTTCACTTATGTTGTTTGACACTCACGCGCATTTAAATGCAGAACAATATGATACTGATCTGGATGAGGTTATTGAACGGGCAAAAGCTGAAAAAGTTGAACGAATTGTCGTAGTTGGTTTTGACCGTCCGACGATTACCCGTGCGATGGAAATGATTGAGGAATATGATTTTATTTATGCAGCCATTGGCTGGCACCCTGTTGACGCTATTGACATGACAGAGGAAGACTTAGCGTGGATTAAAGAGCTTTCTGCTCATGAGAAAGTGGTAGCGATAGGGGAAATGGGACTGGATTATCATTGGGATAAATCACCTAAAGATATTCAAAAAGAGGTGTTTAGAAAACAAATCGCCTTAGCGAAAGAGGTCAATTTGCCTATTATCATTCATAACCGTGATGCAACGGAGGATGTCGTGAGCATTTTGAAAGAGGAAGGCGCAGAAGCTGTGGGCGGAATCATGCACTGCTTTACAGGAAGTGCGGAAGTGGCAAGAGAATGCATGAAAATGAATTTTTATTTATCATTTGGGGGACCGGTGACATTTAAAAATGCGAAGAAACCGAAGGAAGTAGTGAAGGAAATTCCCAATGACCGGTTGCTGATTGAAACGGACTGCCCGTTTCTCACACCGCACCCTTTCCGCGGGAAAAGAAATGAGCCAAGCTATGTGAAATATGTGGCAGAACAAATCGCCGAATTAAAAGAAATGACCTTTGAAGAGATTGCGTCAATCACGACTGAAAATGCGAAAAGACTTTTCCGTATAAACTGACAAAAAACGCTAGCGGGTTTTGTAAGAGCTTGTCCCTTACAGCGTTTTTCTATAAAAGTTCTACATGCTTTCTTCTCCTCATAGGATAGGTTTGTCGACAAGTCTTTCTTCCGTTTCTCAGTGTATTTCAGGATAATGAAGAGGACACTGAGCTTTTGGGAGAAAGAGAAGGGAGGGTTGACAGCCTTTTAGATACTCTATATAATCTCTCCGAGGAGAAGGAGGCGTTTTTCATCACACAAAAAATGAAAAAGCTGTTTTCCGTAAAGCTTAGCAAAAGCAAAGTCATTCTGGTTGCTGCTTGTTTGCTTTTGGCAGGAAGCGGGACTGCGTACGCGGCTCATGAGCTGACGAAACAATCAGTCTCAGTTTCTATCAATGGCAAAAAGAAACATATACGCACACATGCAAATACAGTCGGTGATCTTTTGGAGACGCTTGATATAAAGACAAGAGACGAAGACAAGATCACACCTGCTAAACAGACAAAGATAACAGCAGACATGGACGTTGTGTATGAGGCTGCAAAACCTGTGAAGCTTACAATAAACGGGGAAGAAAAGACATTATGGTCAACAGCAAAAACGGTCGGTGCATTACTGGACGAACAAGATGTTGATGTGAAAGAACAAGATCAAATTGATCCTGCAATAGATACAGATATTTCGAAAGACATGAAGATTAACATAGAGCCCGCATTTCAGGTTACTGTGAATGATGCAGGGAAACAAAAGAAGATCTGGACGACTTCGACTACGGTCGCTGACTTTTTAAAACAGCAAAAGATGAACATAAAAGACGAAGATAAAATCAAGCCTGCGTTAGATGCAAAGCTGACGAAAGGAAAGGCTGATATTACAATTACTCGTATCGAAAAGGTCACCGATGTAGTTGAAGAGAAGATTGCGTTCGATGTGAAAAAGCAAGAAGACGCTTCTCTTGAAAAAGGGAAAGAAAAGGTCGTCCAAAAAGGAAAAGAAGGCAAGCTAAAAAAACATTTCGAAGTCGTTAAAGAAAACGGTAAAGAAGTGTCCAGAGAGCTTGTAAAAGAAGAAACAGCTGAACAAAGCAAAGATAAAGTGATTGCTGTCGGCACAAAGCAAAGCAGTCCAAAAGTTGAAACGGTTAGTGCTTCAGGTGATTCAAAAACAGTTGTGTCCCGCAGCAATGAATCAACAGGCAAAGTCATGACTGTATCATCTACGGCTTATACGGCAAGCTGCAGCGGTTGTTCAGGACATACAGCGACAGGCGTCAATTTAAAAAATAATCCGAATGCCAAAGTCATCGCTGTGGATCCAAATGTCATTCCGCTAGGCTCCAAAGTCCACGTGGAAGGCTATGGATATGCCATTGCTGCAGATACCGGTTCAGCGATTAAAGGGAACAAGATAGACGTCTTTTTCCCAGAGAAATCATCGGCGTACCGATGGGGAAATAAAACAGTCAAAATTAAAATCTTAAATTAATATGTACTTATGTATTCAGAGGGTTTTGCGCCCTCTGTTTTTTTCGTTATAATAGACAAAGTGCATTTTCTGCTTATTAGACGCTCGACATAAGAAAAAGTTTCATGAATATACAAAAGTTTTTATTTTGTCTTGGAGGAAATAATGAAAATTAAAGAGATCATTGTGGTCGAGGGGCGTGACGATACGGCCCGCATCAAATTGGCTGTTGATGCAGACACAATTGAAACAAATGGTTCAGCCATCGATGATCATGTGATTGACCAAATCCGTTTGGCCCAGAAGACCAGAGGCGTCATTATTTTAACGGATCCGGACTTTCCGGGAGAGAAGATTCGCAAAACCATCTCAGAGGCTGTACCCGGCTGTAAGCATGCATTTTTGCCAAAACATCTTGCCAAACCTAAAAACAAGCGGGGAATTGGTGTGGAGCATGCATCGGTTGAAAGCATTAGGGCATGTTTAGAAAATGTGCATGAGGAGATGGAAGCGCAGCCGAGTGACATTTCAGCTGAGGATTTGATTCATGCCGGACTAATAGGCGGACCTGCGGCCAAACGCCGCCGGGAACGACTGGGTGATCTGTTGAAAATCGGCTATACAAATGGCAAACAGCTTCAAAAACGGCTGCAAATGTTTCAAATTAAAAAAAGTGATTTTATGAGTGCGCTCGATACCGTTATGCGGGAGGAACAGAATGAATAAAGATATTGCGACACCGATTAGAACGAAAGAGATACTGAAGAAATACGGTTTTTCTTTTAAAAAGAGCTTAGGACAGAATTTCTTAATTGATACGAACATTTTAAACAGAATTGTCGATCACGCGGAAGTGACAGAGAAAACAGGTGTCATTGAAATCGGCCCGGGAATCGGGGCTTTAACCGAACAGCTTGCCAAGCGGGCGAAAAAGGTCGTGGCATTTGAGATTGACCAGCGATTATTGCCGATTCTGAAGGATACACTGTCACCTTACGACAATGTCACTGTCATTCATCAGGACGTGTTAAAGGCTGATGTCAAATCAGTCATTGAAGAACAATTTCAAGATTGTGATGAGATCATGGTAGTTGCCAACCTTCCTTATTACGTAACAACACCGATTATCATGAAACTGCTTGAAGAGCATCTTCCGCTGAAAGGGATTGTGGTCATGCTGCAAAAAGAAGTGGCTGAGCGCATGGCGGCTGATCCTTCATCTAAGGAGTACGGCTCGCTTTCAATCGCGGTGCAGTTTTATACAGAAGCCAAAACGGTGATGATCGTTCCGAAAACCGTATTTGTTCCTCAGCCTAATGTCGATTCCGCAGTCATCCGTCTGATTCTCCGAGACGGTCCGGCAGTGGACGTGGAAAACGAATCCTTTTTCTTTCAGCTCATCAAGGCAAGCTTTGCACAGCGCCGTAAAACGCTGCTCAATAACTTAGTTAACAATCTGCCTGAAGGAAAAGCACAAAAATCAACGATTGAGCAAGTGCTCAAAGAAACAAATATTGACGGTAAGCGCCGAGGTGAATCCCTGTCTATTGAGGAGTTCGCAGCGCTGTCTAACGGATTGTATAAAGCCCTTTTCTAAAAGGGCTTTTTGTTTTGCGCACCACATGGACTGCCGCTACATAGGCTAGAGAAGGACCTTTCATTCAATGATAAGAAAAAACTTGGACTCAGCGAAAAAAGGCGCTTTCTCAAGGCTCTTTCTTTCATGATGAGGCTTAGTCTATGTGTGGAGTGAGGAATGTGCAATTTCAAATAGGGGATATGGTAGCCAGAAAATCCTATCAGATGGATGTTTTGTTTCGAATTATAGGAATAGAGCAAACAAGCAAAGGAAATTCAATTGCCATTTTGCATGGAGATGAAGTCAGGCTGATTGCTGATTCGGATTTTTCTGATCTGGTAGCAGTGAAAAAAGATGAGCAGATGATGCGGAAAAAGAAAGATGAGAGCAGAATGAATGAGTCGCTCGAATTGCTCCGCCAGGATTATAAGCTGCTCAGAGAAAAACAGGAGTACTATGCGACAAGCCAATATCAGCATCAGGAGCATTATTTCCATATGCCGGGCAAAGTGCTTCATCTGGATGGCGATGAAGCATATCTGAAAAAATGCCTGAATGTCTATAAAAAAATTGGAGTGCCGGTCTATGGCATCCATTGCCATGAAAAGAAAATGTCTGCTTCTATTGAAGAATTGCTCGACAAATATCGACCTGACATCCTGGTGATCACAGGGCATGATGCTTACTCGAAGCAAAAGGGCGGTATTGATGATTTGAATGCGTACAGACATTCTAAGCACTTTGTTGAAACAGTTCAAACAGCCCGAAAAAAGATCCCTCACTTAGATCAGCTTGTTATTTTTGCGGGGGCTTGCCAATCCCATTTTGAATCACTCATCAGAGCGGGTGCGAATTTTGCGAGTTCGCCATCAAGAGTCAATATTCATGCGCTTGATCCGGTATATATCGTCGCGAAGATCAGCTTTACGCCGTTTATGGAACGGATTAATGTATGGGAAGTGCTCCGTAATACGCTGACAAGAGAGAAAGGGCTTGGAGGTATTGAAACAAGAGGAGTTCTGAGAATTGGTATGCCTTATAAGTCCAATTAACAGTTGAAAACCTGCATAGGAGAGCTATGCGGGTTTTTTATTTTGCATAATGATACATAATTTACCGAAACTTGCGGAACATAATTGAGGAATCATAGAATTTTGTCAAAATAATTTTATTGACAACGTCTTATTAACGTTGATATAATTTAAATTTTATTTGACAAAAATGGGCTCGTGTTGTACAATAAATGTAGTGAGGTGGATGCAATGGCGAAGACGTTGTCCGATATTAAAAGATCGCTTGATGGGAATTTAGGTAAAAGGCTGACGTTAAAAGCAAACGGTGGCCGCCGAAAAACGATTGAGCGTTCGGGCATTTTAGCTGAGACGTACCCTTCTGTTTTTGTGATACAACTAGATCAAGACGAGAACTCGTTTGAAAGAGTTTCATACAGTTATGCTGATATTTTGACTGAGACTGTTGAGCTGACATTTAATGATGACGCCGCAAGCTCAGTGGCATTTTAACGGGCAGTGAACCTTTTGTTTACTGCTTTTTGTTTTGCCCTTTTTTGTTTCCAGTAATTTTAACGAAAGTTCCATCTGATTTAACAAAAGATAAAACAGTCACATATTATCGTGACGTGCACGAATGGCTATCACTTCTAAAAAAGGGGTTGTTTCGTTTGGGCAGACGTCGTGGAGTTATGTCAGATGAGTTTAAATATGAGCTGGCTAAAGACCTTGGTTTTTATGACACAGTAAAAAATGGCGGCTGGGGTGAAATTCGGGCCCGCGATGCCGGTAACATGGTGAAGCGTGCCATTGAAATCGCCGAACAGCAAATGGCTCAGAATCAGAATAACCGATAAGGATGTGACCCGGGGGACGTGCTGTTCCCTGGTTTTTTTATTTTGGATATAAATACATAATGGGCTGAATATGGATATGTTCATCCTGTACTTCAAATGTGATACAATGTTCATACTTATGTTTAGATGGAGAAGTAGGTGAAAGCTATGCGTATTTTAGAAAAAGCGCCAGCTAAGATCAATCTGTCACTTGACGTCACCCGAAAACGCCCGGATGGCTATCATGAAGTCGAAATGATCATGACGACAATTGATTTAGCTGATCGAATTGAATTGACGGAGCTTGCAGAGGATGAAGTGAGGGTTTCCTCCCACAACCGATTTGTGCCTGATGACCAAAGAAACTTAGCTTATCAGGCTGCCAAGCTGATCAAGGACAGATACAACGTGAAAAAGGGAGTTTCCATCATGATTACGAAGGTAATTCCGGTGGCTGCCGGTCTTGCCGGCGGAAGCAGTGATGCGGCGGCGACGCTCAGAGGGCTGAACAGACTGTGGAATTTAAATCTGTCTGCGGAAACGCTTGCTGAGCTTGGAGCGGAAATTGGCTCTGACGTTTCATTTTGTGTCTATGGCGGAACTGCATTAGCAACAGGGCGCGGCGAGAAAATTAAACATATCAGCACGCCTCCGCACTGCTGGGTCATTTTAGCGAAGCCGACAATTGGTGTTTCAACTGCTGAAGTGTACAGAGCCCTGAAACTGGATGGTATAGAGCATCCTGATGTACAAGGCATGATCGAGGCGATAGAAGAAAAGAGTTTTCAGAAGATGTGCAGCCGTTTAGGCAATGTGCTTGAATCTGTTACACTCGATATGCATCCTGAAGTTGCGATGATCAAAAACCAGATGAAACGCTTTGGTGCAGATGCCGTGCTAATGAGCGGGAGCGGCCCGACAGTGTTTGGACTGGTTCAGTATGAGTCGAAGGTGCAGAGAATTTATAACGGGTTAAGAGGCTTCTGCGATCAAGTTTATGCGGTGAGAATGATCGGCGAACAGAACGCTCTTGATTAAATCCGTATGTTAAGTTATATTGATCTTAAAATATTCGGATTTTGGGGGTAAGTTCATGAAGTTTCGTCGCAGCGGCAGATTGGTGGACTTAACAAATTATTTGTTAACCCATCCGCACGAGTTAATACCGCTAACCTTTTTCTCTGAGCGGTATGAATCTGCAAAATCATCCATCAGTGAAGATTTAACAATTATTAAACAAACCTTTGAACAGCAGGGGATTGGTACTTTGCTTACTGTTCCCGGAGCTGCCGGAGGCGTTAAATATATTCCGAAAATGAAGCAGGCTGAAGCTGAAGAGTTTGTGCAGACACTTGGACAGTCGCTGGCAAATCCTGAGCGTATCCTTCCGGGCGGTTATGTATATTTAACGGATATCTTAGGGAAGCCATCTGTACTCTCCAAGGTAGGGAAGCTGTTTGCTTCCGTGTTTGCAGAGCGCGAAATTGATGTTGTCATGACCGTTGCCACGAAAGGCATCCCTCTTGCGTACGCAGCTGCAAGCTATTTGAATGTGCCTGTTGTGATCGTTCGTAAAGACAATAAGGTAACAGAGGGCTCCACAGTCAGCATTAATTACGTTTCAGGCTCCTCAAACCGCATTCAAACAATGTCACTTGCGAAAAGAAGCATGAAAACGGGTTCAAACGTACTCATTATTGATGACTTTATGAAAGCAGGCGGCACAATTAATGGTATGATTAACCTGTTGGATGAGTTTAACGCAAATGTGGCGGGAATCGGCGTCTTAGTTGAAGCCGAAGGAGTAGATGAACGTCTTGTTGATGAATATATGTCACTTCTTACTCTTTCAACCATCAACATGAAAGAGAAGTCCATTGAAATTCAGAATGGCAATTTTCTGCGTTTTTTTAAAGACAATCTTTTAAAGAATGGAGAGACAGAATCATGACAAAAGCAGTCCACACAAAACATGCCCCAGCGGCAATCGGGCCTTATTCACAAGGGATTATCGTCAACAATATGTTTTACAGCTCAGGCCAAATCCCTTTGACTCCTTCAGGCGAAATGGTGAACGGCGATATTAAGGAGCAGACTCATCAAGTATTCAGCAATTTAAAGGCGGTTCTGGAAGAAGCGGGTGCTTCTTTTGAAACAGTTGTAAAAGCAACTGTATTTATCGCGGATATGGAACAGTTTGCGGAAGTAAACGAAGTGTACGGACAATACTTTGACACTCACAAACCGGCGAGATCTTGTGTTGAAGTCGCGAGACTCCCGAAGGATGCGTTAGTCGAGATTGAAGTTATTGCACTGGTGAAATAATAAGAAAAGTGATTCTGGGAGAGCCCGGGATCACTTTTTTATTTACCTTATGCCCGAAATGAAAGCTTTATGACCTAATTGTGTAACTATATCCTATTTTTTCAAAAAATATTTTAAAAACGAGCAGGATTTCAGAAAAAATCGTGGAATTGATACACTAATGCTTTTATATAGGGAAAAGGTGGTGAACTACTGTGGAAGTTACTGACGTAAGATTACGCCGCGTGAATACCGATGGTCGCATGAGAGCGATTGCATCCATCACGCTGGATCACGAATTTGTTGTACATGATATTCGTGTGATTGATGGAAACAATGGTCTTTTCGTTGCGATGCCGAGTAAACGCACCCCTGATGGAGAGTTCCGCGATATTGCTCATCCTATTAATTCAAGCACGCGAGGAAAGATTCAAGATGCCGTGTTAAATGAGTATCATCGTCTGGGTGACACTGAAGCATTAGAATTCGAAGAAGCTGGAGCTTCTTAAAAAATAACCAAAAAGCAAGGACTGCTGAAAGGGCTGACATAAGCCTTTTGCCGGCGGTCCTTTTTTAATTCTGATTTTTCAAACTTAGTTGCACTCAATAGAAAATTCTTGCACTTCATGAAGTCTCCTTGAAATCAGAAGATATTTAGGATATATTTTTCTATGGATAAAAGGGATATTGGAGGCCAATAAATGGATAAGCGGTTTGCAGTTGTTTTAGCGGCTGGACAAGGAACGAGAATGAAATCGAAGCTTTATAAAGTCCTTCATCCAGTTTGCGGTAAGCCTATGGTAGAGCACGTCGTGGACGAAGCCTTAAAATTATCTTTATCGAAGCTTGTCACGATTGTCGGACATGGTGCGGAAGAAGTGAAAAAGCAGCTTGGTGATAAAAGCGAGTACGCGCTTCAAGCAGAACAGCTTGGCACTGCTCATGCTGTAAAACAGGCACAGCCATTTCTTGCTGACGAAAAAGGCGTCACGATTGTCATTTGCGGAGATACGCCGCTTTTGACAGCAGAGACGATGGAACAGATGCTGAAAGAACATACACAAAGAGAAGCAAAAGCTACGATTTTAACTGCGGTTGCAGAAGATCCAACCGGATACGGCCGCATTATTCGCAGCGAAAACGGAGCGGTTCAAAAAATCGTTGAGCATAAGGACGCCTCTGAAGAAGAACGTCTTGTAACTGAGATCAACACCGGTACGTATTGTTTTGACAATGAAGCGCTATTTCGGGCTATTGATCAGGTGTCTAATGATAATGCCCAAGGCGAGTATTATTTGCCGGATGTCATAGAGATTCTTAAAAATGAAGGCGAAACTGTTGCCGCTTACCAGACTGGTAATTTCCAAGAAACGCTCGGAGTTAATGATAGAGTTGCTCTTTCTCAGGCAGAACAATTTATGAAAGAGCGCATTAATAAACGGCATATGCAAAATGGCGTGACGTTGATCGACCCGATGAATACGTATATTTCTCCTGACGCTGTTATCGGAAGTGATACTGTGATTTACCCTGGAACTGTGATTAAAGGTGAGGTGCAAATCGGAGAAGATACGATTATTGGCCCTCATACGGAGATTATGAATAGTGCCATTGGCAGCCGTACGGTTATTAAACAATCGGTAGTCAATCACAGTAAAGTGGGGAATGATGTAAACATAGGACCTTTTGCTCACATCAGACCTGATTCTGTCATCGGGAATGAAGTGAAGATCGGGAATTTTGTAGAAATTAAAAAGACTCAATTCGGAGACCGAAGCAAGGCATCTCATCTAAGCTATGTCGGCGATGCTGAGGTAGGCACTGATGTAAACCTGGGCTGCGGTTCAATTACTGTCAATTATGATGGAAAGAATAAGTATTTGACAAAAATTGAAGATGGCGCGTTTATCGGCTGCAATTCCAACTTGGTTGCCCCTGTCACAGTCGGAGAAGGCGCTTATGTGGCGGCAGGTTCAACTGTTACGGAAGATGTACCTGGAAAAGCACTTGCTATTGCCAGAGCGAGACAAGTAAATAAAGACGATTATGTGAAAAATATTCATAAAAAATAATCCTAAATTCGGAGGTTTATCCATGTCTAATCAATACGGAGATAAGAATTTAAAGATTTTTTCTTTGAATTCGAATCCAGAGCTTGCAAAAGAAATCGCAGATATAGTTGGAGTTCAATTAGGGAAATGTTCTGTCACAAGATTTAGTGACGGGGAAGTCCAAATTAATATCGAAGAAAGTATTCGTGGATGTGATTGTTACATCATCCAGTCTACAAGTGACCCCGTTAACGAGCATATTATGGAACTGCTGATTATGGTAGATGCGTTAAAACGCGCTTCTGCAAAAACGATTAACATTGTTATTCCTTATTACGGTTATGCGCGTCAAGACAGAAAAGCAAGATCCCGTGAGCCAATCACAGCTAAACTTTTCGCTAACCTGCTTGAAACAGCCGGTGCGACTCGTGTGATTGCACTTGACCTGCATGCGCCGCAAATTCAAGGATTCTTTGATATACCGATTGACCACTTAATGGGTGTTCCGATTTTAGGAGAATATTTTGAAGGCAAAAATCTTGAAGATATCGTCATTGTTTCACCAGACCATGGCGGTGTGACACGTGCCCGCAAACTGGCTGACCGACTAAAAGCGCCAATTGCGATTATCGATAAACGCCGTCCGCGTCCAAACGTGGCGGAAGTCATGAATATTGTAGGTAACATCGAAGGGAAGACTGCTATCCTCATCGATGACATTATTGATACTGCAGGTACGATTACACTTGCTGCTAATGCGCTCGTTGAAAACGGAGCGAAAGAAGTATATGCATGCTGTACACACCCTGTACTATCAGGCCCTGCGGTTGAACGGATTAATAATTCAACAATTAAAGAGCTTGTTGTGACAAACAGCATCAAGCTTCCTGAAGAAAAGAAAATTGAACGCTTTAAGCAGCTTTCAGTCGGACCGCTTCTGGCCGAAGCGATTATTCGCGTTCATGAGCAGCAATCAGTCAGCTATCTGTTCAGCTAAACCATTTTTCGAGGTTTAAATCCTTATCGTTATGGGTATTGTTTGTAATAGGACAACTAAAACGACAATAGGATGGTGCTGAATATGGCAACTTTAACGGCAAAAGAAAGAACGGACTTTACTCGTTCGTCTCTTCGGAATATCCGTACTTCAGGACATGTTCCAGGTATCATATATGGGAAGGATACGGGCAACAAACCTGTGTCATTAGACAGTGTGGAGCTCATCAAAACGCTGAGGGACGAAGGCAAAAATGCAGTCATTACGCTTGAGGTCAGCGGAGAAAAACACTCAGTCATGGTAACAGACCTGCAGACGGACCCGTTGAAAAATGAAATCACTCATGCTGATTTTCAAGTAGTTAATATGAGTGAGGACATTGAAGTGGAAGTTCCGATTCATCTGACCGGAGAAGCCATTGGAGTGAAAAACGGAGGCGTACTGCAGCAGCCGTTATATGCACTTACTGTAAAGGCCAAGCCAAAAGCCATTCCGCAAACGATCGAGGCCGATATTACAAGCCTCGATGTAAATGAAGTACTGACGATTGCGGATTTGCCTGCTGGCGGTGACTACTCCTTTAATCATGAATCAGATGAGGTTGTGGCTTCAATCCTTCCTCCGCAGCAGCAGGAAGCAGCTGAGGTCGATGAAGAGGAATCTGCCGATGCTCAGCCTGAAGGTGAAAACGAACAATAAAAGCTTAAGGCGTAACCCTCCCGCGGTTACGTCTTTTGTGCTAGAATGAGAAGAATTATAGCCCGTTTATGAAGACGGGAGTTATGTGACTAAGGGAGGATTCGCCATGCTTGTGATTGCCGGTCTCGGAAACCCGGGGAAGAACTATGAAAATACACGGCATAATGTCGGATTTATGGTGATAGATCAGCTTGCAAAGGAATGGAATATAGAGCTGAATCAAAATAAATTTAACGGATTATACGGAACCGGATTTGTTTCCGGCAAAAAGGTTCTACTTGTTAAACCGCTTACATATATGAATTTATCAGGAGAATGTTTGCGGCCTTTAATGGACTACTATGATGTCGATAATGAAGATTTGACAGTCATTTACGACGACCTTGACCTTCCTACTGGCAAGATCCGTTTAAGAACGAAAGGAAGCGCCGGAGGGCACAATGGCATCAAATCACTGATCCAGCATCTTGGTACATCCGAGTTTGACCGTATCCGCATCGGAATCGGCCGGCCTGTAAACGGCATGAAGGTCGTTGATTATGTGTTAGGCTCCTTTACCAAGGAGGAGGCACCTGAGATCGAAGAAGCGGTTGATAAATCTGTGAAGGCTTGTGAGGCTTCTTTGAGTAAACCGTTTTTAGAAGTCATGAACGAATTTAACGCAAAGGTATAAAATGTAACAACAAAGTCCATACTACACCAAAATGACTTTTTCATCAGGAGGTCCCTTGTATGGCTTTGCATTATTATTGTCGTCATTGCGGAGTGAAAGTAGGCAGTCTCGAATCTTCAATGGTATCGACAGACTCACTTGGATTTCAGCACTTAACAAATGAGGAAAGAAACGATATGATTTCTTATAAAGAAAATGGAGATGTCCATGTTTTGACGATATGTGAAGACTGCCAAGAGGCGCTTGACCGAAATCCGCATTACCACGAATATCACACATTTATTCAATAAAAAGCTTTGGTGTAGACACTAGACCAAAGCGTTTTTCTGTTCTCACAGGAAACAGAGAGGAGGGGCCATATGGACAACATTCAAACCTTTATAAAAGAAAGCGATGACTTTAAATCCATCATCAACGGTTTACACGAGGGCCTGAAGGAACAGCTGCTCGCGGGTCTGTCGGGTTCCGCGCGTTCTGTTTTTACTTCTGCTCTGGCTAATGAAACGAATAAGCCTATCTTTCTAATCACCCATAACTTATATCAAGCCCAGAAAGTAACAGATGATCTGACTTCACTTCTAGAGGATCGGTCTGTCCTTTTGTACCCCGTCAATGAACTCATTTCATCAGAAATCGCAGTTGCAAGCCCTGAATTGCGGGCGCAGCGATTAGATGTCATTAATAGACTAACGAATGGAGAAGCGCCAATTGTCGTTGCTCCGGTAGCTGCAATCAGAAGAATGCTGCCGCCTGTAGAGGTGTGGAAAAGCAGCCAGATGCTCATTCAAGTAGGCCATGATATCGAACCTGACCAGCTTGCCTCACGGCTGGTAGAGGTAGGGTATGAGCGGTCTGATATGGTTTCTGCGCCCGGGGAATTCAGTATTCGCGGTGGAATCATTGACATTTATCCGTTGACTTCAGAGAATCCGGTGAGAATTGAACTTTTTGACACCGAGGTGGATTCAATCCGCAGCTTTAATTCAGATGATCAGCGGTCAATTGAGACCCTTACCTCGATCAATATCGGTCCCGCGAAGGAATTAATTATCAGACCGGAAGAAAAAGCGCGGGCGATGGAGAAAATCGATAGTGGGCTTGCCGCGAGCTTGAAAAAATTAAAGACTGACAAACAAAAAGAAATACTTCATGCGAATATTTCTCACGATAAAGAACGCTTGTCTGAAGGCCAGACAGATCAGGAGCTCGTGAAGTATCTCTCATATTTCTATGAAAAGCCTGCTAGTTTACTAGATTATACACCTGATAATACACTTCTGATTTTGGATGAAGTCAGTCGGATTCATGAGATGGAAGAACAGCTTCAAAAAGAAGAAGCGGAGTTTATAACAAATCTTCTTGAGGAAGGGAAGATTTTGCATGACATTCGTTTGTCATTCAGCTTCCAAAAAATAGTGACTGAGCAAAAACGGCCTCTGCTGTACTACTCTTTATTTTTGCGGCATGTACACCATACGAGCCCGCAAAATATTGTCAATGTGTCAGGCCGGCAAATGCAGAGTTTCCATGGCCAAATGAACGTGCTTGCGGGCGAAATGGAGCGTTTTAAAAAATCAAATTTCACTGTTGTGTTCTTAGGAGCAAACAAGGAACGTACACAGAAATTGTCATCTGTTTTGGCTGATTATGATATCGAGGCCGCCGTGACAGACAGCAAAAAAGCGCTTGTTCAGGGACAGGTCTATATCATGGAAGGCGAGCTCCAATCGGGATTTGAGCTGCCGTTAATGAAGCTTGCCGTTATCACGGAAGAAGAACTGTTCAAAAACCGTGTAAAGAAGAAGCCGCGAAAACAGAAGCTTACCAATGCAGAGCGCATCAAAAGCTATTCTGAGCTTCAAATTGGAGATTATGTCGTTCATATTAATCACGGGATCGGAAAATACCTGGGGATCGAAACTCTTGAAATCAACGGCATTCATAAAGACTATTTAAATATACATTATCAGGGAAGTGACAAGCTTTACGTCCCTGTAGAACAAATTGATCAGGTCCAAAAATATGTTGGCTCCGAAGGAAAAGAGCCAAAGCTGTATAAATTAGGCGGAAGTGAATGGAAGCGGGTCAAGAAAAAAGTAGAGACATCCGTTCAGGATATTGCTGATGACTTAATTAAGCTGTATGCCGAAAGAGAAGCGAGCAAGGGCTATGCGTTTTCTCCTGACCATGAGATGCAGCGGGAATTCGAATCGGCTTTCCCTTATCAAGAGACTGAGGATCAGCTCCGTTCTATTCACGAAATCAAAAAAGACATGGAAAGAGAACGTCCGATGGACCGCTTGCTGTGCGGAGATGTGGGCTACGGTAAAACAGAGGTTGCCATACGTGCCGCGTTTAAGGCGATCGGTGACGGAAAGCAGGTAGCTCTGCTCGTTCCGACAACAATTTTGGCACAGCAGCACTATGAAACCATAAAAGAGCGCTTCCAGGACTATCCGATTAATATCGGCCTTCTCAGCAGGTTCAGAACGAGAAAAGAAGCAAACGAAACAATCAAAGGGCTGAAAAACGGAACGGTTGATATCGTCATCGGGACGCATCGGCTGCTATCAAAGGATGTCGTGTATAAAGATTTAGGGCTCCTCATCATTGATGAAGAGCAGCGTTTCGGTGTAACCCATAAAGAAAAGATCAAGCAAATAAAAGCCAATGTTGATGTATTAACGTTAACAGCAACGCCGATTCCGCGTACGCTGCATATGTCTATGCTTGGCGTAAGGGACCTTTCAGTCATCGAGACTCCGCCGGAAAATCGCTTCCCCGTACAGACGTATGTTGTGGAATATAACGGCGCTCTTGTCAGAGAGGCGATTGAACGTGAGCTTGCACGCGGGGGCCAGGTCTATTTCTTGTACAACCGGGTAGAGGACATTGAGCGGAAAGCGGATGAAATTTCAATGCTAGTCCCTGACGCGAAGGTAGCATATGCGCATGGGAAAATGACAGAAAATGAATTAGAAACCGTTATGCTAAGTTTTCTTGAAGGAGAATCAGACGTTCTCGTCAGCACAACCATTATCGAAACTGGCGTGGACATCCCGAACGTCAATACGCTGATCGTATTTGACGCTGACAAGATGGGTCTTTCTCAGCTTTACCAGCTGCGGGGGCGTGTCGGCCGTTCTAACCGTGTGGCGTATGCGTATTTCACGTACCGCCGGGATAAAGTGCTGACAGAAGTGGCTGAAAAAAGGCTGCAGGCTATTAAAGAATTCACAGAGCTAGGTTCCGGTTTTAAAATCGCAATGCGTGACTTAACGATTCGCGGAGCCGGGAATCTTCTTGGTGCCCAGCAGCATGGCTTCATCGATTCGGTCGGATTTGACCTCTATTCACAAATGCTGAAGGAGGCCATTGAGGAGCGTAAAGGAGACACAGCGAAGACAGAGCAGTTTGAAACAGAAATTGATGTCGAGCTTGATGCGTATATTCCGGAAACTTATATTCAAGACGGCAAACAGAAAATTGATATGTATAAACGCTTCAGGTCTGTGGCGACAATCGAAGAGAAGAATGAGCTTCAAGATGAAATGATCGACCGCTTTGGAAACTATCCAAAAGAAGTCGAATACTTGTTTACTGTTGCAGAAATGAAAGTCTATGCGAGACAGGAACGTGTCGAGCTGATTAAGCAGGATAAAGATGCTGTCAGATTGACGATTTCTGAAGAAGCAAGTGCTGAAATTGACGGACAGAAGCTGTTTGAGCTTGGCAATAAATATGGCAGACAAATCGGACTGGGAATGGAAGGGAAAAAACTCAAAATCTCCATACAGACGAAAGGCCGTAGTGCCGATGAATGGCTCGACACCGTGCTGGGCATGCTGAAGGGCTTAAAAGATGTGAAAAAGCAAACCATTTCATCAACGTAAATTTTGTTACTCTCTGGTGTATATTACATTTGATGTGACGGATACTAATTTCAAGCGAGGCGGAAGGTACATAAAGTAACTGCTTTAGGTCTTTCCCACATGTATATACCATCAAATGAAAGAGAGGCACCAGAGATGAAAGCAACCGGTATCGTACGTCGTATTGATGACTTAGGTCGGGTCGTGATTCCTAAAGAAATTCGAAGAACTCTGAGAATCAGGGAAGGCGATCCGCTTGAGATTTTTGTAGATCGTGACGGAGAAGTGATTTTGAAAAAGTACTCTCCGATCAGTGAGCTTGGAGACTTTGCAAAGGAGTATGCAGACGCGCTTTACGACAGCCTCGGCCATTCAGTGCTGATTTGTGATCGTGATGTATATATTGCCGTGTCCGGCAGCTCCAAAAAAGATTACTTAAACAAGTCAATCAGCGAAATGCTGGAAAGAACAATGGATCAGCGCAGCTCCGTGCTTGAGAGTGATGCGAAATCAGTACAGCTTGTGAATGGAATTGATGAGGACATGAATTCTTATACTGTCGGCCCAATTGTGGCGAACGGTGATCCGATAGGTGCTGTGGTGATCTTTTCAAAAGATCAGACAATGGGCGAAGTAGAGCATAAAGCCGTTGAAACAGCAGCTGGATTTTTGGCTCGTCAAATGGAACAGTAGGTCTTATTCCTTTCTTCGAAAATAGGTATGTAAAGAACAGCTCTCCTTGGGACGCTGTTCTTTTTCATGCGTGCCGAAAAAGGAATCCAAGGGTTGGGATGTGGTATAATAACCTCGTTTTTATTTGTGCCGCGGTAATACGTGAACCGTATTGCCCCTGACGTTGGGAAGGAGCTTTTGGATGGACGATTCAATAGGCGTTAAACGACATTGGATTTGGCAGGGGGCTTTTGTTTTAATTCTGGCAGGCGTCATCACAAAAATTTTAAGCGCTGTTTACAGAGTCCCATTTCAAAACATTGTCGGCGATGTTGGATTTTATATATATCAGCAGGTATATCCCTTTCTTGGTATTGCGGTCATGCTGTCCACATCAGGATTTCCAG
Source organism: Bacillus sp. GW821-FHT01G09 (assembly GCF_059422205.1). NCBI lineage: Bacteria > Bacillati > Bacillota > Bacilli > Caryophanales > Bacillaceae > Bacillus > Bacillus sp. GW821-FHT01G09. Next base: position 29,744 of record NZ_JBWKWL010000008.1, read on the forward strand.
TCATTATTTCAAAGCTGATGAATGATTATAGTGAAAAAAATCATCACACCATATTAAAAATATCAGCGTTATTTTTGTCTTTAATCGGTATTTTATTATTTCTTTGTTTATATATGGGCGCTGTTCCTATTGCACTCTTTATGGGAGATTCGCATCTAGCCGTGTTAATTCAAGTGGCCGCATACGCGTTTCTGCTTTTCCCATTTGTCGCGTTGCTTAGAGGCGGTTTTCAGGGGCGGCACGAAATGCTCCCTTCAGCCTTATCACAGATGACAGAGCAGTTTCTCCGTGTTGCAGTGCTCTTGGGCTTATCATTTTGGCTCGTGAAAAAGGGAGCCTCGCTTTATACTGCGGGAGCGGCAGCCGCTTCAGGCTCCCTTGCCGGAAGTTTGGTTGCATTGATGATACTGGGGTTTTTTTGGTTTAAAACGAATAGAGACAACCAAACGGATAGGCAAAATGAAAATGTCATCACAACAAAAGAATTGACGAAAAAACTGCTTTTATATTCGGTTACAATTTGTGTAAGCAGTTTGCTGCTTTTGTTTATCCAGCTTGTTGATGCTTTGAATTTATATGCATTGCTTTCGGGTGGTGAGGCAAGCGAAGAAGCAAAACGCCTAAAGGGGATCTATGATCGGGGACAACCCTTGCTGCAGCTCGGTTCAATTTTCGCGGTAAGCATTGCGACGTCACTCGTTCCGTATATTTCTATGGCTGTAAAAAACAATGAGCTGAAGATCATGAAAGAAAAAATCACGTCATCTTTGAAACTATGCCTTGTGCTCGGTACAGGCGCATCGGCTGGGTTGATTTGCATTCTAAAGCCGGTAAATATCATGCTGTTTCAAAATGGAGAAGGGACAGGTGCGTTACAAGTATTTAGCTGCTCCATTTTGTTTGCATCTATGGCGGTAACGGCAGCGGCAGTCTTACAGGGAGCGGGGTACACAGTTTTTCCAGCGATAGCGGTGGGCGCGGGTGTTGCGGTGAAATGGGTGTTAAACACACTTTTGGTTCCGCGCTATGGGATTGAAGGCGCATCGTTTGCGACAGCTGCTTCCTTTGCGGCTGTCGCCGGCCTTAACTTGTATCAGCTTCGGCAAAAGGGATGGCTCGATACGCTTAGAGGCGTTTTGATTCCGATTATTGGATCTGCTCTTTTGATGTCAGCTGTTTTGCTTGCGTATACGCGTCTATGGACTTTCTTGTTTCCTGCAACAGGAAGAGGAGCGGCTGTGATTGAGAGCCTTTCTGCTGTTGCCATTGGTGGCGCGGTGTTTATTTATTGTATGATGAGATTGGGAATATTTACAGATGAAGAGCTGAACAGTGTGCCATTCGGCAGCAAGTTAAGCAAATTCATGAGAAGGAGAGAACAAAATGGCGGGTAAAATTACAGTCGTGGGACTTGGTGCCGGAGACATGGACCAGTTGACAATTGGTATACACAAGCTGCTGACGAAGGCAGATACGCTGTATGTCAGAACCAAGGATCATCCTTTAATTGAGGAGCTTGAAAAAGAAACGAAGAACATCCGTTTCTTTGATGATATATATGAGAAACATGATCAGTTCGAGGCGGTATATGAAGAAATTGCTGATATCCTCTTTGAAGCGGCGCAGCGTGAGGATGTGGTTTACGCTGTACCGGGACATCCGTTTGTCGCAGAAAAAACAGTTCAGCTGCTGACGGAGCGGCAGGAAAAGGAAAACGTTCAAGTGAAAGTCGCGGGGGGACAAAGTTTCCTTGATGCCACATTCAATGCCTTGCAAATTGACCCGATTGAAGGTTTTCAATTTGTGGATGCCGGCACATTGTCCGCGGACGAGCTTGAGCTCAGACATCATCTGATCATATGTCAGGTTTACGACCAAATGACGGCTTCTGAAGTCAAGCTGACATTGATGGAGAAGCTGCCTGATGATTATGAGGTTGTCATTGTGACTGCAGCAGGCAGCCGTGGCGAGGAGATCAGGACAGTGCCATTATTTGAGCTGGACCGCAATGTCGCCTTGAACAACTTAACAAGTGTGTATATTCCGCCGATTAAAGAAGAGAAGCTGCTTTATCACGAATTCTCCACGTTCCGAAGCATCATCAGAGAGCTTCGCGGACCTAATGGATGTCCGTGGGATAAAAAGCAGACGCATCAGTCATTAAAGCAGTACATGATTGAAGAATGTTATGAGCTTCTCGAAGCTATTGACGAAGAAGACACAGACCATATGATCGAAGAGCTTGGCGACGTTTTGCTTCAGGTCTTGCTTCACGCGCAAATTGGTGAAGATGAAGGTTATTTCACAATTGATGATGTCATAAAAGGAATCAGTGAAAAAATGGTCAGAAGACATCCCCATGTGTTTAAAGATGTTAAGGTTCAGGATGAAAACGATGTTTTGGCCAATTGGGAAGATATAAAAAAGGCCGAAAAAAATACATCTGAATCATCGTTACTAGACAGCGTACCGAAAACCCTTCCAGCTCTTTCGAAAGCTGCTAAATTGCAGAAAAAAGCAGCGAAGGTCGGTTTTGACTGGGAAGACGTCAGCGATATTTGGGAAAAGGTAAGTGAGGAAATGAAGGAATTTTCTTCTGAGGTTTCTGAAGCTCCTCATGAACACAATCTTAAAGCTGAGTTTGGCGACATTTTATTCGCGCTGGTGAATGTAGCCCGCTTCTACAAAATAGAGCCAGAGGAAGCGCTGGCCATGACTAATGACAAATTCCGGAGACGGTTCTCATACATTGAGGAAACAGCGAAGGAAGAGGGAGTCGAGTTGGCTGATATGTCCCTTGAGGACATGGACAAACTGTGGAATGAAGCAAAAGAAACTGAGAGGAGATCATAGATATGAGATTAGATAAATTTTTGAAAGTATCACGGCTGATCAAACGGCGTACACTAGCGAAGGAAGTAGCTGACCAAGGACGAATCTCTATTAACGGAAACCAAGCTAAAGCTAGCTCTGACGTAAAACCGGGAGATGAACTAACGGTCCGCTTCGGCCAAAAGCTTGTAACGGTTCAAGTTAATGAATTGAAAGACACGACGAAAAAAGAAGAAGCTGCAAACATGTACACGATTCTAAAAGAAGAAAAACTCGGCGAATAGGCTTGTTCTAAAAAAATCCCCCTCCTCATACAATGCAGTAATAATGCTAAAAGTATCGAGGATATGGGGGCTGAATAGATGAATTCATATTATGATCAAAAAGGTTCTTCGTCTGTTCCGGAACAGCATGATGTGACAATGAAAGGCCGGAAGCATTTAGATATTTCTGGGGTTAAGCATGTGGAGAGTTTTGATAACGAAGAATTCCTGCTGGAAACGGTGATGGGAATGCTCTCCGTCAGAGGCCAAAACCTGCAGATGAAAAATCTTGATGTGGAAAAAGGGATTGTTTCGATTAAAGGCAGGGTATTTGATTTAGTGTACTTAGACGAACAACAAGGGGATAAAGCTAAAGGGTTTTTTAGCAAGTTGTTTAAATGACGCTGACGACACAATTCTATACAATGCTGGCGATGTCCGGTATGGGTCTCTGGCTTGGTGCTTCGCTTGATACATACCGGCTCTTTGTCATTCGTGCCAAAACAGCCAGATGGCTATTATTTATTCATGATATTCTTTTCTGGATTGTGCAAGGGCTGCTTTTCTTTTATGTCTTGCTTCATGTAAATGAGGGAGAATTCAGGATTTACATCTTTTTAGCGGTTCTGCTGGGCGTTGCGACGTATCAGAGCCTTTGCAAACGAATCTATATAAAAATACTGAAATTCGTCATTTACCTTGTTGTTTCTGTTTATCAATTCTTCAAAAAACTCATTCAGCACGTGTTATTTCGTCCTATTGTGTGGACATGCGGAGCGATCATCTGGATGGCGGCATTTTTATTCAAGAAAACATACAGCCTGATAGGTTTTCTCCTGCTGTGTCTATATAAAATAGTCATGGTTCTGTGTTTTCCGATCCGTTTTATCGCGAAACAATGTTTGAAACTTCTTCCTGTGAAAATGCGTCTAACTTTTAGACGTTATTTTGAAAAAGGTGCAGGATTTCTCAAAAAGAAGAAGAAACTATTGATAACCATAAGAACGACCATCACACGGTTTTTGAAGAAATGAAAGGAGGACCGTCTGGTTTGAATTTTTCCAGGGAACGAACGATAACTGAAATACAAAACGACTATAAAGAACAAGTAGAACGGCAAAATCAGCTGAAGAAACGAAGACGCAAAGGGCTGTACAGACGGTTAACTGTATTCGGCGCCCTAGTATTCCTGACGGCAATTGTGCTGGCAAGCTCTGTATGGTCCCAAACATCTTCCCTTAGTGCAAAAGAAGAAAAGAAAGAACAGCTTGAAAAAGAACTCAAAAGTTTAAAGACAAAACAAACGGATTTAAAAGAAGAAATATCCAAATTGAAGGATGAAGATTACGTCACAGAGCTTGCCAGAAGGGACTTATTCATGTCTGGAGACGGAGAAATTATCTTCAATGTGGAGAAGAAGAGTAAGTAGCCTTGTTGACACTTAAATTTTTATTTAGGTATAATTAAGCAAACGATCTTTTTATAAGCCTAAGGAGGAGCACTTTTTTTATGTCGATTGAAGTTGGCAGCAAGTTGCAAGGGAAAATTACAGGTATTACAAATTTTGGAGCATTTGTTGAATTGCCTGGAGGCTCAACCGGTCTCGTTCACATTAGTGAGGTAGCTGATAATTATGTCAAAGACATTAACGACCACTTAAAAGTCGGCGACCAAGTTGAAGTGAAAGTCATCAACGTTGAAAAAGACGGGAAAATTGGTTTATCTATTAAAAAAGCTAAAGACCGTCCGCAAGCCAGACCTAGAAATGATTTCCGTCCGAAAGAATCTTTTGAACAGAAAATGAATAAGTTTTTAAAAGACAGCGAAGATCGCTTGTCATCTTTAAAACGCAATACGGAATCAAAACGTGGAGGGCGCGGAGCAAGAAGAGGATAACTTGCTGCTTTCTATAAAATAAATGAAGCATCCGTTCATCCCGACGGATGCTTTTTTATTATCCTCACCCTCTTTAAAAGTCAGAAAATTACAACATTAAAGTTTCTGTTGACGAAAGAGACAAACCTTTGTATTATATAACTTGTGCTTAGAAGCACAAAACAATATGGCGGTGTAGCTCAGCTGGCTAGAGCGTACGGTTCATACCCGTGAGGTCGGGGGTTCGATCCCCTCCGCCGCTACCATATTTGTTTGGCCCGTTGGTCAAGCGGTTAAGACACCGCCCTTTCACGGCGGTAACACGGGTTCGAATCCCGTACGGGTCATCCTAAAAAATCGGTTTCTCTTGCAGAAGCCGATTTTTTTCATTTTTAGACAACATTCCGGAAATTCTTTTCATAAACGAATATCAAGGCAGAAACCGTCGAAGATTTCTTTGGTATTGTTACCTTCTTTTGACAAAATCCTATCTGTGCTTTCGCTATAATGACAGGCAACGAATATAACAGGTGGGAGATGAGAGGAATGGAAAAAGCAGAAAGAAGAGTGAACGGGCCAATGGCGGGACAAGCTTTGGAAAAACTCCAATCGTTTTTTAACAGGGGCACGAAGCTGGTGACTCATCATTTGCATTCACTGTTTTTCTATAAAGGATTCATTTATGTTGTTATCGGATTTTTGCTTGGACGGGCTTTCATATTATCCGAGGTGCTTCCTTTCGCACTTCCTTTCTTTGGAGCGATGCTTCTCATCAGAAGAGACAAAGCATTTTATGCGGTTTTGGCTGTGCTTGCAGGTGCGCTGACCATATCTCCAAAGCACTCATTGCTCATACTGGCGGCATTGCTGGCATTCTTCGTATTTTCTAAAGTGGCTGCCTTCATTACCGACGATCGTGTTAAAGCACTCCCGATTGTCGTGTTCTTCTCCATGGCTGCAGCAAGAGCCGGGTTTGTTTATGCCCAAAATGGCGTATTTACAACCTATGATTATGTAATGGCTATCGTTGAGGCTGGACTGTCGTTTATCTTAACACTGATTTTCCTTCAGAGCCTTCCGATTTTTACTGTGAAAAAAGTGAAACAATCATTAAAAATAGAGGAAATCATTTGCTTTATGATTCTTATTGCCTCTGTTTTAACGGGGCTGGCCGGCTTGTCCTACCAAGGGATGCAGGCAGAACATATATTGGCTCGTTATGTTGTATTGAGTTTTTCCTTTATTGGCGGAGCAAGCATCGGCTGTACGGTTGGTGTTGTGACCGGCCTGATTCTTGGCTTGGCGAATATCGGAAACCTATATCAAATGAGTCTGCTTGCTTTTTCCGGTTTATTGGGCGGTTTGCTGAAGGAAGGAAAAAAAGCGGGTGCAGCAATCGGTCTGATCGTTGGATCACTTCTTATATCTTTATATGGTGAAGGCTCTGCCGGTCTGATGACAACGCTCTATGAGTCATTAATCGCAGTCGGCCTGTTTTTACTCACACCTCAATCTATTACAAGGAAAGTGGCGAGATATATTCCGGGAACTGTCGAGCATCTTCAAGAGCAACAGCAATACGCTAGAAAAATCCGAGATGTCACTGCTCAGAAGGTAGACCAGTTCTCCAATGTATTTCACGCGCTGTCTGAAAGCTTTGCAACCTTTTACCAAGCATCAGACGAACAGACAGATGACAGCGAAGTTGATCTGTTCTTAAGCAAAATCACGGAGCATTCCTGTCAGACGTGCTACAAGAAAAACAGGTGCTGGGTACAGAACTTTGATAAAACATATGATTTAATGAAACAAGTTATGCTTGAAACAGAGGAAAAAGAATATGCATCAAACCGAAGGCTGAAAAAAGAGTTTCAACAGTATTGTTCTAAATCCAAGCAGGTTGAAGAGCTGATTGAGGATGAGCTCGCACATCACCATGCCCATTTGACTCTCAAGAAAAAAGTCCAGGACAGCAGACGCCTAGTTGCTGAACAGCTTTTAGGCGTTTCTGAAGTCATGGCCGACTTTTCTCGGGAAATAAAAAGAGAGCGAGAACAGCACTTTCTGCAGGAAGAGCAAATCATAGAGGCGCTTCAACATTTCGGAATTGAGATTCAGCATGTCGAGATCTATAGTCTTGAACAAGGAAATATCGATATTGAAATGACCATTCCGTTCAGCGGACATGGAGAAAGTGAAAAAATCATTGCCCCTATGCTGTCTGACATTCTGGAAGAACAAATTCTTGTGAAAGCCGAACAGCACTCTCCGCATCCGAATGGATACAGCCATGTCGCCTTTGGATCAACAAAATCATACAGGGTGTCCACGGGAGCTGCTCACGCTGCGAAGGGCGGCGGCCTTGTCTCCGGCGACAGCTACAGCATGATGGAGCTTGGAGCCAGAAAATATGCTGCAGCAATCAGTGACGGAATGGGCAATGGCGCAAGAGCGCACTTTGAAAGCAATGAAACGATCAAGCTTCTTGAAAAAATCCTTGAATCGGGAATTGATGAAAAAATAGCAATTAAAACGATCAACAGCATACTGTCTCTAAGGACAACTGACGAAATATATTCCACGCTTGACCTGTCTATTATCGATCTTCAAGATGCCAGCTGTAAATTTTTGAAGGTTGGATCGACGCCTAGCTTTATCAAACGGGGTGACCAGGTCATGAAAGTTCAAGCGAGCAATCTGCCAATCGGTATTATTAATGAATTCGATGTGGAGGTTGTGAGTGAACAGCTGAAAGCGGGTGACCTCTTAATTATGATGAGTGATGGCATTTTTGAGGGGCCTAAGCATGTGGAAAATCACGACTTATGGATGAAACGTAAAATGAAAGGGTTGAAAACAAATGACCCGCAGGAGATTGCCGATTTGCTTATGGAAGAAGTCATCCGCACAAGATCCGGCCAAATTGAGGACGATATGACTGTTGTTGTTGTCCGGATTGATCACAATACACCGAAGTGGGCATCCATTCCTGTTCCGGCAATCTTTCAAAACAAACAAGAAATTTCATAACGCTTCCGTATAAATCAAATTTCTTCTGGCGAAGATGGGAATATATGAATCTGAGAATCCTCGTATTCTCCAGGAGGAATGAATGTGAACAACGGACATTTAAATCAAATTTTGCTGATAACGGATGGCTGCTCAAACCATGGGGAAGACCCGCTTGCAATGGCTGCTTTTGCTAAAGAGCAGGGGATTACGGTAAATGTCATTGGTATAATGGAAGAAAATCAAATTGACCCTGAGGCAATGAAGGAAGTCGAAGGGATTGCACTTGCCGGAGGAGGCGTGCACCAAGTCGTTTATGCATCTCAGCTTTCACAAACTGTTCAAATGGTAACAAAAAAAGCGATGACGCAAACCTTACAAGGTGTAGTCAATCAAGAACTGAAACAGATTCTCGGAAAGAATGTGGAAATGGAAGAGCTTTCCCCGGAAAAACGCGGCGAAGTCATGGAAGTGGTAGACGAGCTTGGAGAAACGGTGCATCTTCAGGTTTTGGTTCTTGTTGATACAAGTGCAAGTATGGCGCCAAAGCTTCCAACAGTAAAAGAGGCACTGATTGATTTGTCTGTAAGCCTCAATTCCCGAATCGGGAATAACGAATTTGCGATGTGTATATTTCCCGGGAAAAAACAAGAGGTCGAGCTTGTGCTGAACTGGACACCGAAGCTGCAATCTCTTTCCACACTCTTTGCAAAGCTTTCGACAGGCGGCATCACGCCGACAGGTCCGGCAATTCGTGAAGCGACACTGCAGTTTGAAAAAATACGCTCAAGAAGGGGCATGCTGGCAGATGATGAACGACGCTTTGACGAGTTTGGCATGTAGCCTCAAGCCGGGTACGACAATCAAAGGCAAGTGGAATGGAAACACTTATACATTGCGTAAACAGCTTGGTAAAGGGGCCAATGGAATTGTGTATTTGGCAGAAGCATCAGATGGACATGTTGCCTTAAAGGTGAGTGATGACAGCCTGTCTATTACTTCTGAAGTGAATGTCTTGAAATCTTTCTCAAAGGCCCAGTCCGTTACGATGGGGCCTTCTTTTTTTGATACGGATGATGCCTATATTCCCAGTGCCAATACGAAAGTTTCATTTTATGCAATGGAATACATAAAAGGGCCGCTGCTTTTGAAGTATGTCAGTGATAAAGGAGCAGAGTGGATACCTGTATTAATGATTCAGCTGTTATCCAGCTTATCGGTGCTTCACCAGCAAGGATGGATATTCGGCGATCTTAAACCTGATAATCTGATCGTAACTGGTCCGCCCGCAAGGATCCGCTGCATTGATGTGGGCGGCACGACAAAGGAAGGCCGGGCGATAAAAGAGTATACGGAGTTTTATGACAGAGGCTATTGGGGGTATGGAACAAGGAAGGCAGAGCCATCCTATGATTTGTTCGCAGTTGCCATGATTATGATCAACAGTGTGCATAAAAAAGAATTTAAGAAAACGAACCAGCCCAAAGAACAGCTTAGGTCTCTCATCGAAGGAAACCCGCTGCTTCAAAAGTATAAAAAAGTGCTTTTTTCAGCCTTGAACGGAGATTATCAATCCGCAGATGAAATGAAAAAGGATATGCTAGACGCGGGGCAAAAAGCAGCACAAAGAAAACAGCCTATAAAAGCATCACCGCAGCCTGCCACACGACAAAGACAGCAAAAACCGCGCCAAGGAAAAATAACGAAGACGCGATATACCCCAAAACAGAAACCGGCTAAGTCAGGGGGGTTATTTGAAACAACGCTGATCGTGATCAGTGTTTTAGCGCTTTATTTCGCCTATATTATCTTTTTCTTAATCTGAATGTTGCAAACTGCAGAGCCTATGCTTCTTCTTTGCTTGGAGGGGTTGAAAGTGTTAGGATATGAATATCTTTAAAATACCTGCTCATTGTGAGGAGGACATTGTGAAAAGTGTCAAAGATTTTTTAAACAAACACAATCTTACGTTAAAAGGGGCGACAATCATTGTAGGCGTTTCCGGCGGTCCGGACTCAATGGCTCTTCTTCACGCGTTGCATACGTTATGCGGCCGTTCAGCGAATGTTATTGCAACTCACGTTGACCATCGGTTCAGAGGTGCGGAATCCGAGGAGGACATGCGTTTTGTCCAAGCTTATTGTAAAGCTGAACAGCTCGTGTGCGAAACGGCTCAAATCAATGTAACCGCATATGCACAGGAAAAAGGACTCAATAAGCAGGCTGCAGCACGCGATTGCCGCTACCAGTTTTTTGAGGAAATCATGTCGAAGCACCAAGCGGACTATCTGGCTCTTGCGCATCATGGTGATGACCAGGTTGAAACAATGCTTATGAAACTGGCTAAGGGTACGCTTGGAACGGGACTTGCGGGAATGCAGCCGGTTAGACGTTTTGGGACGGGGCGGATCATCAGGCCGTTCTTAACCATTACAAAGGAAGAGATCCTTCACTATTGCCGTGAAAACGGCTTGAGCTACCGGACGGATGAAAGCAACGCCAAAGATGACTACACAAGAAACAGATTCAGAAAAACAGTGCTCCCGTTTTTGAAGCAGGAATCTCCGGATGTGCATAAAAGGTTTCAGAAAGTGAGTGAAGCACTGACGGAAGATGAGCAATTCTTACAGTCATTAACGAAAGATGAAATGAATAAAGTAATCACAAGCCAGTCTAATACATCAGTTGAAATCAATTCCTCTCAATTGCTTGCCCTCCCGATGCCTTTACAAAGAAGAGGAGTTCAACTAATATTAAACTATCTTTATGAAAACGTTCCATCATCCTTTTCGGCCCATCACATTCAGCAGTTTCTCGATTGGGCGGAAAATGGCGGTCCTTCAGGAGTACTGGACTTTCCGAAAGGGCTGAAGGTGGTCAAATCATATCAGACATGTTTGTTTACATTTGAACAATGGCAGTGCAAAAATGTTCCCTTTGAATACCAAATTAGCGGAGCTGCTGATGAAACGGCAGTGCTCCCTAATGGATATCTGATAGAGGCAAAGCATTATGCGGACTCGCCTGAAGAACATGGGAATGCTGTTTTTATCACAAGTGAAAAAAAGGTGCGGTTTCCCTTAACAATCCGGACGAGAAAAGCTGGAGACCGGATCAAACTAAAAGGGATGAACGGCTCAAAAAAGGTAAAGGATATATTTATTGATAAGAAACTGCCTCTCCAAGAAAGAGACAACTGGCCGATTGTGACGGACGCAAGCGGTGAAATTATCTGGATACCTGGCTTGAAAAAATCAATTTTTGAAGATCTTGTGATTCCAAACAGCGACCGCATTGTATTACAATATAGACAGCATGAAAAGTGTAGGGGGCAAGCAAAATCATGATGAAACATGATATCGAGAAAGTACTGATCTCAGAGGAAGAGATACAAAAGAAAGTAAAAGAGTTAGGTGCAGAATTAACGAGCGAGTATCAAGATACATTTCCGTTGGCAATCGGTGTGTTAAAAGGAGCACTTCCTTTTATGGCGGATCTTATCAAGCATATTGATACATATTTGGAAATGGATTTCATGGATGTATCAAGCTACGGAAATTCTACGGTTTCTTCTGGAGAAGTAAAAATCATTAAAGATTTGGATACATCTGTAGAGGGCCGGGACATCTTAATTATTGAAGATATCATCGACAGTGGGTTAACCTTAAGTTATCTCGTAGAGCTCTTCCGATACCGTAAAGCAAAATCAATTAAGATTGTTACCCTTTTGGATAAACCGAGCGGAAGAAAAGCGGACATCAAAGCAGACTTTGTCGGTTTTGAAGTTCCTGACGCGTTTGTAGTGGGTTACGGACTTGATTATGCTGAGCGCTATCGCAATCTGCCTTATATCGGAGTGTTAAAACCGGCAGTTTATGAAAGCTGATCGGCAGCCTGCTTCCGAGATGGTTATTGTTTGTATTGGAATGATTTTCTATGGTACTATTGAACATAGTTGTGCTTACTGTGGGAGGAGGTAAGGAATGAATCGGGTCTTCCGTAATACCATTTTTTATTTACTTATTTTATTAGTAGTAATCGGGGTTGTGAGCTACTTCCAGACCTCAAATCCGAAAACAGAAAATATGTCGTACAGTACGTTCATCAAAAACCTGGATGACGGGAAAGTTGATAGCGTATCGGTTCAGCCTGTCAGAGGTGTTTATGAGGTAAAAGGGCAGCTGAAAAACTACGACAAAGATCAATACTTTTTGACTCATGTTCCTGAAGGAAAGGGAGCAGACCAGATATTTAACGCTTTGAAAAAGACAGACGTAAAGGTTGAGCCCGCTCAAGAAACAAGCGGATGGGTGACGTTCCTGACGACCATCATCCCATTTGTCATTATCTTTATTCTGTTTTTCTTCCTGCTCAATCAGGCTCAAGGCGGCGGCAGCCGTGTCATGAACTTTGGCAAGAGTAAAGCGAAGCTGTATACAGAGGAAAAGAAACGCGTCAAATTTAAAGACGTTGCAGGGGCTGACGAAGAAAAGCAAGAACTTGTTGAAGTTGTTGAGTTTCTGAAAGATCCCCGCAAGTTTGCCGAGCTTGGCGCCAGAATACCGAAAGGCGTGCTTTTAGTCGGGCCTCCGGGTACCGGTAAAACATTGCTTGCCAAGGCTTGTGCAGGAGAAGCCGGCGTACCTTTCTTCAGCATCAGCGGATCTGATTTCGTTGAAATGTTTGTAGGGGTCGGTGCTTCCCGTGTGCGTGACTTGTTTGAAAATGCGAAAAAGAATGCGCCTTGTTTGATCTTCATTGATGAAATTGACGCAGTCGGACGTCAGCGTGGCGCTGGTCTCGGCGGTGGACACGATGAACGTGAACAGACGCTAAACCAATTGCTTGTTGAAATGGACGGATTCAGCGCTAATGAAGGAATTATCATCATTGCTGCGACGAACCGTGCGGACATCTTGGACCCAGCCTTACTTCGTCCGGGACGTTTTGACCGTCAAATCACAGTGGACCGCCCAGATGTCATTGGCCGTGAAGCTGTATTGAAAGTCCATGCGAGAAACAAACCGCTGGATGAAACGGTTAACCTAAAATCAATTGCCATGAGAACACCAGGCTTCTCGGGCGCTGACTTAGAAAACCTCTTGAATGAAGCTGCGCTTGTAGCAGCTCGTCAAAACAAGAAAAAAATCGATGCGCGTGATATTGACGAAGCGACGGACCGTGTAATTGCCGGACCCGCTAAGAAGAGCCGCGTTATCTCCAAGAAAGAACGCAATATCGTGGCTTATCACGAAGGCGGACACACCGTTATCGGTCTCGTTTTAGATGAGGCAGATATGGTTCATAAAGTAACGATTGTTCCTCGGGGCCAGGCTGGCGGTTATGCTGTTATGCTGCCAAGAGAAGACCGTTATTTCCAAACAAAGCCGGAGCTGCTTGATAAAATTGTCGGCCTCTTGGGCGGACGTGTTGCTGAAGAGATTATCTTCGGTGAAGTCAGCACAGGGGCGCACAATGACTTCCAGCGTGCGACGAATATTGCAAGACGAATGGTTACGGAATTCGGTATGTCAGAAAAACTGGGACCGTTGCAATTTGGACAGTCTCAGGGCGGTCAGGTATTCTTAGGTCGTGATTTCAACAACGAACAGAACTACAGTGATCAAATCGCTTACGAAATTGATCAGGAAATTCAGCGTATCATCAAAGAATGTTATGAGCGTGCGAAACAAATCCTGACTGAAAATCGTGACAAGCTTGAATTGATTGCCCAAACGCTTCTGAAAGTTGAAACGCTTGACGCTGAACAGATCAAACACCTTATCGATCATGGAACATTACCTGAGCGTAATTTCTCAGATGATGAAAAGAATGATGATGTGAAAGTAAACATTCTGACAAAAACAGAAGAAAAGAAAGACGATACGAAAGAGTAATTCGCTTTCTTTCTAAAAAAACTGCCGGCTGACGCTGGCAGTTTTTTTATGTAAATGATGGGCTCAGGTGCGGCTTTTACAATCATCCAATTCTGGTATCGATTTGTTTACAAATGAGCCGCTGATCGTGTATGTTATTGTAGAATGTTTGTAAAAAGTAAAGTAGAGAAACTATTCAAAAGTGGTGATAGAGGTTGTTACTGGTTATCGATGTGGGGAACACCAATACTGTACTTGGTGTATATCATGATGGAAAATTAGAATATCACTGGCGTATAGAAACAAGCAGGCATAAAACAGAAGATGAGTTTGGGATGATTTTGCGCTCCTTATTTGATCACTCCGGGCTTATGTTTGAACAGATAGATGGCATTATTATTTCGTCAGTAGTGCCGCCAATCATGTTTGCGTTAGAAAGAATGTGCACAAAATACTTTCATATCGAGCCTCAAATTGTTGGTCCAGGTATGAAAACCGGTTTAAATATAAAATATGACAATCCGAAAGAAGTGGGGGCAGACAGAATCGTAAATGCTGTCGCTGCGATACACTTATACGGCAATCCATTAATTGTTGTCGATTTCGGAACCGCCACAACGTACTGCTATATTGATGAAAACAAACAATACATGGGCGGGGCGATTGCCCCTGGGATTACAATTTCGACAGAGGCGCTTTACTCGCGTGCAGCAAAGCTTCCGCGTATCGAAATCACCCGGCCCGACAATATTATCGGAAAAAACACTGTTAGCGCGATGCAATCTGGGATTTTATTTGGCTATGTCGGCCAAGTGGAAGGAATCGTTAAGCGAATGAAATGGCAGGCAAAACAGGAACCAAAGGTCATTGCGACAGGAGGCCTGGCGCCGCTCATTGCGAACGAATCAGATTGTATAGACATCGTTGATCCATTCTTAACCCTTAAAGGGCTGGAATTGATTTATGAAAGAAACCGCGTAGGAAGTGTATAGGAGGTTTAGTAATGGATTATTTAGTAAAAGCACTTGCGTATGACGGAAAAGTTCGGGCTTATGCAGCGAGAACGACTGATATGGTAAATGAGGGGCAGAGACGCCATGGTACGTGGCCGACAGCATCCGCTGCATTGGGCCGCACAATGACAGCTTCACTTATGCTCGGCGCTATGCTGAAGGGCGATGATAAGCTGACCGTGAAAATCGAGGGCGGAGGTCCGATCGGAGCTATTGTAGCTGATGCCAATGCCAAAGGAGAAGTCAGAGCCTATGTCTCTAACCCGCAAGTTCATTTTGATTTAAATGAACAAGGCAAGCTTGATGTCAGACGTGCGGTTGGAACAAACGGAACGTTAAGTGTCGTAAAAGATTTAGGTTTGCGCGAGTTCTTCACAGGACAAGTAGAAATCGTTTCAGGAGAATTAGGCGATGATTTCACTTACTATCTTGTGTCATCTGAGCAGGTTCCTTCATCAGTGGGCGTAGGTGTGCTCGTAAATCCTGACAATACCATTCTTGCGGCAGGGGGCTTTATTATTCAGCTGATGCCGGGAACAGATGATGAAACAATCACAAAAATTGAACAGCGTCTATCTCAAGTAGAGCCGATTTCTAAGCTCATCCAAAAAGGGCTGACACCAGAAGAAATTTTAGAAGAAGTCCTAGGCGAGAAACCTGAGATTTTGGAAACGATGCCTGTCAGATTCCATTGCCCTTGTTCAAAAGAACGGTTCGAAACAGCCATTTTAGGACTAGGCAAAAAAGAAATTCAAGATATGATAGAAGAAGATGGACAAGCCGAAGCAGTATGCCATTTTTGTAATGAAAAGTACTTATTTACAAAAGAAGAGCTGGAAGGGCTTCGTGACCAAACTACCCGCTAAGCTCTTTAGCGGGTTTTTAATTTGAGAAAAGGGGCTGAAAGCAGGTTTGAAATCAAGAACAATCTGGACCATTATTTTAGGGGCGCTGTTGGTTTGCTGTATTGCTGTTGCATATACGCTGACGAAATCCCAAGCTGGCGCATCGTCATCCGGTGAGTCTATTGCGACTATCGGAGGCAAGAGTGTGACAAGAGAAGAATGGCTGAAAGAAATGGAAGATCAGTATGGTAAGTCAACGCTTGAAGATATGATCAATGTCCGAGTTGTTGAGCAGCTGGCTAAAAAGAACAACCTTAAAATATCCAAAAGCGAAGTTGATCGTGAGTTTTTGCTGATTAAAGCGGTCAATAATTCCTTTTACGAAGATGAACATACGACGGAGAAAGAGTGGAAAGACCAAATTCGTTATAATATCCTCCTTGAGGAATTGTTAACAAGGGATATCGATATCTCAAACAAAGAATTGGAATCATTCTATAATAAAAATAAGGAACTATATCAGTTTGATGATTCGTATCGAATTCGGCACATTGTTGTAAAAGATGAAGAAGAAGCGAGAGAAGTCCTAAAAGAACTGAAAGGCGGATCAAGCTTTGAAGCTGTCGCTGCCGAAAGATCTACAGACAGATATACATCACCATACGGCGGAGATTTAGGTTTTGTCACAGAGGCATCAGACAACATTCCATCAGCATACATTGAAGAGGCGAAAACACTCAAAGAGGATGAATGGTCTCAGGAACCAATAAAGGTCAGCAACGGATATGCCATTATCCAGCTGAAAGAAAAACTAAAGGCAAGAACGTTCTCATTTGATGAAGTAAAGGACCAGATCAGACGGCAAATCGCAATGGATCAGCTAGGCGATAAAGCGACAGTTAAGACACTTTGGAAAGAAGCCGATGTATCTTGGTTTTATGGGGAAAAAAGTACTAAGTGATTGACAAAAAATTTTGAAATTGATAGATTATATACATAATACCAATACAAATAGTCGGAAATTGAGGTGTCGAGAATGGTACGTGTAGCAAACTCCATTACTGAATTAATTGGGAATACGCCAATCGTTAAATTAAATCGACTTGCAGATGAAAACAGTGCGGATGTATATCTAAAACTTGAATACATGAACCCTGGAAGCAGTGTAAAAGACCGTATCGGTTTAGCCATGATTGAAGCGGCTGAAAAAGAAGGAAAATTAAAAGCCGGTGATACAATCATTGAACCGACAAGCGGAAATACTGGAATCGGGCTTGCAATGGTTGCTGCTGCTAAAGGATTAAAAGCCATTTTGGTTATGCCTGATACAATGAGCATGGAGCGCCGCAACCTTCTTCGCGCATACGGTGCTGAGCTTGTGCTGACTCCTGGTGCGGAAGGCATGAAAGGTGCCATTAAGAAAGCTGAAGAGCTTGCTGAAAAGCACGGATACTTTGTGCCGCAGCAGTTTAACAACCCTTCTAACCCAGAAATTCACCGCCAAACAACGGGTAAAGAAATCGTTGAGCAATTCGGTGATGATCAGCTTGACGCATTTGTAGCCGGAATCGGAACGGGCGGAACGATTACGGGAGCGGGCGAAGTGCTGAAGGAAGCATACCCTTCCATCAAGATTTATGCTGTTGAACCGTCAGATTCCCCAGTGCTTTCAGGAGGAAAACCAGGCCCCCACAAAATTCAGGGAATCGGAGCGGGATTCGTGCCGGACATCTTAAACACTGAAGTATATGATGAAATCTTCCCTGTGAAGAATGAAGAAGCATTCGAATATGCCCGTAGAGCTGCACGTGAAGAAGGAATTCTCGGAGGCATCTCATCAGGTGCGGCAATTTATGCTGCTCTTCAAGTAGCAAAAAAACTCGGAAAAGGCAAAAAAGTATTGGCCATCATTCCAAGTAACGGCGAACGTTATCTAAGCACGCCGCTGTATCAATTCGATTAAAAAACCCAAAACTCCCGGTCCGCCGGGAGTTTTTTTATATTTCGTACATCAAATATGCCATGTCTGCGACGAATGTTATTCTTGGAAGAGAAATTCACTTTTTTCACTAACAACATTGCTTTACAATTAAAAACAAGTAAAAAAGAAAATAGAGGAATGATACAAATGGCACAACGCAGACCGGCAGGCAAAAAAATACCTTTTCAAAAAGACTCATTCTTACAACAATTTGAGAAACTTGCGCAATCCCGGAAACATCATGTACTTCTCGAAAGTGCAAGAGGCGGCAGATATAGTATAGCCGGTCTTGATCCAATTGCGACTGTGAAAGGGAAAGACGGAATAACTACAATTAAGCATGGTGATGAGATGCTGTTTAAAGAAGGTGATCCATTACGGGCCTTCCACAGCTGGTTTAAAACACTGGAAACAGAAACGAATCATGAGTTCCCTGACTTTCAAGGCGGGGCAATCGGGTTTCTCAGCTATGATTACGCACGGTACATTGAAAATTTTAAAATGCTCTCATTAGATGATCTAGAAACACCAGATATTTATTTTCTTGTTTTTGATGATATAGCAGTTTATGACCATCAAGAAGAGTCTCTATGGCTGATTACTCATGTTAATGGTTCTGATCAGGAAACAGCGGATGTGAAGCTATCTGAGTTAGAGCAGATGTGGCTGACTGAGCTTCCCGCTGTCTCTTCGCGAGAGATGAACCCTGAAACAGATGGTTCTTTCGCGGCGCCATTTACCGAGGATGGGTTCTCACAAGCTGTAGAGAAAATCAAACAATACATTGCCAGCGGAGATGTGTTTCAAGTCAATCTATCAATAAGGCAGTCACAGTCACTGTCTGCCCACCCATATCAAATTTACAAAACCTTGAGAGAAGTAAATCCTTCTCCTTATATGGCGTATTTAGAAACACCTGATTTCCAAATCATTTGCGGATCGCCTGAACTGCTTGTCAGCAAAAAGGGCAAGCTATTAGAGACAAGACCGATTGCGGGCACCCGTTCCAGAGGGAAAACAAATGAAGAAGACGAGGCGCTTGCAAACGAATTGATACACAATGAAAAAGAACGCGCGGAACATGTCATGCTGGTTGATCTTGAGCGAAATGATCTGGGAAGAGTATCACGTTACGGGTCTGTGCGCGTAAATGAATTCATGGCAATTGAAAAATACTCGCATGTGATGCACATTGTGTCTAATGTCCAAGGTGAACTGCAGGATGGGTATGATGCTGTAGATATTATTCATGCTGTGTTTCCCGGAGGAACCATTACTGGTGCACCGAAAGTAAGAACGATGGAAATTATAGAAGAACTTGAGCCGACACGCCGAGGGCTTTATACTGGATCTATAGGATGGTTTGGATATAATCACGATCTGCAGTTTAATATCGTCATTCGAACCATTTATGCAACCGGAGGGCAGGCATTTATGCAGTCCGGCGCAGGAGTTGTGATTGATTCTGTTCCGAAGCACGAATACAAGGAATCATTCAAAAAAGCTTTTGCGATGCAAAGAGCATTAGAGCTGAGCAAAGAAGAGACAAAAATTAGATGAGGTGAGCGGAGAAATGATTTTAATGATTGATAACTACGATTCATTCACGTACAACTTGGTACAGTATTTGGGCGAGCTTGGGGAAGAGCTGGTTGTGAAACGCAATGACAGCATCACAATCGAAGAAATTGAAGAACTGTCTCCGGACTTTCTGATGATATCTCCCGGACCGTGCAGCCCTGATGAGGCGGGAATAAGCCTCGAAGCAATTAAACATTTCGCAGGGAAAATTCCTATTTTCGGTGTATGTCTCGGACATCAGTCCATCGCACAAGTGTTCGGTGGTGATGTTGTTAGGGCAGAACGGCTTATGCACGGGAAAACCTCGGATATCGAGCATGACGGCAAAACCATTTTTGAAGGGTTGAAAAACCCCCTTGTTGCGACGCGATACCACTCGCTGATCGTAAAACCTGAGACGCTGCCAAACTGTTTTACAGTAACAGCACAAACGAAAGAAGGAGAAATCATGGCTATTCGCCACAATGACCTCCCGATAGAGGGCGTGCAATTTCACCCAGAGTCTATTATGACCTCCTTTGGGAAAGAAATGCTCAGAAATTTTATTGAGACATATCGCAAGGAAGTTATTGCGTGATGATATATGTGAACGGCCGGTATATGGAGGAGAAAGATGCAGTTCTTTCTCCTTTTGACCATGGGTTTTTATATGGGATCGGTGTTTTCGAAACCTTCAGGCTCTACGAAGGCTGCCCGTTTTTGCTTGATTGGCATATAGAAAGGCTTGAACGCGCGCTTAAGGATCTGCAAATCGAATATACTGTTTCAAAGCATGAGATCCTTGAGATGCTGGACAAGCTGCTTAAGCTAAATGATATCAAGGATGGCAATGCCCGCGTCAGACTGAACATATCAGCGGGAATCAGCGATAAAGGCTTTGTCGCCCAGACGTACGATAAGCCGACCGTTTTATGCTTTGTGAATCAGCTGAAACCAGAAAGTCTTCCTTTGCAAAAAGAAGGAAAGGTTTTATCGATACGGAGAAACACTCCAGAGGGATCGTTCCGGTTAAAATCTCATCATTATCTAAATAATATGTATGCGAAACGGGAAATTGGAAATGATCCGCGTGTCGAGGGAATTTTCTTAACGGAGGATGGAGCTGTTGCAGAGGGTATCATATCTAATGTCTTCTGGAGAAAAGGTCGCTGTATCTATACGCCATCGCTTGATACCGGTATTCTGGACGGCGTCACGAGACGTTTTATCATAGAAAATGCAAAGAATATCGGCCTGGAGCTCAAAACGGGCCGATATGAGCTAGAAGCTCTCTTGACAGCTGACGAAGCGTGGATGACGAACTCGGTTCTTGAAATCATCCCGTTTACTAAAATAGAAGAAGTAAACTATGGAAGTCAAAGCGGAGAAGCAACCTCCGCTCTTCAATTGTTATACAAAAAAGAAATAAAGAACATGATGTATGAAAAGGGAGGAAGAGCATGGCGCAGCACACAATAGATCAAACACAAGTAATCCACACTAAGCCCAGCGCTTTATCATATAAAGAGAAGACGCTGGTGATGGGAATTTTAAACGTAACGCCTGACTCTTTCTCGGACGGTGGAAAATATGACAGCTTGGACAAGGCGCTGCTGCACGCGAAAGAGATGATCGATGATGGTGCCCATATCATTGATATCGGAGGGGAATCGACAAGGCCTGGCGCTGAGTGCGTATCTGAGGATGAGGAGATGTCCAGAGTCATTCCGGTGATTGAGCGGATTACGAAAGAGCTTGGTGTTCCTATTTCTATAGACACGTACAAGGCTTCTGTCGCAGATGAAGCAGTGAAAGCCGGCGCATCCATTATCAATGATATTTGGGGAGCCAAACATGATCCGAAGATGGCTTCCGTTGCAGCTGAACATAATGTTCCAATTGTTCTCATGCATAACCGCCCTGAAAGAAACTACAATGACTTATTGCCGGATATGCTGACGGACTTAATGGAGAGTGTAAAAATTGCTGTTGAGGCCGGAGTAGACGAGAAGAACATTATTCTTGATCCCGGTATCGGTTTCGCGAAAACCTATCACGATAACTTGGCAGTGATGAACAAACTGGAGATTTTCAGCGGGTTGGGATATCCGGTTCTTCTGGCAACCTCCCGAAAAAGATTCATCGGACGTGTTCTGGATCTTCCGCCTGAGGAGCGGGCTGAGGGCACAGGCGCGACTGTGTGTCTCGGCATTCAAAAAGGCTGTGACATTGTCAGGGTCCATGATGTAAAACAAATTGCCAGAATGGCGAAAATGATGGACGCGATGCTGAATAAGGGAGGGGTGCACCATGGATAAAGTTTATGTAGAAGGTATGGAGTTTTACGGATATCACGGTGTGTTCAAAGAAGAAAACAAACTTGGCCAGCGGTTTAAAGTCGATTTAACCGCTGAGCTGGATTTAAGCAAGGCCGGACAAACAGACGACCTTGAACAAACAATTAACTATGCTGAGCTCTATCACGTATGTAAAGATATCGTGGAAGGGGAGCCTGTAAAATTGGTGGAAACGCTGGCAGAACGTATTGCTGACACTGTTCTCGAAAAATTTCAGCCGGTTCAGCAATGTACGGTGAAAGTGATTAAGCCAGACCCGCCAATTCCCGGACACTATAAATCAGTAGCAATTGAAATCACGAGAAAAAAGTCATGAACAACATAGCTTATATTGCACTTGGATCTAATATTGGAGATAGAGAAACGTATTTAAGGCAAGCAGTGGCTTTACTGCATCAGCATGCTGCGGTGACAGTCACTAAAGTGTCGTCTATTTACGAAACTGAACCGGTCGGATACGAAGATCAAGCTGAATTTTTGAATATGGCTGTTGAAATCAAGACATCACTGAACCCTTTTGAACTCCTTGAACTGACGCAGCAGATAGAAAATGAATTAGGCAGAACAAGGGAAGTAAGATGGGGGCCGCGGACGGCAGACCTTGACATTTTGTTATTTAATCGTGAAAATATTGAAACAGAGCAACTAATTGTTCCGCATCCGAGAATGTATGAGCGTTTGTTTGTCCTTGCGCCGCTTGCGGAAATTTGCCAGCAGGTTGAAATAGAGGCTACAAGCGCCGAAACAGACCAAGAAGGTGTAAGAGTATGGAAGCAGAAATCTGGGGTAGACGAATTCGTGCATTCAGAAAGCTGAAAGGTTATACTCAAGAAGGATTTGCAAAAGCATTAGGTATATCAGTTTCTATTCTCGGCGAAATTGAACGCGGAAACCGATTGCCGTCAGCTGCCATCATTCAAGATGCAGCAGATGTTTTAAATATAAGTGCGGACGAATTGGCGCCGCCAGAAAAATAGAACAAATGAAAGGAGGAGAAAAATTGTTCAAAATCGGAGATATTCGATTGAAAAACCGGGTTGTGCTCGCACCTATGGCTGGTGTCTGCAACTCTGCGTTCAGATTGACTGTAAAGGAATTCGGAGCCGGATTGGTATGCGCTGAAATGGTCAGTGACAAAGCGATCCTTTACAACAATGCAAGAACAATGGGTATGCTTTATATCGATGAACGTGAGAAACCACTGAGCCTTCAAATTTTCGGAGGAAAAAAGGAAACCCTTGTGGAAGCGGCGAAGTTTGTAGACCAAAACACAACTGCTGATATCATTGATATTAACATGGGATGTCCCGTGCCGAAGATTACAAAATGCGATGCGGGAGCCAAATGGCTTCTCGACCCTGATAAGATTTACGAAATGGTTTCTGCAGTAGTGGATGCTGTTAATAAACCAGTTACAGTGAAAATGAGAATGGGCTGGGATGAAGACCACATTTTCGCAGTGAAAAATGCACAGGCTGTAGAACGTGCGGGCGGTAAAGCAGTGGCGCTTCACGGCCGTACGAGAGTGCAGATGTACGAAGGAACGGCAAACTGGGATATCATCAAAGAAGTAAAACAATCAGTATCGATTCCGGTTATCGGAAACGGCGATGTTAAGACACCGCAGGATGCTAAGCGTATGCTCGATGAGACAGGAGTAGACGGGGTCATGATCGGACGCGCTGCATTGGGCAACCCGTGGATGATTTACCGTACGGTTCAGTATCTTGAAACAGGTGAATTAAAAGAAGAGCCGCAAGTACGCGAAAAAATGGCCGTATGCAAACTGCATCTTGACCGCCTGATTGACTTAAAAGGTGAAAACGTAGCGGTAAGAGAAATGAGAAAGCACGCTGCATGGTATCTGAAAGGCGTGAAAGGCAATGCGAACGTTCGTAATGAAATCAATCATTGCGAGACGAGAGAAGAGTTTGTACAGCTTTTAGATGCATTTACGGTTGAAGTTGAGGCAAAAGAGCTTCAAAATGCAAAAGTAGGATAATACTCACCTCTATTTGCTGCTCACTGCTAGTTTTACGCTGGCAGTTTTTCTGCTTTTTTCATGAAACAATATCTGTAATGGAGTGATAACAATGAGTCAAGAAGAGCATAACCATGAAGAATTGAACGATCAGCTGCAAGTCAGACGCGATAAAATGAATCAGCTGAGAGATAACGGCATCGATCCATTCGGCGCACGTTTTGAAAGAACTCATCAGTCTCAAGAAGTTATTTCGGCATATCAAGATCTAACCAAAGAAGAGTTAGAAGAAAAAGCGATTGAAGTTACAATCGCAGGCCGTATGATGACAAAACGCGGCAAAGGAAAAGCCGGCTTTGCCCATCTTCAGGATTTAGAAGGCCAAATCCAAATCTACGTAAGAAAAGACAGTGTCGGTGACGACCAATATGAAATCTTCAAGTCTTCTGACCTCGGTGATCTTATCGGCGTAACCGGAAAAGTCTTCAAAACAAATGTAGGCGAATTGTCTGTTAAAGCAACTTCCTTTGAATTGCTGACAAAAGCGCTTCGTCCGCTTCCTGACAAATACCATGGTTTAAAAGACGTTGAGCAGCGCTACCGTCAGCGCTACCTGGATCTTATCGTAAACCCAGACAGCAAACATACGTTCATTACACGAAGCAAGATCATTCAAGCTATGAGAAGATACCTTGATGATCATGGATACTTAGAAGTAGAAACACCTACAATGCACAGCATTCCTGGGGGAGCTTCTGCACGTCCGTTTATCACTCACCACAACGCGTTAGACATTCCACTCTATATGCGTATTGCTATCGAACTGCACCTAAAACGTCTAATTGTCGGCGGTTTAGAAAAAGTATATGAAATCGGCCGTGTTTTCCGTAACGAAGGTGTCTCTACACGCCATAACCCTGAATTTACAATGATTGAGTTATATGAAGCATATGCGGACTATAAAGATATCATGAGCTTAACTGAAAACCTTGTCGCTCATATCGCCCAAGAAGTGCTTGGCACAACTACGATTCAATACGGGGAAGAGCAAATCGACCTTAAACCGGAGTGGAAAAGAATCCATATGGTTGACGCAGTCAAAGAAGCGACCGGCGTTGATTTCTGGGAAGAGGTTACTGTTGAACAGGCGCGTGAATATGCAAAAGAACATGGAGTAGAAATTAAAGACTCTATGACAGTAGGCCATATCATCAACGAATTCTTCGAGCAAAAAATTGAAGAAACGCTTATTCAGCCAACGTTTATTTACGGGCATCCTGTAGAAATTTCTCCTCTTGCTAAGAAAAACCCTGAGGACCCGCGTTTTACAGACCGTTTTGAGCTGTTTATCGTTGGCCGTGAACATGCCAACGCGTTTACAGAGCTGAATGATCCTATTGATCAAAGAGAACGCTTTGAAGCGCAATTAAAAGAGCGTGAAGCCGGTAATGATGAAGCTCATCTAATGGATGAAGACTTTGTTGAAGCTCTGGAATACGGTATGCCGCCAACAGGAGGTTTAGGCATCGGTATCGACCGTCTGGTTATGCTGCTGACGAATGCCCCTTCTATTCGCGATGTGCTGTTATTCCCGCAAATGAGACAACGCTAATAAAGAAGAGCGGTATCCTCCATAGAGAAAGGATGCCGCTCTTTTTAAATCCCTTAGTATTTCTTCAAAAAAACTATTGCACTATTATTTACTAGGTGGTATATTATTATTCGTTGCCGCTAAACAAGGCGATAACGAAAAAATAACTTAAAAAAAGTTATTGACTTCACTGAGTCAACGAGTTATACTAATAAAGTCGCTTGAACGAAGTGAACAAAATGATCTTTGAAAACTAAACAAGACAAAACGTACCTGTTAATTCAGTTTTTAAAAAATCGCACAGCGATGTGCGTAGTCAGTCAAACTACTTTATCGGAGAGTTTGATCCTGGCTCAGGACGAACGCTG
>NZ_JBWKWL010000009.1:0-15514 GCF_059422205.1 Bacillus sp. GW821-FHT01G09
ACGCACATCGCTGTGCGATTTTTAAAAACTGAATTAACAGGTACGTTTTGTCTTGTTTAGTTTTCAAAGAACTTTGTTTGCCGCTCATTTAAGCGACTTTATTATCATAACATTTACCGCCGCTACTGTCAACAACTTTTCAGCATTTTCTTTTCAAAAAAGCTGTTCGTCATCAGCGACGTATATTAGAATAACACCTTCAGTTGTCTAAGTCAATACATAATATCAATTAAATGATAAATTGCTTAATAACGACTAACGCAGCTATTCCGGGTATCCCTAAAATTCCGCTGATAGCTGTTGTAACCAGATTAATCGGCACATGAATGCCAAGACTGCCGCCAAACATATTTACACAAACCAGCAGCAAAGCACCTGCCACAAATTTAACAGCTGTGATGCCCATCCACTTTAAAGGCTTCGCAGTTGAACCTGATAAAAAAAGAAGAATAACCAGTCCTAAAATAATCCCAATAATAAAAATAGGCTCCATGAATCTTCTCATCTCCTTCGCTTGTTCTAGTACAAGCTTATGAGAAGATCCAGGAGTTTAGACCACTTACTTCCACCGGCTGATTTTTAAATTTCGCTGCTTCGCTTCCCTTAAGTAAAAAAAATACTTCGCTTCAGCTACTTTCAGTTCGTATAACACTTCAGCAGACGGTTCTAAGCTTTTTTCAACCAGCTTTTTTTGCCTGTTCCACTCTTCCTTTTGCTTAAAAAGCTGCTCGGTTAGTTTTTCATCAAACTCTCTTCTTAATGTTTTCTTGCGAAGAAAACCCATGGATCGCTTTTTCCTCCTTACAATTCACGTCTTCCTTCAAGTGCTTTAGAAAGAGTGACCTCGTCAGCATATTCCAAGTCACCGCCGACGGGCAGTCCGTGGGCAATACGGGAGAGCCTAATACCAGATGGCTTGAGAAGCCTTGATATATACATCGCCGTTGCTTCCCCTTCTATATTAGGGTTTGTCGCGAGGATCACTTCTGTCACTTGATCATCCTGTAATCGTTTTAACAATTCTGGTATTTTAATATCCTCCGGTCCGATGCCGTCCATTGGAGAAATAGCGCCGTGAAGAACGTGATACTGTCCGTTGTATTCCTTCATTTTCTCCATAGCGATAACATCCTTAGGGTCTTGCACAACACAGATAACAGACTTATCCCTGCGCGTATCTTCACATATATAGCAAGGGTCCTGATCTGTAATATGCCCGCAAACTGAACAATATGTCAGGTTGCGTTTCGCATTTACTAATGCTTTCGCAAAATCTAATACTACATCTTCTTTCATACCTAGAACAAAAAAAGCCAGACGAACCGCTGTTTTCGGTCCGATCCCTGGCAATTTCATAAAGCTGTCAATCAGCTTTGATATTGGTTCAGGATATTGCATGTTCTTTTATCCCCCTAGAATAAACCTGGCATGTTCATTCCCTTTGTAAATTGACCCATTGTTTCGTTTGTGATTTCGTCAACTTTTTTCAAAGCTTCATTCGTTGCAGCAAGCACTAAATCTTGAAGCATATCAATATCTTCAGGATCGACGACTTCTTCTTTGATGATAACATCCAGGATTTCTTTTTGACCGTTTGCTTTTACTGTTACCATACCGCCGCCTGCAGTTCCTTCAACAACCTTTTCTGCAAGCTCTTCTTGAGCCTTCGCCATATCCTTTTGCATTTTTTGCATTTGTTTCATCATTTTTTGCATATTACCCATTCCGCCACGCATAGCATTCACTCTCTTTCATTTTGTTAGTCTTTTATTTCAATTAAATCCGCTCCAACAAGCTTTTTCGCTTCGGCAATAAGCGGGTCTTCTTCAGCCGGTTCATTTGATCCTTCATTTTCCTGCTGATGATCTTCTAAAAATTCTTCTCTTATTTTACCCCATTGTGCTTCTGGAACGCCAATCAAATCCATTCTTTTTCCGAGCATCGATTCTAAAATCTGCTCAAGATTAGTCCGGACTCCGTTGTTATCCTCAGCGACCATTTTACAATGAATTTCATATTTGAATTTCAGAACAAATGCCGCCGATCCGGCAGCCACAGGTTCACTGTCATTCAGTAAAGCGGCATGTGATACTTTGTTTTGCTGTTTGAGATGAGCAAGAAGCTTGCCCCAACTGTTTCTGAGCAGATCAAGATCCGGTCTTGTGGCTTCCTTCAAAATCTCATGAATTCTGCCTACTGGCGCTTTGTAATTGGATTTCCCGCCCTTTGGCACACGCGGCGCTTCTTTTTTCGGGCTTTCCGCAGCTGCTTTTATGCCCGTTGTTTTAAGCCGCTCTACTTCCTGTTCGAGCTGCTGGATTTTTTTCATCAGCATATCCACTTCCGGGAGATCAGCAGCAGATTGATGTGAGGTTTGGCAAATCTTCACAACGGCCACTTCGAAAAAGATACGCGGATGATTTGTCCATTTCATTTCCTGATGGCTCTTGTTCAGAATATCAATCATTTCATATAGGGCCTGAGCTGGAATTTGTTCACTTAGTTCCCGGAACGTTTCATCGACTTTTACTTTCTCAAGCACTCCCTCTAAGCCAGGGGCTGTTTTGTACAGCAGCATGTCCCTGAAATAGAAAATCATATCTTCTATCAGCTTAGCTGGATCTTTTCCTTGCTGAAGCAATTCATTTAATGTTTCCAGTGCGTCAGAAACGTTTTTATCATGCAGGGATTTTGCAAGCTTCCCGATATATAATTGAGAAACAGCACCCGTAATTAAAAGCGCATCTTCGACTTTCAGGATATCGCCGCTGAATGATATGGCCTGATCAAGAAGGCTCAGGGCATCCCTCATCCCTCCGTCTGCAGCACTCGCGATGATATCCAGCGATCCTTCCTCCACTTGCAGCTGTTCAGCATCAACAATTTTATTCATGCGGCCTACAATCGCTTGAGAGGTAATTCGTTTAAAGTCAAAACGCTGACATCTAGAGATAATGGTTAAAGGAATTTTGTGCGGTTCAGTTGTTGCTAATATGAAAATACAATGCTCAGGCGGCTCTTCTAATGTTTTTAGTAATGCATTAAAAGCGCCGATAGAAAGCATATGCACCTCATCTATGATATATACCTTATATGTGACGGCCGATGGGGCAAACTTCACTTTATCGCGAATGTCACGAATCTCATCAACACCGTTATTAGAAGCGGCGTCAATTTCTATGACATCGGATATTGACCCGTTTGTTATCCCTTTACAGGCCGCACATTCGTTGCATGGCTCATCAACAGGAGCATTTTCACAGTTGACAGCCTTAGCAAATATTTTGGCTGCACTGGTTTTTCCGGTTCCTCTAGGCCCGGAAAACAGATAAGCGTGAGAAAACTTTTTTTGCAAAAGGGCATTTTGCAGCGTTTTTGTAATGTGTTCTTGTCCGACCACATCTTCAAAGCGCTGAGGCCTGAATACTCGATATAAAGCTTGGTAACTCACGGGTTTGCCCTCCTCCGTTATTCATCATTCCCATTATACATGAACCTTGTTTCGATTCCAAAAGCTCTTTTTACATAACAAAAAACTCACCTAATATTAGGTGAGTCTGAAAATTTGATGATTGATTTACCGTGCACCTTCTGTCGATTCGCTACCCTAAGCGTTACTTAAGCAGTTAGCTCGGCCCAGGCAACCCTGCGGCACATGAGAGGTTTCACTTAATGCTGCTTCCTTCCGGACCTGACATGGTTCATGAATTCCCATTGCGCAGGACCCAAACGTCAACACCACTTACTTAAGGCAGGCCTTAAAGTAAACGAACCTCGAGAAGGGATTCGGCCCTGCTAGAGCGGATTGCAGGTACAGGGCACCGCTACCTCCCCGCTTAGCACGGCAAAATAAATATCAAATTTTATGTTGCATCTATTACGATGCACACTTAAGTATATCTGTTTCCCCTAAAAATTGCAACCGTACTATTCAGACAAGTTTTTCCTGGCGGCTTTCTTCTTTTTTCTTAGTTCTCTGAAAAACGCACTGAGCATTCCGCCGCATTCTTCCTCAAGCACACCGCTCACCACTTCAGCCTGATGATTAAAGCGTTCCTCCTGAAGAAGGTTCATTAGCGTGCCTGAACAGCCGCCTTTCGGATCAAATGCGCCAAAAACCACTTTTTCCACTCGAGAAAGTACGACTGCACCAGCACACATTGGACAAGGCTCAAGCGTCACATAAAGAGTCGCACCTTCCAGCCGCCATGTTCCCAGTGCCTTACACGCTTCATCAATCACAAGCATTTCTGCATGGGCAATAGATCGTTGCTCAGTCTCTCTTAAATTATGTGCACGCGCTATAATTTCATCATTAACGACAAGCACCGCACCTATTGGCACTTCACCTTTCTCTTCAGCCTTTTTCGCTTCTTTAATTGCTTCTTTCATATAAAGTTCATCTTGTGTCATAAGGATAAGCTCTCTTTTCAAAGTTTTTTCATTGCCTAAAAAGGCTACATATTAACTATAACTGAAACGGAAAGGAGACTGTCGATTGTCCAAAGCAGATACAGCCCTTCTCATTGTAGACATGATCAATAATTTTGAATTCGATATGGGAGAAACCCTCGCTAAAAAAACAGAAAAAATCGTTCCTCATATTTTATCATTAAAGGAGCACGCGAGACAAAATGAATGGCCGATTATTTACATCAATGATCATTATGGACTTTGGCAAGCTGACATTAAAAACATTCAGCAAGAATGCACAAATGAAAGAAGCAAGGATATCATCACAAAGATAGCCCCGGAAGATGCTGATTATTTTTTAATCAAACCAAAACATTCCGCTTTCTACGAAACTGCACTTCACACCCTTCTTACTGAGTTGCAGGTGAGACATATTATCTTAACAGGTATAGCCGGCAATATATGTGTGCTGTTTACCGCTAATGACGCTTATATGAGGGAATACAGCATCACGATTCCTAAGGACTGTATCGCGTCAAACAGTGACGAAGATAACGAATTCGCCTTAACTATGATGGAGAATGTTCTTTTCGCAGAAATTACGACGGAAGAACAAATTACAGAAAAATAAACATGATCAGCGCTTTTCTTTCATACATTGATAGCGATATGAAAGGAGGCGTTTTTCATTCAAATTTATGTGGTAAAACAAGGCGACACTCTTTCTGCTATCGCTTCACAATACAGAACAACCGTAAGTGAGATCACTGAAACGAATGAAATACCGAATCCCGACAGCCTTGTTGTCGGACAAACCATTGTCATTCCAATAGCTGGCCAGTTCTATGATGTGAAGCGAGGTGATACCCTGACATCTATCGCCCGGCAGTTCAATACAACGGCAGCCGAGCTCGCAAGGGTTAACCGCATCCAGTTAAATACCGTGCTTCAGATTGGTTTCCGTTTATACATCCCACCAGCCCCTAAACGAGACATCGAATCAAATGCTTATTTGGAGCCCCGAGGAAATCAAGTCAGCGAAAATCTCCAGCAGGCGGCCAGAGAAGCGTCACCCTACTTAACGTACCTTGGCGCATTCAGCTTCCAGGCACAGCGTAACGGAACCTTAGTCGCACCGCCTTTAACGAATTTAAGGAGCATTACAGAAAGTCAAAATACAACATTGATGATGATTATAACGAACCTAGAAAACCAGGCATTTAGCGATGAACTTGGCCGGATCCTTTTGAACGACGAAACTGTAAAAAGAAGGCTTCTAAATGAAATAGTGGAGAATGCCAAGAGATATGACTTCCGTGACATTCATTTCGACTTTGAATATTTGCGGCCCCAGGATAGAGAGGCCTATAATCAATTCCTCCGCGAAGCAAGGGATCTTTTTCATCGAGAGGGCTTAGAAATTTCTACGGCTCTTGCTCCTAAAACAAGTGCAACACAGCAGGGCAGATGGTATGAAGCTCATGATTACAGGGCACATGGCCAAATTGTCGACTTTGTTGTTCTCATGACATATGAATGGGGCTATAGCGGCGGGCCGCCTCAAGCGGTTTCTCCAATTGGACCTGTCCGTGATGTCATAGAATATGCTTTGACTGAAATGCCTGCGAACAAAATTGTCATGGGCCAGAATTTATATGGATATGACTGGACGCTGCCATATACAGCAGGGGGAACTCCAGCAAGAGCAGTAAGCCCTCAGCAAGCCATTGTCATAGCTGATCAGAACAATGCTTCCATTCAGTATGACCAAACCGCTCAAGCTCCTTTCTTCCGCTATACTGATGCAGAAAACAGAAGGCACGAGGTATGGTTCGAGGATGCCCGCTCGATTCAAGCAAAATTCAATTTGATTAAAGAGCTGAATTTAAGAGGCATCAGCTATTGGAAGCTGGGTCTTTCCTTTCCACAAAACTGGCTGCTGCTGTCTGATCAATTTAATGTTGTCAAAAAGACGTTTCGATAATTTGGAAACGTCTTTTTTTCATGGGGGCACCCAAGGGTTGTGATACAATATGAAGGTCGGTAACTGACGCACGTTTTTCAGATATAAGGAGGATTCCGATGAATACAGCCCCTTTTATTGCAATAGAAGGTCCTATCGGGGCAGGAAAAACAACTCTCGCAACGATGCTCTCACAAGAGTTCGGATTCCCTATGATCAATGAGATTGTAGAGGATAACCCGTATCTTGATAAGTTTTATGACAATATAGAGGAATGGAGCTTCCAGCTCGAGATGTTTTTTCTTTGTCACAGATACAAACAGCTTGAAGACACCAGTGATCACTTTTTAAAAAAGGGACAGCCTGTAATAGCTGATTATCATATTTATAAAAATGTGATTTTTGCGGAACGCACCTTGTCTCCACATCAGCTGGAAAAATACAAAAAGATATATCACCTGCTAACGGATGATCTGCCAAAGCCGAATTTCATCATTTACATAAAGGCCAGTCTGCCTACATTGCTACACCGCATTGAAAAACGCGGACGCCCCTTTGAGAAAAAAATTGAAACTAGCTATTTGGAGCAGCTGATTTCAGATTATGAAGTCGCCATCAAGCAGCTGCAGGAAGCAGACCCTGAACTTACAGTGTTAACCGTAGATGGTGATTCAAAGGATTTCGTTTTGAATAAGAGCGACTTTGAACGCATTGCCGCCCATGTAAAGGAGCTTATCGTATGAAGGAACATCATATCCCTAAGAATTCAATTATTACAGTAGCAGGAACAGTAGGTGTCGGAAAATCGACTTTAACAAAAACTTTAGCTAAACGGCTTGGATTTAAAACATCTTTGGAGGAAGTCGATCATAATCCATACTTAGAAAAGTTCTATCATGATTTTGAACGTTGGAGCTTTCACCTTCAAATTTATTTCTTAGCTGAACGCTTCAAAGAACAGAAAACAATTTTTGAAGCCGGCGGAGGTTTTGTACAGGATCGTTCGATTTATGAAGATACAGGAATTTTCGCAAAAATGCATGCTGATAAAGGGACAATGTCAAAGGTTGATTATAAGACTTACACAAGCCTTTTCGAAGCAATGGTGATGACACCGTATTTCCCACACCCAGATGTGTTGATCTATTTAGAAGGAGATCTGGAGAACATTTTAAACCGGATTGAACAACGCGGCCGTGAGATGGAGCTTCAGACAAGCAGGTCTTATTGGGAAGAAATGCATACACGCTACGAGAACTGGATAAGCGGTTTTAATGCCTGTCCTGTTTTAAAACTTCGCATTGAAGATTATGATCTTCTGAACGACGAAAACTCGATTGAAAATATTGTAGATCAAATTGCTTCAGTTATTCATGATAATCAAAAAAAGTGAATCTCAGTCGAGATTCACTTTTTCTTTAAAATAAAAAATCCGCCGCACCGAATGCAACGGACAAAACAATCTCCAATATATGCTTGTGTTTCATTAGAATTAAAATCAATATGGCGGAGGAAGAGGGATTCGAACCCCCGCGGGCTTTGACACCCCTGTCGGTTTTCAAGACCGATCCCTTCAGCCGGACTTGGGTATTCCTCCGTATCGACAAGACTTACTATATCACGTATGTTCTCGTGTGGTCAAGCATTTTTAAAAACTTTTTTTGTTTTTATGAAAATGCCGTGTTTACATAAGCAAAAAGGCGCACCTTGTCAGGCACACCTTTCCATAATTTACGGTTTCATTACTTCCCTATTCCCCATATAAGGACGAAGCACTTTCGGAATCACAACGCTTCCGTCTTCCTGCTGATAATTTTCTAATATAGCGGCAACTGTTCTTCCAACCGCCAGTCCTGAACCGTTCAGTGTGTGTACATGCTCAGGCTTGCCTTTCGCTTCACGTCTGAAACGAATATTCGCACGTCTCGCCTGGAACGCTTCGAAGTTGCTGCAAGAAGAAATTTCTCGATATGTGTCTTGGCTCGGAATCCAAACTTCGATATCGTATTTTTTCGCAGCCGTAAAGCCTAAGTCACCCGTACACATGCTCATGACACGGTATGGAAGCTCAAGCAGCTGAAGAACCCGTTCTGCTTGGTTTGTAAGCTTCTCTAATTCTTCATAAGAATCTTCAGGCTTCACAAACTTTACAAGCTCAACTTTATTAAATTGGTGCTGGCGAATTAATCCGCGTGTGTCACGTCCTGCTGAACCAGCTTCAGAACGGAAGCAAGCACTGAATGCCGCATAGTTGATCGGCAGGCTGTCACCTGAAAGGATTTCATCGCGATGCATGTTTGTAATCGGCACTTCCGCCGTTGGAATTAAGAAATAATCTTCTTCTCTGATTTTAAATGCATCCTCTTCAAATTTAGGAAGCTGTCCTGTTCCCGTCATGCTTGCGCGGTTTACCATATATGGCGGGATCACTTCAGTGTAGTTATACTCATCCACATGCAGATCAAGCATAAAGTTATAAAGCGCACGCTCCAGACGAGCACCTAAGCCTTTATAGAACACGAAACGGCTTCCTGTTACTTTGGCAGCACGTTCAAAATCCAGAATGCCCAGCTCATCCGCAATATCCCAGTGCGGCTTCGGCTCGTAAGAAAATGAAGGCTTTTCACCCCATTTACGCACTTCTACGTTGTCGTCTTCTGTTTCACCGACAGGTACAGACTCATGCGGAATATTTGGGATTGAGAGCAGGATTGTATCAAGCTCAGCTTCCACTGTCCGTAATTCTTCATCAAGCTTTTTAATTTCCTCGCCGACTTCACGCATTTCTTTAATAATGTGATCCGCGTCTTTTTTCTCACGCTTCAGCACAGCGACCTGCTGAGAAACTTCATTTCGTTTTCCTTTTAACTCTTCAACCTTGCCGATGAGCTCTCTTCGTCTATCATCCAGCGCCTCAAACTTATCAAAATCAGTTAAGTCTTCGCCTTTGTGTACAAGCTTTGCTTTAATTTCTTGAAAATTTGCTCTCAGCATTTTCGTATCAAGCATGCGAAACACTCCTTTTTTTATTGATTTGTCGAAAATAAAAAGAGCCCTCATCCCCATAAAGGGACGAGAGCTCTCGCGTTGCCACCCTGATTGAAAACAAATCAAAGACTCGTTTTCCACTTTCAAACATAACGGTTATCCCGTAAATGCCTACTTGTTTCAGCATTTCGCTCAAGGATGGATTCAGACAGCATCTTTCACCGATTCGCACCAACCATCGGCTCTCTTAGAAAGAGAGGCTCCCTACTAGTTCCTATCAACGCTTTTCGATCTTTATTTGTGCTTATAATGTACTATAAGTTTCCACAGCTTTCAACTGTTTTATACAAGTGCCTTCTGCTTATATTCCTCAACCATTTCAACAAACAGCTGTGTCACTCGGTGATCTTCTGTCAGCTCCGGATGGAATGAGCAGCCAAGGAATTGCCCCTGTTTCGCGGCTACAATACGACCATTATGCTCCGATAGAACTTCAACATTTTCACCAGCTTCTAAAATATGCGGAGCACGGATGAATACCCCTGTAAAAGGCTCGTCCAAGCCTTTAATTGTTAAATCAGCTTCAAAGCTGTCAACCTGCCGGCCAAATGAATTACGTTCTACAACCACATTCAGAAGACCTAAATGAGGATTATCTGAACCGGCAATTTCTTTTGCTAATATAATTAATCCGGCACATGTTCCAAACATCGGTTTGCCCTGAGCAGCGAATTCACGAAGCGGCTCCATGAATTGATACGTATCGATCAAACGGCGCATCGTCGTGCTCTCACCGCCCGGCAAAATCAACCCGTCAACTTCGTTCAGCTGCTCCGGACGTTTTACGACAAGACCAGCCGCGCCGCATGCTTCAATCGCATGGATGTGCTCTCTAACTGCTCCTTGAAGTCCTAGTACACCTATTGTTAACATGTCAGCAGCGCTCCTATGTTCTTACCAGCCGCGTTCTTGCATACGCTGTTCTGGAAGTAAGTTTGAGATTTCAATCCCTTTCATTGCAGTACCAAGCTCTTTTGACAGCTCAGCGATCAATTTGTAATCAGTAAAGTGAGTTGTTGCTTCCACAATTGCTTTCGCAAATTTAGCAGGGTTGTCTGATTTGAAAATACCAGAACCAACAAATACTCCGTCAGCACCGAGCTGCATCATGAGAGCAGCATCAGCTGGAGTTGCTACGCCGCCAGCGGCAAAGTTAACGACAGGAAGCTTGCCGTCTTTTTTAATTTGAAGAAGAAGCTCGTAAGGAGCACCTAGGTTTTTCGCTTCTGTCATTAGCTCATCCTCACTCATCGCAACTACTTTGCGCACTTGAGCGTTAACTTTGCGCATATGGCGAACAGCCTCAACAATATTACCTGTTCCAGGCTCACCTTTTGTGCGAAGCATAGAAGCACCTTCCGCAATACGGCGTGTTGCTTCACCAAGATCACGGCAGCCACAGACAAAAGGAACTGTGTATTCATTTTTATTTAAATGAAATTCTTCGTCAGCCGGCGTCAGAACTTCACTTTCATCAATATAGTCAACACCCATAGCTTCAAGCACACGCGCTTCAACAATATGTCCGATACGCGCTTTTGCCATTACCGGGATAGATACTGCATTCATTACTTCTTCCACGATTGTAGGGTCAGCCATACGGGCAACTCCTCCAGCCGCGCGAATATCTGCTGGCACACGTTCTAGCGCCATTACAGCGACAGCTCCAGCTTCTTCAGCGATTTTCGCTTGTTCCGCATTGATGACGTCCATGATGACGCCGCCTTTTTGCATTTCTGCCATTCCGCGTTTTACACGTTCAGTACCTGTTTGAGCCATTTCTTGGTCCCCCTAATCAAGGTATAGTTATATGATTTCTAATCCTTATTGTATCCTAGAAATCCAATAATTCATATGGATATATACTATTTTATTCGGTTTTTAGCGCTTTGAAAATCATTTTTTATTAAAAATTGGGTTTTTTCAGTATATTACGCGAAAGAGCCCTAACTTCCATCAGAGCTCTTTCAATTGATTAAAACCAGCCGGTTACCGTATCAACAATGCTTCCCCAAATTCCGGCAAAAAATCCGCCGATACTGCGCATTGTCAAAACAAACCAGTTTGCTTTTTCTACATTTTCTTTTGTAACAAGGTCTACGCCAGCCAGATCGCTGTTAATGAATCCGTAATCCTTTTCATCACCTGTGTATTCCGCAGTCAGCTTCCCAACCTTGGTTCCTTTTTTCACAGGAGCAGTTAAGTTATCTTTATTCAGTGTGACCTTCGCTTTGTAATTCTTTTCTTCACCATTTTTGACAGGAAGAGAGAACGCCTTGTTTGTCACAATGCCTACTTCTTTCTCTTTACCCTTATCAACTGAAATTGTTTTATGGCCTTTTACTTGATCGCCTTCAGCATAAATTTCTTTCATGGAGAAATTGTCGAAAGCATAATCAAACATTTTCTTCGTTTCATCGAAACGGCCTGTATGAAGGTTGCCCTTTGCGTTTAAAACAACAGTGATGACACGCATACCGTTGCGTTCAGCTGTTCCTGTAAAGCATGAACCCGCAGAGTCAGTAGAACCTGTTTTCAGTCCGTCTACAGTCGCTTTTTTATACTCGCTGACAAGCCCCTTCAGCATAAAATTCCAGTTCGGCATGTCCATTTCATCATCGGTGCCTTCTCTGAATTTCGTTTTGGCGATACTGGAAGTCTCCAGTATCTCAGGGTAGTCAGTAATCAAGTGATCCGCAAGAACCGCCATATCCTTTGCAGAAACTTCACTTTCTTCATTTACGCTTGTCCCCTCAGGCTGATGCCCGTGAAGATCTTTGTTTTCAAGACCTGTTGCGTTAACAAATTTGTAATCTGTTAAGCCTAGTTCTTTTGCTTTTGCATTCATTTTTTCAACAAACTTAGTTTCAGAACCGGCAACGATTTCTGCAATCGCAATAGCAGCAGCATTTGCAGAATAAATTGCTGTAGCTTGATATAATTCTTTTACTGTGTATTTCCCGTCTTTCCGAAGAGGAACGTTTGATAAGCTGTTATCTTGGGAAATTTCATACACATAGTCATCAGGCGTATAGGTTTGGTCCCATTTCACTTTACCTTGATCAATTGCTTCCAATAACAGATACTCTGTCATCATTTTTGTCATACTCGCAATTGGCAGTCTCTTATCTGCATTTTTACTGTAAAGAATTTTACCTGAAGAAGCTTCGATCATAATAGCAGCAGATGCATTGATATCAATTGGATCGCTGGCTGCTTTTGCTTTTGACATTGGAGCCAGACACGTGACAGCTAGAGTTAACACAACCAATGACATCAGTAGCTGTTTACATTTCTTGATGTTCAATCGTACGACCTCCGTATTTCATTTTCTTCATCTATAATTAAGCCGTTAAGGACATTTTCAATGCACAACAGTATAAATTTTATCATAATCAGTATAAAAAAAGTAGACAGAGTCAGAGACCCTGTCAAATGTTTTTAATTTGTAACAATTTATTATGAAATTGTATAGTTAGGTGATTCTTTTGTAATCTGTACGTCATGCGGATGGCTTTCGCGAAGTCCTGCGCCAGTCATGCGAATGAACTGAGCTTCTTCTCTTAGCGCACGCAGATCTTTGGACCCGCAATACCCCATACCAGAACGAAGGCCTCCGACTAGCTGATAAACGGTTTCTTCAACTGGTCCTTTGTAAGGTGTGCGTCCTTCAATTCCTTCAGGAACAAATTTTTTGTTTTCTTCTTGGAAGTAACGGTCTTTACTTCCTTTTTCCATTGCAGCAACTGATCCCATGCCACGGTATACCTTAAATCTTCTGCCTTGGTAGATTTCAGTTTCACCAGGGCTTTCTGATGTGCCTGCAAGCAAGCTTCCGAGCATAACAGCATGTCCGCCGGCTGCCAATGCTTTAGTGATATCGCCAGAGAACTTAATCCCACCGTCGGCGATGATTGTTTTGCCGTGTTTTCTTGCTTCAGTCGCACAATCATAAATTGCTGTAATTTGCGGAACACCGACGCCGGCTACAACACGTGTAGTACAAATTGAACCAGGTCCTATTCCAACTTTGACAACGTCTGCTCCAGCTTCGATAAGCGCTCTTGTCGCTTCAGCTGTTGCCACGTTTCCAGCAATAATGTTTAATTCGGGATACGTTTCACGGATTTTTGTGACTGTGTTTAAAACGCCTTGAGAGTGTCCGTGAGCTGTATCGATAACAATCACATCAACATTGGCTTCAACAAGCTTTTTGACGCGAGTCATTGTATCGCCAGTTACACCAACTGCCGCGCCAACGATCAGGCGGCCGTGAATGTCTTTAGATGAGTTCGGGAACTCAATGACTTTTTCAATGTCTTTAATTGTGATAAGACCTTTTAATTTATTCTGGTCGTCTACGAGAGGAAGCTTTTCAATTTTATGTTTCTGCAAAATCTTTTCAGCTTCATCCAGAGTAGTTCCTACAGATGCAGTAACTAGCTCTTCTTTCGTCATGACATCGCTGATTTTCATTGAGTAGTCAGAAATAAAACGAAGGTCACGGTTTGTAATAATTCCAACAAGCTTCTGGTCTTCTTCGTTATTTACAATCGGAACACCGGAAATTCTGTATTTCCCCATCAAATGCTCCGCATCAAATACTTGGTG
Source organism: Bacillus sp. GW821-FHT01G09 (assembly GCF_059422205.1). NCBI lineage: Bacteria > Bacillati > Bacillota > Bacilli > Caryophanales > Bacillaceae > Bacillus > Bacillus sp. GW821-FHT01G09. Next base: position 14,036 of record NZ_JBWKWL010000009.1, read on the forward strand.
ATCAGGAGTTAAAAAGAAGGGATTTGTGATAACGCCGCGCTCAGAACGCTTTACTTTATCAACTTGTTCAGCCTGCTGTTCAATGGACATATTTTTGTGAATGATGCCCAAGCCGCCCTGTCTTGCCATTGCAATTGCCATTGCTGATTCTGTTACAGTGTCCATACCTGCGCTGATGACAGGAATATTTAGCTTTAACGTTTTTGTAAGTTCTACAGATAAATCCACATCACGCGGAAGTACCTCAGACTTTGCTGGCACAAGCAGCACATCGTCGAACGTTAAGCCTTCTTTTGAAAATTTACTTTCCCACATTAGTAAATCCCCCTCTTTTCGGCAAAATATTATATGTAGATTATCAACTAGCCAAGAGCATGTCAAGGAAGCGGGAAAGAGTTGAAATATTTAGATAACGGAAAGGATTAAGAAATATACATGACATATCATGAGTGGAAAGACTTAGCGCTATTTTACTCCGTTGAATCAACCCAGAAATTTCTAGAAAAGGTTTATATCTTAAACGGTATTGACGATGCGAAAAAAAACTCTTTTAAAAACAGTGAACGGTTTATTTATTTCTTAAAGCATGCTGAATCGTTTTATAAACAAGCCGCATATTCTCCCTTAGAAATCAAACCGATTCTATTATTTTATGGAATGGCACAGCTTATCAAAGCATGCTTAATTACACGTGATCCTCATTATCCAAGCCATACATCAGTACTGGCACATGGCGTAACAACAAGAAAACGAAAGAAACAAAATTATTGTTTTAGCGATGATGAAGTGAAAATACAACGGAATGGCCTATGCGTACATTTTATGAAACATTTATTCGGACAATCGGATATAGTAGATGAACGGTATACCATGAAAAAATTATTAATGGCCATTCCAGAACTGAGCGATACTTTCTACTTTCAGCAGAAAGAACGATTTATGACAAAAGTTGAGAAGGATAGGAACGAAATTTTTGTACCGGAGGAAGTAGTAATCAATTACAAAATGTCTGATTCAAGGTTTGCCGAATACATGTCCCATCATTTTCAATGGTCTTTTACAAAAAAAAATGAACACGGGCTGCTGTTCGAAGTTTCGCCACAAGACAAGGAGCCATGGACATCGACCAGCTTATTGTTTGACATGGAAAAGAACCAATATTATATCCCTTCTCAAAGGGAGCAATTTCTGAGGCTTCCCGAAATGACAATTCATTATTTGATTTTGTATAACGTTGGGATGATTGCAAGGTATGAAACAGAATGGTGGTATGAGTTATTAACACAGCATATAAGTAATGACTACGTGTTAATTCAGCAGTTTTTATTAGTATCAGAAAAGAAATTCCCTAAATATGCTTCACAGTTTCTTCTTCATTTTTAACACAAAAAACCCAGCTCATTGAGCTGGGTTTAAGCTTGCTTGGCGGCGTCCTACTCTCACAGGGGGAAACCCCCGACTACCATCGGCGCTGAAGAG
>NZ_JBWKWL010000010.1:0-13013 GCF_059422205.1 Bacillus sp. GW821-FHT01G09
GCGCTTCGGACGCGCCCGGAGGGCGGGAAGCCGTTTGTACAGTATTTGCAGGAAGTGCGTGAGACAGCATTGGAAGCTTTTGAGCACCAGGATTACCCGTTCGAAGAGCTTGTCGATAAGCTTGAATTGACACGGGATATGAGCCGGAACCCAGTGTTTGATGCGATGTTTATCCTTCAAAATGTAGAAAAACAGGACATAGATCTGAGAGAAATAAAAGTCCGGCCTGCCAATTTCGCACATCACATTTCTTTATTTGATATCACATTAATAGCTACGGAAATAAGTGGATCTATTTGCTGCGAAATGGAATTTAGTACAGAAGTATTCCTGAAAGCTACGATTGAACGCTGGGCCGATCATTTTACCGAATTTCTGCATGCGGCACTTTCAACCCCTGAAACAAGCCTTGCACAAATAAACATACTTAGTGATAAAGAAAAACAAAAAATAGTCTTTGAATTTAACAAAACTCAAGTTGAATTTGCTCAAAAAGATATTCCTTTTCATCGCATATTTGAAGCGAAAGCTGAAGAAAATCCAGAACATATAGCTGTTATTGATAACGAAACAGAGATTAGCTATCGGCTTCTAAATGAAAGAGCCAATCGTCTGGCACGAACATTGCAAAACAGAAAAGGACCGAAGCCAACTGTGGCTGTTTTAGCCAAGCGTTCCATCGATGCAATTGTTGGCGTGCTGGCAGTGATGAAAGCTGGCGGAGTGTATATCCCAATCGATTCACATTATCCAAAAGCTCGTATTGAATACATTCTTCGTGATAGCGGGGCAGATATTCTTCTTTTACAGCAGGAGTTGAAGCATTTGATTTCAAACTTGCCTGAATCTGAGATGTCTCATATCTGCCTTGACGATGAAAGCACTTATGAAGAAAATAGCTGCAACCTTAACTTATCTCCTGCTCCTGAAGAGCCGGTATATATCATTTATACGTCAGGAACGACGGGTGCGCCTAAAGGCGTCATTGTCACCTATCGGAACTTTACTCATGCTGCTCTGGCTTGGCGTCAAATTTATGAGCTGGATCGGAAGCCTGTCAGACTGCTTCAAATCGCGAGCTTTTCATTTGATGTCTTCTCAGGAGATTTGGCGAGAACATTGACCAACGGCGGGACTCTAATCATTTGCCCAGATGAAACACGGCTGGAACCTGCTGAAATATATAAAATCATGAACTTTCAGAGAATCACGGTGATGGAGTCGACACCGGCTCTCATTATCCCGGTGATGGAGTATGTATACCGTAACCAGTTCAAGCTTCCTGACTTAGACATACTGATTCTTGGTTCCGACATGGTGAAAGCTAAAGATTTCAAAACATTGACAGATCGCTTTGGCCAAAGCATGCGCATCATTAATAGCTATGGTGTCACAGAGGCAACCATTGATTCGAGTTTCTATGAAACTAGTATGGGTGGAGAGTGTACGGGAGATAACGTGCCAATCGGCAGCCCGCTGCCGAATGTACACATGTATGTACTCAGCCAGACTGATCAAATTCAGCCGATCGGTGTTGCCGGCGAGCTGTGCATCGGCGGGGCAGGTGTTGCGAAAGGCTATCATCATAAACCTGACTTAACGCAAATGAAATTTACAGAAAATCCATTTGTCTCTGGAGAAAGGCTGTACAGAACCGGTGATCGAGCATGCTGGCTTCCAAACGGGTCGATCCGGCTTCTTGGCCGAATGGATTATCAAGTAAAGATAAATGGATACAGAATTGAAACAGAAGAAATTGAAAGTGTTCTGCTTCAAACAGGGCTTGTCAGAGAAGCTGCTGTTGCCGTTCAGCATGATAAAAATGGACAGGCTGGTTTGGCAGCATATATTGTGCCTTCAGACGTCAATACGAATGCTCTCCGGGCTGCTTTAACAAAGGAGCTGCCAGCGTATATGATTCCTGCACATCTGATTCCTTTAGAAAACTTGCCGCTGACCCTAAACGGAAAGCTGGACAGAAATGCCTTGCCGGCTCCAAATAATGTGTTATCGCGTCCATATACCGCACCAGTTAACGACATACAAAAAACGATGGCGTATATATGGGAAGATGTACTGAGCATGCCACGAGTCGGCATTCACGATTCCTTTTTTGAGCTTGGCGGAGACTCAATTAAAGCATTACAAGTAGCAGCACGTCTGGCAGCTGAAGGCTGGAGCATGACAATACGCGACTTATTCCGTTATTCAACGATTCAGGAACTATGCGGACATATCACACCATTGGCATCTCAAGCGGATCAGGGGCCTGCGGAAGGTGAAGCTGAACTCACCCCGATTCAGCGAAGATTTTTCGGGCAGGTACATGCTTTTCACTATCATTACAACCAGTCCGTCATGCTTTTCAGTGAAAAAGGATTCAATGCTAACGCGCTTCATCTAGCGCTGCGTAAAATAACCGAGCATCATGATGCCATTCGTATGATTTTCCAACGTGACCAAAACGGCCATGTCATTCAGTTTAATCGCGGAATCAATCACAAGGATCATGAACTGTTTGGCCTTTATATTTCAGATTGGACAAAAGCATCGCTGGAAAGGGCTCACCTTGATGAAAAACTTGCCGCTGAGGAAACCGTCATTCAAAGCAAAATGAATGTAGAAAAAGGGCCTTTGCTGCAAGCAGGTTTGTTTAAAACGGCAGAAGGGGATCATTTGCTGATTGCACTTCATCATCTTGTGATAGATGGCGTTTCTTGGAGAATTCTGCTTGAAGATTTAGCTGCAGCATATCAACAGGCTTTAGAAAAGAAAGAACTCCAATTACCGCCAAAAACGGATTCTTATTTATCCTACGCCGATGGTCTTACCCAAATAGCTGAAAGTAAACAATTGCTTTCAGAGAAAACGTATTGGCAAACGATTTTAGACGCTCACACTGCTTTTCTTCCTAAGGACATAGAAAATGTGCCGGACAGACTCCAAATGAATAGCGACGCAGCAGCGTTTGTACTATCCGGGGACTGGACTGAAAAATTGCTGTTTGAAACCCAGCAAGCCTATGGTACTGATGCCAACGAACTTTTGCTTACGGCTTTAGGAATGGCGCTTTCTGAATGGACAGGGCATGACCAAATCGTGATCAGCACTGAGGGACACGGCAGAGAAGGGCATGTGCCAAATATTGATATTTCAAGGACCGTTGGATGGTTTACCTCCATTTATCCTATTTTGCTAGACATGGGTATTCCCGAGCCTTTCGAGGATCAGCTCGCATACCGAATTAAGACGACAAAAGATATGCTGAGAAGAGTACCGAACAAAGGAACTGGATACGAATTGTTAACACACATAGGAGAACTGCGGCATAAAGAGCCTGAGGTCAGCTTTAATTATCTCGGTCAATTTAGCGAAGAGAAAGAAGCTGAAACGTTTCAATTATCATATTACCAGCCCCGTCACGAAATAGCGGGTAAGAGAGAACGAGAGTATGAGCTGGACATCAATGCTCTCATTACGGACGGACGGCTTCAAGTAAAAGCGGTATACACCCAAGTGTTCAGCAAACACTCAATTGAGTGCTTTATGGATCGTTTTCACAGGCATCTTATCGAGACGATTGAGCATTGTTCGCAGAAAAAAGCACGCGAAAAAACATTGAGCGATTTCAGCAATAAAGAATTAACGTTGTCTGCATTATCTAGCATCGAAGATCTCGTGAAAGATCTTTAACTTTTGAAAAGGTGTGTGGAATTGATGGCACAATCGGCACAAATTCAAGATATTTATCCGTTATCGCACATGCAGGAAGGAATGCTGTTTCATTCACTAATGGATTTCAGCTCGAAAGCATATATCGAACAGACCTCGTTTACGATCACAGGGAATCTATGCGTCGACTCGTTTCAAAAGAGCTTAAACCTTCTTGTTTCTAGATATGATATTTTCAGAACGATTTTCATTAAAGAAGTACCAGATCTTACAGGTCCGCAGCAGGTAGTTCTATCAAACCGGGAATTGACAGTATATAGAGAAGATATTTCTCGCCTGGCTGATCAAGAACAGCAGACGCTGATTGATGCTTTTATGACTAAGGATCGGGAAAAAGGATTTGATTTGCAAAAAGATCCTTTAATGCGTCTTGCCCTTTTTGATAGAGGAGACAGCCAATATACATGTGTCTGGACACATCACCATATCATCATGGATGGGTGGTGTCTCGGCATTATTCTTAAAGAGTTTTTCAGCATGTATGATTCGCTCAAAAATAACTCACCTGTACAGCTTGGCAGCACGGTGCCGTACAGCCGTTATATTGAATGGCTAGGAGAACAAGATCAAGAAGAGACTGCTGCCTACTGGAGCGAATATTTGAAGGAGTACGGCAACACTGCTTCTATTCCCAGAATAAGGCACGGCACGGCAGACGGGGATTATAAAGCCGACCAGGTCAGCTTTTCATTAGCGCCGGATATGGTTGAGAAACTGACAGAGGCTGCCCAAAACTGGGGAGTGACATTAAACACGCTGTTTATGAGTATTTGGGGCGTGCTGCTCCATCGATATAATGCTGCAGATGATGCCGTTTTTGGCTCCGTCATTTCGGGACGCCCGTCAGCGATTGACGGGATTGAATCAATGGTCGGCTTGTTTATCAATACTGTTCCAGTGCGAATCCGATCTGCGGAAGGCATAACGTTTTCTTCGCTGGTCAAAGCCGTGCAGGAGGATATTTTATCATCTGAACAGCATGGGTATTATCCGCTTTATGAGATTCAAAACCATAGTCCATTGAAGCAAGGGTTGATCGATCATATTTTTGTTTTTGAAAATTACCCTGTACAGCTTCATCAGGCGTTAAGCGTGGAGAGTGAAAATGATGAAGGCGCTCTGAAGCTGAGTGACATTTCAATGTCGGAACAAACCAATTACGACTTTAATATCGTTATCGTTCCGGGAGAATCATTTTATATCAAATTCAGCTACAACGCAGACGTTTACGAGCGGGAGGAGATGCTGAGGATTCAGGGGCATCTAAAGCAAGCACTGGATTGCATTTTGACAAATCCCGATGTTGCCGTCAGTGACATCAATATCGTGCCGCCGGAGGAGCAACAGGTTATCCAATTGTTTAACGAAACTGAGCGTCCTTATGTGAACAAAACGATACCCCAATTGTTCGAGGAACAAGCTCACAAAACACCTGAAGCTGCTGCATTGAAAATGGGAGACGAATGCTGGACCTATCGCCAGTTACAAGTAAGAGCCAATCAGATTGCGCACGCTCTGATAGAAAAAGGCGTTGGATCTGGAGATATCGTTGCTGTAATGATGGGCCGGTCAATGGAAATGCCTGCAGCTCTGCTTGGGATTTGGAAAGCAGGCGGCGCTTATATGCCGCTTGATCCACATTTTCCAGCAGAACGTCTTTCTTTCCTGCTGAAGGACAGTCAAGCGGCTCAATTGCTGATAGAAGAAGACCTTATTTCCTTGATCCCTCCGTCCTATGAAGGAAATACGATAACGATAGAACATACAGAAAGTTACCAAACAGAAGCTCCAAATATGTCGCCAGGTGATCTAGCCTACTTGATCTATACCTCGGGAACGACGGGGCGCCCTAAAGGCGTTTTAGTTGATCATCACGGTATTGCCAATACATTGCAATGGAGACGGGAAGAGTATGGCATGGCCGAACAGGATATATCCCTCCATTTGTTTTCGTACGTGTTTGACGGCTGTGTAACGAGCTTATTTACCCCGCTTTTGTCTGGTGCGTGCGTGCTGCTGACAACAGATGACGAAGCGAAGGATGTGCTGGCCCTTAAGCGAAAAATAGCCCGTTATAAGGTCAGCCACATGATCATTGTTCCTTCCCTGTACCGGGTATTATTGGAAGTGATGACTGCTGACGATGCAAAAAGTCTTCGTATTGTGACATTTGCGGGTGAAGCGGTCACGCCTGATCTGCTTGAGTTGAGTCAAATGATTTGTCCTTCTGCTGAACTGGCAAATGAATACGGGCCCACAGAAAACAGTGTGGCAACAACAATATTGCGGCATCTGAATGAAAAAGAGAGGATCACGATCGGACACCCGATCAGAAACACAAAAGTATTTGTTTTGCACGGAAATCAAATGCAGCCGATCGGCGCTTCGGGTGAACTGTGTATTTCCGGCGCGGGTCTTGCGAGAGGATACTACAAACAGCAAGAGCTGACACAGAAAGCATTCTCCGATCATCCATTCCTTGAAGGGGAGCGTTTATACCGAACAGGTGATGCAGGCCGCTTTTTGCCTGATGGAACGATTGAATATATTGGACGTTTTGATGATCAAGTAAAAATTAGGGGTTACCGTATTGAACTGAGAGAGATTGAAACAGTTCTTCGACAAGCACCGGGGGTAAAGGAAGCCGCGGTACTGGCCCGTGATGTTTCTGCTGAGGAAAAGGAGCTCATTGCTTATATCGTTCCCGAAAAGGGAAACAGCCTCCCAGATTTGTATCAGCATCTTGCCGGGACATTGCCGTCCTATATGATCCCAGCAAGTATTATCAACATCAGCAGGATGCCATTAACATCCAGCGGCAAGCTTGACAGGTTTGCGCTTCCTGAACCAGAAAACAATACGAGTGTCACATATATGGCGCCCCGAACCTTAATCGAAGCTGATCTCGCACATATTTGGGAAGATGTGCTGAATAAACAGCACATCGCCATTCGTGATGATTTCTTTCAGTTAGGCGGACAGTCCTTAAAAGCGGCCGCACTAGTATCAAGAATACATAAAAAGCTTAATGTCGAGCTGCCGCTCAGTGAGGTGTTTTCATATCCGACGGTTGAAAGCATGGCAGGCAAATTGATGAGCTTAAAAGAACACGCTTTTACACAGATTGAACCTGCGGATCAAAGAGATGTCTATCCGCTGTCTTTCTCGCAAAAACGATTATATGCTCTTCATCAGCTGGCAGATGACAGCACAGGCTACAACATGCCAGCTGTACTTGAATTACGCGGAAATCTGAATCGCCAGCGGTTGAGAAGCGTTCTCACAGAACTTGTGAATCGGCATGAAGCATTACGGACTGTTTTTGTGCTTGACAGAGACGAGCCTGTGCAGATCATTTATCCAGAGATAGCTTTTGATCTAAAAGAGCTTGAAATGGAATCAGAACAAATGCTTGAGTCTGCAATCGAGACCTTTATCAAACCGTTTGATCTATCATCCGGTCCGCTTTTTAGAGCATGTGTCATTACAATCGGCAATCACCGCGGCTTTTTGCTGCTCGATATGCACCATATTATTGCCGACGGTGTCTCGATGAGCACTCTTGTCCAAGAATTTACTGACTTATATTGCGGAAAAGAGTTGCCAGCTTTAAACCTGCATTATAAGGATTTTGCTGTTTGGCAGCAAGAGAAGTACCCGAAAGAGCTATACAAAAAACAGGAGGCCTACTGGCTCGGTCAGCTTGGCGGGAGTCTTCCTACACTAGAATTACCGCTTGATAAAACAAGGCCGCGTCTCCCTGATTTCAGGGGTGGAACAATTGAAGTCAACATTGATAAAGACATGGCTGATGAACTGCACCGTTTAATGGCTGAAACGGGAACAACATTGTATATGATTCTTCTGGCTGTCTATTCTATTTTGTTATCTAAGCTAAGCGGGCAAGAGGATATTGTTGTCGGTTCGCCTGCTGCCGGAAGACCGCACGCTGATCTGGAGCGCGTCATCGGGATGTTCGTCAATACATTGGCGATGCGCAGCAAGCCCGAGGGCCACAAAACGTTCAGCTCCTATTTGCAGGACATTCGCCATCTGGCTCTGACCGCTTATGAGCATCAGGATTATCCTTTTGAGGAGCTGGCAGATAAGGTCGATACAAATCGAGAGGTAAATCGCAACCCGCTGTTCGATGCGATGCTTGTGCTTCAAAGCAGTGAAGATTTCCGGTTCGAAGTGCCTGGTCTGTCGATTTCGTCTGTCACTCCTAAACATGATATATCCAAATTCGATTTAACATTACACGCTGAGGAGCATCCGAGTGGAATACGCTGCCGTTTTGAATACAGCACTGCTCTTTTTGAAGAAGAAACCATTACGCGGTGGGCATCCTATTTTATTGAATTGGTGAAAGGGGTAACGGCGGATACCGAGATGAGAATTTCGGACGTGCAATTGCTTCCTGCTGCAGAGCGTAGGTTGCTCCTTGAAAAAATGGGGCAGTATGCGGCTTATCCGAGAAATGAAAACATAGTAAGCTTATTTGAAAAGCAAGCCGCTCAGTATCCGGAGCATATCGCAGTGGTGTGCGGCCATTCTCAGCTTACGTATCGAGACCTGAATGAAAAAGCCGAGCGGGCAGCTGCTATGCTGATCAAACAAGGGGTCAGAACTGGCGATATCGTCGGTCTGATGCTCGATCGGTCACCTGATATGATCATTGGCATTTTATCGATTTTAAAAGCTGGCGGGGCCTATTTGCCGATTGATCCTGAATATCCTCAGGAGCGTATTAGCTTTATGCTCAATGACAGCGGAGCAAAACTGCTGCTGACAGAGCGCGGTCAAAACAAACCTGCAGACTACATCGGGCAAATTTTGTATATCGATGAATGTGAAAGCGACTCAATTCCGGCTGATGTAAACATTCAAGAAATAGTAACGGATCAGCCCGCATACGTGATATACACATCTGGAACGACTGGTCAGCCAAAGGGAGTCATTGTCGAGCACCGCAATGTGATCAGTCTCTTGAAGCATCAAAACCTGCCTTTTGAATTTAACCATGAAGACATCTGGACGTTATTTCATTCTTATTGCTTTGATTTCTCTGTATGGGAGATGTTCGGTGCGTTATTGAACGGAGGTACATTAGTCGTGGTCTCTAAAGAAACAGCCCGTGACCCCTATGCATTCCGTTTATTGTTAAAAAAAGAGCGCGTCACTGTACTCAATCAGACCCCGACTGCTTTTTACGGCTTGATGCTTGAAGATCAAAATCATACAGATCATTTAAGCATCCGCTACGTGATTTTTGGCGGCGAAGCCTTACAGCCCGGATTGCTTCAAAGCTGGAATGAAAAATATCCTCACACTGATTTGATTAATATGTACGGTATTACAGAAACAACGGTCCATGTAACATTCAAAAAATTGTCCGCAGCAGACATTGCAAAAAATAAAAGCAATATCGGCCGGCCGCTTTCAACTCTGCAGGCTTATGTGATGGATGCTCATATGAATCTGCAGCCTATCGGAGTTCCAGGGGAGCTGTATATAGGCGGCGAAGGTGTGGCACGGGGATATCTCAACAGAGATGAGCTGACCGCTGACCGTTTTGTATCCAATCCTTATCTTCCGGGAGACAGATTATACCGAACAGGAGATCTTGCTAAGCGCCTGTCAAATGGCGAGCTGGAATATTTAGGCCGCATTGATGAGCAGGTGAAAGTCAGAGGGCACCGTATTGAGTTAGGCGAAATCCAAGCGGCACTTCTTCAGTATCCAATGATTAAAGAGGCGGCTGTCATTACCAGAGCAGACGAGCAAGGGCAAACAGCTATATATGCTTATATGGTGATAAGAGATCAACAGGCTGCGAATATATCAGACATCCGGGCTTACCTAAAAAACGCCTTGCCTGACTTTATGCTGCCTGCCCGTATGATACAAATTGACAGCATCCCGGTGACTGTTAATGGAAAGCTCGATCAGAAAGCCCTGCCAGAACCTGAAAAACACGCTTATACAGCTGATGATATCAGTCCTAGAAATGAGATTGAAACGGTGATGGCTGAAATTTGGGAGGAGCTTCTTAATGTGAATGAGTTGGGTGTAGGCGCCAATTTCTTTGAGCTTGGCGGAGACTCTATTAAAGCGCTGCAGGTTTGTGCCAGACTGAAGCAGCGCGGATTTGAAACGACAGTACGTGAGATGTTTGAATATCAGACTCTTGGTGAACTGTCCGCCCGGGTTCGAAAAGACGTACGCGCCATTGACCAAGGCCCGGTCGAAGGCGAGATTACTTGGACACCTATCCAGCAGTGGTTTTTCTCGCAATCTCTGGAAAGCCATCATTTTAACCAGTCCGTTATGATCTACCGGGCTGAACGATTTGATGAGGCTGCGCTTAGAAAAGTACTAAAAAGCCTTGTGACTCATCATGATGCACTGAGAATCGTATGCCGGCATGAAGATGGCAGGCAGGTGCAGATAAACAGAGGGATAGATCTTTCAGATGAGGAGCTATATGCACTTGAACTGTTTGATGTAAAGGATAGCCTAACAGAAGCACGGTACACGATTGAGGAAGCAGCCAGCCGGATGCAAGAACATATTCGTTTGGAAACCGGCCCCTTGCTTCATGCTGGATTGTTTAGAACCGAGAATGGTGACCATTTATTTCTGACGATTCATCACTTAGTTGTTGATGCGGTTTCCTGGCGAATTTTGTTCGAGGATTTTTCAGCTGCTTACAAACAGGCAGTCTCAGGAGAATCTATTAAACTGCCGCAAAAAACAGATTCATATTTAACGTATTCTCAAAGAATAGTTGACTACTCTAAAAGCCGCCAGATGCAGCGCGAAGCAGCGTACTGGGATGAGTGCGAGAACCGTCACATCCAGCCTGTTCCAAAAGACAATGACGCAGCATCTAACACATTCATAGATACAGAAGTGATTGATTTTGAGCTATCTCGCCATCACACAGAATTACTATTAACGGCTGCACATAAAGCTTACAGCACGGAGATGAATGATATCCTTCTGACAGCTTTAGGTTTTGCTTTGCAGAAATGGACGGGAAATAACCAATTTAAAATCAGCATGGAGGGCCATGGAAGGGAATCATATCTTGAGGACATCGATATTAGCAGAACTGTTGGCTGGTTCACCTCCATTTATCCTGTGTGGCTTGATATGAGAGATTCCGATCATAAGGACAAAGAAGAGCGGCTGGGCCACCTTATTAAACAGACAAAAGATATGCTGCACCGTATACCGCATAAAGGCGCGGGCTACGGCGTGCTGAAATATATCAGCAAAAGATGGGGCTCTGAGAAAAACAGCCCAGAAATCAGCTTTAATTATTTAGGCCAGTTTGATCAGGATATTCAATCAAATGCCTTTGAGGTGTCTGACATCAAGCCAGGAAATGAGATCAGCCCGAACTGGGAGCGTCCTTATGCACTGGATATCAGCGGCGCCGTTTCTTCGGGGTGCCTGAACATGCACATCATCTATAACAGGCTGCAATTCGAAGAAAAAACAATCCAAACATTTGCCGGGCATTTTAAACAGACACTGGAAAACATCATTGAGCATTGTACGGGCAAAGAAAACCGAGAATGGAGCGCATCTGATTTCACTGATGAAGACTTAACGCTTGATGAATTGAGTGAGATTATGGGAGCCGTCAACAAACTATAGGGAGAGGAGATTCACTGATGCCGCAGCAACCCGAAATACAGGATATATACCCTTTGTCATTTATGCAGGAAGGGATGCTTTTTCACTCACTGTATGATGAACAGTCGAGAGCTTATTTTGAACAGGCTTCTTTTACGATCCATGGACAGCTTGACTTGGAGCGTTTTCAGAAAAGTATGGATGCTGTTTTTGACAGGTACGATATCTTTCGAACAGCATTCATCTATAAAAATGTAGCCAAACCTCGTCAAGTCGTGCTCAAGCAACGTCATTGCCCTGTTCATGTTGAAGATATTTCTCATCTCAATGAAAAAGATAAAGAACATTGTACAGAGGCATTCAAAGAGCAGGACAAATCCAAAGGCTTTGATCTCCAAACGGATGTGCTGATGAGAATATCTATTTTAAAATGGGCGCCTGATCATTATGTCTGTATCTGGAGCCACCATCATATTTTAATGGATGGCTGGTGTTTAGGCATCGTCATTAAAGACTTTCTCCATATTTATCAAGCGCTTGGAAAAGGGCAGTTTCCTGATTTGCCTCCCGTACAGCCGTACGGGACGTATATTAAATGGCTGATGCAGCAAGACCGGGAAGAAGCAGCTGAGTATTGGAAAAAGAGGCTTCAGCATTTCGAAAAAGCTTCGCCTCTGCCTAAAAGAACAGATCAAATGTCGGACGGGACATTACAGCAGATCACGTTTACCATTCCTGAAAAAGAAACCTCCGAATTACAGAAAATCGCTGCAGCATGTGGTGCGACACTTAACACTGTTTTCCAAGCTTTATGGGGAATCATGCTCCAAAAGTTCAATCGCCGCGACGATGCTGTGTTCGGATCAGTTATATCAGGCAGACCTTCTGAGCTAAAAGATGTGGAAAACATGGTCGGACTTTTTATCAATACCATTCCTATTCGAGTCCAAAGTGATTTTCTGTCTTTTTCTGACCTAGTCAGCAGAATGCAAAAGGACATGACTGAGGCAGAAGCTTATAGTTACTTTCCCTTATATGATATTCAGGCGAAGAGCGCTCTTAAACAAGAGCTGATCGATCATATTATCGTCTTTGAAAATACACCTACTCAACAAGAGATTGAAGAGCTGAATCAAGCTGGATCATTTGATTTCTCCGTGAAAGATTTTGAGATGGAAGAGGTAACTAATTATAGATGCAGTGTCAAAGTGATCCCAGGGCGTACTTTGTACGTTCGGATTCATTTTCATACAGGCGCTTATCAACCAAATATGATGTCTGAAATAAAAGATTATTTACAGCACATGATCTCTGACGTCATCTCTGATCCATCTCTTCCTGTGTCAAAGATGACATTGCTAGATGAGGACAAAACACGGAAAATCGTTTCTCAAAATAACAGGACAGTATCTGTTTCACCTGAAGCCCCAACCTTGCATGGTCTGTTTGAGCGACAGGCGGCAGTCACACCGGAGCGGCCGGCTATCCGATTTTCCGACGGTTCGCTGACGTACGCTGAGCTTGACCTGTATGCCAGCCGGCTGGCTGCGCACCTTGCGGCACGCGGCGTCACAAACGAAAGTATCGTCGGTGTCCTGTCTGAACGCTCACCTGACATGCTGATCGCTGTCCTT
>NZ_JBWKWL010000011.1:0-2957 GCF_059422205.1 Bacillus sp. GW821-FHT01G09
ACAAGATATCACATAGTGATTCTTTTTAACGGTTAAGTTAGAAAGGGCGCACGGTGGATGCCTTGGCACTAGGAGCCGATGAAGGACGGGACGAACACCGATATGCTTCGGGGAGCTGTAAGCAAGCTTTGATCCGGAGATTTCCGAATGGGGAAACCCACCACTCGTAATGGAGTGGTATCCATATCTGAATTCATAGGATATGAGAAGGCAGACCCGGGGAACTGAAACATCTAAGTACCCGGAGGAAGAGAAAGCAAATGCGATTCCCTGAGTAGCGGCGAGCGAAACGGGATTAGCCCAAACCAAGAGGCTTGCCTCTTGGGGTTGTAGGACACTCTGTACGGAGTTACAAAGGAACGAGGTAGATGAAGAGGTCTGGAAAGGCCCGCCATAGGAGGTAACAGCCCTGTAGTCAAAACTTCGTTCTCTCCTGAGTGGATCCTGAGTACGGCGGAACACGTGAAATTCCGTCGGAATCCGGGAGGACCATCTCCCAAGGCTAAATACTCCCTAGTGACCGATAGTGAACCAGTACCGTGAGGGAAAGGTGAAAAGCACCCCGGAAGGGGAGTGAAAGAGATCCTGAAACCGTGTGCCTACAAGTAGTCAGAGCCCGTTAACGGGTGATGGCGTGCCTTTTGTAGAATGAACCGGCGAGTTACGATCCCGTGCAAGGTTAAGCAGAAGATGCGGAGCCGCAGCGAAAGCGAGTCTGAATAGGGCGCATGAGTACGTGGTCGTAGACCCGAAACCAGGTGATCTACCCATGTCCAGGGTGAAGTTCAGGTAACACTGAATGGAGGCCCGAACCCACGCACGTTGAAAAGTGCGGGGATGAGGTGTGGGTAGGGGTGAAATGCCAATCGAACCTGGAGATAGCTGGTTCTCTCCGAAATAGCTTTAGGGCTAGCCTCAAGGTAAGAGTCTTGGAGGTAGAGCACTGATTGGACTAGGGGCCCCTACCGGGTTACCGAATTCAGTCAAACTCCGAATGCCAATGACTTATCCTTGGGAGTCAGACTGCGAGTGATAAGATCCGTAGTCGAAAGGGAAACAGCCCAGACCGCCAGCTAAGGTCCCAAAGTATACGTTAAGTGGAAAAGGATGTGGAGTTGCTTAGACAACCAGGATGTTGGCTTAGAAGCAGCCACCATTTAAAGAGTGCGTAATAGCTCACTGGTCGAGTGACTCTGCGCCGAAAATGTACCGGGGCTAAACGTATCACCGAAGCTGCGGACTGTTCTTCGAACAGTGGTAGGAGAGCGTTCTAAGGGCTGTGAAGCCAGACCGGAAGGACTGGTGGAGCGCTTAGAAGTGAGAATGCCGGTATGAGTAGCGAAAGAGGGGTGAGAATCCCCTCCACCGAATGCCTAAGGTTTCCTGAGGAAGGCTCGTCCGCTCAGGGTTAGTCGGGACCTAAGCCGAGGCCGAAAGGCGTAGGCGATGGACAACAGGTTGATATTCCTGTACCACCTCCTCACCATTTGAGCAATGGGGGGACGCAGGAGGATAGGGTAAGCGCGGTATTGGATATCCGCGTCCAAGCAGTTAGGCTGGGAAATAGGCAAATCCGTTTCCCATAAGGCTGAGCTGTGATGGCGAGCGAAATATAGTAGCGAAGTTCCTGATTCCACACTGCCAAGAAAAGCCTCTAGCGAGGTGAGAGGTGCCCGTACCGCAAACCGACACAGGTAGGCGAGGAGAGAATCCTAAGGTGATCGAGAGAACTCTCGTTAAGGAACTCGGCAAAATGACCCCGTAACTTCGGGAGAAGGGGTGCTCTGTTAGGGTGCAAGCCCGAGAGAGCCGCAGTGAATAGGCCCAGGCGACTGTTTAGCAAAAACACAGGTCTCTGCGAAGCCGTAAGGCGAAGTATAGGGGCTGACGCCTGCCCGGTGCTGGAAGGTTAAGAGGAGCGCTTAGCGTAAGCGAAGGTGCGAATTGAAGCCCCAGTAAACGGCGGCCGTAACTATAACGGTCCTAAGGTAGCGAAATTCCTTGTCGGGTAAGTTCCGACCCGCACGAAAGGCGCAACGATCTGGGCACTGTCTCAACGAGAGACTCGGTGAAATTATAGTACCTGTGAAGATGCAGGTTACCCGCGACAGGACGGAAAGACCCCGTGGAGCTTTACTGCAGCCTGATATTGAATGTTGGTACAGCTTGTACAGGATAGGTAGGAGCCTTGGAAACCGGAGCGCTAGCTTCGGTGGAGGCATCGGTGGGATACTACCCTGGCTGTATTGACCTTCTAACCCGCCGCCCTTATCGGGCGGGGAGACAGTGTCAGGTGGGCAGTTTGACTGGGGCGGTCGCCTCCTAAAAGGTAACGGAGGCGCCCAAAGGTTCCCTCAGAATGGTTGGAAATCATTCGCAGAGTGTAAAGGCACAAGGGAGCTTGACTGCGAGACCTACAAGTCGAGCAGGGACGAAAGTCGGGCTTAGTGATCCGGTGGTTCCGCATGGAAGGGCCATCGCTCAACGGATAAAAGCTACCCCGGGGATAACAGGCTTATCTCCCCCAAGAGTCCACATCGACGGGGAGGTTTGGCACCTCGATGTCGGCTCATCGCATCCTGGGGCTGTAGTCGGTCCCAAGGGTTGGGCTGTTCGCCCATTAAAGCGGTACGCGAGCTGGGTTCAGAACGTCGTGAGACAGTTCGGTCCCTATCCGTCGCGGGCGCAGGAAATTTGAGAGGAGCTGTCCTTAGTACGAGAGGACCGGGATGGACGCACCGCTGGTGTACCAGTTGTTCTGCCAAGGGCATCGCTGGGTAGCTATGTGCGGACGGGATAAGTGCTGAAAGCATCTAAGCATGAAGCCCCCCTCAAGATGAGATTTCCCATTCCGCAAGGAAGTAAGATCCCTGAAAGATGATCAGGTTGATAGGTCTGAGGTGGAAGTGTGGCGACACATGGAGCTGACAGATACTAATCGATCGAGGACTTAACCA